>NZ_QJPK01000015.1 GCF_003259195.1 Paracoccus sediminilitoris
CCGTCAATTCGCAGTTGCCGCCCTTTTCGGCGGCCAGATCGACGATGACGCTGCCGGGCTTCATCGCCGCAACCATGTCGGCCGTCCACAGTACCGGGGCATCGCGGCCCGGGATCAGCGCCGTGGTGATGACGATGTCCATCTGGGGCGCCAGTTCGCGGAACTTGGCCAGCTGCTTTTCACGGAATTCAGGGCTGGAGGGGGCCGCATAGCCGCCCGTCGCGGCACCGTCTTCGGTCGGCTGGTCGAACTCCAGAAAGACGAACTCGGCGCCCATCGATTCGATCTGTTCCGACACTTCGGGGCGCACGTCGAAGGCATGGACCTGCGCGCCAAGGCTGGTCGCCGTACCGATGGCGGCAAGACCCGCCACGCCAGCACCCACGACCAGAACCTTTGCAGGGGGAACCTTGCCCGCCGCCGTCACCTGCCCGGTAAAGAAACGCCCGAAATTGTTCGCGGCCTCGATCACGGCGCGATAGCCCGCGATATTGGCCATGGATGACAGCGCATCCATCTTCTGGGCGCGACTGATGCGGGGAACCATGTCCATCGCGATCGCCGTGACGCCCTTCTCCTTGGCCCTGGCCAGCAGTTCGGAGTTCTGCGCGGGATAGAAGAACGAGATGACCGTCTGCCCCTCGCGCATCTGGTTCAGCTCGGCCTCGGTGGGTTGGCGGACCTTGGTCACCACGTCGACGGCGCCGATCAGTTCGGATGCCGATTGGCAAATGGTCACGTCGGCCTTGCCATAATCATCGTCGGAAAAGCCCGCGCCCGTTCCGGCACCCGTCTGGACAAAGACCTCGTGGCCCAGCTTGGCCAGATGCCCGGCCGAAGCCGGGGTGATCGCCACCCTCGCTTCTCCGGGATGGTTTTCTTTCAGTGCGCCAATCTTCATGGCTTGCTCAGCCCCCCGCCTTGTTGGTTTCGCAGTCGCAGAATTAATAGCATCACGAAATTATATTTCACAAGTCCGTGCCCCTGCGAAGATAGTTGTACTTGAAATGCCCGTCGCAGGGCGAAAACCGATCAATTGCCCGTTTCGTCACGTTAGACATGAAAAAGCCCGGACGGTAAACGTCCGGGCCTGTCATCAGACCTGCGAAGGTCTCAGTTCGCGGGTGCGGTTGTGGTGTCGGCCTCGACATCCGCTTCCGGCGTGACGGCAGGCTCTTCCTCGACGGTGATCGCATCGTCAAGCGCGTCGGCTGCATCCTGAGCGGCCTCGGCAGCTTCGTTTGCAGCGTTGGCAGCAGTCTCACCTGCGCTATCCACCGCGTTGTCGACGGCGTTGCCGGTTGCTTCGGCAGATGCCTCGGCGGCGTCGGCTGCGCTCTCGGCGGCGGATTCAGCAGCTGCAGCAGCATCCTCGGTAGCCGTCTCGGCGGCAGCGCCTGCATCTTCAGCAGCGTCGTCTGCTGCTGCGGCGGCGTCGTCGGCAGCAGCTTCGGCATCGGCTGCGGCCTGATCGGCCTCGGCTTCCGCCTCGGTCTCCACGGCGGCGGCATCAGACTCGGGCTCTGCCACGGGCTCGGTCACAACGGCGGGTGCCTCGGGCTCGGTCGGGTCGGCGTTTTCAGTCGTGGTGACAGTTGTGGTGTCGCCCTCGACGGTCACCGTGTCATCGGTCATGAAGCGCTGCAGAACGAAATAGGCCAGTGCCAATGCCAGAAGCACACCGATGATCAGCGGCAGCGCCGAAGACTTGCGCTCGACCGGCTCGACATAGGTTTCCTTGTGATCCGGGGTGCCGGGTTTCGGGCGGTTCGGATCGTTGGGATCATAGCTCATGGTGGCCTCCAAATTAATGCTGTCAAATGACAGGTTTAGGTCGCAGTTATGTGCGGCGGCATCCTGCGCAAGTCAATCTTGCAATCCCAGCACCCGGCTTGCGACCCGGCTTTCAGGCGATTAACACCGGCTCAGGGCAAGGGTTCCGCCCATGCTACATTTTTCAGAAAGGTCGCCCCAGATGTCCTTGACCAAAAGCCAGCCGGTTCAGCTGTTGTCCGACTATGCCCCCTACCCGTTCGTCCTGTCGCAAACGCGGCTTGATTTCACGTTGGCGGCGCAGGGAACGCGGGTGATCGCGCAGCTTGACCTGGCCCCGCGCGACGCAGATGCGGTGCAGGATCTGGTCCTGGATGGTGGCAAGGATGTGACACTTTTGTCACTGACGATCGACGGGGCGGCCATCGACGCCACCCATGTCACCCATGACGACGAACGGCTGATGATCGCGGCTGCCGCCCTGCCCCGCCAGCCCTTCACCTTGGCGTCCGAGGTGTCGATCGACCCCGCCAGCAACACGGCCTTCGAAGGCCTTTACCAGTCGGGCGGCATCTTCTGCACCCAATGCGAGGCCGAGGGCTTTCGCCACATCACCTTCTATCCCGACCGCCCCGATGTCATGACGACCTTCCATGTGACGGTGCGCGGCGACCTGCCGGTGCTGCTGTCGAACGGCAATCCGGTCAGCACCGAAGATGGCGTGGCCGTCTGGCACGATCCCTGGCCCAAGCCCGCCTATCTGTTCGCGCTGGTCGCGGGCGATCTGAAAGCCGTCAGCGACAGCTTTACCACCATGTCGGGCCGCAAGGTCGATCTGAATGTCTGGGTCCGTCCCGGCGATCAGGACCGCGCGGGCTTTGCCATGGAATCGCTCATCAAGTCGATGAAATGGGACGAGGACGTCTATGGCCGTGAATACGACCTTGATGTCTTCAACATCGTGGCCGTCGATGATTTCAACATGGGCGCCATGGAAAACAAGGGGTTGAACATCTTCAACTCGAAACTGGTGCTGGCCAGCCCGGAAACCGCGACCGACACCGATTACGAACGGATCGAGGCGGTCATCGCACATGAATATTTTCACAACTGGACCGGCAACCGCATCACCTGCCGCGACTGGTTCCAGCTGTGCCTCAAGGAAGGGCTGACCGTCTTCCGCGATCAGAGCTTCACCAGCGACCTGCGCAGCGCGGCCGTCAAGCGGATCGAGGATGTCCGTGCCCTGCGCGCCCGCCAGTTCCGCGAAGATCAGGGCCCGCTGGCGCATCCCCCGCGCCCCGACCGCTATGAGGAAATCAACAATTTCTACACGGCGACCGTCTATGAAAAGGGCGCCGAGGTGATCGGCATGCTGAAGCGCCTTGTCGGTGACGCCGATTACGCCAAGGCACTGGACCTGTATTTCGACCGCCATGACGGCGACGCCGCGACGATCGAGGACTGGCTGAAGGTCTTCGAGGACGCCACAGGGCGCGACCTGACCCAGTTCAAGCGCTGGTACACCGATGCGGGCACCCCCACCGTCACCCTGTCCGAGGAATGGCAGGACGGCACCATGACCCTGACCCTGTCGCAATCGACCCCTCCGACACCCGGTCAGGATCAAAAGCCCCCCCGCGTCATCCCGGTCGCCGTAGGCCTTCTGGGCCCGAACGGGCAGGAAGTGCAGACCACCCGCGTCCTGGAACTGACCAGAGAGCGTGACAGCTTTACCTTCGAAGGGCTTTCGGCCCGCCCGGTCGTGTCGGCCCTGCGCGGGTTTTCGGCACCGGTGATCCTGCAGCGGCAGATGGACGACGCCACGCGCGCCTTTCTGTTCGCCCATGACACCGATCCCTTCGCCCGGTGGGAAGCCGGTCGCGAACTGGCGCTGTCGGCGCTGATTGCCTTGGCGCGGGGACAACAGGCCGGTGCGGATTACGTCCAGGCCATCGGCGCACTGGCCGGCGATCACGCCGCCGATCCGGCCTTCCGCGCCTTGTGCCTGAACCTGCCCGGAGAGGATGAGATCGCGACCCGACTGACCGCCCTTGGGGACGTGCCCGATCCCGACGCCATCCATGCGGCGCGCGGTGATCTGGCGCGCAGGGTGGCCGAAACCCATCGCGACCTGCTGGCCCAAATCTATGACGCGATGCAGGTTACTGGCCCCTATTCGCCCGATGCGATTTCGGCGGCGAAACGGTCGCTGCGTATCGCGGCGCTTGGCCTTCTGGGGCGCATCGAAGGGTCCGACCGTGCGCAGGCGCTGTTCGACACCGCCACCAACATGACCGAGCGGATGGCCGCGCTGGCCGTGCTGCTGCGCCTTGGCCAAGGCGAGGCGGCGTTGCATACCTTACACCGGGAATTCGCCGATAACCGTCTGGTGATGGACAAATGGTTCAGCATCCAGCCCATGGCTGCCCCGCCTGCCGATGCGGTGCACATCGCGCGGGACCTGGCCCAACGCGATGATTTCGACTGGAAGAACCCCAACCGTTTCCGCGCGCTTCTGGGCGGTCTGGCGGCCAATCATGCGGGGTTCCACGCGGCTGACGGATCGGGCTATGATTTCACGGCGGATTGGCTGATCCGCATGGATGCGGCCAATCCGCAGATCGCCGCGCGCATGTCGACCGCGTTCGAGACCTGGCCGCGCTATGACGAAAACCGCAAGGCACTTGCGCTGGCCACCTTGGAACGTATTGCAGCCGTTACGGGTTTGAGCCGTAATACGCGCGAAATGGTCTCGCGGATGATCGGGGCGGGCCGCTGAGGCGGCGCGCCCGCGAGGGGGGGGAAGGATGGCAAGGACCATGACTGCAAACGATGACGCCCGCGCCGAAATGCATGCGCGGATCGACCCCCTGATCGCCGAACGCGCGCCATGGCTCTATTCGGGCAAGCTGCACCATCGGCTGATCCGTCTTGGGATGATGGGTCTTCTGCATTATCCCAAGACCGTCACACTTGGCGTGGAATTCCGCGACCTGCCCGCAGCCGAGATCATGCGCCGCATGTCGGACCTGATCGTCCACGATCTTCAGGTCGAGGGGTTGGAGAATCTTCCCGCAACCGGTCCCGCCCTGATCGTGGCCAATCACCCGACAGGCATTGCTGACGGGATATTCCTGCATGCGATGATATCGCAGTTGCGCGATGACCTGTTCATCTATGCCAACCATGATATGATCCGGGTTTTGCCACAGACAGTCGAAATGATCGCCCCTGTGGAATGGCGCGTTGAAAAGCGCAGCCACGCCAAGACTCGCGCTACGATGGATTACACCCGCGACGCCCTTGGTGCGGGGCGCATGGGCCTGATCTTCCCTTCGGGGCGTCTGGCCAAGCGTCAGGGTCTGACCCTGCATGAGCGTCCCTGGATGGCCAGCGCGGCGATGATCGCGCGCAAGTTCGACGTGCCAATCATCCCGCTACGGATCAGGGCGCGCAACTCGGCCCTGTTCTATCTGCTGGATGCCATCCATCCGACGCTACGCGACGTGACCTTGTTCAACGAGGTCCTGAACAAGACCCGCCACCCCTATCGCGTCACGGTGGGCCGCCCGGTGGATCCCGCCGATCTGCCACGCAACAGCGAAGAGGCGATCGCACTGTTGCGAGACAAGGTCCTCAGCCTGCCCGCACCCGCTCCGGGATGCGCCAAGCTGACCCGGGAACGCGGCATCACGCGGTTCCGGCGCGCCGTCAGCCCCGTCAGGGGCTGACAAAAGCGGCTCAGACCGCCATGTCGTCGCGGTGAATTAACGCCGCGCGACCCGAATATCCAAGGATATCCGCAATCTTGGCCGATTGATGACCCGCAATCTGCGCGGCTTCGATGGCAGTGTATCGTGTCAGGCCGATCGCCAGACGTTCACCCGCCGGACCGTCGATCTGCACCGGATCACCACGGCCGAAATCGCCCATCACACGCGTCACCCCTGCGGGCAGCAGCGACTTTCCGCGCGACAGGGCCTGCGCCGCGCCGTCATCGATGATCAGCGTGCCACGGGGTTTCATGGCCGCGATCCAGCGTTTGCGTGCCAGTTGGGGATCGGCCTCGGGCAGGAACCAACTGCTGCGCGCACCATCCGCCACCGCCGACAACGGATGCAGGACCGAGCCCTCCGCAATGGCCATGGCGCAACCGCCCGCCACGGCGGTTCGCGCGGCCATCAGCTTGGTCTTCATGCCACCCTTGGACAGGCCCGACACCGGATCGCCGCCCATCGCCTCGATCGCCGGGGTGATCGCCTCGATCACCGGCAGGTGGCGCGCGGTCGAATCCGTCTTGGGGTTCGCGGTGTAGAGCCCGTCGACGTCCGATAACAGCAAAAGCTGGTCCGCCCCGCAGGTGACCGCGATCTGTGCCGCAAGGCGGTCGTTGTCGCCAAAGCGGATCTCATCGGTGGCGACGGTGTCGTTTTCGTTGACGATCGGCACCACCCCAAGCGACAGAAGCGTCTGCATGGTGGCGCGGCTGTTCAGATAGCGGCGGCGGTCGGCGCTGTCCTCAAGGGTCAGCAGGACTTGCGCGGTCGTCACCCCATGCGGCGCCAGCGCCTGTTCATAGGCGCGCGCCAGCCGGATCTGTCCGACCGCCGCGGCCGCCTGCGCCTGTTCCAGCGCCAACGGTCCGTCGGGCAGACCCAGCACCCGGCGACCAAGCGCGATGGACCCCGACGAGACCAGCACCACATCGCATCCCATGCCGCGCCATTTCGCGACATCGTCGCACAGCGCACCCAGCCATTCGTCCCGCAACCCGTCCGGGCCGACCAGCAGGGCCGACCCGATCTTGACGACCAGCCGCCGGGCCGCCTGCAGTCGCGGCGCCGTCACGGCTTCGCTCAGGGCTGCCACGGCGTATCTTCCGCGTCCCGATCCGCCTTCGGCGCACGCGAGGGCGCAATTTCGGTCCAAAGTGCCCGCAGCACCTCGGTCACGCCTTCGCGCGACACGCCAGACATCAGCATGACCGGCATGCCCAGCTCGGCCTCGACCGCGGCCCGGCGTTCGGCCAGCAGATCCTCGTCGATGGCGTCGATCTTGTTCAGGACCGTGACGCGCGGCTTTTCCATCAGCACCGACGAATAGGCGGCCAGTTCGTTCAGGATGGTGCGGGCATCGCCTGCCGGATCCTCCGACGTGCCGTCGATCAGATGCAGCAGGACCGAACAGCGTTCGATATGTCCCAGGAACCGGTCACCGATGCCGCGACCTTCATGCGCGCCTTCGATCAGGCCCGGAATGTCGGCCATGACGAATTCGCGCCCGTCAATGCCCACGACGCCCAGGTTCGGGTGCAGCGTGGTGAAGGGATAATCGGCGATCTTGGGCCGCGCGTTCGACACGGCCGCCAGGAAGGTCGACTTGCCGGCATTGGGCAGACCCACCAGCCCGCCATCCGCAATCAGTTTCAGTCGCAGCCAGATGGTGCGTTCCACCCCCGGCAGACCCGGATTGGCGGTGCGCGGCGACCGGTTGGTCGAGGTCTTGAAATGCAGGTTGCCCCAGCCCCCGTTGCCGCCCTTGGCCAGAACGACCCGCTGACCGGGTTCGGTCATGTCGGCGATGACGGTTTCCTCGTCCTCGTCCAGGATCTCGGTGCCGACGGGGACGCGCAGGATGACATCGTCGCCCGAACGGCCGGTCATCTGGCTGCCCATGCCGTGCTGGCCGGACTTGGCAAAGAAGTGCTGCTGATAGCGGAAATCTATCAGGGTGTTCAGGCCTTCGACGGTTTCGACGATCACGTCGCCGCCACGGCCGCCATCACCCCCATCGGGTCCGCCATATTCGACAAATTTTTCGCGCCGGAACGACGCGCAGCCCGCACCGCCGCCGCCCGAACGGATATAGACTTTCGCAAGGTCAAGAAATTTCATGGACACGGCTCCTTTTGCGGACTGCCGATACGCTTTTGTGGGCATTCGCGCAAGGGCGGCGGGCTGGCAATGCGGATGATGCACCTTATGTAACGGTCAAAGGAGACCGCCATGATCCGTTTCGACAACAGCTATGCCCGCATGCCCGACGGCTTTTTTGCGCGGGTCCGCCCCACGCCCGTCAGCGCGCCCGCATTGCTGGCGCTGAACGACGCGCTGGCCGAACGGCTGGGATTGACGCCCGCGCTACTGCGCAGCGCCGAGGGCGTGTCGGTCCTGGCGGGCAACGCCATCCCGCGCGGTGCCGAACCCATCGCCCAGGCCTATGCCGGCCATCAGTTCGGCGGCTTTGTGCCCCAGCTGGGCGACGGGCGTGCCGTTCTGCTGGGCGAGGTGATGGCCCCCGACGGAGCCCGCTTCGACCTGCAGCTGAAGGGCAGTGGCCCGACGCCATTTTCGCGCCGGGGCGACGGCCGGGCCTGGATGGGACCGGTGCTGCGGGAATATCTGGTCAGCGAATTCATGGCCGCGATGGGTGTCCCCACGACCCGCGCGCTGGCTGCGGTCGGCACCGGCGACATGGTCTGGCGTGAAGAGGGCGGCCTGCCTGGAGCCGTGCTGACCCGCGTCGCCGCCAGCCATATCCGCGTCGGCACCTTCCAGTATTTCGCCGTGCGCGACCGCCGCGATGCCTTGGCGGCGCTGACCGATCACGTGATCGAACGCCATTATCCCGATGCCACCGGCCCGCTGGACCTGCTGAACAAGGTGGTGGCCCGGCAGGCGCAGACCATTGCCGACTGGATGTCGCTTGGCTTCATCCACGGCGTAATGAACACCGACAATATGGCGATTTCGGGCGAGACGATCGACTACGGGCCCTGCGCCTTCATGGATGTCTATCACCCTGACACGGTCTTTTCCTCGATCGACCGGAACGGGCGCTATGCCTGGGCGCAACAGCCGCAGGTCGCCGTCTGGAACCTGGCACAGTTCGCCACCTGCCTGATCCCGCTAATGGGCGATGAAGAACAAGCCGTCGAGGATGCCACCAAGGCTGTCCACAGCTTTGGCCCGCTTTATCAGACCGCATGGCAGCAGCGCTTTGGCGACAAGCTGGGCATCGAAGGGGCGCCGAACCAGCAGCTGATCGAACGCCTGCTGACGCTGATGGCCCAGCAACGGGCCGATTTCACCCGCGTCTTCACCGGCCTTGCCGCGGGAACCGCGCGCGACGAATTCACCGACCGCGCGGCTTTCGACGCATGGGCGCGTGACTGGCAGGCCCTGTCGCCCGACATGGCGACGATGCGCCGTGTCAACCCGGTCCGCATTCCGCGCAACCACCGGATCGAAGAGGCGATCGCCGCGGCCGTGGCGGGCGACATGGCCCCTTTCGACCGGCTGTTCGACGCCGTCACCCATCCCCGCGACCCGCGTCCGGAATGGGACGACCTGTCCCGCGTCCCGTTGCAATCCGAGGTGGTTCAGGCGACGTTCTGCGGAACCTGACGGACATCGCGCGACATGCTGAAACTGGCCAGCTACAACCTGCATAAATGTCGGGGTCTGACGGGACCGCACGCGCCGGAACGCAATCTGGCCGTCATCCGCGCGCTGGACCCCGACATCATCGCCCTGCAAGAAGTCGATTTCCGCCTTGGCCCCCGGATCGAGGCCTTGCCCCGCAAGCTGATCCTGTCGGAGACCGGGCTGGTACCCGCCGATATCTTCGGCACCTCGGAAAGCAGCCTTGGCTGGCACGGCCAGACGATCCTGATGCGCCCCCACCTGGCTGCACAGGCGACCCTGCGCCGCCTGCCCCTGCCGGGGTTGGAGCCGCGCGGCGCCGTCGCCCTGCGCCTGCCGCATCTGACCATCATCGGGATCCACCTTGGGCTGGCGCGGTCGTCGCGCCGGGCGCAGCTGGCCCGCTTGACGGCACAGGCCGCCCGCATCGGGTCCGATCACGTGGTGATGATGGGGGATTTCAACGAATGGCGCGATGATCGCGGGCTGGAATCGCTGGCGGGGTTCCGCGTCGTCGCGCCTGGTCCGTCCTATCCCGCGCCCATGCCGCAACTGCGGTTCGACCGGATCGCCATGTCGCGCGACCTGACCCTGCTGGAGGCGGGGGTCTTTCACGGGGCGGGTGCGCGCGATGCATCCGACCATCTGCCGATCTGGGCGCGGATCGCGCTTCCGTGAAAATTGCGACTTTCCGATAAGGCCCCGCGCTTGTATGTAAGCGCTAACGCAGATCAACGGAGGGTCCTCATGACTGCCATTATCGACATCTATGCCCGTGAAATCCTTGACAGCCGTGGCAACCCCACGGTCGAGGTCGACGTGACGCTGGAAGACGGCACGATGGGCCGCGCCGCCGTCCCCTCGGGCGCATCGACCGGCGCGCATGAGGCCGTCGAGAAGCGCGATGGCGACAAGTCGCGTTACATGGGCAAGGGCGTTCTGGAGGCCGTCGCCGCCGTCAACGGCGAGATCGCCGAAGCCCTGATCGGCGAAGACGCGACCGAACAGCGTGCCATCGATGCCATGATGATCGAACTGGACGGCACCCCCAACAAGGGCCGCCTTGGCGCGAACGCGATCCTGGGCGTGTCCATGGCCGTGGCCAAGGCCGCCGCCGAGGCGACGTCGCAGCCGCTGTTTCGCTATATCGGCGGCACCTCCGCCCATGTCCTGCCCGTTCCGATGATGAACATCATCAACGGTGGCGAACATGCCGACAACCCGATCGACATCCAGGAATTCATGATCATGCCGGTCAGCGCGGAAAACATCCGCGAAGCCGTCCGCATGGGTTCGGAAATCTTCCACACGCTGAAAAAGGAACTGTCCGCGGCGGGCCTGTCCACGGGCATCGGCGACGAGGGCGGCTTTGCGCCGAACCTGTCATCCACCCGCGACGCGCTGGACTTCATCCTGAAGGCCATCGAGAAGGCCGGCTACAAGCCCGGCGACGACATCATGCTGGCGCTGGACTGTGCCTCGACCGAATATTTCAGGGACGGCAAGTACGAGATGAAGGGCGAGGGCAAGTCCCTGACACCCGCCGAGAACGTCGACTATCTGGCCGCGCTGTGTGACGACTATCCGATCCTGTCGATCGAGGATGGCTGTGCCGAGGATGACTGGGACGGCTGGAAACTGCTGACCGACCGCCTTGGCGACAAGGTCCAACTGGTCGGCGACGATCTGTTCGTGACCAACCCCACCCGCCTTGCCGATGGCATCGAAAAGGGCTGTGCCAACAGCCTGCTGGTCAAGGTCAACCAGATTGGCACCCTGTCGGAAACGCTGGACGCCGTCCGCATGGCCGACCGCGCAGGCTTCACCAGCGTCATGTCGCACCGTTCGGGCGAAACCGAGGATGCGACAATCGCCGACCTGGCCGTCGCCACCAATTGCGGTCAGATCAAGACCGGTTCGCTGGCCCGTTCGGACCGGTTGGCCAAATACAACCAGCTGATCCGCATCGAGGAAATGCTGGGTGCCACGGCGGTCTATGCTGGCCGCAGCATCCTGCGCTGATCCTCTCAGTCGGGGCCGTTCGTCGGCCCCGACCTTGCCAGATCCGCCAGCGTGCCAAGCGCCGCTGCTAGGATCTGCGGCTCCATCCGACAATTCAACGCAATGCGGACCCCCTGCGGCATCCGCGCGGTCACCGTGCCATCCGTCATGAAATCCGTGGCGGGACGCACAATGATGCCTGCGGCGGCAGCCCGGATCACGAAGTCCTCGGACCGCCAAGGGGTGGGCAGCTCCAGCCAGATCATCGGCACGCCGGGCCTGCTGGCGATCTTCAGACCGCTCAGCGTCTCCTGCGCCATGTGGCGGCGTTCCTCGACCCGCTTGTGGACATCGGCGGCGATGCGGCGCGCGTCACCGGACCCGATCAGGCGCGTCACCAGCCCCGTGATCGGCAAGGACAGGCCCATATGGCTGTGCTGAGCCCCGATGCGCCCGGCCTGCCCCATGCCCGGCGGGCACAGAAGGATGCCAAAACGCAACCCCGCCGCGATGATCTTGGACAGACTGGTCACGTACCAGACGCGTTCGGGCGCCAGCGCGCGCAGGCTTTGCGGGGCGTCAGGATCAGGGCCGGTGGAATAGCACTCATCCTCGATCACCTGCAGGTCGTGCCGCCTTGCGATCCGCATCAGATCTGCCCGCCGTTCAGGCCCCATTCCCGCCATTGTCGGGTTCTGCGCCGAAGGCGTCAGGCAGACCAGCCGCGCGCCGCTTTCACGCGCGACGCGGTCCAGATCATCGGGCAGCATCCCCTGTTCGTCCATCATCACAGGCAGCGTCTCGGCCCGCATCAGACGCGCGGCATGGGTGATGCCGGGATAGGTCAGCGCCTCGGTCATCACCTTGGCGGGCTGATCGGCCAGGCACAGGGCCATGACCAGCATGATGGCGTTCTGCCCGCCATGGGTCAGGACCAGATCCTGGGCCGAAACCTCGCCCAAGGGGCGCACCGACATCCAGCGCAGTAGGGATTCGCGACAGTGCAGATCACGGCTAAGCGGCGTGTAATCCAGAATATCGGCCCCCAGCTCGGCGCCGATATCGGCCAGATGGCGGCCAATGATGCGGGCCTGGTCGCAATCGGGCAGCTGGGGGATGCGCAGATCCGCCGGACCGTCCGCGTTCAGGGGCCGGTCCAGGCTTTCATAAAGTAGCGGTTCCGGCACCGGCCTGCGCGGCTTGGGGGCGGCGATGAAGCTGCCGCGTCCGACATGGCTCTCGATGACGCCTTCGGTCGCGGCCAGCTGATAGGCGCGCGCGACGGTGCCCGTGGTCACCTTCAGCCGCCATGCCAGATCGCGCATCGGCGGCAGGCGGGTGCCGGGCGCCAGTTCCCCCGAACGGGCCGCCTGACGCAGCGCATTGGCCAGCGCCCGGAACTTGGGACCCTTATGCAGGGTCAGGTCCGGTTGCCAATCTTCGATCCGCATCTGGGCCCCCTTCATCTGCACGAAGCTCAAGGTAATACGCGAAAAAGGCGGGCACAATCATCGCTTTGGCCCATATCGCCCCCTTGCGCACCCCAACCCGCATTTTTTAGTTCCGAATAGGGGTCTGCATACTCGACACATGGGGAACTGCGGCTAAACTGCCTTCCATGCAGGGCGGGTTTACGATGGACCGAAGAGTCCACCCGACCCGAGCGGAGGAGAAAGCATGAAAGATTCCAAGACGTTGGACCGCCGGTCCTTTCTGACCCGTGCCTCGGTCGGTGGTGCCGCCGCGGCCGCGGGCGGGGTGCTGGCAGCACCCGCCATCGCCCAAGACAGCCAGAAGGTAACGTGGCGCCTGGCCTCGTCCTTCCCCAAATCGCTGGACACGATCTTCGGCGGCGCCGAGGAACTGTCCCAACGCCTGTCCGAGGCGACGGATGGCCGCTTCACCATCCAGGTCTTTTCGGCCGGTGAAATCGTGCCGGGGCTGGACGCGATCAATGCCACGACCGAGGGCACCGTCGAATGTTCGCATTCGGTCGGCTATTACAACTGGGGCAAGGACCCGGCATTCGCCTGCGGCGCCGACCTGCCCTTCACCTTCTCGGCTCGATCCAAGGCGGCTTACAACTATCACGGCGGCGGCATCGACAACTACAACGAATTCCTGCAGCAGTATAATCTGGTGGCCTATCCCGGCGGCAATACCGGCACCCAGATGGGCGGCTGGTACCGCAAGGAGGTCAACACCCTTGACGACATGAAGGGCCTCAAGCTGCGCATCGCGGGCCTTGCTGGTCGCGTGATGGAACGTCTGGGCGTGGTGCCCCAGCAGATCGCCGGTGGCGACATCTATCCCTCGCTGGAGCGCGGCACGATCGACGCGGCCGAATGGGTCGGCCCCTATGACGATGCCAAGCTGGGCTTCCAGAAGGTCGCGCCCTATTACTACTATCCCGGTTTCTGGGAAGGCGGTCCGACGGTCAGCTTCTTCGTCAACCAGTCGGCATGGGAGGCGCTGTCGGAATCAGACAAGGCGCTGTTCCGCACCTGCTGTCAGGCGGTCGATCAGAACATGCTTGCCAAATACGACATGAAGAACCCGACCGCCCTGAAGGAACTGGTCGGATCGGGCGCGCAGCTGCGTTCCTTCAGCGAAGAAATCCTGACCGCCGCCTTCAATGCGTCGCAGGAGGTTTATGCCGAACTCAGCGCGGAAAACGCGGCCTTCAAGAAGATGTACGAGGCGATGCTGGCCTATCGCGACGACTGGTACCTGTATCAGCAGACCGCAGAATACACCTTCGACACCTTCATGATGATCCAGCAGCGCAGCGGCGGCCTGGCCACCGAAGGCTGATCGCCGGACGTCACGACCATGAAAAAGGGCCGGATAATCCGGCCCTTTTTTGCATCCTAGTTTCCGCCAAGCCCCGGCGGGGGACCGCCAAAGCCAAGTCCCATCCCGCCCGACGGCGCGGCCTCTGACTCGGGTTCGGGCTCGGTCTCGGCCGGGGTTTCGGCACCGGGCTGGGGCGGATCGGCCGCCGGCTGGCCGCCGAAGGGCGATCCGCCCAACCCGCCAAGCGAACCGAAGCCAGATCCGCCCTGATTGCCGCCGCCCATGCCCCCCATCGGGATCTGGACCTTGATCGTCGACGTATCCACCACCGGACCCTTGTAGTGCATGACCATGCCCGGGAAGATGATCACCGCCGCGATCATCAGGATCTGCAGCCCCACGAAGGGCACCGCGCCGCGATAGATGTCGAGCGTGCTGACCTCGGTCATGGTCTTTCCGGTCACGTGATCCTTGTAGGGTTTTCGCGGCGCCACCGATCGCAGGTAGAACAACGCGAAGCCCACGGGCGGCGTCAGGAACGATGTCTGCATGGTCACCGCCAGAATGACCCCGAACCAGACCAGGTCAATCTCCAGCGCGTTGGCCGCGGGGATCAGCAGCGGCACGATCACGAAGGCCAGTTCGAAGAAATCCAAGAAGAAGGCTAGGAAGAAGATGATGATGCAGACAGCGGCCAGAAAGCCGTATTCCCCGCCCGGCAGCGCCGTCAGCAGGTCCTTGACCCAGATATGCCCGTTGATCGAGTAATAGGTCAGCGAAAAGACCGTCGCCCCGATCAGGATGAACATGACGAAGGCAGACAGCCGCACCGTCGCCAGCAGGGCCTGATTCACCACGTTGAAATCCAGGCGGCGCTTGAAGGCCGCCAGGATCAGCGCGCCGGTGGCCCCCATGGCGCCACCCTCGGTCGGGGTGGCGATGCCAAGGAAAATCGTGCCCAGCACCAGAAAGACCAGCGCTAGCGGCGGGATCATCACGATGATCACCTGGCGCGTCATGGGCGACATGATCCCGGTGCGCAGCTTTTCATCCGCCAAGGCCAGCACCAGCATGATCAGCACCGTCAGCGCCGCAGCCCAGATCTGGCTGTCATCGCCCAGATAATCGCCCATCAGCCGCACCGACAGGACATAGATCGCGACCGAGGCCAGAATCGCCCCCAGCAGCGACCAGCCGCCGCTGCCCAGGCTGCGCGCCTCGGGCGGCAGGGCCGGCATCAAAGACGGGCGCAGGATCGACATCACCATGACATAGACCAGATAGACCCCGGTCAGTGCCAGGGCGGGGATCATCGCCGCCTTGTACATGTCACCCACCGAACGGCCCAGCTGGTCGGCCAGCACGATCAGCACCAGCGAGGGCGGGATGATCTGCGCCAGAGTGCCCGACGCCGTGATGACGCCGCTGGCCAGACGCTTGTCATAGCCATAGCGCATCATGATCGGCAGAGAGATCAGCCCCATGGAGATGACCGACGCCGCCACGACGCCGGTCGTCGCCGCCAGCAGCGCGCCGACCAGGATGACCGCATAGGCAAGACCGCCCCGGATCGGGCCGAACAGCTGGCCGATCGTGTCCAGCAGTTCCTCGGCCATGCGGGACCGTTCCAGCACGATGCCCATGAAGGTGAAGAAGGGAATGGCCAGCAGCGTGTCGTTGCGCATGACGCCAAAGACCCGGTCGCCAAGCGCCCCCAGCAGGTTCCAGCCCAGGTTGATCTGGTCCGACAGCGGGGTCAGGAAGACGCCGAAGAAGAAGAACAGCAGGCCGTTCGCGGCCAGCGCGAAAGCGATGGGGTATCCGAACAGCAGAAAGCCCACCATCGAGAAGAACATGATGGGGGCAAGGTTATGGGCGATTATGTCAATTGCCGGAGCGGCAAAGGCCCCAAAGTTGCTAATGAACAGCGATAGGTTATCTGAGATTGTTTCGATCACTGGCGGTTCCTCGGGTCGGCAGAGGCGGCGTCGGCCTGATCCTTTTCAAGACCGACTGTCATGATGGCGGCCTCTTTCAGGACCGAGTCGTGGCTGCTGGCATGGGGGCTGGGATCGGGGATGATGCCGCGCATGACGGCGATCTTCTTGATCAACTCGGAGATGCCCTGGATGAACAGCAGCACGAAGCCCGCGACCAGAATCGCCTTGGCGGGCCAGATCAGCAGCCCGCCCGCATTCATCGAAATCTCGTTCGTGCGCCAGCTGATCAGAAAGGACGGATAAAGCAGCCAGATCATGATCGCCGTGAAGGGCAGCAGGAACAGGATCGTGCCGATCAGGTCGATCCAGTGCTGCACCCGGCGCGACCAGCGGCCATAGATCACGTCGATGCGGATATGTTCGTTTTCCAGCAGCGTATAGGCCGAGGCCAGCATGAATGCGCCCCCGAACAGATACCATTGCAGTTCCAGCCAGGCATTGGACGAAACGCTGAAGACCTTGCGCACGATCGCGTTGATCGCGCTGACCAGAATGGCCAGCAGGATCAGCCACGCGACGCTGCGCCCGATCGCGGTGGTGGCGCGGTCGATGCCGCGCGACAGGGCCAGTAGGCCGCCCATGGATTCCCCTCCCTCATGGATCATGCCTTGTTGGGCCGGCATGAGTTCCCATCTGCAGGGATATGCGGCATGGGGGCGGTGCGGGTCAAGCGCGACGGCGGATCACGCCGTCATGGCAAGCGTCGCCAGCACCGCAATTTCGGTGACAAGAACGACTGCGCCCAGCACATCCCCGGTCTGCCCACCGACAAGACGCAAGGCGCGCCTGGCCCCCATCCAAGCGACCACAGGCACGATCAGCATGGCCGCCAAGACCCCGGTGATGCCGGTCGCCAGCATGACGACAAGGGCGGCCAACCCTGCGGCGACGGCGCAGGCCGCGCGTCCCGGACGCCCCGCACCCTGGCCCAGACCGTCACTGCGCGCGGGCGGCATGGTCTGCATCAACAGGACGGGCGCCAGTCGTCCGGCGGTGGCCGCCGCAATCAGCGCCATCGGCCCCAGTTCCGACAGCGCCGCCACGCGGATCAGCATCGCGCAGACCAACGCCGCCGCGCCAAAGCTGCCGATGGTCGAATCGCGCATGATCCGCAGCCGGTCGGCCCTGTCGTGTCCCCCACCCGCATCGGCGAAATCGGCCAGCGCGTCTTCGTGCAGCGCGCCGGTCAGCCAGACGGACAGCGTCACGGCCAGCGCCGCGGGCAGCAGCCCGTGGCCCAGCCACAGGGGGATGCCCGCGATGGCCCCGACGATCGCCCCCGCGACCGGAAAGGCCCAGGCCGCGCCCGCCAGCGGCAGCACCTTGGGCGGCAGAAAGCGCCCCAAAGGCATCCGCGTCAGGAAGACCAGTGCCAGGATCAGGTGTTGCAGCCTAGCCAATGCCGGCCTCGGCAAAGGTGGCCATGCCGTTATGACACGCCAGCGCTGCGCGCAGCACCAGCAGGGCGACCCCGGCCCCCGACCCCTCCCCAAGACGCATGTCCAGCGACAGGATGGGTTGCTTGCCAAGGGCGGCGATCAGCTGCCTGTGGCCCGGCTCGGCGCTGACATGGCCGATCATGCAGTGATCCAGCGCCTGCGGATCGTCGCGGGTCAGCACGGCGGCAGCGGCACAGCAGATGAAGCCGTCCAGCATCACCGGAATGCGCAATTCGCGCGCCTTCAGAATGGCACCGCAGATGGCGGCCTGTTCGCGACCCCCGAAAGCGGCCAGCGTTTCCACGGCGGTCCGCGGCGCATGCAGGGCAAGCCCCTCGGCCACGGCGGCGATCTTGGCCTGCAGCATCGCGCCCTGCGCGCCGGTGCCGGGACCGACCCAATCTTCGGCACGCCCGCCCAGCACCGATGCGGCCAGCGCCGCAGCGACGGTCGAATTGCCGATGCCCATTTCGCCCAGCATCACAACATCGGCGGTGCGGTCGACGGCATCCGCACCTGCGGCCATTGCTTGCCGGACCTCGGCACCGGTCATGGCGGGACCTGCGGTGAAATCGGCGGTCGGGCGGTCAAGGTCCAGGGTGACGACCTGCAATTCGGCCCCCGCGACCCTACAGATCTGGTTGATGGCCGCACCGTCATTGCGAAAATTCCGGACCATCGCCTCGGTCACGGCGGGGGGAAAGGGCGTGATGCCGCGCGCGACGACGCCATGATTGCCCGCAAAGACGATCGCCTGTGCATGATCCATGACGGGCCGCGACGTGCCGCGCCAGCCTGCCATGAAAATCGCCAGTTCCTCCAGCCGCCCAAGCGAGCCTTGCGGCTTGGTCAGATTATCCTGCCAGACTTGGGCGGCGTCGGCGGCTTCCTGGTCAAAGTTGGTCATGCATTCCCTCGGGCATGGGTTTCAGTCGCAGGGGCTGGCCGCAGACGGCCATCCAGACCTGGTCGGCCAAATCGCCAATGGTCTGGTTCATCCAGCCGTGTTCATCGCGGAACCGGCGCGCAAGGGCGTTGTCGGGCACAATGCCTTGCCCCAGTTCATTGGTTACAAGAACGACAGGACAGGATTGCTGACGTAACGTCACCGCCAATGCGCTGATATCCGCCTGTCCCATCATGTTCGACATCCATAGCGTCAGGCAATCGACCAGCCGGACGCCTTGGCCATCGGTCGCGCGCAACGCGCCGCAAAGGTCATAGGGCTCTTCGACGGTTTTCCAGTTTCCACCGCGACCTGCCTGATGTCGCTGGATTCTTTCGCGCATTTCCCCGTCACGCGCTTCGGCCGTGGCGATATAGATGCGCGGCAGGGCGTGGCGCGCCACAAGCCGTTCGGCCAAAGCCGACTTGCCCGACCGGGCGCCGCCCGTCACCAGCGTGATATGTCCGTGATGCGTCATGCCGGCATCTGTTCCACATGGCGGGACGGTTGAAAAGCGGCAAAGCCCGCTTGCTCATCGCGCAAGTTTGCGTAACGTCGCGCCATTCGGGCGCAGAAGACGCCCACATGCAACAAGGAGGAGCTGGCCATGACCAGACTTTTCACCACCACCGCGCTTCTGGCAGCGCTGGCCCTGCCCGCCTATGCCGTCCAGCCCGCCGAGGGCGAGACGCTGGCCGACAGCCAGACCTATACCTATTGGCTGCTGGACGCGATCAAGTCGCTGGACCCGGCCAAGAACACCGATGTCGAAGGCTCGGACGTGCTGCGTTCGCTGTTCGAAGGGCTGATGAACGAAAACGCCAAGGGCGAGATGATCCCCGGCGTCGCCGAAAGCCACGAGGTCAGCGACGACCAGCTGACCTATACCTTCAAGCTGCGCGACGCCAAGTGGTCGAACGGCGAACCCGTCACGGCGCAGGATTTCGTCTTTGCTTGGCAGCGCGTCGTCAATCCTGAAACCGCGTCGGAATACGCGTGGTACATGGAGTTGATGAACGTCAAGAACGCGACCGAGATCGTCGCGGGCGAAGCCAAGCCCGAAGAACTGGGCATCAAGGCCATCGACGACAAGACGCTGGAAGTCACGCTGACCACGCCGACCCCCTATTTCGTCAGCACCCTGTCGCATGCCACGACCTATCCCGTGCCGCAGGCCGTGGTCGAGGAATTCGGCGACCAATGGACCCAGCCCGACCACTTGGTCGGCAACGGCGCCTTCACGCTGGCCAGCCACAACTTGGGCGTCGAGATCGTGATGGAGAAGAACCCGGAATATTGGGATGCGGAAAACGTCCTGATGGAAACGGTCCGCGGCGTCACCGTGAACGACAACAACGTCGCCCTGACCCGTTACCAGGCCGGCGAGTTGGACCGCGTCCAGATCCCGGCAGGCCAGTATCCGCGCCTGTCCGAGGAATTCCCCAACCAGGCGGTTTCGGTGCCTTACGGCTGTTCCTATGCCTATGTGATGAACCTGTCCGACAAGGGCCCCGAGGCGCTGAAGGACGTGCGCGTCCGCCAGGCAATGGCGCTTGGCCTGAACCGCGAGGTGATTGTCGATCAGGTCCTGCAGGGCGGCCAGAAGCCCGCCTATACCTGGACCCATTGGGCCATCAACGGCTTTACCCCGCCCGAAGGCGGCATGGCCGACATGTCCATGGAAGACCGGATGGCCAAGGCCAAGGAACTGCTGACCGAGGCCGGATACGGTCCCGACAACCCGGTCAAGGTGTCGCTGCAGTACAACACCGATGACAGCCACCGCCTGCTGGCTATCGCCGCCCAGCAGTTCTGGCGCCCCCTGGGCATCGAGGTCGAGCTGAACAACGTCGAATGGAAGGTCCATACCGACCGCCTGCAGTCGCAGGATTTCGACGTCGCCCGCTATGCCTGGTGCGCCGATTACAACGAAGCCTCGACCTTCCTCGACTGGTTCCGCACCGACGGCTACAACAGCGGCAAATGGTCGAACGAGGAATATGACCAGTTGCTGGTCGATGCCCGCACCGCCGAGGATACCACGCCGCTTTACCAGCGCGCCGAGGAGATCCTGGCCGAGGAAATGCCCGCGGTCTTCGTCTATCACTATGCCAAGGTCGACATGATCAATCCGGCCATCAAAGGCCTTCCGCGTGAAAACCTGTTGAACACGTGGTATGCCAAGGACCTGTATCGCGTCGCCGAATAAGGCAACCGACCTTTCATGATCGGGCCGGGACGGGTTTTGACCCGTCCCGGCCCTCGGCTTTCAATCATCCCGCAGGGAGCCCAACGCGATGATCGCATTCATCCTGCGACGGCTGGCGGTGGCGATACCCACGCTGCTGCTGCTGATCGTCTTTTCTTTCATCCTGATGCACATGGCACCGGGCGGTCCCTTCACCGCCGAACGCGCCCTGCCACCCCAGGTGATCGCCAACCTCGAGGCGCAATACGGGCTGAACGACCCGCTGTGGCTGCAGATCTGGAATTATCTCTACAACATCGTGGTGCATTTCGACTTCGGTCCCAGCTTCGTCTATCCCGACCGGACGGTGAACCAGCTGATCGCCGCGGGCTTTCCCGTGACGCTGACCTATGGCGTGCTGTCCTTTGTGTCGGCCATCGTGCTGGGCGTGTCCTTGGGCGTGATCGCCGCCATCTGGCACAATTCCTGGATCGATTACATCGCGGTGGGGATTTCGATCGGCGCGCAGGTGCTGCCGAACTTCGTGATGGCACCGCTGTTGGTGCTGGTCCTGACGCTGTGGTACGGCCTGCTGCCCGGCGGCGGCTGGAGCTTCAGCGACCCCAGTTTCTGGATCATGCCGGTGATTGCGCTCGCGACCAGCTATATGGCATCGATCGCGCGGATCACCCGGTCATCCATGCTGGAGGTGCTGGGCAGCAACCATATCCGCACGGCCCGCGCCAAGGGGATGCCGGAATACCGGGTCATCATCCGCCACGCGCTGAAGCCTGCGATGCTGCCGGTGATCAGCTATCTGGGGCCGGTCTTCGTGTCGATGATCACCGGGTCGGTGGTGATCGACATGTATTTCTCGACCGGCGGGATCGGCAAGGCCTTCGTGGATTCGGCGCTGAACCGGGACTATGCGGTGATGATGGGCGTGACCATTCTGGTGGGGGCGCTGACCATCCTGTTCAACCTTATCGTCGACGTGCTCTATGCATGGATCGACCCCAAGATCAGGTACTGAGCCATGGTCATTGACGAACAAAAGATGAAATCCCTGTCCGAGCGGCTGGTGCAGGACGAGGTTCGCGGTCGCAGCCCCTGGGCGGATGCCCGCAAGCGGTTCCTGAACAACAAGGGCGCGATGCTGGGACTGATCATCCTGATCCTGGTCTCGGTCTTCGCGATGGTCGGCGGCCAATTCGCCGTCTGGTCGAACGAGGAGCTGGACTTCAGCGTCATGGGACAGGTTGCCCAGATGGGCCAGCCCTCGCTGGAAAACGGCCATTACTTCGGCACCGACAACCTGGGCCGCGACCTGTTCGCGCGGGTCGTCCAAGGCACGCAGATCAGCCTGATGGTCGGTGTCGTGGGCGCGGGCATCGCCGTCATCGTCGGCACGCTTTACGGCGCGACGGCCGGATATGTCGGCGGGCGCACCGACCAGATCATGATGCGGACCGTCGATATCCTGATGTCGATCCCCTATATGTTCGTGCTGATCCTGCTGCTGGTGATGTTCGGGCGGTCGATGTCGATGCTGTTCCTGGGCATCGGGCTGATCAGCTGGCTGGACATGTCGCGCATCGTACGCGGCCAGACCCTGTCGCTGAAGAACCGCGAATTCATCGAGGCCGCCCGTGCCACCGGCGTTCCCGCCTGGAAGATCATCATCCGCCACATCGTCCCGAACCTTTTGGGCGTGGTCGCGGTCTATGCGACGCTGCTGGTGCCGCTGATGATCCTGACCGAAAGCTTCATCAGCTTCCTTGGCCTTGGGGTTCAGGAACCGCTGACCAGCTGGGGCGCGTTGATTTCCGAAGGGGCGGGAACGATGAACTATGGCACCTTGTGGCAGCTGGCCTTCCCGCTGTTCTTCTTTGTCATCACGCTGTTCGGCTTCTTCTTCGTGGGCGACGGCCTGCGTGACGCCCTCGACCCGAAGGAGCGCTGAACATGAGCCTTCTAGACATCCGGAACCTTTCGGTTCGCTTCCAGACCAACGATGCCGAGGTCTGTGCCGTCAACAATGTCAACCTGTCGGTCGAGGCCGGACAGACCCTTGGTATCGTCGGTGAATCGGGCAGCGGCAAATCGCAGCTGTCCTTCGCCATGATGGGCCTTTTGGCGCGCAATGGTCGCGCGACGGGGTCGGTCATGTTCGACGGCCAGGAAATTCTGAACGCCCGGCCCAAGGTCCTGAACAGCATCCGGGCCGAGAAGATGGCGATGATCTTTCAGGACCCAATGACCTCGCTGAACCCCTATATGCGGGTGGCCGACCAGATGGCCGAGGTGCTGACCCTGCACAAGGGCATCGGCAAGCGTGAGGCCGTGGCGCAGGCCGTCGAGATGCTGGACGCCGTCAAGATCCCCGACGCCAAGGGTCGCGTGCGGCTCTATCCGCATGAATTCAGCGGCGGCATGCGCCAGCGCGTGATGATTGCCATGGCGCTTCTGTGCAAGCCCAAGCTGCTGATCGCGGATGAACCGACCACCGCGCTGGACGTGACCGTGCAGGCGCAGATTATGCAGCTGCTGAAGGAATTGCAGCGCGATTTCGGCATGGCGATGATCCTGATCACCCATGATCTGGGCGTTGTGGCGGGGTCCTGCGAACGCGTGGCGGTCATGTATGGCGGGCGCATCCGGGAAACCGGGCCGGTCCGCCCGATCTTTGCCGCGCCGACGCATCCCTATACCCAAGGGCTGCTGGACGCGATCCCGCGCGTTGATCAGCAGGACGAGGAATTGCGCGCCATCCCCGGCCAACCCCCGAACATGAGCCGACCCCCCAGTGGCTGCGCGTTTTCCCCGCGCTGCCCCTATGCGCGCGAGGGCTGCGACACGATCGATCCGCCGCTGGAAGGTTTTGCCCCCGAACAGGCCCGCGCCTGTCATGCCCCCGTGGCCGAGGTCATCGCCCGCCAGAACCGCATCACCATCGACGACGACCAGCCCGCAGCCGATCCCGGTGCCGGACCCGTGCAGGCCATCCCGCGCGGAGCCGTGGCAGGCGCTGGTGCCGCCGGAACCCCCAGCACGGTGGAGGGACAGCAATGAACCCGCTTCTTGATGTGCGCGACCTGCGCGTGACCTTCCAGATCCGCCGCGAGGGCGATCTGCCTTGGGCCAAGCCCCGGCCCCTGCATGCCGTCGCAGGCGTCGATTTCACCCTGAACCCCGGTGAGACCTTGGGCGTCGTGGGCGAATCCGGTTGCGGGAAATCCACCTTGGCCCGCGCGCTCATCGGGCTTGTCCCCGCCGAGGGTCAGGCAGAATGGATCGACGGCAAGGACCTGCTGGCCATGTCGCCGCGCCAGATGATGAAATATCGCAGCGACATCCAGATGGTCTTTCAGGACCCGCTGGCCAGCCTGAACCCGCGCATGACCGTGGGTCAGATCATCGCCGAACCCCTGACGACGCACCGCCCCGACCTTGGCCGCGCCGAGGTCCGCGACCGCGTCAAGGCGATGATGGAACGGGTGGGCCTGCTGCCGAACCAGATCAACCGCTATCCGCATGAATTCAGCGGCGGGCAGTGCCAGCGCATCGGCATCGCCCGCGCGCTGATCGTGGAACCCAAGCTGATCATCTGCGACGAACCGGTTTCGGCGCTGGACGTGTCGATCCAGGCGCAGGTGATCAATCTGCTGATCCGATTGCAGAAGGATCTGGGACTGGCGCTGGTCTTTATTGCCCACGACCTGTCGGTGGTCAAACATATCAGCGACCGGGTGATGGTGCTCTATCTGGGCAAGGTGATGGAGGTGGCGTCCTCGGCCGATCTCTATGGCGATCCGCAGCACCCCTATACGCAGGCGCTGCTTTCCGCGGTCCCGGTGCCCGACCCCACGATCGAGACGGCCAAGACCATCGTGCCGCTGGCGGGCGACCTGCCCTCGCCGATGAACCCGCCCTCGGGCTGCGTCTTCCGGACGCGCTGCCCGCGTGCGCAGGCCCGCTGCGCCGAGGAGGTGCCCCAGCCAATAGGCGGCGATCACAAGATCGCCTGCCATTTCCCCGGCCCCCTGACCGAGGCCGAGATCGCCCACGCCCGCCGACACGAGGCCGCGTAACATGCCGCCGTCCGACCCGACTGCAACCACATTTGCGGCGCGTTGGGCGGCGCTGAAGAACATCCCGCCCTTCCTGGCGATGGTCTGGCAGGCCAGCCGGACGCTGACCCTGGCGATGATCATCCTGCGGCTGCTGCGGGCGTTGATGCCCGTCGCGATGCTGTGGGTGGGCAAGCTGATCATCGATCAAGTGGTGGGCCTGTCATCCCTGCCCGGCCATCCCGAAACCCTGTCGGGCTGGTGGGACAGCGGGCTGGCGACAGGTCTGATCGCGCTGGTCGTGGCCGAACTGGCGCTGGCGCTGACCCAGGACATCCTGGGGCGGCTGGTCAGCTATACCGACAGCCTGCTGCAGGAAAAGCTGGTGATCGACATCTCGATCCGGCTGATGGACCACGCGGGCGACCTGGACCTTGCCAACTTTGAAGACCCCGCCTTTCAGGACCGGCTGGACCGCGCGCGACGCCAGACGATGGGGCGCATCCCGCTGGTCAACCAGGTCATGCAACAGCTGCAGGATCTGGTCACCGTGGGCAGTTTCGCGGTCGGGCTGCTGGTCTATAACCCGTGGCTGGTCCTGCTGCTGGCCGTGGCGCTGATCCCGTCGCTGTTCGGAGAGATGCATTTCAACGCCCAGACCTATGCGCTGAACCACCGCCGCGCGCCCGACCGGCGCGAACGCGACTATCTGCGCATGATCGGGGCCAGCGCCGAAACCGCGAAAGAGGTCAAGATCTTTGGCCTGTCGCCCTTCCTGCGCGACCGCTATTTGACGCTGGCGCGGCGGTTCTACCTGGAAAACCGTGCAATCCAGCGGCGCCAGCTGACGGCGATGGCGGCACTGACGGCCATGGGGACGCTGGCCTATTACGGCGCCTTCCTGTGGATCATCGCCAATGCCCTGACCGGCGATCTGACGCTTGGCGACCTGACCTTCCTGTCGGGCAGCTTTCTGCGGCTGCGCGGGCTGCTGGAGGGGCTGCTCAGCAGTTTCTCCAGCATGGCGGGACAGGCCATGTATCTGGACGACCTGTTCGAGTTCTTCACCTCGACCCCCGCCATCGCGTCTCGACCCGATGCGCTGCCGGTCCCCACGCCGATCCGCCAGGGTTTCCGGTTCGAAAACGTGGGCTTCCGCTATGCCGGGCGCGATGATTGGGCCATCCGCGGCATGAGCTTTGACCTGCATGCAGGGGAAACCGTCGCGCTGGTGGGGGAAAACGGCGCGGGCAAGACCACCATCGTCAAGCTGCTGGCGCGGCTTTACGACCCCGACGAAGGGCGCATCCTGCTGGATGGCCGTGACCTGCGCGACTATGACCTGGACCAGCTGCGCGGCGCCGTGGGCGTCATCTTCCAAGATTTTGTCCGCTATGCCGTCACTGCGTCGGAAAATATCGCCATCGGGCGAATCGAGGAACGCGACGACGGTCCCCGCATCATCGCCGCCGCCGAACGGTCCCTGGCCGATCAGGTCATCGCCAAGCTGCCGCGGGGATATGACCAGATGGTCGGCAAGCGTTTCAGCAAGGGTTTGGACCTCTCGGGTGGCGAATGGCAGAAGCTGGCCATCGCGCGTGCCTATATGCGCGACGCACAGCTGTTGATCCTGGACGAACCCACCGCTGCCCTGGACGCACGCGCCGAGTACGAGGTGTTTCAGCGCTTCAAGGAACTGACGCATGGACGCACGGCGCTGCTGATCTCACACCGCTTCTCCAGCGTGCGGATGGCCGACCGGATCATCGTGCTGGAAAAGGGTCGGGTCGATGCACAGGGCAGCCATGACGAATTGCTGGCGCAGAACGGCCGCTATCGCGAGCTGTTCGAGCTGCAGGCCCAAGGGTATCGGTGATTATCTGGATGGGGGGTGGTGGTACCGCCTACCCGTCTCGAACGGGTGACCTCTAGATCCACAATCTAGCGCTCTAACCAACTGAGCTAAGGCGGCACTGGGCGGTTCAATAGCCCCAGTGCGCGGCGGTTGCAACCCTCGCTTGCCGTGAAATTGCGTCCGCGTTACAGAAAGTTTCTCAGCTGAAAGGACAGACCATGGGTATCAACAGCGAAAGCGATGTCACGGCCAATCTTCAGATCGGCCCAACCGATCAGGGAATGGTCCGCATCTACATTCAGGGCGACGGCATCGACCTGCCGATGGATTTCGACGCCGAAGAAGCGACCGAGATCGCCGAAGAACTGATGGCAGCCGCCGAGGCCGTCCGCAGCACGTCTAAAAAGCCCCGGCGCTGAGCCCTTCCGGGTCGCACAGCCCCTGCAGGCGCAGGGCCGCGGCCCTGGCAAAGTCGCGTTGCACCTTGGTGCGGCGCGCGGGCGCAAGGCGGGTTTCGGGCGCCATGCGGACAATATCGGCGCCATAGGCATCGGCCATGATCAGGCCGGTGTCCTGGGGTAGCAGGTCGATGGGGAAATCACCGTCGACCGCCCAAAAATAGCGGTCGCACCATTCCAGATATCCCTGCCACTTGCGGTCGGACTGGAAATCGGCGCGGCTGCTTTTGCATTCGACGATCCACAATTCGCCCTTCGGACCAAGGCTGATCAGGTCGACGCGCAACCCGCGCGACGGCACGAATTCGGTCAGCACGGCATGATCCAGCGACCGCAGCATCCGCCCGGTGCCCCGCGCAAGCCGTTGCCCCGGCTTGCCGGGAAGGCAGGTCTGTTCAATTGCGTCCATGCGCCGAAACTAGAACGAAGCAGAAACAATCTCAACCCGCCTTGCCGCTGGCTGACGCGGCGTATAGCGTCTGGCAAAACGCGAATTGCCGAAGCCGCCTGAAAGGACTGCATGTTCGATATCGCCCTGCTTTTCCTTGCCGGGCTGGTCGGCGGCATCCTGAATGCCGTGGCGGGCGGGGGCACCTTCATCACCTTTCCGGCGCTGGTCTTCGTGGGCGTGCCCCCGGTGATCGCCAATGCCACGGCGACCGTGGCCGCGCTGCCCGGCTATCTTGCCGCGACCTATGGCTTCCGCCGCGATCTGGCCGCGATGGAGGGTGTCAGGATGCGGCACCTGACGCTGTGGACCATGGCGGGCGGCGTGATCGGGGCCGGGCTGCTGCTGGTCAGTTCGAATCAGGCATTCTCGGCGCTGGTCCCCTTTCTTCTGCTGATCGCGACGGTCATCTTCATCTGGGCGCAGCAGGTCCGGGCATGGGCGGCGCGCTATGCGCGGGTCGTGACGCCCTTCGGGCTGGGAACGCTGCTGCCGGTGGCGGTCTATGGCGGGTATTTCAACGGCGGGCTGGGGATCATCCTGCTGGCCCTGTTCGCGATGTGGGGTCTGCGCGACATCCACCAGATGAACGGGCTGAAAAGCTGGCTCAGCGTCGCGTTGTCGCTGATCGCCTGCGTGATCTTCGCCCTTGGCGGATCGATCGCATGGGGCCCCGGCGCGCTGATGGCGCTCGGCACCGTTCTGGGCGGGTTTATCGGCCCGTCGGTCGCGCGGCGCATCCCCATGCCGACCCTGCGCGCGCTGATCGCCTGCATCGGCTTCGGCACCACCGCAATCTTTTTCTGGCGTCTCATTCAAGGAGCATCAACATGAGCGACATCACCCGTATCGAAACCGGAACCCGCATGAGCCGCGCGGTCATCGCCAACGGTTTCGTCTTTCTGGCAGGCCAGGTCGGCGAACCGGGCAGTTCGGTCGCCGATCAGACCCGCGAATGCCTGGCGCAGATCGAGGATCTGCTGGCAAAAGCCGGAACCGACAAGACGCGCATCGTCTCGGCCCAGATCTGGATGGCCGACATGGCCGATTTTGCGGAAATGAACGCGGTCTGGGACGCCTGGGTGCCCGAAGGTCATGCCCCCGCCCGTGCCACCGGCGAATCCGCGCTGGCAACCCCCGACTACAAGGTCGAGATCATCGTCACCGCGATCCTGTGATCGCCTGAATGACCGAGCGCGCCGCGCGATGGCCCGGCGCCTCACCGCCCTTTCCAAGGCGGTCCATGGTCAGATCCATGGCCTGCAGCTGCGCGGCGCGCGAGGTAGGATCCTCAAGCGCCGCCTGCAGCGCCAGCGAAATGGGGCCGGGCTGGCAATTGCGGCCCAGATATTCCGGCACCGCGCGCGTATCGCTGACCAGGTTGACCAGCGTCACCGTGTCGGTCTTCAGCAACGCGCCCAGGATCCAGCGGCTGATGGGCGCCATGTCATAGCCGATGACCATCGGAATGCGGTTCGCGGCCAGTTCCAGGCTGACCGTCCCCGATGCCGCCAGCGCCAGATCGGCGGCGGCGAAGGCGGCACGTTTCTCATCCGCCTCCTCGATGACGATGGGGGCGGTAGGCCAGCGGCGGGTCATGTCGCGCACCATGCCGGCAACGCCGGGAACGGTGGGCAGGACGACGCGAATTTCCGGGACGCGGTCGCGCAGCCGCATCAACGCCTCGTCAAAGCGGGGGCCAAGGCGCGACACCTCGGACCGGCGCGATCCCGGCAGGCAGAGGACGATCGGCGCATCACGCGCGATCCCGTGCGCATTGCGGAACAGGGTGGCATCGTTGCGACCGGCCACACCCGCCGTGGCGACCGGATGGCCCACGAAATCGCAGGTCATGCCCGCGGCCTGCATCAGCGGCGGCTCGAACGGCAGGATCGCCAAGACATGGTCGATAACCTTGGCCATCTTGACCGCCCGCCCCGGCCGCCAAGCCCAGACCGACGGCGCGACGTAATGCACCGTCCGAAGTTCGGGGCGCGCGGCACGCACGATCTTGGCCACGCGCAGACAGAAATCGGGGCTGTCGATCGTCACCAAGACATCGGCCCCCGATTGAAGCACGGCCTGGGCGGTTTCCGCGATGCGACGCTTCAGATGGCGATATTTGGGCAGCACTTCCCAAATTCCCATGAGGCTCAGTTCATCCATGGGAAACAAGCTGTCCAGCCCATGCAACTGCATGCCATGCCCGCCGATGCCGATGAATTCGGCGGCAGGGTCGAAATGCGTCAGCCCCGCCATCAGGGCGGCGCCAAGCTGATCACCTGAGGGTTCGCCTGCGATCAGGAAATACTTCATGCCGGTTCACCTTGCTGCTGTCTGGCCATAGGTATTGGCCTGCAGGCCAAGAAGCCAGCGCTTCCTGACGACTACCCTAGGCTTCGGCGTCTACTGCCCACAGGAACAGACCGGCTGCCTCTGCCCGACGCAGGGTTTCGGTGCGGTCCAGCAGGATCGTGCCGCCCGCCTCCCACGCGATGCCCGCAAGCCCTGCGCGCGCTGCCTGATCGACGGTATCGGGACCGATGGTCGGCAGGTCGATGCGGCGGTCCTGTCCGGGCTTGGGCGCCTTGTAGAGAATCCCTTTCGCGCCGTCGGGATTGGGACGCATGTCCGCATGCAGCGCCGCAAATTGCAGCATCGCCTCGGTGCCCGGCAGGGTTTCCAGCGACAGGCAGAGACCTTGTGCCACGACCGCGCCCTGACCGATATCCAAGCCACCCGTGCCGGCAAGGATCTGCGCGGCACGCTGGACGTCGCGTTTGTCAGCCGCCGAAGGTGCCCCGGCAAGAACGCCCGCATCCGGAACCATGTCGGGACAAATTTCTTTGACCGAACAAATGCTCAGATCATTTTCCTCGAAGATATCGAGGACCGTTCGCAGGGCCGCGTCATCGCCCGATTGCATCGCCATCAGGATGCGCGGGACAATTTGCGCAGTGCGGGGATCGAATGCCTCGGGGTCCAATCGGGGACGGCGGATGGCCCCGGCAAAGATCACCTGTGTGATGCCCTGGTCAATCAGATCGTCGATGAAGGGCAGCAAGCGTTCCAAGCGGAATGTCTTGTGGTCCAGGCCTTCGGGCGCAAAGCCGTCCAGCGCATAGACGGCAGGGTCCGTCAGGGCGCGCGCTATGGCGGGGGCAAGATGGCCCTTGCCTGCGATCACTGCGATGCGTGTCATCTGTTCTGCCTTGTTGCGCGAATTATCAGGTGCTGCGCGGCGTCAGGAAACTGCGATCGGACGGTCCCAGGATGAATTCCAGAACATCACGCTCCATCGCGGACACCTCGGTCTCGGCGCGGCTGCGCGCGGTGTCGCGGAACGATCCCTGCGCCAGGGCGGCCAGCATTTCCCGCAGCGCCAAGATATCGGTACGGGTTGCCCCACGCCGCTTCAGACCCACCAAGTTCAAACCGTCCAGATGGCCGCGCGGCCCCTGCACCAGACCATAGGGAATAACATCGGCCGTGACCATCGTGACCGCGCCGATCATTGCCCCGCGCCCGATACGCACCCATTGATGCACACCCGACAACCCGCCGATGATGACGTCATCCTCCAAGTGGCAATGCCCCGCGACCGAGGCGTTGTTCACCAGGATGACCCGGTCGCCGATGTGGCAATCATGCGCGACGTGTGCGCCCGACATGAACAGCCCGTCGTCGCCAACGATGGTGATGCCGCCACCGCCTTCGGTTCCGGGGTTCATGGTGACATATTCGCGGACGCGGTTGCGGGCACCGATGCGCAGGCTGACATCCTCGCCCCGGAACTTCAGGTCCTGCGGGACCTCGCCGATGCAAGCGAAGGGAAAGACGACCGTGTCCTGCCCGATGCTGGTATCGCCAGCCACGACGACGTGGGACTTCAGAACCACCCCCTGCGCCAGCTTGACCTTGGCACCGACGACGCAGAAAGGCCCGACGGTGACGCCATCGGCAATCTGGGCGCCCGGTTCGATGACGGCCGAAGGGTGGATCAGGGTTTCAGGCATCGGCTTTCCGCGCCATCATGGCCGTGAATTCGGCTGAAGCGCAAAGCTGGCCGTCGACCATGGCCTTGCCTTCGAACTTCCAGATCTTGCCGCCGCCGCGGATCGCCTTGACATGCAGTTCGACCACGTCGCCGGGAACCACCATGCGGCGGAACTTGCATTTGTCGATCCCCATGAAATAGGTCAGCATTTCCTCGTCCACGACGTTGATGCTGATGCCCACCACGATGGCGGCGGTCTGGGCCATCGCCTCGATGATGGTAACGCCCGGCATGACCGGCTGCTCGGGGAAGTGGCCCTGAAAATGAGGTTCGTTGGCGGTGACGTTCTTGATGCCGACGGCGCTTTCGAACGGCACGATGTCGCGCACCTTGTCGATGAACAGGAAAGGGTAACGGTGCGGAATGATCCGCTTGATCAGCGACAGGTCTGCCTCGGTATAGGGGGCGGGATTGCGCGCGTCGTCGGCCATTTTCGTTCCTTCAGGCGGTTTTCAACGGGTTACCAACCGGATGGACGGTTGGCAAGCATGCAGGGTGGCCACAGGCGATCATGCGCCGCGGCCACGTCGGCCCTCGGCCAGCCAGCCAGTCAGAGCAAGCCCCGCGATGATCGCCAGCCACAGCCAACCCGGCATGACGGGGCGGCGCTCAAGTCCGGTGACGGTGGCGGCATCGCGTGGGGTGACCCCGATCCAGGGGCCGCCGACGCCGCTGCCGGTGGCGCGTCCGGGTCGCGTCTGGCGGACATCCGGCACGCCCTCTGACAGGGCCAGAACCGCGCCTCCGGATGCCGTCACCAGCGGTTCCAGCAGTGCCGCATCCGCCACCGTCTGTTCGAATTCGCGCGGTGCTGCGGGCCCAAGCGCCAGGACCCGGCTTTCGTTGCCGTTCTGCAGACGATAAAGGCCCGGCGCTTCCGCCGTCCAATTGGCGACAAAGCGCCCCGGCCCGTCCGGCTCCAGCGGCAGCGACCGCGTCGTCCCATCGGGCGTGATCACCACCAGCGGGCCGATCCGATCCTCCATCGAGCGACGGGTCACCCGAACGTCCAGTCCGTTGGTCACCTCGGCCAGCAGGGCTTCCTCCTCCAGCTCGGGCTCCTTCATCGACCAATGCGCGATGCGGCGCAGCAGCTCCAGCTGCGGACCACCGCCTTCGAAACCGCGCCCCCACAACCATGCCTGGTCCGAGGTCAGCAAGGCCACCCGACCTTCCCCCACCCGGTTCAGGATCAGCAGCGGATCGTCGTCCACACCGGTCATCGCGACCTGGGCATCAGGGTTCGGGGTCACCTGCGCCATGCGTAACCAGCGGCCCCAATCGGGATCGCCTTCGGCCGCGACGCCGGGCAGATCGGCGGTCACGGGGTGGCGGCGACCTTCCGCCGTCAGACGCGGCAGGAACGGTTCCTCGATCACGCGGCCGGTCGGACGGGCGGGCAGGATCTGGCCCATCGGTGACAGGTTCAGGCTTTCGACCGATGCCATCTCGGGGCCCGCCGCCACCAGAACCGCCCCCCCGTCGCGCACATAGCGGACGATGTTCTGATAATATTCGGGCGGCAGGATGCCCCGCACCCGATAGCGGTCAAAGATGATCAGGTCGAAATCGTCGATCCGTTCCAGGAACAATTCGCGCGTCGGAAAGGCGATCAGGGCCAGTTCGCTGATCGGCACGCCGTCCATCTTGTTGGGCGGACGCAGGATGTTGAAATGGATCAGATCGACGGATGCATCCGATTTCAGAAGGTTGCGCCATGTTCTTTCACCGGCGTGCGGCTCTCCGGAGATCAACAGAACGCGCAACCTGTCGCGGACCCCATTGATGCTGATGGCGGCGGAATTGTTGCGATCGGTCAGTTCGCCTTCGATCTGGGGCAGGATGATCTGCACGACGTTCTGCCCCGCATGGCTCAGCGTGACCGGCAGCGACAGCGTGGTGTTCAGAGGAACCGCGAAAGTCTGTTCATCCTTGCCGTCCAGGGACAGGCGCAACGTGGCGCTGCCCTGACCAAGACCGGGTGGAACGGCGCCCTGGTCTTCGACACGCAGTCGGATCGTGACCTCTTGGTCGATCAGGCCAAAGGCCGGGGCCTGTTCGATGACCAGGCGGCGGTCCCAATCCTGCGGCTGGCCCGTCAGCAGCACATGCAGCGGCGCGGGCAGACCCGTCGGCACCATCTGCGGGTCATGCAGGCGGCCGTCGGTCAACGCGATGACCCCGGCCAGGCGGGCATCGGGTTCGGCGGCGACTGCCCGGGTGATCGCCGTGCCAAGCATCGTGCCATCCTCGTCATCGCCCACCGTGACGCGGCGCAGTTCGGTGTTCGGAAGCGCGCCGATCGCATCGCTCAACTGCGCGACCGCGCGATCGACCTGTTCGCGCCGTCCCGGCAGATCCTGGCTGGCCGATCGGTCGTACAGCAGGATCACGATATCGGACAGGCCGGCGCGCGTGCCGATCTCGAAGGCGGGACCGGCAAGGGCGATGGCCGCGGCCATCAGCGCCAATCCGCGCCACGCCCAACCGCGCAACCCGCGCCACAGCGCAAATCCCGCGACCAGCAGCGCCAGCGCCGCCAGTCCGGCGATGGCCCACCAGGGCAAGGCGGGGTCGAAACGCAGCGCGGTCATCGGGTCAGGGCCTCTTCGGTTCTCAGGCGGTCCAGCAGGGCAGGCACGTGGACCTGATCGGACTTGTAGTTGCCGGTCAGCACATAGGTGATCAGGTTCACGCCGAAGCGCAGTGCCATTTCACGCTGTTCCTCGCCCTCCCAGCCCGATCCGATGGGAAAGACGGGATAGCCGTCATCGTCGATGGCCCAAGCCTCGGCCCAGCTGTTCCCGCCGATGATGACCGGGCTGACGCCGTCGTTCAGCTGGCGGAAGGGGTTGCCTTCGGCGGCCTGCGCGCCCACCGGCGGGGCCTCGACCCAGACCGGGTTGCCGCGCCATCTGCCGGGAAAATCGTCAAGCAGATAGAAGGTGCGGGTCAGGACGTGATCCTGGGGAATGGGGGCCAACGGAGGAATGTCCAAGGGGGCGGCCAGGGCCTGAAGGGTATCACTCATGTCGGGGCCGCCGACGCCCGCCACATCGCCGTCGCGGGTGTCGAACATGATGACCCCGCCCGACCGCAGGAAGGCGTTCAGCCGCATATAGGCGCGCGGCGAAGGCGCCGGTTGATCCGGGGTGATCGGCCAATAAAGGAATGTCAGCAGGGACAGGTCGTCGCTGTCCAGATCCACGCCGATCGGGGCGCCCGGCTCGACCGAGCTGCGCTGCCGCAGCGTTGCCGACAATCCGCGCAGTCCCTGCTCGGATGCGGTATCGATCCGCTCGTCGCCCGTCACGACATAGGCCAGGGCAACCTCGTTGGCGGCGCGGATTAGGTCGGGGTCAAGGTCCTGCGCCATCGCGGCCGGTCTCGGAAGCAGCGCCAAGGCCAGCATCACCGCCGCGACCCGTCCGCCACGCCCCAGCCAGGCCGAGCCGACGGCATCCAGCGCCAGCAGCACCGCCGCGCAAGCCAGCAACAACCCCATCAGGTCGCGCCCCGTCGTCGCATCGGGACGTGCGACGCTGGCCTCGGGCCAGTCGGCAAGGGTGATCGGACCGCCGGCATTCAGCGCCTGCTGGCGTTCGCCCGCAACATAGATGCCCGCGGGACGGTCGGCGCCCGGACCCTGCGCCATCTGGGCTGCCGGGACCGGGGCCAACCCTTCGACCGCAGCCGCGTTGCCGAAACCGTCCAGCACCTCGACCGGCGTCCAGAAGGGCAGCTGTCGGTCGTCGGCGCCACCGTTGCGGGCCGCGGCGCCCGCAGTGGCCACAAGGCGCTGCATCATCTGGACGAACAGCTCGGACAGGGGCAGCGACGACCATTCCGCATTGGCGGTGACATGCACCAGAACGACCTGTCCCTGCCCCAGGCGGTCGCGGGTCATCAGCGGCGTGTCATCGGTCAGCGCGGCGATGGTCTTGCCCGCCAGGTCCGGCGCGGGCTGCGCCATCAGCTGGGCCCGCACCGTCACGTCATCGGGAATGCGCAACCCCGCAAAGGGTCCGTCCTGATCGAAGGGCTTGATCCCCCGCGGTTCCCCCCAGCTGAGCGCCCCGCCGATATCGCGCCCCCCTTGCCGCAGATCGACCGGCAGCAACGGTTCCTGGTCCAGCCGGTCGTAACCGGCCATTCGGGGCCCCCCGAACCGGACCAGCAACCCACCCTGTTCCACCCATTCGGCCAGCTCTCCGATCTCGGCAAGTTGGACTTGGTCAGCCAGAATGATGACATCGGGCGCGGCATCCAGAACATCGCCCAGGCTCCCTTCGATCAGGTCCGATGTCGGGGCCAGCGCCTGTCGCAGATAATGAACCTGCGACAGCAGTTCCTGGGCCTCGGATTGTTCGGCAGGATCACCGACCAGCGCCACCTTGCGCCGCTTGACCCGATCATCGGCCAGGACGACCGCACCGGCATGGGTGTCGCCCTGGATGCGAAAGCTGGTGATGCGGTTGCGCAGTTCGGGCGGCAGATCGATGGCGACACGGCGCGTGGTGATGCCGGCGCTTGTCTCCGGGGCATCCGGCGTCAACTGCGCCAGCGCCCGGGGAATGCCCTGCGGGTCGGGGCCGATCGCCTCGACCTGCGAGGCGGCGTCAGTGGTCCCGCGCAGGATCAGGGTGGGCATCTGTCCGTCCTGCAGGGCCAACGTCCGCAATGCGCCGGTCGGCGGGATGACGGTCACCGGACCCATTCCAGTCAGCTGCCCCAACCAATCGGCGCGTCCCGGGTAATCCGTGCCATCGGCCAGCCACAGCGTGGAAAGTCTGCCCTGAGGCGCGTCAGCCAATGAAGTGGATGCACCGGAGACCAGCCCCGATTGCCATGCAACCGGCCTTGCCGCCCGCAGCGCTGCGATCAGGCTGTCGGCTGGCTGAAAGGCGATGGACCCCGCGATGGGGCGCGCATCGGCCATCACCAATGCGGCAGGACGACCGGCAGTTGCGGCATCGGCCAAGGCCGCCTCGGCGCGCGCTTGTCTGGCGGCCCATTCAGGTGCGGCGGCCCATCCGGTATCCATGACGACCAGCAGCGGGCCGGTGGCATCGTCACGGGGCGCGGGTTTCCAGACCGGTCCGGCGAATGCCAGGATCAGCGCAGCCACCGCCAACAGGCGCAGCAACAGCAGCCACCATGGCGTGCGACGGGCGACGGGGCTTTTGTCGGTCAGACCCTGCAACAGCGCCACACCGGGAAAGACGATGCGCTTCGGTGCTGGCGGCATGGCGCGCAGGATCACCCACAGAACCGGCAGCGCCACCAGCGCGCCCAGCACCCAAGGTGCGGCAAATCCCAACGGCCCAAGGATCAGCATCAATGCACCCCCTTGGGGCCCAGAACCGCCCAGATCCGGCCCAAAATTTGCGCCGGATCGTCTGATGTCACGTGGTGGTCGAACTGCCAGCCGGCCTGCGCGCACCGTTCGCGCAGCCAGTCGCGTCGCGCGGCAAGGCGGGCCAAATATGCATCGCGAAGGCCCTGCGCGTCGCGGCTGTCATGGCGGGTTGCAGCCGCAGGGGCGCGGAATTCGACGGCACCTTCAAAGGGGAAATTTTCTTCATCCGGGTCAAGGATTTGCACAGCAATCCCTCGAACTCCAAGACCGGCCGCACGTTGCAGGGCCTGGGCGATCCAACCGGGGTCGGACAGAAAATCCGACAGGATCAGCACGTGGCGATCCGGGCGCAGTTCGGTCAGTGGAAAGTCCGCCGGTGCGGGCCTGCACAGGGCTTCGGCCAGGCGATCGGCCTGAAGCCGCCCCGTCCCTGCCGCCTGCCCCAGCAATCCCACCTTTTCGCCGCCGCGCAGCAACAGCATTCCCAAGGCCAGCGCCAGGACGCGGCCCCGTTCGGCCTTGGTGGGGCGATCCGGGCCGCCGGAAAAATCCATGTCCGGGGATGGCGACAGCCAGATCTGCGCGGTCTGGGCGCTTTGCGCCTCGCGGTCGCGGACGAACTCCGTGTCCGAACGGGCCGAGCGTCGCCAATCGATGCTGCGCGCGCCGTCGCCGACACCTGCGGGGCGATACTGCCAGAAATCCTCGCCGGGACCGGCGCGGCGCAGACCATGCGCCCCCGGCGCGATCATGGCCGCCAGCCGTTCCGAGGCCAGCATAAGGGCGGGCAGATGGGCGCTGGCCGCATCGGCCCGGGTACGAAGGTCGGACGGTTTCCCGATCATGCCGCGCGACGGCCGCCGATCCGGTCATCCAGCAGGCGGTTCACAAGCGCGTCGATGCCCTGCCCCTGCGCCCGCGCCGCAAAGGACAGCGCCATGCGATGGCGCAGGACGGGCGCGGCCATCGCCGCCACATCGTCCAGCGTCGGCGCATAGCGCCCGTTCAGGACCGCCCGGGCCCGCGTCACCAGCATCAGCGCCTGCGCCGCGCGCGGCCCCGGTCCCCAGATCAGCGCATCGCGGATGAAGGCCGGTGCCTCGGGGGTCGACGGACGGCAGGCGCGGACCAGATCCAGAATCGCCTCGACCACCGTTTCGCCGACGGGCATTTGGCGGATCAGGCGCTGCGCGGCGATCAGGTCATCGGCCGCGAAGGCGGCATGGGGCGCACCCTCCAGCAAGCCGGTGGTGGCCAACAGGATGTCGCGTTCGGTGTCGCGGTCGGGATAATCGACGTCGATCTGCAGCAGGAACCGGTCCAGCTGCGCCTCGGGCAGCGGATAGGTGCCTTCCTGTTCGATCGGGTTCTGGGTCGCCAGCACGTGGAAGGGACGGCCAAGGGGGCGGTGCTGGCCGCTGACCGTCACCTCGCGTTCCTGCATGGCCTGCAGCAGGGCCGACTGGGTGCGCGGGCTGGCGCGGTTGATCTCATCGGCCATCAGCAGCTGGGTGAAGACCGGACCTTCGATGAACCGAAACGCGCGGCTGCCGTCGGGCAGCGCGTCCAGCACCTCGGACCCAAGGATGTCGGCGGGCATCAGGTCGGGCGTGAACTGGATGCGCTGGCTGTCCAGCCCCATCACGGTGGCCAGCGTGTCCACCAGCATCGTCTTGCCCAGACCGGGCTGTCCAACCAGCAGCGCATGCCCGCCGGCCAGGATCGCCGCCAGTACCTGCTCGACCACCTCATGCTGGCCGACGAAACGCTTTTCCACGCTCAGCCGTGCTTCGGACAGGCGCGCCGCAAGGGCCTGAACCTCTTGCACCAGAATTTCGTCCGACGTCATGACAATGCCCTTCTGCTGCTTTAGACAGAAGCATATGCAGTTGGGGTGGAGGCGACCAGATCGAATGGCGGAAAACAGTGACAAAGCCGTGAGCGCCGAGGGCTTGGCCCAGATTGCAAGCAAGGCGGCCAAGGGTGGCCTGCCACCCGTGCATCTGTGGAACCCGCCCTATTGCGGGGAAATGGACCTGGTGATCCGTGCGGACGGCACCTGGATCCATGACGGCACGCCCATCGGGCGACAGGCGATGGTACGGCTTTTTTCGACGATCCTGAAGCGTGAGGGCGACAAGTTCTTTCTGGTCACGCCGGTCGAAAAGCTGGGCATTACCGTCGAGGACGCCCCCTTCATCGCCACGGATGCCGATGTCGATCCCGACCGGATCACCTTCACCACCAATATGGGCGACCAGGTCGTGGCGGGGCCGGACCACGCCATCATCATGCGCGGCGACGTGCATGAACCGCGCCCCTATGTCCATGTCCGCGCGGGCCTCGAGGCGCTGATCGACCGCAAGACCTTCTATCGGCTGGCTGCCGCGGCCGATCCCGGCCCCGACGGGCGCGTCGGCGTCACGTCGCAGGGTGCCTTTTTCGCATTGGAGCCCTGATGCCGCGCTTTGCCGCCAACCTGACACGGATGTTCACCGAGTTGCAGATGTTCGACCGTTTCGCGACGGCGGCCGAGGCGGGCTTTACCGGGGTCGAGATCCTGTTTCCCTATGACCTTGCTGCCCCGCAGATGTACCGTGCCGCCGTCAAGGCTGGGGTCGAGATCGTGCTGATCAACGCCCCGCCCCCGAACTGGGCGGGTGGTCCGCGGGGATTTGCGGCGATTCCGGGCAATGAAACGCGGTTCCGCCACGATTTCGAACGCAGCCTGCGCGTCGCCGAGGCGTTGCGTGCGCGCCATGTCCACATCATGGCCGGCAAGGCCACAGGCGCCTTGGCCATGCAGACCTATGTCGAAAACCTGAAATGGGCAGCCCAACGCGCGCCCCATACCAGCCTGACGATCGAGCCGCTGAACCAGACCGACCATCCGGGCTATTTCCTGTCGGGCTATGACATGGCGGCGGATGTGATCGACCGGGTGGGGGCGCCCAATGTCGGACTGCAACTGGACACCTATCATGCGCAGATCATCACCGGCGACATGCAGGGCGTCTGGTCGAAACACGCATCCCTGGTGCGGCACATCCAGATCGCCGGCCATCCCGGACGGCACGAGCCCGATATCGGCACGCTGGACCACAGCGGATTCTTCCGCGACCTGGATGCCAGAGGCTATCGTGGCTGGGTCAGCGCCGAATACGAACCCGCCCGGACGACAGTCGCGGGCCTTGACTGGCTGCGGCGTGCAGGTCAGCCTTGACAGTGCGCGTGATAATTTCCAACGATCAGGGGAACTTGCACAAAGGCTGCGCCGTTCATTGATCGACGCGCCGATATGCAGGGACAAAATCAGGCACTCGGCGCCTGTAACAAGGGGAACACCATGAATTCGATCATCTATATTGTCGGCCTTATTGTCGTCGTCCTGTTCATCCTGTCCTTCCTGGGCCTGCGCTGATACATCCTTGAACGACGCGGGGCAGCCGTTTCGACTGCGGTCCTGACGCCACGAAAGCGGAACCTCTGCCCCTTGGGCGGGGGTTTCGATCATTTGCGGGCTAGCCTTTGGACGCCGCATCGGGTAGGGCAGCCGCGAACGTTAAAGAAGGCCGCCATGGATATCCGCAACATCGCCATCATCGCCCACGTCGACCACGGCAAGACCACGCTGGTGGACCAGCTGCTGCGGCAGTCCGGCTCTTTCCGCGAAAACCAGGCCGTTGCCGAACGGGCAATGGACAGCAACGACATCGAACGTGAACGCGGCATCACCATTCTTGCGAAGGCAACTTCGGTCGAATGGAAGGGAACCCGCATCAACATCGTCGATACCCCCGGCCACGCCGATTTCGGCGGAGAGGTCGAACGCATCCTCTCGATGGTGGACGGTGTCTGCCTGCTGGTCGATGCCGCCGAAGGTCCGATGCCGCAGACGAAATTCGTCACATCGAAGGCTTTGGCCCTTGGCCTGCGCCCTATCGTGGTACTGAACAAGGTCGACAAGCCCGCCGCAGAGCCCGAAGACGCACTGAACGACGTGTTCGACCTGTTCGCCAACCTTGGCGCCAATGACGAACAGCTGGACTTCCCGCATGTCTATGCCTCGGGCATCGGCGGCTGGGCCGATACCACGCTGGACGGCGATCGCCAGAACATGGACGCGCTGTTCGACCTGATCCTCAAGCATGTCGATCCCCCCAAGCAGATCAGCCGCGCGGAAGAGCCCTTCCAGATGCTGGCGACCACGCTTGGCGCCGACAACTTCCTGGGCCGCCTGCTGACCGGCCGCGTCGAGGCCGGCACCGCCCGCGCCGGCGACACGCTGAAGGCGCTGTCGCGCGACGGCGAACGGATCGAACAGTTCCGCATCAGCAAGATCCTGGCCTTCCGCGGCCTGACCCAGACCCCGATCGACCTGGCCGAGGCCGGCGACATCGTCACCATCGCGGGCATGGCCAAGGCGACCGTCGCCGACACGCTCTGCGCCCCCGAGGTCGATACCGCCCTGCCCGCGCAGCCGATCGATCCCCCGACCATCAGCGTCACCTTCGGTATCAACGACAGCCCCCTTGCCGGCAAGGAAGGCAAGAAGGTCCAGTCGCGCGTCATCCGTGAACGCCTGATGAAGGAAGCCGAGGTCAACGTCGCGATCAAGGTCGAAGACACGCCCGGTGGCGATGCCTTCGTCGTTTCGGGTCGTGGCGAATTGCAGATGGGCGTTCTGATCGAGAATATGCGCCGCGAAGGCTTCGAGCTGTCGATCAGCCGTCCGCGCGTCATCTTCCGCGAGGAAGACGGCGTCCGCCTGGAGCCGATCGAGGAAGCCATCATCGATGTCGACGACGAATATACCGGCGTCGTGATCGAAAAGCTGACCGGCGAACGCCGTGGCGACCTGGTCGAGATGCGCCCCGCAGGCGTCGGCAAGACCCGCATCGTGGCCCATGTGCCCTCTCGCGGTCTGATCGGCTATCAGGGCGAATTCATGACCGACACGCGCGGCAACGGCGTGCTGAACCGCATCTTCCACAGCTGGGCCCCCCATAAGGGTTCGATTCAGGGTCGCCGTCAAGGCGTGCTGATCAGCATGGAAAACGGCGTTTCGGTGTCTTATGCGCTGTGGAAGCTGGAAGATCGTGGCAAGTTCTTCATCGGCGCCCAGGAAGAACTGTACCAAGGCATGATCATCGGCGAACACAGCCGTGACAACGACCTGGAAGTGAACCCGCTGAAGGGCAAGCAGCTGACCAACGTCCGCGCCTCGGGCACGGACGAGGCCGTCCGCCTGACTCCCCCGGTCCGCCTGTCGCTGGAAGAGGCCATCGCCTATATCAACGACGACGAACTGGTCGAAGTCACGCCCAAGAACGTCCGTCTGCGCAAGCGTCACCTGGATCCCCACGAGCGCAAGCGCGCGTCACGCTCGGACGCTTGATCACCAAAACAAAGTGCTGAGAGTTCCCGGAGCAAAACTTCGGGAACTTTTTTTATTGGGCTGGCTTGTTTGAAAAACATGCACAGGCTTGCTGAAACTGTGACATTGTTGAAGCGGTCTTCTCCCGATCTGAATGAAAGCACGACAAAGCAAAATGTTCAGTTGCCAATTTGCTTCCATTTGGGTCAGATATGCGGGTACCCGTTTCGCACGCTGTTTTCGTATCGTCTTTTGACCTAGCAATCAGTCAGACCGGATGCATTTCGATGAAAGAAGCGATGTCCAATCCCGATAACACCCGAGTGCACGAACGCGCGGTCACCGCGATCCTGAACCTGGTCGAGCATTCGCAATCGAGGGTACCGGCTCTGCAAGAGGTCGCCGATGCCATGGACATCCCGCTGGATCATTTGCGCTCGATCTATCCCGATGAGACCGTCCTGCTGACATCGGTGGTCGAACAGGCCTACATGGTTTTGATCGACCGCTGCACCCGTGCGGTGGTACGCGTCGATCCCGATGATCCGATGGAACAATGCAATGCGCTGATCTATGCGTATTTGTGCTGGGTCGTCGAATATCCTGCGCAGTTCCGCGTCATGGCCGATCAGCGCCTGTTGGACATGAAGGATCATCCCAACCTGCGCCGATATCAGGAATCGATCAACGACTTGGCGCTGCGGATGCTGCGGCGTGCGCTTGACAAGGGGCAGCTGCATCCCAAGGAAGACATCGTCGCCTTGATCCTGACGGGCCGATGCTTTGTCTATGGGACGGCCAGGATGATCGTGGACGGACGCCTCTGGCAGGAGTCGCCGGACGAGGATCCTCTGAAGATCGCGCAAGGTATTGTTGCCGATTATGTCCGGCGCATTGCTCGTGGTTCTCAGCCCCGCACCGGTCGGGTTGGTTGACGTGACAGTTTAACCCCTTTCGAACAACCGGACCATGCGGTATCCCCAAGGCAACCTGGGAATGACGAAAGACACGACGTGACCGATTACATCATCAAAGATATCGCGCTGGCCGATTACGGCCGCAAGGAACTGGACATCGCCGAAATCGAGATGCCGGGCCTGATGGCCCTGCTTGAGGAATATGGCGACAGCAAGCCATTGAAGGGCGCCCGCATTGTGGGCAGCCTTCACATGACCATCCAGACTGCCGTGCTGATCGAGACGCTGGTCGGACTTGGCGCCGATGTGCGTTGGGCGTCGTGCAACATCTATTCGACCCAGGATCACGCGGCCGCCGCCATCGCCGCTGCGGGCATCCCGGTCTTTGCGATCAAGGGCCAGAGCCTGGAAGAGCATTGGGATTACCTGGACCGGTCCTTCCAGTTCCCGGAAGGCCCGAACCTGATCCTGGACGATGGCGGTGACGCGACGCTTTACGTGCTGCTGGGCGCTCGGGCCGAAGCCGGCGAGGACATCATTCCCGTCCCGCAGTCGGATGAGGAAGCCGTCATCAAGGCCCAGATCGCCAAGCGGATGGAACAATCGCCGGGCTGGTTCACCAAGACCCGCGACCAGATCCTGGGCGTGTCCGAGGAAACGACGACCGGCGTTCACCGTCTTTACGATCTGCAGAAGAAGGGCCAGCTGCCCTTCCCCGCGATCAACGTGAATGACAGCGTCACCAAGTCGAAATTCGACAACAAATACGGCTGCAAGGAATCGCTGGTCGACGGCATTCGTCGCGCCACCGACGTGATGATGGCCGGCAAGGTCGCCGTCGTCTGCGGTTACGGCGATGTCGGCAAGGGCTGCGCCGCCAGCCTGGTCGGGGCCGGTGCCCGCGTGAAGGTGACCGAAGTCGATCCGATCTGCGCCCTGCAGGCCGCCATGGACGGGTTCGAGGTCGTGACGCTGGAAGACGTGGCCGACAGCGCCGACATCTTCGTCACCACCACCGGCAACCGCGACGTGATCCGGCTTGAGCATATGCGCGTCATGAAGAACATGGCGATCGTCGGCAATATCGGCCATTTCGACAACGAAATTCAGGTCGCCAGCCTGCGCAACCACAAATGGACCAACATCAAGGACCAAGTGGACATGATCGAGATGCCCTCGGGCAATCGCATCATCCTTCTGAGCCAGGGCCGCCTTTTGAACCTTGGCAATGCCACTGGCCACCCGTCCTTCGTGATGTCGGCCAGCTTCACCAACCAGGTTCTGGCGCAGATCGAGCTGTGGACCAAGGGCGACGAATATCAGCCGGGCGTCTATATCCTGCCCAAGGCGCTGGATGAAAAGGTGGCGCGGCTGCATCTTGAAAAGGTGGGCGCAAAGCTTTCGACGCTTTCGAAGGAACAGGCCGATTACATCGGCGTGACGCCTGAAGGCCCGTTCAAATCCGACCATTACCGGTATTGATCCCATGACAGAATATTCGCTGTTTACCTCCGAGTCCGTCTCGGAGGGGCATCCCGACAAGATCGCTGACCAGATTTCGGACGCCATCTTGGATGCCATCCTGACCGAAGACGCACGCGCCCGCGTTGCCTGCGAGACGATGGTGAAGACCGGCGTCGCGATCATTTCGGGTGAAATCACCACCAGCGCCTGGGTGGATCTGGAATCGATCGTGCGGGGCGTCATCAACGATATCGGGTACAATTCATCTGATGTCGGCTTTGACGGCGCGACCTGCTCGGTCATCAACATCATCGGCAAGCAATCGCCCGAGATCAACCAAGGCGTCGATCGCGCCAGCCTGGAAGAACAGGGCGCGGGCGATCAGGGCCTGATGTTCGGCTATGCCAGTGACGAAACCGATGTGCTGATGCCGGCGCCTATCACCTATGCGCACCGCTTGGTGGAACGTCAGTCCAAGGTCCGCCGCGACGGGTCGCTGTCTTGGCTGCGCCCCGATGCGAAGTCTCAGGTTACACTGCGCTATGGCGCCGACGGCCGCCCCAAGGGCATCGACGCGGTCGTGCTGTCCACGCAGCACAACCCCGAGATCAGCCTGGCCGATCTGCGCGAGGCCGTGATCGAGGAGATCATCAAGCCGGTCCTGCCCGCCGAATGGCTGTCGGGGGATACCAAGTACTTCATCAACCCGACGGGCAAATTCGTCATCGGCGGTCCCGTCGGTGATTGCGGCCTGACGGGGCGCAAGATCATCGTGGACAGCTATGGCGGCATGGCGCGTCACGGCGGCGGGGCGTTTTCCGGCAAGGACCCGTCCAAGGTCGACCGTTCGGCGGCCTATGCGGGTCGTTGGGTCGCCAAGAACATCGTGGCTGCCGGATTTGCCAAGCGGTGCGAGATCCAGGTCAGCTATGCCATCGGCGTGGCAGAACCGACCTCGATCAGTATCAACTGCTTTGGGACGGAAACGGTGCCGGCCGACAAGATCGTCGCAGCGGTGCGCGAGGTTTTCGACCTGCGGCCCTTTGCGATCATCCGCGAACTGGACCTACTGCACCCGATCTATCGCCCGACGGCCAGCTATGGCCATTTCGGTCGCGATCCCTATGCGCTGGCAGGCGCGACCGCGTTCAGCTGGGAGCGGACCGACCGCGCCGAGGCCCTGAAGGCCGCGCTGACCTGATACCAAAAAGGCCGCCCAACCGGGCGGCCTTTTCAGTCGGCATACCTAGTAGGCCATTACGCCCCAGTATTTTGTGCCGGTGATCGGCTTGTCGTCATTGGCCAGCAGAAATCCCGACACCACGCGGATCAGTCCCCAGACGGCCAGAAAAGCCCAGACCAGAAAACCGATCCCGATCATCATGGTTACCATCCCGATCACCGCCAGCAGCAGGCTGATCCAGAAGGTGCGGATCTGGAACTGCAGATGTGTGTCTAGGACTGCGTTCTGACCGCGCGACAGATAGGCATAGACGACCCCAGCCAGCGTCGTCAGCGCCACCAGATACCCCACCGCGTAAAGGCCATAGATGATCTTGGCGGGCGTCAGATCATTGGTGGTGCGTGTGTCTGGCGTCATGTCGAAGCCCCTTGATCAGGAATACAGCTTGCGCGCCCGATCTTCGAAGGCGCGGATGATGCGCGACATCGCTTCGTTGAAGACGACACCGATCAGTCTTTGCAGGATGGCGTTCTTGAACTCGAAATCCACGAAAAATTCTACATGGCAGCCGCCTTCGGGGCGATCCTTGAATGTCCAGCCGCTGCGCATGTACTTGAACGGTCCGTCCAGATATTCAGTGTCGATTTTCAAGACGCCGTTTTCATCCGCGGGCCACAGCACGACTCGGCTGCCAAAGCGTTCGCGAAACACTTTGAAACTGATGACCAGGTCCGCCGTGATCTCCTCGGCCCCGTCGGGGCGGGTGTCGCGCGTACGGATGCGCGCGGCGCTGTTCCAAGGCAGAAACTGGGGATAGGATTCAACATCGGCGACCAGATCGTACATCTGGCGGGCACTGTAAGGCAGATCTCGGCTGTCATGAGTTTTCGGCAAGGTATCGCTCTTGAGTTTCGTCGCGGCGTCTGTTTCGATTCGGAACAGGCATTAACAGGCAGGGCCCGCGATGAACAACATGATCTGGCTGATGCGCGCCACGAAATGGGCACGAAGGCCGCCAAGCGGCAAGATGGTCAAGCTGGTCTTTGCCATCATCGCTGCCGGCCTTGCCATGCTGCTGCTGGAAAAGATGGGCATGTGGCCCGAATGGGCCACAATGGATCAGGGTCGCGGCACGCGGATCCCGCGTTAATCCTTGCGGAGTGGAACAGGTTCCTGGCGCGGTGCGCCCAGCTTCAGCGTGATCGCGAAGGCGGTCAGCAGACCCATGGCCATAAAGATCATCGTCATCCCGTTTTCCTTTCGTCCGGCCATTCAAGCCTAATCACAGATCGGTGGCACTGAAAGTGTCACATTGTCCCATATCGCCACTTTCGAAGCCGCGCTGCAGCCATGTTTGGCGCTGCTGGGCCGAACCGTGGGTAAAACTGTCGGGCATCGGGTTCCGCCCGGCATTGGACTGGATGACATCGTCACCCACGGCCTCGGCTGCCTGCATCGCCTCTTGCATATCCCCAACTTCCAGCGTGCCAAATCGTTCCTGCGCCTGACGCGCCCAGATGCCGGCATAGCAGTCGGCCTGCAGCTCGGTCATCACCGACAGGCGGTTCGAGTCCGTCTCCGAGACGCGGCCCCGTTCGCGGTTCACCGCGCCAAGCGTGCCGGTCAGGTTCTGGACGTGGTGGCCAATCTCATGCGCGATGACATAGGCGGCGGCGAAATCACCGCCCGCGCCCATGCGTTCGGCCATCATGTCGAAGAAATCGGTGTCCAGATAGACCTTCTGATCGCCCGGGCAATAGAACGGCCCCATGGCCGATGACGCGCCCCCGCAGGCCGATTGCACGACGCCACGGAACATCACCAGCGTCGGTTCGACATAGGCGATGTCGGCCTGGTCGCGCAGGACGGGGGTCCAGACCTCCTCGGTATCGGCCAGCACCACGGACACGAACTGACCCATCTGTTCGTCACGTTCGCTCAGTTCGGTTTGCTGGGTGCCGCCATCCATGCCTTGCACCAGCGGAGTGACGTCGATGCCGAAGAAATACCCCACGGCAAGAACCACCAGCGTTCCCGCGATGCCGATGCCCCCTGCCCGGCCCATGCCACGACGATCCTCGATGTTGCTGCTGCCCCGCCGTCCACGCCATTTCATTCGCTGTCTTCCCTGTGCTGGGGGTTGTTTCGCAGGCAACGCGCAGGGCGGCGTCGGGTTTCACGCGGCCATCACAGGCCTGCGAACGCTCTCCAAGATGCTTGACCTTTCGCGCCGCCAAGGGGATGGACAGGCCAGACAGGGAAAAGGGAACGCGATGCTGCGCAAGCTATATGACTGGACGATGGGGCTGGCGGCGCACCGGCATGCCTCGGGCTGGCTTTTCGGGATCAGCTTCATCGAAAGCAGCTTCTTTCCCATCCCGCCCGATGTGCTGATGATCCCGATGGTGCTGGCGCGGCGTGCGCGCGCATGGGCCATCGCCGCGATCGCCACCCTGGGGTCGGTCCTGGGCGCACTGCTTGGATACTGGATCGGGGCCGCGCTGATGGATTCGGTCGGCCAATGGGTGCTGACCCTTTATGGCAAAGAGGCCGCCTATGACCATCTGGCCCAGCAATTTGCGTCCTATGGGGGCTGGGCGGTGCTGTTTGCGGCACTGACGCCCTTTCCCTTCAAGGTCATCACCATCTTTTCCGGCGCCGTGGGCATGTCCCTGCCGCTTTTCATCCTGACGACCATCATCGGACGTGCCGCGCGCTTCTTCATCGTGGCGGGGCTGCTGTGGCGTTTCGGACCGCCGATCCGCGATTTCATCGAAAAGCGGCTTGGCCTTGTCTTCACCGTCTTCATGGTCTGCCTGATCGGCGGATTCGTCGCTTTGAGGTATCTATGACTGGTCGCGAACTTTCCTATCTGGCGGGCGCGGGTTCCGCCGCCCTGCTGATCGCAGCCCTTGGGTTCCAGGCCGCAGGCTATGCCCCGTGCGAGTTGTGCATCCTGCAGCGCTGGCCGCATGTTGCGGCGGTCATCATCGCCGCCTTGGTCTGGCTGACCGGCTGGACGCGGGCGCTGGCCGTTCTGGGGATGATCGCTGCCGGGATGGCCATGGGTTTCGCCATCTATCACGTCGGCGTCGAGATGACCTGGTGGAAGGGCCCCGCGCATTGTTCGGGCGGGGTGGCTGATTTCGCCCGCATGTCGGCCAGCGACCTGATGACCAAGCTGCAGGGCACCCCCGTCACCCGCTGCGACGAGGTCGCCTGGCGCTTCCTTGGGGTGTCGATGGCGGGGTGGAACGCGATCTGTTCGGCGGTTCTGGCCGTCATCTGGGGCATGGCTGCGCGAAAGGCAGGAAATGCGGCCTGAACGGGCGTTTTCCTGACCCGGCAGGCGGGGGCGCGATTGCCCCCTGCACCTGCCTCGGCTATACCGGAACTCGACAAGATGTTGAGGAATACCCGTGGCCGACACCCCAGAAGACGATCTGCCCCAATCCCCCGAAAATGGTGACGACAACAGCACCGAAGCGCGCGTGGTGATGCACCATGACGGACCGGTCATCGACATCAGCGACGAGATGCGGACTTCGTATCTGGACTATGCCATGTCGGTCATCGTCAGCCGTGCGATCCCCGATTTGCGCGACGGGCTGAAGCCGGTTCACCGCCGCATCCTCTATGCGATGGATGAAAGCGGGAACACCCCGGACAAATCCTATCGCAAATCGGCCCGCCCGGTCGGCGACGTGATGGGTAAGTACCACCCGCATGGTGACAGCGCGATCTATGACGCGCTTGTCCGTCTGGCGCAGGACTTTTCCATGTCGCTGCCGCTGCTGGACGGCCAGGGCAATTTCGGCAGCATGGACGGCGACAGCGCGGCGGCCATGCGCTATACCGAAGTCCGCATGGACAAGCCCGCCAGCTATCTGCTGATGGATATCGACAAGGACACCGTCGATTTCCAGGACAACTATGACGGCAAGGACCGTGAACCGACCGTCCTGCCCGCCCGCTTCCCCAACATGCTGGTCAACGGCGCGGGCGGCATCGCCGTCGGCATGGCCACCAACATTCCGCCCCACAACCTGGGCGAGGTGATCGACGCCACGCTGGAGTTGATCGCAGACCCCGATCTGCCGACCGAGCGCCTGCTTGAGATCATCCCCGGCCCCGATTTTCCGACCGGCGCGACAATCCTGGGCCGGTCCGGGGCGCGCAAGGCCTATCTGGAAGGGCGCGGCAGCGTCATCATCCGCGCCAAGACCCATATCGAGGAACCGCGCAAGGACCGCTATGCCATCGTCGTGGACGAGATCCCCTATCAGGTGAACAAAGCCAGCCTGATCGAAAAGATCGCCGAACTGGCCAAGGAAAAGCGCGTCGAGGGCATTTTCAGCGTTCAGGACGAATCCGACCGCCAGGGCGTCCGCGTCGTGGTCGAACTGAAGCGCGATGCCACCCCCGAGGTCGTTCTTAACCAGCTGTTCCGCTTTACCCAGTTGCAGACCACCTTCGGCTGCAACATGTTGGCGCTGAATGGCGGCAAGCCGGAACAGCTGAAGCTGCGCGAATTCCTGTCCTATTTCATCAGCTTCCGCGAGGAAGTTGTCGCACGCCGCACCGCCTATGAGCTGCGCAAGGCCCGCGAACGCAGCCACGTGTTGTGCGGTCTGGCCGTCGCCGTCAGCAATGTCGACGAGGTCGTGGCCACGATCCGGTCGTCGGCCGACGCCGCCGAGGCGCGCGAACGTCTGATGGAACGCCGCTGGCCTGCCCATGACATCGTCGAATACCTGCGCCTGATCGACGATCCGCTGCATCCGGTCAACGAAGACGGCACCTACAACCTGTCCGAAACCCAGGCCCGCGCCATTCTGGACCTGCGCCTGCAGCGCCTGACCCAGATCGGCGTCAAGGAGGTCACGGACGAACTGCAGTCGCTGGCCGACAGCATCCGCGATTTCCTGGCGATCCTGGCATCGCGCGAACGCATCATGGAAATCATCAGCGACGAGCTGCGCGAGATCCGGGGGCTGTTCGCCGTTCCCCGCCGCACCGAGATCGTCGACTGGTCCGGCGACATGATGGACGAGGATCTGATCGAGCGTGAGGACATGGTCGTGACCATCACTTCGGGCGGCTATATCAAGCGCACCGCACTGGCCGAATTCCGCGCGCAGCGCCGCGGCGGCAAGGGTCTGTCGGGCATGGCCACCAAGGAAGACGACGTGGTGACCACGCTGTTCGTGGCCAACACCCATACCGAATTGCTGTTCTTCACAACCGACGGGATGGTCTATCGTCTCAAGACCTGGCGCCTGCCGCTTGGCGGGCGCACCTCCAAGGGCAAGGCGATCGTTAATATCCTGCCGATTGAACCGGGCGTCTCCATCGCGGCACTGCTGCCGATGGACGCCCCGGAAACCGAGTGGGAGAACTATCAGGTCATCTTCGCGACCGACCAGGGCGACGTGCGCCGCAACGCGCTATCGGATTTCACCAACATCATGCGAAATGGCAAGATCGCGATGAAGCTGCCCGAGGGCGTGACCCTGATCGGTGCCCGTTTGGCCACCGAACAGGATGACGTGATGATGTTCACCTCGTCCGGGCGGGCCATCCGCTTTCCGACCACCGCGGTGCGGGTCTTCCAGAGCCGCGCCTCGACCGGGGTGCGCGGCGTCCGGCTTGGCAAGGATGACAGCGTCGTCAGCATGTCGATCATCCGCCACTTCGAGGCTGACCCGGCGGAACGTGCCGCCTATCTGAAGATGCGCCGTGCCGTCGCCGGTGCGCTGGATGACGGTGCCGAGGCCGACGAGGACGAGGAAGCCGTGGCCGAGGGTAATATCACCCAGGAACGCTATGCCCAGATGTCCGCAGCCGAGGATCTGATCCTGACCATCACCGCGAACGGCGCAGGCAAGATCAGCTCCAGCCACGATTATCCGGTGCGGGGTCGCGGGGGCCAGGGCGTGATGGCCATGGACCGTGCGATGCGCGGCGGTGCCATCGTGGCCAGCTTCCCGGTTGAGCTTGACGACCAGATCATGCTGGCCACATCGACCGGCCAGTCGATCCGCGTTCCGGTTGAGGGCATCAGCTTCCGGTCGCGATCAGCGGGCGGTGTACGGGTCTTCAACACCAGCAGCGACGAAGTCGTCGTCTCGGTCGCCCGCATCGCCGAACAGGCCGATGCCGAAGCCCTGCCCGACGACACCCAGGACTGAACACAACGCGCCCGCCCCCGACGGGGCGGGCTTTTTTCAAACGGGCGGGAATGGCCTTGGATCAATCGAACGACTCGGTCTTGCGCGAACGCCTTCAAACCGGCTTTCTGGGGATCATCGCGTTTTCCCTTTTGCTGTTCATGCTGGTGCAGGCGCGCTTCATCCTCATCTCACTGGCCATCGCGATCATCCTGTTCTCGCTGACCTCGGATGCGATCCACGCCATTTCGTCGCGGCTGAAAGTGCCGAACTGGCTGGCGACGACGCTGGCCCTGATCGGCATCGCGCTAGGGCTGTTGTGGATTTCGACCACCATCGTGGCGCAGGTGAACGAGATCGTCTTCCTGTCCATCAGCTATGCCGAACGGGCGCAGGCCGCCATTCCCGCGCTGACCGAACGCCTTGGCCCCGAGGCGCAGGAACGCATCATCACCGCCTTGACCAATTTCAACATCACCGGCTGGATCAGGTCGCTGGCCGGCCAGGCATCGGGCATCCTGTCGGGCAGCGTGCTGGTCATCCTGTTCGTGGGCTTCATGTTCGCCGAACAGGTCTGGTTCCCCCAGAAGGTCGAGCGTCTGTCCGAAGATGCCGACCAGGCGCGCCAGGTGCGCCGGATCATCACCTCGATCATGCACCGGGTGAACCGCTATCTGGTCGTCAAGACCGGCGTCAGCCTGGTCACGGCGACGCTGGTATGGCTGATCTTCAACGGTTTCGGGCTGGAGCTGGCAACCGCGGTGGCGATCCTGACCTTCGTGCTGAACTTCATCCCCTCGGTCGGGTCGATCGTGGCGACCATGGTGGCGGCGCTGCTGGTCTTCGTGCTGACAGGCGACATGACTACGACGCTGATCGTCGGCGCGCTCTGCACGCTGGTTCAATTCGTGATCGGCAATGTCATCGACCCGATGCTGCTGGGTCAGACCCTGCGTCTGTCCAGCTTCGGCATCATCCTGTCGCTGGCCTTCTGGGGGGCGGTCTGGGGCGTGCCAGGAATGTTCCTGGCGGTGCCGATCATGGTGGCGCTGATGATCGTCTGCGCGCATATCCCCTGGCTGCGGCCGGTGGCGGTAATGCTGTCGCGCGAAGGGCTGCCCGATGACGGGACCAGCGATCGAGAAGACAGCCCCCAGCCGGCCTGACCAAGGCATCCGTAACCTATAGAAAGGGGCGCCCCCGGATGACTGGGGCGCCCTTCTTTCGTTTTCAGTCCCTGAGCTGCCGGGAGTGACCGCCTTAACGGTCGCCGTCACCCGCGTCGGCATCGCCGTCGAAGATCAGGGCGGGATCGTGCTTCTGTGGGGCGGAAGGGGCCTCTCGCGTCGGTTTCTTGGCACCGGTCAGGGCTTCGGGGTTGCGCAACCAGATATCGCGCTGTGCGAAGGGCACTTCGATATCCTCTTCCTCGAAACGGCGCACGATCTCGTGCAGGACGTCCGAGGTCACGCCCAGGCCAGCACCCACATCGGCCAGGATGGCCCGGATCTCGAAATCAAGCGAATCCGCGCCAAGACCACGGAACAGCACCGCGGGGGGCGGGTCGATGGCCACCATGGGCTGATCCTCGATGATCTCGCGCAGGATACGTTCGACCTTGCGTGTGTCGCTGCCATAGGCCACGCCGACGGGCACGATGATCCGTCCCACCTTGTTGTGCCGGGTCCAGTTCGTCACCGGCTGGCTGATCAGGTCGCTGTTCGGAACGATGACCTCGGTCTTGTCGAAAGTCTCGACCTGGGTCGAGCGGACCGAGATGCGCTTGACGATCCCCTGCTGTCCGCCGGCGCTGATCCAGTCACCGACACTGACCGGTCGTTCGATCAATAGAATGATGCCGGACACGAAGTTCGAAACGATGTTCTGCAGACCGAAACCGATACCGACCGACAGCGCACCGGCCACGATGGCCAGCGAACTGAGGTCAATGCCGGCCGAAGTGATGGCCATCATGGCCGCCAGCACGATGCCCACATAGCCCAATCCCGACACGACGGCGTTCTGACCGCCAGCATCCAGCTTGGTCTTCGGCAGGATCGAATTGCGGAAGGCACCCTGAATGGTCCGCGTCACGAAATAGCCGATGACGAAGACGATCAGGAAGGTGATGATCGCACCCGGCGACAATGTGATGCCGCCAAGACTGACGCCAGTGCGGAAGCGGACCCAGTATTCACCCAGCTCCTGCGCCGAGGCCCCCCAGATGACCATGAAGACGGGAACAGACAGGATGACCAGCGCAAAGCCGATCAGCAACGGAGCCAAGCCTTCGCGGGCACCTTCGGCGCCCCGCTGAAGCATGTTGAAGACATCGGCAATGAAGTCCTGCAGCAGGATCAGCAGGCCCACCAGCCCAAGCGACAGCAGCCACGGCCAAACCAGCAGGTTGCCCAGGTTGATGTAGCCCGCCGCCATCGCGACCAGTGCCAGAATGGGTACGATCCGCGTCAGCTGTCCGGCCCAAGCCACGATCCAGTGGCGATAGGACAGATCCTGGGTGACAGCATCGCGCGTCAAGCGGCGCAGAGTGTTGCCCAGCTTGACCATTGCCAAGCCTGCCAGCACCACCATGACGACGTGCCAGACCCCCGCAGCGGCGTCGCTGAACTGCAGCGGTACGCGACCAACCTGAGCATCGCCCTGTTCGTAAAGGCCCGAGAGCGGCAGCACCGCGCGGCTCAGGATGTGATGCAGCGACAAAAGCGCGGCCAGCGTCTTGACCATACGACCCGCAGAGACACGCGCGTCCTCACCCATCTGCAGTGAGGTGTAGGCGATCGCCTCGCGCGGGAACAGCGCGCGTGCCAGCCAAATGCCGCCGAACAGGATCACCGCCGCCACGGGCAGCGCCTCGAGGAAAGGCGTCGTCCAAGGGCCGGGCAGTCCCGTCGCCTGGATCGCTCGGATCGCCAGGCTGACACCCACCATCGGCACGGCGATCTGCCCAAGCGACACGACGAAGGCCATGACGGCCCTGCTGTAGGAGGATGCACGCGCCGAAAGCCGGGACGGCAGATTGTCGATCCAGCGACGCCCGAAGGTCAGCAGCAACAGTGCTGCCAACAGATAGGCCCCCGCGATCGGCAGACGCGGGCGGACTTCCGCCAGCACGTCGGGTGAAGTGTTCTGGACCGATACCTCGGAGGCGACCCCTTCGATCAGGCCGAACCCGTCTGACACGGCGGCGGCCCAACTGGTCGGCAGCAAAGGCGACGGGGTCTGGCGGGCCAACGCCAGCGCCTGGCGCTCGCGAATGACCTCGTCGATCTGCGAAATGATGGAATTGGCACGGCTGACGGCCTCGGTCGCGGCCAACCGGGGCGCCTGCGCGGTGGACAGCTGCGCGTTCAGTTCCTCGCGGCGGGTGGCAACATCCGCATCTTCCGTGGCACCCTCGGCGGGCGCCGGGCCAAGCGCCTCGATCTGGTTGCGCAGGGTGGCGATGCGGTCGGCATTGACGTCTTGGCCCTGTTCCAGCCGCCCTCGCCACTCGACGATCGTCTCGCGCGCGTCGTCCAAGGCGGCTTCGGAGGCCTGGGGATCGACGGACAGCGCCTCGACCTTCTCGGCGGTCCGTTCCCATTGTTCATAGTTCAGGGTCTGACCGTTCTGGGCCAGAAGGGGCGTTGCCGTGATGGCCAGAAAGGCCACCGTCAGCATTGCTAGGAAATGTCGCATGTAGTGCTTCAACCTTCAAAGACTTCGGGCAGGTCTGGTGCGGGTCGGGTCAGCCATTCGGGAACCGGCAATCCCTTGGCGCGCAGGAACTCGGGGTTGAACAGCTTGGTCTGGTAACGGTTCCCGTAGTCGCACAGGATCGTGACGATGGTGTGCCCCGGACCCATTTCACGCGCCATGCGGATGGCGCCGGCGATGTTGATCCCCGACGATCCGCCAAGACAAAGACCCTCGTCCTTCAGCAGGTCGAAGACGAGGGGCAGCGCTTCTTCATCGGGGATACGCCAGCTGAAATCAGGCGTGAAGCCCTTCAGGTTCTCGGTGATGCGACCCTGCCCGATGCCTTCGGTGATCGAACTGCCGGGGCTGTCGAATTCGCCCGTGGTATAGAAAGAATGCAGCGCCGCCCCTTCCGGATCGGCCAGGCCGATCTTGACGCCCTTGTGCTGCAACGCATCCGCCACACCTGCCAGCGTTCCGCCCGACCCGACGGCGCAGACAAAGCCGTCGACCTTGCCGCCGGTCTGTTCCCAGATCTCGGGGCCGGTGGTTTCGACATGGGCTTGGCGGTTGGCGGTGTTGTCGAACTGGTTGGCCCAGATGGCGCCATTGGGTTCGGTGCGCGCCAGCGCCTCGGCCAAGCGGCCGGAATAGCGAACATAGTTGTTGGGGTTCTTGTAGGGGGCGGCGGGGACCTCGACCAGGGTGGCACCGGCAAGGCGCAGCATGTCCTTCTTTTCCTGGCTTTGGGTTTCGGGGATGACGATCACCGCCTTGAACCCCATCGAGGCACCGACCAGCGCCAGACCGATGCCGGTATTGCCCGCGGTCCCTTCGACGATGGTGCCGCCGGGGCGCAATTCGCCGCGCGCCACCGCATCCTTGATGATATAGAGCGCCGCGCGGTCCTTGACCGACTGGCCGGGGTTCATGAATTCGGCCTTGCCGAGGATCTCGCAGCCGGTTTCCTCGCTTGCGCGGTTCAGACGGATCAACGGCGTATTGCCGATCGCGTCGGCCAGATCAGAACAGATTCGCATGGCGATCGACCTTCTTTTCCAGTGGGTTCAATATGATGATTACCTACACATGCAGGTGGCAAAGGGGCAACCCCGCCCCACGGTGCCGTGACCCGCAGGGAACGAGCCTATCGCCCGGCCAGTTCCGCCCGCAGCCGATCCACACGCGCATCCAGCCACAGCGAAAGGGTCGCCAGCGGCCCATTCACGATCTGCCCGCGATCCACCAGATCCGACAGTCGCGTCCGGTCCATGACATGGCTGCGGATATCCTCGGCCTCGGTGTCCAGGCCGTGCACGCCCGCCACCTGATCGGGAAGGTCGGCGATGCCCACGAACTGGTACAGGAATTCGCAGACCGCCCCCGGACTGGGATAGCAGTTGAAACAGGGCAACAAGGTTTCGATCTGCAACGCCGCTTCCTCGCGCGCCTCGCGCAGGATCGCGGCTTCGACCGTTTCGCCCGCATCGACCCGGCCCGCGATGGGTTCCAACTGCCAAGGCTGGCGGTCGCCCCGCAGATAGGGCGCAAAGCGGAACTGCTCGATGATCAGGACGCGGTCGCGAACCGGGTCCCAGGGCAGCATCACCACCGCATCACCCATCAGGAACCCCTCGCGCGTCATGCGGGTCGATGTACCGCCATCGTGCAGGGCATGGGTCAGTCTGCGCTCCTCGACCGCGAAATAGCCTTGGAAACGCTGGTGCTGCTGAATCGTGTGGACGGCATCGGGATCGCGTTTGGCAATGACCCCCTGCCCCGAAATCGGCATGATCGTCGCCCTGATCCGGGACGCGGCCCAAATCCCGATCATCGGCAGCCGCCCCGCCAGAACCGCCAGATCGACACCGTCGCCCGCCGCCAGGATCTGGCGGGCGATCTCGGCGTTTAGCGCATCCCGGTCGGGATCGGATGTCCAAGGATCGGAGCCGTCGCCCTGCCCTGCAATGCCCATGACGCGGTGCCCGGCCACGTCATGCGTGCCCAGACCCATCACCTGGGCATAGCGCATCATCTGCGGCGTCGGCGTCACTGCCATGCCAGCCAGGCAGTCCGCGCCGTCCCGCCAGACGGGCCAACCTGTCCGTCCAAGACCGGCACGCGATCCGCCCAGCAGGGTGCCCGGGACGTCAACGGGGCTGCCCTGCAGGTCCAAGGCCTGCAATACCTCCGGCTGGGCAAGTGGACCAACCAAGGTCACGATCATAGCTGCTGCCCCTGCAGGCGCAGGCCCGCCGCCATGCCCATGTCGCGCGAGGTCTGCAGAAAGACCGTGTCATAGGCCGCAAACATCGCGCTGGCCAGTTCCCGTCCATGGGGCGAGGCTGCGAAGTCGATGTAACGCTCGACTTCTTCATCCGTCAGCGTCGAATAGGTCAGCATCAGAAAGGATTGCAGCCAGCCGCGGGTTTCCGCCTCGATCTGGTCCTGCTGGGCCCAGGTTTCCTGCAGCATCTGGTCCTGAGGCAGCGGCATGTCGAAACCGCCCGTCGCCCCGAACCCATCCGAAAACGCAACCGACGCATTCAGACCACTGGTGACATTGGGGGAAACCAGATCCGCCACCTCGATCAGGCGCAGGATCTGTCCGGCACGGGCATCGTCGCGCGACACTGCCTGTGCAAATGCAGCACCGGCTTGCGCCGTTACCTCGTCGTTCAGCATCGCACGTCGTGCCGCGATCTCCAGGGGGACCAGCCGTCGGCCCAGACCATCCTCATAGAATTGCAGCGCCTTGGCGATCAGGGCGGGGTCGCTGCGGCCCATTGCCTTTTCCAGCCCAGTGCGGAACAGAATTTGCAGACGCGCCGGGTCGTGGATGTCGCCGACGGTCTCAGCCCAAGACCGACCCGAGCCCGCGATCATGCCCTCGCCGTCAAGACGGGCAGCCTCCTGCACGGCCTCCTGCTGAAAGATCCGCATTTGCGGCCCCAGTGCCAGCGTCGACCAAAGGCGGTCGACCGAAACCTGCCTCGCACCCGCTTCGGCCTGGACATGGATGTACCGATCAGGCCCAGGCACCGCGGTTTCCGGAAGGACCGGGCTGCCAGCCAGCGCGGTCCCCAGCCACAAGATCGTCAGCATCGCCCGCACCTTCCCAAGAAAAATTCGACACTTATGCTTTTTTTGGTCGAAACCCCCTTGCGCTTCAACCCCTCTCAATTTAATCCCCGCCTCACCACCCAAGAAGCGCGGAGAGGTGCCGGAGTGGTCGAACGGGGCGGTCTCGAAAACCGTTGAGCCCGAGAGGGTTCCCAGGGTTCGAATCCCTGTCTCTCCGCCACTTTCACACAATCTTGCGGGCCTTGGGATCAGATATTTTGCATCTGTTTTCAGGCAGCCCCACATTCGCGTGATGCGTCATGGCGCCCACTGTCATCGGGCCGTCCGAACGTCGCCGCTGCACGATATAGAGCGAGCCATGATGGGCGGCCGTCTGGTCGCATCGACCATAGCTGCGATGTTTCCGTATTTGCGGCTGCGGAACGGACGGCGCCGCTTTGGCCTAGGGATCGTCCGCATGAAACGGGTCGGTGGCTACCTCCTTCAGCGCCGGCAGGCCTTTGAACCCTTCAGGTCAGTTCAGATCAAGACCCGCACAGCAGGCCGTGTTGCGGATATGCGCCCGCATCGCGCGACCTGCGCCAGGGGGGTCGCATGCCTTCAACGCCGCGACGATGGCCTTGTGCTCGGCGATCGACTGGCGCATCCGGTCGGGGTCGGTGTTCGGAATGGGCTGGCGTTGCGTTTCGCTCAGCAGATGCTGCATGTTGGCATAGATGCTGGCCAGCATGCGGTTGGGACAGGCATCGGCGATGCCGCGATGGAAGGCCAGGTCGGCTTCGACATGCGCGACCAGATCGCCCTTGTGCCAAGCGTCGTCGAATGTTTGCGCCAAACCCGCCAAGGTGTTTGAAGCATCTGCGGTCATGACCGATGCCGCCAAGGCGCAGATTTCACCCTCGATCAGCATTCGGGTCTGGAAGACATCGCGCAGATCATGCGCGTCGTCATAACGCCAGCCGGACCGGGGCGCCTGGTCAGCCGGGTCCAGAACGAACGTACCCCGCGCCGGCAAGGTCCGAAGCAGGCCCAGGGTCTCGAGTGTCAACAGGGCTTCTCGCAGGGTCGGACGCGAGACGTGAAGCTGCTCGGACAGAATGCGCTGCGAGGGCAGCTTGTCACCGGCTTTCAGCTCACCCGTCCGGATCATCTCCTGCAAACGGCTTGCCACACCCTGCGCCACGGGTCCCTTATCCCACATCACCTGTCATCTGCCTTTCCTGTTGGCAGTCTTTTTGCGGCATCGCCGAAGGCTGTCAATCTTATTGCAAAAACTCGATGACTATGATCACTCTGGTCAGACCGGTTTGTCCGGTAAATCAAAAAAACAAATCACGGGGAGTTTCAGATGTTCGGATACGGCATGCGGATCACCATGGCCGCGGCGATGGCACTGGCGGGGTCCGCCTTTGCGGCGGCGGCACAAGACACGCTGACGGTGGGCGCCAATATCGGCAACGTCCCGTGGGAGTTCCAAGACGATACCGGCGCGTTTGTGGGCTTCGAGATCGATCTGGTTGCCGCCGTGGCCGAGCGGATGGGCGCCGAGGTCGAGACGGTGAACATTCCCTTCAACGGGCTGTTTTCAGCGGTCCAGTCGGGTCGGATCGACATCGCGACCAGTTCCATCACCATCACCGACGAACGCCTGGAATCGGTGACCTTTGCCCAGCCCTATTACGACAGCGACCAGTCGCTGACCGCCTTGGCCAAGGGGCCGAAATCCCTGGCCGAGATGAAGGACAAGGTCGTCGGCGTGGACACCGGATCGACCGGCGACATGTGGGCGACCGAGAATCAGGCCGAATACGGGTTCGCCGAGATCCGCCGCTATGAGGGGCTGGCGCCCGCGATGCTGGACCTGCAGGCGGGGCGGATCGACGGATACGTTTCGGACATCCCGGCGCTACAATATTACGTCAAGGACAAGCCACAGCTGGCCGTGGTCGAACGCATCCCGACCGGAGAGAAGTATTCGATGATGTTCGCCAAGGACGCCGAACTGGCGACCGAGGTCAACACCATTCTGGACGCGCTGAAGACCGAGGGCGTGGTGGCCGAGCTGCACGAGAAATGGTTCGGCGTTGCCCCCGACGCGGGGTCGTCCACCGTCACCGTCCTGCCGATGCCGACGCTCAACTGATCCGAAAACCGGGTCCGGGCCCGTCCCGGACCCGAAGGGATGAACATGGATATCTTCGACACCTTCCTGAACGCCGAGGTGATGCGGCGCACCTTTCCCATGCTGCTGCAGGGTCTGTGGATCACGCTGCAGCTGGGGGCGGCCAGCATCGTCGCGGGGCTGGTGCTGGGCCTTGGCCTCGCCATGGCGCGGCTGTACGGGCCCGGCCCTGTCCGGTTCGTGACACGGCTCTACATAGACATCTTCCGATCGATCCCGCTGCTGGTGCTGCTGATCATCGTCTATTACGCGCTCCCTTTCGTGGGCCTGCGCCTGTCGCCCTTCGCATCCGCCATGAGCGCGCTGACGCTGGTCTCGGGCGCCTATACGGCCGAGATCTTTCGCGCGGGCATCGAGGCAATCCCCAAGGGCCAGTTCGAGGCCTCCGCCGCCTTGGGCCTGAACGGTCGCCAGACCATGGCCGACGTGATCCTGCCGCAGGCGGTGCGGATCGTCATCCCGCCACTGACCAACAATTCGATCAACGTGGTCAAGGACACCGCGCTGGCATCGGTCGTGGCCATGCCCGATTTGCTGAAGCAGGCGACGCAGGCGCAGGCCTTGGCCGCGAACCCAACGCCGCTGATCGTGGCGGCGGTGATCTATATCGCGTTCCTGTGGCCGCTGGTCGCGCTGGTGTCGCGCATGGAACGCCGCTTTGCGGCTCGGAGGCGCTGAGATGACCGGTTTCGTCAGCATCCGCAACCTGCGGAAATCCTATGGCAGCTTTGAGGCCCTGCGCGGCATCGACCTGGACGTCGCCAAGGGCGAGGTGGTGTGCATCATCGGCCCGTCGGGGTCCGGGAAATCGACCCTGATCCGCTGCATCAACCGTCTGGAGGGGTTCGACCCCGCAAGCGAGATCCGCGTGGACGGCACCCCCGTCACCACCGGCCGCGCGCTGGCCCGTGTGCGCGCCGAGGTCGGCATGGTGTTCCAGTCCTTCAACCTCTTCCCGCATCTGACGGTGCGCGAGAACGTCATGCTGGCGCCCCGCCGCGTGCGCCACACGTCGCGGGCGGATGCCGCGGCCCAGGCCGACCGCCTGCTGGACCGGGTGGGCATCGGCAACCAGGCCGACAAGTACCCCGAACATCTGTCCGGCGGCCAGCAGCAACGCGTGGCCATCGCCCGGGCGCTGGCGATGGAGCCGCAGGTGATGCTGTTCGACGAACCGACCAGCGCGCTGGACCCCGAAATGGTCGGAGAGGTGCTGGACGTCATGCGCGATCTGGCCCGGACGGGCACCACCATGATCGTCGTCACGCACGAGATGGGATTCGCGTCCCAGGTGGCCGACCGCGTCATCTTCATGGATGCGGGCCAGATCGTCGAACAGGGACCGCCCGCGCAGGTGCTGTCCAACCCCCAAGAACCACGCACGCGCAATTTTCTGGGCGCCGTGCTGAACCACTGAAGGACAACCCCGATGACACAGCTGGACATGGCCTATGTGCAGTCCCAATTCCCCGGCCTGACGCAGGACTGGGTGTTCTTCGACAATGCCGGCGGCGCGCAGATCGCCCAGCCCGCGCTGGACCGCATGGTCGAGTTCCTGACGCACCGCAACGTCCAGATCGGCGGCAGCTATGCGGTGTCGCAGGCCGCGGCCGAGGCGCTGATGGCGGGCCGTCGCGCCGCCGCGACGCTGGTCAATGCCGCCCGCCCCGAGGAGATCGTCTTCGGCCCCTCGACCACGGTGCTGATGGGCAACCTGATGCATGCCATGCGCCGCCAGTTCGTGCCGGGCGACGAGGTGATCGTCACCATGGCCGATCACGAAAGCAACATCGGCCCCTGGACCCGGCTGGAGGAGTTCGGCGTCACCATCAAGGTCTGGCCGCTGAATGCGGACACGATGGACCTGCAGCTGGCCGATCTGGCCCCGCTGATGACTGACCGCACCCGGCTGGTTTGCGTGACGCATGTGTCGAACATCCTGGGACAGGTGCATCCCATCGCGGATTTCGCCCGCTTCGTCCACGACCATGGCGCGCGGATCTGCGTCGATGCGGTCGCCTATGCGCCGCACCGGCTGATCGACGTGAAGGCCTGGGACGTCGATTACTATGTCTTCAGCCTCTACAAGGCCTATGGCCCGCACGGCGCGTTGATGTACGGGAAATACGACCTGCTGGCCGAACTGGACGGGCTGTACCATTACTTTTACGGCAAAGATAAGGTTTCGGCCAAGCTGGAGCCCGGCAATCCCAGCTATGAGGCCGCCTATGCCACCGACGGCATCCTTGAATACCTGACCACGCTGGCCCGCCATCACGGCGCGACGGGCGACGACCGCGCCCTTCTGGAGGCCGCCTTCGATCTGATCACCGCGCAGGAGGATGCGCTGACCGACCGCCTTCTGGTCTGGCTGTCGGCGCGCAACGACTGCCGCGTTATCGGCAGATCGGTCAATCGCGACAGCACCCGCGTTCCGACCATCGCGTTCAAGTTTGACGGCGTGGATTCCGGCGCCATAGCCCGCGCGATGGACGATCATGGCATCGCCATGCGGTTCGGCGATTTCCATTCGCGCCGCCTGGTCGAGCATCTGGGCGAAGATCAAAACGGCGGCGTGCTGCGCGTGTCGATGGTGCATTACAACACGCTGGATCAGGTCGACCGCCTGACCGACGCGCTGGCCCGGATCGTCGCATGAGTGGGCTGGACTTGGTTATCGCGGGCGGCACCGTCGTCACTGCCGCCGACAGCTATGCCGCCGACATCGGCATTAAGAATGGGCGCATTGCGCAGATAGGACACGAACTGAGCGGGGCCGAGCGGATCGACGCTACGGGGCTGCTGGTCCTGCCCGGCGGGATCGACGCGCATGTGCATCTGGACCAGCCGACATCGGACGGCACCACCATGGCGGACGGCTTCGTCAGCGGCACCCGGTCGGCGGCAGCGGGGGGCAACACGACCGTGCTGCCCTTTGCGCTGCAGATCCGGGGCCAGTCGCTGCGCGCCTGCGTCGAAGAGTATCATCAGAAGGCTGAGGGGCATTGCCACACCGACGTGTCCTTCCACCTGATCGTCACCGACCCGACCCCCCAGGTACTGGGACAGGAGCTGCCGGCGCTGGTGCGCGACGGGTACACGTCCTTCAAGGTCTTCATGACCTATGACGACCTGGTGCTGAACGACGCCCAGATCCTGGACGTGTTCGAGGTGGCGCGCCGCGAACGCGCCCTGGTCATGGTCCATGCCGAGGGGCATGACGCCATTCGCCACCTGACCCGCCGGCTGGAGGCCGAGGGCCACACCGCGCCCTATTACCACGGTCAGGCCCACGCCCAGATTGCCGAACGCGAGGCCACGCACCGGGCCATCAGCCACGCCCAACTGATCGACGTGCCGGTGGTGATCGTCCATGTCTCGGGCCGCGACCCGATGGAGCAGATTCAATGGGCCCGCGCCCGCGGCATGAAGGTTCATGCCGAGACCTGTCCCCAGTACATCGCCCTGACCGCCGACGACCTGCGCGGCCTGAACATGGATTTCGACGGTGCGAAATACGTCTGTTCCCCGCCGCCGCGCGATGCGGACAGCCAGGCGGCGATCTGGCAGGGGCTGCGGGACGGAACCTTCGACATCTTTTCCTCCGACCATTGCCCGTTCCGCATCGACGGCACCGGCAAGGACACGCCCAGCGCGCGGTCGTCATTCAAATACGTGCCGAACGGCATTCCGGGGGTGGAAACCCGCCTGCCGATCCTCTTTTCCGAAGGCGTTGGCAAGGGGCGCATCAGCCTGCAGCGGTTCGTTGCGCTGACCGCGACCAATCCCGCGCGGCTCTATGGGCTCTATCCGCAAAAGGGCAGCATAGCCATCGGCGCGGATGCCGACCTGGCGCTGTGGGATCCGACGCTGACCCGGCCCATCCGGCAGGCCCAGTTGAACCACAACTGCGATTACACGCCCTACGAGGGGATGGAGATCACCGGCTGGCCGGTACGCACCTTGCTGCGGGGTCTGACCATCGCGCAGGACGGCGCGCCGGTGGGCGATCCCACCGGGGGGCACCTGTCACGCGGCACCAGCGGGGCTTTCGTTTAAAACGGCTGAAGTTGGTGTGGCCAAAAGGTATCAGACGCATGGCGCCAAGCATTGTGTCGGCATCCTGTCGCGGTCTGTGTACCCGTGCGCCCGCCACATCCTGACACGCGACCAGCCCTTATGTGCGCTCTAATACCTTGATGTCACTGGTTAAGGAATTCTGGAAATTTGACACTCGCGACATATCGTCTGGGGTGAAACGACTTGCGAACTGGTATATCCCGGAAACGTGATCCATCCCGCGTTTACTTTACCAGTCGCAAAGGTTGCCCGACATGAAGATCCTCTTTGCAGACGATCATGACCTGATCCGCGAAACGCTGGTCATGTTCCTGACCACCCAAGGCCTGGGTCCCATTACCGAGGTCGGGGATGTGGACGCCGCAGAACAGGCCTTACGGGGCGATCCAACGGGCTTCGACTTGATCCTGCTGGATTACGACATGCCGGGCATGAACGGACTTGCAGGACTGGCACGGGTGCAGAGGCTGGTCGGACCATGCCCGGTCGCCATCCTGTCGGGCACCGCCAGCAGCGCTATCGCGCGCAGCGCAATCGCAGCGGGGGCGCGTGGCTTTCTGCCCAAGACCATCGGTGCCAAGTCGATGGCCTCTGCGATTTCATTAATCGCCGCAGGAGAGGTCTTCGTCCCCTACGGCTTCCTTGACAAATCGGACGAACAGTCGGTCGGTGATCTGACGACGCGCGAAACGCAGGTTCTCAGGGGGCTCAGCGAAGGACGCTCCAACAAGGATATCGCGCGCGATCTGGGTCTGCACGAAGTCACGATCAAGCTGCACGTCAAGACGCTGTGCCGCAAGCTGGATGCCAAGAACCGCACCCAGGCCGCTATGATCGCACGCGACCGACACCTGTTGGGCTGATATCAAGGCCACATGACCCTATCCATCGGCCAGCTCGCACCTTTGCCCCGATCCCGGCTGACGCTGTCCGATGACAGCATTGCGACGCGGCTGCTGATGATCGCGCTGGCGGGGGCGGTGTTGTTTCACGGCGGGCTTCTGCCATTTACCCATGCCAACACCTATGACGCCTTCATCCACATGTTCTTTGCCGACAGCTATCACCGCAGCTGGTTCGACCTGTGGGAGCCGCGCTGGTACACGGGCTTTGCCACCACCTCCTATCCACCCGGCACGCATATGGCGATCGCCGCGCTGATGCAGGTGATGCCGCTGCGGGCCGCCTTCGTGGTGGTGATGCTGGCCGGAGTGCTGTTGCTGACGACGGGTGTCTTCCGCTTTGCCAAGCTGTGGGTGGGACCGGTCCCTGCGGGATATGCGGCGATCCTGCTGGTCATCGCGTCTTCGATATCGGAAACGGTGCATCTCTTTGGACAGCTGCCGACGATATTTTCGCTGGGCGTCTTCCTGAACGGCCTGCCTTTTGCCTATCGCTGGATCCTGCAAGGGGGCACGACGCAACTGGCGGGGGCCGTGATCTTTGCATCGGCCACGACGGCCTGTCATCACGTCACGACCATCTTCGGCGGCGCGCTTTTCGTGCTGCCGCTGGGGGTCCGGGCGCTGCTGGATGTCGGCGTGATGCACCCGGCGCGCCGGCCCATCCACCGCCTGACCCGCCTGATCAGACCCATCCTGCGCGGCCTTCTTCTGGCGGTGCTGATGCTGTCGGCCATCGCCATCACCGTCTGGCCTTATTGGAGCTGGTCGTTCAGCGACCCCATCACCCAGGTGCCCATCCCCCATGGCAGCCGCGAGAACTTCCTGGCGCGGCCGAACCTGGGCTTCATCTTCTTCGTGCTTCCCTGGGGTCTGTCGATCCTGTTCCTGCCCTATGTCATCCTGCGCCTGTGGGGGCGACGGATGTGGCCGTTGGGGTTTTCGATCCTGCTTTGTGCCCTGCTGGGCACCGGCGGCACGACCGAGCTGCCGCGCAAGCTGCTGGGCGGGGCCTTCGATATCCTGACTCTGGACCGCTTCACCTTCTGGGCCAGCATCCTGATCCTGCCCTTCGGCGGGCGATTGGTGGCCAGCCTGATGCATGGTCGCGGAGCCGACGCCCTGCGCGACGCCTTCGGGCGGGGAATGCACCGCGTCATCATCGGCGGAGGCTTTGCGGCCATGGTCTCGATCGCGGTCGGGGCCGCCATTCTGCCCGTGTTTCAGCCGACCCAGCCCCGTTTCATCGAACCGGACCCCATCGCGAACTTCATGTCCAGCGACGAACATGATCGCTGGCGATACCTGACCTTGGGGTTTGGCGACCAGTTCGCCTATGTTTCCGCCATGACGACGGCGCAATCGGTGGATGGCAATTACCACTCGGCCCGCCGCCTGCCCGACATGACCCGGTTTTCCGTCGAACGGCTTGAGAATGCCAAATATCTTGGCGTCCCCGGCCTGGGGTCCCTGCAACAGTTCCTGGTCAATGCGGACGGCTATCGGCTGAAATACGTTTTCTCGAACGACGAATTCTATGACCCGCTGCTGTTCTTTACAGGGTGGACACGGCTGAACCGGCTGCAGAACGGTGTCACGGTCTGGGAACGGGCCGATGTCACCGCCCTTGAACCCGTCCAGCCGCGCCGAGAGATGAGCCCCACCGACACGATCCTCTGGGGGGTACTGCCGCCGGGCGCCCTGATGCTGGCGGCGGCGATCTTTCTGGGCCAAGCGCTGCGGGGCGGGTTCGGATCCGCGGGGACGCTGCCCGTGGCCCCACCGCCGGACCCGGCCGAATTTCGCCATCCCCGGCTGGTGCGCTGGTCGTTGCGCATGGGGGCGGTGCTGGCGGTGGCCTTGATCATCACCGGGGGCATGGCACTTCAGCGCCACCTGCGACCACCGGACGGACCGGAATACGTGATCACCCGCTATTTCCAGGATCTGGATTTCAGGCGGTTCGAAGAGGCTTGGGGGCGTCTTGACCCAGAAACCCGCCCCAGCTTTCAGGCGGCGCTTTTTGGCTGGCGTTGGAAGGGGGGGCTGGTCGCCTCCTATGCCAAGCTGACCTACATCCGGCTGATCCCCGGCCCGCGCAGCGAGGACATCGCCGATTTCGAGGTCAAACTGAATTGGCTCAGCGCGCTCGACACCCACGAACAGAAGATCGCCATGCGCGCGGTGCGGCGGGATGACGGGTGGTACCTGCTGCCGCGCGGATTGCGCCCCCAGCAAAGCCCCGAACGCCTGACCCGCCTGGCCGAGGTGGCCTGGAACCTGACCGGCCGGCGCCAGCCGCGGATCGAGACGGACCTGCATCGCGACCGCCTGGACCGGCCTCGCATCGTCGTGCCATCGGCCGTGCTGGTCCAGCACAAAGGGCGCTTCCACCTGCTGGGCCGCATCTGGAATGCCGACAGCGAACCCGCGCTGACCAGCCTGTTCGGCGACATGCTGGCCGGCAAACGCATCCTGTCGCATCAGGCGGCGGGGCTGGCGGGTGGCCAGCGATTGATGCCCGGCCAAAGCGCGGGCTTCCGCATCGATTTCGAAGGCGTGCCGCCGCTGGATCATGCGGGGCGAGATTACGACCCGGCCATCTATCTTCCCCCGGTGCTTGATCAGGCGCCGGAACGCGCGGCGCTGCAGGCGCGGGCGCTGGCGACTGGCCAGGACCTCTATCCCGGCATCATGCTGTCTGGGCTGCGCGTCGCGCGCGGCGCGGATGGTCATGTCCTGACGGGGCTTGCGACCAACACGGGCACGCAATCCGCCGCACTGATCCGCATCACGGCAGAGCTTTCGGGCGCCGACGGCCAGCCCATCTGGGTCGAACCCGGCTTTCTGGAGGAAAACATCCATCCCGGCCAAAGCGCCCCTTTCCGCGTGGTGCTGCCTCTGCGATCTTCGATCAGGGTGATCGACCGCCTGACCGCGCCCCAGATCGTGGTGAACGGCAGCAACCAGCAGGCCGACCTGACCCTCGCCCCGCCCCCCGACCTGCCGGTCACGGTGCCGGGATATGGAGGGCTGCGGCTGCATGTCTCGACGATGACCCATGATCCGGTGTTCTAAGATGATGCGATCCCTATGCATGATGATCCTGCTGGCCGTTCCCGCCGCGGCCGAACCGGTCATCACCGACGGCTTCGGCATATTGCCAACGCGGCTTCTGGGCACCGATCGCGCGGCATGGACGGATGCCCCCACGGGCGGCGCACCGGCAGAGCCCGGCGATCCGGCCACCGTCCTGCTGTTCGCGGGGCCGAAGCTGCTGGTGGCCGGGCGTGACAGGGCGCATCTGGTCGCCTTGGGTCTGGACCAGCACGGCAACCTTGTCCGCGATGGGCTGATCGCGACCTTCAGCATGCCGGACAGCACGTTGCCCGACCAACGGACACGGAACGGCATCGCCGATATCCTGCACCTGCCGCCTCCCAAGGCGCGCCGCATGACCGTGGGTGCCCAAATCGGCAATCGCCAAAGCCCGCCCGCCGATCTGGCGGTGACGGCGGATCTGTCCGCGCTGATCCCCCAGATCCGGCCCCCCGAACAGCCTTTGGCCCGGCTGGACCTGCTGCAGCTGGAAAGCCTGCCCCTGACAGACCCTCATGGGAACGTCGTCCCCGACGGGATCGCGCTGGACCTGACGATGCTGGGCGCAAATGGGGCAGCGCTTGCAACGCCCATGACCCTGGCCGGTCGCGCGCAGACCGTCTTGGTGCCCCGCGACATGCAGGGAACACAGGATGCGCGGCTGGCGCTTGGGGCGCAGCAGGGGCCTGTCGCGCCGATCGATTTCGGGCGGGTGGTTCCCCTGCCCGCCCCGCCCATTGCGGCCTGGTCCCTTGGGGACCTGGATCTGACGGTCCTGCGCGTAGGCCCCGTCGGCACCCAGGACGGACACCTGATGCCCGATGGCACCCCAGTCCGTGTGACGACCGTTGACGGCGCCGCGACTGGCTGGCTGCGGGATGGCCAGGTCGAACTGCAGCTGCCAAGGCCAGCGGGCCTGGGTCCGATGACCCTGCAGCTGGATCTGCCGGGGCTGTCTGAACGCCGTCGGGTCGCCCCCGGCCTGCCCCCGCCCGTCCCGATCGAGGCCAGCGAATGACCCGGCGCGTCAGGATCGCCGCGCAGGTCGCGGCCGCGCTGGTCTTCGTGGCCGGTCTGTGGGCCGCGCTTGGCGCGACCGCCGAGGTCTATCGCCAGCTGGAGGAGCGCGAGGTGACCCATCGCTATCTGGCCGAGGCCGTGACGCCCGTGCCGGAGGCGCGCGACATGGTCGACTGGCAGGCCCCCCGCGCAGGCCTGGCGCGTCCCCTGACCGAAGGCGATGCGGTCCAGATCGGCCGCGCGATCACCGCCGCGTGGCAGCTGCTGACGGTGGCGCAGGACGCGGGCGATCCCGACCTGCTGGCCGATGCCTTCAGCGGCGTGGCACTTGGGCGGGCGCGGCTTTCGGTGGCGGATGCCCAGGCCGGGGGCGGACGCATGGCGGTCCTCTCGATCACCGCCGAGCCGACCTTCTTCCACCGCGACGGATCGGTCTTCCAGGCAAGGCTGAGGATGCGGGTGTCGCGCCATATCGCCTCGGACAGCACCCTGCTGCACCATGAGGTCACATGGGACGAAGGCGTGGTCACCCTGATGAACGAAAGCAACGGCTGGCGCGTCTATCAGTATCGCCGCGATGCGGGCCAGCCGGCGTCGCTGCCCGCCCTGCGACCGGGCCATCCGGCGCTTGGCAACGGGTTGAACTATTTCCCCGCCGACCGGCCTTGGCGGAAATTCTGGCCGAATTTCGACATCGCGCAGGTGCGGACCGATTTCGCCCGCATCCGCGCCTTGGGCGGCAGATCGGTGCGGGTCTTCCTGACCTATGACGATTTCACCGCGCCCGATCCCTCGGACGCGCTGCGTGATCTGGCCCGCCTGCTGGACCTGGCCCGGCTGGAGGGGTTGCAGGTCGTGCCCACGCTGTTCGACCAGCGCCCCGGCTATCGCAGCGGGTTGTGGGGGCGCGATGCCGTGATGCTGGCCAATGTCCTGCCGATCCTTGCCGCCAAGGGCAATGTCGCCATGATCGACCTGAAGAACGAACCCGACCTGGACTTCGAGACCCACGGCCAGGGCCAGGTCGAGGGCTGGCTGCTGACCATGCTGTTCCAGGTCCGGCTGCTGGCGCCCGATCTGCCGGTGACCGTCGGCTGGTCCTCGGCGCGCTATGTGGGGGTGCTGGCGCCGCTGCTGGATGCGATCAGCTATCACGATTACACCCAACCGGGCGAAAGCCTGTCGGGCCTGCAGGCGGCGCGGCAGGCGGCGGGCGACAAGCCGGTCCTGGTGACCGAGATCGGCTATACCTCCTATGACGCGATCCTAGGGTGGCCCGCATCCGAGACGGCCCAGGCCGAGGCGCTGGAGGCGCGGCTGGACGCCCTGCTGAACGCGCCCCGGCCCGCCGATGCCGTGATGGTCTGGACGCTGACAGATTTCGTCCAGGTCGATCCCGGTGCGGTCGGCGCCAATCCCCTGATCCGCAAAAGGCAGGCCGCTTACGGGATGGTGGACATCCACGGTCGCGACAAGCCGGCGGCCGACGTCCTGCGCCGCCATTTCAGCGCGACCCAATCCGAAAGCATAGCCGAATGACCCGATGCACCGCCTGCCGATGCACAGGAGACCGAGCGTGATACAACGCAGGGGCGTATGAACAGGCGTATTTGCTGACAGCAGAAAGGCCGATGTCATGCCCCGCATCCGACTTGCCCTGGTGACTGCCTTCCCACCGGGACGGCAGAGCCTGAACGAATATGGCTGGCACCTTGCGCTGGCGCTGGCCAAACACCCCGATGTCGCGGAACTGGTCGTGCTGGCCGACCAGCTGGAGGACGGAACGCCAGATCTGGACCCCACCGATCTGCCGGCGAACCTGACCCTGAAGCGGGTCTGGCGGTTCAACAGCGTAGGTGCCGCGCCATGCCTGTTGCGAAGCCTGTCGCAACAGGCGCCCGACGGTGTCATCTGGAACCTGCAGATGGGCAGCTTCGGCGACCGCGAAATTCCGGCGGCCTTAGGCCTGCTGGCCCCGGCCCTTGCGCGCATCGGACGGCCCAGTGGGGTCATCGCGCACAACATCCTGGCGGGAATGGACCTGGACAAGACCCAGCTGCAGGGCCAGCGCCTGCGCCAGGCCGTCGTCCGGGCTGGAGCGGCGGTCGTGACCCGCGCCATGCTGGCCGCCAGCTATACCACCGTCACGCTGCGCAGCTATCGCGACCTGCTGGGGGCGCGGTATCCGCAGGCGCGCGTCGATCTGGTGCCGCATGGCACCTTCGCGCAGGCGCCCCGCCGCCCCGCGCCCCTTTCCTCACGCCCGCCGCGCATCGTCACCATGGGCAAGTTCGGAACCTACAAGCGGCTTGAGACCCTGCTGGAGGCGTTCGACATCCTGCGGCAACGCGCTGGCTTTGCCGATGTCGAACTGCATATCGGCGGCGGCGATCATCCCGCGACGCCGGGATATGTCGCGGGCATTGCGGCATCGCGCCGGGATGATCCGCGTGTGCGGTTCCACGGCTATCTTCCCGAAGACCAGATCGAAAATTTCTTCGGTCAGGCCCGGCTGGCGGTCTTTGACTATTCCGCCACGACGGGCAGTTCGGGCGTGCTGCACCAAGCCGCCAGCCTGGGGGCCGTGCCCGTCTTTCCCCATATCGGCGATTTCGTCGATGTCTGCCGCGACGAAGGCCTGGACGGGGCGCATTTCACGCCCGGCGATGCGGCCGACATGGCGCGCGCGATCGCCCGCATGCTGACCGATGCCGATTCGGCACAGGCCTTGGCCGACAGCAACCTGGCCGCATCCGCCCAGATGCCCATCGCCGATGTCGCCGCCTATCACGTCCGACGCATGATCGCGTTGCAACCCAACGGATCGGCCGCCTGTCTGAGCGAACAGCAGGGCAGCTGTCCGAAAGGTTAATTTCCCCGATGCGGACGGGCAGGACCTCTGCGGATGCCCGTCCGACCTTACCTGACGCGACCAAGAGCGATGACCCGAAATCGGCGACAAGGATGAAAGCCACCCGCCAAGGAAAGTCGCCATGCAGATGCTTCCGATCATTACCCCGTCGCGCGCCGTCCAGCCTGCCGTGATCCTATCGCTGGACATCGTCATCCCCTGCTTCAACGAAGAACGCCGTCTGGACATCGATGCCCTGCTGGGCGCCCTGGATGCCACGCCGGGGCTGCGCCTGACCTGCGTCGATGACGGCAGCAGCGACGCCACGCTGTCGGTGTTGCAGCGCCTTGCCGCCGCCGCGCCCGGGCGGGTTCGCGTTCTGCCCCTGTCCCGCAACCAAGGCAAGGCCGAGGCCGTCCGCCAAGGCCTTCTGCAAGCCTGCACCGGGCCGGATGCCGCCCATCTGGTGGGATACTGGGACGCGGACCTTTCGACGCCCTTGGACGCGATCGAGGACTTTCGCCGGGTCATGATCCGCCTGCCCGAAGTGCAGATGGTCTTTGGGTCGCGCCGGGCGCTGCTGGGCCACCGCATCCAGCGCAGCGCGATGCGGCGGATCATTTCACGCATCTGCGCGACGCTGGCGGGCGCGGCCATCGGCCTGTCTGTAGGCGACAGCCAGTGCGGCGCCAAGCTGATGCGCAATTCGGACGATCTGCGCGCGGCCCTTGCCCGCCCCTTCGACAGCGGCTGGCTGTTTGACGTCGAGCTGTTCGCCCGGCTGTCAAACCGTTGGGCCACCCCGCGCGAGGCCTTTTTCGAACTGCCCCTGACCCAATGGCACGAGGTTGCCGGTTCCAAGGTCACCAGCCGCGCCGTTCTGTCCAGCGGCTTGCTGATGCTGCGGCTGATCGGGCGCAACCGCCTGGCGCCGTCGCGGCCCCAAGGCAGGGCGGCCTGACGCCATGCGCATCCCCGCCGCATCGACCGCCCTTTTGATCTTCCTGTCCTCGAACCTGGCGAACCTGGGCAACCTGGTCTTCAACATGCTGTTCGGGCGCTGGATGAACCCGACCGACTTCGCCCTTCTGGCCGCCTGCCTGACGGTCCTTTTGGGCGGGATGGGCCTTCTGGAGGCCCTGCGCATGGCCGCCAGCCACCAGATGGCCGACGCCGCCCCCGACCGCCGCGCCGCGCAAGAGGCAGCCTTGGCGCGTCTGTCCCGCCGCGCCCTGCTGCCCGGCCTGATCCTGTCGATCCTGGGGGCGGCCGCCTGGCTGGCGCTTCAGGGGCGCGATGCTGCGCCTTGGGTCCTGCTGTTCATGGCGCTGCCCGTGGCCATGCCGCTGTCGATCCTGCGCGGACTGGCCTTGGGTCGGATGCAGGCGGTCCCTATCGTCGTGTCGGGCCAGGCCGAGATGCTGTTCCGGCTGCTGGGCGCGGTGCTGGCGTGGCAGGCCGGCTTGGGCATGGGGGGCGTCGTTCTGGCATTGGCGCTGTCGATCGGGGCCGCGTGGCTGGTTCTGGACCGCACCGTGGTCATGCCCGCGATGCGCCGCCACGCACCGGCCAATCTGTCGATTGGCCGGTTGGTGGTCGCATCGCTTCCCTTTGTGGCCCTGCAGGCGGCCCAGCTGGGCGCGCTGGACGCGGATGTCTTGCTGGCCTGGCTGGTTCTTCCGGCGGATCAGACGGGACTGGTCGCCGCGCTGTGCCTGTTCCAGCGGGTGCAATTCTATGCCTGTTTCGGTCTCGCCTCGGTGCTGCTGCCAGCCGTTGCGCTGGCGCGGGCCCAAGGTGCCGCACTGGGTCCGGCAATCCAACCCATCATCCTGCTTTCCGGGGCCGTAGCGGCAACCTGCCTTCTGGCCGCGACCGTCTTTCCGACATGGGTGCTGAACGCCCTGGTCGGACCGCAATATGCGGCGGCGGCGACCGGCCTTGGCATGGCCTCGGCGGCGGCGGCGCTGTTCACCTTCGGCTACATGGCCGCAACGCTGATGTTGGCGCAGGGTGACTGGCGCGGCCTGGCCGTTCTGACGGCGGGAGCCGCGTGCCAGGGGCTGGCCATAATCGCCTTGCCCCATGCCACGTTGGAAGGGTTCCTGATCACCAAGCTGGTCGCCCAAGGCGTCACAGCACTGGGCTTGGTCGTGATGCTGCTGTTGCCCGGACGATCACAGCACCCACAACCCACAGCAACGGGGATTCAACCATGATTGGAGTAATGCGCCTTTTTGCCCTGCTGGCCATCCTGCTTGTGAATGCCACCCCGGCATCGAGCCAGGAGAAGCCTTGGACCGGCGCAACTGGGGGAATCCTGCGCCTGCCCAATTCCAACCAAGCCCATGATGACGGCAATGCTTTCGGCGAGGCTTGGGGCAAGATCGACCGGACATTGTACCGGACCACCAAGGACAGGGTGACGGTCTTTGCCTTGGGCAATGCTGTCACGGATTCCGCAGGATACGGCTATAACAGCACCTCCAAGATCGGCATCGGGCTGGCATGGTCGCGTCAGGTGACCCCCGCACTGAACGTCACGCTCAGCCTGCGCCATGACTGGGCCCGTGAACGTGACACAGGTCTGCGCCAGCAGGGGCTGAGGGCGGCGCTGGATTATTACTATTATCGCTATCGCGAGGCCGAACCGGGGCAGCGGATGTGGGGACTGTCAATGCGCGGGACGGTCCTGAAAAGCTATGGCACGCTGGCCTATCCGGGATCCCTGCAGGATGGGGACCGGAACCTGGTGCTGACGATGGGGGGCGAATTGTCCCGCGACCTGACATTGGGGCGCACGGATCTGCTGATATCGCCATTCCTTGATGTCGACATGGCATGGGATCTGGACGGGAATGACTATAACAACAAGCTTGTCCTGGGTGGAGGCATCAAGCTGCGCCGCCCCTTGCCTACCGGTGAGATCTTCGCATCCGCGCGATTGCAATCGGACTATCGTTGGCAGCAGGATCATGACCGCCTGACGGTACAGCCCGGCATTCAGATCGGCTGGTATGTCGGATTTTGAAGGCGCGGGCCATTGATGGCCCGCGAAGCCCGCACGGCAGGGCGAAATGCCCCGCCGCGCGGAAGTCGCGTCCCGGATCAGCTGGCTTCGGCCAGAACACCGCAGAGCATCCGGTCGCCCGCGTCGCCCGACGGCTGCGAGGTCAGATCATCGGCCTGCGCGTGCAGCATGAAGGCCGTGCCGTCATCATCCGAAATCAGGTCTGCGCCCAGTTCGGGGATGAAATATTCGATCGTGATGGCTCCGTTCTCGGGGACATGGACATTGGGCATGTCACCGATATGGGGGCCGTTTTCCGACAAGACGCCATGGTCTTCACCCTCCTGGGCCAAATGGCCACCGGCGCTTTTGAACTCAGGGCCTTCGCACAGGCCGGTTTCATGCAAATGCGCGCCATAGATGCCCTCGGGCACATCCATCAGCTGGATCTTGACATGCATCATACCGGAAGGCGTTTCGGTCGCCTCGACCGTGCCACGGGCATTGCCTTCACCATCGGCCAGATCGGCGGACAGTGGTGCGGGTTCGGCCGCCATCACCGGACCGGCGGCAAGAATGGCAAGAAGGGTGGCTGTTTTCAGACGGGTCATCATGTCATCCTGTGTTTTGTATTGGTTCTGCCCATTCAACGGCGCGGGACGGACGATGTTCCATCCCCCGGGCGCCGCAGCCAATCAACAGACAACCCCAAGATGCTGTTTTCCGTCAGATCACGCGCCAAAACGGGAACTTTGCCCCGGTTTCGGCGTCAATCTGTAAAGTAAACATTCCCCGATCAAAGGATTTGACCATGCGCTTCGTGACCCTTGGACTGACCGCCGCCATCCTGACCCTGTCGGCCTGCGGTGATACCACCACGGAACGGGCCGCCACCGGTGGAGTGGGCGGTGCAATCGTCGCCGGACCCGTGGGGGCGGTTGTCGGTGGGACGGCGGGTGCCCTTGGCGGCATGAACTGATCACACCCACCGATCCGCACGATGATGACAAGGCCGTGCCCCAAACCGGGGCGCGGCCTTTCGCATGGCCTTGCGAGGCGGATTGCCATCCCCTACATCTGACACGAATGACAGAAGGAACACCCGATGGCGATGGAAGCCCATGACATCGAAGCCCTGATCCAGGCCGCATTTCCCGATGCGAAGATCACGATCACCGATCTGGCCGGCGACGGAAACCACTATGCCGCCGAGGTTATCGATGAAAGCTTCCGCGGCCAGAACAGGGTCCAGCAACAGCGTGCCGTCTATGCCGCGCTGCAAGGCAAGATGGATGGCCCGGCCGGTGCGCTGCATGCATTGGCGCTGACCACCAAGGCACCCGCCTGAGGCGGCCCCTGCCCCGAATTCCGGCCCTTCGAGCAAGGGGCCCGCGACCAAGAGGATTGCGCAAATGAGCGACGTGACCACGAATATCAAGGAAATCATCGACACGAACCCGGTGGTTCTGTTCATGAAGGGCACCAAGGAAATGCCGCAATGCGGATTTTCCAGCCGGGTTGCCGGGGTGCTGAACTATATGGGCGTGTCGTTTCAGGACGTGAACGTCCTTGCCGATCAGGACCTGCGTCAGGGCATCAAGGATTTCTCGGACTGGCCGACGATCCCGCAGCTGTATGTGAACGGTGAATTCGTCGGTGGCTGCGACATCATCACCGAGATGACCCTGTCGGGTGAGCTGGACCAGCTGTTCGCGCAGAAAGGCATCGAATATGATCAGGTCGCGGCGGACAAGATTCGCGAAGCAAACGCCTGATATGAAAAAGGGCGCCGCAAGGGCGCCCTTTTTTTGTCAGATCACGTCGTCCGGATCGTGATAGATATCGCTTCGACGGCTTTCCTGCACTTTGGCAGCCAAGGTAATACCAACCGCGAAGGCACCGATCAGCTTGGCCATGCTTCCGGCGTTGCTGTTCGAGCTTTGACGCGCCTGCTGCACAAATTTTTCCGTCGAACGCTGTGCCGACTGGATATTCTTTGTTGACAGCCCCAAGGACGTTGCCGTGTCCCGCACCGTGCTAAAGACCCGGCGTTCGGTATCGTTGGCCAGCTTGACCGCGCGAAACCCTGCCTCGTCCATCAGCGAATGCGCCTTGGATTCGACCGTGGCGACAACCTTCTCGGCCTCGGAACGTGCGCGGGTGACAGCGGCATCGGTGGCAAGCGAGACCCGTGCCTCGACCTCTTTCTTGAGATCATCGGAACTGGGCATCTTGTGCTTTTCACGCGATGACATTGCGATCAGCACCAGCGCGATGACCAAAAAGCCACCACCGATGGCCAGCGACGCCAAGGCGGCACCCCAGTCAAGTTCGGTCGCCAGATAGGACCACAGCGCCGCGACCAGAAAACCGATGCCCACGGCAGAGACCACACCGGCGACACCTTTCAGTGCCGCACGGCGGGCCTTGTCCGTCAAAGCGAGTTTTGCATTGCGGGCAAAATCAAACATCTGCGGCTCAGCGACGCGCGATCAGCAGGCCGACCAGGAAGCCGACGCCCGCCGCGATGCCCAAGGATTGCGCCGGATTGCGGCGAACCATTTCGGACACTTCGTCATAACGCTCCTCGGCGTAGATTGCGGCTTCGTGGGCCTTCTGCTGACCTGCGTCGTACAGACGCTCAGCTTCCAGGCGTGCGCGCTCGGCATATTCCTGGCCGGTTTCACGGGCGCGGTCGGCATAGTTGCGTCCCGCTTCGACCGCGTCATTGGCCAGTTCCGAACCGCGCTGCGCCAGACGATCCACGCCCGAATTGTTGGCAAGGTCATTCACGGTGTCCCGAACGTCGTTCTGCACCTTGCGCGCACCTTGGTTCAGGTCGTTCCTGGCTTCCTGTGCGGCGGCTGCTGCGTCACGCTTGACGTCGTCGGCGGAGGTCGAATTTGCCATGGTAAATTCCTTTCATCGGTGTCGTTTCACCTTCGTTGGACAAACAAATGCCCAGGATGATTGTTCCCGACCGGATTAAAAATCTTTGTCGACAGCCACGGATATTCCGACACGTCCCAAGCGCGAGCCGCGCGCGCCTGGCGGTTGCAGGGCCACCCCGGATCACGAAGCCCGTTGCACAAATCCGGCACGGCGTGCTGATAATGCCAAAATGGCAGGCAGGACGGACGCACCACATCGACACAAGATCCACAAGGATTGGCTGACGGGCGGCTGTCCACATGGGGGGATGAGACATGAGCAGGATTGGTCTTGATGCGACGGATATCCGCATCCTTGCAGCCGTCCAGAACCACGGTCAGCTCAGCAAGACGCGACTGGCCGAAATCGTCAACCTGTCGCCCACCCCCTGTCTGGCACGATTGACCCGGCTGAAGGTGGCGGGCCTGATCCGCGGATATCATGCCGATATAGCACTGGAACGGATCGGAAGCTTTTCGCAGGTCATCGTGACGATATCGCTGGCCCTGCATCGCAAGGTCGATTTCGACCGTTTCGAAACCCATATCCGCGCCCTGCCCGAGGTGACCGAGTGCATCGCGACGGGTGGCGGGATGGATTACGTCCTCAATGTCCTTACCCCGAACCTGGCGGCCTTTCAGGCGCTGATGGAAGCCATGCTGGAGGCCGAACTGGGGATCCAGCGCTACATGACCTATATCGTCACCCGGCAGGTCAAGTCCGCGCAGCCGGATATCGTCGGATTGCTGCGCCAGACCGCCGCGCAGGATTGAGCGCCCTTGCAGGGACCGCGTCCAGCGCTGGACCGTCTGAGGCCAGTTGACCGAACGGTCCGAACTACCCGGCAAGAACAGACCGTCCGGGCGCATCCCGATGCGATTTCAGCCTGCGATGTCACGAAATCCGCGCTTAGATCCCGTCATCGGTCCCATCATCCCCGGCCTGCTTCGGCCCATGTTGCGCGAAAGAAGACGACAGATGACACAGACGCAAGATTTCGGTTTTGGCACGCAGATCCGCAAATCCCCCTATTTCGACGCGACAGTCAGATGGGGCGCCACGGGGTTTTCGGTCTATAACCACATGTACATCCCGCGCGACTTCGGGGACCCGGTCCAGAACTTCTGGAACCTGATCAACGACGCGATCCTGTGCGACGTGGCCGTCGAACGCCAAGTCGAGATTACCGGCCCCGACGCGGCGCGCTTTGCCCAACTGCTGACGCCGCGCGATCTGTCCAAGATGGCGGTCGGACAGTGCAAATACGTGCTGATCACCAATGCCCAGGGCGGCATCCTGAACGACCCGATCATGCTGCGCCTGGCGGAAAACCATTTCTGGATCTCGCTGGCGGACAGTGACATCCTGCTCTGGGCACAGGGGGTCGCGGTGCATTCGGGAATGGACGTCACGATCAGGGAACCGGACGTATCGCCCTTGCAACTGCAGGGGCCGAAATCGGGACAGGTGATGCGGGCACTGTTCGGCGACGCCATCATGGACCTGCGCTATTACTGGCTGCGGCAGGTCGAACTTGACGGCATTCCGCTGATCGTGTCGCGGACCGGCTGGTCCAGCGAACTGGGATACGAACTGTATCTGCAGGACAGCAGTCGCGGGGACGAATTGTGGGAAAAGATCATGGCCGTCGGCGGCCCCATCGGTCTGAAACCGGGGCACACGTCATCGATCCGCCGGATCGAGGGGGGGATGCTATCCTATCACGCCGATGCCGACATCAACACCAACCCGTATGAGTTGGGACTGGACCGGCTGGTGAACCTGGATACCGAGGTCGATTTCATCGGCAAGGCCGCCTTGCGCCGCATCAGGGACGAAGGTCCGGCCCGCCGTCAGGTCGGACTGGTGATCGAGGGCGAACCGCTGTCGGGTCCGAACACCACCTTCTGGCCCGTGACCCTTGACGGACGGACCGTGGGCAAGGTTACCTCGGCCATCCATTCGCCGCGACTTGGACAGAATATCGCGCTGGCTATGTTGGTGGTCGACGCGGCCCATCTGGGCGCCAGCGTTCAGGTCCAGACCCGCACCGGCGTGATGGCCGCCACCATCGTCGAACAGCCGTTCTACGACCCCAAGAAGTCCATCGCCGCCGCCTGAACCGCATGACCCGAAAGGAGCCAGGACCATGGCAGACCCGTCGAACCCGCCTGAACGGCAACGCATGGCGCTTGGCTTTTTTCCCGCAATGTCTGCAGATAACGTCGCCCGCGGCGCCGCATCGAAGGCAGACCCGAAGGGCGTCGTGGCACCGTTGAAGACCCCTGACCCGCAGCATACCGGAGGCACCCATGTCGGCTGAACCGATCCTTCTGCAAGACCTGGACGGAACGGGCATCCTGCGCCTGACCCTGAACGACCCCGCCCGCCGCAACGCCCTGTCCGAGGAGATGCTGGAGGAACTGGGCGCAGCCATCGCCCGGGCCGATACCGATGCGGCGGTGCGGGTGGTCGTGCTGGCCGCGAATGGCCCTGCCTTCAGCGCGGGCCACGACCTGAAGCAGCTGACCGCCGCGCGCGCCGCCCCCGATGGCGGCCAGGCCTATTTCGCGCGGATCATGGCGCTGTGTTCCGCAGTCATGCAGGCCATCGTGGCTTGTTCCAAGCCCGTCATCGCCGAAGTCACCGGCATCGCCACCGCCGCCGGCTGCCAGCTGGTGGCCAGCTGCGATCTGGCAATTGCGGCCGACGACGCGCGCTTCAGCACGCCCGGCGTCCATATCGGGCTGTTCTGTTCCACCCCCATGGTCGCCCTGTCGCGCAACGTGGCCCCGAAACACGCGATCGAGATGCTGCTGACCGGCGATATGACCCCGGCCGCCCGCGCCGCCCAGATCGGGCTGATCAACCGCGCCGTCCCCGCCGCCGAACTGCGCCGGACGACCATGGATATGGCCGCCAGCATCGCGTCGAAATCGGCCATGACCCTGGCCGTGGGCAAGCGCGCCTTCTATGACCAGCTGGATATGACGCTGGCGCAGGCCTATGACCACGCATCCGACGTGATGGTCCGCAACATGCTGGCACGCGACGCCCAGGAAGGCATGGGCGCCTTCATCGAGAAGCGCAGCCCCGAATGGCAGGATCGTTAGGATCATGGGTGCGAACCCCTACAACACCGATCTGGATCGCAATCCGGCCAACCACCAGCCGCTGACGCCGCTGACCTTCCTGGAACGCGCGGCCAGCGTCTTTCCTGACCACAAGGCGATCGTGCATGGCGGGATCAGCCGCAGCTATCGCGAATTCTATGACCGGTCGCGACGGCTGGCATCGGCCCTGACACGGGCGGGGATCGCGCGGGGCGACACGGTGTCGGTCCTGCTGCCCAACGTGCCAGCCATGCTGGAGGTGCATTACGGCGTACCGATGTGCGGCGCGGTCCTGCATTCGATCAACACGCGCCTGGACGCCGCCACCATCGCCTTTCAGCTGGATCATGCCGGATCGCGCGTGGTGATCGTCGATACCGAATTCCTGCCGCTGCTGCGCCAGGCCTTGGCGCTGACCCGCGTGACACCGTTGGTCGTGTCCAGCGCCGATCCGGAATGGGCGGGAGTCGCGGATGGGGACGAATACGAAGCCTTTCTGGCCGGCGGCGATCCCGATTTCGCGTGGGTGATGCCGGATGACGAATGGGACGCGATTTCGATCAACTACACCTCGGGGACGACGGGCGATCCCAAGGGCGTCGTGTCGCATCATCGCGGCGCCTATCTGCTGGCGCAGGGCAACGTGCTGACGACGGCGATGGGCCGGCATGCTGTCTATCTGTGGACGCTGCCGATGTTTCACTGCAACGGCTGGTGCTTTCCCTGGACGATGTCGGCGGTGATCGGCACCCATGTCTGCCTGCGCCAGGTGCGGGCGGAACCGATCTGGGCGGCGCTGGAGGGTCACGGCGTCACGCATCTGTGCGGCGCGCCGATCGTCATGTCGCTGCTGTTGGGGGCGGCGCCGGGTATCAGGCGAGATCTGGACCGCCGCGTCCATTTCATGACCGCCGCCGCGCCGCCGCCCGAAAAGGTGCTGGCCGACATGCAGGCGGCGGGCTTCGCGGTGACCCATCTTTACGGTCTGACCGAAACCTATGGCCCGGCGGTCGTCAACGAATGGCATGACGGCTGGTCGGCCCTGCCGCCCGCCAAACAGGCGGCGCTGAAGGCGCGTCAGGGCGTTCGCTATCTGCCGCTGGAAGGGCTGGACGTGCTGGACCCCGACACGATGCGCCCCGTGCCCCGCGACGGAAAGACCATCGGCGAGGTCATGTTTCGCGGCAACGTCGTGATGAAGGGCTATTTCCGCAATCCCGAGGCCACGCGAAAGGCATTCGCCGGCGGCTGGTTCCATTCGGGCGATCTGGGTGTGATCCACCCCGACGGCTATGTCCAGCTGAAGGACCGGTCCAAGGACATCATCATCTCGGGCGGCGAGAATATCTCGTCGATCGAGGTCGAGGAAGCGCTGTATCGCAATCCTGCCGTCGCCGTCTGCGCGGTCGTGGCGATGCCCGACCCGAAATGGGGCGAACGGCCCTGCGCCTTCGTGGAACTGGTCCCCGACCGGCAGGTGGACGAGGCCGCCCTGCTGATCTGGTGCCGTGCCAATCTGGCGCCCTATAAGATGCCGGCACGGATCGTCTTTTCGTCCATCCCGCGCACATCGACAGGCAAGATCCAGAAATTCGTTCTGCGAGAGCAGGCCCGGCAGCTGAGCGTGGCGACATGATGCGTGATCGGTGCCCATCGGGCGGGCCTCTGCGGCGTGGCGCTTAGCATGTATCGCATCCGCCGTTTTGCCGTCCGCCACGCGCGCACCTTCGAATGGGTCTATGTCCGGTTCGAGGCGGCTCTGGTCGCATTGGACCCGCTGTTCCGGCGCATCGGATATCACCGGCTGGAACGCCCCGTGGCGGCAGTCGAAAAGCTGACCAAGGGTTTGCTGTTCGACTGTCGGATGTGCGGGCAATGCGTGCTGTCCTCGACCGGCATGTCCTGTCCGATGAATTGTCCCAAGAACCTGCGGAACGGTCCTTGCGGCGGCGTGCGTCCCGGCGGCTTCTGCGAGGTCGATCCCCAGATGCACTGCGTCTGGGTGATGGCCTGGGAGGGGGCTGCCCGGATGCGGGACGGTGCCCGCATCAACGACGTCCAGCCGCCCGTCGACCGCAGCCTGGAGGGGTCGTCATCATGGCTGCGCGTGGTGCGCGAAAAGGCCGTGCGTCCGACCGGCCCGACGGATGCGCCGCGTGGCACCATGGCCCGCGCCTTTTCCCAGGCCCGCGCCCATGAACCTTCAGCAGCCCCCTTGGCGCCCGAGCCGCGTCCGGCCGCCGATGGAAAGCCGCGCCGATGAACAGCAACCCGCCCGTCGATCTCGCCCCCTGGCAGCCGTCCTATGACCCGCCACCCCCCGGCCACGTATCGGGCAGCCGGTTGGAACGGGTGCTGCGCCAAGGCCGTTTCGCCGTCACCGCCGAATTGAACCCGCCCGACAGCGCTGACCCCGCCGATGTGTTCGCAGCCGCGCGTCCGCTGGCCCAAGTCGCCGACGCGATCAACGCGACCGATGCGTCGGGGGCGAATTGCCACATGTCCTCGATCGGCATTTCGGCCCTGTTGACACGTGCGGGCATCGGGACGGTCTATCAGATATCCTGCCGGGACCGGAACCGCATCGCGATCCAGGGCGACGTGCTGGGCGCGGCGGCGATGGGGGTGCGCAACGTGTTGTGCCTGACCGGTGATGGGGTGGGCGTGGGCGATCAGCCTGGCGCGCGCCCGGTCTTCGATCTGGACTCGATCTCGCTTTTGCGCACCATCCGCACGATGCGCGACGACGGCGTCTTCCTGTCGGGCCGCCGCATCACCAGCCCGCCGCGGATGTTTCTGGGCGCGGCGGAAAACCCCTGCATCACCCCCTTGGACTGGCGTCCCGATCGCTTGGCGAAAAAGGTCGAGGCGGGGGCGGATTTCATCCAGACGAACTATATCTTCGACATTCCGACCTTCGAACGCTTCATGGCGCGCGTGCGCGACCTGGGCCTGGACAAGCGAGTGTTCATCCTGGCGGGCGTCGGCCCCTTGGCCTCGGCCAAGGCTGCCCGCTGGATGCGCAACCACGTTCCCGGCGTCCATATCCCCGACGCCGTGATCGCCCGGATGGAGAGGGCCACCGACCCCGGCGAAGAGGGCAAGCGCCTGTGCATCGAACTGATCCAGCAGATCCGCCAGATCGCAGGCGTCAGCGGCGTCCATGTCATGGCCTATCGGCGCGAGCATCTAGTTTCGGAAATTATCGCCCAGTCCGGCGTGCGACAGGATCATTTGTCGGACTGAGCCTTGCGCGGAACGGAATGCGTCGCCTTTGGTGGTGCCTGTGCCCCGGACAGCGGCTGCGCGACAGGACGTGAGACATGGTGTTTCGCGATGCCACTGTACCGGATCAGGGCTGCTTGGCAATTTCTCTCAATGCGTCGCCTGCCGGTATCCGCCGCGAAACCGGTTCGGGCAATCGCGTTCCCCAAGCCTTTGACCAATTTAAGTTGATGGAACACCGGCCTCACGCATGCGTTTTTCACTCACACAACAAGCAAGGAGCATATCATGGACCATGCACAGCACACTCGTCTGGATGTTTCCGAATATACAGAAGCCGTCCTGACCGGTGCGACCGTTTATGGACCCGGTGACGAAACCGTCGGCACGATCTCGCACACTCATGGGACAGGGCAAGGCGCTCAGGTCGTGATCGACGTGGGTGGTTTTTTGGGAATCGGCGCGAAACCGGTCCTAGTTCCCGTTACCCAGCTGGACCTGATGCGCGACGAGAACCGCCAAGTTCATGCGGTCTGCAACTGGACCAAAGATGAATTGAAATCGATGCCAGAGCATCGCGACTGATCTTTTGCTTCTGCTCTGCCCGCGAACAGTATTTTCGCGGGCAGAGGCATATTTCCTGCTTCTCACGGCCCTGTAATTTTGCAACGTCCAGTTCGAAGGATCAGGAGCTTGATGATAAGATCATCATCGATTTTCGATAGGCAGTGGTTCGTCAATTTGTGCGTTTCAGGTAGGTGGCGAAAAGGCTTTCATCGACCTGAATGTCTGAAGTTCGAAAGCCCGCAGAAGGTGCCGAAACAGGCTTCCCCTTAGCCATTTTCAGACAGAACAAAGCTATTCCATTTATTGAAAGCGCAGCGATGGAGGCAACACATATTATGCCGTAATGTCTTGCTTCGCAGAAATCAGCTTTCAATGCCTAGACGGCGCCGTCAAACTAAGGCGCCGTCAAACCCTCATCATTCTTGGACACATGTCGGCAGCATCCAGAGTGTGGTGAAGGCGGCCGGACTCGAACCGGCATTCATCGCTGAAACGAATTTTGAAACCTTGTCAAACCCGTATTTATTTTGAATCCTCAGTTGCGAAAATCACCCGAGATATCCCGAGCGAACCGGGCGATTTGCGAGGTATGGAACGCATAGACAGGGCATCGATGCTTCGATGCTTCGATGCTTCGATGCTTCGATGCTTCGATGCTTCGATGCTTCAACCGGCCAGATATCGGTCGATGCTGTCAACTGAGCCGCAATCTTGTAGACCTTAACATGGCTCCTGGCTCTGTTTAGCACAGAAATGACGCAGACATCACTTCCATCCCCAAAGCCTGACAGCTTAAAGTAGCACTGGGGTGTTACCGATCAGCCAATTGTGTATCTACGTTACTCCGGCCCTCCAAAGCTCCAGACCCGATGATTTCGTTCAATATACGAGCTTCGGATTTGGCAAGTAGACCCTTTCGATGGCAGCTTGTCAGCCTAAACCCACTCCAGACTGCTACTAGTCGTCACCGCACCAAGCCGGGTCCAGGGAAAGGCATCTGCCATTCCCCGGGCCTTGGATTGCTACTCGACTGGCGCGGAAGACTGGGCCTCTTCGGCTTCGGCAGGTTCCGTCACTTCAGATGTATCGTCCAAGGCGCTTTCCGCCGGGGAAACGGCTTGATCGAACGCTGCCTGATCCTGCGATGCGTCCGCTTGCGCCGTGCCAGCGCGATCACTGCCCATCGGGCTCTCCGTGACTGACCCATCCGCTGACGAAACCCGCCAGACCATATTGCCCGCGTCGTCGGCCACCAGCAGCGCACCGGTGCCATCAATGCCGACGCCTACGGGACGACCATATGCCTTATCACCATCTATGAAACCGGTCACGACGTCCTGCGCCATGCCCGAGGGCTTACCATCACTGAAGGGCACGTAGGAAACCTTGTACCCGTTGAAGGCGTCGCGGTTCCAGCTACCATGCTGACCGATAAAGGCCCCATTCGCATAATCGTCCGGCATCGCCGAGCCGTTGCTGAAGATCAGCCCCAATGCCGCAACATGGCTGGACAGCGCATAATCGGGAGCTATGGCCTTGGCGATCATGTCGGGGCGTGCCGGACGGACGCGTTCATCCACGTGGTCGCCATAATAGCTGTAGGGCCAGCCGTAGAAGGCTCCATCTTGAACCGAGGTCATGTAATCCGGCACCAGATTCGGCCCCAATTCGTCGCGCTCATTGATGACAGCCCACAGCTCGCCTGAGTCAGGATTGAAGGTCAGGCCGTTCGGGTTCCGCAGGCCGGAGGCATAGATCCGGGCCGCACCGGTGTCGCGATCAATCTCCCAGATCGCGGCGCGACCCTTCTCGGCTTCCATCCCGTTTTCCCCGGCGTTCGAGTTAGACCCGACCGATGCGTAAAGCATGGTCCCATCAGGACTCAGCGCCAGATCCTTGGTCCAGTGATGGTTCAGCGGCCCGCCGGGCAACGGGGCCAGCGTGGTCGGTTCGGCGGTGATTTGGGTTTCGCCCAGAGCATAAGGATAGGAGACGACCTCGTCCGCCTCGGCCACATAAAGCGTGTCATCGACCCAGGCCACGCCAAAGGGCGAATGCAGGTCGGTCAGCAGGTCGTGCCGTTCATCGACCACGCCATCGCGGTCGGTGTCGCGCAGCAGGGTGATCAGGTTGCTTTCGGGCTGTTCACCGCCCCCGCCCCCGGCGGCGATCGACATGATCCAGCCGCGGATGTAATCCTTGGGACGATATTTCGGCTTGCCTTCAGGGGCTCGCCCTTGGACGACCAGCACATCACCGTTTGGCAGGGTATGCACGGTGCGGGGATGGGCCAGATCGGTGGCATAGGCGGCAATGGTCAAGCCCTCGGGCACGACCGGCGTCTGCCCCTCGGACCAACCGACAACCTCGGCCACCTTGACGCTTGGCAGAAGGTTCAGGAAGTCCGGCTCTGGCAGAACGGGATCGGGTCCGATCTGACTGCTGACATCAAAGTCGCCAGACTGATCATCCTGTGCCTGGGCAGTCGTCGGCGCACCCATGGTTGCGAAGATCACCGCGGCACTTCCCAGAAGTGCCACTCGCTGCAAGGAATAGGTCGAATTCGTCATGTGAAGATCATCCTTGTCAGGGGCATCAATAGGAAGCGACGCGGGTCGCGCGGCGATTGAGAAGGGCGGCGATCAGCATCAGCAGGCAGGTCACCGCCGATACTCCGATCCCCCACGGGACAATGGCCGTCCAGCCGTCGCCTGCATGGATCAGGCTGTTGACGAAGGCCATCGCAAGGACGATCGCTTGCAACACCACGCCGCCCCAAGCCGGACTAATGCGCCGCATCACCAGACCAATCAGCCACAAGACCACCGCCAAACCTCCGGCGATCAGCCCGAAGAACAGCAGCCAAGATGAAAAATCCTGCCACATCACCAGCATCGTCTGCGTGTAGAAGAAATCCGTCAGCAGCGTCAGTGTGAAGAACGCTGCCGAAAAATGCGTCAGTGTCGTCAGTCCGGGCATGGCGGCATAGGCACCGGCCTCGCGCTCATGCGTATAAATGGCGGCCATCTGTCATGCTTCCTCAAGTTGCGTATAGAGAGCCAACGATGCCTTGCAAATGTTTGTTCCGGACTTTCTGGCCGATCGTGCATGGGTTCGGATCAACTTTTGCGCTAAGCGATCTGGGTGATCAAGATAATGTAGAATTTCGCATGCGCGTTTGCCATCATCAGGTCAGTGTCCGCATGCAGGCGCGAAGAAACCTTGGATGACCTATTTAACCGATTGGTTGATTGGCCATCGGCAACATCGCTTGCCTCGGCCTCAGTATCCTCAAACTTCTGGCCAAAATTGACCGGTTGCGGCGAGGGTGATTGCCAAGAGAAAGGTTTCTGGGCAGAGGTCATGTCGGGTTGCGGCGCACGATAAGGATCGGGAAACGGTCTGGGGGATCTGTTTGCCAATGATCAGCCAGCCCTTCAGGCGTCCTATCATGATTTCAATTCTGTTGCGCCCCTTGTGTGAACTCCTACCTCTTTCGACGGCTTTCCTGCGGAACTTGCGGCCCGCAATGTAGTCCCTCGTTGCTTTATCCCTCGACGATTCCTTGGTCCGGTCGGCATCAACCCCCCCCGACAATCGGCATCCAGCCTCCGCCAAACTGTCCGGCAACACCACCGCGCCGGAGTCATCACCAAACCGACCAACGATCACGAAGTAACCGATCGGCCGCCCTTTGGCATCGTCCACGGCATGCAGCCCGGCCTTTCGGTCAGCTAGAACAAGTTGTTGGTCAATGAGACACTCTCCCTAACCCCGAATTATGCAAAAGAAACGAAATCAATGGGTCTGGAGCCTAGGTGTTCAGTCCCGGCATCTGGTGGATCGGGTCGAGGATGAATCT
>NZ_QJPK01000016.1 GCF_003259195.1 Paracoccus sediminilitoris
CACTGCCGCGCGGCATGGGCAAGATCGTGAATATTGCCAGCCTGCTGTCCTTCCAGGGGGGCATCCGCGTGCCTTCCTATACCGCCAGCAAGCATGGCGTGGCGGGACTGACCAAGCTGATGGCAAATGAATGGGCCGCCAAGGGCCTGAACGTCAATGCCATCGCGCCCGGCTATATCGAAACCAACAACACCGAGGCCCTTCGCGCCGATCCCGACCGGTCGCGGGCCATCCTGGACCGCATTCCCGCGGGCCGTTGGGGCAAGGCCCAGGATATCGGCCAGACCGCCGTCTTCCTGGCAGCGCCTGCATCCGATTACATCAACGGCGCGATCCTGAACGTCGATGGAGGCTGGCTTGCACGATAGGCTGCATCACACCCCGTCCGATGCCCCCGCAGGCATCGTCCATCTGGGCCTTGGGGCCTTTTTCCGCGCCCATGGGGCGATCTATGTCGATCAGGCCATGCAGGCCGGTGGCGGCGATTGGGGCATCATCGGGGTGTCGCTGAAATCGCCGGGCACGCGCGACAGGCTGCGCCCGCAGGGCTGGGCCTTTACGGCGGTCGAACTGGCCCCGGACGGCGAACGCCCGCAGGTCGTCACCATCCTGCGCGACGTCCTGGTCGCCCCCGAGGACGCGCAGGCCGTGCTGGACGCGATGGCCGATCCCGCCATCCGCATCGTCAGCCTGACGGTGACGGAAAAGGGCTATTGCCACGAACCCTCGACCGGTCGGCTGAACCGCGATCACCCCGATATCCGGCACGATCTGGACAACCCGCTGCCGCGATCGGCGCCGGGTTTCCTGGTCCGCGCGCTGGAACTGCGCCGCGCTGCGGGCACCGCGCCCTTCACGGTGCTGTGCTGCGACAACCTGCCGGAGAACGGGCATGTCCTGCGCGGCGTCGTGCTGGAACTGGCGGGTCTGATCGACCCTGAACTGGCCGATTGGATCAGGGCCGAAGGGCGCTTCCCCTCGACCATGGTGGACCGCATCGTGCCCGCGACCAGCCCCGAGGATCTGGATCAGGTCGCCCGCCTGACCGGCCAGCGCGACGAGGCCCCGGTCATGCACGAACCCTTCCGCCAGTGGGTGGTCGAGGATGATTTCGTGGGCGGCGACCGCCCTGATCTGGGCGCGGTTGGGGTGCAGCTGGTCGCCGATGTGACGCCCTATGAACACATGAAGCTGCGGATGCTGAACGGCACGCATTCCTCGCTGGCCTATCTGGGCTATCTGGCGGGCCATCAGACGATTGCCGAAACCATGGGTGATCCGGTCTTTTCCGCCTTCGTGCGCAAGCTGTGGCGTGATGAGATCATCCCCGCCCTGACCCCGCCGCCGGGCGAGGATCTGGCCGCCTATGCCGATGCATTGCACGACCGCTATGCCAACCCCGCCATCCGGCACCGCACCTGGCAGATTGCCATGGATGGCAGCCAGAAGCTGCCGCAGCGCATCCTGGGCACCATTGCCGAAGGCCGCGCCGCGGGCCGTGCGGTTCCGGGGCTGACCTTGGCGGTGGCCGCCTGGATGCGCTATGTCTCGGGGGTCGATCTGGCGGGCAGGGCGATCGAGGTCAAGGACCCGATGGCCGACCGGCTGGCCACCCTGTGGTGCGACGATCCCGCCGAAACGGTTGCGGGCTTTCTGGCGCTGGAACAGGTGTTTCCGGCGGCGCTGCGGGCGGATGCGGGCTTTGCGCGCGATCTGACGGCGGCGCTGACGGCGCTTTGCGACAAGGGGGCGGCGCAGGCCGCGGCCGATGCGTGATCCGCTGATCCTGAACCCGGCTGACAACGTGGCGATCCTGACCGAAAAGGGCATCGCCCTTGCCGGTCACAAGATCGCCCGCGCGGGTATCGCCCAAGGGCAGACGGTGGTCAAATACGGCCAGACCATCGGCTATGCCACCGCCGACATTGCCGCGGGCGATCACGTCCACAGCCACAACTGCGCCTTCGGCGAGCATGACCGCGACTATCGCCCCGGGGCGGGACTGGCCCAAGCGCAGGCGGCGCTAGCGGCGCATCAGGACGCAGGAATGGTCTTTCAGGGCTATCACCGCGACGGGGGGCAGGTCGGGACGCGCAACTTCATCGCGTTGGTGGCGACCGTGAACTGTTCGGCCACAGTGATCCGGCGCGCCGCCGAGGAATTGCGGATCGAAGGGGCGCTGGACCCTTACCCGCATGTCGATGGTGTGGTGGCCTTCGCGCATGGGACGGGATGCGGCATGGCCGACAGCGGGCCGGGCTGGCAGGCGCTGCAACGGGTGCTGACCGGCCATGCGGGGCATCCCAATGTCGGCGCGGCGCTGTTCGTGGGCCTGGGCTGCGAGGTGATGCAGATCGCCCGCATGAAGCGGGATCTGGGGCAGGCCGCGCGGTTCCACGGGCTGACCATCCAGGAAAACGGCGGTACCCGGCGCACCATCGATGCCATCAAGGACCGCGTGCGGCAGATGCTGCCGCAGGTCGATCAGGCGCGCCGCGCGCCGGTGCCCGCATCCGCGCTGCGGATCGGGCTGCAATGCGGCGGCTCGGACGGGTTTTCGGGGATCACGGCAAACCCGGCGCTTGGGGTGGCCTGCGACATGCTGGCGGCGCAGGGGGCATCGGTCGTGCTGTCCGAAACGCCCGAAATCTTCGGCGCCGAACGCCTGTTGCTGGACCGCGTGTCGCGTCCCGAACTGGCAGACCAGCTGCTGGCCCGCCTGCGCTGGTGGGAGGATTACGCCGCTCGGAACGGCGCGTCGCTGGACAACAACCCCAGCCCCGGCAACAAGGCTGGCGGGCTGACCACCATTTTGGAAAAATCCCTCGGTGCGGTCGCCAAGGCTGGTGCCACGCCGCTGAACGCGGTTCTGGAATATGGCGAGCCCATCACCGCGCCGGGGCTGAATTTCATGGATACGCCCGGCTATGATCCGGTGTCGGCCACGGGTCAGATCGCGGGCGGGGCGCAGCTGATCGTGTTCACCACCGGGCGCGGTTCGGCCTTCGGCTCCAAGCCCGCGCCGACGATCAAGCTGGCCACGAATGACGCGCTTTATGCCGCGATGCGCGACGACATGGACATGAACTGCGGTGATATCCTGTCGGGTGTCAGCCTGCAGGACAAGGCCCGCCAGATCATCGCGATGATCCTGGACGTGGCCTCGGGGCAGGAAACGAAAAGCGAGGCCCTGGGGCTGGGCGACAACGAATTCCTGCCCTGGCAGATCGGGGCCGTGGTCTAACCCACGGCCTGCGGCACCAGGGCGCCGCGGTGCTGGATCACCCGGCGGCTGAGGTCATGTCCCGCCATGATCGCCGCATGGCAGTCGGCCCCTTGCAGCCATGCGGCCAGATAGCCCGCGTTGAAGCTGTCGCCGGCGGCCGTCGTGTCGATTGCCGCCTCGGGGCGCAGGTCGGGCAGCCGCCCCTGACCCTGCGTGCCCTCAAAGGCCATCGGCCCGCCGCCATTCTTCACCACGACATGGCAGCTGCCCACGGCCAGATAGCGGGCGATGGTGGCCTGCGGATCGGCATCGCCGAAATGGGTGGCCTCGTCGTCAAAGCTGGGCAGGATCAGGTCGGCATGGGACGCCGCCTGCTGGATCGTCTCGCGCATCGTCGCCGCATCCGCCCACAGCCGGGGCCGCAGGTTCGGATCAAAGATGACGGTGGTGCCCGCCTTGCGCGCTTGGATCAGCGCCTGCATCAATGTCTGGCGGCCTTCGGCGGGCAGGATCGCCAGCGTGATCCCCGACAGATAGGCCATGCGCGCGCCCTGCAAGGCCCGCGTCAGTGCGCCTGCATCATCGGCCAGCCTGCGCGCGGCCGAGTTGTCGCGCCAATAGGAAAAGCTGCGTTCGCCATCCTTCAGGCTGATCGCATAAAGGCCGATCTCTCGCTCCGGGTCGCGGGTGACATGGTCGGTGCCGATGCCCTCGGCTTTCAGGAAATCGACCAGTTTCTGCGAAAATTCGCCGGTGCCGACGCGGGTCAGGTAATCGATCCGCCAGTCGCGCGGCATCAGGCGGCGCAGATACCATGCGGTGTTCAGCGTATCGCCCGCGACCCCAAGGCGCCACAGGTCGGGCTGGTCGCTGGCCGACAGTTCCACCATCGCTTCGCCCACGGAAATGATGCGTGTCATGTCAGGTCCTTTCGCGATGGGTCGATGGAAACGGGATCGTTCGGGCCAAGGCCGCGCCGGGTCTGTCGCATCGGGTGTCTTTCAGTCGGTGAAATAATCGGGATGGGCCGCGGCCATTTCGGGCAGTTCAGTCAGCATCTGGCGCAGATGGGTGCGGATCGCGGTTTCCGCCGCATCGGCATCGCCCGCCGTCAGCGCGTCCAGAACCGCGCGATGCTGGGCGATGGTCCGGCTGCGGTCGAAGACGCGCATCGACATGTGGCGCAGGCGGTTCATCTGCGATTTCAGCCGTTCCAGATCCTGCCAGACGGCGGGCTGCCCTGCGGCCAGCGCCATCGCCTGATGGAACCGGTCGTCCGATGCGATGAATTCGGCCACGTCGCCCGCCTTGTCGGCCTGGTCCTGGATCGCCAGTTCGGACTGCATGGCGCCCAGGTCGGGGCGGGCATCGGCCACCATGCGGGCCAGATCGCTTTCCACGGCTTCGCGGATCAGGCGGGCCGAAAGCACCGCACGGACCGAGATCTTGCCGATATAGGTGCCGCGCTGCGGCTTGATTTCGGCCAGACCCTCGCCTGCCAGGCGGATGAATGCCTCGCGGACGGGCTGGCGGGACAGGCCGATGCTGTCGGCGATCTCGGTTTCGGACAGGCGCGCACCGGGGGGCAGGTCGCCGCGGATGATGCGTTGATACAGCCAGTCATGGACCTGCTGGGCGGTGGATGCGGGGCGCGCAAGAATGGTATGTTCGGGCATCGGTTTCTCCTGCTCTCAGGACTATTCCATACTTCCATACAAGTAAAGTCTACGGGAGGTGAATTGCCGGACTCGACTTGTGGAAAGATGTTCCGTAATTAGAACGTAAAGTGAACATAACGAATGGATGGGAAAGGATCATGGGACGGCGGCTGCTTGGCATCTGGTTTCCAAGGCTGGCAAGCGAAGCCAGCCTGCGGCATCGCCCCGTCGAAGGGCCCTTTGCCTTGGTCCTGCGTGTCGGCAATGCCGATCAGCTGCATTGCCTGAACCCCGACGCCCTGGCACAGGGCCTGCACCCCGGCATGGCCTTGGCCAATGCCCGCGCGATCTGCCCCGATCTTTCCACGCGCCCCGCCGATCTGGCGGCGGACGGGGCGGCGCTGGCCAGCCTGCGCCGATGGGCGATGCGCTATTCGCCGCTGGTGGCGCGCGATGGGGGGGACGGGCTGTTGGCAGACATCACCGGCGTCGCCCATCTGTTCGGGGGCGAGGCAGAGCTGCTGGCCGACCTGCAGGACGGTCTGTCGCGTGCCGGGCTGTCGGCGGTGGCCGCCATTGCGGGCACGCGGGCGGCGGCGCATGCGTTGGCCCGTCATGGCGGGGGGATCGTGCCCGACGGGCGGCTGGCGCAGGGGGTCATGCATTTGCCGGTCCATGCCCTGCGGATCGACGGGACGACGGCGGCCGCGCTGGGGCGGGCGGGCCTGACCCATGTGGCCGATCTGGCGGCCCTGCCGCGCGCGCCCCTGGCCCGCCGTTTCGGGGCCGACCTGATGATGCGGCTGGACCAGTTGCTGGGCCATCAGCCCGAACCCGTCGCCGCCGAACCTGATGCGCCACATTTCGGGGTCCGCATGACCCTGCCCGAACCCATCGGGCTGCGGGACGACGTGATGGCGGGTCTGGAACGCCTGCTGGGGCGGCTGTGCGATCACCTGTCCCACCATCAGCACGGCGCGCGTCGGCTGCGGCTGGAACTGTCGCGCGTCGACCGGGAAACCGTGACCGTCGAGATCGGCCTGGCGCGGGCCATGCGCGATCCCGACCGGATGGCCGCGCTGTTCGCGCATGGCCTGGACGATATCGATGCCGGCTTCGGGATCGAGGCGATGCGCCTGACCGCCCCCCGGACCGAACCCCTTGCGCCGGGGCAGATCGCCATGGACCAGGCCGGGCAGGGGGGCGACGCGCTGGCCGACCTGCTGTCGCGGCTGGGCAACCGGCTGGGTTTCGATGCGGTCCTGCGGTTCCTGCCGGTGGAGAGTCTGATCCCCGAACGCAGCTTTCATCTGGCCGCCGCGGCCTATTCCTGCGCGGCGCGGGGGGTCGCATGGTCCGGTCCCGCACGCCCCTTGCGCCTGTTCCCGCCCCAGCTGGTCACGCCCACCAGCGAACCGCGCCCCGGCACGCCGCCTGCAGGGTTCGTCTGGCAGGGGCAGGTTCTGACCACCCTGCGCGCGGGGGGACCCGAACGGATCGCGCCCGAATGGTGGCTGGACGATCCCGACTGGCGTACGGGGCTGCGCGATTATTGGCGCATCCAGACGCATCAGGGGCCGCGGCTGTGGTTGTTCCACACGCCCCAGGACCCCGGCTGGCACGTGGCGGGGGAATTCGCATGACCGCCCCCCATACCCGCTATGCCGAACTTTGCGTGACGACGAACTTCACCTTTCTGACCGGGGCCTCCCACCCCGAGGAAATGGTCACCCGCGCCGCCGAACTGGGCCTCGAGGCCATCGCCATCACCGATCGCAATTCCGTCGCGGGTGTGGTGCGGGCCTTTTCCGCCTTGAAGGAACTGCGCCGCCTTCACGCCGAGGCCGGGCCCATCATCCGGTCCCAGCGGGTAACCGACCATTCCAGCCGCCAGGTGGTGCCGCATTTCACCGGCCAGACCCCGGCGCCCGATCTGCCCAAACCCGATCCCTCCGTGCCTGATCTGCCCGGCCCGACCCTGCCGCGCCTGATCGCCGGCAGCCGGCTGATCCTGCGCGACAGTGCAGTGGAATGGATCGCCCTGCCGACCGATCTGGCGGCATGGTCGCGGCTGACGCGGCTTTTGTCCCTGGGCAAGCGGCGGGCGCCCAAGGGGCAATGCCACCTGACGGGAGCGGATCTGGCCGAATGGGGCGCGGGAATGGTGCTGATCGCGCTGCCGCCCGACCCTTTGGGCCAGGCCCCAGACAAGGATGACCTGCTGGCCGTGGCGCGCCGTTTTCCGGGCAATGCCTATCTGGGGGCGGCGCCGCGCTATGACGGGCGCGACCAGGGGCGGCTGGATGCGCTGGCGCAGGTCTCGGCCGCCACGGGCCTGCCGATGGTGGCGGTGGGGGATGCGCTGATGCATCGCGCCTATCGCCGTCCTGTGGCAGATGTGCTGACCTGCCTGCGCCTTGGCCGGGCCATCGACAACATCGGCAGCGCCCGCCTGCCCAATGCCGAACGCCGCCTGAAATCGGGGGCGGACATGGCGCGGTTGTTTCACCGCTATCCCGCCGCGCTGAACCGTAGCATCCAGATCGCGGCGCGCTGCACCTTTGCGCTGGACGATCTGCGATATCAGTATCCGCAGGAGGACAGCGGCTCTGAGACCGCCCAGCAGCGGCTGGAACGTCTGACCCGCGAAGGCATGGCTTGGAGGTATCCCGCAGGCGCCCCCCAGAAGGTGCTGGACGGGATCGGCAAGGAACTGGCCCTGATTGCCGACATGGAATACGCGCCGTATTTCCTGACCGTCCATGACATCGTGGCCTTTGCCCGCAGCAAGGGCATCCTGTGCCAGGGGCGGGGGTCTGCTGCCAATTCGGTGGTCTGCTATCTGCTGGGCATCACCGAGGTTCCGCCCGAAACCATCACGCTGATCTTCGAACGCTTCATCAGCAAGGACCGGGGCGAGCCGCCCGATATCGACGTTGATTTCGAACATCAACGGCGCGAGGAGGTGATCCAGTGGATCTATGAGAAATACGGCCGCGAACGTGCCGGGCTGACCGCGACGGTGATCCATTTCCGGTCGCGCGCCGCCATCCGCGAGGTGGGCAAGGTCATGGGCCTGTCGCAGGACGTGGTGGCGCGGCTGACGGGGCAGATCTGGGGCTGGTCCTCGGCGGCGCCGGGCGATGACCGTCTGCGCGATGCGGGGCTGGACCCGCGCGACCGGCGGTTGCGCCAGACGGCCTGGCTGATTTCCCAGGTCATCGGCTTTCCCCGCCACCTGTCCCAGCATGTCGGCGGCTTCGTCATCACCCGCGACCGCCTGGATGAACTGTGCCCCATCGAAAATGCCGCGATGGAGGGGCGGACCATCATCGAATGGGACAAGGACGACATCGACACGCTTGGCCTGCTGAAGGTCGATATCCTGGCGCTGGGGATGCTGACGGCGATCCGCAAATCCTTTGCCCTGCTGGCCGATCACCGCGCCCGCCACCTGACGCTGGCCAACATCCCCCCCGAGGATCCCGCCGTCTATGACATGCTGTGCCGCGCCGATGCGGTGGGGGTCTTTCAGGTCGAAAGCCGCGCGCAGCTGAACTTCCTGCCGCGCATGCAGCCCCGCGCCTTCTATGACCTGGTCTGCGAGGTCGCCATCGTCCGCCCCGGTCCCATCCAGGGCGGCATGGTCCATCCCTTCATCAACCGCCGTCAGAAACGCGAACCGATCGAGGACCTTGGCCCCCAGATGATGGAGGTTCTGGGCCGCACCTATGGCGTGCCGCTGTTCCAGGAACAGGCCATGCAGATCGCCGTGGTCGCCGCGGGCTTCACCCCTTCCGAGGCTGATCGCCTGCGCCGGTCGCTGGCGACCTTCAAGCGGATGGGCACCATCGGCAGCTTTCGCGACCGCTTCGTGTCGGGAATGCTGGCGCGGGGCTATGACGCGGATTTCGCGCAGCGCTGCTTTGCCCAGATCGAGGGGTTCGGCAGTTACGGCTTTCCCGAAAGCCATGCGGCCAGTTTCGCGCGGCTGGTCTATGTCTCGGCCTGGCTGAAATGCCACCACCAGGCGATCTTTACCTGCGCGCTGCTGAACAGCCAGCCGATGGGGTTCTATGCCCCCGCCCAGCTGGTCCGCGATGCCCGCGACCGCGGCGTCGAGGTGCGTCCGGTATCCGTCAACCATTCCGAATGGGATTGCACGCTCGAACCGCGGCAGGACGGGTCGCTGGCCATCCGTCTGGGGTTCCGTTTGATCCGCGGCATGAAATCCGAGGATGCCGCCTGGATCGGGCTGGCGCGCGGCAATGGCTATGCCGATGTCGAGAGCCTGTGGCGCCGCGCCGGCGTGCCGCCTGCCGTGCTGGAGCGGCTGGCCGAATCCGATGCCTTTGCCGCCTTGGGCCTGACGCGGCGCGACGCGCTCTGGGCGGCCAAGGCGCTGAATGCCCCCAAACCCCTGCCGCTGTTCGGCCTGGACGGAGAAGGCGGGGATGAGCCGCAGGTGATCCTGCCCCCCATGTCCCTTGGCCAGGAGGTGGTCGAGGATTACGTGTCCCTGCGCCTGTCGCTGCGCGCCCATCCGCTGGAACTGTTGCGTCCCGACCTGCCGGGTTGCGTCCCCCATGAACGGCTGGGGCAGGCGTCGGGGCGCATTTCGGTCACCGGGCTGGTCATCACGCGTCAACGTCCGGGCACGGCATCGGGCGTGATCTTCCTGACGCTGGAGGATGAGACCGGCAACGCCAATGTCGTCGTCTGGAACAAGGTCTATGAAGCCTTCCGCAAACAGGTGGTCACGGGGCGCCTGCTGCGCGTTCGGGGCCGGGTCCAGCGCGACGGCCAGGTGATCCATGTGATCGCCGAACAGATCGAGGACCTGTCACCGCGCCTTGGCGAACTGGGCCGCCCCGTCACGCTGCAGGTGAATGACGGACGTGCCGACGAAACCCGCCGCCCTGTCGGGGGCAGCATGGGGGGCGGTGCGCGCCATCCCCGCGATCAGGCCCGCCAGCTGTTCCCCAGCCGTGATTTCCACTAGGCCGATCTGGCGGCGGGCTGCGCCACCCCGTGCCGCCCCAAGGGCAGCATCAGCGGTCGCCCCGAGGCCGGGTCGCTGATCACCATGCTGTCCAGCCCGAAGACGCGGCGCACCATGTCGCGCGTCAGCACTTGGTCGGGCGGACCCACGGCGTCGATGCTGCCCGCCCGCATCGCGACCAGGTGATCGGCATAGCGCGCCGCCAGGTTCAGGTCATGCAGCACCATCACCACCGTCGTGGCGCGCGCGCGGTTCAGGTCGACCAGCAGGTCCAGGACCTCGACCTGGTGACAGATGTCCAGATAGGTGGTCGGTTCGTCCAGCAGCAGAAGGTCGGTCTGCTGGGCCAGCGCCATGGCGATCCAAACCCGCTGACGCTGGCCGCCCGACAATTCGTCGACCGCGCGTTCGGCCAGATCCTGCGTGCCGGTCGCCTGCAGCGCCTCGGCCACGGCCTGATCGTCCCGGGCGGTCCAGCGCGACAGGAACCCCTGATGGGGGTGGCGGCCGCGCCCGACCAGATCGGCCACCGTGATGCCCTCGGGGGCGATGGGGGATTGCGGCAGCAGGCCAAGGGTCCGGGCCAGATGCCGGGGCGACATTGCGTGGATCGATTTGCCGTCCAGCAGCACCTGCCCGGCCTTGGGTGCGATCAGCCGCGACATGGTCCGCAGCAGGGTGGATTTCCCGCAGGCATTCGCCCCCACGATGGCGGTGATCCGGCCCGCGGGGATCTGCAGGTTCAGACCCTGAAAGATCATCCGCTCGCCATAGCCCGATGACAGGTCACGGGCGGAAAGGGTGTTGTCTGGCATCAGGTCGCTCCGGTCTTGTTGGCGCGGATAATCAGGAAGATCAGATAGGGCGCCCCGATGGCGCCGGTCACGACACCCACCGGATAGCGCCCCGGCAGCAGGAACTGGCCCGCGAAATCGCCTGCCAGCACCAGAAGGGCGCCGACCAGCGCCGCGGGGATCAGGACCGATCCGCGCGGCCCGACGATGCGCGCGGCGATGGGGCCGGACAGGAAGGCCACGAAGGCGATGGGACCGGTGATGGCAGTTGCCACCGCGATGATGCCCACCGCCGTCAGGATGACGATCAGCCGCGTGCGGGCGACATCCGTGCCAAGGGCCGCGGCGGTGTCCTCGCCCAACCTCAGCATCTCCAACCCGCGCCGCTGGCCGATCAGCAGGCTGCCGCAGGTCGCAAGGGCAAGCGCGGGCCACAGCGCCTGGTCCAGCGTCGCGCCGTTCAGGCTGCCGGTCAGCCAGCGCATCGCCTGCTGCAGATCCCAGGCCGGTGCCTGCGCCAGCAGGAAGGCGATGGCGCTGTCCAGCATCGCCGACACCCCGATCCCCACCAGGATCAGCCTCCCCCCCGAAATGCCGTCCCCGAAGGACAGCCCGAAGATCGCCGCCGCTACCGCCAGCCCCGCCACGACCGCCATGATGGCGACCCAGGGGGCACCAAGCGACAGGGTGACGATGGCAAAGACCGCCGCCGCGCTGGCGCCCGCATTGATGCCGATGATGTCGGGGCTGGCCAGCGGATTGCGCAGCATCACCTGAAACGCTGCGCCGCCCAGACCGAAGGACAGGCCCGACAGCACCGCCAGCACCACGCGCGGCAGGCGCAGCTGTCCCACGGTGAAGGATGCGCCAGGAACGTCGATCCCGGCCAGCACGCGCAGGACGTCGCCGGGCGGCGTCACGGATTGCCCGACGCACAACGTGATCAGAAAGGCCAAAGCCAGCGCCGCCGAAAGGCCGGCCACGGCCCGCGCATGGGCGCTCCGACGCCGGTGGCGGGCGGTCTGAAGGCGGGTCAGGGTGGTCTGCAGGGTCACAGGCTGGCGATCCTCTGGCGACGGACGATCCAGATGAAGAAGGGCGCGCCGATCAGGGCGGTGACGATGCCGACCGGCAGTTCGGACGGGCGGATCAGGATGCGCCCAAGCGTATCGGCCCCCAGAAGCAGGCAGGCCCCCGTCAGCGCCGACAGGGGCAGCAGCCAGCGATGATCGACCCCGAACAGCAGCCGGCACAGATGCGGCACGACCAGCCCGACAAAGCCGATGGGTCCGCAAATCGCGGTCGTGGCCCCGCACAGCAGGATGGCCGACACCGCCGCCAGCCCGCGCGCGACGGCGGGGCTTTCGCCAAGGCCGCGGGCCAGATCCTCGCCCAAGGCCAGCATGTTCAGGCGGCGGGCGGTGGGGATGGCCAACATAAGCCCGACTGCCAGAAAGGGCGCCACCTGCGCGATGCCCGCAAAGGTCGCGCCGCCCACACCGCCGATCTGCCATGACCGCACGCCGCCCGCGATATCGTTGCGCGGCAGCACCACCGCGATCACCATCGAGGACAGCGCGACCGATGTCGCAGCCCCCGACAGCGCAAGCTTCAGCGGAGTGGCACCGCCCCGGCCCATCGACCCGATGGCATAGACCAGTATCGCCGCCGCCGCCGCGCCCAGGATCGCGACCCAGACATAGGCCGCAAGGGTGGACATGCTGAACCAGGCGATGCCGATCACCACCGCCAGCGAGGCGCCCATGTTGACGCCCAGGATGCCCGGATCGGCCAACGGGTTGCGCGTGACCCCCTGCATGATGGCCCCTGCCAGCCCAAGTGCGGCACCCGCCATCACGGCCAGCACGGTACGCGGGATGCGGGTGGCGACGGCGGCCTGGCCGATCGTGTCGGCGTGACCGGCGAGGGCCGCCAGAATGTCATCCGCGCCGACGTGACGGGTGCCCACCATCACCGACAGCACGCACAGCGCCGCCAGCGTCAGCAGGGTCGCGCCCAGCCAGAACCCCTGCGACCGGGTCCGGGTCATCGCGCGTTCTGCGCGGCTTGCGCCAGCTGCGCGACATAGCCCGGCAGGACATAGGGGATGGCCAGCGGTGTCGGATTGGCGGCCGCCGCCTGCGGCCCCGTGCCCAGCATCACCACCGCGTCGTTGGCAACCGCCGGCATCCGGCCCAGCAGCGGATCGGCCCGCATCTGTTCCAGCAGCTCTGGGCCGCCATAGGTCACGATGATGTCCACGTCGTCGAACATGTCCACCCGCTCGGCGCTGATCGAACCCGAGAACTGGCCGGGTTTCGTCGCTTCGATCACGCTGGAGGGCGAGGCCAGCCCCAGGTCGTGGAAGAAGCGCACGCGCGCATCGTTGTCATTGTAGAAATTCACCACGCTCAGATCGGTCGGGTCCAGATGGGTGACGAACATCGCCGTCTTGCCCCTGATCTGCGGGTGCCGGGCCACGGCCTCGGCGATTTTTGCCTCGGTGCTGGCGATCAGGGCGTCGCCTTCTGCGGCCATCCCCATGCCCGCGCTGTCCAGGCGGATCATGTCGCGCCAATCGGTGGTCCAAGGCGCCTCGGGATAGGCGACGACCGGGGCGATCATCGACAGGGTGTCATATTCGGACTGTTCCAGCCCCGAATAGGCGGCCAGGATCACGTCGGGACGCGATGCCGCGACCGCCTCGAAGTCGATACCAGCGCCTTCCTCGAACAGCGGCGGGGGGGATGCGTCCAGCTGATCCAGCCGCGCGCTGACCCAGGGCAGGATGCGATCGTCGTCGTCATCCCCGAATGTGGCCGCCGCAAAACCCACAGGCAGGACGCCAAGCGCCAAGGGAACCTCGTGATTGGCCCATCCGACGGTGGCGATGCGCTGCGGCTTTGCAGGGATGGTGGTGGTGCCAAGCGCGTGGGTGATCACCTGCGGATAATCGCTGTCCCCGGCCAGCGACGGCATCGCGGCGGGCAGGGACAGGCAGGCGGCAAGCGCGGTCGCGCAGGGCAGGGATCGGCACCACATCGGCGACACTCCGTTGAAATTGATCGGTCTTTCGGCGAACGGGCCGGGATTTCAGGGTTGAGGCGTCGCATTTCTGCGACAGTCGGGCAGTTTCTTACAAAAACACTAGGAATAAGCAAGACGTTTACTGACGCCGGGATTAAAAGGCCCCGATCAGCAATCCGGCAGCGCGGCGCGACAGGGCGCGGCCCCCGGTAGCCAGCAAGACAACATTTCATTGCGGAAGATCTTCATGCGGATCACGACAGGAAGCGGCTTTGCGACAGGCCGTGGGGGCAGGGTGCTGATCGCAACCCTGCTGGGATGCAGCTCGGTCATGGCGGTGATGGCCACGGGGCTGCATGCGCAACAGGCGGATGACCAGGTGGTCGTCCTGGAACCCATCGTCGTCGATGGCGAGGATAACGGATCGATCGTGGCGCTGCGGTCGGGCGGGGCGGGCAAGCTAAACACGCCCTTTCTGGACAGCTCGGCCTCTGTGTCGGTCGTGACCGAGGCCGAGACGCGCGCCCGCGGTGCCGAAACCATCGAGGACGTGTTGGCCTATACCGCTGGCGTCGTCACCGACCAATATGGCGCCGATGAGCGGTTCGATTACTTCAAGGTGCGGGGTTTCGACCCCAATACCTATCGCGACGGCCTGCCCCTGGGTGCCCCCTTCGGCTCGATCCGCGAGGAAGCCTATGCCTATGACCGGTTCGAGATCGTCAAGGGCGCCAATTCCAGCGCCTTTGGCGTGTCGGACCCCGGCGGGGCGGTCAACTATCAGACCAAGCTGCCGAAATCAGACCGCTTTGGCGAGGTTTATACCACCCTCGGGTCCGACGAACGCGCCGAGGCGGGGTTTGATTTCGGCGACAACCTGACCTCGGACGACACGCTCTCCTATCGCCTGACGGGCAAGCTGCGCGATGGCGAGGCCGATTACGAACCGTCCCGCAACGACGAGAAATTCCTGATGGGCGGCCTGACCTGGCGTCCCGATGCCGCGACCAGCGTCAGCCTGGTGGTCGACGTCCTGGACCGCGACGGCATTCCCGGCAGCGGCGGTTTCCCGATGGGCACGCGTTTCGACCGCAGCGATTTCTTCGGAGAGCCGGATTTCAACTATCGCGGCACCGACCGGACCACGGCGTCGCTGATCATGGATCATGATTTCGGCGGGGGCCTTAGCCTGTCGTCGACCCTGCGCTACAGTGATACCGAAAGCGATTTCGGCTATGCCTATATCTCGGGGACGCCCGCCGAGGGGACCGTCGCGAACCGTGCCTTCTTCACCGACGACAACCGCGAACATCAGCTGATCGGCGATGCCCGCCTGACATATGACACGGCCCTGGGCGGCATCGACAGCCGCAGCATGCTGGGGGTCGAGTTCAGCAAATCCACCCAGACGCGGTCATACGGCTTCGGCCCGGCCCCCGATATCGACTGGACGAACCCCGTCTATACCGGCGCGCCCGACAGCGTGCCGATCATCACCGACACGCAGACGCGGCAGCGCGGTCGCGCGATCTATGGCCAGCAGGAAATGACCTTCGCGGGCAAATATGTGCTGTCGGCGGGCCTGCGCCATGACTGGCTGGACACCGGCATCAACGACCGCTTGGCTGGCACCAATGCCAGCGGCGACATCAGCGAGACCAGCGGCCGGCTGGGTCTGACCTACAAGGCCACGGATGAACTCTCGGTCTATGGCAGTTTCGCCCAATCGGTGGTTCCCGCTGCCGTTGGATTGGCCCCCGAACGCGGCGAGCAATACGAGTTGGGGGTGAAATATGCGCCGCTCTCCAGCCGTTCGATCTTCAGCGCGGCGGTCTATGACCTGACCAAGGACAACATCACCCGCACCGATCCCGTCACCAACCGCGCCTCGACCATCGGCGAGGTCCGGGTCCGCGGGCTGGACCTGGAAGCCAAGTCCGAGATGACGCCGAACATCACGCTGACTGCCGCCTATTCCTATGTCGACAGCAAGATCGTGCGGAACGGCACCGCCGGAAACGAGGGCAACCGGCTTGGCCTGGTTCCCGAACACACGGCGTCGGTCTGGATGGATTACCTGGTCGCTGGCGAGGGCGGCCGTGGCGACATGACCTTTGGGCTGGGGGCGCGTTATGTCGGCAGCTATGCCTATGACGATACGAACACGTCCTCGACCTCGGGGCATGTGCTGCTGGATGCGGCCTATTCCTATCAGATGAACGACCAGACCAGCCTGTCGGTCAATGTCAGCAACCTGACGGACGAAACCTATTCGGCCTATGGCGGGCTTTATGCCGATTTCTACAATGCGGGCCGCGAGGTTTCGGCCACGCTGCGCCGCAGCTGGTAAGGACATCGCCCCATCCGCCCGCGCGGGTGGGGCATCATTCGGGTTCCGAAATCTCGGCCTGTTCGGCGGCCCAGGCACCGGCGGCTTCGACCGCGACGGGCGAGGTGGTCGGTATCACCCCCAGATAGCTTTCGGTCTGCGCCACGGGAATGGCCGCCCGCTGCGTCATCCGATAAAGCGCATAGAGCGCGATGGTGGTGAACAGCGCCCCCAGCACCGACCAGAAGCCCGCCGGTCCCAGCCTTTCCATGGCCCAGCCCGCGACGATCGGCCCGGCGATCGCCCCCAACCCGAAGGTGAAGACCAGCCCGCCCGATGCGGCCGGCATGTCCTCGGGCGCAAGGGCGTCGTTGGTATAGGCAAGGAACAGCGCATAAAGGGGCGTCGTCACCCCGCCAGCGAAGAACGCTGCCGCCATCAGCGGCCACAGATCGCCCCCGACCATGATGCCAAAGGCGCAGAACAGCGCACCCAGCAGCGCCGCGCCGAAGATCAGCTTGCGCCGGTCCATGCGGTCCGACAGCCAGCCGATCGGATATTGCAGCAGCAGCGCACCCCCGAACAGCATCGCCACGAACAGCGCGATCTGCGATGCGGTCATGCCGATCTGGGTGCCAAAGACCGCCGCCATCCCCGATTGCGTCGCATAGACGCTGCCCAGCAGGAAGATCCCCACGGTGCTGAGGGGGGCGGCGCGCAGCAGGTCCGTCATCGACATGGGGCGCGCAACCTCGACCACCGGGGCCGGGGCCACCGACAGCAGGATCGGCGCGAAGGATATCGACACAAGGATTGAGGCGACGATGAACAGCGCCGAATTGCCCGCGTTCCCGAAGGGCAGAAGCGCCTGCGCCCCGATGATGCCCAAGGTCTGCGCGATCATATAGGCCGACAGGACCTGGCCCCGCGTCTGGTTGGTTGATGCCGCGTTCAGCCAGCTTTCGGCGGCCACATAGATGCCCGACATGCAGAACCCGATGATGGCGCGCAGGATCGTCCAGGCCAAAGGCTCGGGGACCAGCGGCAGCGCGATCAGCCCCGCCGAGGTAAAGCTGCCAAGGGCGGCAAAAACTCGCACATGACCCACCCGGCGGATCATCACCGGCGTCAGCCGTGCCCCCGACAGGAAGCCCACGAAATAGCCCGAGGTGACGATGGCCAGCGCGATCGAGGAGAAGCCCTCGATCTCTCCGCGCAGGCCGATCAGCGTGAACTGCATGCCGTTGCCCATCAGGATCAGCACGACGCCGACAAGCAGGGCCCAGACCGACATGAGGGTGCTGATCATCGCGCTTGTCCTTGCAGGTTTCCCGATCCGGGCACCTTGTCAGGGAATAACCCGCGCGTCACACCGATTTCGTCATCCCCCGGCCGGTTTGCGACCCTGGGCGCCGGAAATGGACCCTAGACGTCCAGTTCTTCGACGAATTGCGCGTTTTCCTGGATGTACTGAAAGCGCAGCTCGGGCTTCTTGCCCATCAGGCGTTCGACCAGATCGCCGGTTTCGCCGCCTTCGTCATCATCGATGCTGACGCGGATCAGCTTGCGGGTGGCCGGGTTCATCGTGGTGTCCTTCAGGTCCTTGGCGTCCATCTCGCCCAGACCCTTAAAGCGCTGCATGTCGATCTTGCCGCGACCGCCCAGGCCCTTGGCCATCATCCGCTCCTTCTCGGCATCGTCCGAGACATAGACGCGATGCGCGCCCTGCGTCAGGCGGTAAAGCGGCGGGCAGGCCAGGTACAGATGCCCACGGTCGATCATCGGACGCATCTGCGTGAAGAAGAACGTCATCAGCAGGCTGGCGATATGGGCGCCGTCCACATCGGCGTCGGTCATGATGATGATCTTGTCATAGCGCAGATCATCGACGTTGAACCTGGTCCCCATGCTGACGCCCAGAGCTTGGCACAGGTCGTTGATTTCCTGGTTAGCACCCATCTTGGACGATGCCGCGCCCAGCACGTTCAGGATCTTGCCGCGCAGCGGCAGCAGGGCCTGTTTCGTGCGGTCGCGCGCCATCTTGGCACTGCCACCTGCGCTGTCGCCCTCGACGATGAACAGCTCGGTTCCTTCGCGGTTGGTGGCGCTGCAATCGACCAGCTTGCCGGGCAGGCGCAGCTTTTTCGTGGCGGTCTTTCGGGCAGTTTCCTTTTCCTGGCGGCGGCGCAGGCGTTCGTCGGCCCGCAGGATCAGGAAGTCCAGGATCGCGCCGGCCGATTTCGTGTCCGAGGCCAGCCAGTTGTCGAAATGGTCGCGCACGGCGTTTTCCACCAGGCGCGCGGCCTCGACCGTGGCCAGGCGGTCCTTGGTCTGGCCCACGAATTCCGGTTCGCGGATGAAGCAGCTGACCAGCGCGCAGCCGCCCGTCAGCAGATCCTCGCGCGTGATGTTGCCGGCCTTCTTGTTGTTGACGCGTTCGCCATAGGCGCGCACGCCCTTCAGGATGGCCGACCAGAAGCCTGCCTCGTGGGTGCCGCCTTCGGGGGTGGGGACGGTGTTGCAATAGGACTGGATGAAGCCGTCGCGCGCGGGCGTCCAGTTGATGGCCCAATCGACCTTGCCGGGCGCGTTGAAGCGTTTGAAATCGATGCTACCCGCGAAGGGGCGCTCGGCATAGGTCGTGGCACCCGACAGGGTTTCCGACAGGTAATCGGCCAAGCCGCCAGGGAAATGGAAGGTCGCCTCGCGCGGGGTTTCGCCGTCGTCGATTTCGGTCTTCCAGCGGATTTCCACGCCGCTGAACAGATAGGCCTTGGACTTGACCATCTTCATCAGGCGGGCGGGCTTGAAGCGGTGATGGCCAAAGATCTGTTCGTCGGCATGGAAGGTCACAGTCGTGCCGCGCCGGTTCGGGGCCGCGCCGACCTTGACGACGGGTCCTTCGGGGATGCCGCGCGAAAAGCGCTGTTCGAACAGTTCCTTGTTGCGCGCGACCTGAACGACCATGCTGTCGGACAGGGCGTTCACCACCGATGCGCCGACCCCGTGCAACCCGCCCGAGGTCTCATAGGCATCGCCCGAGAACTTGCCCCCCGCATGCAGCGTGCAGAGGATCACCTCCAGCGCGGATTTGCCGGGGAATTTGGGGTGGGGGTCGATGGGAATACCGCGCCCGTTGTCGCGCACCACGACGCTATGATCGGCCAACAGCTCGATCTCGATGCGGCTGGCATGGCCCGCCACGGCCTCGTCCATCGAGTTGTCCAAGATCTCGGCCACAAGGTGGTGCAGCGCCCGTTCGTCGGTGCCGCCGATATACATGCCGGGGCGTTTGCGGACAGGTTCCAATCCCTCCAGAACCTCGATCGAGGATGCGGAATAGCTGTCGGTGCTGTTGCCACCGGAGAGAAGATCATCGGCCATCGGGTATGCTCGTTTCGTCGCGTGTTGGGGGCGGTTATCTCACGCCCAAGGGGCGGGCGGCAAGGGCTTGTGGTCCCCGGCCTTGCCCGCCACCAAGGATTGCGGCGCGATCAGGCAGGTTCGGCCTCGCGCAGGGCGACCATCTGGACAAAGCCCTGCCGCTGCTGACAGGCGGTCAGCCAGTCGCGTGTCGCGGGGAATTGCGACATCAGATCGTCATGCCCCTGGGCATAGCGCAGCACCTCGGCCATGTTCAGGTCCGCGACGGTAAAACGGTCACCGACCAGATAGCTGTGGGTTGCCAACTGCTGTTCGACCACCTTCAGGGGGCGGATCAGCCGCGTCGCGGCCTCGGCCACTAGGCCCGTATCCTCGGCCGATTGCAGGGTGCCGCGGTTGTGCAGGAACAGGATCGTCAGCGCATCGGGTTCGATGCTGGTGGCGGCATAGAACGACCACTGCATCATTAGGGCGTCTTCGTTGTCATCCTGCGGACCCAAGGGACCGCCATGCTTGCGCGCCAGATACAACGTGCAGGCCATGGATTCCGACAGCGTCAAATCCCCGTCTTGCAGCACCGGGACCGCGCCCGCGGGCGACAGCGCCAGGAAATCGGGGCTGCGCGTGTTGGTCGGCGCGTCCGCTGCGCCGACATCGGCCAGGCGATAGGCCTGGATGACGGGGCGGTGGAGGAAAGGCAGGCCCAGTTCGTGGCACAGCCAGATGATGCGCGAGGCGCGCGACCGCGCGACGCCGTGAATGGTCAGCATGATGCCCCCTTGTGATCTGGCCCTCAAGGTGGAGGTTCGGCACGCGGGGCGCAAGCCTCCTCAGCGGATGCCCGCCCGCGTGGCGGCCCGGTCGATGGCGTCGACGATGGCCTGCGGATCGGCGTGGTGGGGCATGTGGCCGATGCCCGGCAGCACGGTCAGGCGCGCGTTGGGCAATTCGCGCGCCATGCGGCCGGAATGGACATCCAGATAGACGGTATCGTCGGCGTCGCCATGGACGATTTCGATCGGCATGGTCAGTTCGGAGTACTTGGGGGCCATTGCCGCCAGATAGGGTTTCAGGTTGCCCACCTGTTCGGAATTGGCAATCAGGCTTTCGCGCCGCGCCGACAGTCCGGCCCCGATGTAATCGACATAGCCCTTGGGCGGGTCCTGCGGTTCAAAGATACCCGCAACGATGTCGTCCACCCGGCTTTCGGGGGCGAATGCGGTGATCAGCGGCACGGCCGTATGTTCGCCGATGCTGCTGTTCATGAAATCGTACCAGCGGCTCAGCTCTCCGGGCCAGGGATAGGTTGCGCCCGACACCAGGACCAGCGCCGCAGGCCCTGACGGGTCGCGCAGCGCCCAGCCCATCGTGACGGCCCCGCCATAGCTGTGGCCCAGCACGATGGGGTCCCTAACATCCAGCTGCTTGGCCGCAGCCCGCAGCAGATCGGCCTGCGCTAGCGGGTTGTCGGTCTGATCGCCGATGGAATCGGTCCAGCCCAGCCCGGGTCGGTCCAGCGCGATGACGCGATAACGGTCGGTCAGGCGCCCGACCAGGTCGAAGGTGAAATCGCGCGTGTTGCCGCTGGCCCCGTGGATCAGGACCAGGTCCGGCCCGCTGCCGCGAACGTCGGCATGTACCGTGGTGCCGTTCACCTGCAACAGCTGGCCCGTCGGCGGAAACTGCGCCTCGAAGGCGTTTTCGCGGGATGTGGCGCGTTTGTCGACCAGGGCGGCGCATCCGCTCAGCAGCAGCGCCGCCGCAAGTCCCAGAAGCAGCGGTTTCGTTTTCGGCATGGAGGAGGTCCCTTTCGCGTTCCCTTGGCCAACAGACACGCATCCGGTCGGGTTCCAGTGCAGGCCTGCGTCAAACCGCCGGTCGGCGCATCGGTGATTTGCACCGAACCCGTTTGCGCCGTAACTGGGGGCGACTCCACAACAAGGTGCCCCAGCCCCATGAATGCCCGCCTGACCCTCATGTCGCTTGCCCTGACGCTGGCCCCGCTGGCCGCCGGGGCCCATCCCCATGTCTTCATTGATGCCGGGCTGCGGCTGTCCTATCGCGATGACGCCCTGCGGCAGGTGCAGGTCGAATGGGCCTATGACGCCTTCTATTCCCTGCTGATCATCGAGGATCTAGACCTTGACCCCGATGGCGACGGCATCCTGACCCAGGACGAACTGCAGCGGCTGCAGGGTTTTGACGCGGATTGGGAACCGGGCTTTGACGGGCGGCTGTTCCTCAGCGTCGATGACCGGCCTGTCGCGATGGGACCGGGGACCGATTTCAAGGCCCGCTATCAGGACGGGCAGCTGATCTCGACCCATCTGCGGGCCCTTGAAACGCCCCTGGCGGAAGACGTCCCGCTGACGATCCAGGTCTATGACCCCGAATATTATGTCCAGTTCAGCATGCCCGATGCGCCCGTCTTTACCGGTCGCGCGCCTTGCCGCATGACCCAGCAGACAGGCGACCCCCAGGCCGCCGCCAAGGCCTATGACGATGCTGTCGAAGCGGCCTTGGCCCAGGATGACAGCACCCAGCCCGAAATGTTGACCGTCGATATTGGCAATGTCGGCGCCGATCAGGTCCGCATCGATTGCGGGGCCGGGGGATGATGGCCGCAGCGGTCAGGCCCATCGCCCTGACCGGGCTTGTCGTCGCCGCGATGCTTGCGGCGCTGTGGTTTGCCGGGGACCTTGAGGGCATCCAGAACTGGGCCGCCTTGCAGCAAAGGCAGGCCCAGGACCTGATGGCCGGATCGCTGCGCGCCCTGCGAGCCGGACAGCCGGGTGCGTTGCTGGGGCTGATGGCCGTCTGTTTCGGCTATGGGTTCGTGCACGCGGTCGGGCCGGGGCATGGCAAGCTGGTCATCGGCAGCTATGGCTTTGGTACGCAAGTGCCGCTGGGCCGACTGGCGGTGCTGTCGGTCCTGTCATCGGTCGCACAGGCGGGCACGGCCATCGCCCTGGTCTGGAGCGGCATCACGTTTCTGGACCTGACGCGCCAGGCGATGACCGACCTGACCGAGGATCACATGACCACCATCAGCACCGCCCTGATCGCGCTAATCGGCCTTTGGCTGGCATGGCGGGGCGCGCGGATGCTGATGGCACGGGCGGCGCATGACCACCACGACCGCCATCACGGCCCCGATTGCGGCTGCGGTCACGCCCATGGGCCGACGCCGCAGCAGGCGGTCCAGACGCGGTCTTGGCGCGACGCGATCCTGCTGATGGCCAGCATCGCGGCGCGGCCCTGCACGGGGGCGCTGTTCCTGCTGATCCTTACATGGCGGATGCAGATCTTCGGGGCAGGGGTGCTGGGAACGCTGGCGATGGGGCTGGGGACGGCCTCGGTCACGCTAGCGGTGGCGGGGCTGTCGGTCTGGGCGCGGCAGGGCAGCTTTGCGCTGTTCCCGCAAACGGGGCCCTTGGCGCGCGTGGGGCAATGGCTGCCGGGCGCGATGCAGCTGGGCGCGGGCTTGCTGATCGCCGCCGTGTCGGCGGCGATCCTGCTTTAGGCGGCCCTGCTCTAAGCAGTCAGGCCCAGCTGATCCAGAAAGGCCCGCATTTGCGGCCCTTGGGCCGCGCGATTGGCGAACAGCGTCGCCTGCGACCGCAGGATCGGTTCGGCTTGAAGGATGCGCAGGTTGTTGGCCTGCAGCGTCGCCCCGGATGATGTGATGTCCGCGATCGCCTCGGCGGTCAGGTTGGCGACGGTGCCCTCGGTCGCGCCTTGGCTGTCGACCAGTTGGTAATCGGCGACCTCGTGCAGGGCCAGAAAGGCACGGACCAGGCGGTGATACTTGGTGGCGATCCGCAGGCGAAAGCCGTGTTCGGCGCGGAAATCGCGGGCGATGGCCGCGAAATCGTCCAGATCGCGGCAATCGCGCCAGCATTCGGGCACCGCGATGATCAGGTCGGCATGGCCGAAACCCATCGGCGCCAGCTCCACCACGTCCGAGGTCCATCCGGCCAGCTTTTCGCGCACCAGATCGGTGCCGGTGACGCCCATCTCGATCCGGCCCGCGGCCAGTTCGCGCGGGATCTCGCCCGCCGACAGCAGGACCAGGGACACGCCCTCGGCCCCGTCGACACGACCTGCATATTCGCGGTCCGACCCGCTGCGCGACAGCGTCACGCCGCGTTCCGCGAACCAGTCGAAGGTCTGTTCCATCAGCCGCCCCTTGGACGGCACGCCAAGGCGGATCATGCGCTGGCCTCCAATTCGGCGATCAGGCCGGGGCGGATGATGCCACCCACGGCGGGAATTTCGCGACCTTTGCCCAGGACGCGGGTCAGCGCGTCATAGCGCCCGCCCGATGCGATGGCCGGCCAACCGTCGCGGTCGGCAACGAAGCTGAAGGTGAAGCCGTCGTAATATTCCAGGGTGGTGCGGCCGTGGCTGGCATCGAAGACGATGCCGTCCAGGTCGATGCCGCGATCCGCGATGGCCTGCATGCGCGTCGCGATGCGGGCCACGGCGGGCGCGATCGAGGGCATGTCGGCGGCCAGGTCGCGCAGCGCGGGCAGGGCTTGCGGTGCTGGTGCGCGCAGGGCGAACAGACGGTGCAAGCGTTCGGACCAGATGGCGGGCAGGGGGGGGACGGCGGCATCGGCCTGCAGGCGCGCAATGCGGCGGGTCATCTCATCCTGCGTGCGCAGCCCGGCCCAGACCGCGCCCGGCTGATCGAACTGCCGCATGGTCGAGGGGGTCGAGAAACGCTGCAGCAGGCGGTCGAAACGCCCCGGACGCCAGATATGGTGCGACAGCGCCCGCGCCCGGTCCTGCGTCAGCGGCAGCCCCGCCACCGCATCAAGTAGCAGCCCCATGTCGCCCATCCGCGCGGTCAACCCATAGGGGGCGACCAGACCGTGGAACAGGGCGAACAGTTCGGCATCGGCATCGGGGTCGCGGCTGAACAGCTCGAACCCCGCCTGCAGGTATTCGTTGTCGCGGGGGTTGGCGGGGCGGGTGTCGCCCATGTCCTGCTTGCGAAAGACCTCGCCCAGATAGCAGTACCGCGCGGGTTCGGCGCCGCTTTCCATATGCGCCTGGACGACCGGAACGGTGAAGTCGGGGCGCAGCATCATCTCGCCCCGGATGGGGTCGGCGGTGACATAGGCGCGGGCGCGGATATCCTCGCCATAGAGGTCCAGCAAGCTTTCGGCGGGCAGCAGGATGTCGGGCGCGATCTCTGCCGCACCCGCATCGCGGAAGGCCGCCAGCAGGCGCTGGCCGACGATCTGTTTGTCGCGCTTGCCGATCATCCCAGGATCCGCCGGACTTCGGCGACCAGGTCGGCGCGGGCGACTTCGGTCTGGGCGGGCTGGGATTTCCATTCGTCCAAGGTGGCCTCGGCGGCGATCCTAGCGCCCAGGACCAGGTCCTTGACCTGCACGACGCCGCGCTCGGCCTCGTTGCCGCCCTGGATGATGGCGACGGGTGCGCCGCGCTTGTCGGCGTATTTCAGCTGATTGCCAAAATTCTTGGGGTTGCCCAGATAGACCTCGGCGCGGATGCCTGCGGCGCGCAGATCGGCGGCCATGGATTGGTAATCCGACATGCGGTCGCGGTCCATGACGGTGACGACGACGGGGCCGATGTCGGTTTCCCCCGCCAGACCCTTGGCGCGCAGGGCGGCCAGCAGGCGGTCGACGCCGATGCTGACGCCGGTGGCGGGGACCTTCTGGCCGGTAAAGCGTTCGACCAGCCCGTCATAGCGACCGCCGCCCGCGACCGACCCGAACTGCCGCTTGCGGCCCTTTTCGTCCAGGATCTCGAAGGTCAGCTCGGCCTCGAAGACGGGGCCGGTGTAATAGCCAAGGCCGCGCACGACGGAAGGGTCGATGACGGCGCGATCCTCGGCCACGCCCATCGCGGCCAGCATGTCGGCGATCTGGGTCAGTTCGTGCACACCCTCGGCACCGATTTCCGATGCCCCGACCGCAGCGCGCAGATTGGCCAGGGTCGCGGCGTTGTCATCCCCCTTCGAGGTCAGGAAGGCCAGCACGGGCGCTGCCTGTTCGCTGGTCAAGCCGACGCCGTCGATCTGGGCGCCGCTGTCGTCGCGCCGCCCCGTGGTCAGCAGCGCCAGCACGCCCTCGCGCCCGACCTTGTCGAACTTGTCGATGGTGCGCAGCACGTCGTCGGACTGATCGGCGCCGACCGATGCGGCCTCAAGGACGCCGTTCAGGACCTTGCGATTGTTGATGCGGACCATGTAATCGCCGCGGTCGATGCCCACGGCCTCCAGCGCGTCGGCCAGCATGGCGCAGATTTCGGCGTCTGCTGCGACAGATGCGCTGCCCACCGTATCGGCATCGCATTGATAGAACTGGCGGAAGCGGCCCGGACCCGGCTTTTCGTTGCGCCAGACAGGCCCCATCGCATAGCGGCGATAGGGGCTGGGCAGGTCGTTGCGGAACTGCGCCGCGACCCGCGCCAAGGGCGCTGTCAGGTCGTAACGCAGCGCCAGCCAGTCGCCTGCGGTGCCGCCGCCGGGGACAGCCTCCTCTTGCCAGGCAAAGACGCCGGCATTCGGGCGGTCCACGTCGGGCAGGAACTTGCCCAGGGCCTCGACCGTCTCGACCGCGCTGGTTTCCAGCGGATCGAAGCCATGGCGATGATAGATCGCGGCGATGCGGTCCAGCATCTGCTTGCGTTCGGTGACATCCGCGCCGAAATAGTCGCGAAAGCCCTTGGGCGTCTCGGCCTTGGGCCGGGGCTGCTTCTTTTGATCTTTTGCCATGGTTCCTGTGCCTTTACGGGGCCAAATCCAAGCGCCGACTTAACGGAAGGATCCGACATGGACAAGAAGCCCGACGACCGTATCACCGAACTGGAGGTGGCTCTGGCCCATCTGACCCGCGTGACGGACGATCTGTCCGAGGTGATCGCACGCCAGGATCAGGAGATCAGTCGCCTGACGCGCCGCCTGGACATGCTGATGCGCGCCGAGGCCGAACGCCAGGCCCAGGGCGAGGGCAGCGTGGCCGTCGCCGACCAGCCGCCCCCGCATTACTGAGGCCTGCCGAAATCTCGGCTTCCCCCGCGCGGGTCGATGGGGTATGGCCGGTCCGAAAAGATTTCGGAAAACGGAAGGATCGTCCATGGCCAATGTTGTGGTTGTCGGAGCGCAATGGGGCGACGAGGGCAAGGGCAAGATCGTCGACTGGCTGTCTGAACGCGCGGATGTGATCGCGCGCTTCCAGGGTGGCCACAATGCCGGCCACACGCTGGTGATCGACGGGAAGGTCTTCAAGCTGTCGCTGCTGCCCTCGGGCATCGTGCGCGAGGACAAGCTGGCCGTCATCGGCAACGGCGTCGTGCTGGACCCTTGGTCGCTCTTTGCGGAAATCGACAAGCTGGCGGGCCAGGGCGTCAAGATCAGCACCGAGAACCTGATCATCGCGGAAAACACGCCCCTGATCCTGCCGCTGCACCAGGATCTGGACAAGCTGCGCGAGGAAGCTGCCGGCAAGGCCAAGATCGGCACGACCGGCCGCGGCATCGGCCCGGCGTATGAGGACAAGGTCGGCCGCCGCGCCATCCGCCTGGCCGATCTGGGCGATGAAAAGACGCTGGACGACCGCATCGAACGTCTGCTGGCCCATCACGACGCACTGCGCACAGGCCTTGGCGCCGAGGCCATCGACCGCGCCGAGCTGAAGGCCAAGCTGCTGGAGATCGCGCCCAAGCTGCTGCCCTATGCCCAGCCCGTCTGGAAGATCATGTCCGACGCCCGCAAGGCCGGCAAGCGCATCCTGTTCGAAGGCGCGCAGGGAAGCCTGCTGGACATCGATTTCGGCACCTATCCCTATGTCACCAGCTCGACTACGACCTCGGGGGCGGCGGCTTCGGGGACCGGCATGGGTCCGGGCGCGATCGATTTCGTGCTGGGCATCGTCAAGGCCTATACCACCCGCGTGGGCGAAGGCCCGTTCCCGACCGAATTGCAGGACGAGGACGGCCAGCGCCTTGGCGAACGCGGCCATGAATTCGGCACTGTGACGGGGCGCAAGCGCCGATGCGGCTGGTTCGATGCCGTCCTGGTGCGCCAGACCTGCGCCATCAGCGGCGTCAACGGCATCGCGCTGACCAAGCTGGATGTTCTGGACGGGTTCAAGACGCTGAAGATCTGCACGGGCTATGAGATCGACGGGGTGAAATACGACTATCTGCCGACCGCGGCCGCGCTGCAGGCCAAGGTGACCCCCATCTACGAAGAGATGGAGGGATGGCAGGAATCCACGCAAGGTGCACGCAGCTGGGCCGATTTGCCCGCCGCCGCCATCAAGTATGTCCGCCGGGTCGAGGAGCTGATCCAATGCCCCGTGGCCATGCTGTCGACCAGCCCCGAACGCGACGACACCATCCTGGTGACCGACCCGTTCGAGGATTGATCCCGCCAGAAGGGGGGCGATGTCGCCCCCCTGCCAAGGAAAGACCGCGATGAACCTCAAGTCCCGCAAGCGCCTGTCGCTTCTTGTCCTGCTGGTGCTGATGCCGCTTTACGTGGTCGTCGCCGTCACGCTGATGAACTGGTTGGATGCGCGGTTTGGTCGCCAGCATATCCTGGTCGAGGTCGCGATCTATGTCGTCCTTGGCATCCTCTGGGCGCTGCCCTTCAAGAAGGTGTTCCTCGGCGTTGGCAAAGAGGAATGACGGCTGACCCAGTGACGCGCCCCATCACCAGCGACCGGGGCATCACCGTCATCGGGGGCGGCCAGGTCAGCGATGCCGATCTGGCACTGGCGATGACCATCGCGCCCGTTCTTGTCGCCGCTGACGGGGGGGCTGATCGGGCGCTGGAACTGGGCCGCCTGCCCGATTGGGTGATCGGCGATCTGGACAGCATCTCGGATCGGGGGCGGGCCGCCGTCCCGCCCGACCGTCTGTTGCATGTGGCCGAACAGGACAGCACCGATTTCGTGAAATGCCTGACGCGCATCGACGCGCCCATCGTCATGGCGGTGGGCTTTGCGGGGCTGCGGCTGGACCATACGCTGGCGGCGCTGACGGCGCTGGTGGCCCAGGACGTGCCACGGGTCATCATGATCGCCTCGGATGACGTGATCTTCGTGGCGCCGCCGCGGGTGACGTTGCCGCTGATGCCGTGCACCCGCGTCTCGCTCTATCCGATGGGACCGGCGCGCGGGACCAGCAGCGGGCTGGAATGGCCCATCGACGGCATCGATTTCGCGCCGGGTGCGCGCGTCGGGACGTCGAACCGGGCGACGGGGGTTGTTTCGCTGCGGATCCAGGGCAAGATGCTGGTCATCCTGCCGCGCAAATCCCTGGGCACCGTGCTGACCGCCCTGTCGGTGCCCGCGGGCTGATCCCGACAAGGTGATCGGGCCGTGGCGGTTGTCGTCGCGCCCCGCATGGCCTATCTGAGGGGCAACCCGTCCACCGGAGGCTTGCAGATGTCGCTGAACCCGATCCGCCCCTGGCGCAATATCGAGCGTCGGAAATCCCGTCAGATCATGGTCGGCAACGTGCCCGTGGGGGGTGATGCGCCGATCAGCGTCCAGACGATGACGAACACGGACGGGCACGACGTGCGCGCCACGCTGGATCAGGTGATCCGCGCCGCCGACGCGGGCGCCGACATCGTGCGCATCAGCGCCCCCGACCAGGAGACGACGCGGGCATTGAAGGAGATCTGCCGCGAAAGCCCGGTCCCGATCGTGGCGGACATCCACTTCCACTACAAGCGCGCCATCGAGGCCGCCGAGGCCGGTGCCGCCTGCCTGCGCATCAACCCCGGCAATATCGGCAGCGCCGACCGCGTCCGCGAGGTCATCAAGGCCGCCCGCGACCACGGCTGTTCCATCCGCATCGGCGTCAACGCGGGCAGCCTGGAACGCCATCTGCTGGAGAAATACGGCGAGCCTTGCCCCGACGCGATGGTCGAAAGCGGCATGGATCACATCAAGATCCTGCAGGACAACGATTTCCACGAATTCAAGATCAGCGTGAAGGCCAGCGACGTGTTCCTGGCTGCAGCGGCCTATCAGCAGTTGGCCGATGCCACCGACGCCCCGATCCATCTGGGCATCACCGAAGCGGGCGGCTTTGTCGGCGGCACGGTGAAATCGGCGGTGGGACTGGGCAACCTTCTGTGGGCCGGCATCGGCGACACGATCCGCGTCAGCCTTTCGGCCGACCCCGTCGAGGAGGTTAAGGTCGGCTTCGAGATCCTGAAATCCTTGGGCCTGCGCACCCGCGGCGTGCAGATCATTTCCTGCCCCAGCTGTGCGCGTCAGGGTTTCGACGTCATCAAGACGGTCGAGGCGCTGGAAAAGCGGCTGGAGCATATCAAGACCCCGATGAGCCTGTCGATCATCGGTTGCGTGGTCAACGGCCCAGGTGAGGCGCTGATGACCGATCTGGGCTTTACCGGCGGTGGGGCGGGCAGCGGCATGATCTATATGGCCGGTCGCCAGAGCCACAAGCTGTCGAACGAGAAGATGGTCGATCACATCGTCGAACTGGTCGAAGCACGCGCCGAAAAGCTGGAGGCCGAAGCCGCTACGGAAGCAGCCGTTGAATAGGCCCAGTCAGTGACAGTGGACCGTTCCGCGAGCATTGTCCATGTGGCAACATTGCCCCGGAGGAGAGCTTTTGCGGCACCCTCCACCATGGGCGGTGGCGTTTTGCGGGACGACCAGCGCGGCCACGACTGCGGCCAGATAAAACATTGTCACGAAGCAACCTTTCAACATCTACAGTCTGAAAGATTAACGCTTCGTTAATAAATAGCTAGTAGGCTTATCCGCCCGTATGGCTCATGTGGCGGGTCATCTGACCTTCGACCTTCTGGCGGGAATAGTCGAAATCATGGCCCTTGGGCTTGCGCGCGATGGCGTCGCGGATTTCCTGGCGCAGGACGGTGTCGTCCGAATGCGCCCTCAAGGGGGCGCGCAGGTCGGCGCGGTCTTCCTGACCCAGGCACATGTACAATTCGCCCGTGCAGGTCACGCGCACCCGGTTGCAGCTTTCGCAGAAATTATGGGTCATCGGCGTGATGAAGCCGATCTTCTGCCCGGTTTCGGCCAGCTTGACATAGCGTGCGGGGCCGCCGGTGCGTTCGGCCAGATCCAGCAGGGTGAAACGTTCGGCCAGCTGGGTGCGCAGGTCAGACAGCGGCCAATACTGGTCCAGCCGATCCTCGTTGCCCAGATCGCCCATGGGCATCACCTCGATGAAGGTCAGGTCGTGGCCCTCCGCGCCGCACCATTCCACCAGCCGGAACAGTTCGACATCGTTGAAGCCCTTCAGGGCGACAGCGTTGATCTTGACCTGCAGGCCCGCGTCCTGTGCCGCCCTGATACCGTCCAGCACCTGTTGCAGGCGTCCCCACCGGGTGATCTGGGCGAATTTTTCGTGGTCCAGCGTGTCCAGCGACACGTTCACCCGGCGAACGCCGCATTCGTACAGTTCGGCCGCGTGGCGGGCCAGCTGGCTGCCATTGGTGGTGAGGGTCAGTTCGTCCAGACCGTGGCCCAGATGGCGCGACACGTTGCGGAAGAAACCCATGATGCCACGGCGGACCAGCGGTTCGCCGCCGGTTATGCGCAGCTTGCGCACGCCAAGGCCCACAAAGGCCGTGCAAAGGCGGTCCAGTTCCTCCAGCGTCAGCAATTCGGCCTTGGGCAGGAACTGCATATGCTCGGCCATGCAATAGACGCAGCGGAAATCGCAACGGTCGGTGACCGAGACCCGCAGGTAGTTGATGGGGCGGGCGAAGGGGTCGATCAGGGGGGCGTGCGTTTCCATGGTTGCAATCTAGGCATGCCGGGTGCCGCTCACAATGGGCAGGATCACGGGACTGCCAGTGGACCTTTCGTTTTTGTCGTGCCTAAACTGCGCCAACAGATAATCGCAGGAGACGCCGATGCGCATGACACCCCTTGCCGTGACGATGGGACTGGGGCTGGCACTGGCCGGATGCAGCCAGATGACCAAGACCGAAACCCGTCCGGATATCCAGCCGACCAAGACGGTGACTGCCGAACAGGTGGCGGCGGCGACCGCCATCACCCGCGCGCCCGCGCCGCGTCCGGCCGCCCGCGCCACCCCGGCGCAACTGGATACCACCACCCAGGAACAGCGCGAGGCGGCCGCCAAGGCGCCCGAGGCCAGCACCGAGACCAAGCTGGGATCGACCGTCGGGTCGCTTGGCAATCCGTCCGAAGGGGGCTTCTGGATCAAGACGCCGCTGGTCAAGACGCGGGCGATGGGGCGCATCGTGAACCCGGCCAACGGCAAATCCGCCAAGGTCGAGTTGATCCCGCTGACCAGTGGCGGAAGCGGCAGCCAGGTTTCCCTGCCTGCGCTGCAATTGCTGGGCATTTCGCTGACCGATCTGCCGACGTTGGACGTCTACAAATCCTGATCGCTGGTCGGGTCCGTTTCGGCGGGCCCGGCGGCATCCGGCGCATCGGCGTCATCTGATTTCTGCGCCTGAACCTGCGCTTGCGCCTGTGCGATCGCGGCTTCGCGATCCTTGCGCCATTCGGCGACACGTTCGGGGGCGCGCTTGGCCAGGTCCCGCAGCCAGGTGTCGACCGCCTGGCGCACGGCGCCGTTGCCGTCATCAGCCAGATGCGCCGCCCAGTCCAGCACGCGTTCGCGGATCTCCAGATCGGCGGGCTTTGGGTTGTTCATCTTGGCCCAAGGTAGGGTGCCCATCAGCGCCGCACGGCGCATGAACGGGTTCGGGGACTGCGCCCAGTCCAGCATGTCCTCGATCCGGGCTGGGTCGGCGACAAGACGCTTGGCGCCTGCGACCATCACCGCATCGGCGATCTCGGGGCCGTCCATGCCCGGCGCCCATTCGCGGATGGTGTCCCAGACGGCATCGTCGGGACGGATGCGCGCCTGCACCAGCAGGCGGGCGGCGGCCAGGCGGGCCTCGTGGATGTCGCTGTCCCACAGGGCGCGGGCCAGGGCGACGCGGCCGTCGATGTCCAGATTGTCGCGCCAGCCGGCAACGGCGGTCTCGATCTGGGCAGGGGTCAGGCCAAGCGTCTGGCGGCCGGTCTTGTGACGCGCGGCGTTGCGTTCGGCCAGTTCGGGATTGGCCAAGGCGCGAAGCTGGTCCAGTTCCTGCATGAAATTCTCCTGTTTTCCGCCCTCCTTCTAGGCGCGTGCGGGCCAAGCCTCAAGAAGATGGTGGAAGCGGGGCTGGCGGCGCGGTAAAAGGCCCGCAAAATCACGAGGTAACCCATGTCGCATTCCGCCCCAGCCCGTCCGATGACCTCTCGCCGCAGCGGCCCCCTGACGGGCGAAGCGACGGTGCCCGGTGACAAGTCGATCAGCCACCGCGCGCTGATCCTGGGGGCCCTGGCCGTGGGCGAAACGCGCATCACCGGCCTTCTGGAGGGCGAGGACGTGCTGGACACCGCCAAGGCCATGCGCGCCTTCGGCGCCGAGGTGACCCAGCATGGTCCCGGCGACTGGAGCGTCCACGGCGTCGGCGTCGGCGGTTTCCGGTCGCCCGAAGGGGTGATCGATTGCGGCAATTCCGGCACCGGCGTGCGGCTGATCATGGGGGCGATGGCCACGACTGACATCACCGCCACCTTCACGGGCGATGCCAGCCTGTCGCGCCGCCCCATGGCGCGGGTGACGGTGCCCTTGGCGCAGCTGGGCGCACGGATCACCGCCCGCGAGGGTGACCGCCTGCCCATCACCATCGAAGGGGCCGCCGACCCCGTGCCGCTGACCTATCGCACGCCGGTCGCCAGCGCGCAGATCAAATCGGCGATCCTGCTGGCGGGTCTGAACGTGCCGGGCGACACGGTTGTCATCGAATCCGAACCGACCCGCGACCATTCCGAACGGATGCTGGCAGGTTTCGGCGCCGAGATCCGGTCCGAGACCACCGATGAGGGCCACAGGATCACGCTGAAGGGCCGCCCCGAACTGCGCGCCCAGCCCGTGGCGGTGCCCCGCGACCCCTCCAGCGCGGCCTTCCCGGTCGCGGCGGCGCTGATCGTGCCGGGCAGCCATATCCGCGTGCCGGGCGTCAGCCGCAATCCCACGCGCGACGGCCTCTATGTCACGCTGCTGGAGATGGGCGCCGACATCGCCTTCGAAAACCCGCGTGAGGAAGGCGGCGAGCCCGTCGCCGATCTGGTCGTCCGCCATGGGCCCCTGAAGGGCGTGTCGGTCCCTGCCGAACGCGCCGCCAGCATGATCGACGAATTCCCGATCCTGTCGGTCATCGCGTCCTTTGCCCAAGGCAAGACGGTCATGAACGGCGTCGCCGAACTGCGCGTCAAGGAAAGCGACCGCATCGATGCCATGGCCCGCGGGCTGGAGGCGAACGGCGTCACCGTCGAGGAAACCCAGGACAGCATGACCGTCCATGGCGCGGCATCGGTGGCGGGCGGCGGTCAGGCCGTCACCCATCTGGACCACCGCATCGCCATGTCCTTCATGGTGCTGGGCCTTGCGACCGAAAACCCGGTGCAGATCGACGACGGCAACCCGATCACCACGTCCTTCCCCGATTTCGTGCCGCTGATGACCCGGCTTGGTGCGCAGATCGACTGATCCCTAGCGTTCGCAGGGATAGCCGACGCCTGCCAATGCGGTCCTGATCTCGTCCAGGATGGCGGGATCGTCGATGGTGGCAGGGGTCTTGACCTCTTCCCCATCGGCGATCTTGGCCATGGTCGCGCGCAGGATCTTGCCGGAACGGGTCTTGGGCAGGCGATCGACGACGCAGGCCGTCTTGAAGGCCGCCACCGGGCCGATCCGGTCGCGAACCATGGCGACCACCTCGGTCGTGACCTGCTGCGATGTCGCGGTCACGCCCTTTTTCAGACATAACAGACCCACGGGTGCCTGCCCCTTCAGTCTGTCGGCAACGCCGATGACGGCGCATTCGGCGACGGCGGGATGCGCGGACAGGACCTCCTCCATCGCGCCGGTGGACAGCCGGTGTCCGGCGACGTTGATGACGTCATCGGTGCGCGCCATGATGAAGACATAGCCGTCATCGTCGACAAAGCCCGCGTCACCGGTTTCGTAAAAGCCGGGGAAATGGTCCAGATAGGACTTGCGGAAACGGTCTTCGGCGTTCCACAGCGTCGGCAGCGTGCCGGGGGGCAGCGGCAGCTTCAGCGCGATGGCGCCAAGCGTGCCCGGTGCCACCGGGTAGCCGGCCTCGTCCAGGACATGCACCGCATAGCCAGGCATGGGAACCGAGGGACTGCCCTTGCGCACCGGCAGCAGCCCGGCCCCAAGCGGGTTGGCGGCAATGGGCCAGCCGGTTTCGGTCTGCCACCAGTGGTCGATGACGGGAACCTTCAGATGCTGTTCGGCCCAGGTGATGGTGTCGGGATCGGCCCGTTCCCCCGCCAGGAACAGCGCCCGAAGGTTGGAAAGATCATAGTTGCCGATCAGCCCCCCTTGTGGATCGTCACGCTTGACGGCGCGGATGGCGGTCGGCGCGGTGAAAAAGCTTTTGACCTTGTGATCGGCGACGATGCGCCAGAACGTGCCTGCATCGGGGGTGCCGACGGGCTTGCCCTCGAAGATGACGGTCGTCGCCCCCGCGATCAGCGGCCCATAGACGATATAGCTGTGTCCCACGACCCAGCCCACATCCGATGCGACGAAGAACACGTCCCCCGGCCCGATGTCATAGATCTGCGGCACGCTCCAGGCCAGGGCGACCAGATGCCCCGCGGTATGGCGCACGACGCCCTTGGGCTGACCCGTCGTCCCCGAGGTATAGAGGATATAGGCCGGATGATTGCCCGCGACCGGCACGCAATCGACGGGCGTGGCCGATGCCACGGCGTCGTCCCAGTCCAGGTCGCGTCCGGGCGTCATGTCGGCGGTGCATTCCGGGCGCTGATGGACCAGGCACAGACCTGGCTTGTGGCGCGCCTCGTCCAGGGCCTTGTTCAGCAGCGGCTTGTAGGGGACGGTGCGGTTCGGCTCCAGCCCGCAGGAGGCGGCAAGGATGGCCTTCGGTTGCGCGTCGTCGATCCGGACCGCCAGTTCATGCGCGGCAAAGCCGCCGAAGACCACCGAATGGATGGCCCCGATCCGCGCGCAGGCCAGCATCGCCTGCAGCGCCTCGGGGATCATCGGCATATAGATGATGACACGGTCGCCCACGCCCACGCCATGCGCCGCCAGAACGCCCGCCAGCCGCGCGACCCGATCCTGCAGCTCGGCATAGGTCATTCGGGCGACCTGACCGGTCATTGCGCTGTCGTGGATGACTGCGATCCGGTCGCCATGGCCCGCCGCGACGTGGCGGTCGATGGCATTCCAGCAGGTGTTGACCATCCCGTCCGCGAACCACTCGCCCACGGGTCCCTGGTCGAAGAAGGCGCGGCTTGGGCTGCGGGTCCAGTCGATGGCACGGCTTGCGGTCATCCAGAACCCCTCGGGGTCCGTTTGCCACTGTGAATAGATGTCCCGATAAGCCATGTTTCCCCTCCCTCGACACGCGCAGCCGCAGTGTTGCGCGGATCGGGGGGGTGCAAGCAAGCCAGTTAGCGCGTGGCAGGGGCGCTGTTCTGCAAAATACGTTCCGCAGGGCAGGCGGGGTTTTGCAAACCGTCGATTTCAAGGGGGATCGGCTTTGCCGGGCGGAACGGTTTGCAAAGCCGGGCGCGCGAATCGCGTTCGCGCGCCCGTCATGGCTCAGCCGTAATGGGTGACCGGCGTGCCGGCCAGAACGCTCATATTCAAGAGGCCGCGCGTGGTGATCGAAGGCGTCACGATATGGGCGCGGTTGCCCATGCCCATCAGGATCGGACCGACCTCGAGGCCGCCCGCGCGCATCTTCAGCGCGTTCCTGACGCCCGAGGCCGCATCGGTGCCCGCAAAGATCAGCACGTTTGCCACGCCTTCCAGACGCGAGTTCGGGAAGATCCGTTCGCGCAATTCGGGGTCCAGCGCCGCGTCGACATGCATTTCCCCATCATACATGAAATCAGGTTCATGCGCGTCCAGCAGCTCCAGCGCCTCGCGCATCTTGCGCCCCGAGGCACTGTCGGTATTGCCGAACTGCGAATGGCTGCACAGCGCGATCTTGGGGGCCAGGCCAAAGCGGCGGACATGGCGGGCGGCGCCCATCACGGCCTCCATCACCTGATGGGGCGTGGGGTCGTTGTGGCATTGCGTGTCGGCAATGAACAGCGGCCCTTCTTCCAGGATGATCATCGACAGCGCACCCACCGGATGCAGGCCGTCGCGGGCCAGGATCTGGCGGACATAGTCCAGATGCCAGCTGTATTGCCCGAATGTGCCGCAGATCAGGCTGTCGGCTTCGTTGCGATGCACCATGACCGCGCCGATGGCGGTGGTGTTGGTGCGCATGATCGCGCGCGCGATATCGGGGCTGACGCCGCGCCGCGCCATCAGGCCGTGATAGGTTTCCCAGTAATCGCGATAGCGCGGGTCGTTTTCGGGGTTCACGATCTGGAAGTCGATATCGGGGCGGATCGGCAGGCCCGCGCGTTCGGCGCGCATGGCGATGACGTCGGGACGGCCGATCAGGATCGGGACGTCGGTCGTTTCCTCCAGCATGGCGTTCGCTGCGCGCAGGACGCGCTCATCCTCGCCCTCGGCAAAGACGATGCGGCGTTCGGTGGTGGCGGCGGCCTCGAAGACGGGGCGCATGATCAGCGCGGATTTGAAGACCGAACCGTCCAGTTTCAGCTTGTAGGCCTCGAGGTCCTCCAGCGGACGCGCGGCGACGCCCGTCTCCATCGCGGCCTTGGCGACCGCGCTGCTGACGACGCCGACCAGACGCGGATCGAACGGTTTCGGGATCAGGTATTCTGGGCCGAAGGTCAGGGTCTCACCGCGATAGGCGGCGGCGGCTTCGGCGGCGGTGGTCGCGCGCGCCAGGGCCGCGATGCCTTCGATGCAGGCGATCTTCATCTCGTCGTTGATGGTCGTCGCGCCGACATCCAGCGCCCCGCGGAAGATGAAGGGAAAGCACAGGACGTTGTTGACCTGGTTGGGGTAATCGCTGCGCCCCGTGGCGATGATCGCGTCGGGCTTGACGGCGCGGGCGGCATCGGGGTCGATTTCGGGATTGGGGTTCGCCAGGGCGAAGATGATCGGGCGGTCGGCCATGCGGGCGACCATGTCCGGCGCCAGGACGCCCGGACCCGACAGGCCCAGGAACAGGTCGGCGCCGTCGATCACCTCGGTCAGGGCGCGCTTGTCGGAGGCCTGGGCATAGGCGGCCTTTTGCGGGTTCATGTCCTCGGTCCGGCCTTCGAAGACCAGGCCGTGGATGTCGCAAAGCCACACGTTCTCGCGACGCACGCCCAGCTTCAGCAGCATGTCCAGGCAGGCGATGCCAGCGGCCCCGCCGCCGGTCGAGACGATCTTGATGTCCTCGAACCGCTTTCCGGCGATGCGCAGCGCGTTGGTGGCGGCGGCGCCCACGACGATGGCCGTGCCGTGCTGGTCGTCATGGAAGACGGGGATGTTCATCCGCTCGCGGCACAGCTTTTCGACGACAAAGCAATCGGGGGCCTTGATGTCTTCCAGGTTCACGGCGCCGAAGGTCGGTTCCAGCGCGCAGACGATCTCGGCCAGCTTGACAGGGTCGGGTTCGTTCACCTCGATGTCGAAACAGTCGATATCGGCAAATTTCTTGAAGAGGACGGCCTTGCCCTCCATCACCGGCTTGGATGCCAGCGCCCCGATATTGCCCAGGCCCAGCACCGCCGTCCCGTTCGAGATGACCGCCACAAGGTTGCCCTTGGTGGTGTAACGCGCCGCGGTCGAAGGGTCGGCCTTGATCTCGAGGCAGGCTTCGGCCACGCCGGGGGAATAGGCGCGGGCCAGGTCGCGGCCGTTCGCCATCGGCTTGGTGGCGCGGATCTCCAGCTTACCGGGTCGCGGAAATTCATGATAATCCAGTGCTGCCTGGCGCGCGCTGTCCTGCCTGCGGTCTTCCATTCTGCCCCTCCGGTTTCGGAATTGGTTTACCGTTAAACCAAATTGTGGGCGGGGAACAGCAGGCTTGTGCACCGCGTTTGCACGGGCCTGCAGGAGGGTCCGCTTGCACTGTTCGGCGCGGACGCGCAGATTGAGGCCGACGACACCAAGGGGGCTGACCGATGTCATTGCTGGATGCTGCACGCGACGTGCGCGAAAATGCCTATGCGCCTTATTCGAATTTCAAGGTGGGGGCGGCGATCCGTTCTGCCTCTGGGGTGGTCTATACGGGCTGCAACGTCGAAAACGTCGCCTATCCCGAGGGCACCTGCGCCGAGGCGGGCGCCATCGCCGCCATGGTCGCCGCCGGAGAGACCCGCCTGACCGAAGTCGCCGTCATCGCCGACAGCCCCAGCCCTGTGCCCCCTTGTGGCGGCTGTCGGCAGAAACTGGCCGAATTCGCCGACGGCCATACCCCCGTCCTTTTGGCGACCACCGATGGCGGGCGGATGGAAACCACAGTCGGCGACCTGCTGCCGGGCCGTTTCGACGCCGGCCACATGACCAACGCATCATGACCGATCCACGTCCGGTCATTGCCGCCATCCGCGATGGGCGGGGTCTGGATGGTCCGGGTGCGGCCCTGATTGCCCAGGGTCTGGCCGATGGTTCGGTCAGCGACGCCCAGGCCGGGGCATTCGCCATGGCCGTCCTGACCAAGGGCGTCGGGCCCGCGGGACGCGTCTCCCTGACCCGCGCCATGCGCGACAGTGGACAGGTCCTGCAATGGGACCTGTCGGGGCCTGTGGTCGACAAGCATTCGACCGGTGGCATCGGCGACACGGTCAGCCTGGTGCTGGCGCCGCTGCTGGCCGCGCGGGGCGTTTTCGTGCCGATGGTGTCGGGGCGTGGCCTTGGCCATACGGGTGGCACCCTGGACAAGCTGGAGGCGATCCCGGGCTTTCTCTGCGACCAGAGCCAGCAGGATTTTACCCGCATCGTGCGCCAGATCGGATGCGCCATCGTGTCGGCCACCGGCGATGTCGCGCCCGCCGACAAGCGGCTTTACGCGATCCGGGACGAATCGGGGACGGTCGAATCGATCGACCTGATCACCGCGTCGATCCTGTCGAAAAAGCTGGCGGCGGGGCTGGATGCGCTGGTGCTGGACGTCAAGGCAGGGTCGGGGGCGATCATGAAAAAGCCCGACAGCGCCCCGCGCCTGGCGCGGGCGCTGGTCGACACGGCCAACGGGGCAGGCTGCGTTACATCCGCCCTGATCACCGACATGGACCAGCCGCTGTCCCGCAGCGCCGGAAACGCGCTGGAGGTCCAAGAGGCGATCCGCGTGCTGCAGGGCGAAAGAGGTGCGCTGCGCGACCTGACGCTAGCCTTGGCCGCGGAATGCCTGCGCTTGGCCGGACAATCGACCGAGGGCCTGGAGGGCACGCTGGACAGCGGTGCCGCCGCCGAAGTCTTTGGCCGGATGGTGGCCGCGCAGGGTGGCCCCGCAGACCTGATGGAACGCCCCGGCGCGCATCTGGCCGCAGCGCCGGTCATCCATGCCGTTCCCACACCGACTGGTCGCGTGGCCCGGATCGACGTGACGGCCTTGGGTCACGCGGTCGTGGCCTTGGGGGGCGGCCGCGTCCGCGCCGGTGATCCGGTCGATCCGCGCGTCGGTCTGGACCGGATGGCGAAGTTGGGCGACCAGGTCGGCCCGGACCAACCGCTGGCCTATGTCCATGCCGCCGATGATACCGCGGCGCAGGTGGCCGTCGCCGCCGTGCAATCGGCTTATCACCTTGGGGAGGAGGGCCAGTCCGGCCCCCTGATCCGCGAAAGGATCACCACATGACCCGCGCCTTCCTGATCGTCATGGACAGCGTCGGCATCGGCGGTGCCCCTGATGCCGACCAGTATTTCAACGACGGCCAGCCCGATACCGGGGCCAATACCGTGGGCCATATCGCGCAGGCCCGCCCGCTGAGCATGCCGCATCTGGCGGGGCTTGGCCTGGGCCACGCCGTACGGCTGGCCTCGGGGCAGGATGCGCCGGGCTTGATGGTCGATCCGCAGGGTGCGTGGGGCGCCGCGACCGAACTGTCGCGCGGCAAGGACACCCCCTCGGGCCACTGGGAGATCGCGGGCGTTCCCGTGCCCTGGGATTGGTATTATTTCCCCGACACCACCCCGGCTTTCCCCCCTGAAGTGACAGCGCGCATCTGTGAATTGGCGGGAACGGGCGGCATCCTGGCCAATCGCCATGCATCGGGCACAGAGGTCATCGACGATTTCGGCCACGAGCATCTGCAGACCGGCTGGCCGATCTGCTATACTTCGGTCGACAGCGTGCTGCAGATCGCGGCCCATGAGGACGTCTTTGGCCTGGACCGCCTGATCGACCTCTGCCGCGAACTGGCGCCCATGCTGCACAAGATGCGGGTGGGACGGGTCATCGCGCGTCCCTTCTTGGGACAGCCGGGCAGCTTCCAGCGCACACCGAACCGCCGAGATTTCGCCATCGCGCCGCCTGCGAAGACCATTCTGGACATCGCGTCCGAGGCGGGACGCGACACCCATGCCATCGGCAAGATCGGCGATATCTTCAGCCATCGCGGCATCGCTTATCTGCACAAGGGCAAATCCGATGCGGATCTGGGCGAGCATCTGGTCCGTCTTGGGGGGGAGGCCGCGGACGGCAGCCTGACCTTCGCCAATTTCGTCGAATTCGACACGAATTTCGGCCATCGCCGGGACGTCGAGGGGTATGCCGCGCAGTTGGAATGGTTTGACGCGGTAGCCGGGCGCTTCTTGGCTACGCTTGGGCCAGGCGATCTGGCAATCTTCACCGCCGATCACGGCAATGACCCGACATGGCGCGGCACCGATCACACCCGCGAACGCGTGCCCGTGCTGGTTCACGGGGCGGGGACACGGTCGGTGGGGCAGGTGGGCTTTGCCGACATCGGGGCCACGGTCATGGAACATCTGGGGCTTGCGGCCCCCGAACACGGGACCTCTTTCCTATGAAGAAGATCGAACTGCACCTGCATCTGGAGGGCGCGGCACCGCCCGACTTCATCCGCGCCGTCGCCAAGGAAAAGCGCACCGATCTGAGCGGCGTCTTTGATGAACGCGGCGCCTATGCCTATGATGATTTTCCGGGTTTCCTGCGCTGCTACGAGGCTGCGACCGCCGTCCTGACGACGCCCCGCGACTATGCCCGGCTGCTGGCCGAGGTGCTGGAACGCTGCGCTGAAGAAGGCGTCATCTATACCGAGCTGTTCGTGTCGCCCGAATTCTGCGGCGGGGGCGATCTTTCGGCTTGGCGCGATTACCTGGCCGCCATGACCGAGGTGGCCCATAAGGGCCGCGCCATGGGCATCGACAGCCGTGGCATCATCACGGCCATCCGCCACATGGGCCCCGACCATGCCCGGCTATCGGCGCTCTGTGCGGCGGAAACCGCCTTTGACGCGGGCGGCGGCTGGATCACCGGTTTCGGCATGGGCGGGGCCGAACAGGTCCACAAGGCCACCGATTTCGCGTGGAGCTTCGATTGCGCGCGCGAAGCGGGACTGGGTCTGACCTGCCATGCGGGCGAATGGGGCGGGCCGGACAGCGTACGACAGGCGCTGGATCTAGGCTGCACCCGCATCGGCCACGGCGTGCAGGCGATCGAGGATGCGCAGCTGGTCCGCGATCTGGCCGAACAGGAAATCACGCTTGAAGTCTGCCCGGGGTCGAACATCGCGCTTGGGGTTTATCCGTCGTGGGACAAGCATCCCATCGTGCGGTTGGCCGATGCGGGCGTTCGGGTGACCGTGTCGACCGATGATCCGCCCTTCTTCCACACCACGATGCGCGACGAATACGACCGGCTTGCATCGGTCTTTGGCTGGGGCGATACCGAGTTCCGACAGATCAACCTCTGGGCCGCCGAAGCCGCCTTTTGCGACACCGCCACCCAAGACCGCCTGAAAAAGGAATTCGCCTGATGCCCCATCTGACCGTCGTCGATCACCCCCTGATCCAGCACAAGCTGTCGATCATGCGCCAGGAACAGGTCTCGACCGCCGGTTTCCGCCGCCTTCTGCGCGAGATCAGCCTGCTGCTGGCCTATGAGGTCACGCGGGAACTGGAACTGACCACCATGACCATCCAAACCCCCATGTGCGAGATGGAGGCCCCCACGCTGGAGGGCAAAAAGCTGGCGCTGATCTCGATCCTGCGGGCCGGGAACGGTTTGTTGGACGGGATCTTGGAACTGATCCCCGGAGCGCGGGTCGGTTTCGTGGGTCTTTATCGCGACCCCGAGACGCTGAAGCCCGTCGAATATTATTGCAAGGTCCCCAAGGAACTGGACGCCCGCATGACCATCGTCGTCGATCCGATGCTGGCCACCGGCAATTCCTCGGTCGCGGCGATCGACATGCTGAAGGCGCGCGGCGCCAAGAACCTGCGTTTCCTCTGCCTGCTGGCCGCGCCGGAAGGCGTCGAGCGCATGCGCGAAGCCCATCCCGACGTGCCGATCTTCACCGCCTCTCTGGACGAAAAGCTGGACGATCACGGCTATATCGTGCCGGGTCTGGGCGATGCCGGCGACCGGATGTTCGGGACGAAATAAGCCACCGTCCGTTAACTGCCGTTTCACGCTTTGGCCCTAGTCTGGGGCCAAAGCGGAAAGTGGATGGCAGATGCGGTTTGAACATTGGGTGGCGGCGTTGATCATGACGGGCGGGTCGGCGCTGGCGGCGCCGAACCCTCCGCCGCCGGGTGATTTCACGGGGACACAATATATCGACGGCGCGGGCTGCGTCTTTCGCCGCGACGATGCGGGCTGGTCTGCGCGCATCGATGGGGCAGGGCAGCCTCTTTGCGGTTTTCCCCCCAGCATCGCGCAGGTTCGTCAAACCGCCGCACCGGCTGAACCGGATGCCGAGACCTTGCTGATGGAACAGCTGACCCACCAGCTGCGCCCCGGCGAATGGGCCGCTGATCCCGCCCAGCCCGAAACACGCCGCCCGGCAGAACCTGCCCGTCATCCCGATCCCTTGCAGACGACCTTGACGGATGCGCTAAAAGTGGCGCCCGCCGTCAGAGAGGCTGCGGCGATCAAGCCCGCCGATGATCTCTGCACGCGCCTTGGGTATAGACCAGGGGATGAGGCCGCGCCGGGTGCCGCATTGGGGCTGTGTCCGGGGATGAAGATCAAGACGGCAACGGCGGCTGCGCCCGTCACCAAAGCCGCGCCGAAGACCGACCCAGAAAAATCCCGGCCGGCGAAACCGGCATCCAACCCCGTCAGTGCCCCCGTCAGTGCCGTTGTGGCGCGCAGGCCCGCGCCCGCCGCCGCGCCGAAACCGATGGTCGAGATGATCCCGGCCTCGGCGCGTTATATTCAGGTGGGGGCATTTCAGGACGGCGAAAATGCCCTGATCGTGTTGCGCGCCCTGTCGTCCCGCGGCTATCGCGTGGCGCAATCACGCATCAACGACAAGAACAAGGGCATGCGGGTCATCATGGCCGGACCCTTCCCCGACCGGCAGAAGCTGGTCGAGGCCTTGGCCGAACTGCGCCGCACGGGCTATGCCGGGGCAATGCCGCGCTAGGCGGTGCGAACCGCCTCGATCATGCGGGCGACATTGTCTGGATCCGCGTCGGGCGTGATGCCATGGCCCAGGTTGAAGACATGCGGACCGTTCCGCAGCGAGCGGGTGATCCGCTGCGCCTCGTGGACCAGTTCGGGGCCACCGGTGACCATGTGGCCCGGTGCCAGATTGCCCTGCACGCAGCCATCGACCTGCACGTTCTGCGCCGCCCATTCCGCCGAAACAGAGTTGTCCAGCGCGACGCAATCGGCGCCCGTGGCCTTGGCGAAACCGATATAGCGGTCGCCCGCCTCTCTTGGGAAGGCGATGACAGGAATGCCGGGGTGGCGTTCTTTCAGCGCAGAGATGATGCGCTTGGCGGGCGCCAGAGCGAAATCATCGAAATCCTGGCCATTGAGGCTGCCCGCCCAGCTGTCGAACAGCTTGACGACCTCGGCCCCGGCTTCGATCTGGGCCGAGAGATAGAGGATGGTCGCCTCGGTAATCAGATCGATCAAGGCGCTGAATGTTTCGCGATCGGCGGCTTTGAAGGCATGGGCCGGACCCTGATCCTTGGTGCCACGTCCCGCGATCATGTATGTGGCCACGGTCCAAGGCGCGCCTGCAAAACCGATCAGCGTCGTTTCCCGCGGCAGCTCCTGCGACAGGATGCGCACCGTCTCATAGATGGGCGACAGCCGTTCGTGGATCTGATCCGCCGATTTCAGCTGCGCGAAATCCTGCGCCGAGGTGATTGTGGAGAGCCGCGGCCCTTCGCCCGTCACGAACCACAGATCGGCCCCAAGCGCCTGCGGTACCAGCAGGATATCGGCAAACAGGATCGAGGCGTCGAAGCCGAAACGACGGATCGGCTGCAAGGTCACCTCGGCCGCCAGTTCAGGGTTGTAGCACAGCGACAGGAAATCGCCCGCCTTGGCCCGCGTTGCGCGATATTCCGGCAGGTATCGGCCAGCTTGGCGCATCATCCAGATCGGTGGGGTGGGCAATGTCTCGCCCGCCAGGGCGCGCAGCAGAAGTTTGGTCATATGGCCTCCTGCGCCCCTTGAAGGCGAGGCGACAGACGTTGTCAAGCGTGCGTCCGGCCGCTATCCATGCGCCATGACACAGATGCCCGACACCTCCCGCCCCATCAAGATCGGCACCCGCGGATCGGTTCTGGCATTGGCCCAAGCCCATGAGACGCGCGACCGGATGATGGCTGCGCACGGCTTGCCCGCTGATGCCTTCGAAATCGTCGTCATCAAGACGACCGGCGACCGGATCACCGATCGCCCCTTGAAGGAGATCGGCGGCAAGGGCCTCTTCACCCGAGAGATCGAGGAGGCCCTGACCGCAGGCGCAATCGACATCGCGGTCCATTCCATGAAGGACATGCCGACGCTGCAGCCCGACGGTCTGATCATCGACTGTCTGCTGCCTCGGGAAGATGTGCGCGACGCATTCGTCAGCCCTCATTTCGGTTCGATTTCGGACCTCCCGCTTGGGGCGACGGTCGGTTCGTCAAGCTTGCGCCGGCGCGCCCAGCTGGCACATCGTCGTCCCGATCTGATCTTGGTCGAATTCCGCGGTAACGTTCAGACAAGGTTGAAGAAACTGGATGATGGCGTGGCCGTCGCGACGTTTCTGGCAATGGCAGGTCTTCGCCGTCTGAACATGGTGCATGTGGCCCAAAGCGGCATCGATCCTGCCGAAATGCTGCCTGCTGTCGCCCAAGGCGCCATCGGTGTCGAGCGTCGCGCCGATGACACACGGATCGCTGACCTGCTGAAGCCGTTGCACGATGCCGAGACCGGCCTGCGCGTCGCGGCCGAGCGGGCGTTCCTGAAGCGTCTGGATGGTTCCTGTCAGACGCCCATCGCGGGTCTGGCCGAAGTCATCGGCGATGGTCTGACTTTGCGCGGAGAGATCTTGCGCCCCGATGGCAGTGCGGTCGTCAGCGGTACCAGAAATGGCGGCGTGGCCGATGGTGCCGCGATGGGTACGGATCTGGCGGAGGAACTGCTGACGCGGGGCGGACCGGGCTTCATGACCCTATGATGGGGTCGCTGCGCGATCATGTCGCAGGACCATCATCGGGCGCGCCAAGAATGGCGCGCCCGTATCATCTTCAATAACTGCGGATCAGCCCAACCAGGCGGCCCTGAATGCGCACCCGGTCTTCAGGCAGCAATCGGGTTTCGTAGGCAGGATTCGCGGCTTCAAGGGCAATCATCGCGCCCTTGCGACGATAGCGCTTCAGGGTCGCTTCCTGATCGTCGACCAATGCCACGATGATGTCACCGGTTTCAGCCGTATCCTGTTCACGGATCACCACCACGTCGCCGTCGTTTATTCCGGCGTCGATCATCGAATCGCCGGTCACTTCCAGCGCATAGTGATGTTCGCGCCCTGTCAGCATTGTCCCGGGAACCGCAACGTGATGCGACACCTCGGAAATGGCTTCAATGGGCACGCCGGCGGCGATGCGACCCATCAAAGGCAACTGCACGGCGGGGCTGTCCACCACGGTCATGGCCCCGCGCGGCCGCGAGGGCCGCGTGTTGGAGATCACGCGCGGCGTGAATGCGGGCTTGGCCCCGGTCTCCGGTTCCGCCGCATCGGCCAAGTGCGCCAGTGCGTCCGGCAAACGCAGGACTTCCAACGCGCGGGCGCGATGGGGAAGGCGCCGGATGAACCCACGCTCTTCAAGTGCGGTCACAAGACGATGGATCCCCGACTTGGACCTGAGGTCCAAGGCATCCTTCATCTCGTCGAATGACGGCGGTACGCCATCGCGAACCATCCGCCTCTGGATGAATTCCAGCAGTTGGATCTGCTTTTTTGTCAACATGGCCCGGCCTCATCGATATGTTCCGTTAATGTTCTAGCCGATGGCCCGAATCACGTCAATCATTTGACGCAGTGAAGATAAAAAAACAGTTAATTGTCAGAGACCAAGAGGAATGTACTCCATCACCTTGCCGGGGCGTCGCGCGGGATCGTGGGCCGGACGGATCAACAGGGCATCAGCCTGCGCCATCAAGGAAAGCCGGGCGGAATCCTGATCCTCGAAAGGGGTGATCACGGGTATGTCGCCCGCGCGATCCATGCGGGCCCGCAGATAGTGCTGGCGCGGCCCCTCGGCAGGCAGCTCGCGTCCAAGCCGGGCGCGACCGGTCAAGATATCCGCCGGAAGACCCTGCATCGCGCGTATCAGAGGTTGCATGAACAATACCCCGCAGGTCATTGCTGAAACTGGGTTTCCCGGCAGGCCCAGCATGACCGAATCGCGCAGTCGTCCAGCCATCAGCGGCTTTCCGGGCCGCATTGCGATCTTGTAGAAGGCGCGATCCAATCCCAGTTCCGCCGCGATCTTGCCGATCAGATCGTGATCGCCGACCGACGCGCCACCGATGGTCACGATCAGGTCGGCATCACCCGCTGCCGTGAAACTTTCGCGTAGGCTTTCATCCGTATCCTGGGCAATGGGCAGGATGCGGGGCACGCCCCCCGCCTGCGACACCATCGCCGCAATCGCCAAGTCATTGGAGCTGATGATCTGTCCGGGTCGCGGATCACTGCCCGGAGGCAGAAGTTCGTCACCGCCGGCAAGAATGGCCACACGCGGCTGCTTGGCCACAGTGACGGTCGGCAGGTTCATGGCCGCCAGCAGGCCGATATGGGCGGCCGTCAGGATCCGCCCGGCTTCCACCTGATCACCCTTGACGAAATCATTGCCCCGGGCCCTGATATTGCTGCCCGATGACCGTGTCTGGACGCGGATGCTGTCCCCGTCACGCAGGATGTTTTCCTGCAATTCGACATGGTCGAACCCGGCGGGAACGGGCGCGCCGGTGAAAATCCGGATGGCCTGGCTTGGGCCGGGTTGCCCCGTCCAGGGATGTCCTGCCGCGGCGGTGCCGACGACCTGAATGGGACCCGACATATCGGCGGCGCGCATGGCATAGCCATCCATCGCCGACGCATCAAAGGGCGGCTGTGTCAGTCGGGACACGGCGGGTTCCAGCAATGCCCGACCGTGTGCCTGTGCCAAGGGCACGGTTTCAGCGACAGGTGCCTTGGCCAGCGCCAAAACGCGTTCCAGGGCCTCGGGGACGGTGATCATGGCTGCGCCTCATAGAGGCCCGATTTCCCGCCCTCTTTTCTAAGCAACCGGATATCGGTGATCTGCATCCCCTTTTCAGCCGCCTTGAGCATATCATAAATGGTCAGGCAGGCGGTCGTCACCGCCGTCAGGGCCTCCATCTCAACGCCCGTCCGACCCGTGGTGCGCACCGTCGCCGTGACGCGGATGCCGGGCAGGGTGTCATCGGGGATCAGTTCCAGCGCGACCTTGGCGATGGGCAGGGGATGACACAAAGGGATCAGATCGGCGGTCCGCTTGGCACCCATGATGCCTGCCAGCCGCGCGACGCCCATGACGTCACCCTTGGCGGCCCCGCCCTTGGCCAGGGCCAGCGTGTCGGTGGTCATGATGACACAGCCCGTCGCCACGGCCTCGCGTGCGGTTTCTTCCTTGCCGGAGACATCGACCATGTGGGCCTGACCGGCGGCGTCGAAATGGGTCAGGCTCATGCCGGTACGTCCAAAATGGCGCGGGTCGCTGCGGCGACGTCATCCTGGCGCATCAGGCTTTCGCCGATCAGGAAACGGCGCGCGCCGACCCGCATCATGTCAGCCAGATCCGCAGGCGCGAAAAGACCGCTTTCGCAGACCACCTGACGGTCGGCGGGAATGCGCGGCGCCAGTTCGCGCGTCACATCAAGGGTGACGTCGAAGGTCTTGAGATTACGGTTGTTTATCCCGATCATCGGAGATTTGAGGCGCAGGGCGCGATCCAGTTCATCCGCGTCGTGCACCTCGATCAGGGCGTCCATGCCCCAATGGGTCGCGGCATCTTCCAGTTCGGCCGCCAGAACGTCGTCGACCGAAGCCATGATGATCAGGATGCAATCGGCACCCCATGCCCGCGCTTCGGCAACCTGATAGGTGTCATGCAGGAAATCCTTGCGCAGAGCCGGCAGATCGCAGGCATCGCGCGCGGCGGTCAGATAGTCCGGCGCCCCCTGAAAGCTGGGACCGTCGGTCAGGACCGACAGGCAGGCCGCGCCCCCGGCCTGATAGGCGCGGGCCAGTTCAGCGGGCGCGAAATCGGACCGGATCAGGCCTTTCGACGGGCTGGCCTTCTTGATTTCGGCGATCAGCGCCGGACCGGTCTTGGCCGTCGCATCAAGGGCTCGGGCAAAGCCACGGGGGGCCGAAGCGGCACGTGCGGCGGCCTCGACATCGGCCAGCGGACGCGCGGCCTTGGCGGCGGCGATTTCGTCCAGCTTGTAGGCCTTGATCTTTTCCAGAATATCCATGGGTCCGGTTCTAACGCTGCGAGTGTGTCGAGGGAAGGGGACCTATGCGGTCCAATCGATCGGTTGGCGGCCCTGATTGGCCAACCAGTCATTGATCCGGCTGAAAGGCCGACTGCCAAAGAAGCCCCGCCGCGCCGACAGGGGCGAGGGATGGGCCGTGGCAATCACCAGATCCTGCGGTCTGGCCAGATCGGCCAGCGTCTTCTGCGCATGGTTGCCCCACAGAAGGAAGGCCAGCGGCCCATGGTCCTGTGCTGCGGCAACGGCCTGTCGGGCCAGATGATGCCAACCCCATTTCGCATGTACGCCCGCTTGGCCCGGCAGGACGCTGAGTGCGCTGTTCAGCAGCAGCACCCCCTGACGCGCCCATCCCGACAAGTCGCCGGTCGGGGGCGTCGCACCCACATCGTCCTGCAGTTCGGCAAAGATGTTGCGCAGCGACCGTGGCAGCGGTGTTTCTGCCGTGACGGAAAAGGCCAATCCGTTGGCGTGGCCGGGTGTCGGATAAGGGTCTTGGCCCAGAATGACGACGCGGGTTTCTGCGGGACTGGTGGCCTGCAGCGCCGCAAAGACGTTGTCCGCGCCGGGCAGCCAGTCCTGACCCGCCAGCCGGTTGCGAATGGCGGGCCATTCCTGTTGAAAAAAGGGCAGGTCGGCCCAGGCTTCCGGCGGGGTCATGCCTCGGGCGGGCCGGTCACTTGGGACAGCGCGACAAGGCGGGCCTTGGCAGCCCCGCTGTCGATGGATTCAGCGGCCATCCGCGCGCCGTCGCGGAGGTCGGTCACCTTGTCGGCCACCAGCAAGGCCGCTGCCGCGTTCAGCAGCACGGCGTCGCGATAGGCGCCGGTCTGGCCCTCCAACAGGGCGCGGAAGGCGGCGGCGTTCTGTTCGGGTTCGCCGCCGATGATGTCCTCGAACGGATGACGCGGCAGGCCGGCATCCTCGGGCGAGATGGTGAATTCGGTGATCTGGCCGTCCTTGAGGGCGGCGACATGGCTTTCGGCGGCGATGCTCAGCTCATCCGTGCCATCGCCGCCATGGACCAGCCAGGCCGCATCGGAACCCAGATCGCGCAGCACCTCGGCCATGGGGCGGATCCACTGGGCGCTGAAGGCACCGGTCAACTGGCGCCGGACGGCTGCGGGATTTGTCAGTGGGCCCAGAAGGTTAAAGACGGTTCTTGTCCCAAGCTCCGCGCGCGGCGGGCCGACATGGCGCATGGCCGGGTGGTGCATCGGCGCCATCATGAAACAGATGCCCGCATGGTTCAGGGCCTGTTGCGCAACGGCAGGCCCGCCCATGACGTTGATGCCCATCTTGACCAGCGCATCCGCAGCGCCCGATTTCGACGACAGGTTGCGGTTGCCGTGCTTGGCGACGGGCACGCCCGCGCCCGCCACAACGAAGGCCGTCGCGGTCGAGATGTTCAGCGTGCCCTTGCCGTCGCCACCCGTTCCGACGATGTCCATGGCACCTGCGGGCGCGGTCACGCGGTTCATGCGGTTGCGCATGGCGCGGGCTGCGGCGGCAATTTCCTGGACGGTTTCGCCGCGCACGCGCAGGGCCATCAGCAGGCCGCCGATCTGGGCGGGAGTGGCAGCGCCGTCGAACAGGGCGGAAAAGGCGGTTTCGGCCTCGGGGCCGGTCAGCGGACGGGTCGCGGCGATCCCGATCAACGGGCGGATGTCGGTCATGCGGCGGCCTCTGCCTTGGTGCAGCGGGACAGGAAGGTGCGGATCATCTCGTGTCCGTTTTCAGAGGCGATGGATTCGGGGTGGAACTGCACGCCTTCGATCGGCAGATCGCGGTGGATCAGCCCCATGATCGTCCCGTCATCCGAGGTCGCGGTGACGCGCAGGCAATCGGGCAGGCTTTCGGGCTGCACAGTCAGCGAATGATAGCGCGTGGCATTCATGGGCGAGGGGAGGCCTGCGAAGACCCCCGTGCCGTCATGGCTGATCGCATCGACCTTGCCATGCAGGATGCGCGTCGCGCGCACGATCTTGCCACCAAAAGCCTGGCCGATCGACTGATGGCCCAGGCACACGCCCAGCAGCGGGATGCGCCGATCCGCGGCCGCCTTGATCAGGTCCAGACAGATGCCCGCCTGATCGGGATCGCAGGGACCCGGAGAGATCACGATGCCGTCGGGGTCCAGCGCCAGCGCCTGATCGACGGTCAGTTGATCGTTGCGGCGCACCGTGACCTCGGCCCCCGCTTCGCCCATGTAATGGACCAGGTTCCAGGTGAAGCTGTCGTAATTGTCGATCAGAAGGATCATCGGCTTGGCACCTTGTCGTCAGGGAACTTGGATCTTCGCGCGGCGGCGTGAACGGAGGCGGTGAATGGGGGCGGTTTCCCCCCGCAAAAGCGTCCGCTATAGATGGGGCAAAGCGCGGCCAAGGGTCAAGACCGGGCGATCAAAATGGCGCGACGGCGCCGCGAAGGACAAGAGGGGCAGATGGCACGGGGAATTCTGACAGGCGCGGTTCATGGTGCGCTGCTGGGCGCGGCGGCCTTGGTGGGGCTGTCGTTGCTGGCGCCCCTGCCGCAGCCGCAGGACGCATCGCCGATGGTCGCCACCCCCGACGAAGGGGCGACACCTTCGGGGCGGATGGACCTGCCGGTGGGGTCGGAATTCGGGCGTGCGGGGGATGTGGCTCCGCGTGCGCCCACGCCGATCCGTGCTGGCGAAAGCGAACGTCAATCCGAACCCGTGGCGGTCACCGCCCCCGTGGCCGAGCCCGCGCCGCGCCCCGTGACGGATGACAATGCCAGGCCCGATACCCTTGCGGGAGACAGCATGCCGGCGCAGAGCCAGCCCGCGCCCTTCGATGCGGCCCCTGGCCTGCAACTGCCCGGTGGCGCCGCGGATGCGCCGATGACGCGCAGCCTGCCGGGGCTGGCGCCCGATGCACCCCAGGACAGCCTGCCGCAGCTGGCGGACAGCCCCAATGCTCAGGACGCGCAGCCCGATCCGGCCCCCGAGATGCCCGCACCGGGGCTGGACCTGTCGCTGCCCCCCGATCTGACCGATCTGCGCAAGATGGAGCGTAACTGACATGAACCCGATCAACCCCGCCCTGGCCGCCACCTTTGCCCCGCCGGTCATGGAGGCGCGCCGCTGGTTGCAGGGCGTCGATTTCCCGCCCGACCGGCCGCTGATCAATGTCAGCCAGGCGGCTCCCGTCGATCCGCCACCCCTGGGCCTGCGCCAGGCCATCGCCGACGCCGCGCTGAACCGCCCCGAGGCGCATCTTTACGGTCCGGTGCTGGGCAATGGCGATCTGCGCGACGCGGTGGCGGCTCGGTTCGGCGCCGCCTATGGCGGGTCGCTGACGGGCGGCAACGTGGCGATCACGCAGGGCTGCAACCAGGCCTTCTGTGCGGCAATGGCGACATTGGCCGGGGCGGGGGACCAGGTGATCGTGCCGACACCCTGGTATTTCAACCACAAGATGTGGCTGGACATGTCCGGCGTTCAGACGGTGCCCTTGCCCTGTGGCGCGGCGATGTTGCCCGACCCCGAGGAGGCGCGCGCCCTGATCACCCCGCGGACCCGCGCGATCGTGCTGGTGACGCCGAACAACCCATCGGGGGCGGAATATCCGGCCGAGCTGGTGGGGCGCTTCTTCGATCTGGCGCAAAGCCATGGGCTGGCGCTGGTGGTGGATGAGACCTATCGCGATTTCGACAGCCGCACAGGCGCGCCGCATGACCTGTTCCAGCGCCCCGATTGGGATCGCACGCTGGTCCAGCTTTACAGTTTTTCCAAGGCCTATCGCCTGACCGGGCATCGGGTCGGTGCGCTGGTCGCAGGCCAGGACCGCCTGGCCGAGGTCGAGAAATTCCTGGATACGGTCGCGATCTCTCCGTCGCAGCTGGGGCAGGTGGGGGCGGTCTGGGGGCTGGCGAACCTGGACGACTGGCTGGCCGGCGAACGGGCCGAGATCCTGGCCCGCCGCCGTGCCACCGAAACCGCGCTTGCTGATCTGACCGGTTGGACGCTGAAAAGTGCCGGGGCGTATTTTGCCTGGGTGGAATATCCCTTCGCCGAAAGCTCGGCCGATCTGGCACGGCGCATGGTGTCGGAGATCGGGGTGCTGGCGTTGCCTGGAACGATGTTCACGCCCGAAGGCGACCCGACCGGCGCGCGCCATCTGCGGCTGGCCTTTGCCAATGTCGATGCGGACGGGATCGCGCAATTGGCAGGGCGGCTGGCACAGCTTGGGGCCTGATCCACTTGTGGCGCGGGGCGCGGCGTCCTAAAGACGGCAAAGACACGACCACGAGGAAGGCCGCGCCATGTCACAGCTGCGAACCAAGGGCAAATCAACCGTCGTCTGGATCCTTTTGGGTCTGATGGTCCTGGGGTTGGGGGGCTTCGGCGTCACCAGCTTTTCAGGGGGCACGACCGAGGTCGGCTCGGTCGGCGATACCAAGATCACCGCGGATGAATACGCCCGCGCCCTGCAGAACGAGATGCGCAACCTGTCGCAGCAGACCGGGCAGCAGATCACCATGGCGCAGGCCCAGCAGATGGGGCTGCCCGCGATGGTTCAGGGCCAGCTGATCGGCGCGGCGGCGCTCGCCGAACAGGCGCGCCGCATCGGCGTTTCCGTGGGCGATGAGAAGGTCGCCGAAACGATCATGCAGGCAGGTGCCTTCCAGGGGCCGAACGGCAGGTTCGACCGCACCGCCTATTCCGAGATCCTGCGCCGCGAACGTCTGACCGAGGCCGATTTCGAAGCGACCGTTCGCGACGACGAATCCCGCCTGATCCTGCAGCGCGCCATTGCGGGCGGGGTCGAGGCCCCCACGCCGATGGTCGATCAGACCGCGCGCTGGCTGTTGCAGACGCGCGATTTCGCTTGGCGCGAACTGACCGCGGATGATCTGGCCGAACCCATCGCCGATCCCGACGAGGCGACGCTGAAAGCATGGCACGAGGCCAATGGCGCACGTTTCACCGCACCCGAAACCCGCAAGATCAGCTATGCCTGGGTCAATCCGGACATGCTGTCATCGGAAGTCGAAGTCGACGAAGAGGCCCTGCGCGCCGTCTATGACCGCAACATCGATCAGTTCCAGCGCCCTGAGCGCCGGATGGTCGGCCGCCTTGTCTTCCCGACCGAGGCCGACGCGCAAGCCGCCCGTGACCAGATCGACGCCGGCGAAAAGCCCTTCGAAGCCTTCGTGATCGACCGTGGCCTGTCGCTGGATGATATCGACCTGGGCGAGGTGACGCGCCAGGATCTGGGGCAGGCCGCCGATACCGTCTTTGCCGCCGAACAGCCCGGTGTCGTGGGCCCGGTCCAGACCGATCTGGGCCCGGCGCTGTTTTCCGTAAACGCGATCCTTGATCCCGTCGACATCCCGTTCGAAGAGGCGCGCGACGATCTGCGCGGCGAGGCAGCCCTGAGCCGTGCCGCCCGCCAGATCCAGGACCGTACGCCCGACTATGAAGACCTGCTGGCCGGTGGTGCCACGCTGGAGGAGCTGGCCGAGGAGACGGAGCTGGAATTGGGGCAGGTGGACTGGACTGCCGAGGGCAATCCCGAGGAAGGCAGCATCGCCGGTTACGAAGGTTTCCGCGAACGTGCCGCAGACATCACCGCCAGCGATTTCCCGCAGCTGTTCGAACTGGCCGATGGCGGTGTCTTCGCCATGCGACTGGACGAAATCGTGCCGCCGACCCTGAAGCCCTTCGACACGGTCCGGGACGAGGTTCTGGCCGATTGGAAACAGGCCGAACTGCAGCGCCGCCTGCTGGACTTGGCCGCCGAACAGCGTCTGGCTGCCGTGGCGCAGACCTCGCCCGGAGCGGATGCAGAACCGCAGGCCGAGGCGGTCGAAGAACCCGCCGCCGTCGATTGGACGACCGAAACCGACATGTCGCGCAGCGATTACATGCGTGGTTTGCCGCCCGAGATCCTGTCCCAGGCCTTTGCGATGGCCGAGCCGGGCGATGTCGGGGTCGTCGATGCGGGTGACCGGGTCTTTGTGCTGCGCCTGGATCAGATCAGCGATGCGGACCTCTCGACCGAGGATGCGACGCAGATCGTCGACAGCGTCAAGTCGCGTCTGGACCAGTCCTTGCAGGGCGACATCTTCGACTATTACGCCCGCCATGTTCAGCGCAATTCCAAGGTGCAGATCGACCAGCAGGCCATCAACGCCATCAACGCGCAGGTTCAGTGATGCAGCTGACGCCCGATTTCGAATCCTTCAAGGCGCAATGGGCTGCGGGTCACAACCAGCTGGTCACCATCCGTTTGGCGGCCGATCTGGACACGCCCGTCAGCCTGATGCTGAAACTGGCCGAGGCTGCCCCGCAGAGCTTCATGCTGGAATCCGTCACCGGGGGCGAGGTTCGCGGTCGTTATTCGATCGTCGGCATGAAGCCCGACCTGATCTGGGAATGCCGCGACGGCAAGGCCCGGATCAACCGGCAGGCCCGCTTTACCGAAGACTTCGAGGATGATGCCCGTCCCGCGCTGGACAGCCTGCGCGCCCTGATCGCAGAGAGCCGGATCGAGACCATGCCCGAGGGCGTGCCGCCGGTGGCCGCGGGGCTGTTCGGCTATCTGGGCTATGACATGATCCGGCTGGTCGAACACCTGCCGCATGTGAACCCCGACCCGCTGGACACGCCCGATGCGATGATGATGCGGCCATCCGTCGTGGCGGTGCTGGATGGGGTCAAGGGCGAGGTGACGCTTTGTGCGCCCGCGTGGCATGACGGGAACGACAATGCGCGCGCCGCCTATGCGCGTGCCGCCGAACGGGTGATGGATGCGCTGCGGTCGCTGGACCGCCAGCCGACCGAACCGCGCGCCTTGGGCCATGACATGCAGATCGGCGCGCCCGTGTCGAACTTTGCCAAGGCCGACTATCTGTCGGCTGTGGAAAAGGCCAAGGAATACATCCGTGCGGGCGACATCTTCCAGGTGGTGCCCAGCCAACGCTGGCGGCTGGATTTCCCGCTGCCGCCCTTTGCGCTTTATCGCAGTCTGCGGCGCACCAACCCGTCGCCCTTCATGTTCTTCCTGAACATGGGCAGCTTCCAGATCGTCGGCGCCAGCCCCGAGATCCTGGTCCGCCTGCGCGATGGCGAAGTCACGATCCGCCCCATCGCGGGCACCCGTCCGCGGGGCGCGGACGAAGCCGAGGACCGGGCGCTGGAGGCCGATCTGCTGGGCGACCAGAAGGAACTGGCCGAGCATCTGATGCTGCTGGATCTGGGGCGCAATGACGTGGGGCGGGTCGCCAAGCCCGGCACCGTGCGACCGACCGAAAAATTCGTCATCGAACGCTATAGCCACGTGATGCATATCGTGTCGAACGTGGTGGGGCAGTTGCGCGATGGCGAGGATGCCCTGTCGGCGCTGCTGGCGGGTCTGCCCGCAGGCACCGTATCAGGTGCGCCCAAGGTTCGCGCCATGCAGATCATCGATGAGCTGGAGCCGGAGAAGCGCGGCGTTTATGGCGGTGCTGTCGGCTATTTCGCCGCCAATGGCGAAATGGACATGTGCATCGCCTTGCGCACGGGCGTGGTCAAAGACCAGGCGCTGTATATCCAGGCTGGCGGCGGCGTTGTTTATGACAGCGACCCCGAGGCCGAGTTCGAGGAAACGATGAACAAAAGCCGCGCCCTGCAACGTGCCGCCGAAGCGGCGGCGCAATTCGTCCGCGGAAACTCCTGACCGCCTGCGGCCAGCCTGCGTGACAATGGAAAAGGCGGCCCAATCGGGCCGCCTTTCTGTCAGATCCCATAAAAGGTCCGAACCTTGCCGATCAGTTGGCAGGTGCGGTTTCCGTTTCGGTTTCAGTCTCCATGTCCATTTCCTCGGCGGGAGCGTCTGCATTCATGTCGCTCTCCATCTCGGCATTGTCTTCCATCGCGTCTTCGGTCGCCACCGGCTGACCTTCAACGGTGCCTTCGGTTTCCATGGTTGCGGGCTCGGTTGCCATCGTATCGGTTGCTGCCGGATCGGTCGCCATGGTGTCGGTCGCTGCCGGATCGGTTGCCATCGTATCCGTGGCCATTTCGCCTTCCGCTTCCTGGTCGCGGAAGACATATGCCGGTGCGGCGTCAGCTTCTTCTTCGGTCAGGTCGGTGGTGATCTGCTGAGCGTCCGAATTGATCATCAGGTCGGTCCACGGAAGGGCGATCTGCTTTTCACCGATGCCCAGGAAACCGCCGACGCCGATGACTGCTGCCTTCATTTCGCCGGTTTCGCTATCGACGATCAGATCGTTGATGTCGCCGATTGCGCTACCATCGGGCGAGGTCACCGACGTACCAGTGATCCAGTCAACGCGCCATTCGTTTTCGGCCTGCTGCTGCTCGACCTTTTCGGCGGCCGAAGCTGCGGCTGCTGCGTCGTCACCTTCTGCGGTTTCCATCGCGGGATCTGCTGCCGGATCGGCCATCGTATCTGCTGCAGGATCGGCCATGGTGTCGGTCGTATCCGTGCCCATCGGCGCGGTTTCGGTCGTTTCCATCTCAGGATCGGCTGCGGGCGCGGTGTCCTGAGCGAAAGCGGCGCCAAAGGTCATCGGCAGGGCAACGGCAGTGGTCAAAAGAAGATTACGCATAGTGTCCTCCTGGTTTTCCATTTGCGGGCGGCGTTTGCATCCCGCGATTGAGTTCACAATGCGCAGATCCCGACAGAGGTTCCCCGCCAAAATGAGTTCGGCGGGGACCAGGCAAAAAGTCTTTGTGATGGAACCTTAATCCTCGCCGCGGAACGGCTGGACATATTGCAGTGCCATGTCCCACGGGAAATAGATCCAGGTATCCTGGCTGACCTCGGTGACATAGCTGTTCACCATCGGCTTGCCCTTTGGCTTGGCATAGACGGTGGCCATGTGCGCCTTGGGATACATCTCGCGGATCAGTTCCAGCGTGCGGCCGCTGTCGACCAGATCGTCGACGACCAGAATGCCGTCGCCGTCGCCCATCAGCTCGGGGTCGGGTTTTTTCAGGACCGTCAGCCCGGACTGTTCCTGCCGGTGATAGGATTTCACGCTGATCGTGTCGATCGTGCGGATGTCCAGTTCGCGTGCCACGATCATCGCGGGGACAAGCCCGCCCCGGGTCACGGCCAGAACGGCGCGCCATTCCTGTTCTTCCATGCGCCATGCCAGCGCACGCGCATCGCGGTGCAGCTGATCCCAGCTGATGTGAAAACCTTTTTCGTGGGGCAGACGATCCGTCATGCGTCTTTTTCCTTCCTCAGGGATTCACGACCAGCGAAAGGCCCAGCAACGCGATTGCCAGGCCGGCCCCCCGGTCGATCCAGAACTTTGCGGTATAATAGCGGTCCCGCAACCACGGCAGCGCCATCAGACTGGCCAGTGCGGTATAGAATAACAGCTCGACGGACAAGGCTGTGACATAGATCGTGCCCTTGTCGGCGATGCTCAGCGCAGCAGGAAAGATCGACAGCAGCACCGCCGAATAGAAAAGCGCGGGCTTGGGGTTGGACAGGTTCAGGGCCATCCCCGACCACAGGCCGATGCCGCGTTTCGCGGATGCGGGATCGGGCAGGGGGTCGGCGGCGTGGCGCCACATCTTTGTGGCGATCCACAGCAGATAGACCCCGCCCAGGACGCGCATCAGTGTCAGGGTCAATGGCAGCAGGCGGAAGATGACCGTCAGGCCCAGCAAGGCGAACAGGCACCAGACCGATGCCCCGACCGCCAGACCCCAGCCATAGGGCAGGGCGCGCCTGCGGCCATAGGCGAAGGACCCTTGGCTGATGGCTATGACGCCGGGCCCCGGCGACAGGATCGCCACGGCCAGGGTCGCCACGAAGATGCCAAGCTGGTCGGCCGAGATGGTGATCATGCCCGGCCGCCCCGCGGATCTCAGTCTTTCTTGACGGTCGCGATGTCGGGCGCGTCGACGGCCTTCATGCCGACCACGTGATAGCCCGCATCGACGTGATGCGTCTCGCCCGTGACACCGGCCCCAAGGCGCGACAGCAGGTAGAGGGCGGAATTGCCGACATCCTCCTGCGTGACATTGCGACGCAGCGGAGAGTTCAGCTCGTTCCACTTCATGATGTAGCGGAAGTCGCCGATGCCCGATGCGGCCAGCGTCTTGATGGGGCCCGCGCTGATGGCGTTGACGCGGATGTTGTCCTTGCCGAAATCCTCAGCCAGGTAGCGGACCGATGCCTCCAGCGCGGCCTTGGCGACACCCATGACGTTGTAATGCGGCATGACGCGTTCGGCGCCGTAATAGGTCAGCGTCAGCATCGACCCGCCATCGGTCATCATCGCGGCTGCCCGGCGGGCGACGGCGGTGAAGGAATAGACCGAAATATCCATGGTCATCAGGAAGTTGTCGCGCGTGGTTTCAGCATAGCGACCGCGCAGCTGTTCCTTGTCGGAAAAGCCGATGGCGTGGACGATGAAGTCCAGCTTGTCCCATTCCGCGGCCAGTTTCTCGAACAATCCGTCGATGGATGCGCTGTCCGACACGTCGCAGGGCAGCACCAAGTCCGAGCCGAGCTGAGCTGCCAGTGGGTCGACGCGCTTCTTCAGCGACTCGCCCTGATAGCTGAAGGCCAGCTCGGCGCCCTCGGCGGCCAATGCTTTGGCGATGCCCCATGCAATCGACTTGTCATTGGCCAATCCCATGATCAGACCGCGCTTGCCGGCCATCAGGCCCGACCTCTGCTCGCTTGACATGTCCCGTCCCTCGCGCTTTCAACCGTTTCAGCGGTGATTATGCCGTTTACCCTGCCGCATCAAGCACAAGGAACGGATGATGACAGATCGGACCGGAATCTTTGCGGGTGATGACCCGTTCGACATCATGCGCGCTTGGTTGGCCGAAGCTGAAAAATCCGAGATCAACGATCCCACTGCCATCGCGCTGTCCACCGTCGATGCCGAGGGCATGCCCGACACGCGGATGGTGCTGCTGAAGGATATCGACGGTCAGGGAGCTGACGGGTCGTTCGTGTTCTATACCAATTACGACAGCGCCAAGGGCCGCCAGATCAGCGCCACCGGCAAAGCCTCTTTCGTGATGCACTGGAAATCGCTGCGCCGTCAGATCCGCGTCCGCGGCACCGTCACCCGCGAGGAAGGCCCGCAGGCGGACGCCTATTACGCCAGCCGCGCATTGAAGAGCAGGCTGGGGGCATGGGCCTCGCCGCAATCGCAACCGCTGAAGGACCGTGCAACCCTGGTTGCGGCCGTTGCCAAAATGTCATTGAAGCACGGAACCAATCCTGCCCGCCCACCTTTCTGGGGAGGCTTCCGAATCACTCCGACCCAGATCGAGTTCTGGGCCGATGGCGCGTTTCGCCTTCACGACCGTTTTGTATGGGTCAGACAGGCGGAAGGCTGCTGGAAAGTGACCCGGCTTGCACCCTGAGCTTGACGAATTGTTTACTTGGGCCAAGATGGAGTGGCTGGGTTGGTCGCTCTGTTTCGGGTGATGGTATTTTGTTGTAGTCCGATTTGTGCGGTCTTAAGGTTCGCGCAAATTTGGCATTTCGTGGAAACATGCAGACGATGACTGAAGATGCTGGCCTGACACGCGTTACCGGATTGGTGAAGTGGTTTGACGCGACCAAGGGCTATGGTTTCATCGTGAATGACGAGGGTGGAGAAGACATTCTTCTGCACGCCAATGTCCTGCGCAATTTCGGGCGCAGTTCGGTCGCGGATCAATCCAGCGTCGTGGTGATGGTTCAGGCCACGAAGCGGGGAACCCAAGCCGCAGAGGTCATGTCGATCGCGCCGCCGGCCACCGACGGCCATCCGCCGATCGCCGATCTGGCCCCCGAAGTCATCGAGCATATGGAAAGTCTTCCCCTTCGGCCCGCACGGGTGAAGTGGTTCGACAAGAGCAAGGGCTTCGGTTTCGCAAACATCTTCGGACATCCGGAAGATGTTTTCATTCATATCGAGGTTGTGCGCCATTCCGGTTTTGCTGACCTTGCCATCGGCGAGGCGATTTGCCTGCGCGTGATCGAAGGCCCGCGCGGTTTGATGGCGGCGCAGGTCGCTTCCTGGGACAATGCGGTCCCGGCATCGGCCCACGAACTGAAAGCCGATATCCGTGAAGATATGCAGGATGCCGAATACCTTGCCCATGTTGCCGAATAGGCTTTCAGCCGCTCTTTTCGCGGCGCTGATCCTTGGCCCGCTGCCGGCCTTAGCACAGGGAAGCTGCGCCGAGGATCTTGCCCTGATCCGTCTGGATGACAGCCAGGTGCTGGAATTCGATATCGAGGTCGTCGACACGCCCGCATCGCGTGCGCAGGGCCTGATGTATCGCAAGGATGTGCCGCCGGAGACCGGAATGCTGTTCATCTATGAACAGCCCCAGCCTGTCAGCTTCTGGATGCGCAACACGCTCGTTCCGCTGGACATGATCTTTCTGGATGCCGAGGGTGTGATTCGCCACATCCACCCCAATGCCCGCCCGCTGGACGAAACGCCCGTGCCCGGCGCGATGGTCGGCGACCCCGATCCCGCACGCCTGATGGTGCTTGAGATCGCAGGCGGGGAGGCGGCCCGTCTGGGGCTGGCAAAAGGGCAGGTTCTGGCGCATCCGGCATTGGATCAAGACCGCGCTGCATTTCCATGCAGCTAGGCCTTTTCACCGCTCGATCAATCGTCTAAAGCGAAGCTGTCGGGGCGTAGCGCAGCCTGGTAGCGCGACGGTTTTGGGTACCGTAGGTCGGAGGTTCGAATCCTCTCGCCCCGACCACCACTTAGCTCCTTCAGTCACCCCTCGGTTTGCAATCCGGTTTGCAACTTGGCTCTCGAATGGGCCTCCCGCAACTTGTGAGCGAGGCTGTCGGACATAGCCGGCGAGAGTGCGACGTAGCGCTCAATCACCTCTGAAGCGTGCTTAAGAGACCAGCCCATATGGGTCGCGATTTCCTTAAGATCGGCTCCGGCTTCCAATAGTCGTGTGGCGGCAGTGCCTCGGGCATCATAGAGCCGCAGTTCTTTCCGAATCTTCAGCTTGTCGCGCCACACGCCGACAGCGTCCCCAAGGTAGTTTTCGTGCTGGTAGGGCTCACCGCTCTTGTTAACGATCAGTGTGACCTGACGCTGAGGCGTGGAGTCTAGAATCTGCGCCATGCGTTCGGTGACGGGAATCGACGCCAGGCGTTTTCGTTTCTGCGTCCATATCGCAATACGGCGGCCTTGCTGGGTGGGGTGAATATGCTCCCAAGACAAACGCACCAGGTCGCCAGGGCGAAGTCCTGTTTCGAGGGCGATGCATAGGATCCGCGAAACATGGGCTGGCGCACCGGCCTCGAATACGGCGATTTCCTCCGGCATCCAGAATATCTCCGAACGCTGGCTTTTGTAGACAGATTTTATCTTCTGCAGATGATGCAGTCGAATGCGGCCGCGGTCATATCCAAAGGCCACAATCCGTTGCATATGCCGGATGCGGTCATCGCCGACCTTGCCGCCGATCGTGTCTCGCCAATCCAGGGCTTGCGTTCGGATGCGTGGGTCCTCGAGTGCGGCCAATGGCGCATCCCCGAACTTACGATCAATGCCGTTGTCTGGATGGTAGATTGAGCGCCTCATATCGGCCTGTGTTCGGGGCGCCAGCACTTTGAAATCCTGGCTGTCCAAGAAGGCGAGAATCAGACTGCGGAACTTGCCTTGCGCCGCCGGCGTGCATTTCCGCGCAGCCGAGAATGCTGCTATGTAGTCTGGCGATCCGAGACGGATATCCCCGGTGCTGTCCCAGAATTTAATCGCGCCGCGGCCCCGTCCGACATAGTGATGTTCGCGCACCGTGCCATCGGCCAGTCTCTTCCGGATCCTGTTGATCCCTCGTAGGTTAACGCGCGTCATCCTCGAACCACCTGTCTACTTCACTTCGTGCCTCATTCTGAACTGAAGGCGGCAGGATGCGCATTACTCCATCCCTCGTCATTTCGACCACGCTGCCTGGATCTGATTCTCGGGCAGCTTTGAGCGCGCGCTTGATCTCGGCTTCGGTGAATGCTGTTCGCCGTCCCATATCAACCTCCTTGATCGTTGCAGGGCAGGGGGCGGGGACGGCTTGTTCCGACCTCTCTGCGTGCCACGCGGGCTGCATGATCCAGCTTGGCCACGGCCATCACCGCGGGCTTCAGCTCGGCGGGCGCGTCGTCGTATTTCAGGCCCGTCCAGCGACCGTTCAGCCGGGGCAGCATGCCCTGCGGGATCACCTGCCAATTGGCCGGGTCGCAATTGGTCTTGTCACCGTCCAGGCATTTCAGGACATGTCCCTCGGGCACCGGACCGTGCTGACGTTCCCACAAGTATCGGTGCTTGTGGACTGGGCGCGTGGCGTGGCCGTTCCACGGGTTCCGCTCGTCGACGATCATCACGACATAGCCGTCCTTGCTGTCGATGCGTTCGTGCCCCGGGCCGCGATGGTTCGCCGGCCGGTGCCCCGGCTTGAAGGCCGTCGCCATGACCTTGGCCCTGGCCTCCGGCGGCATCGGCTTGCCCTTGTTGTGAGAGACCTGCCCCTTGGTGAAATGCCCCGTCCGCCCTGTCATCCAGCCGCGCCGCTTGCAGAGCGCGGTCAGGTTCGCCTGCGAGACGTCGTCGCGCTGCCAGAAGGCCCGGAACAGCCTGTGCAGCTCCGCCCGCGGGAGGTGCTTGCGCGCCTCGATCCAGGCCAGCTCCTCGGGGTGATAGGTGATGGCGCGGCCCTTCATTCCGCCTTCCCCTCGATCTCGGTGGCACCGCCGCCGACCTTGGGCAGCATGGGCATGATGGCACTGCCATGTTCGGCCCAGAGCTTTGCCGCCTTCAACTGCGTGTCGGCTGTGCCGATGATCTTGTCGGCCACCGCGACGATGGCGTCGGCGCGCTTGGCCTCCTGTTCGATCTGGTCTGCCGTCATGCCCTCGTCGCCAAGCCGTTCCAGGGCGGCAAAGAGGTGGTTGTTCAGGTCGCCCAGCTTGTTCTTCATGTCCGGCCCTCCGGGCGGGCGGCGGACCGCTCGCGCGCCTCGATGATGCGGCAGCATTCGGCGCCGAGTTCGCGTGCCAGCGGCATGTCGATCGGGTCCATGCCGCAATAGCGGTCGATGACGCCGACCATGGCGGCGGTGATCTCGTCACGCTCTTCTGCCGTGCAGGCAGTGGCGCGGGGCGGAAGGGTGATATCAGTCATCTGTCCTGGTCCTTTTCGTAAGGTGCTTGTCGATCTGATCCTTGGCGACGGCCACGGTGCAGGCGGTGCCGTAGCCGTCCGTTTCGTCATGGGTCCAGAAGAAGGGCGTGTAGGGCACGTCGTATCGGCAGATCTGGATGCCGCGATGGGTGACGATGTCGGTCATGCGCTGAACTGCAGTTCGCCCGGATCGGCCATGCCGTGCAGGGTCTGGTCGATATCCGCGCCCCGTTCGACGCGGCTGCTGCGGGTGCGCGTTGTCCAGCCGCATTCGCGCAGAACGCGGGCCACGTGGCGGGCCGACAGGTTCCAGCTGGCGGCGGCAGGATAGCGATCGCTCAGATCCTCGGCGATCTGCAGGGCGCTGCGCGACCAGCCGTGCAGCGAGCAGTCGTGCTTGATGAAGGCCGCGAGGGCCATGCTGCGCGGGCTCATGCGAAGATCCACAAGACGAAGGCACCGCCGCAGAGCGTGCCGAGAATGCCGATCACGAAGGCGATCATGTCACCCACCGTCAGGACGGGGCGCAGCGGATCGGCAAAGCTGTCGATGGCGGGCAGGTCGATTGGCAGGGTCGAAGGCGTATCGTCCCGCCGGGCGCTGATGCTGTTGTACGGGTCCATCAGCGCGGCCCCTCGATCAGGTTTGCGGGCCGGTGGCGCTGGCGGACCTTGCCGCCGCGGGCACTGACCGTGATGTACCAGGCAAAGCGGCGGGCGGTCTCGCCGGCACGCGCGGCCAGTTCCGGGTCAGCGATGATGGCGCGGGCCTGGGCCGGGATGGTAGCTTGGCGAAGGGTGTCGGCAATGATCTGCATGGCCGTGATCTCCATCGAGTTGCGATGGAGATAAGAGTTGTTCAGATAAAATGGACTGTCAAGACAGCAAGTTCAATTTATATGAACTGCGCATGCTCGTTTGATTAAGCGCCTTGCGGCCCTCGGCTGAACTTAGAGCGCTGCCGACTGTGCAAGCAAAGGTTGCACAACCTGACAAAACGCGCAAGTGTTCCGGTTATGTTCTTGCGGGGTGGTCATGGGTAGATTGACATTTGCAGTTGCGAGGATTGCCAAAAAACTCAGGTTCGACTTGAACCTTCTTTTTGATCCCATTCACTACTGGCGGCTTGCAAGGCGGGGAACAGGCGGTCCTGAACGTCCCCAGGAAGCTGAGAAAAGTCGCCATTCATCAGAAAATTGAAGTCAACGCGGTGCGCTCGGTACAGATACTTCATCAAATCTCGGTTGGGGTAAGTTGCCCCAGCCATGGCATTGCTCAGTACGGTTTTGGATATGCCTGCAGCTTTCGCAAGTTCGCTTTGCTGGGGCAGGCCTGTAACGATGAATGCGGCGCGCAGGCGGACCGCCGTAGCTGCCAGGCCCATATCGTTTATACGCGCGAGGCGTGATTTTTGATCAATGTCCATGTGGTTATCATGCCTGCAGTTCAGAATTTGTGAATTCTCTGCTGACTGAACATTGACAGTTCAGATTTACTGAACTATCGCTCAGGTATGCAGAATGACCTGATCACCGTGCAGTCTATATGTGACGCCTTGGGGCGTCGAAAAATTGCTGATGCGATCGGAGTGCGATTGACCTCAGTCAGCAATGCGATTGTCGATGGCCGCTTTCCTGCAAGATGGTTTCATGTCGTCGATAGGCTGTGCGCGGAAAGCGAACTGCCCTGTCCCCATCAGCTATTCACCTTCGTAGGTGCTGCATCTGCGCGTGAGCCACGCCCTGATACTTCCACCCTCAACCAAGAGCCCTCTCATGACACTTCCCATGCAAATACTGCGCCCGACGCAGCATGACGGCGCATGCCGTCCAATGTCCCATGCCAACCTGTTTGACGGGCGGGGCCGCGGCCGCGATGCCACCCGCCGCGCCCATGCTAATCACGGTACTGACCGCGCGGCCTTCCTGCGCCGCTGGTCGCTGCTGATGATTGCCAGCTTTGCCAGCCGCGAGGTTTGCGCCGTGCATTTCGGCGTCACCTTCCAGACGGCCTGCAACTGGTTCGACGGGCTGAACGCGCCCTATGGCCACCATGTCGATCACGCGACGCGGAGCTTGGCCCGCTACGCCGAGATCATGCGGGGGGACTGATGGGTTTCGGGTCATCAGGACACCCGAAGGTGGATGAGATGGGCAGGAAGCATGGCCCGTCCAGGGGTATCACCCCCCACCCAAGCCGCAATTCCGGCCGCCTTCGGGTGAAGCACGGAAGACCCGGGATTGCGGACCCTGCGGCTGGCCCGGCCGAGAGCTGCCTTTTGGCAGCGGGGCATGTTTTCCGGTCCGGGCATCGCCTGTCCTGCACCGGCACCTGGCGCGGCGGCTGCAGGGCTGCCGCGTCCTTTTCATTCCCATCCGCCCCCGCGCCGGTCGCGGGTCCGCGGGTGCCCGGGCCGCTCTCCTCCTCCCTGGCGGTCCGGGCTTTTCATCGCATGGGGGCGTGGTGCCGCGCGGCGGTGCCGGAACGAGCGAGGCGCCAATGATCACGTCATCCGAAGGCGCGCCGATGGCGGCCGGACCGCGGCCCATCCCGCATGGGACATCCTCGGGCTATGTCAGCCACAAGTGCCGCTGCGATGCCTGCCGCGAGGCGGAGATCGCGCGGCAGCGCGCGTGGCGGCAGCGCCTGCGCGAGGGCAAGGTGCGCCACTGTCCCGATCACCCCCGCTGCGTACCGGTCCGGGTGCGGGGCACGGTCTATCCCTCGATCTCGGCCGCTGCGGCGGCGCTGCGGATCACGCCGGGATCGATCTCGGGGCAGCTGGACCGCAAGGGCCATGCCGATGCGGCGGGCCTGGGATCCCATGCGCCCCGGCGCAAGGTGCCGCGGCCGAATGCCAGGCCCTGCGTCATTCACGGGCGGCGCTTTGCCTCGATCGCCGAGGCGGCGCGGGCCCTTGGCGTCGGTTACGCGCATCTGCATCGCCAGCTGAAGGCGGGCATGACCCCGCGCTATCGCGATTACCTGCTGGGCCGGATGATGCGGGCCGGTATGAGCCGGGGAGCAGAGCGATGAGCCTGGCGCTGGCGCCGGTGGGCGAGATCGACGAATACCCGCTGACGCGCGAGGACCGGCTGGACAGCCATTACTTCATGGCCTGGGAGCGGCGGCGCTGGCTGAACTGTGACATGCGCCTGAAGGGCACCGCCGAATGCCGCGCCTATTACTTCGACCTGATCAATATCAGCTACGACCAGTCGCCGGTCGGCACCCTGCCCACCGACAAGGCGGTGCTGGCCAAGATGCTGTTCGTGGATCCGGGACATTTCGAGCAGCTGTGCCGGCTGGATTTCGGTCCGTTGCATCGGTGGCGCACGGTGCGCTGCGAGGGCGAGCTGCGCCTGATGCATCCCATGGTGCTGCGCACGCTGACCGATGCGATCGCCCGCAAGGAAGACAATCGCGCCAAGAACGAGGCCGCCAATGCCGCCAAGCGCCTGATGCGGCTGCGCAGCACCCTGGCCGGCTACAACACCGAGCTGGCCGCGAACGATGCCGCGGTGCGCTGGATCGACGACTGGCTGATCCGGGAGGGCTGCGAGTACCGGTCCTCGAGCTGGATCGAGCGCGGCATCTCGAACTGGGGAGAGCATGCGCTGGATCTGCGGATGAAGGCGCGCGGCCGGGTCTGACTGGAAGACACTGTCCAGGATTGTCCGACAGACAGTTCAAGACAGTCCGAAGACACTGTCAGACTGTCCGGCACGACAGGGACAAGGACAGAGACAAGAAAGAGACAGCGCCCGTCGCGCGACATTCCGGCGATGGCGCCTGTGGATAGGTTGAAGGGCTGAGAGAAGGGGAAGATGCCATGTCGGCTCCGAATGCGGGAATGAGGGCGCGGGTGGACGGGTTGCTGATGCAGCCCCTGGCGGGGCTGGCGCGCAAGCGCGGCGTGAGTGCCGAGGCGCATGACAAGGCCATGGCGCGGCTGCGCGACTGGCTGACCTACATGTCCGACGACAACCTGCGGGCCATGGTGGACCTGATCGCGCGGCACGCGGTCAAGGGCATCTGGCCCGAGGAAGGGCTGATCCGGTCCTGGGCGATGACGCTGCAATGCCCGCCGCCCCGCGACAGCGCCTATGCCCAGAGCCTGATCCGGTCGGCCATGGGTCGGCAGGCCATGGCCGAGGGCTGGGCGGTGGAGCTGTTCCAGATCGCCCGGAAGCTGGGCCCGCCGCCGGGCAAGTACATCATCACGCGGTTGCGCCAGGACGCGGATGCCAACCGCCACAAGCGCCGGGTCATCCGCGAGAACATCGAGGCCGGGCGCGCGACGCTGGCCGAGAAGGACTGGCTGGCCGCCTGGCACGCGGACCTGGCCGAGATCGAGGCCATCCAGAACGCGGCGAACGAAGAAGGGACAGCAGCATGAGCATGATCGACAGGCAGGCGGCACGGGCGCGGCTGGAGGGCGAGGCCGAACGGCTGCGGGCGATGATCGACCGCGCGACGCCGGTGGCGGGCTGCGGCCCCGCCATCCCGACCGCCCCGGCGCGCGGACCGCAGGTGGCCGAGATGCCGCGGGTGGTGATGCCCGACGGCAAGTCCAGATCCGGCTACAAGGTCGAGGAGATGGGCTGGCGGGGCTTCAAGGCGGTCCGCGCCGCCGACATCTTCGACGATCTGGCCCGCATCGCCGCGGCCAAGGGACGCGAGGCACCCTTCACCAAGGCGCAGGTCACCGTCGCCCGACGCTATCGCGACCTGGTCGAGCGCCACGACGCGGGTGGCATGCGCTGCGCCAGCCTCGAGGCACGACGCGGGTCAGGGCCATCATCGGGAGGCGCGTTCATCGACGCCTACCTGGCCGAGGGCGAGGAGATCCGCCGCCTGCAGCGCCGGATCGGAACCGGGACCGCCATGGTGGTTCGCCGGGTGCGCCCGTCCAGTCGCGGCGGCGCAAGGGCGTCGGTCATTACAAACCGCGCGCTGGTCGACGCGATCTGCCTGCATGGGAAGAGCTTTCGAGCCGTTCTGAAAGCGCATGGCTGGGCTTTGGACGGAAAACACACATCAAAGCTGCATGTCGCGCTGGCGGATGTGCTGGACCGCATGCACGGGCGCACGACCAAAAACTCTTGATCGCTTATCCCTCACGGGGTCATAACTCTTGTCATCATCCACAGGTGCGCCCGCCGGGAACTTCCCTTGCGGGCGTTCGTCGTTTCGGGGGCGCGATCATGTTGAAGATCACGCTGGACGACGCCGACCTGCAGCGGAACCTGCGCCAGCTGGCAGACAGGGACGCGCGACAGGCAGCGGCATGGGCCTTGAACGACACGGCTGCCGATGTCCTGACGCATGTCCAGAACCGCATGGATGAGGTCTTCGACCGTCCCACGCGGTTCACGAAGAACGCGTTCATGGTCTGGCGGGCCAAGCCGAACAGCCTGGAAGCCTTCGTCATGGAACGTCCAACGGTCGGACGGCGGCATTACCTGAAGATGCAGGAACTGGGCGGCGCGCGCGGCCAGACGGGGCTCGAAGCGCTGCTATCCTCGCGGCTGGCCTATGACGGCATCATCCAGTCGGCCATCCCTGCGGAGGGGGCCAAGCTGAACGCCTATGGCAACTGGCAGACCGGCGAACGCAACCAGGCGCTGTCGGCGGTCCAGGCGCAGCGCGACGACCGGACCAACACCACGGCCACGGCACGCAAACGCCATCGCAAGCGGGCCGGCTTCTTCGTGCCAAAGGCCGGATCGGGGCTTTCGCCGGGGATCTGGAAACGGGCGCCGGATGGCACGATCAGCAAGGTGCTGCACTTCAGTGCCGTTGCTCCGGTCTATTCGGAGCGGCTCGGGTTCCAGGACGGCGCCGCCGATGTCTACCGCGCCCGGCTGCCCGAGCACCTGGCCCGCACCTTCGCACGGATGGTCCAGAGGGTGGCCGAACGCGGCTGACCGCCCAGCCCCCGCGGGTCCTTCCTGGCAAGGAACCGCACGGGGGTAATTCGCACCCCGCTATTCGCAACTTTTTTCGGAGTTTTCAGCCGCAGAGGATGGGGTTGTTGTTGGGGTTTGGCATGTCGGAACAGGATGAACTGCCCACGCTGCTGCCGGTCGAGATCGACGACGCCCTGGCGCAGCTGCTGCACCGGTTCCCGCTACCCGACACCATCCTCGACGCGGACATGAACCAGGAGGAGATCGCCCAGGCCTTCGGGACCACGGTCAATACCGTGGCGAAGTGGATCCGCGATGGCATGCCGGTGGCGCAAGTCGGCGGCAACGGTCGGGCCTACGTGCTGCGCCTGTCTCACTGCTGGGCCTGGCGCAAAGGGCGCGAGGCGGATGCCGCGCACCGCAACCGGCATAACGAGAACCAGATCAGCATGCTTCGAGCCGAGTTCCTAGGCGTGGAGGTCGACAACGAAGCGGCCACCTTGTCGGGCAAGGAACGCCGCGAGCTGGCCGAGGCCGACATCCGCTGGTCGGCAGCGCAGCTGAACCGCCGTCGCCTGGTCCCGCTGGATGATGTCCTCGAACTCCTGGAAAGCATCGGCAAGATCGTCCGCGACGGCCTTGAATCCATGCCCGACCGGCTGGAACGGGAACTGGACCTGACCGCCGTTCAGGTGGCGACGGTCGGCAATATCGGGGCCGACATCCTGACGACCATCGCGGACCGGATCGAGGAGGCCGAGCTGCGCGAGCGCGATGTGCCCGATGTCGATTACAATGCCAGGATCCTGATCTGACATGCGCAGCCTGGACCAGTTCGAACCGCTGCCGCCCTATGCCGATCCGCGCATGGCCCTGAAGATGGCGCTGCCCGCCTGGCGGCCGGCGCAGAAGATCTCAGTCACCGAGGCCGCCGAGCGCTCCATGCGGGTGAACGTGTCGGGGCAGTGGCAGCCCTTCCGGCGCGATGTCACGCCCTACATGGTCGAGCCGACCGACATGATCGCCTCGCGGACCTATCGGGGGCTTTCCTTCTGCGGGCCTTCGCAGTCGGGCAAGACGCAGATGCTGCAATCGGCCATCGCCTATACGATCACCGCCGACCCGGGACGCGTGGCGCTGTTCCAGATGACCCGCGAGGCCGCGGCCGAGTTCGAGCGCAACAAGATCTCGCCGATGGTGCGCAACAGCCCGGAACTGCGGGCCCGGCAGGGCAGCGGGCGCGGATCGGACAATATCTACCACAAGCTCTTCACGGGCGGCACGCAGCTGACCCTGGACTGGCCGACAATCACCAAGCTCAGCTCGGCCACCATCCGGCTGGTGCTGGGGACCGACTATGACCACTTCCCCGAAAGCATCGACGGCGAGGGGGATGCCTATTCGCTGATGCGGGCCCGGGCGCGGACCTACCTTTCCCGTGGCATGGTCGTGGTCGAAAGCAGCCCGGGCGCGCCCTTGAAGGACGAGTCCTGGCGCCCGTCCACGCCGCATGACTGCCCGCCGGTGGAATACGGTGTGCTGTCGCTCTATCCGCACGGCACGCGGGGTCGCTGGTACTGGCCTTGTCCGAACTGCGAGGCCGGGTTCGAGCCGACCTTCCGGCGCCTGCGCTACCCCGACAGTGCCGATCCGATGGAGGCCGGAGAAGCGGCGCAGATGATCTGCCCACATTGCGGCCAAGGCTTCGGCCACCAGCTGAAGCGCGAACTGAATGCTGCGGGCCGGTGGTTGCACGAGGGACGCGAGACGGATGCGAACGGCCAACCGACGCTGGTGACGATCGACAGCGGCGAGGTGCGCAAGACCGACATGCTCAGCTACTGGCTCGACGGGGCAGCGGCGTCCTTCTCATCCTGGCGCGAACTTGTGACCACCTATTGCCAGGCGGTGAAGACCTTCGAGGCCACCGGCGACGAGGAGAAGCTGAAGACGGCGATGAACACCGGGCAGGCCCAGCCCTATTTCCCGCGCTCTGCGGTGTCCGACCTGGAGGTGACGGTGCAGGGTCTGCGCGACAAGGCCCGCGGCCTCGATCTGCCGAAGGGTACCGCGCCCCGGTGGGCGCGCTACCTGACCATCTCGGTCGACGTCCAGGGCACGTATTTCTCGGTCGGGGTCACGGCTTGGGGCGAGAACGGTCAGCACATGCCGATCGACCGCTTCGACATCGTCACCCTGCCGGGTGCCGGCGAAGGACGCCGCCTCAAACCCTTCGAGGTCGCCGAGGACTGGGAGGTGCTGGCACCACTGGCCGAACGCAGCTGGCCGGTGGCCGGATCGGACGCGCGCATGACGGCCGTGGCGCTGGCCATCGACCTTCACGGCGGCGGGGCCACCACGGATAACGCCTATCGGTTCTACCGGGGCCGCCGCCGCGAGGGTCAGGCGGGCCTGTGGTACCTGACCCGTGGCGAAGGCGGGCTGAAGAAGCAGGACCGCGTCTGGCTCAAGGCTCCCGAGGCCGCCAGCCAGAAGAACCGCCGCCGCCGCGTCGCAAAGGACATCCAGATCCTGTTCATGGCGGTGGACCGGTTGAAGGACGCGGTCGCAGCCTCGCTCAGGGCCGAGGACGGCATGGTGAACGCCTGCCTGATCCCGGAATGGATGACGCCGGAGGAGCTCGCCGAGTTCACCGCCGAACGCCGCACCCCGGGCGGATGGGAGAAGCGGCCCGGCATCGTGCGCAACGAGAGCCTCGACCACCTGGTCCAAGCCCGCGCCCTGCACATCATCAAGGGTGCGGAGCGGATCGACTGGTCCTCCCCGGCCTTCTGGGCCAGCTGGTCCGTGGAGAACCCGCACCTGTTGCTGGCAGAGGCCGCAGCCGAACCGACGGCCGATGCCGATCCGCCCGCCGGGACGGTGCCGCAGGACCAGCCGACAGACGAACCGATGCGCCCCGCGGCCCCGCCGCGCGCGCCGATCTCCGCCCCCGGTCGCGGGGGATGGATCCAGCAAAGAGGGAAGTGGCTCTGATGGCCTATACCGCGCAGCATCTTGCAGAGCTGAAGGCGAACATCGCCCGGGGTGTCACCTCGCTCGAACTGAACGGCGAGAAGGTGACCTTCCGCAGCCTCGACGAGATGCAGCGCATCGTGGCGATGATCGAGCGCGAGCTGACCCCGATGCCGGTCTCGGGCCTGTTGCTGCCCACGTTCTCGCGGGGCTGACATGAACATCATCGACAAGGTGATCATGGCGATCTCGCCCGCGCGCGGGGCTGCGCGCGAGAAGGCGCGCACCGTGGCCATGCACTATCGCGCCTCGCGTCTCGGGCATCGCAACGAGGGCATCCGCGCCACCAGCGCGGACGCCGACATGGCGGGCCGCAGCCGCCGCATGGTGGCCTTCTATGCCCGCGACATGATCCGCAACTCGCCCTTCGCCGCACGGGTGCAGCAGGTCATCTCCGGCAACGTGGTCGGCGACGGGATCATCCCCAAGGTGCAGGTCTCCAAGGGGCTGCCCGAGGGCGTCCAGAAGCGCATGCGCGACCGGGGGCTGGAGCTGATCGAGGATCACCTCGACACCACCGCCATCGACCGATGCGGGCTGCAAAACTTCTATGGCCTGCAGACCACGGCCATGAACACGGTCATCGATGCGGGCGAGGTGCTGATCCGGCGCCACCGCCCGGCCAGCCGCGGCCTGGACATGCCGTTGCAGATCGAGGTGCTGGAGCCCGACTACATCGACGACAGCCGGTGGGGCCAGTCGCTGGATGGCAACGAGATCCGCGAAGGCATCGAATACGACGCCAACGGCGACCGCGTGGCCTACTGGCTCTACACCCAGCACCCCGGTGGCGAATGGCGGCCGGGCAGCTTTCCCTCGTCTTCCGAGCGTGTGCCCGCCGAGGACATCATCCATGTCTTCCGGGTCGATCGTCCCGGGCAGACGCGCGGCATCAGCTGGTACACGCCCATCGCCGAAAAGCTGCTCAACCTCGACGATTCCGAGGATGCGCACCTGATGCGCCAGAAGATTGCGGCATGCTTTGCGGCGTTTCACCGGGCGGGCCCGGAAGGCGCGCCGCGGACGGATCTGGGCGGCACCCTGCAGCCGGGCGTGATCATGCAGATCACCCAGGACGAGGAGGTCGAGTTCTCGGACCCGCCCGAGGTCGGCGGCTTCGACGAGTTCGGGCGATCGGTCCTGCGGTCCGCCGCCATGGGCGTCGGCATCACCTACGAGGCGCTGACCGGCGATCTGACCGGGGTCAACTTCAGTTCTGCCCGCATCGGGCGGCTGGAGATGGACCGCAACATCTCGCGCTGGCAGTGGCTGATGATGGTGCCGATGTTCCTGCAGCGCTTTGGCGGCTGGTTCGTCGAGGCCTGGGCCGAGGCCGAGGGCGACGAGGAGTTCCAGCGCCTGATCTGGGAAGACCCCAAGACGGTCAGGATGACCTGGGTGCCGCCGCATCGCATCCTGGTCGATCCGGCCCGCGAGTTTGGCGCGCTGAGCGATGCCGTGCGGTCCGGTTTCCAGTCCCGCCAGGGCGTGGTGCGCCAACTGGGCGTCGATCCCGAACGCCTGCTGCAGGAACAGCTGCAGGACAAGGACGAGGCCGACAGGATGGGCCTCCTCTTTGACAGCGACCCGCGCGCCGACCCGGCCCGCAAGACCCTGACCCTTCCCGACAAGGACAAGCCTGATGAATGAACTTCTCCTGACCGGCACGGTGGGCTCCTCGTTCTGGGACGAGGACAGCTTCACCGCCAAGAGCGTCCGCGAGGCCATTGCCGGGATGACCGGCCCGCTGACCGTGCGCCTGAACTCGGGCGGCGGCATCGCGACCGAGGGGCAGGCGATCTACACCGTGCTGAAGAACCACCCCGGCGAGGTGACGGTGATCATCGAGGGGATCGCCGCCTCGGCGGCATCGCTGATCGCGATGGCGGGCGACAGGATCGTCATGCCGCTCGGGGCCATCATGATGATCCATGACCCTGCCAACTGGTACACCGAAGGCCGCGGCACCGAGGATGACCACCTGCACATCGCCAAATCCCTGGCGGTCCTCGCGAACGCCTATGCCGGGATCTACGCGTCGCGGGCCGGCATTCCGGCGGAAGAGGCCCGCGAGATCATGAAGGCCGAGACCTATTTCGACGGCGCGGGCGCGGTCGAGGCGGGCTTTGCCACGGAGACCGACGAGGAGACCGACGCGACCGCCGTGGCGACCTTCGATTATCGCCTCTACCCCAAGGCACCCAAGGGCCTGCGCCGGATTGGCGAAGGTCTCGCGCGGCAGGCCACCGGCAACATGATCACGGCCATGATGGCCGGACCCCACAAACCCAATCAGAAAGGCACCCAGATGGGCAAGCGCACCTCCCCGAAGACGCAGACCTCCATGTCCGATCAGGATGATCCGAACATGGAGGGCGATAACGACACCACCTCGGCAATCGACGATGAGACCACGTCGCAGATGTCGAGCGAGGACGAGACCGACATGTCGGCCGAAGATGTGGCCGAGGCCTCGGACGACGACGAGGCCGAGGCTGAGGGCGATGACGCGGCCACCGCCAGCGAGAGCCCGAACGCCCATGCGACGGCAATCATGAACTTCGCGGCCTCGCGCAAGATCGGCGCCGATGTGGCCATGGACTGGATCAAGAAGGGCCTGACGATCAAGCAGGCCACCAAGGAGTACACCATGAATCAAGCCCAAGGTGGCACGGCCCCGCGCAACGGCCTGCCGCGTGCCTCGATCATGCGCGACGAACGCAGCACCACGCGCGCGGCGATGGCGCACGCGCTGCATGCGCAGATCGCCGGGCGCGAGCCGTCCATGGCCGCCGCGCGGCAGTATATGGACATGTCGCTGGTCGAGATGGCAGCGGCCTCCTGCGGTCACCGCGGCAAGATCCGCTCGGCGGGCGACAAGATCAGCGTCTTCATGGCCGCCTCGCATTCGACCTCGGACTTCCCCGCCATCTTCAACAATGCCCTGAGCAAGGTCCTCCTGGAGCGCTACAGCGCCTTCCAGCCGACCTATCGCGCCATTGCCAAAAAGCGCAACTTCCGCGACTTCCGGCCCACGCCCCTGATCCGCACCGGCGATTTCCCGATGCTGCTGCCGATCCAGGAGACCGGCGAGATCAAGTGGGGCACGTTCGGCGAGAGCGGCGAGACTGCCGTCCTGGTCCCCTATGGCCGCGGGCTGACCATCAGCCGCCAGATGATGATCAACGACGACCTGGGCGCGATCGACGACATGCTGTCGAGCTATGGCGAGACGGTGGCCTTCTTCGAGGAACAGACCTTCTACCGCAACCTGCTGGGCGCGCGGATGGCCGACGGCCAGCTGATGTTCCATGCCAGCCGCAACAACGTCGCGGCCGCCGGCACCCAGATCACCGCCGCCGCGCTCTCTGCCGGGCGCGCGGCCATCCGCAAGCAGAAGAGCATCGACGGCGCGCCGCTGAACCTGGCGCCCGCGATCCTGCTGGTCGGCCCGGAACAGGAAACGGCCGCCGAGATGATCGTGGCGCAGATCACGGCCACCGACAGCGGCTCGGTCAACCCGTTCTCGGGCAAGCTGCAGGTGATCGTCACCACCGAGATCACCGACAATTCCTGGTATCTGCTGTCCAGCCGCGCCCCGTGCTGGATCTATGGCTTCCTCGAGGGCCAGGAGGCACCCCGCGTGCGCACCGAGGAGCCTTTCGGCACCCAGGGCTTCTCGATGACCGTCGAGCATGACTTCGGGACCGGCAACGCCGACTTCCGGGGCGGCTGGCGGAACCCGGGCGCCGCGCCCGCCTGATCCCCGACAACCCGTCTGACCTGACAGAGAGCCGCCCGCGAGGCGGCTTCTGTCGTTGAACCCCCAGAGGAGAGATCCCGATGAAGAACTATCTGCAGAAGGGCGAATCGGTCACGATCGTCGCCCCCCACGCGGTCGCCTCGGGCGGCATGGTCGTGTCCGGCCTGCTGGCGGGCGTGGCCGGCCATGACGCCGAACAGGGCGCCCCCGTCGAGGCGCATCTGCAAGGGTGCTACGCCCTGGCCAAGATCTCGGCGCAGTCCTGGACCGTCGGGCAGCCGATCTACGTCAACGCCACGAGCCGCCTGGTCACGAACGTGCCCGTCGCCGGCGCCATCCTGATCGGCGTGTCGATCGAGGCCGCGGCCAACCCGTCGCCCACGGGTGCGGTTCGTCTGAACGGTGCGATCCCGGCTGCCGCTGCCACCTGATGACCCGTCTCTTCAACGGCCTTTCGGGGATCCTCGCCGGTGCCTTCGGCGCCACCGTGCAATACGCTCCGCAGCGGGGTGCCTTGCGCGACATCGGTTCGATCTTCCGCGAGCAGCCGATCGAAGTGACCGGCGCGGATGGCCAGGTCGTGCTGATCGATGCACCGACCTGGCGGGTCGAGAGGCAGCTGGTGCCGGAGCTGGCCCGCGATGACCAGATCCTCGTGCCCGACGGACGGCTCTTCAAGGTGACGGCGGTGCATCGCAGCGGATCGCCCGCGGAAGATGGTTTCGTCATCGCCGAGCTGCACCGGGTGGAGCCCTGATCATGGCCCATTACCGCAGCCTCTTCCGGGCCACCGCGCGGGCGGCGCTGGCCGCCCATCCGCATTTTGCCGGCGTGCGGATCCTGAAGGTCTGGCCGGGCAGCGTCGATGCCGCCAGCCTGCCGGTGATCGGCGTCCTGACGCCGCAGGAACCGAGCGGGCGCGACAGCCAGCGATCGGTGACCCGCCGCACCCTGTTGCAGATCGCGCTGCGCCGCATCGGCGGCGACGAGATCGAGGACGTGCTCGACGAGGACAGCGCCATGATCGAGGCGATCATCAACGATGCCCTGCGGTCTGGCGCGACCCGCGCCCAGCTGGAGGAGACTTCGATCGTCAGCCACAGCCAGTCGGAGGCCTTCGTCGGCACCCTCGTGATGAGCTTCCGGCTGCAGACCTGGCAGCCGGATGCAACCCTGACCTGAACCCAAACCAAGGAGCATGACGCATGGACGGCATGATCGGCTATGATTCCACGGTGCGCATCGGGCGCACCCCCTCGGGCGGCGGTGCGCCCGTGATGACCGAACTGGCGCTGGTGGGCGATATCGAGGCCCCCGACGAGCAGGTCGACGAGGTGCAGGTCACCCATATGAAGTCGCCCGGCCGCCGTCGCCAGTTCATCGCCGGGCTGATCGACAGCGGCGAGGTGACCGTGCCGATGAACTACATCCCCGGATCGCCCACCCATCTGCTGCTGAGCGAGATCAAGGCATCGGGCGAAGAGGTGCTGATCGAGTTCACGCTTGGCGCCAAGGGCGAGCCGGAGACCTTCAGCGGCTTCCTGAAGGGCTATGCCCGGACCGCGCCCATCGACGACAAGATGACCGCCAGCGCCACCTTCCGCCTCTCCAGCTTCATCATCGCGGAGTGATCCCATGGCACAGTTGACGGGGATCATCGAGGCCAAGCATGCCGGCGCGACCTACCGACTGACGCTTGGCATGTCGGGGCTGGCCAGGCTGCAGGAGGAATATGGCAAGGGGCTGGAGCCACTGATCGCCATGGCCCAGGAAGGCCAGGCACCGGACTTCGCCGTGCTGCTGCGGGTCACCCAGGTGGCGCTGGAACGCTTCCACCCCGACGCCGACCCCTATTTGGCCGATGACCTGCTGGCGGCCGATGTCGGCATCGCCGTCGCGGTCATGAGTGCCGCCTTTGCAGGGCTGCAGGCGGCCACGCCGGGAAAGGCCGGGGGCGCGACCGCGTCGGGAAAGGCCACCGCGCCCCGCGGCAAGGCAAAGCCCGGCAAGCGGGGCTGAACATTCCCGAGCTTTACGAGGCCTGGCTGACCCTCGGCCTCGATCCCGACCGGTTCTGGCTGATCACCCCCGGCCTCTACATGATCGAGACAGGTGCCGCGCGGGCCCGGATCGAACGGCAGGACGAAATGACCCTGACCGCCGCCTGGCTGACCGCCAGCCTGCAGCGCGCCAGGAAGATCCCGCCGCTGAAGACGCTCTTGGGCCGGTCCGATGCAAAACCCGATATCGGCTTCTACCTGGACGGCGCCAAGGCCGCGCTGCCCAAGGTCCGACTGAGCGACTGGATGGCCGGCAAGGCCAACACCCCGCCCCCCGAATGACCCCGCCCCCTGAACAACGGAGAATGCCATGTCGTCATCGCGTCTGATCGGTCGGCTTCGGGTCGTCATGGGGCTGGACGATGCGCGCTTCCGGCAGGGCCTCGGCGATGCCGCGACCGGCATGCGCCGGCTTGGCCAGGATCTGCAGCGGATCGGGGCCGGCATCTCGGCCCGGGTCACGGCCCCGATCCTGGCGGCCGGGGCGGCAACGACCGCCGCCTTCGTCACCAGCGCCGACAGCCTGGCCGATCTGCAGCGGCAATCCGAGCTGGCGGGGATGTCGGCAGAGGCGTTCAAGGTGGCCGCGATGACCGTGCAGGATTACGGCATCGAGCAGGACAAGCTGGCCGATATCCTGAAGGACGTGAACGACAAGTTCGGCGACTTCGTGGCCACGGGCGCCGGGCCCTTGGCCGACTTCTTCGAGGAGATCGGCCCCAAGGTCGGGCTGACCATCGACAGCTTCAAGGGGCTGTCATCCTCGGACGCGCTGGCGCTCTATGTCACCGCGCTGGAAGACGCCAATGTCAGCCAGGCCGAGATGACCTTCTACATGGAGGCGCTGGCCAGCGATGCAACTGCCCTGATCCCGGCCTTCCGCAACAGCGGCGAAGAGATCCGCCAGACCGCCAAGCGCGCCCGCGAGCTGGGCCTCGAGATCGATGAGAGCCTGATCAAGGGCGCCCGCGATGTCCGCAAGGATTTTGCGCTGGTCTCCGGGGTTCTCTCGACGCAGCTGCAGCAGGCGCTCATCGGCCTCGCGCCGGTCATGGCTACGCTGATGACCGAGCTGACGCCGCTTCTCGAGGGGATGATGCAGGGGGTGGCACGGCTGGCCGAGTTCACCGCGAAGCTGGCCGCGGCCAGCCCGGAGGCGCTTGGCTGGGGCATCGGCCTCACGGTCGCGGCCGCCGCCATCGGTCCCTTCCTGGCGGGCCTCGGCTTCATGATCAGCGGCATCGTCTCGGTCGGCAGTGCGCTGGCGAAGGTCACGGCGCTCCTGATGGCCAACCCGATCGGGCTGGCCGTGGCCGGCATCGCCGGGGCGGCCTACCTGGTCCATCGCAACTGGGACGCGGTCGGGCCGTGGTTCGCACGGCTTTGGGACGACGTGCGCCAGATCTTCTCGGGCTTCGGCCAATTCCTCTCGGGGGTCTTCAAAGGCGAATGGTCGGGTGCCATCGACGGGCTGAAGACGGCCTGGGACGGCCTCACATCCTATTACCAGAACCTGTGGGACGGCATCAGGGGCGTGTTCACCGCGGCCTGGGAAGAGGGCATCAAGCCCATCACCGACAAGCTGGGCATGACCGATGACATCCAGCGGGGCTGGGAACGGCTGAAGAGCTTCTTCACCACCCTCTGGGACGGCATCGTCGCCGCCTTCGAGGCGGCATGGGCCCGGATCGAGCCGATCGTCACCAAGGTCTCGAACGCCGTCACCGCCGTCACAGAGGGCCGCAACCGCCTGCTGGGCAGCCGCGACGGCCCGATCAGCAGCGGCTATGACCCTGCGACCGATCCCGGCGATGCGGGTCTGATCCTGCCGCCGGCCGGGGGCGATGTCGCGGCGGGTTACGCCGACGGGGTGAATGCTGGCCAGGGGGCAGCTTACCAAGCCGGGGCAGCCCTTGGTGCTGCCACCGAAGAGGGGCTGCGCGATCAGACCGAGACCCGCTCGCCCTCGCAGCTGATGCGGCGCATCGGCAGCTACCTGAGCCAGGGCCTGGCCCTCGGCATCGGCGAGGGGGCCATGTCGGTCAACGTTGCCGGCGCCGGGCTCGGGCAATCCTTCGCCGACACCCTGACGCCCTACTTCCAGCGGGTGATCGATGGCACGATCAGCGTGAGGGACGCCTTTACGGGCATGCTTTCAGATATGTCCGCGCGGCTGATGTCGAGCGGCCTGAACCGGATCCTCGGCGGCATCGGCGGGGCGCTCTTCGGCAGTGGTGATGCCGTTGCAGGGGCACTGCAGGGCGCAGGCCTGAACGCCGTCCCCGCCTTCGCGCGCGGCACGCCCTTCTCCCCCGCGGGCCTTGCACGGCTGAACGAACGCGGCGGCGAGATCCTGAACCTGCCGCGCGGCACGCAGGTGATTCCGCATGACATCTCGAAGCGCATGGTGGATGGCGCCGGGAGTGGCGAACTCGTCGTCCGGCTGCAGCTCTCCGACGATCTCGATGCGCGGATCATGCGCGGGGCGGACCGGGCGGCGAATGTCAGGGTCGAGCGCTTCGCCAGCGCCGAGCTGCCGGGGCGGGTCTCGGAGATCCGGCAATATGAAGAGGAGCGGATGTGATGGCGCTGATCGACTGGCCCGCCGAGCAGTTCCGCATGTCGATGACCAGCTATCACATCGACTGGACCAGCCGCAGCGCCGGGCGCGGGCTCTCGGGGCATGAACAGGTCATCTCCAGCGGCACCGGGGCCTGGCGGTTCCGCTTCGGCCTGATCATCGAACCCGACAGCGACCGGCTGAAGCGCTTCGAGGCGCTGGTCTCGGAGATGCGCGGCCGGCTCAACACCGCCGTGATCCCGCTCCACGACCGCTTCGCCTATGACGCGGCGCTGAGCCCCGCGCAGGAGCGCTGGCAGGACCAGACCTGGTTTGCTGACACCACCGGCTTCACCGATGGCCGCAGCGTCGAGCCGATGATCACCACCACTGCCGCGGCCGCGGGCGCATCCGAGCTGAGCGTGGCCCTGAGTGATCCGGCGCGCCCTTCGTTCCGAGTCGGCGATCTCTTCAGCGTAAAGGGCTTCGTCTACCGGGTGGTGCGGCGCAATGCCGGGGGCTGGGTCAAGGTCGAGCCGCCGCTGCGCGCCGCCATCCCGGCCGGCACGGTCCTCAAGACCGATCCGCCGGTGGCCTATGCCAAGTTCGCCACCGATGGCGAGGGCGAGCGGGCCCGGGACCTCTTGTCCTGGGGCGAGCCGGTGACGCTGACCTTCGTCGAGGAGTTCGACCGGTGAGCTTCACGCCCGCGCAGATCGCCTTCCTGGAGGCCAATCGCGACGCCATCGAGGCGCGGCGCAGTTTCGAGATCGGCTTTGCCTCCGGCACGCTGCGGCTGATCGAGGGCAGCACGCCCTGGCATGACGGCACCCATACCTGGCTGGCCGCTCACGGGGTCATCGAGGCCTCGGGGATCCGCGCCTCGGGGGTGATGGACGCGCATCCGGCCAAATACCGCTTCGGCGCGGTCAGTCCGGCGCTGTCGCTGGCGCATATGAACGACGAGGCGGAATGGCGCGATGCGGTGATCCACCAGCGGCTCCTGCTCTTCGTCGAGGGCGCGGTCGTGGGGCCGGCCATCCACATCCACCGCGGCCGGATCTCGGATATCCGCCGTCCCGAGACGGAGACCGACGATTACTTCGCCATCACCGCCGAAGGCCCCTTCCGCGACCGCAATGCCACCTTCCTCGGCAAATACACCGATCGCGACCAGCAGATGCGCGCCCCCGGCGATCGCGGCTGCGAATATGTCGCGCTCTACGAGACCAGCGGTGCAGAGTTCACCGGATGGCTGCAGCAGTGAAGGGTGGGAGTTTGAACAGCCGTCGAGTTGTTAGGGATATGGCTGGGTGATTGGCCCAGTAGATATGCCAGGACCCGCAAGGTGGGATTGTTACCGCTCTCTCTTGCAACCCTCTGGTCCGCCTCGGTGTTGAGATCGAAGGGTAAATGGAGAGAGGCTTCCATCATGATCCGCATCTTCGCCGCTGCAGCGCTCGTCGCTACGACCGCGACCGTTTCCGTTTCGCAAGAGGTTGCGCCATATCTCGATGACCGCTCGACGGCGGAACGCGTGGTTTCCTCGCTTTACAATGCCATCGACCGGCAAGAATACCTGCGCGCGCACAGCTATTTCGATCCGGAAAGCGCCCCTGATTACGATACCTTCCGCGAGGGGTATGCCACGACACAGAACGTCAGCTTGCGCCTCGGTGAGACCAGCAGCGACGGCGCTGCAGGAACGATTCATTTCGCAGTGCCTGTCGCGATCGAAGCTGTGACCGACGAGGGCACCGCCGTTTTCACAGGGTGCTATTACCTCAGCCAGGTGCAGCCCGCCGTGCAGGAGGTTCCGCCTTTTCGTCCGATGGGCATCGATAGCGGAAAGCTCTCGAAGGTTGATACTCCTTTCGAGACGGCCATGGGCGAGTGCGATATCTGAAGATCAAGCTGGTCTTGGCATTCGATCGATCAGCTTCGGTTCAACGCTGACGTGAACTGATCCGACTTTTCGCAAACATCGACGCATACACGTCAAACTCACCATCAGCCCGGCCCTCCTGGTCCGGGCTTTTGCCATTCCGAGGCCCCGCCATGTCCGCAGACCTTTCCGCCTACCTGACCCGCGCGACGGTGCTGCCCTGGGTCTGGGGGCGGAGCGACTGCACGATCTGGGTGGCGGACTGGTGCCTGCTGCGCTTCGGCTTCGACCCGGCGGCGGGGTTTCGCGGGCGCTATGACGACCGGGCCGGCGCGGAGGGGCTGATCGCCGCGGGGCTGGCCCGCACCATCGCGCCCTGCATGACGCCGCTGCGGGAGACCCGCGACCCGCGCCCCGGCGACGTCGGCATCATCACAATCGGCGGGCGCCAGGTGGCCGCCATCCGCACGGGACCCCGATGGGCGTTCCGCACCCTGCGGGGCCTGGGCGAAGCCCCCGCGCCACCCGTCATCTGCTGGGGAGAACCATGCCGCAAGCCATTCCGGTCGTGATCGCCATCGCCAAGACGGCGGTCGGCAAGATCCTGATCAGCACCGCCATCAATGTCGGCATCGGCGCGCTGCAGGCGCGGCTGAACCGACCGAAAGGACCGAAGCCCCGCGACCTGCAGACCCAGATCCGCTCGGGCTCCGCGGACCGGGTGCAGCATTTCGGGCGGGTCCGGACCAGCGGCACGCTGGTCTTTTCCGACTACAAGGTCTTCGAGGATCCGATCGAGATCCTCGGGATGACCATCCCGCGCGGCAAGCGCCGCGCCTATGTGCTGCTGGCCATCGCCACCGGCGGCATCTCGGGGGTGGAGCGCTGGTACCTGGACGGCAAGCCGGTCGCGGTCGATGGGGATGGCTATGTGACGACGCCCCCCTGGGATGGCGGCAAGGTCCGGCTGCAGCTGCGCCGCGGGCTGCCGCCAGAGGCGGCGGGCGGCGACTGGCCCGAGCTGCACGCGGCCTTCCCGACCCGCTGGACGGCCGAGCGCCACCGGCTGGAGGGGGTGGCCACCATCCTCGGCACGTTTGACGCCGTGAAGCCCGAGGAGATCAACGACACCTATCCCGGCGGCCGACCGCCCGAGATCAGCGCGGTGATCCGCGGCACGCCCTGCCATGAGCCCGCCACCGGCAACGCGAGCTTCACCACCAACCCGATCCGCCACCTGCTGCATTACCTCTCGGATGCCGGGACCGGGGCGATCCCCATCGCCGAGTTCGACCTGCCATCCTGGTTCGCGGCCATTGCCGATTGCAACGACGCGCTGCCCGGCCTGGCCGGCCCCCGCCCGCGCTACGAGGGCGGCGGCAGCTACGCGCTGAACGAGCCGGTCAAGGATGTCGCCCTGCGGATCCTCGAGAGCGTCGGGGGCGAGCTGTATTTGGCGCAGGACGGGCGGATCGGGGTGCGGGTCGCCAGGTGGCGCGCCCCCACCGCCATCATCGACGAGGCCAAGATCGTCAGCCTCGATTGCGGCCCGGGTCGCGCCAAGCTCGACCGGATCACCACGCTGGTGCCCGATTACATCGAGCCGTCGCTGGATTACACCGCCACCACCGCCG
>NZ_QJPK01000017.1 GCF_003259195.1 Paracoccus sediminilitoris
CCGTCTTCCAGCTCCTGCGCCGCGCGGGCGGCCATGCGGTTGCGGTCCCAGCCCTTGGGTGCCTCGGTCATCACGCGACCTCCTGCTTGCGGGTGGTGCGCTGTTCGATGCGCTTTTCGTGTTGGCCCTGCACGATGCGGTGGACATAGATGCCCGGCAGGTGGATCTGGTCGGGGTCCAGGCTGCCGCGTGGGACGATCTCCTCGACCTCGGCGACGCAGATGCGCCCACACATGGCGGCGGGCGGGTTGAAGTTGCGCGCCGTCTTGCGGAAGACCAGGTTGCCGGTGTCATCGGCCTTCCAGGCCTTCACGATCGACAGGTCCGCCACGATGCCGCGTTCCAGGATATGGGTCTGGCCGTCGAAATCCTTGTGCTCTTTGCCTTCGGCGATCATCGTGCCGACGCCGGTCTTGGTATAGAAGCCCGCGATGCCGCTGCCGCCGGCGCGCATGCGTTCGGCCAAGGTGCCCTGGGGGTTGAACTCCAGCTCCAGCTCCTTCGACAGGTATTGGCGCATGAATTCCGCGTTTTCGCCGACATAGCTGCTGATCATCTTGCGGATCTGGCGGGTCTGCAACAGGATCCCCAGCCCGAAATCGTCGATGCCGCAATTGTTGCTGGCGACGGTCAGATCCTTCGTGCCCGCGTCCCGGATCGCCGCGATCAGCAGCTCGGGAATGCCGCAAAGGCCAAAACCCCCCGCCGCGATGAACATCCCGTCATGCAAGACACCCTCAAGCGCCTCCGACGCCGTCCCGTAAACCTTCTTCATGCCGATCCCCTTTCAGTCAGGCCCAGGATGCCGCGCGCCTGCTGCCAAGTCGCGACGGGGCGTTCGTATTTGTCGCACAGATCTACCGCGCGACGCACCAGGGCCGCATTCGACGGTGCCAGCGTGTCGCGGTCAATGCGGACATTGTCTTCCAGACCCGTTCGCGCATGGCCGCCCGACGAAATCGCCCATTCGTTCAGCACGATCTGGTTGGGACCGATACCCGCAGCGCACCAAGGCACGTCTTGGCCAAACAGCCGCTTGACGGTGTGGATATAGTAATCGAAGACATCACGATCGACCGGCATCGCGTTCTTGACGCCCATGACGAACTGCACATAGGGGCGGTTGGGCAGGCGCCCGTCCTTGTGCATGATCGCGGCCTGCAGGATGTGGGACAGATCGAAGGCCTCGATTTCGGGCATCACGCCATGCGCGGCCATTTCGGCTGCCAGCCAGTCGACCAGTTCGGGGCTGTTCTCATAGACCCGGTTCGGGAAATTGTTCGACCCGACCGCAAGGGATGCCATGTCCGGCGACAGCCGCAGCATGCCTCCGCGGTCGCGCCCTGCCCCGGACCGGCCGCCGGTGGACAGCTGCACGATCATGCCAGGACAATGGCGGCGCAATCCTTCCAGCAGGCGGGCAAAGCGGTCGGGGTCGCTGGTGGGCTTGCCCGCGTCGTCACGGACATGGCAATGGGCGATGGTCGCGCCGGCCTCGAAGGCCTCTTGCGTGGATTCGATCTGTTCCTCGATGGTGATGGGCACGGCCGGGTTGTTGTCCTTGCCGGGCAAGGACCCGGTGATGGCCACGCAGATGATGCAAGCATTGTCAGACATCCATAAACACCGTCTCGTTGTCGCCCTGCAGGCGAATGTCAAAGCGATAGACACCGTCGGCGGTCTTTTCCGCGATCAGCGTCCGGCGGCGGTCGACCTGTTCGATCAGGTTCATGACCGGATCGGCCGAGTTGTCCTCATCCCCGAAATAGAGCCGGGTCGAGAGGCCCAGGTTGATCCCCCGCGCGACCAGCCACAGGTTCAGGTGCGGCGCGGCCACGGCACCGCCCTTCATCGGCACGGAACCGGGCTTGATCGTGTCGATGGTAAATTCGCCGCTGTCGAAATCGGGGATGACACGGGCAAAGCCGCGAAAGCCGGGGGCGGCATCGGCGTGGCGGGGATCGCCGGGATGGGGATAGATGCCGTTGGCATCCGCCTGCCAGATCTCGATCAGGACGTCCTTGACCGGTGCGCCCATGCCGTCGATGACCCGGCCCGTGATCCGCACGCGCGGACCGGGTGTGTCATCCGCGGCGATCTGCGTGCCCAGTTCCCGGCGATAGATGTCGAAACCGGCGGCGGCGGGTGCCAGACCGATATGGACATAGGGTCCCGCCGTCTGCGAGGGCGTTTCCTTCAGGTATTGCAAGGGTTGCGGCATGTCAGTTCCCCTCGGGTCGGTTTTCGAACAGGGTCGAACGGCGACCCCGCAGCACGATGTCGAACTTGTAGGCCAGGTGATCCAGGGGCGCGGCGGCGTTCAGATCCAGCGGCGCGATCAGGCTGTCGATGGCGCGCGGATCGGGGATGGATTTCACGATGGGGCATTGCGCGATCAGCGGGTCACCTTCGAAATACAGCTGGGTGATCAGGCGCTGCGCGAAGGATGTCCCGAAGACCGAGACATGGATATGCGCGGGCCGCCAGTTGTTGACCCAGTTGCGCCACGGATAGGCGCCGGGCTTGATCGTCAGGAAATGGTACCGCCCCTGATCGTCGGTCAGGGTGCGCCCGCAGCCCCCAAAATTCGGATCGATGGGCGCCAGGTAATGGTCCTTCTTGTGACGATATCGCCCGCCCGCATTGGCCTGCCAGATCTCGACCAAGGTATTCGGGACCGGACGCGCATCCTCGTCCAAGACGCGGCCATGAACCAGGATGCGTTCGCCGATCGCATCGCCGGTCTTGGCATAGTTCACGATCAGGTTGTTGTCATGGGCGTCGATATCGCCATGCCCGAAGGTCGGGCCGGTCAACTCGCAGGTCCCCCCTTCCAGCGACAGCTGCGCCAGCCGCGGCGATCGCGCGACCGAGGTCTTGTAGTCGGGCGTCAGCGCGGGCGGGTGCCATTGGCGGTCGCGTTGGTAAAGCGGGCCGGTCATCGGGCGTTCTCCTGTTCGGCGTCCTGCTGGGCAAAGATGTCCCGGGCCATCGCGATCGCGTGGTTGGCGCGCGGAACACCGGCATAGATGGCGACGTGCAGCAATGCCTCGATCACGTCGTCGCGGCTGGCGCCGGTGTTGGGGATGGACCGCAGATGCAGCGCCAGCTCGCCGTCATTGCCAAGACCCGCCAGCAACGCGATGGTCATCATCGACCGTTCGCGCAGGGTGATCGTGTCGCGCGCCCAGACATGGCCCCATGCGGCATCCGCGATCAGCGATTGGAAGGGTGCGTCGAAGGCGGTCTTCTGCGCCTCGGCGCGGGCGACGTGATCGCCGCCCAGAACGCGGCGGCGGATCGCCATGCCCTTGTCGGTCAGTTCGGTCATCGGGCGTGCCTTTCCAGAAATGGGGCAATGATCGCGGCATGGGCGGCGGGGGTTTCCACGCATGGCAGGTGACCCGCGCCGGGAATGATGTCGAAGCTGGCGCCCTTGATCAGCGTGGCGGTCCCATGCACCAGATCGGGGGGCGAGGCTCCATCCTCGGACCCGGCGATGACGGCGGTCGGCAGGTCCAGCGCGGCGGTGGCCTGCGTCTGGTCGGCACCCGCCAGCGCGTGGCAGGCCGCGACATAGGCTTCTGGTGCGGTGCGGGCCAGCATGTTGCGCCAAGGCGCCACCTGGGGCGTGCTGCGGAAGTCGGGGCCGAACCAGCGCTGCATGATGCCATCGGCCATCGCGGGCAGACCGTCACGACGGACCGCGTCGACGCGATCCTGCCACCCCTCGGCGGTTCCCAGCCTGGCGGCGGTGTTCGACAGGACCAGCGCGCGGACCAGGTCGGGATGCTGGCTGGCGACCCGCTGGCCGATCAGCCCGCCGATCGACAGGCCCACGAAGACCACCGGCCCCTGCGCCACGTCGCGGATCAGGGCCATGGCATCGTCGGCATGATCCTGCAACCGGTCGGCCCGCCACAGATCGGACAGCCCGTGCCCCTGCTTGTCATAGCGCAGATAGCGCAATCCCTGCGGAAGCAGCGGCAAAAGCGCGTCCCACAGCCGCAGATCCGTCCCCAGGGAATTGGAAAAGATCACCACCGGCGCCCCGTCCGGGCCGTCGATACGGTAATGCAACGCACCATCGGCGCGGTTCAAGACTTGCATAAGGGCTCCTCCTGTCCATAACGTGGCACAAAGAAAAACCCGCAGATAATGCCAAATACGCTTTGGTTCATGCCCGTATGATTATGCATCCCGCGATCAAGCTGCGCCATATCCGCGCCTTTCTGGACATCGCCGCCAATGGCACGCTGTCCGCCGTCGCCCGGGCGCAGGGCATCACCCAGCCCGCCCTGTCGCGCACCCTGGCAGAGCTGGAGGATCTGCTGGGGGCGACGCTGTTCCTGCGCGAAAAGCGGCGGCTGGTCCTGACCGACAGCGGCGTGCTGTTCCGCCGCCACGCCGCCGCCGCGCTGCAGATGCTGGAGGCCGGGGCCGAGGCGCTGCATCCGTCGGGCCATGGGGGGAGGCTGCGGGTCGGCGTGCTGCCGACAGCGGCGACGCGGCTGTTCCCGCGCGTCGCGCTGCGGTTCCGGGAGGCGGCACCGCGGGTGACGCTGTCGGTCGAGACGGGGCCGCATCCCCATCTGGTCCGCCTGCTGCGCGAAGGCGGGATCGACCTGATGATCGGCCGGATGCCCGCAGCCAATGACATGGCGGGGCTGCGCTTCGAACATCTGTACGAAGACCGCATCGTGCTTGTCTCGGGGGCGCATCATCCCATGCGGGGGCGGCCCGTGGCGCAGGTCCTGGCACAATGTCCGCTGATCCTGCCGCCTGCGGATGCACTGATCCGGCGGGCGGTGGACGAATATCTGCTGGCCCGCAACCTGGCCTCGGTCCAACCGGCATTCGAAACCGCCGCCTTGGCTGTGGGACGCGGCATCCTGGCAGGGTCGGACGCGCTGTGGTTCATCTCTCGCGGGGTGGTCGAGGATGAGCTGGACCGCGGCGACCTGGTGCAATGGGAAACCGGGGCGGGTTTCCTGTCGGGCGCAGTCGGCATGACCCGCAGGCAGGCGGGGCCGACTCAGCCCTCACTGGAATTGCTGGCGCGCCTGACGCACGAGACGGTCCTGGACGGCGGCATCATCTGACGCCACCCGCCCCGCGTGACCCAAATGGGGCGGCAGTTCGATGGCCGCGTAATCGACCGGCGGCGCGGGGGCGTTCCGGTTGGCGATGGCGGTCCTGTACAGCGCGTCATAGCGGTCCAGCATCGCGTCCATCCCGAACAGCCGCGCGGCACGATCCCGAACGGCGGCGCGCGGCACCTGCATGGCGCGCAGCATCGCAAGATCCAGATCATGCCCGTCGGGCGCGGCATAGCTGCCGGCAGAACCAATCACCTCGGCCACGGCCCCCATGCGGATGGCGGCGACGGGCGTGCCGCAGGCCATCGCCTCCAGCGCGGTCAGGCCAAAGGGTTCGTTCCATTGCGGCGTGAACAGCATGACCGAGGCGCGACCGTATTCGACCGCCAAGACCCGCCCCGTCAGGTGGCCGCCAAACCGGATATCGCCATTCAATTCGGAACGGATCTGGCTGTCGAAATAGTCGCGGTCCTCGATCGTGCCGAAGATCATCAGCGGCACCCCGGCCCGCCTGGCAGCGCGAATGGCCAGATGGGTACCCTTGTTGGGCGTGATGCGACCCGCCCAGATGGCATGACCCTGTCCCTTCGGCGCAAAGGGCCAGTCGCCCATGTCGATCCCGTTCGGCACGACATGGCACGACGGCGGCGCGCCATCCGGCCAGTATTCCGCCAGATGGGTCCGCGAACAGGCCGTGACCTGATGCCACGGCGCGACGCTGTCGCGCATCGCGCGCAGCAGCGCGTCAAAGGGCGGCACATGCAGGGATGTCACCATGGGCATCCGATGCCGTCGCGACATCCGCGGCGGAAACCGGTGCAGGCCGTTATTGTGGATGACGTCGAACCCCTGCCCCATGATCCACTGCAATGCACGGTCATGGTTGTCGTCCAGATAGGCGTTCAGCCGTGCGGTACCATGAAACTGGTGCCACGGCAGGTCGGCATCGTAGTGGCGGTCCATCAGCGGGTGCAGCGCCGTGCGGGTTCGGCTGTCGCCTGCCGCGATCAGGGTGACGTCATGGCCCCGCGCCCGCAGACCGTGGGCCAGATACCAAGCATGCGCCTCCATCCCGCCCATGAAGGGGGGCGCGATGGGGTGGCGCGGATGCGCAAGCAGGGCGATCCGCAGCGGCGCGGTCATTCGGCGGCGGGCATCAGCATGGCGGCCTGCGCGCTTTCGACCTGGCGGGTGCGTTCGACGGTCCAATCACCACGGGCCTGCAGGTGATCGATCACCCGGCGGGTATTGGCATAGGGCATGTCGGATTGCTGCTTGCACAGGTCGAAATCCGCCTGATTGGGCTGGCGCAGGACGACAAGCCCATCGGGGTCGTTGCGGATCAGCCCCATCAGCTGGAAGGCATAAAGCCAATGCTCCATCGTGCGATGCCCCCATTTCAGGGCGAACAGATCGGCATTGCGCATCACCGATTCCATATGATGGACCGGTGGCATGCAATGGGGGTGATACTGGTGAAAGACGCGCCCGCCGGCGATCCACCAGATGGGGGTGCCCGCCTCGGACAGGGCGCGCCCGAAATCGGTATCCTCGCCGCCATAGCCGGTAAAGCGTTCGTCGAAGCGCGGCCCCTTTTGCCAGCAACCCCGATGCATCGCGAAGTTCAGCGACCAGAAGCAGCGATAATCCTCGCAGGGTGCGATCCCCTTGGCAGGCGGACCCTGGCGGTCGGAATGCTTGACCGACACCGTCGCGAAATGGTCGAAATCCAAGCCCCCATCGGTGCCGCCTGCAGGCAGGTATTGCACCTCGCCCATGAACAGGCCGATGCGGCCCTGCATGCGGTTGACATAGGTCTGGACGAAATCGGGCGCGGGGATGCAATCGACATCGACAAAGACCAGCACATCCCCACGGGCCGCGTCGGCCACCGCATTCCGGGCCGCCGCCATGCACAGGTCGGGCCCCGACATGCGGATCTGGCGGATGGGAAAATCCGTTTCGGGCAGATCGGTGTAATCGCTGTTCTGCATCACGCCTATGATCAGTTCGTCGATCCGGTGGGTCTGTTCGGCAAAGCCGCGAATGACATTCTTCAGATGCTGGTCGCGCCCTCCGGCGATGGTCAGTGCAGATACGGTCGTCATCAGGTCATCCTGTGGTTTCAAGGGTCAGGGCCGTGCCCCACAACCCTTCGGAGAGAGTTTCCAGCCATGCGGCGGTTGCCTTGGCCGGATCGGGGGCCAGCAGCCGACCTTGGGCTGCTGCGTCGTGACCCGTCAGGGCCCGGTCGACGGCCGCCCGCCAGGCATGCGCGCTGGAGGGCAGATGCGGCAGGTGCAGCGCCGCACCGGCCTTGGCCAGCGCCTGCGCCTTGCACAGCTGTTCGTCGAAATAGCGCCATTCGGGAACGACGATCCAAGGCAGTCCCGCCCCCAGAACCTGCGCGCAGGTGGTGTTTCCGGTCGAGGAAATCACCAGATCGGCAGCCGCGACATGGGTGGCGACGTCATCGACCCAGCCCTTGTGGTGCAGGTTGGCCCCTTGGGTCGCGTGCCAGTCGCCCTGCAGCTTGCCGATGCTGATCCATTGCCAGTCCGGAAAGGCGCGCGCCGCGACGCCAAGCGGGGCCGCGGTGAACCCGGTCCCGCCGCCGCCCGACAGCACCAGCGCCATCATGCGCCCCGGTTCCAGCCCCAATGCCGCCCGCGCCGCCTGCCGGTCGGGCAAATCGCCCGACACGCCCAGACCGGCGGCGAAATGCATCTTGTGACGGAACGGGGCCCAATCATCCTGCGCCAGCGCTGCCGAAAAGGGCGCAAGGATCCCCGCCGCGCCGTCATAGGTCGCGCGGTGGCCGGGATCGCTGCGGTCGCCATGCTGCAGAACCGAGACATGGGGGACCGAACAGATGCGCGACAGCTGCGCGATCTCGGCGCTGACATCGCAGATCATCAGGGCGGGATCGTCGCTGGCGAACCACCCTGCGATCCGGCCCATGGCCTGCCGGATGCCGGGCCAACCGACCGGCGCGCAATGCAGCGTGTCGGGGGTCTGCAGCTGGTCCATGTCCCGTTCCGCGCCGGTACGTTCGAACAGGGACGGGATCGCCTGCACGGTGACATTGGCGGGCATCGGCCCCAGCACCTTGGGGTCGGCGCAGAAGACCGTCACGGGCCGCGACCGTGGCAGGGCATTCACGATGGCGGCACAGCGTTCGGCGTGGCCACGCCCCTGATGATGGACGAAATAACCGAACGGGCGCTGCGGCTGGATGGGCAGGTCACGCATGCTGCACCTCGGGTTTGGGCGTCAAGGTCAGGCCAAGCCGCCTTAGGCCATCCAGCACCCCCGCCGCATGGCGGTCGCGGCTGCGAAAGATGTCCGTACCGGTAATGCCCGACAATTCGTCATAGGCATTGGCGGGCAGGATGGATGCACCGCTGGCGATCAGCATGTCGCGGTCATTGCCGCTGTCACCTGCGGTGATGCACTGGGCCAGCGACAGGCCGTGACGCTCGGCCTCGAAACGCAGGGCTGCGGCCTTGCCCGCCCGGACCGGCAGCACGTCGATGAACCGCCCGTGCGAGGCGATGACGTGGGCCGCCAAGCCCGCATCCGCCAAGGCCCGCGTGACGGCGGTGGCATCCCCGGCATCGCCCAACAGGCTCAGCTTCCAGCGCCGCTGTTCATAATGGGGCTGCCATGCGATGCCCGTCCCCTGCAGTGTGGCCGTGACGCCGTCGCGGTCCCAATCCCCGGACAGATGATCGGCGTAATCGCCGCACAGTGTCAGTCCCCCCTGCCCATCGCGGCGCCAGATTTCGCTGCCGACCGAGGTGATGAACAGGTCGGGTTCCGGCAACTGCCATTCGCGCAGCACGCGCCGCGCCTCGGGGGCGGACCGGCCAGTGGCCACGGCAAACATCAGACCGCGCGGGCGCATCTCGTGCCAGGTGCCAAAGCGGCTGGCCGACTGGACACAGCCGGTCAGGGTGCCGTCGATATCGCTGGCCAAGATGCGCGTGACTGGGCCGTCCTGCCGCGACCGTATCGGACGCCGACCGGCATAGACCTGTATCGATGCCGCCGCCCAACGGTCCCAGTTGAAAGCCGCGCGCGCCTTGTGCCGGGCCTTTTTCGCCAGCCAGTCGCGGCGCGGGTGGTCCAACATCTGCAGGCAGGCGGCGGCAATGTCCTGTGGGTCGGTCGGATCGACCAACCTGCCAGCCTCCAGCTGCTGCAGGATGTCCACCGGCCCCCCGTCGCAGGTGGCCACCACCGGAACGCCGGCCTGCGCCGCCTCGATCAACGTCAGGCCGAAAGGTTCGTGCAGCGCCGGATTAACGAACACCCCGCCCTCGGCGGCCAAGGCATAGAGCGACCGGATCTGCGCCCCGTCGTGGCGCGCCGGCAGCGCCACCTTGCCCCACAGACCATATCGGTCCACGCGGTCGAACAGGTCGCGGATCACGCCTGCCTGTTCCTCGGGTCCCGCATTGATGCCGTGGCGCAGGCCCGCCACGATCACCAGGTTGGCCCTGTCCTGCAACGCCGGGCTGGCGGCATAGGCCTCGACCAGGGCGCCCAGGTTCTTCTTGCGCACAGGCCGCGCGATGGCCAGCAGGATCGGCTTTCCCGTATCGCGCAGGAAAGGTGCGATCAGTTCGCGCCCGGCACCCGGCCCCCGGTCGCGATACAGCGAGACACCGGGATTGATGCGATGGGTCCGCCCCTCGCTGTCGCCGCCATAGGGCAGCAGCTGGCGTTCCGCCTCGTCGCGCGACGACACGATGATCGCACCGGCCCCCGCGATGGCCGCACGTTCCGCCTGGATGCGGACCTGCAGCTGCGGGCAATCGGCGGCCCCCGCCTTTTGCAAGGCCAGCGAATGGGGCGTATAGGTCCATTCGATCCCGAATTCCGCCTGCGCGGCGCGCGCCAGAATGGCGGCATCCGCGAAATGCGCGTGAATGATATCGGGCCGTTCCGCCATGCCGCGCAGCAGGTCGCAGAAGGCGCGCGACAGGTCCGGCAGATGGGCCTGCAGCGATTCCTTGCTCAGGTAACGCATATCGTGGGTAACCAGACGGCGGATGGTGCAGCCGGGCGCGACGGACTGAACGGGGTCGGCATGGACGGGGTCCAACGCCGGGTCGCCAAAGGCGCGGGTGACGATATCGACGGACCGCACACGCGGATCGCGCGCCTGCGCCATCGCCGCCCCCAGGACATAGGCGATATGCCCGCCGGTATCTTCGGTAATGCCGTATTCGACGGGCGGAGCCTTCAGGCATCCGCCCAAGGCGACATGAAGAATCCGCATGCGGGGCCCCCTTGTGGCAGAACTGCTCATGATTGAAAATGGGCCGATTGCGACCCGCTGCAGCTTGAACCCCCCCAGACCCTGCATGGTTCACGCCCTTGTCGATGATAAAAGTTAAACCGCCTGTCGGCCCTTCGCACTTGCACGGCAAACGGGCATGTCTATCCATGGGCGGCGCATGGCGAGGGGATGAACGATGGGGCTGGATCACAGATATGTCTTCGTCGGCGGGCTGCACCGGTCGGGAACTTCGCTAGTCGCGCGGCTGATCGCGGACCATCCGCGGGTCGCCGCGATCCGCGATGCACCGGTCCCCGAAAACGAGGGCTGCTATCTGCAGGGCGCCATTCCCCATACCGCTCGCCACGGCGCGCCCATGCGTTTCGCCACCGATCCCGCCCAGCACCTGACCGAAGACAGCCCGTTGAACCGGCTGGAAACGCGGCTGCGGCTGCAGGCGGATTGGGACCCATGGTTCGACCGAGACCGGCCATGGCGGGTGGAGAAATCGCCCGTGAACATGACGCGGATGCGCCTTTACCAGCAGCTGTTTCCCTTGTCGCAACTCATCATCGTCATCCGCCATCCCCAGGCCGTCGCGGCGGCCGTCGCGAAATGGCTGCCCGACCCGCCCGAAACGCTGATCGACCACTGGCTGGATGCCCATGACCGGCTGCGCCAGGATCTGGCTTGGCTGCATGCCGCCGCCGTCATCCGGTACGAGGATCTGGTCGCGCGCCCCACGCAGGTGACCCGAGGCATCTTCCGCTTTCTTGATCTGCCGCCCGTGCCGCCTGCGGGCGCGATGCGCGATGGCAATGCCGATTATCCCGATGCCCCGCCCATGACCCCCGCGCAGGCCGCACGCGCGGCGGATTGGGGCTATGGGCCGGATCTGCGGGTGATGACGGCATCGCCCCACCTGACCCACCCCCTGCGCGCCGTGGCCGAGGCCGCCCGGCAGTGCTGGCTGGAACCCGATGACGCCACGGCTCGACTGTCGCCCGGTCAGGTGCCATCCTGAGGGCACCGCCCACCGGACCATCAAGACAGGACAAGATATTATGACCCGTGGAGCCGCCGTCTCGCGCGCCACCGATCACGTCGACAGCGGACGGCTGCAGTCGGAACTGGCGCATCTGGTCGGATATCGCAGCGAAAGCCAGAACCCGATCGCAGGGACGTGTCGCAGGACGATCTGGCCCAGGCCATCCTGCCGCGCCTGACCACTGCCTGTTTCGACTGCGCCATCCACGACAATCCCGACGGTCCCGCCAAGGGCGGCCCCATCCTGCTGGGCACCAGAATCGAGGACCCGTCCCTGCCCACCATCCTGACCTATGGCCATGGCGACGTCATCTGGGGTCAAGCGGGGCAGTGGCAGGACGACCTTGATCCCTTAGACCTGACCGAACGCGGAGACCGGCTTTATGGGCGCGGCGCGGCGGATAACAAGGTGCAGCACCTGGTCAACATCGCCGCGCTGGGATCCGTCCTGGCGGTGCGCGGCAGGCTGGGCTTCAACGTCAAGATCGTGATCGAGATGAGCGAGGAGATCGGGTCCCCCGGCCTGTCACGGATGATGCAGATCCACCGCAATGCGCTGAAGGCCGACGTACTGATCGCCTCGGACGGGCCGCGGCTCAGCGCGGAACGCCCGACCATGTTCATGGGGTCGCGCGGCGGGGTGCCCTTCGATCTGGTCGTGTCGCTGCGCGAGGGGGCGCGCCATTCGGGCAACTGGGGCGGGCTTCTGGCCGATCCGGCGATCATCCTGACGCAGGCGCTGGCGACCATCACCGATGCGCGCGGCAGGCTGCAGATCCCCGAATGGCGCCCCGACAGCCTGACTCCCGACATCCGCGAAGCGCTGCGCGACCTGCCCATCGGCACCGACGGCGAATTGCAGATCGATGCCGATTGGAGCGAGGAGAACGTGACCCCCGCCGAACGCGCCTATGGCTGGAACAGCTTTGCGATCCTGGCCATGAAGGCCGGCATCCCCGAGGCCCCCGTGAACGCCATCGCCCCCTGCCACGGCGCGTTACCAGCTGCGCTATGTGGTGGGCACAGATGTCGACCGCATCCTTCCCGCGCTGCGGCAGCATCTGGATGATCGCGGCTTCGACAAGGTTCGCATCCAGCCGACCGATCGGGGCATCTTCGGCGCGACTCGGCTGAACCCCGACCATCCATGGGTCACCTATGTGCGGGCCTCGTTGAAGCGGACCACTGGAAAGGACCCCATGTCCTGCCGAACCTGGCCGGTTCGCTGCCCAACGACTGCTTTGCCGACGTGCTGGGCCTGCCCACGATCTGGATCCCGCACAGCTATCTGGGCTGCAACCAGCATGCGCCGAACGAACATGTCCTGAGGCCGGTCTGCCGCGAGGCCATGCAGGTCATGGCCGGGCTCTACTGGGATATCGGCACGGACTGTCCTGCATCCTGACGCGGGCACGGCGTCATGTCGCGGCGATCCTGACCCGCGCCTTGTCGCCGCCAAGCGCCGCGAAGGCCCGCTGGCGGCAGGTCAGGACGATGATCTGCTGATCGCGGGCGACGTGATGCAGGGCGGTGAACATCGCCTCGATCCGGTCATCGTCGCTGTGGACCAGCGCATCATCCAGGATCACCGGAACCGCCATGCCCGTGCGCGCGAACAGCCGTGCGAAGGCCAGCCGCGTCAGGATGGCGATCTGTTCGCGCGTGCCGCCCGACAGGATCTCAAGCGGCTCGGACTGGCCGTCGCGGGTCAGCGCCACCGGCAGCAGCGTCTGGTCGTCGATCCGGACCGACGCCCCCGCATGCAGCACCGCCAGCAGCGGTTCCAGCTCCCGCATGACGGGGCCGAAATAGGTCTCGCGGGCATTGCGGCGGGCATCCTCCAGCGCGGTGCGCAGGCGGATCAGGGCCTTCACCTCTGTTTCGTAACGCGCCGCGCGTGCCTGGGCTGCGACCAGCCTGCCCTGCACCTCGTCCAGCTGTTCCTCGATGCCCTGTTCGGCCATCGTCCCGATCGAGCCGTTCAGCGTCGCGAACTCCTCGCGCAGCGCGGTGCGGCGTTCCTGTGCCTGCGCCACCACCGATTCCATGCGCTTCAACTGGGCTGCGGCCATGCCCTGATCGGGGGCGGACCGTTCCAGTGCCTGACAATGGGCCTGCGCCTCGGCCTTGCGGGCCTGATGGGCGGTCAGCTCTTGACCCAGTTCGTGCAGGCCGCTGGACAGGGCCGCCATATCGCCCGCCTCGGCCAGGGCGGCCTCCAGGATGCGGCTGGCCGAGGCCAGGGTCGCACGCGCCACGGCCCGCGCCTCGGATGCGGCACGAAAGGCGGCATGGGCCTGCGTGGCCGCATCGCGCGCCGCGCCTTCGGCCTGTGTGGCGGCTGCCATCTGCGCATCCAGCGCGGCCTGATCTTCGGGGGGCGCTTCGGCATCGGCACCGTTCTGGGCATCGGCGCTGGCGCGCGCATGGGCCTGCCGCAACGCGTCCAGCCCGTCTGGGGCCAGTTCCGCCAACATGCGGGTCGCGCCCTGCACCGCCTGATCCAGGCGCTGAGCCTCGGTCAGCTTGTGGCGGGCCTCGTTCAGGGTCCGGGCCCCGCAGGCGGACAGACAGGCGTCCAGATGGCGCGCGGCCTTGGTGACGCCGTCCTGATCGCCGCCTGCGCCCTGACCGGGCTGGATGCGCATGGTGCCGATACCCGGCAGATCGAAATCGCGCGTCCGGGTCAGCACATGCTGCCCCGCCGACAGGGGACCCGAGGCATCGCCGACCCGCGCCGCGCCATCATAAGTCAGGGTGATGCTGACATTGGCGGCCGTCAGCTGTGCGTTCAGCTGTTCATGCCGGTCGCGGGCTTCCTCGGCGGCGGCCAGCGCCTTGGGGGTCACGATCAGCAGACCGCGCGCGGCGCGATCACTTTCAAGCGTGGCGCGCAGGGCCTCGGCGCGCGTCAGGCTGCGGGCCAGCTGATCGGCCTGCCTGCGCGCTGCCTGCGCCAGCTGTGCACGTTGGGCCAGGGCCATCCGCGCGGCGACGGCGCGGGTTTCGGCCTGCGCCTTGTTCATGGCGGCGGCGGCAGTGGCATCGGCCGATGCCAGATCCTCGGCGCGGGTTTCGTGGCGGGTGGCCGCTTCGCCTGCCTGCACCATGTCGGCCTGCGCACGGGCGACGCGTTCGGACAGGTCCTGCAACCGTCGGATCTGACCTTGGGTGTTTTCCTCGGTCATCGCGGCCAGCTTCAGCGCGCGCTGCGCCTCGGCCAGCTTTTCGGCATGGGCGGCAGCGGCGGCCTGCGCTTGGCGGGCCTGGTCCAGCGCCTGGCGGCGTTGCTCGTCGGCCTGCGGGTCATCCAGGTCGCGCAGGTCGCGCTGAACCTCGGCACGACGGGCCAGGTCGCCCGACAGGCGGGCGGCCTTGTCCGACAGCTCCACCTGCGACTGGCGCAGCGCCTCGGCCTCGGCCTCGGCGCGCTGCCATTCACCGCCCGCCTTGGGCTTTCCGGTCGCGGTGGCTAGTCGGGACAGGGCATCGCCCACCTGGGCCACCACGCTGTCCAGACGTCGCCCGCCGGTCATCATGTCGATCTCGCCCGCCACCGAAGACAGAAGGTCGCGCCGCGCGCCCAATGCCTTTTCGCGTTCGTTCCTGTCGCTGGCGGAACTTCCCTCGGGCTCCAGCCCCAGAATCCCCTGGCGCACCCAAAGCAGCCCCGAAGGGCCGGCAAGTCCGACCCCGATCATCGCCTCGATCCAGGCCTCGGCCTCGTCATCCTGGGCGATCAGGCGGCCGTCGCGCAGGATGCGGGCGGTGGCGCGGGACAGCCAGCGCTTTTCGATGCGGAAGCGACCATCGGACAGCTCGATCTCGACCGCGACCTCGGGGGCGCCGCCGGAATGGGGCTGCAGCGCCTTGACCACGGCCTTGGCACCGCGATGGCGTTCAAAGAACAGCGCGTGCAGGGCGTCGAAGAATGTCGATTTGCCGAATTCGTTGGGTTCCGACAGGACGGTGACGCCGTCGCCGATATCGTCGATCCGGGCGGTCTGGCCGGCAAAGCGGCGGATATTGGTCAACTCGATCGCGCGGATCTTCATGATTGCACTTTCAGCGCCAGGGCATAAAGCCGCGCCAGCGCATTGCCCGAGATCTCGCGCTCGGACAAGGACAGGGCGGGGTCATGGGCCTCGGCCAGCAGGGTTTCGGCGGCCTGGCGCAGGGCGCCCGCATGGTCGATCTGGTCCAGATCGTCGGGGCGCGTGTCGGTGGCCAGCTGCGTCAGGTCATGGTCGAACCATCCGAAATCGGGGGCGATGGCCAAGGCCCCGGCCTCCAGCGTGCTGCGATCGGCCAAGGGCAGACGCCCCGAGACATGCAGCCGCAGCAGCAGATCGCGGCGCAGATGCGCGGCGGGCAATTCGGCCTCCAGCCGGGCCACGGGGTCATCGCCCGGCAGCAGGTCCAATTGCAGCATGCGCCACTGCAAGGTGCCGGTCTGAACGACATCCACCTGCGCACCGGCCCCTGCCGCCCCGTCGAACGTAACCATCAGCGCACCCGCGGCCATGTCATGCTTGAAGCCGTCGGCCTCGGGGGACCCGCAATACCAGGTGTCCGGGCTGACCTGCATCCGCCCGTGCCAGTCGCCCAGCGCCAGATAATCCAGACCGGACTGGCGGGCGCGATCGGGGGGGATGATGCCCGTCGCCCCCTCCTCGGCGGTGAAATCGGTGATGGCGCCGTGGCCCAGCCCGATGCGCAGGCAGCCTTCAGGCGTCGGTGCCGACATCGCGGCGGTCAGGTCGCGACCGGGACGGCGCTGCGTGCAGGGCGCGGGCAGCAGCATGGCATCGGGGCCCAGCGCCAGCGGTGCATCGTCGGTCACGACCTGCAGGTTGGGCAGATCCTCCGACAGGATGCGCCGCCACAATTCGGTCGCAGCCAGGCTGTCATGGTTGCCGGGCAGCATGATCCAGCGGATGTCGGTCTGGGCCGCCATCGCGCGCAGCGCATGGCGCAAGGTATCGGGCGCGGGGGTTTCGGCGTCGAATGTATCGCCCGCCAGCAGCACCGTGTCGGCACCGCCGTCGCGGGCCTCCTGCGCCAGCCGGGCGATGGCCCCATGGCGCGCCTCGCGCAGGCGGTTGCGGATGCCTTCGGGATAGCCGCCAAAGGCCTTGCCTAAGTGCAGGTCCGAGGAATGAAGAAAGCGAAGCATCGTGAAACCCCTGTGCGCAGGTGCCATGGATCGCGTGGCAGGGACGCATTGGCAAGGGCATGGCCGCTAAAATTGTCCCGGGCCCGGAACAACGCAGGCAGGGGCGTTCCGGGTCCCGTCAGCTGGCCGAGCTGTATCGGCGTTCCCCACCGGCGGCCCCATCGTCGAAGACCTGCGCCACCAGCCGGGCCACGCGCAAATCCGACAGGACCAGCACCGCATCCCGCATCTGCCCCGCCCCCGGATAGCGCGCCAGCGCCGCCTCGGCCCGTTCCAAGCAATGATCCGTCAGCCCCGCGCCCGACGCGATGGCGAAAAGATCGGCTTGGCCCTGACACATCAGCGCCTCGATCACGTCGGCGATGACATGGTCGCGTGCGCTCATCTGCACACCGCGGGCGGTGGCCGGTCCGCTTTGGTCCAGCGCCTTCTGCCAGTCGGCGGTGGCGGTGGCGTTCTGGACATAACCTTGGGCAAAGCGGGATATGGCCGACGGACCGATGCCCAGCAGAACGGTATCGGGATCGGTGGTGTAACCCTGAAAGTTCCGCCGCAGATAGCCGTCCCGCGCTGCCTGCGCCAGGCTGTCATCAGGCAGGGCGAAATGGTCGATGCCCACGGGGGCATAGTCGCTGGCCACCAAAATCTCGCGCGCCAGATCGGACAGGTCCAGCCGTTCCTGGGCCGTCGGCAGGGCATTTTCGGGGATCAGCGCCTGCCTGCGGGCCATCCAGGGCACATGGGCATACCCGTAAAGCGCGATCCGGTCGGGCCGCATCCGCAGCACCGCCTGCAGCGTGCGCGCCAGCCGCCGCCCCGTCTGATGCGGCAGGCCGTAAAGCAGGTCCATGTTGATGCTGCCGATGCCGCGCGCGCGCAGATCCGCGACGATCTGCGCCGTGCGTTCGGCCGACTGGCTACGCCCGATCGCCGCCTGCACCGAAGCGTCGAAATCCTGCACCCCGATCGAGGCGCGGTTCATCCCCAGCCGCATCAGCGCGTCCAGCCGCGCATCGTCGCAATCGCAGGGGTCGATCTCGACCGAAACGCGGGCGCCATCGGGGGCGAAGGCATCACCCAGCATCGCGCCAAGCCGGTCCAGCCGGTCGGCTGACAGGATCGTGGGTGTTCCGCCACCCAGATGCAGCGCCCCCACCCTGACACGGTCGGGCAGCAGGCCGCGGATCAACGCGATCTCGCGGTGCAGATAATCCAGGTAACGGTCCAGCGCTCCGTCGCCGCGCGCCCCTTGGGTGCGGCAGGCGCAGAACCAGCACAGGCGCCGGCAGAACGGCACATGCACGTAGAGCGACACCGTGCTGCTCGGGGGAATCGCCCGCAGCCAGTCACGGTGCAGCGCGGGTCCCACCACGTCGGTGAACCGGTCCGCGGTAGGATAGCTGGTATAGCGTGGCGCCCGTGCCGTCAGCAGGGCCTGATGAAACGAATCATGTGTCATGTCCCCCGCATTAACGGCCCCAGCCCCTGTCGGACATTGATCGAGATCAAAGCGCCCTGTAAAACGGTCCCATGGCACGTTTGACCCCCAGCATCGCATGCAACGACTGCCCCATCCGCTATCGCGCGGTCTGCGCCGATTGCGACGCCGACGAACTGGCGATGCTGGAGCGGGTCAAGACCTATCAGACGGTTCAGGCCGGCGCGCATCTGGCCTCGGCGGGCGAGACGCTGGATCACTTCGCATCCATCGTGTCGGGCTGCGCCACGATGTCGCGCACGCTGGAAGACGGGCGCCGCCAGACCGTGGGCCTGCTGCTGCCGTCTGATTTCATCGGGCGGCCCGGACGCGCGCAATCGGCCTTCGACGTGCAGGCCTTGGGCGAGGTGACGATCTGCCGCTTTGAACGGCGCGCCTTCGAACGCATGGTCCGCGACACGCCCCATATCGCCACCCGCTTGCTGACCATGTCGCTGGACGAATTGGATGCGGCGCGGGACTGGGCGGTGGTCCTGGGCCGCATGACGGCGCGCGAAAAGCTGGCCGCATTTCTGGTCAGCCTGGCGCGGCGGCAGGCGCAGGGGATGGGCGGGCGCGTGTCGGGCGGCGGCGTCACGCTGAACCTGCCCCTGACGCGCGAGGAACTGGCCGATCACCTGGGCCTGACCATCGAGACCACCAGCCGCCAGATGACCGCCCTGCGCAAGGACGGCCTGATCGACCTGCCCCAGGCGCGCGAGATCCTGATCCCCGATTTCGAGGCCCTCTCGGCCGAGGCGGGCGAAGACGGGGATGGCGGTCCCATCGTCTGACGCCTTCCACCTACCCGCCATGACGGCGGGTTCGTGACGCTGTTTGATCCATGTCAAGGAAGCGACCTTGTCCCCCGTGCGACTGCCGGGGCGCGTCCCCCATTTGGGCGCGCCACGACAAGAGGACGACATGCAGTTTACAAGGATCGCCACGCTTGCGCTGATCACCCTGCTGGCGGCGATGGCAGCAGACCTTGGGCGCGATCTGGCCTATTCGGTGCATGCGATCATCGTCATGCTGGTCGCGGGCGGATTGTGTCTGTGGGAATTGCGCCGGGTCGATGAACCCCGCGCCTTGCCCTTGGCCGGAACCTATATGGACGGCCCCATCCGCGCGGGCGTCATCGCCACCGCCTTCTGGGGCATCGCGGGCTTTCTGGTCGGCACCTTCATCGCCTTTCAGCTGGCCTTTCCGGCGCTGAATTTCGACTGGTCGGAAGGATACGCCAATTTCGGCCGCCTGCGCCCGCTGCACACCAGCGCGGTGATCTTTGCCTTCGGGGGCAACGCACTGATCGCGACGTCCTTCTATGTCGTGCAGCGCACCAGCGCGGCGCGGCTGTGGGGCGGCAATGCGGCGTGGTTCGTCTTCTGGGGATACCAGCTGTTCATCGTGCTGGCCGCGACCGGATACCTGCTGGGATCGACCCAGTCCAAGGAATATGCCGAACCGGAATGGTATGTCGACATCTGGCTGACCGTCGTCTGGCTGACCTATCTGGCCGTCTTCATGGGCACGATCCTGAAGCGCAAAGAGCGCCACATCTATGTCGCGAACTGGTTCTACCTGGCCTTCATCGTGACGGTCGCGATGCTGCACGTGGTCAACAACCTGTCGATCCCCGTGTCGATCCTGGGATCGAAATCGGTCCAGGTCTTTGCCGGCGTCCAGGATGCCATGACCCAGTGGTGGTACGGCCACAACGCGGTCGGCTTCTTTCTGACGGCGGGTTTCCTGGGGATGATGTATTACTTCGTCCCGAAACAGGCGGGCCGCCCCGTCTACAGCTACAAGCTGTCGATCATCCACTTCTGGGCGCTGATCTTTCTCTATATCTGGGCGGGTCCGCACCACCTGCACTATACCGCCCTGCCCGATTGGGCGGCGACGCTTGGCATGGTCTTTTCCATCATGCTGTGGATGCCCAGCTGGGGCGGCATGATCAACGGGCTGATGACGCTGGAGGGTGCCTGGGACAAGATCCGCACCGATCCGATCATCCGCATGTTCGTGGCCAGCCTTGCCTTCTATGGCATGTCCACCTTCGAAGGGCCGATGATGTCGATCCGCGCGGTCAACAGCCTCAGCCACTATACCGACTGGACCATCGGCCATGTCCATTCCGGCGCGCTTGGCTGGAACGGGATGATCACCTTCGGGTGCCTCTATTTCCTGACGCCGCGCCTGTGGGGGCGTCCGCAAATGCATTCCATGGCAGCCATCAACCTGCATTTCTGGTTGGCGACGTTGGGCATCGTTCTCTACGCCTCGTCGATGTGGGTGACCGGCATCATGGAGGGCCTGATGTGGCGCGAGGTCGATGCCAACGGCTTCCTGGTCAATTCCTTTGCCGACACCGTGGCCGCCAAGTTCCCCATGTACGTGGTGCGCGGCGCGGGCGGCGTCCTCTACCTGGCGGGTGGCCTGGTGATGGTCTGGAACATGTGGATGACCATCCGCGCGCCCCAGGCCCATCCCGCCATCGCAACCGTTCCGGCAAGGTGACCCCATGACCCAAGACCACAACACCCCCGATCCGAACGCTTCCGAACCCAGGCGCCGCCGTGGCATCCTGGACCGGCACGCCACGCTGGAACGCAACGCCACGCTGCTGCTGGTCGGATCATTCCTGGTCGTCACCATCGGCGGCATCGTGGAAATCGCGCCGCTGTTCTGGCTGGAGAACACCATCGAGAAGGTCGAGGGGATGCGCCCCTATACGCCCCTGGAGCTGGCCGGCCGCGACATCTATGTCCGCGAGGGTTGCTATGTCTGCCACAGCCAGATGATCCGTCCCATGCGCGACGAGGTCGAACGCTATGGCCATTACTCGCTGGCGGCGGAATCGATGTACGACCACCCCTTCCAGTGGGGGTCGAAGCGCACCGGCCCGGATGTGGCCCGCGTCGGCGGCCGCTATTCCGACGAATGGCATTACGACCACCTGTCGGACCCGCAATCGGTCGTGCCCGAAAGCGTCATGCCCAAATACGACTATCTGGCGCGCGCCAAGCTGGAGGTCACCCATATCGGCGACCTCTTGGAAACCCACGCGATGGTCGGGGTGCCCTATACCCCCGACATGATCGCGAACGCGCGCGCCGACATGCGTGTGCAGGTCGATCCCTGGGGCGACACGGATGGGCTGCTGGAACGCTATCCCGGTGCCCAGGTGCGCAATTTCGACCGCGATCCGGCGCTGACCGAAATGGATGCGCTGATCGCCTATCTGCAGATGCTGGGCACGCTGGTCGATTTCTCGACCTTCGTGGCCGATGGCAGCCGCTGAACCGGGGGACGCAGCATGCACGACACCTATTCGATCCTGCGCCATTTCGCCGACAGCTGGATGCTGCTGGCCATGACGCTGTTCTTCCTGGGCGCCTGCCTTTGGGCCTTTCGCCCCGGCGCCCGCGACACCCATGACGAGGCGGCCCGCGCCATCTTCCGCGACAGCCCCCCGCCGGTGGCCGGCTGCGGCAAGGGCTGCCCCGGCTGCAACTGCCAGCCCAAGGACCCGACATGACCAAGCATCGAAAGCAGGATGACCCCGCACGCGTCGACACCACCGGCCACAACTGGGACGGCATCGAGGAGCTGAACAACCCCCTGCCCCGCTGGTGGCTGTGGACCTTCTATGCCACGATCGTCTTTGCGGCGATCTACGTGGTGCTGTATCCGGCCTGGCCGTTGATCAACGGCGCGACCGAAGGGATATTGGGCTGGTCCACGCGGGCGGACGTGCAGACCCATATCCGGCAGGTCGATGACAGCCAGGCCGCCATGCGGCAATCGCTGACCACGACCGACCTGGACATGCTGGACCGCAATCCCGAACTGATGGAATTCGCGATGAACGCGGGGGCGGCGGTCTTTCGGACCAACTGCTCTCAGTGTCACGGATCGGGGGCGGGCGGCGCGATCGGCTATCCCAACCTGCTGGATGACGACTGGCTGTGGGGCGGCATGGTCGAGGATATCGCCGTCACCGTCCGCCACGGCATCCGGAACGAGGACGACCCCGACGCCCGCTTTTCCCAGATGCCCGCCTTTGGCGAGATGCTGGCCCCCGACCAGATCGCCACGCTGGTCGACCATGTGCGGGCCCTGCCCGGCGGTGCCGATCCCCTGGCGGGCGCAGGCGGCCAGCTGTTCGCCGACAATTGCACGTCCTGCCATGGCGAGGACGCGCGCGGCGACCGCACCCAGGGCGCGCCGAACCTGACGGACGCGATCTGGCTTTACGGCGACAGCCCCGAACAGGTCACCCGCATCATCACCCGCGGTCCTTTCGGCGTCATGCCCCCGTGGAGCGCGCGTCTCTCCGAGGCCGAGATCCGGGCCGTGGCCGCCTATGTCCACGCCTTGGGCGGGGGCGAGGGCCCAGTGGCCGCGAACTGACCGCCCGGCTTGATCGCCGATCGATCGCCGATTGATCCACGTCAATGCATCCTGCGCGCCCCTCGGCCACGAAGGGCGCGCACAGAGAAGGCAGCATGATGTCCGACACCCCCAAGACCCTCTATGCCGCGCGGGTCCCGATCTTTCCGCGCCGCGTGCAGGGGTATTTCCGCCGCCTGAAATGGTGGATCATGGCCGTGACGCTGGCCATCTATTACCTGACGCCCTGGCTGCGGTGGGATCGCGGGCCGAACCTGCCCGACCAGGCAGTGCTGGTCGACATGGCGAACCGCCGCTTCTATTTTTTCTGGATCGAGATCTGGCCGCATGAATTCTATTTCGTCGCGGGGTTACTGGTCATGGCAGGGGTGGGCCTGTTCCTGTTCACCGCGATGCTGGGCCGCGTTTGGTGCGGCTATGCCTGCCCCCAGACGGTCTGGACCGACCTGTTCCTGGTGATCGAACGATGGGTCCAGGGCGACCGCAACGCCCGGATGCGCCTGTACCAGTCGCGCTGGACCGGTCACAAGATCCGCCTGAAATCCACGACATGGGCGCTGTGGCTGCTGGTCGCGCTGGCGACGGGCGGGGCCTGGGTCTTCTATTTCACCGATGCGCCCGAGCTGGCCCGCCAGCTGGTCACGCTGTCGGCGCCGCCCATCGCCTATGCCACCATCGCCATCCTGACGGCCACGACCTTCGTCTTCGGAGGCTTCATGCGCGAACAGGTCTGCATCTACATGTGTCCCTGGCCGCGCATCCAGGGGGCGATGATGGACCCCGGCACGCTGACCGTCGCCTATCGCGACTGGCGGGGCGAACCGCGCGGCCGTGGCCTGCGCCGCCAGCAGGCCGCCGGCCTGCGCGTGGCGGGACCACAGATCGGCGGGCGGGCGCCCGTCATCCCGATGCCCGGCGTGCCCGACACCACGACCCATATGCAGGGCCCCGGCGACTGCGTCGATTGCAACGCCTGCGTCAATGTCTGCCCGATGGGCATCGACATCCGCGACGGCCAGCAGATGGCCTGCATCACATGCGCGCTGTGCATCGACGCCTGCGACCAAGTGATGGACAAGATCGGCCGCCCGCGCGGGCTGATCGATTACCTCGCCCTCTCCGACGCTCCGCGCGAAGCGGCGGGCGGCGCCCATATCCCTGCGTGGAAACATGCGCTGCGGCCGCGCAACCTGATCTATCTGGCGATCTGGATGGCCATCGGCGCGGCGCTGGTCTTTGCCCTGTTCATGCGCCCCCAGATCGAACTGACGGTGGCCCCGGAGCGCAACCCCACCTTCGTCACCCTGTCCGATGGCAGCGTGCGCAACGCCTATGACGTGCGGTTGCGCAACAAGCATCACGATATCCGCATCTTTACCCTGACACCGGGTGCGAACAGCATGACCCAATTGCAGGTCGAGGGGCATCAGGACGGACAGATCCCGGTTCCCCCCGACGCCCAGATCAAGGTTCGCGTCTATCTGACAGCTGCTGCCGGATCGGCCCCCGCCACCAACGACCGCAGCCCGGTCCGACTGTGGGTCGAGGATTCCATCAGCGGCGAGCGCGCCTACGTGGACAGCACGTTCAACGGAAAGGACAGAAAATGACCGCACTGACAGGACGCCATGTCGCCGCAATCTTTGCGGGCGGTTTCGGCATCATCATATCGGTCAACCTGCTGCTGGCGACCAAGGCCGTCAGCACCTTTCCGGGCCTCGAAGTGCCTAATTCCTATGTCGCCAGCCAATCCTTCGACACCCGCCGCAACGCCCAGAACGCACTTGGCTGGACGTCGCATGTCGATTATCGCGACGGATCGGTGCTCGTCGCGGTCCTGAACCAAGACGGCAACCCTGCCCCCATCCGCGATCTGACCGCCCATATCGGCCGCCCGACCGAGGCGCGCGACGACGTCGCCCTTGCCCTTGACACAAAGGGGCGCGTGGCCATCGATCTGGCGCAGGGAATGTGGCGTCTGGATCTGGCGGGGCATGCCGATGACGGCACCGCCTATCAGCGCGCCATCACCCTGAAGGTCGATGCATCATGGTAGCCGCCTGCCCCGCCTGCTCCTCGGTTCCACTGCCACAGGGCCGCGTGGTCGATCAGCCAACCCATGTGCTGCACCTGCCCGACATCCATTGCGGCGGCTGCATCGCAACGGTCGAGCGGGCCCTGACCGCCCTGCCGGTGGTGCAGCAGGCGCGGGTGAACCTGACCCTGAAACGCGTGATGATCGTCGCTCCGGGGGCCGAGGATGCCACGCTAATCGATACCCTTGCCCGCGCAGGTCACCGCGCCGACCGGCTGGATGCTGGCCGCCTTGGGCCGCGCGACGTGACCGCTCGCGACCTGCTGACCCGCATCGGCGTGGCAGGCTTTGCGATGATGAACGTCATGCTGCTGTCGGTCGCCGTCTGGAGCGGTGCGGCAGGGGCCACAGCGCAGGTCTTTCACCTGATCTCGGCGGCGATTGCCATTCCGGCGGTGGCCTATACGGCCCAGCCCTTCTTCGCCTCGGCCATGGGCGCGCTGCGCTACGGGCGGATGAACATGGATGTGCCGATCTCGCTTGCGATCGTCCTGGCCTCCGCCGCGTCGCTGGCCAATGCCTTCGGCTTCAGCGACCGCGCCAACTGGTTCGACGCGGCGCTGGCCCTGACGTTCTTCCTGCTGATCGGGCGCTATCTGGACCGCGCGGGCCGCGCCGCCGCCCGGTCCGCCGCGGCCGAACTGGCAGCGCTGGAATCCCCGCAGGCGGTGCTGATCGAGGGCGGAGTGGACCGCATCGTCGATGCCCGGACCCTGCGCCCCGGCGCGCTGATCCGCGTGCGTCCGGGCGACCGCCTGCCCGCCGACGGCACCATCATCACCGGCCAGACCGATCTGGACCGATCGGCGCTGACTGGCGAATCCGTCCCGCAACCCGCAGGCCCGGGCGATGCGGTCACCGCCGGAGAGACCTGCCTGACCGGCGCGCTGACCGTGCGCGTGGATCGCGCCGGACGCGACACCGCGCTGGCGCGCATGGCCGATCTGGTCGCCACCGCCGAGGCGCAGCGCACCCGTCATACCGGCATCGCCGACCGGGCCGCCCGCATCTATGCGCCGTTGGTGCAGGTGCTGGCCGCCGCCACATTCGTCGGCTGGGTGATGCTGTCTGGTGACGGATGGCGGGCGCTGGACATCGCGATCTCGGTCTTGGTGATCACCTGCCCCTGTGCCTTGGGGCTGGCGGTGCCTGCGGTATCGACCGTGGCGACGGCGCGGCTGTTCCGCGCGGGCATCCTGGTGAAATCGGCCACCGCGCTGGAACGTCTGTCCCAGATCGACACGGTGGCCTTCGACAAGACGGGCACGCTGACGACGGGGCTGGTGACGCTTGGCGGGAACCCAGATGCGGACACGCTGTCCGTCGCGGCGGGGCTGGCGCGGGGATCGCGGCACCCGGTGTCGCGGGCCATCGTGGCGGCCGCAGCGGCGCACGGCATCGCACCCGCCGCCGTCACCGACACCACGGAACATCCGGGCTGCGGTGTTCAGGGGGCGCTGGACGGCCGGACCGTCCGCCTTGGGCGGGCCGGCTGGATCGAAGGTGCCGAGGGAACCGATGCCGCCGTCTGGCTGTCGGTCGCGGGCCGGCCGCCCGTCCCGCTGACCACATCCGAAGCCCTGCGCGACGATGCCGTCCTTACCATCCAGGCATTGCGCCGTCAGGGTTATCATCTGGCGCTACTGTCGGGCGACGCGCCCGAACCCGTGGCTCGCATGGCCCGGGAAACCGGTATCGACACCGCGCTGCCCCGGCTGACACCCGGCGAAAAGATGGACTGGGTGCGCAGGGAAACCGCGCGGTGCGCGCATGTGCTGATGGTGGGGGACGGGTTGAACGATACGGGCTGCCTTGCCAGCGCCCATGCGGGGATCTCGCCGGGTTCGGCGCTGGATGCGGCGCGGTCAGCCTCCGACGTGGTGCTGATCGGAGGCGGGCTGATGGGCGTGCCGCGCGCGCTGTCCACTGCACGGGCCGCGATGGGCCGGATGCGCCAGAACATCGGGCTGGCGGTGCTGTACAATGTCGTCTCGGTGCCGCTGGCGATGTCGGGGCACGCATCCCCGCTGATCGCGGCGCTGGCCATGTCGCTGTCGTCGCTGACCGTGACGCTGAATGCCCTGCGGAGGTTTCGATGAACGTGCTGGCCGTGCTGATCCCGATCTCGGTCACGCTTGGGCTGGCGGGGCTGGCAGCTTTCGTCTGGTCGCTGCGGTCGGGTCAATATGACGACCCCGCCGGCGATCAGGTCCGCGCGCTGGACCTGATGGAGGACTGACCCCGGGCAGGGGTCAGTCCGTGGCTCGACAGATCAGGCCAGCGTCGGTTCCAGTTCCGTGGACCACAGTTTCACATCTTCGCGGTCCATCAGGCTGACGGTCATCACCTTGGTGGCGGCGCTGATATCGACCTTGCCAAAGAACTGCATCCCGTCCGAGGGCGGCAGGTTCGCCTGACCTTCGTCCGGATGCTTGGCAAAGCGGACCTCGGGGCCAAAGGTGTTATCGTAATCCGACGGACCAAAGGTGCCTGCGTGCAGGGGCCCAGACACGAATTCCCAGAAGGGTTCGAAATCCTGGAACACCGCCCGGTCGGGGCTGTAATGATGGGCGGCGGTGTAATGAACGTCCGCGGTCAGCCAGACGGTGTTCGCGATCCCGCCATGCTTGATGAAGGACAGCATTGCCGCGATGTCGGCCTCGCGGCCGCGCACCGGACCGTCGCCATTCGCCCCGTTCTCCATCCCAGTTTCGCCGTCGCGGACCATCATGCCGATGGGCATATCGGCGGCGATGACCTTCCAGACGGCTTTCGAATTCGCCAATTCCCGTTTCAGCCACGCCATCTGGTCTGCGCCCAAGAAGGGCGTGCCGCCGTCTTCGTCATTGGCGGTGTTGTCGCCACGATAGGTGCGCATGTCGATGACGAAGACATCCAGCAGCGGACCATAGGCGACCTTGCGATAGATGCGGCGCGGCTCGGCCAGGTTCTGACGAGTAGGCAGCATTTCATGAAAGGCCTGACCGGCGCGGGCTGCCAGCAGGCGCGCCGATTTGACCGTATAACGGTCGTCGGCATCCAGCATCTCGTTCGGGTACCAGTTGTTGGTCACCTCGTGGTCGTCCCATTGGGCAATGACCGGCACCTGCGCGTTGAAGGCGCGGACGTTCCTGTCCATCATGTTATAGAGATGCTGACCGCGATATTCATCCAACGTCTCGGCAACCTTCATCTTGGCCTCGGTCATGACGTTCTTCCACAGCGTGCCGTCGGCCAGTTCCACCTGCTCCTGCAAGGGACCGTCGGCATAGACGGTGTCACCCGAATGCAGGAAGAAGTCAGGGTTGTGGTTCAGCATCGCGGCATAGGTCTTCATGCCGCCGCGATCCTCGTCGATGCCCCAGCCCTGCCCCGCAACGTCGCCTGACCAGACAAAGCTGACATCGCGCGCGGCATTCGGCGCGGTACGGAAATGGCCCGTGACGGGTTCAGATTTGGTGCCGTCCGACAGATCGGCCATGGTGACGCGATAGAAGATCTCCTGATCCGAGGGCAGCCCGGTCAGCGCCATCTTGCCCGTGTTGTCGGTGGGCGTACCGACCGGCAGGCGTGGCATCAGATGCGCGTCGCGAAAGCTGTCGGATGTGGACCATTCGACCCACATCTCGGCCTCGCGGTCGGCGCGGCCCCAGATGACCGCGCCGTCATGGGCGACATCGCCCGACTGCACGCCATGCGTCAGCATCGGGCGGGATGCGGCACGGACCAGCCCCGGCATCGCCAGCCCACCGGCAAGGGCGGCGGTTCCCATCAGGGCCTGGCGTCGGGTGAAGGTGATACGGGGCATCGCATGTCTCCTGTTCTTGCGGCACGGTTGACGCAGACTTGCCAGCACTGTCCGACAATGCGGCGACGGGCGGGTGACAGTGTGGTGACACCGACCCCTGTCGGACGCCGGACGCGACATTGGCCCGTCTTCGGATGACCGGCACGGGTCATCCTCCTTCGATCGGATGATACGCCCCCGGGCTTGCCAAGACCCGACGCTTTGCGCCACGCTGATCGCATGCCCCGCGTCGGGGTCGGGATGGACGACAGGATGGAGCCTCAGACCACGACCGGGCTGATCGACAGGGCGGCCGCCCTGGGACAGCTGATGCTGGATCAGATCGGTTTTCTGCTGACCGGGCTGCTGCGCCCCTGGAACAGTTATCAGCTGATCATCGCCCTGGCGCTGTTCGTCCTGGCGCATCTGCTGGCGCGGATTTTCACGCCAAGGCTGCAGGTCTGGATGCGCAGCCGCGAGGATTGGCCGAAGTGGCGGCTGCGGCTCTTGGTGCTGATCCGCCGCCGCCTGCGCGGGATCATCTTCGTCGCCCTGATCTGGATAATCGTCACCGTCATGCGCGAGGTGACTTGGCCCAGCAGATCCTATCTTCTGGTCTTGCTGGCGAACCTGACCCTGGCATGGCTGATCATCGTTTTCACCACCCGGCTGATCACGAACCCGCTGCTGCGCAAGGCGGTGCGGTGGGGGGCGCTGATCTGGGTCACGCTGAATGCGCTGGACCTGACCCACGCCGCCGCCCGCCTGCTGGACCGGATGGCCATCGAGATGGGCGAAGTGCGCATTTCGGTCCTGATGCTGCTGCAGATGCTGGCGATCCTGACGGTCTTCTTCCTGATCGCCAAGTTCCTGTCGCGCTGGCTGTCGGCGCGCATCGCCACCAGCGAGGACCTGTCGCCTTCCATGCGGGTGCTGGCGGTCAAGCTGATGCAGACGGTGCTGTTCCTGGCGGCCTTCATCATAGGGCTGCGGGCCATCGGGGTCGACCTGACGGCGCTGGCCTTTTTATCGGGGGCGATCGGCCTTGGCATCGGCTTCGGGTTGCAGAAGGTCGTGTCGAACCTGGTGTCGGGGGTCATCATCCTGATGGACAAGTCGATCAAGCCCGGCGACGTGATTTCCATCGGGGAAACCTTCGGCTGGATCAACCAGCTGGGGGCGCGCTATGCCTCGATCTCGACGCGGGACGGGCGGGAATACCTGATCCCGAACGAGGATCTGATCACCGGCCAGGTCGTCAACTGGTCCCATTCCGACGAATTCGTGCGCCTGGATATCCATTTCGGCACGTCCTACGACGACGATCCGCATCTGGTGCGCCGCATCGCGGTCGAGGCGTCCCTGACCGACGACCGGGTCCTGGCATCACGCCCGCCGGTCTGCCACATCGTGGGCTTTGGAGATTCTAGCGTCGATTACGTGCTGCGCTTCTGGATCAAGGACCCGACGGGCGGGCTGACCAATATCCGCGGCAAGGTTTTTCTGGCGCTGTGGGACGCCTTCAAGGCGCATGGCGTCACGATCCCCTTCCCCCAACGCGAGGTGCGCGTCCTGAACCCGCGGCAGGTCCAGGACTGAGGCCACGCCCTCAGGTGAAGATGAAGAAATCATCGGTCGGCTGATAAAAGACGTTTTCGGGCGCCCGCACGGCTTCGGCCAGGATGGGTTCAAGCTGGGTGTCGGGGGTGAAGGTGACATCGACCCAGTAATTGGTGTTGTTGTAGCTTTGGGTCGGAAACCCGCCCGTCCCACCCGCCGAAAAGACGCCATTGCCCGCCGAAGCGCTCAGGACCTGATCCGGACCGACGTGACCGCTGTTGAAATAGCCCGAACTGTAGGCATAGTTCTGTTCCGTCCCATAGGAGGCCACATAGATCTGCCCCGCCTGCACGGCGATCGGGTCGGGCAGCGCCGCCGTCTGCCAGCCCGTCTGGCCGGGCAGCGAGGTCACGGTGACCGATCCCAGGTTCACCCCGGTATCCGACCACAGGTTCAGGGTCCGCGTGTCGGTGTCGCCCGCATCACCCGCCCCGCGATAATAGGTCAGATGCGTGATGCTGCCATTATCGGACTCGGTGAAGCGCACGCCCAATTCGTAATCGGTCGAGTCGGCGACCGATGTCGCGGCGGGCCGGTCGGTGCCCGCGAACAGCCGCGACGCATCGGGGTCGGGTTCATTGCCGATATCGATCAGCGTGACCGTCAGCGCCTGCTGGACCAAGGCACCCTGCCCGTCCTCCACCGCGACCGTCACGTCATAGATGTTGTCACCCCCCGCATCCAAGGGCGTCTCGTGGTCGGGCGCATTGACGAAGGTCAAAAGCCCGGTCTGGGGATCCAGGGCAAAGAAGGCCGCATCCGCACCACCGGTGATGGCATAGGTCAAGTTGTCGCCATTGGCATCCGTGGCGGTCAGCTGGGCGGCGCGGGTCTGATCCTCGGCCACCGACACTTGGGGGGCCGACGTGAAGACAGGCGCCTCGTTCGCCATCATCGCGTCGGTAGTAAAGCTGAGATCGACCCAGTAATTCGCGTTGTTATAGCTTTGGGTCGGAAACAGGCCCGTCCCGCCCGCGGCAAAGACGCCGGTGCCTGCCGAGAGCGTTCCGTCCGGTCCGCTCCACGGGGACGCGAAGAACCCGCCGCTATAGGCATAGTTCTGTTGCTTGCCATAGGACACGACATAGGTCTGCCCCGCCTCCAGCGCGACGCCGCCGGCTAGGGTGCCGACCTGCCAGCCGCTGTCGCCCGCATCCGATCGGACCTGCACCGATCCCAGCCTGACCCCCTGATCGGTCCAGATGTTCAGCGTCCTGATGTCGGTATCGCCCGCATCCGCGGCACCCCGATAATATCGCAGGCTGTCCACGACCCCATCGGCCGAGGCCGTGAACCGGACGCCCAGTTCATAGGTCGAGGGATCGTCGGTTGCGACCCCCGCCGGCCCGTCCGCAGGACCGAAGAGGTTCGAGGGCCCGGTCTGGGTTTCGGTCTCCACATCCGTCACCGTGACGCTGATGGCCTGCCCGGTGGGACTGTTGATCCCGTCCGACGCGCTGACCACCAGGTCATAGATGTTGTTCGCACCGGCATCGAAGGGGGATTCGAAATCCGGGGCGAACAGGAAGGCCAGCTGCCCCGTCTGCGCATCGATCCAGAATTTGTCCGCATCCGCACCGCCGGCGATGGCATAGCGGATCGGTGCGCCTTCGGCATCGGTGGCGGTGACAAGCCTCGCCAGGACGCCGTTTTCGGGGGCGGTGAAGGTGTTCGCGCTGGCAAAGACCGGCGCGTCATTGCCGACGCTGCCGCGCGCAAAGGTCACGTCGACCCAATAATTCGATCCGTTGAAGCTGGCGGTCGGGCGCACCAGGTCGCTGCCATAGTCATAGACCCCGCTGCCCGCCCCCGCCGACATGATGCCATAGGGTTCGGCATAGGCGCTGTCGAAGAAGCGGGGGGTGGTGACGTAATTGTTCAGCGTGTCATAGGACACGGTATAGGTCACACCCGCCTGGATCTGAACGGGGGTCTCCAGCGTCGCGCTCTGCCAGCCGACCTGGCCAGGATCGGACACGAAGGACACGGTTCCGATGAGCTGGCCGTCCGGCCCCCACAGATGACCCTGGCGCAGGTCCGTGTCATTCGCATCGCCCTGGGCACGGTAATAGCGCAGTTCCGTCACGGTGCCGCCTTCGGTGGTGACGAATTGCTGGCCGATGGTCAGAGGCGTGTTGTCGATCACCAAGATGCCATCGAAGGCGATCAGCGGCGCAAGCAGGTTGACCTGGCCCGGCGGCACCGGCGCGTTGACCCTGATGATCTGCGATGGCAACGTCACGGCGTCAGGCGTGTTCAGGGAATCGTCGATGGCCCGCACCCGGATGTCCTAGCTGCCCTGGATCGATGAGCGCCAATCCAGCTGCCAGCTGGTCGTTCCCTGCGCCGCGATCCATGTCGCGCCGCCGTCCAGCGACACCTCGACCCCGGCGACGACGCCGTCCTCGGTCAGCGGATTGCCGTCGTCATCCGTCGCCGTCCCCGAAATGCGGATCGTCTGATAGGCGTCGATGTCCGTGGGCAGGGCATCGATCTGGACCGTCGCCGCCACGTCGTCATCCGAGGCCAGCGCCCGAACCAGCCCCTGCGACGCCAGAACCGCATCCGTGACACCGGGCTGGATGCCCATATCGGCAAAAAGATTGATGGTGACCTGCTTGAGGTCGGTATTCTGGATCTGGGCGCCATAGGGTTCGGAATCGTGGCGGTCGCTCAGCGCCCAGGTCCAGAAGACCGTGCCCGCGCCAAAGACGATGGCCCCGCTTTCGGCGCGATAGAGGGTCAGGTTGTGGGTGGCGACGCCCGGCGCGATGGTGTTGCCCTGGTCGATCAGGATGCCGGACCAGGGAATGGTGGTTTCCGACAGCTTGATCAGCCCCGCCGGCCGGTTCACGTCATTGGGCGAGGTGTTCCATTCATAGCCCAGGATGCCCTCGGCAATATCCAGCTGGCCCCATCGGCGATGGTCGTGTCGCGCCAGACCCGCAGCGCCGAATAGCTTTCGGGCACATCCAGCGCCCCGCCGAATTCCCCCGTCCCGTCCGGCCCGAACAGTTGCCCTGTCAGCGAATTCTCGGCGCAGTTGCAGGTATGGGGCTGGCCGGTCAGCGGTTCGTCGATCAGCGCGCCGCCTGCCAGCGGGTTGTCTTGGAACCGGATGTCGCGCCAGGTGCCCGTCCAGATGTCGGAGGGGTCGAGGTTATAGTAATCCGCGCCGGTCGCATCGGCATCGCCATGCGCCCATGTCTCCTTGTAGCAGACCAGCGTGCGGTATTCCCGACCGTCCACGATGCTGACATCCCAACGTGTCTTCCAATAGATGTCTTTGCCGCCCCAGAACAGCAGGTTGACACCGGCGTCGCGGGCCTCCTCGTCATTCAGGCGCTGGTCGCCCGATCAGTATTCGTCATGTCCCACCGAGATGAAGGACTGGTATTTCTTCAGGTAATCCGCCCCCAACCGGTCGGTATCCATCCCCGAGATGTAGGACACGTCATAGCCGTTCTGTTCCAGCCAATGGATCGCGGCGTAATCGGCGCCGAACAGGTAATCCTGCGCGCCTGCGGCGGGGCCGCCCTGCTGGCCTTCGATCCCGCGCGTGATCAGGGGCCGGTTGTAGCTGACGGCATAGGCGCGGTCCTGGGCGGTTCCCGCGGGGTCGTAGACATCCGGGTGATCGACCGTGCCGCTGGCATCGCGATAGAAATTCGCGCCGATCTGGCCATTGTTGCCGAACCAGCCGTTATAGGCATGCCATGTCGTGTCCGATGTCTGCAGCACGATGTCGGCGGGGCGGTCATCCTCGCGCACGATGAAGGGGATCTGGTTGGTGGCCCCCTCGATCGGGTCGCCATTGGCATCCAGCCGCTGCACGCGGGCCAGATAGACGCCCGACACCGCATCGGCCGGAATGTCCCAGCTGTCGGTAACCGACCAGTTGCCAGCATCGACCAGGGCGCGCGTGGCGTCGTATTCGGCATCGGGCTGCACCACGCCATCGGTGTTGACCCATCCCGCGACCTGACGCGCCACGTCTCCGCCGTAATAGCCCAGGCGAAAGATCTCGACTTGGTAATCGCTGCCGGCATTGCCATTGATGTTGATCTTGAAATCGACCTGTTCCCCGGCATTCACGCTGATATCGGTGGCGAAGCCCTCGATCTGGGACGAATGGGCGACATCCCAGTAGCTTTGTGGCGCACGCCCGTCCGTCCGGGCATTTTCCAGGGTGATCGCATTGTCGGGCATGGCGTGACCTCCGGGGAAGAACTGGTGACTGGGCGGACCGGAACACTGCCGGCCCTGGCACTGGTTAAAGACGGTCAGGCGCGGGGCATGCGCACCAGCCCGGACCCTTGGCCGATCAGTGCCGCATCCAGGTCGGCGGTGATGCGGGCTTGGTCGTAACCCGAGCCGATGAAGACCAGCTCTTGCCGGCGGTCCCCGAAGGGCGGCTGCCAGCGGTCGGCGATGCGGGCGATGGTCTCGCTGTCGCGGGGCCATTCGGACCGGGGCATGGCCGCCCACCATCGGCCCGCGGTGCCGATGGCGGCCAGATTGCTCGCAAGGCTGTAATCCATCACGCGCGCCGGGTCCGCGGTGGTCCAGAAATGCCCCTTGGCCTGCATCACCCCCCGCAACGGCCCGGTCAGGACCGCCCTGATCCGCGCCGCATCGAAGGGTCGTCGCGCGCGATAGACGAACGAAGTGATGCCGTATTCGTCGGTTTCGGGCGCGTGCTCGGCAAAGCCGTTCAGTTCCTGGAACCACAGCGGATGGCTGCGGGCCTTGGCGGCGGAAAACAGCCCCGTCGCCAGCATGTCCCCCACGGGGACCTTTCCGTGATTGGCCTCGATGATGCGCGCCTGCGCATTCAGCGCACCGATGATGCGGCGTGCCTGGGCCACGCGAGCCGGCCCCGCTGTCTTGACCTTGTTCAGGACGATGATGTCGGCAAATTCGATCTGATCGACCAGCAGCTCGACGATGGCACGCGGGTCTTTGGCGTCCCGTGACTGGCCCTGCATCCGCAACAACTGATCGCTTGCGAAATCATCGGCCAGCTTCGTGGCGTCGACCACCGTCACCATCGCGTCCAGCCGGGTCAGGTCGGACAGCCCCACCCTGTTGTCGTCGCAATATTCAAAGGTCGCGGCCACCGGCAGCGGCTCCGGGATGCCGGTGGATTCGATCAGCAGGCAGTCGAAGCGGTTCTGCGATGCGATGCGCCTGACCTCGGTCAGCAGGTCCTCGCGCAGGGTGCAGCAGATGCAGCCGTGCGACAGTTCGACCAGCGTCTCCTCGGTCATACTCAGATCCGCGCCGCTGTTTCGGATCAGGTCGGCATCGATGTTCACCTGCGCCATGTCGTTGACAATCACCGCCGCCCGCAACCCGCCGCGATTGTTCAGGATGTGGCCCAGAAGGCTGGTCTTGCCGGCGCCCAGAAATCCCGAAAGGACCGTGACCGGAAGCCGTGTCTTCGCATCCATCGCAATACCCACCCTGACCAGAACCGCGGATCGAACGTCCCGCGCAGTATCCGGCGCAAGCGGAATTCCGCCAAGGTTTCGGAAGGACCGGGCCCTTGGACATTCGCATGCACCCTTGGCAAATCGGCCACCCGGCTTCCCCATTTCGGGCAGGATGACCGCCCCGCCCCTCATCCGCAGGTCGAGCGTTGGAAACTGCCGATTGCGATGATGGGGCAGCTGCCAACCGCCCGTGATGCGGCCCGCCGGAACTTGACATCGGCAGGCGACGGGTTCAGGGGGCAGCTGCCGTTCACGATGGAATGGCCATTCGCCCCCACATGAGTTCAGGCCGGCGCGCAAGGGCTGCACGATCAGCACCGGCCATGATTGCACGGGACGAATTCCTTTCAAATCACGGGCCCTATGGACCAGCCATGACATTCAACCAACGCAATTCCCCATCCGCAGGGGCATCGATTGCATCCGACCGCCCCAAGCCAAAAAACACGCCGGCGCAGATCCTGACCGCCAGCGTCATCGGCACGACGATCGAATTCTTCGACTTCTACATTTACGCGACCGCCGCGGTGCTGATTTTCCCGTCGCTGTTCTTTCCGGGATCGGACGCCACCACGGCGCTGCTGGCGTCATTCGCGACCTTCTCGATCGCGTTCTTCGCACGTCCCCTGGGGGCGATCGTCTTTGGCCACTATGGCGACCGCATCGGGCGCAAGACCACGCTGGTGGCCGCCCTGCTGACCATGGGCATTTCCACGGTCACCATCGGCCTTCTGCCCACCTATGAGCAGATCGGCATCTGGGCGCCCCTGATGCTGGCGCTGTGCCGCTTTGGCCAGGGTTTCGGGTTGGGCGGAGAATGGGGCGGTGCGGTCCTGCTGGCCACCGAAAACGCCCCCGAGGGCAAGCGCAGCTGGTACGGCATGTTCCCGCAGCTGGGTGCCCCATTCGGGCTGCTGCTGTCGTCGGGCCTGTTCTGGATCCTGCTGCATTTCATCACGCAGGAGGAACTGCTGGCATGGGGTTGGCGGCTGCCGTTCCTGTCCTCGATCCTGTTGGTCGGGATCGGGCTTTGGATCCGCCTGTCCATCACCGAGACGCCGGAATTCGCCGAGGCCATCAAGAAGGACAAGCGCGTTTCGGTCCCCGTGGCCGAACTGTTCCGCAATCACAAGCTGAGCGTGTTTCTGGGCACCTTTGCGGCGCTGGCGACCTTCGTCCTCTTCTATCTGGCAACGGCGTGGCTCTTGTCCTACAACGTCAAGGTACTGCAGATCCCGTTCAAGGATGCGCTGCTGATCCAGATCTACGGCTCGGTCGTCTTCGGCCTGACCATCCCCTTCGCGGGCAAGATCGCGGATCGCACGGGGCGCTATGGCTTCCTGCTGATCGTCACCGTCCTGATCGGCGCTTTCGCCCTGTCCTTCGGTCCCCTGATGCAGGGCAGTGCCGAAAGCGAGGCCAGCATCTATCTGTTCGTCACGATCAGCCTGATGCTGATGGGCCTGACCTATGGCGTCATCGGGGCGGCACTGGCGGCGCCCTTCCCGGCGCAGGTCCGCTATACCGGGTCGTCGCTGACGTTCAACTTTGCCGGGATCTTCGGCGCATCGCTGGCGCCCTATGCGGCAACCTGGCTGCAGATGAATTATGGCATGGCTTATGTCGGCTATTACCTGCTGGCGGCGGCGTCGATCTCTCTGGTCTGCATCCTGGCCACGGGCCCGAAAAAGATCTGATCACGCTGTATATGTATTCCCTCTGGACCCCCGCGCAGGGATGCGCGGGGGTCTTTGCATGACAGGCAGCATGGTGCCGAAGTGGATGGGGGCAAGGGCTCCCGACCTGATCACCCTTCTGTGGGCCGGGGCGCTGATCGGGAACCGGGCAGCGCCGTGATTGTTATCTGGGCAGGATGATCGCCATATCTCAAGGAGCAACCATGCGCCGCATTTTCAAGAATACGACTGCTATTGCAGCTTGCCTGACCCTGTTGGCCCCCCATATGGCCGCCGCCCAAGTTGCAGCGGATTCCGAGGCCCAGGTTGTACCGCCCGCAGCCGAGACCGCACCGGAAACCACGCCCGAAACCGTGGTCCCCGAGGCCGATGCCGCAGCCGAACCTGCAGATGACGCCATGACCGATGCACAGGCGCCGTCAGCGGAGACGGCTGAAGGCGCCGAGGCCGAAGCACCGGCGGCGGAGATGCCCGCCGAGGATGCCGCCGCGTCGGAAGACAGTGCACCTGAAGCCGACACCGAGGCCCCTGCGGCTGACACCGAGGCCGAGCCGGCTGCCGAAGCCGCCGCCGAGGGCGAAGCTTCGCCAACCGCGGCGACTTCCGAAGAGGCCACGGCCCCCGAGGCCGAAGCAGCCCAGATGCCCGCCGCCGACCAAGCCGAGGACAGCGCCGCCGCGCCAGCAGCAGTTGGCGATGACGCAGCCCCGGTGGAAAATGCCGATCTGGATGCGGCGATGAAAGCCGAACAGGAGAGCCAGCCCGCCGCCACAGCTGAAGCCGACGCCGCCCCCGAAGCATCGGCGGAGAACACCGAGGCATCCGAAGCCGTCGACGCCGCCCGAGAGCAGGCGAGCGGAACCAATGCTGTCGATGACCAGGAAGGCACCTCCGACACGACCGAACCGACCGCCACTGCGCAGCCGCAAGCTGAAGCTGACACGGACGCCACAGCCGATACCGGCGCAGAAGAGGCCAGCGACCTAGATGCAGCAATGGCCGCCGAGCAGGAAAGCCAAGCGGCATCCGAAATGGACACCACCGCCGCTGGTGCCGACACGACCTCGGGTGAAACTGCAGCCGATGCAGAAACCAGTGCAGATGCGGCGCAGACGGCGCCCGCCGAAGGCAATGCCCAAGGCAGTGCGTCGGCTGATGCCGCCACTGAAACCCAAGCACCCAATGTGGCAGCACTGGATGAAAACGCAACTTCGGAAGTGACCGAGGAGGAAGTGACCGAGGAGAACAGCCGTTCCTCGAGCGAGGACTTCGCGACCACCGTGCAGGAAGCGGCCTCCGCCGAAAGCAGCACCAACGAAGCTTCGGATGATTCCGATGATGACAACGACCTGACCAAGGCCCTTCTGCTGGGTCTGGGTGGTGTTGCCGTGGGCGCCATGCTCAGCAACAACCGGCAGGTTCAGCTGTCGTCCCCCGACCGTCTCGTCGTGACCCGCCCGGACGGCACCCAGCAGCTGATCAAGGATGACGTCGCCCTGCTGCGCCAGCCCGGCTCGACGGTCGCCACCGAGAATTTCGACGACGGTTCGTCGCGCACCATCGTGACGCGTTCGGATGGCAGCCGTGTGGTCACCATCCGCGACGCCGATCTGCGCGTTCTGCGCCGTACCTTGGTTTCGGCCGATGGCACGGAAACGCGCCTGATCGACGAGACCACCGCCGTCGAACCCGTCGACATCGCGACGCTGCCGCAACCCGCAGCGGCCATCGAAAATTCGGGCGGCGACATGGACGAGGCATCGCTGCGCGAGGCCCTGATGCGGGAAGCCGAAGTGGACCGCCGTTTCAGCCTGAGCCAGATCCGTGACATTTCCGAGGTCCGTTCGCTGGTGACGCCGATTGACGTGAATGGCATCACCTTCGAAACGAACTCGGCCGCGATCGATGCCGATCAGGCCAAGAAGCTGACGGCCTTGGGTAACGTGATCAGCGAAGCCATTGCGGAAAACCCCAACGAGATCTTCCTGATCGAAGGTCACACCGACACGGTGGGTGACGAGGCTGCAAACCTCGCCTTGTCGGACCGCCGCGCGGAATCGGTGGCCTTGGCACTGAGCGAATATTTCGAGGTCGCCCCCGAAAACATGGTCGTGCAGGGCTATGGCGAACAGACGCCAAAGGTCCAGCAGGAAGGTGACGTCCGCGAGAACCGCCGCGTGGCCGTCCGCCGCATCACCGGGCTGCTGCAGACCGCGTCGAACTGATATGATGGCATAAAAAGCAGGGGCGGCTTCATGACGAAGCCGCCCTTGGCATGTCCGGGGTCCGCGTAGGTTAATTTTGCTGAAGACACCTTGTCGCGACCGCGGGTGGGGGTGGCAAAACCGCTATTGAGGTCCGGCCACCAATCCACTACTCGGAATCCGACTGTTTATATCAGGAACGGATTGACATGATGCGCACCCCCTGCCTCGCGGCATCAGGCGCCTTGGCCGCAGCCCTTTTGGCCAGCGCGGTGGCCGCCGAACCCACCCAATATCCCCTGACCATCGAAAACTGCGGCCAGCAGGTGACCTTTGAAAAGGCCCCCAAACGTGCGGTGGCCCTTGGCCACAACAGCGCCGAGATCCTGTTCCTGCTGGGGCTGGAGGATCGCATGGCCGGCACCGCCTTCTGGCCGAACAAGGTCCTGCCCGAGCTGGAGGAGGCCAACGCCAAGGTCGACGTGCTGACCGTCGAATTCCCCACGCTGGAGGCGATCCTGGCCAAGCAGCCGGACTTTGTGCCCGCCATGCTGGTGACGCTGCTTGGGCCCGACAGCAAGGTCGCCAAGCGCGAGGATTTCGAAAAACTGGGCATTCCCACCTATCTGTCCCCCAGTGCCTGCAGCACCGTGACCGATACGCAGAACGCCACGGGCAGCAAGGATACCGGGATCTATGGCCTGCGCGAAAGCCTGTGGAACATGGATATGCTGTATCAGGAAATCGACGATCTGGCCCGCATCTATGATGTCCAGGATCGCGGACAGGCCCTGATCGACGACCTGAAGGCGCGCGAGGCCCGCCTGCGGGATGAATTCGCCCGGCGTGACGATCTGACGTTCCTGTTCTGGTTCTCGTCCTCCTCGCCGTCGGATGACGCCTATCTGGCGGGCGGCAACGGACCTTCGGGGTATATCGCCAATCTTCTGGGCGGCTCGAACGCGCTGAAGACCGAGGCCGAATGGCCTGCCTTGGGCTGGGAAGGCATCATGGCTGCCGAACCGACCGTGATCGTCGCGGCGCAGGTCGACCGGGAACGGTGGGCCCTGGACGAGGCCCAGACCAAGATCGATTTCCTGACCAGCGACCCGGCGGTCAGCCAGATGGAGGCCGTCAAGGCGGGACGCATCGCCGTCATGAGCGGTTCGGCGATGAACCCGTCGGTCCATACCCTTTACGGGGCCGAACAACTGGCCCAGCAGCTGCGGTCGTTTGACCTGAAATGACGGATGCCGACGAAAAGGGCGGCGCTGCGCTGCTGCTGCTGCTGCTGCCGTTGGTCCTGGTGGTGCTTGGCTTTGCCATCGCCGTCGCCTCGGCCATCGGCGATTACAGCATCGGGCTGGGCACCGTCTTTCTGGCCGTGACCAACGGGCTGGGCCTGACCGCCGCCGACATCCCCCCCATCGAGCAGAGCGTGGTCTGGGACCTGCGGCTCAGCCGGGCGTTGGTGGCGGCGCTGGCCGGTGCGGGGCTGGCGCTCTGCGGGGCGATCCTTCAGGCGCTGCTGCGCAACGCCTTGGCCGAGCCTTTCGTGCTGGGCGTTTCCGCAGGGGCATCGACCGGGGCGGTTGCGGTGATCGTGCTGGGCATCGGGGCGGGCAGCCTGTCCTTGTCGATGGGGGCCTTCGCGGGGGCCTTTGCCGCCTTTGCGCTGGTGGCGATCCTGTCGAACGGCGCGACCAGCGGGCCGAACCACACCATCCTTGCCGGTGTCGCGGCATCACAGCTGTTCAACGCGCTGACCTCCTATGTCGTCACCACCTCGGGCAATGCCCAGCAGGCGCGCGACGTGATGTTCTGGCTGCTGGGCAGCTTTGGCGGCGTGCGCTGGCCGGATTTCCACCTGCTGCTGATCGTGGTGATCATCGGCCTGGGGGTCTGTCTGCTGATGGCGCGGTCGCTGGATGCCTTCACATTCGGGGACGAAGACGCCGCCGCCCTGGGCGTTCCGGTCGGGCGCATCCGGCTGATCCTGTTCGGGATCACCGCCCTGATGACGGCCACGATCGTCAGCATGGTCGGCGCCATCGGCTTTGTGGGCTTGGTCGTGCCCCATGCCGCCCGCTATGTGGTGGGTCCACTGCATTTGCGGCTGTTGCCGGCCTGCGCATCGGTGGGTGCGGTCTTCATGGTGCTGGCCGACATCGCCTCGCGCGTGGTGGCCGAACAGCAGACCATTCCCATCGGCGTGGTGACGGCCCTTGTCGGCGTGCCGTTCTTTGCCATCATCCTCTATCGCGCCAAGCCGCAGACATGACCGTCATCGCCGAGAACCTTGTCTGGGGCGTCAAGCGCCGCACCATCGTGCAGGACGTGTCGCTGCGCGTTGCCAAGGGCGAGACACTGGGCCTGATCGGTCCCAACGGGTCGGGCAAGTCGTCGCTGCTGCGGCTGCTGTCTGGGCTGAAGACGCCGCAATCGGGCAGCGTCCGGATCATGGATCAGGACATCGCCCGCGTGTCGCGCCGCGCGCTGGCGCGTCAGGTGGCCTTCGTCCAGCAGAACGCCTCGACCGACACCAATGTCTCGGTCTGCGACGTTGTTCGGCTGGGGCGCACGCCGCACCGGTCGGCGCTTTCGGGCTGGACAGCCGCCGATGAGGACGCCGTGATGACCGCCCTGCAGCAGGTGGATATGGCCAAGCGGCGCAGCCAGCCGTGGCAGACCCTGTCGGGCGGCGAACGCCAGCGGGTGATCATCGCCCGCGCCTTGGCACAGGACCCCCGTGTGATGTTCCTGGACGAACCGACGAACCACCTGGACATCCATCACCAGATCGAGATCCTGCGCATGGTCCGCGCATTGGACCTGACCAGCGTCGTCGCGCTGCACGACCTGAACCTAGCGGCCATGTTCTGCGACAAGATCATCGTCCTGCAATCGGGACAGGTGGTGGCCTTCGGCACCCCCGCCGAGGTGCTGACCCCGAGGCTGCTGCGCGACGTCTTCCGCGTCGAGGCCGAGATCACCGCCGGCGCCCATGCCGATCATCCCCATATCCGCTTTGTGACGGCCTGAGCCTTGCAGCCCGCCGCCCCCGTCCCTGCGACCGCCGAACGCACCGAGGCTTTCGGCATCCTGCTGCGCGTGGCGGCGACCCTGGCCTTTGCGGCGATGGGGGGCTGCATCAAGGCGCTTGGGACCACGGTTCCCCTGGGGCAGGTCGTCTTTTTCCGCTCGGCCTTCGCGTTGCTGCCGCTTGTGGCCTTCCTGTGGCTGACGGGTAGCTTTCCCAATGGTCTGGCAACCACGCGCCCCTTGGGCCATGCGGCGCGCTGCCTGATGGGGGCGGCGGCGATGTTCACCTCCTTCGCGACGATCCGGCTACTGCCCCTGGCCGAGGCGACGATGCTGTCATACCTGGCCCCGGCCTTCATGGCGCTGATGGGCTGGGCCTTTCTGGGCGAAAACCTGCACCGGCGACGGATCATCGGCGTTGCCTTGGGCCTTGCGGGCTGCGCGGTGATCAGCCTGCCGTCGATGACGGGCGATCTGCCGGCCGCCGCCTTCGCGGGTCTGGTGCTGGGCGTGACGACCGCCCTGCTGACGGCGGCGGCGCTGATCCAAGTCAGGCGCCTGACGGTGATGGGCGAACAGGCGGGCGCCATCGCCTTCTGGTTCGCCGCCGTTTCGGCGCTGGCGGGGGCGGCAACGCTGCCCCTGGGGTGGACGGTGCCCGACGGACCTCAGCTGATAATGCTGCTGGGGGCGGGTCTGTCGGGTGGCATTGCCCATATCCTGATGACCCTGTCCTTTCGCCACGCCGAGGCCGCCGCGCTGGCCCCCTATGAATACCTGTCGATCCTATGGGCCGTCATCCTGGGCTTTGCTGTCTTTGGCGAAAGCCCCGGTTTGGCCTTCCTTCTGGCCGCGCCCCTGATCCTGTCGGGCGCGGTCACGGCCCTGCCCGGCCGCCGGATGCGCCGCACCCGCTGACCCGGTTCCATCCCCCGACATCGACCCCCGGTAGCGACGTCCTGCAGCCCCACAACTGATAACTGCATTAATCTTTTGCATAATGAGCAAAATTGGCGCAGCCTGAAGTTACGGGAGGCTCGAAGGACCGCGTGGCATTTACAACCGCCGCGCGAAGGTGAACTCCGGCATGAGAGACACGGCAGAAGCCATGTCCGTGGGACCTTCACCAAGGCGCCAAGGCGCGATCGACTGTCCCAAGGCATGCGTAAAGAGGGAGTTGTCACATGACCCAATTCACCAGGCGAAACCTGCTGGGCATGATCGGAACGGCCGCCGGCAGTTCCGCGATGTATTATGCGATGGCGTCGATGGGGCACGCGGCGGCCTCGAACTATGCCGGCCCGATCAAGCTGGATGGCGACCCGAAGGGGGCCAAGGTCCTGATCCTGGGCGCGGGCCTGGCCGGTATGACCGCCGCGCTGGAGATGCGGGCCGCAGGATATCAGGTCGAGGTGCTGGAATATCGCGAAAAGGCCGGCGGCCGCTGCTGGACCCTGCGGTCGGGCGATGAATACACCGAATTGGGCGGCGCCACGCAGAAGGTCGATTTTGCCCAAGGCAACTACATCAACCCCGGTCCCTGGCGCCTGCCGCATCACCATTACGCCGTCATGGATTACTGCAAGCGCCTGAAGGTCCCCCTGGAGCCCTTCATCCAGACCGATTACAATGCCTATGTCCACAGCAGCGACGCCTTCGAGGGCAAGCCGCAGCGGATGGGCAAGATCAAGACCGATTATCGCGGCCATGTCTCGGAACTGCTGGCCAAGGCGGTCGATCAGGGCAAGCTGGACGAGATGGTCACCGAAGACGACCGCGAAATGCTGATCGAGAGCCTGCGCAGCTTCGGCGTGCTGGACGAACAGAACGCCTATGTCAAAAGCCTGGGCACCAGCGGCTATCGCGGATACGAGAAGATGCCCGGAGGCGGTGCGGATGCCGCGCCCGTTCCGTCAGATCTTTACGACCCCAGCCAGGTCATCCAGTCGCGGCTGTGGCGTTCGCTGGCCCAGCATGAATCGCTGGAACACTGGGCGCCGATGTTCCAGCCCGTCGGCGGCATGGACGGCATCGCCCAGGGCTTCGAACGCGAGGTGGGCGATCTGATCACCTACAACGCCAAGGTCGTGTCGCTGCAGCAGGATGACAGCGGCGTCACCGTGACCTGGGAAGACACGGCCGGCGGCGGCACCCGGACCAGCACCGCCGATTACTGCGTCTGCACGATCCCCTTCTCGATCCTGGGGCAGATCGACCACAACCTGTCGGCGGGCCTGTCGAACGTCATCAGCTCGATGTTCTACAACGGCTCGACCAAGGTCGGGCTGGAATTCAAGCGCCGGTTCTGGGAACAGGACGAACAGATCTATGGCGGCATCAGTTATACCGACCAGGCGATCACCCAGATCAGCTATCCCTCGACCGGCTATCAGTCGGACGGGCCTGCCGTCCTGCTGGGATGCTATACGTGGCGGGGTGCCGACACGTTCAAGTTCAACGCCATGCAGCCTGCCGAACGCATCGAATGGGCGCTGCGCCAAGGCGAAAAGATCCACCCGCAATATCGCGACGAATTCAAGACGGGCGTCGCGGTGTCCTGGCACAAGGTGCCTTGGGTCCTGGGATGTTCGGGCGTCTGGGAAGACCGCGAGGCCCAAGGCTATGAAGAGGCGATCAAGGTCGACAACCGCGTCGTCTGTGCGGGCGAACATCTGTCCTACATCCCCGCCTGGCAGGAAGGCGCGATCCTGTCCTCGCTGGACGCGATCACGCGTCTCCATGACAAAGTCATCAACGGGTGAAGCCATGAAAAAGATCGTCTTAGCAATCGCCACCCTTTTGCCGCTATGCGCCGTTCCGGCACATGCCCAACCCGCCCAGATGTCGGCCTATGCCGAGGATACGGTGTTCGGATCGGACGGCTATACCTCGACCGACGGAGAAGAGCTGTACCAGACGCTCTGCGCGGGCTGTCACATGCCCGACGGGTCCGGCGCGGTGGGTGCCGGACGGTATCCGGCCCTGTCGGACAATCCGAACCTGGAATATGCGGCCTATCCCGTCACGTTGATCGTGAACGGGCAGGCCGGAATGCCGGCTTTCGGAACCTTCCTGAACGATGAACAGATCGTCGCCCTGGTGACTTACTTGCAAACCGACCTTGGCAATGATTTCGAACCCGATGCCACCGTCGAGGACGTCGCGATCGCGCGTCCGGCATCCCCAGCAGACCCCAACCGAGCGGAGCACGAATGAAACAGTCCCTGATCGCCATCGCATCCACGGCCCTTCTTCTTGGCACAGGCGCGGCCTTTGCCGATGTCACGCGGCATCCGATCCCCAATTCGGATTTCCCCATCCTGCAGGCAGTCGAGATCCCCGCCGATGCGACTTTGGTCTATCTGAGCGGCACCGTCCCGCAGGTCATCGACGCCGAGGCCGAGGACGGTTCGCCCGAACAGTTCGGCGATACCGCCGCCCAGACCGAAAGCACCTTGGCATCGATCGAGGAAAAGCTGACCGCGCTGGACCTGACCATGGGCGATGTCATCAAGATGCAGGCCTATCTGGTCGCCCCCGACGGCAGCGAGGAGATGGATTTCAGCGGGTTCATGACCGGGTACACCCAGTATTTCGGCACCGAAGACCAGCCGAACCTGCCCACCCGATCGGTCTTTGAAGTGGCCGGACTGGCGAACCCGGCCTGGCTGGTCGAGATCGAAGTGGTCGCCGTCCGACCCTGACACGGCCCCCGGCCAAAGCGTCCTGCCATGCCGGTCAGGCAGCGGCAGGACGCCCTTTTAATGTCGCCCTGCCCCAGGGCCGTGAATGCGCGTCGGCCATTGTCATCACGCCCACTGTGGCGGTGTCGGGGATCCGATGCTCCTTCCGCTATCCGCGCCCAGCATGGCCTTGGCCACGGGCGGCAGCGCCGATCCAAATCGCCTCAGTCGATCAACCCCACGCGCCGTCGGATCTCCTGATCGCGCAGCGAGACCTCCTCGCCCAGAAAACCGTCAGCTTCGGACCCGCACATCCAGACCAGGGTCCTGGCGGGCCATTCGGGCGGCACATGCACGGACCAATCCAGCTGGCTGACCGAATTCACGCCGCTGTCCCGGATGGCGGCCTGCATGTCCGTGGCCACCGTGCCGGGCGACAGGCTGATGGCGCGGATGCCCTCGGCCCGAGCCTCCAGGTGCAGGGATCGCGTCAGCATCAGCGCCCCGGCCTTGCTGGCGCAATAGGCGCTCCAGCCTTCCTTCGGGGCATGTGCCGCGCCCGATCCGGCCGTCAGGATCGTCCCGCCGCCCTGCGCGCGCATCACCGGCAGCGACGCGCGCATACCGTGAAAGACACCCTTCAGATTGACGTCGATGGCCTGTCCCCATTCCTCCGGATCGGCATCCTGAAGCCCGGTGATGGGACCGATCAGGCCGGCATTGTTCACCAGCACGTCCAGCCGCCCGGCCTTGTCACACAAGGTGGCGACGGCCTGTTCCATGTCCCGCGCCCGCGCCACGTCGCCAGTCAGCGCGACGCCCCCGATCTCATCCGCAAGGGCGGTGACGGCCTTTGAATTGCGGGCCATCAGACCGACGACCGCCCCCGCACCGGCGAATGCCCGTGCCGTCGCCGCACCGATGCCGCGGCTTGCCCCGGTGACCAGAACCACCTTTCCCGTCAGATCGTTCGTCATGCCCGTCATTGTCATCCCTGCGTCATCCCTGCCCTGCGTGAAAAAGCCTTGCCCCGGCATCTTATCCGCCCATCCGCGATCATTCCACCATGGGCTGCCCGCCGGTCATGCCGCGCCCCCGGACATGCCGGAACCTGAACCCGGCAGGCGCCATGAACGTTGCCAAGAACAGCAGGAGGAACCGACATGGCACAGCTTTCAGCACCCGACGACTCGCAATCTTTGGATCGGTTCCTGGCGGCGCAGGATGGGACCTATGACGCCGCGCTAGCCGAACTGCGGCGTGGGCGCAAAACGGGTCACTGGATGTGGTTCGTCTTTCCCCAGCTGCGGGGTCTGGGTCAATCGACGACTTCGCATTTCCACGGTATCGCGGACAGCGACGAGGCGCGCCGCTATCTGGCCCATCCGGTCTTGGGACCGCGCCTGGCAGCCTGCGCCGAGGCGATGATGACCCATCCCGGCCTTGATGCGCAGACCATCCTGGGGCCGGTGGACGCGATGAAGCTGCGATCCTCGGCGACGCTTTTTGCCGCGGTTTCCGGAGGCGACGACATCTGGAACCGGCTGATCACGCGGTTTTTCGACGGCGTCCCCTGCCCCCGGACAAGGGCGGTCCTGGAAGCCCGCAACCGGTAGAGCCTTGGGGGCGGTCAGGGCGTCAACTCTGCCCCAGCACGTGAACGACGACGGCCGCGAAGAAGACCGCGCTGGCCGTGACCACGAAAAGATGCCAGATCGTCCGGTGATAGTGAAGCCGCGAAACCAGATAGAAGGCAAAGCCCACCGTATAGAGGCTGCCGCCGATCAGGATCAGCATGAAGGCGCGTGACGACATGTCGCCGAACAACGCGCCGCCCGCGACCGCGCCCGACCATCCCATCACCAGATAGAGCGCGATGGCAGGCGCCCGCCACCTGTCGGGCGCGAAACTGCGCAGTCCCGCACCGGTCAGCGCGCAGCCCCAGATCCACACCAGAAACCAAGCCGCCGGTTGCGGCGCGGCCAGTGCAAAGGCCGTATAGGTGCCCGCGATCTTGAGGTAGATGGCCGAATGATCCATCCGCCGCAGGATGTTGGTCAGGTGTTCGGGATGGGCCATGTTGTAAAGCGCCGAACACAGGATCATCGCGACCAACGTGCAGCCATAGATCGACACGCCCAGCAGCGACAGCGCATCGCTGCCTTGCGCCCAGGTGAAGGTAACCAGGATCGGAACCGCCAGCAGGGCGGCGGTCAGGCCGACCGCGTGGACCAGGAAGTCCGAAAGGGTTTCGGCCTTGCTGTAGGCTGTGCGTTGCGGCATCAGAAGCATCGTCGCGGAATCCTGTGATTGAGACCGCTTAGGCTACACCAGGGCGCAGCCGGTTGAAACACCGGGACAGGCGGGCCGGGCGTCGCGATCGACCGTCGTGCGGGGAAAGCAGGGCAATGGGCCAGCGGTCTTATCGTCGCCTTTAGCATAGCCGCCGCCGAACACGCTGGCGGGCGGGCGGATGGGTGACGGCCGGGGAAAGGATCGCGTTTCTTCCCAAAATTCCAATTTAGGATCAATCACTTGTCCTAAGACCCCGACGCTGCCGTCACGCCCCTGAACCCGCGCCCCAGTCGGTGATGGTGTCCTGCTGTCGGCGAAGGCGCAGCAGGGCCGAGCCTTCGTCCAGCGCCACGTCGGCGCAGAGGATCGGTTGCCCTGCCGCAACGTCACGGCGCAGCGCGCGCCCGGCTGCAAGGTAATAAGGCACCGGCGCATCATCGGCGATCCGAGCCGCGGGTGTCATCCGGCCCGAGACATGGGCGATGGTGTGGTGATGCCCCTCGGCCCGCAGGACGGTGCCGGCGGGCAGGTCGGCATCGGCAAAGGCGGTCAGGTCCACCACCGGGCGCGGGTTGCGGGCGCCCGACGACACGCCATGCAGCGCTGCCTCGAAGACCGTGGTCGCGGCCTCCAGCCCCAGCAGGTGGCGCGGCAGGCCGACCATGGCGGTGCGCCCGTCACGGGACACGACATGGCCCTTGTCGCGCAGCATGTCCCATGTTTCGGCATCGTCGCAGGCGACGGTGACGAAGACGCCGCCAGCAAAGCTGACCTCTTTGGGCAGACGCAGGCAGTGGAACACGTCCAGCCGCCCCTGCCCCGACAGAAGCCCACCTTGGTCCGTCATCAGGTCTGCGACCTCGGGGATGCGGGCAATGGGGGCATGCAGGTCGGCACGGTCGGGAGAGAACCCCAGGGCATTGGCGACCAGCGTCAGTTCGCACAGGTCGGGCACGGCGCGCTGCGGCAGGGCACGCAGCGCGCGGCCACGGCCCGCCGCGACCGCGGCCCAAGGCCGATCCGCGGGGTCCAGCCAGGCGGACAGGTCGGGGGCGGCAATCGCGCGACCGTTACTGATCACCTGCCCCGTATCGGGATCGAAGACGAAATCATATTCGCTGGATTTGCCCGCCGCGATGATCTGCAAGCCGATGACTTGTGCCCAAGTCGCAAGCCCGATCAGCAGGCTGGGCTGATCACCGTCCACCGGTGCCACGACCACGCCCCGGTCGCGGGCCATGCGCGACAGGATCGGGCCCACCACGCTGTCGGTCTCCTTGGTGACCATGACGACGTGATGCCCGGCTGCAATCGCCATTTCCGCATGGCGTGCGCCGGCCTCGGGGTCGCCGGTGGCCTCCAGCACAACGTCCAACGGCAGGGACGCCACAGTGGCCAGATCGCCCGCGGCGATCCAGTCGCCGGCCTCCCAGGCCGCCCGCGCGCTGGCGGCATCGTCGCAGACCGCGATCCGCACGGGGTCCACTCCTACGGATGCCAGCGCCGCCGCCGCCTTGGCGGCATCGCGGTCCACCGCGACGCGGCAGGCCAGCCCGTCCACGCGACGCGCCTGCGCCAGAAAGCTGCTCCCGAACCCGCCGGTGCCGACGATCGCGGTCTGAACGGTGCGCCCCTGTCGGGCGGCAAAATGGCCAATCAGGTTCATGCGACCACCTTGCGGTTGCGGCGCAGGCTGAGCGCCAGGCCAAGCGTCTTGGGCAGGATAAGCAGCGCCAGCGCCACCATCATGATCCCCGTCACCAGCGGATTGGCAAAGAAGATGCCAAGCGATCCGTCCGACAGCAGCATCGATTGGTGGAACGCGTTCTCGGCCTTGTGACCCAGAACCATCGCCAAGATCATCGGTGCCAGCGGATAGTCCAGCTTGGTGAACAGAAAGCCCACCAGGCCAAAGACCAGCACCAGCCACAGATCGAACGTCGCCCCGGACACCGTGTAGGCGCCGACGAAACAGATCGCGACGATCATCGGCCCGATGATGGTGAACGGAATGCGCAGCAGCGCCGCGAACATCGGCACGGTGGCCAGCACCAGGATCACCCCCAGCAGGTTCGACACGTACATGCTGGCGATCAGGCCCCAGACGAAATCGGGCTTGGTGGCGAACAGCATCGGCCCCGGAGTCAGGCCCCAGATCATCAGCCCGCCCATCATCACCGCCGCGGTGGCCGATGACGGGACGCCCAGAGCCAGCATCGGCAGCATCGCGCAGGTGCCCGCACTGTGGTCGGCGGTTTCGGGCGCCACGATCCCCTCGGGGCGACCCGACCCGAAGGCCGCGCCCTGGCGCGACGCCTGGCGGGCCACGCCATAAGACATGAAGCTGGCCGCCGTGGGTCCGCCCGGCGTGATGCCCATCCAGATGCCGATCAGGCCCGAGCGCAGGGTCGTGGCCCAGTATTTCGGCAGCTCGGCCAGGGTCTTCAGCACATCGCGCAGGTCTATCTTGGACGACACGCCGCGAAACCGCAGCCCCTCCTGCACGGTGGCCAACAGCTCTCCGATGCCGAAGAGGCCGATCACCACCACCAGGAAGCTGATCCCGCCCAGCAGGTCCGAGAACCCGTAGGTCAGGCGGATGGACCCGGTCACGCTGTCCATGCCCACGGATGTCAGGATCAGGCCGGTCGTCAGCGACACCAGCGTCTTCATCGGGGCGGCGCTGCCCATGCCGATGAAGGCGGCGAAGGCCAGGAAATAGACCGCGAAATATTCGGGCGCACCGAAGCGCAGCGCGAATTGCGACGCCCAGCCCGCCAGCAGGGTGATGACCAGAATGCCCATCAGCGCGCCCACCCCCGCCGACACGAAGGCCAGCGTCAGCGCGCGCGTCGACTGGCCGTTTCGCGCCATCGGATAGCCGTCGAAGGTGGTGGCGACCGATGACGGTTCCCCCGGGATGTTGAACAGGATCGACGTGGTGGACCCGCCGAACAGCGCGCCCCAATACATCGATGTCAGTAGAATGATGGCCGATGTCGGGTCCAACGCGAAGGTCAGCGGGATCAGCAGCGACACCCCGTTGGGCGCGCCCAGCCCCGGCAGCACGCCCACGACCAGTCCCATCAGCACACCCGCGACCATCAGCATCAGGTGCATCGGGGTGATGGCCACGGAAAACCCGTGCATCAGCAGATCGAAATTGCCCATTGTCGCGGCCCCTTAATAGATGCCCAGAAGCGGCTCCAACGGCCCCTTCAACAGCGGAATCTGAAAGATCGTTTCGAAGATCAGGTACAGGCTGACGGCAAAGGCCGCGCCGATCGCCAGGCCTTTCCACAGGCGGAACCCGCCCTGACGCCACGCGGTCAGCCCGATATAGAAGGTCGCCGCGACGTAAAAGCCGACCGTCAGCATGCCGATGACGAAGGCCGTCATCGCGCCCAGGAAGGTGGCGATGCGGATCAGGTTCTGGCGCGGCAGAAACGGCTCCTCGGGGTCGTCCAGGGGGTCAGGGGGCGTGCGCTGTGCCTTGAGATGCGCGGCGACGGCGCCGCCCAGGTTCCACAGGCTGGCCCCGATAAGGACAATCGCCACCCAGAAGGGGAAATAGCCCGGCTGCGGGCCATGATCGCTCCACCCGGTGCCCAGTTCGGCGGCGCCGATGATGGCCGCCACGCCCAATGCGCCGGTGGTGATTGCCGTACCGATTTCGGCATGAAAACGTCTGACGGTCATGACCCTCCCTTTCCCCATGGGCAAAAGGGGCACCCGGACGATCCCGGATGCCCCGATGCGCTTATTGCGCGGCGGCGGTGACCCAACCCTCGGCCTCGAAGACGGTCACGGTCGCGGCCTCGTTCTCCTCGATGAAGGCGGTCAGATCATCGCCTGTCAGCACCGCCGCAGTCTGCGAGGTCTTGGCAAGGTATTCCTGCCATTCCTGGGTCTCGGCGACGCGGGTCAGGGCGTCCTGGTAATAGGCCAGCACCTCGGGGTCCGTGCCCGCGGGCAGCCAGACCGTCCGCGGCATCTGGTACCGCTCGATATCCAGCCCCTGCTCGGCGCAGGTCGGGATGTCGTGCCAGCCCATGTCGCCGCTGACCGGCTCGGATTCCGCCATCCGTTCGGGCGAGAACACGCAGAGCGGACGGATCGCGCCCGCCTGCCACTGGCCGATATTCTCGTTCGGGTTATTGACGTTCGCGGCGATATGGCCGCCGGCCAGCTGCACCCCAACCTCTCCGCCGCCGTTGAAGGGGACGTATTTGAAATCGGCCCCGGTGGTCTGTTCGATCAACGCGACCAGCGTCTCGTCGGTGTCCTTGGACTGGCTGCCACCAAAAACGATAGTGCCGGGTTCCGCCTTTGCGGCCTCGATCAGTTCCATCGAGGTCTGCCATGGGGCGTCGGCCTTGACCCAGATCAGGAATTCGTCCAGCGCCAGGGCGGCGACGGGCTGCAGGTCCTCGGCCGAATAGGCCAGCTGGGCCACATGGGGCAGCAGATAGACGTTGTTCGTCCCGAAGATCAGCTTGTGCGGATCGGCGGCGTTCTGGCGGGCATAGAGGAACGCCTCGGCCCCCGAACCGCCGCCCTTGTTCAGCACGACCATGTTCTGGTCCAGGATGTCGTTGCGCGTCAGCGCGGCCTGGATGGTGCGGGCGAAATTGTCGGTCCCGCCGCCGGCACCCGATGCCACGATGAATTCCACCGGGCGTTCGGGCGTCCATTCGGCCAGCGCCGGGACGGCGGCGGCCAACAGGGCGGTGCCTGCGATCAATGCGGTCTTGATGGTCATTCTCTCTCTCCTCCCAAAGATGATGCGACCCGCTTGCGGCGGGAAGAAGACCGGGCGCCTATTCGGCGACCAGAAATGTCGGGGCGACCTCTGCCTGCGCCCAGCCTGCGGGCAGCGCGCGCGGCGTGCGGGCAGGGTTCAGCGCGGCCAGGTCGCGGCCAAGGCGCGCGGCGGTCAGCGTCGCGCCCAGATCGGCGCGCCCCTGCCCCGCGATGTCGAAGGCCGTGCCATGCGCGGGCGTCACGATCGGAAAGCCGTAACCCGCGATCAGCGTCACGCCACGGTCAAAGCCCATCAGCTTCATCGCGATCTGGCCTTGGTCGTGATACATGGTCAGTACCGCGTCGAATTCGCCGCGAATGGCGCGCACGAAGACCGTGTCGGACGGGATCGGCCCCTTGGCGTCGATGCCCATGGCCACGGCCTGTGCCACGGCGGGGGCCAGGATCTCATCATCCTCGTGGCCGAAATTGCCGCCGTCGCCCGCATGGGGGTTCAGCGCCGCGACGCCGATCCGCGCGCCGGGCTTGCCCGCCCCGGCCATCACCTCGGCCGTCAGGCGCAGGCTGTCCAGGATGCGGTCGGTGGTCAACGTGTCGGCCACCTTGCGCAGCGGAATGTGGCTGGTCACGCGGGCGTTCCAGACTTCCTCCAGGACGTTGAACTCGCGCCCGCTGCGATCGGCGTTCAGCACCGCGTCGATGAAGCCGATCTCGTCGACATAGCTGGGCCGGGCCAGGCGCATCGAATGCTTGTTGAAGGGCGTGAACATCGCCGCATCGGCGATGCCCGCCCCCGCCAGCTGCAGCACGCAGCCGAAATTCTGCAGGCTGGCCGCGCCGGCATGGGCGCTGGATTGGCCCAGGGTCATGCCGTCCACCGCGCAATTTTCCAGATCCAGCAGCACATGGCCCGGCGCCATGTCAGGGCCGACCTGATCGGCGCCGATCCGCGGCAGGTCCAGCGTGACGCCCGCATGGCGCGCGCCCATCTCCAGCACCCGCGCATCGCCGACGACGATCACGTCCATGGCCTTCATGTCGTCATGGGCCAGCAGTTTCGCCGCCAGTTCCGGGCCGACGCCCCCGGCATCCCCCAAGGCCAAAGCAATGCGCATGTCTCTCTCCGTCTGGAATGATGTTTCATGGATGGCGCGATGTCGCGCCGCCCGAATTCAGCGGGCCAGCACTCCGGCCACGACCCTTGCGCACAGCGCCAGCGAGATCGCGCCCGCATCGGGATGCCCGATGCTGCGTTCCGCCAGCGGACGGGCTCGGCCAAGGCGCGGCGTCAGGTCCGCCGTGGCATCCGCGGCCGCGGTCGCCGCACGGGCGGCGGCCTCCCAGGCGGTGGCCAGCGCCGCGCCTTGCGCGACCTGCGCCTGCAGCGTGTCGACGAAGGGCGCAAAGGCATCGACCAGCGTCTTGTCGCCGGGCCGCGCGCCGCCCAAGCGGGTCACTGCGTCGATCCCCGCCCGCGCCCCTGCGGCCACGCGGGCCGCATCGGGCACATCCGTATCGCCCAGCGCCTGCCCCCAAGCACGCAGGGCCACGCCCCACAGGGCACCCGACGTGCCGCCCGCGCGATCCGCCCAGGCGTCGCCCGCCAGCGACAGGACGGTGCCCGCGCCCGCGCCCTGCGCCGCCGCATCGCGTGCCGCAACGGCGGCTGCCGCAGACCCGCGCGCCATGCCCTGGCCGTGATCGCCGTCGCCCGCGATGGCGTCGATGCGGCCCAATTCTGCCTCTGCCTCGGCCAGCGCCCGGGCCAACCGCGCCACGATGTCGGCCACGCAGCCGGCCTGCTCCGCACTGGCGGGTTCGCCGCACGGAACCGCTGCGATGGCTGCCCCTTCGCGGGCCACCTGACGCGCGCCCTGGGCAGCCACGGTCCCCTTGCGGAAGGCGGGTGTATCGGCGGGCGCGCGCCACAGATCGGCCAGCGCATCGTCCAGCCACAGGATCGACAGAGAGCATCCCTCCATGTCCAGGCTGGTCACGAACTCTCCGATCTCTGGGGCGATGACGGTCAGGCCGGCGTCGGTCATCAGCCCGGTCAGGTGATGCCAAAGGACGAACTGCTCCTCGTATTTCGTGCGGCCAAGACCGTTTAGGACCACGGCCACGCGGCCGTCATGGCCTTGGGGCCGTTCGGCCAGCAGCGGGTCCAGCAGCATCCGCGCCAGATCGGCGGCGGGCATCAGGTCCCGCGTCGCGAGCCCCGGCTCACCGTGGATGCCCAGGCCCAAGGCGACCTGCCCTTCCGGGACGGTGAACAGGGGCGCCCCCTGGCCCGGCAGGGTGCAACCGTCGAAGGCCAGCCCGAAAGACACGGTCCGCGCATTGGCTCGTCCGGCGACATCCATGACCGCGTCCAGGTCCAGACCCGCCTCGGCCGCGGCACCGGCGATCTTGAAGACCAGCAGGTCGCCAGCCACGCCCCGCCTGCGCGCCGCGTCGTTCGCGGGCGCACTGGCCACGTCATCGGTCACAGCCAGGATGCGCGCATCAATCCCCTCGGCCCGCAGACGCTCGGCGGCGGCGCCAAAGTTCAGCACGTCACCCGCATAATTGCCGAACCCCAGGATCACGCCTCCGCCCAGATCGGCCGCCCGAGCCACCCCGGCCACCGCGCTGGTCGAGGGTGACGCGAACACGTCCCCCGCCACCGCCCCGTCGGCCAGGCCCGGACCGACATAGCCCAGGAATGCCGGGTAGTGCCCCGACCCGCCACCGACGACCAAGGCCACCTTGCCCGGTGCCCCGGCATAGGCGCGCAACGCGCCGTGCGGGACGGGAGTGACGCGGTCGGCATGGGCGGCACAGAACCCCGCCAGCGCGGTCGCGGCGAAATCCTCGGGGCGGTCCACGATCTTGGTCATGGCAGGGTCCTTCTTTGCGCCAGGATGCGGCGGATATAGTCGCGGTTCTCGGCGCAGACCCCCAGCCCGTCGCCGCCGTAATGCTCGACCAGGAACGGGCTGGCGAAACCCTGGGCCAGCGCGGTGTTGATCGCCGCGCGCCAGTTGATCGTGCCGCCCATCATGGGCGCGGGATGGGACAGGATGACCCCCGACGGGTCGGTCATCCGGTAGTAATTCTTGACGTGCCAATAGCCGGCAAAGGGCGCGCACAGCGCGATCATCTCCGCCCAGGGCTGCACGGGCCGATGCAGGCGGATCAGGTTGCCGATGTCGATGTTCAGCCGGACCGACGGGTGGTCCACATCGGTGACGAAGGCGACGGCGTCGGGGGCGCTGCCCAGATAGGTGTCCTCGTACATCTCCAGCGCGACCTGGATGCCGCGATCGGCGGCGTGGCGGCCCAGATCGCGGATGCGGGCGAGGGCCAGGGCGCGGGTGGCGGGGTCGTCGGGGTTCGTCATCCCTGGCTCGGTCCAGAACCACAGGGCGGCGCGCTGCGCATCGCTGAGCGGACCAAACAGACCAAAGCTGACATGCCCTGCGCCCAGATCGGCGGCGCAGTCGATGACGCGGTGGCAATAGGCCAGGTGGTCGTCGCCATGCACAGGGTCGATGACACTTCGCCTTGAGGTCGAGATGGCCGGAACGGTCAGCCCCAGGTCATGGCAGATCGCCATGAACCGCGCCCGCCCGGCATCGTCCAGATCGGCCAACCGCAGCCAGCTGTCGGTCGGATCGACCGCGTCGAAGCCCGCTGCGGCCACTTGCCCCAGATCCCGCGCCCATGCATCCGGCCCGGCCTCGTGCACCGTGGCGAACGGGATCATCGCACAGGCGATGGGCCAGTCCTGCGGCGTCCAGTGCAGCATGTTCCCCGACATCGATCCCCTCCCGAATCACGTCCCCGGTTCTTGCTAGCATGGACAAAAACTCGTATCAATAATTCTGTATACAGAACACAAAACGCAATGTTGACTTGCCCCCGTCCCCGTCATAGCCAGAAGAAGACGCGCCAACGGAGACGCCGGTGACCGACATGCCTGACACAGATGCCCGCATCGAACGCCTGCCCTTGCTGGACGCGATCCTGTCGCGGCTGCGCGACATGATCATCGAAGGGCAGCTGCCTCCCGGCACCCGCCTGAACGAGGGCCAGATCGGCCAGCAGCTGGGCGTGTCCCGCACGCCGCTGCGCGAGGCGATCAAGTATTTGGCCTCCGAAGGACTGGTCGAACTGGTCCCGTCGCGCGGCGCCGTGGTCAAGCAGTTCGGCGCGCGCGAGGTCCGTGACATGTTGGAGGTGATCCGCATCCTGGAACAACAGGCCGGCATCATCGCCTGCACGCAGGCGACGGATGCGGGCATCGCCGAAGTGCGCGCCCTGCATGACCAGATGCTGGACTGCTATGCGCGCCGCGACCGCATGGCCTATTACAAGCTGAACCAGGCGATCCACACGGCCATCGTGGCACTGGCCGACAACGGGGCGCTTTGCGAGGTGCACGCCCGGCTGCAGACCCGGCTGAAGCGCATCCGCTTCATCGGGCATGAAGGCGCCGACAAATGGGCCGGCGCCGTGGCCGAGCACGAACAGATGATCCTGGCCCTGGAGGCGCGCGAAGCAGAGGGGCTGTCGGAAATTCTGGGGCGCCACCTGACATTGGCGTGGGATCGGGTGCGCGCCGAGTTCGATGCCCCGTCATGACAGCGGTCGCGAAAAGGACCCGAAGGTGCGGTCCCGCAGGCCCTTTGCCTGACAGTCTGCGCGATCTTACGGTGGGCGGTTCAGCCGTTCCGTCATCATGATGCCAAAATCGAAGCCGGTGGTCGGACCAGCGACCTGTGAAGGGTTTGCGGCCTTCGTTTTCGGCCGGCATCGGGCTCATCGGCAGGGCGCCCGCTGGCCGACCCTTCCCGCCCTGCATCGTCCCGTCGAAAGATCCGCTTGACCACCGCGCGGCATCCCCGTCTGATCGCGCCATGTTCGGTTTTCGAGACATAGAGATCATCCGCGCCATCGTGCGGCAGGGCGGCTTTCGGGCGGCGTCCGACGATTTGGGATTGGCGCAATCGGCGATTTCAAGACGCGTGCGCCACCTTGAGGACCGCATGAAGATCGCGATCTTCGAACGCGACGGGCGCGGTGTTCGGTTGACGGCCGCAGGTCGGCGCCTGTGCGACGAGGCCGAGGTCCTGGTGGCCCAGCGCGACCGTATTCTGGAGGAGCTGACCCAGAACGTCATGGCCGGGGTCGTGCGTCTGGGGGTCGCCGAGACGATGACCCACACGGTCCTGCCCCGGATGCTGACGGATCTGCGCGCCCGCCACCCCCTGCTGCGGTTCGAGATATCGGTCGATACCTCGGACCAGATGGGCACGCTGCTGGCGCAGGACGGGCTGGACGTGGTCATCATGCTGCGCGATCAGGCGCCGCGCGGGATCATCCTGACCGCCTTGCCGCCGGTCACGCTTGGCTGGTTCGGATCACCCGCCCATTTCACCCTGCCGAACCCCGCCGGCATCGACGACCTGTCCAGCCTGCCCATCGTGTCCTTCCCGAAATCGAGCCTGCCGCATCGGCAGGTCGTCCAGCTGCTGTCGCCGGGACGCCGACAGGTGGCGGCCGTCCACGGTTCGGCATCTCTTGCGACCGCGCTGCATCTGGTGGGGCAAGGCTTTGGCATCGGCACCATACCCCATGACATCGTCCGGTCCTGGCCTCATGCGGGGCTGGAGGAGATCCGCGTCCGGTCCGAGGCGCGCCTGCCGGATCTGGATTTCGCCATCTGCTACTCTCCGGAACGCAATGAGAAGATCGGTCGGGAAGTGACCCGCGCCGCGGTGGCTGCGGCGCGAAACTGATCGCCAAAGAAGATCATTACTGACAATATCTGAACTGTTGTTCGTGCTTTCCCTTGGCTGCACACTCTTTCGTGACCCGCGAGAGAATTGTCGATGACGCTTCTTGTCCCTCCCTGTCCGCAAGATTTCGCGCACCCCGCGAAGGGATTGGGGCATTCGCAAGACGGCAGGCATCGACAAAACGACAGGGTCACGACGCCGGCTGCTGCAAGGATCCGCCTGGCCAAGGGCGCCCGCCAAAGGGTCCCCATGCCCTGATCAGGCCGCGACCGCGCGCCGCCATGGCGTCAAGAAAACCAAGGATCTGAACCCAATCAGAACAAGAAACCGACAGGAGAGAACGATGAAAACCACTTTGGCACTGCTGATGACCGGAACGCTGATCGCCACCCCTGCCCTGGCCGAGGAACTGGCCGTCGTGGGTAGCTGGTCGAACCTGCCCCTCTATCAGGATTTCGAGACGCCGTTCTGGACGGAGCGCCTGCCCGAAATGACCGACGGCGCCCTGACGGCGCAGTTGACCAGCTTTGACCAGATGGGCATCGCGGGTGCGGATGTCTATCGGATGCTGGGCGATGGCGTCTTCGATATCGGCGCGACCGTGGCCGATTATACCGTGGGCGATGCGCCGGAACTGGAAGGTCTGGACGTGCCGTTGGTGGCCAGCGACGCGGACAGTGCCCAGGCGATGGTCCAGGCGGCCCGTCCGATGGTCGAGGACATCATGCGCGAACGCTTTGGCGCGCAGGTGCTGGGCATCTCGCCCTATCCGCCGCAGATGGTGTTCTGCCGGGGCGAGATCACCTCTCTGAACGATCTTGAGGGCAAGAAGGTCAGGGGTTCGGGGCGCATGACCACCATGTTCCTGGAGGCCTTGGGCGCCGAAGGGATCAACATCGCCTTTTCCGAGGTGCCCGGTTCGCTGGAACGGGGCGTGATCGACTGCGCGGTGACCGGCGCCGGTTCCGGTTTTTCGGCCGGCTGGTGGGAGGTGTCGGATCATTTGCTGACCCTGCCGCTTGGCGGATGGGACCCGGTGGTCATCGCCATGAACGCGGATCGCTTCGACGGCATGACCGAGGAGAACCGGACCGCGCTGCTGACCGCCGTGGCCGAGGGGCTGGAAGCCCCGGCGTGGCAGGCGGCCCAGGGTGGTCTGGACAATGACCTGGCCTGCCTGACCGGCAGCGACGCCTGCGAGGGGGGCAGCGATGCCTCGATGACGGTGGTCGAGGCCAGCGAGGATGACGTTGCCCGCGCCCGCCAGATCCTGACCGACGAGGTCCTGCCCGATTGGGCGTCGCGTGCAGGCGGTGACTGGGCCGCGCGCTGGAACCAGACGGTCGGCCAGACGGTCGGCCTGTCCATCCCGCAGTAAGGGATCATGCGGATGGTCGATCACCTTTATGGCGCGCTTCGGCGCGCCAACCGTTTCGTGGCGCTGGTGCTGGGTCTGGCGCTGGTGCTGACGGTGCTGTTCATCCTGACGGATGTCGCCCTGCGCGGATTCGGCCGCGCCTCGCTCGGGGGCTCGGACGAGATCTCGGGCTATGTCATGGCCGCCGTGGCCAGCTGGGGCCTGGCATGCGCGCTGATCCAGCGCGCGCATGTCCGCATCGACGTGATCCGGCTGAAGCTGGCGCAGACTGGACGCGCGGTGATGGACATCTTTGCGATGGTCGTCACAAACGCGATCGTCCTGCTGGTCGCATTTCAAAGCTGGCCTGTCCTGTCGCGCACCCTGACCCAAGGGTCGCGCGCCAACACGCCCCTGGAAACGCCCCTGTGGATCCCCCAGGGCATCTGGTTCGCCGGTTGGCTGTGGTTCGCCGTGACCGCCACGGCGCTGACCCTGATCGCCCTGACCTATCTGGTCGCCGGGCGCCGCGAGGAGATGGATGCCGCCATCGGGATCGGCACGGAGGTCGAGCTATGATCTGGACCGTCGCAATCTCTCTGCTGGGCCTGATGGCCCTGTCGATCCCGGTCGGGATCGTGCTGTTCCTGCTGGGCGTGGGCGTCAGCCAGTTCTATTCCGCCTTTCCGCTGCTGCGCGGAATGGGGCAGATGGTCTGGTCCTCATCGGCATCCAGCACGCTGATCGCCATCCCCCTCTTCGTGCTTCTGGGCGAGATCCTGGTGCGCGGCGGGGTGGCGGAACGCACCTATGCGGCGCTGGACAAGTGGCTGTCATGGCTGCCTGGTGGGTTGGTTCATGCCAATATCGCCACGGCGACGATGTTCTCGGCCACCTCCGGTTCCTCGGTGGCCACCGCGGCGACCGTCGCCACCGTCGCCATGCCGCAGGCCGAGCGGCTGAATTACGACCCGCGCCTGTTTTCCGGCGCCATCGCGGCGGGCGGCACCCTGGGCATCATGATCCCGCCTTCGATCAACCTGATCGTCTATGGGTTCCTGACCGAAACATCGATCCCGCAGCTGTTCCTGGCCGGCCTGGTTCCGGGTCTGCTGCTGGCGCTGTTCTTCATCCTGGTGACGGTGGCGATCTGCATGATGCGGCCCGCGCTTGGCGGTCCGTCGCGCAGCTTCCGCTGGTCCGAGCGGCTGATCAGCCTGAAACAACTGCTGCCGATCATCGTGCTGTTCGGGGTCGTCATCGGCTCGATCTATGCAGGCTGGGCGACCCCGACGGAATCGGCGGCCATCGGTGTCGCCATGGCGGTCGTCATTGCGGCCTTTGGCGACGGGCTGACCCTGAAATCGGTGGCCGAGGCGCTGGAGGGCACGATCCGCATCTCGGCCATGATCATGCTGGTCATCGTCGGCGCCTATTTCCTGAACTTCGCCATGACATCGGCGGGTCTGGGACGCCAGTTGACGGCGCTGATCGGTGGGTCCGGCCTGTCGCCCTTCGGCACCCTGCTGCTGGTCATTGCCCTTTATGTGGTGCTGGGCTTCTTCATCGAGACCCTGGCGCTGATGGTCGCCACCATTCCCATCGTCGTGCCGATCATGGCCGGCCTTGGCTATGACAAGGTCTGGTTCGGCATCCTGATGATCGTGCTGGTCGAGATGGCCCTGATCACGCCGCCCGTCGGCCTGAACCTGTTCGTGGTCCAGGGCGCCCGCAAAAGCGGGTCCATCAAAGACGTCATCATGGGCGTCATTCCCTATGTCGCCGTCATGGCGCTGATGGTCGCCGCGCTGATCGCGGTGCCCGGATTGGCCCTGTGGCTGCCCTCTGCGTTCTGAAAGGACTGAACCATGCGTTTCAATTGCAACGGCCAATGGCTGGACATCGAACTGGCCCATCTGGTTGTCGCCGGGTGGACCGGACGCGACCAGGCGGCCATCCAGCATCATATCGACGAATTGGCCGCGATCGGCGTCACGCCGCCTTCGGCCACGCCGCTGTTCTATCGCGCATCGGCCGGGCTGCTGACCCAATCGCCCCGCATCCAGGTGGTGGGCGGCGACAGCTCGGGCGAGGTCGAACCGCTGGTCGTGCAGGCCGGGGGGCGGCGCTGGCTGGGGCTGGGATCGGACCATACCGACCGCGCGCTCGAGGCGCATTCGGTGGCGCTGTCCAAGCAGATCTGCGCCAAGCCCTGCGCGGATCAGCTGTGGGAATGGGAGAGCGTCGCGGACCGCCTAGACGAGATCGTGCTGGAAAGCTGGATCCATGAGGATGGCGAATGGGTCCCCTATCAGCAAGGCAGCCTCTCCGCGATCCGGCCCCTGACGGATCTGATCGCGTCGGCCGGGTTGGATGACCTGGCGCGCGACGGGGCGGTCGCGATGATGTGCGGCACCTTCGGCGCGAAGGGCGGGGTCCGTCCTGCCAGCCACTTCCGCATGGCCATGTCCGATCCCGCCAAGGGCCGTAAGATCACCCACGACTACGCCACCGAAACCCTGGCCGAGGTCGCATGAGCATGCTGGCCGATAAAGTCGACGCCGCGATCGCCCGCGTCGCCGACCTGCCCGATGCGCAAAGGCGCGCAATCTTCGTGTCCTTTGACCCCGATCGCATCCGCGCCGAGGCACGCCGCCAGCAGGCCCGCCACGATGCGGGCGAGGATCTGCCCCTGCTGGGGACGCTGATCTCGGTCAAGGACCTGTTCGACGAGGCGGGACAGGTCACCAGCGCCGGGTCGCGCCTGCTGGCCCGACGCGCGCCGGCCGAAAACGACGCCGTCGCCGTGGAACGGCTGCGCAAGGCCGGCGCCGTGATGTTCGGGCGCACGTCGATGTCGGAATTCGCCTATTCGGGGGTGGGGCTGAACCCCCATCACGGCACCCCCTCCAGCGCGCTGGCGAAGGGTGTCATTCCGGGCGGTTCGTCTTCGGGGGGTGCGGTGGGCGTGGCCTTGGGGCTGACCGATGCCGCCATCGGCACGGATACGGGCGGGTCCCTGCGCATTCCGGCCGCGGCCAATGGCATCTGGGGCATGAAGCCCAGCCAGGGCCTGATCCCCGACACCGGCGTCCATCCGCTGGCACCCAGCTATGACACGCCCGGACCGATGGCGCGCGATCATGCGACATTGCGCAAGATGCTTGAGGTCATGGCAGGATCGCCCCTGCCCCCCACGTCCGACGGCCCCCTGACATTGGCCCTGCCCCATGGCGGTTTCGTCAACGACCTCTCATCTGAGATCGCCGCCTGGTTTGCCGCCGAACAGGACCGCCTGAGGGCAGCAGGCCACCGCCTGGTGCCCGTCGACGCGACCCTGATCGGCGCATCGGTGGGTCTGAACCGGATCATCGTCGCGGTCGAAGCGCATCGACTTTATGCGGATGATCTGGAAACACTGGGCAGCATCGGCGATCCGCGCGTGCTGTCGCGCATTCGTTTTGCCGAAACGCTTTCGGACAGCCAGATCGCGGATGCCTATGCCGAACGTGCCCGGATCGTCGCGCATTTCGCGGTGTTAATGGAGGGCTTTGACGCCATGCTTGCGCCGACGCTGCAGATGATGCCGCCCCGCATCGACGAAACCGAGGCGGATTTCGACCGTATCAACGCCGCGATGCTGCGCAACACGTCCCTGGTCAATCTGGTGGATGGATGCGCGATCAGCCTTCCCTCGGACTGGGGTGGAAAGCCTTGGGCGCTGACGATGATGATCGGCGCGAAAGGAACGGACGCGGCAATTTTGTCGGCGGCAAAAGCCATTGGTCTGCAACGCACAGCCAGTGCCGGTCGATAAACTGTGGAGGGCCTGCGAAGGAACCCTGATCAGCCGGTTTCGGGCCTGTCAAACCCGTGACAGGTCCGGCCATCCTGTTAGCGCGCGCCGATTCCGTCGGGGCTGACGCTTTCAAGATGGGTTCGCAGGATGTCGACATTGCGGAGATTGGACTTGTACCACGCGTCGAAGAAACTGCCCAGGACGGGGATGCTGCCGATTGTCGTGTCCACCGCGACATTGATGCCCTGCCTGGCCAGTTTGTGCCCCGGCAGTCCCATGCGATAGCTTTCCAGGATGATTACGACCGCCGGCACCATCGCCGCGACATCGCCGATTCCCGGCAGCAAACCCGCAATCGCGTCATAGCCGACCCGAAAACGGGTGCCGGGTATCCGGAACACCGAATCCAGACGTTTGGAAAGCCGATCAAGCCGATCGAACCGAGCCTTGTGCACATGATCTTTCATCCATCCTAAAGCACGAACCTTCGGCCCCAGTTCCCTGACACCGAGCCGACCCCGCAGTTTTCATGCCCTTCACATCAGCCCGATGCAGGACCATTCCGCCGCCATGCCCAACGCACCGCTGGTGAAATCCCGGACCTTGCTGTCGACCGCCCAAGCCCTGTCACCGATCTGTCTTGCACACCGGCTATTCAGATCGCCGTGGCGTGCATGCATTCGCAGAGACTTCACCCGTGGGACGAAAGCGGATATCAATTCCCGGTAACAGCGCCACCAGGCATCAGGGTCTTGGCTGTCCGCCAAGCTGAACCCGTTGGCCCGCATATGAAGGAGAACCGCCCTATGAAGATTGCGATTCTTGGCGGGGACGGCTTTGTCGGCTGGCCCACGACGCTGCACCTGTCCAACCTCGGACATGAAGTGCACATCATCGACAACCTGTCACGACGCTGGATCGACACGGAACTGGGCGTGCAGTCGCTGACCCCGATGGATTCCATCCAGGAACGCTGCCGCATCTGGCATGACCTGACCGGCCGCCGCCTGCATTTTCACCTGCTGGACCTTGCCGGAGAATACGAGCGCGTGAAGGCCTGGTTGATCGAACACCGCCCCGATGCCATCATCCATTTCGCCGAACAGCGCGCAGCGCCCTATTCGATGAAATCCGACCGGCACAAGGTCTATACCGTCAACAACAACGTCAACGCCACGCATAACCTGCTGGCGGCGCTGGTGGAAAGCGGCATCGACGCCCATGTCGTCCACTTGGGCACGATGGGTGTCTATGGCTATTCAAGCGTCGGGGCAACGATCCCCGAAGGTTATCTGGACGTGGACATCACGCGGCCGGACGGTGCGAAGGTGCCGCAGCAGATCCTCTATCCGACGCGGCCCGGTTCGGTCTATCACATGACCAAGAGCCTCGATCAGATCCTGTTCCAGTTCTATGCCCAGAACGACGGGCTTCGGATCACCGATCTGCACCAGGGCATCGTCTGGGGCACCCATACCGACCAAACCCGCCGTCATCCGCAGCTGATCAACCGGTTCGATTATGACGGCGATTACGGCACGGTGCTGAACCGCTTCCTGATCCAGGCGGCCATCGACTATCCGCTGACCGTCCACGGTACCGGCGGACAGACCCGCGCCTTCATCCACATCCAGGACAGCGTGCGCTGTATCGAGCTGGCGCTTGCGGCACCGCCCCAGGCGGGCCAGCGGGTGGAGATCTTCAACCAGATGACCGAAACGCATCGCGTCCGCGATCTGGCCGGGCTGGTCGCCAAGGTCACGGGCGCCCGCGTGACCCATCTGCCGAACCCCCGCGCCGAGGCCGCCGAGAACGACCTTGTCGTCGACAACCGCAAGTTCCTTGCCTTGGGGCTGACGCCCACGACGCTGGCCGAAGGTCTGCTGGGCGAGGTCGTGGAGGTCGCGCGCAAGTTCTCTCACCGGATCGATCGCAGCCGCGTGCCGGCCGTGTCCGCCTGGACGCGGGATCTGGCTGCGAAGGTCGAACGTGATCCCGAAGGGCGCAAGCTGAAGTCGGTCTCGTGACGGGACCGTCCGGCCGGGCGCAGGGGGACGCGGCCTTTGTCACCCTGGTGACGAACGCGGATTTCGCCCTGGGCGCGCGCGCGCTTGTGCGCTCGCTCCGCCTCAGTGGGACGAGGGCGGATATTGTCGTGATGCACACCGCAGGCGTGCCCGCCAGCGCGCTGGCACCGCTTGCGGCATTCGACGTGCGTCTTGTCCCGGTCGAACTGCTGCCGACCTCGGACGCTTTCAACCATGCCCATGCGAAATCCGCGCTTCACGACCGGGCGCCCTTCACCAAGGGGCAGAAACCCCCGTTCCACACGCCGCTGGACAATTTCGCCAAGCTTCGCCTGTGGCAATTGGACTATGGGCGGATCGTGTTCCTGGACGCGGACACGCTGGTCCTGCAGAACATAGACCGCCTGTTCGACTATCCCGAATTCTCGGCGGCGCCCAATGTGTATGAATCGCTGGCCGATTTTCACCGTTTGAATTCGGGGGTCTTCACGGCCAGGCCCAACCGGGCGACCTTCGATCGGATGCTTGTCCGTCTTGATGCGCCGGGCGCTTTCTGGCGTCGCACCGACCAGACCTTCCTTGAAAGCTTCTTTCCCGATTGGCATGGGCTGCCGGTCTTTGACAACATGCTGCAATATGCCTGGCTGAACCTGCCGGACCTCTGGAACTGGTCGTCGATCCGAGTCCTGCACTTTCAATACGAAAAACCGTGGATGACGCCGCATCCTCAGGCAGAGGCGCTGAAGCCACTGATCGATCTATGGTCTGCCTTTGCGGGCGACGGTCCGGTTCCCTCGGTCCAAGACTTGCCATCGCCGCGATGAAATTCGCCGTCACCGGAGCGACCGGCTTTGTCGGCCACCATATTGTCGACCACCTGATCCTGTCGGGCCACGATGTCCTGACGCTAGGGCGCCGCCCCTCCCGGCACGACAAGGCCGATTTCATGCCCTTCGATCTGGACCGGGGCGCACCGGACCTGCGCGGCCAGGATGTCCTGGTTCACGCCGCCCTCTCCCATGTTCCCGGCCACTATCGCGGCGGAGAGGGCGATGCGCCGGAGGCATTCCTGCGTCGCAACCTGGATGGCACGATCCGCCTGTTTGCCGCAGCCCGCGATGCCGGTGTCCCACGCATCCTGTTCCTGTCGTCGCGCGCGGTCTATGGCGACTATCCGCCCGGAACAATTCTGCACGAGGATCTGCCCCCCCGCCCGGACACCCTCTATGGCGAGGTCAAGCTTCGCGCAGAGATCGCGCTGGCCCGGATGGCTTCGGCTGACCTGGCAGTGGCAAGCCTGCGCGCGACCGGTGTCTGCGGCCTGCCGGTTCCGGGCCTTGCACATAAATGGGCGCAGCTTTTGCAGGATTACGCGCAGGGCCGATCCATCACCCCTCGCGTCGCGACCGAAGTCCATTCCCATGACCTTGCCGAGGCCGTCAGCATCATCGCCCTCGCCCCGCCGGAGGCACTGGCGCCCATGGTCTTCAACATTTCGGGCGTGGTGCTGGACCGACGCGACATGCTGGCGCAATTCGCTCGGCTTGGCGGGATCAGCCATCCTCTCCCCCTCCGCGCGGACCCCGGCAAGGTGAGCGTGATGGAAACCGGGCATTTGCAACGCCTTGGCTGGCACGCCTCCGGAACGCCCCATCTGCACGATATTCTGTCGGCGTTGTTGCCCAGATAAAAAGCCGGCCCGGGTTCGAACGCCATGATCCCAAGGCTCGATGCAATTCAGCCCTCGCAGGGGGGCAAAGCAATGCGCCGATGGCGTATTTGGGCTCTGCCTTCAATATGCCATGGCCACCCAAGCATTGATGATCTGCAGATGTCGCATGGCATCATTGCCATCGCATGCTATCCTGCTTTGCGGCTGACCTGCCCCCCGATCGTCCCTCGTTCATAACGAGAGTCTGCCGTTTTGAGATTGGTAGTCGGGG
>NZ_QJPK01000018.1 GCF_003259195.1 Paracoccus sediminilitoris
CTCCTTCTGGCTCACGGCGCTCTCCGTTCGGGTCGTGTCATACATGGTTATGTCTCCTGGCGGCCGGGTTACCAGCGGCGCTCGAACCTGTTTCGCAAAAAGATGGCGATGGCATTCATCAGCACCAGAAAGCCCAGCAGCACCAGGATAGCCGCCGATGTCCGCGCCACAAAGCCCCGTTCGGGGCTGTCGGCCCAGATGAAGATCTGCGTCGGCAGAGCCGTCGCCGCATCAAAAGGCGTCGAAGGCGCCGCGGTGACAAAGGCGTTCATCCCGATCAGCAGCAGCGGTGCAGTCTCGCCCAGGGCCTGAGCCAGGCCGATGATCGTCCCGGTCAGGATGCCGGGCATCGCCAGCGGCAGAACATGGCCGAAGACCACCTGCTGCTTGGACGCGCCGATCCCCAACGCCGCCTCGCGGATCGAGGGCGGCACCGCCTTCAGCGCGGCCCGCGTGGCGATGATGATCGTTGGCAGCGTCATCAGCGCCAGTACCAGCCCGCCCACGAAGGGCGCCGAGCGCTGCATTCCGAACCAGTTCAGGAACACCGCCAGGCCCAGCAGGCCGAAGACGACCGAAGGCACCGCCGCCAGATTGTTGATGTTGACCTCGATGATGTCGCTGATCCGGTTCCGGGGCGCGAATTCCTCAAGGTAGATCGCCGCCCCGATGCCAAGCGGGAACGAGATCAGGAAGCAGACCAGCAGCGCATAGAAGGACCCGATGATCGCACCCTTCAGCCCCGCCAGTTCCGGAAAGCGGCTGTCGGCATTGGTGAACAGCGCCCAGTTGAACGGCAGGCTGATCCGGCCATCGGCCTCCAACTGTCGAAAGGCACGGATGTCCTCATCGTTCAGACGACGGGTCGATTCGTCGCTGGCCTCGTCGACATTGCCCTTGTTCAGCTGGTCATAGGTGTCCGATGCCGGCACCCGGATTTGGACGGTCTGGCCGATCAGCTCGGGGTCGGCGACGACGCGGTCGCGTAGAACGAACTGCGCCGCATTCGACACGATCCCAGAAAGCGCGCGCATGCGATCCTCGGGGGCGTCAGGGAAGGTCGCCTGCATGGCCTCGGCGATCACCCGACGGTAATTGCCCGCGGACGGATCGGCGGTATCGACCAGCTCGGTGGAAATCGGCACGTCCAGGGTCACATGCGTCTGCCGAAAGGCCTGGGCGCCACCCGAAATCAGGGTCCACAGCAAGATGCCCAGCATCAGGAACGCCAGCAACAAGGCGCCAAGGCCCAGGGCTTTCAACCCCGCTTCCTTGCGGTGCCGCCGTGCAAGACGGCTCTTGAACGCGTCCGAAGTCCATTGCGAACCGCCTTCATTCGGAAAATCGGTCATCTGGCGCCTCAATCGTATTGTTCGCGATACTTGCGCACGATGCGCAGCGCGAGGATGTTGATGAACAGGGTGACGATGAACAGCAGCAGACCCAGGGCAAAGGCCGCCAGCGTCTTGGGGCTGTCGAAGGCCGTGTCGCCGATCAGCAGCGTCACGATCTGGACGGTGATGGTCGTCACGCTGTCCAGGGGGTTGATGTTCATGGAGGCGATCAGGCCCGCCGCCATCACCACGATCATCGTTTCGCCAATGGCGCGGCTGACGGCCAGCAGCACGCCCCCCATGATGCCGGGTATGGCGGCGGGAAACAGCACGTTCAGCACCGTTTCCGACCGCGTCGCACCCAGGGCGATGGCTCCGTCGCGCAGGCTGCGCGGCACCGCCGACAGCGCGTCATCGGCAAAGGACGAGATGAACGGGATCAGCATGATGGCCATCACGCCCCCCGCGGCAAGCGCCGTGTTGGGCGCGACCGGAATGCCAAGCGCGGCTCCCCAGGACCGCAGCGCCGGGGCCACGGTCAGGATCGCAAAGAAGCCATAGACGACGGTCGGGATGCCCGCCAGCAGTTCCAGCACGGGCTTGGCCACGGCGCGGAAACTGCGGCTGGCGAATTCGTTCAGATAGATGGCCGACAAAAGCCCCACCGGAACCGAGATAGAAATGGCGACGACCGTGATGACCAGCGTGCCCAGGAAGACTGGCAGGACGCCGAAGGCCCCCTCGGCCGCGATCTGGTCGGCGCGGATCGGGATCTGCGGTTCCCACCGAGTACCGAACAGGAAATCGGTGATCGGGACCATCTGGAAGAAGCGGATCGATTCAAAAACCAGCGACAGCACGATCCCGATCGTGACGAAGATCGCGATCAGCGAACAGGTGATCATCAGGCCCATCACGATGCGCTCGGCCACCTGGCGGGCACGGAAATCGGCAGAGACCTGGCGCCGCGACATAAACAGCAGTCCCGCCGACAGCAGCGCGACCGTCGCAACCAGCAGCCAGCCGGACAGGGTGCGCAGCCCGTTCATGCGGTCGGCAGCATCAAGCATATAGGGTTCGGGGGTGCCGAAGACGCGGCCGCCCGAAATCGACTGGATCTCGGTCAGGACCAGCTGGGGATTGGCGGCATCGGCCAGCACGCCGTCCGGCAGACCCGACAGGGTCAGCGCGTTGATGACGCTGCCTTCCAGCATGATCCAAAGGATGGTCACGACGAAGGCCGGAACCAGCACCACCAGCAGGGCATAGAGGCCATGGAACATGCCAAGCGAATGCAGGCGCGCCCCACCCTCGCGCAGCGCAAGGGCCGCCCTGCGGTTCATCATGTATCCCGCCAGCGATGCGGTCAGCAACAATGCAAAGGCCAAGCCTGTCATGGCATCCTCTTGATCGGAAAAGGCCCGCCCCGGACGAACCGGGGCGGGTTGATCGGGGTCAGATCACTCGGTGACAGCAAAATCGCCTTCGCCGGACGTCACGCGCTCGACCAGCTCGGCACGCTCGTCCTCGGGCAGCGACACCAGGCCACGCTCGCCCAGATAGCCATTGTCGCCCAAGGCGTTCTCAGACATGTATTCGGCCACGAATTCCTGCAGATTCGGGATCACGCCGCGATGCGCGTCCTTGACGTAGAAAAACAGCGGACGCGACAGCGGGTATTCGCCCGATGCGATGGTTTCGATCTCGGCCTTGACGCCGTCCAGCGGAACGTCAACCAGCGTGTCGGCATTCTCGTACAGGAAGGAATAGCCGAAGATGCCCAGGGCGTTCGGATCGGTGTTCAGGCGCTGAACGATCAGGTTGTCGTTTTCACCGGCTTCGATGAAGGGGCCGTCGGTGCGCATGCGCGAGCAGTTTTCTTCGACCCAGTCCTCGTTGCCTGAAGCTTCGGACAGTTCCATCGCGGGGGCATGCTCCTCGCAACCGGCATGCATGGCCAGTTCGACAAAGGCGTCGCGCGTGCCCGAGGTCGGGGGCGGGCCCATCACGGTGATGGCGACGTCGGGCAGCGATTCGTCGATCTGCGACCAGTTGGTATAGGGGTTGGCGACCAGCGCGCCGTCCTGCGGGATCTCGGCTGCCAGGCCCAGGTAAACCTGCTCCAGCGTCAGACCCCAATCGGCTTCGCTGCTGCGCGACACGGCCATGACCAGGCCATCGTAGCCGATCATCGCTTCGGTGATGTCGGTGACACCGTTCTCGACGCAGAGGTCGTATTCGGATTTCGTCATGGCGCGCGATGCGCCGGTCAAGTCGGGGGTACCTTCACCCACACCCGAACAGAAGATCTGCATGCCGCCGCCGGTACCGGTTGATTCGACGATGGGGGCCGGCGCGCCTGTCTGGTTCGCGAACTCCTCGGCCACGGCCTGGGTATAGGGGAACACGGTCGAGGATCCGACGATGCGGATTTGATCGCGCGACTGAGCGAACGCACCGCCGGCCGAGAGGGCAATCACGGACAGGGCGGTGGCGGAAAAGCCGAGGGTCTTCATGGGTCGTCTCCTGTGGAGTTGATCTATGCAGGGACCGGATACAAACAATTTGTAACGGCCATACCCCTTTTTTATGTAATCTTTGTGACGATCGCCTCGGGATGCCGGAAGATCGCCCGAATGCCCCGTTATTCCAGCTTTCTGCAACCCGAAGGATGGCCGCGGCCCATCCATGCAAACAGGAACGCTCCGATCATCAGGATGCTGCGTGCTGACAAAAACCTGGCGATGTATGACAGGGCGCGGAACGAAAAAAGCGCGGATCCGCCAAGGAACCGTGCGCATCGCCGGCAAAGCGATGCCCGGCGATCCCAAGGGATGCCGGGCCAGATCTTTCATCACGGTTTCGGGCTTCGTGACCCTCGGACAAGGGGGCTGCCCATCACCGTGCCTTCCGGTCCACCCCCATCATGACCAGTCTTGCAGAACGTCCGGACCGATCAGCCGTCAAGTTCCAGCAATTCGCGCCCCTTGCCGATATGTCTCTGCACCAGCCTGCGCCCTTCACGGCCCGACAGCAGGCGTTTGGCGCCGATGGGACGCATGCCGGGATCGCGGTCCCGAAGATCGGGGAAAAGCGCAAAGATCTCGCGCCGGGCCGCCGAATTCAGCGATTTGAGCGCCTCGTCCCCGGTATAGAAACTCTCGGTTTCCGCTCCGTTCGACATGATCACCTCATGGGCGTCGAACATGATGTGGAAATAATCCACCTCTTGCACGTCCCGCGCATAATCGACCCCGTCGAGCTGCAACAGCTGCTTGGCCGCCACCAGGACTTCGGCGGCTCCGAACATGTTGATCGCGATCTTGGACCGAACCAGGATGCGATGCTGCGGCGAAACCAGCAGATCGCGTTCCGGCCTGCCCTGCCCCAAGGCGCCGGCGGCAATGCGGATGGGGCGCAGGTTAGGGAGAATGTCCAAACCACGCGCCGACAAGTGGCGCGATCCCAACCAGCGGACCGGGCGCGGGCCGTGATCAATTGTCAGCACCAGATCGCCGATCTTCAGATCTTCGACACGCACCGCACCCCTAGTGGTTTCGATGACGGTCCCTTTGGTAAAGCAAGGCAGAAAATCGTCGACGACGATGGACCCGGTCCCGTCCGCGTCAACGCCCACGACCACCGTGTCCAGCGTGGTCTGCACGGTCGCTGCAACGGCAGCGGTAAGGGGATTGCCGCTCAGAGCCCCCAGTTCAATGTTCAGAACCGTGTCGGGCAGCGGAAAGACACCCGGGATCGTCACTGTCAGGCCCAAGCGCGGCGATGCTGCGCCATCTTCCCGGATCGGGTCATCGGTGACGATGTAAAACGTTCCATCATCGGCCTGAAACAGCGATCCGTTGATCGGGTTCAGCTGGACGTTGATGCCACCCGCAACGGTGAACCCGGCAGTGGTGAACTGGGCGTCACCCAGATAGGTCCCGTCCAACGAATTCTGGGTAGGATCATCAGCGGCATCCGTAGAGTCCGTATCCAGCAGGCTGATCGGCTCGCCAGTATTGACGGTGACCGTACCCTGGTCGCCGGGGACGTCGTACTCGTCGAATGCATCACTGTTGCTGAACTGGTTCAGCGCATAAGTGTTGCCGGCGTCAATGACGACATCGCCATTGAGATCAAGGGTGACAAATCCGTCGGGAAGGGCGGTATAAAATGGCATGTCTGTGACCTTTACATCTGTACTTGTGACATCGTGATGCAAAGCGTCCCGGCATGCTGGCTCGCGTCGTGGACTTCCCATGGTGAATGGGCACGATTTCAGACGTTAAACATCGACGAATCTGGCGTGTGATTGGATTATGAAGGGAGCTCATCTTAAGACAAGTTAATTTATTAATTTTTCGTAAGTACAAATTTGTAAATGTTTGTTTTTCATAGATATTTATTATTTTAATACTCCAAATATCATCAGGCAAAACTATTCAATCTACTTAATGTGCAGTGCAAATATTCATGGAACTGGTCAAGGAAACCACACCCGCGCACCAATATTTTATATATGTAAATTCAATATCAACCGCCAATTGATTCGATATTCTATCGGGGTGGAACATGATATCGAGGCGGGCCTGATGACTGCCGCGAACCTTTTCAAAACGGCAGGCGTCAAATCCTAAGCTCCCGGCGAAAACACAACCGATTTATTCGTTGGTGATATCCCTATTGTCCTTGGGCAAACGGGCGGTCCGCAAACGAGCGGCTGGGCCTGCATTTGACGGCGGCCTTCGTCTGTATGATCGTCGCCAGCGACACCACGGCGCAGATTGCGGCGGGACAACCGGACTCATCCCGAAAGGAACAGACATGATGCGACATGGCGGACAGATCCTGATCGACCAGCTGACATTGCAGGGCGTCCAGCGCGTCTTTTCCGTCCCCGGCGAAAGCTTCCTGGCGGCGTTGGACGCCATGCACGGCGCCGCGATCGACAATATCGTCTGTCGCCACGAGGGCGGGGCCGCCATGATGGCCGAAGCCCATGGCAAGCTGACGGGACGTCCCGGCATCTGTTTCGTGACCCGGGGACCGGGTGCGACGAATGCCTCGGCGGGCGTGCATGTGGCGCGACAGGATTCGACGCCCATGATCCTGTTCGTAGGCCAGATCGACCGGGGCCATCGTGACCGCGAGGCGTTCCAAGAGGTCGATTACCGCGCCATGTTCGGCCCTCTTGCCAAATGGGTGGCCGAAATCGACCGGATCGAACGCCTGCCGGAATATGTCTCGCGCGCGTTTCATGTCGCCATGTCGGGCAGGCCCGGCCCGGTGGTTCTTGCCCTGCCCGAAGACATGCTGTCCGCCCGCGCCGAGGTGCCCGACATCCCCGCGATGTCCACGCCCGCCGCATCCGTAAGCCCGGCGCAGGTCGCTGCGGTAACCGATGCCTTGTCGGGCGTGAAACGGCCGCTGCTGATGGTGGGGGGCACCCTGTGGGACCGGCAGGCCAGCGACGACCTGGCACGCTTTGCCGAAAACTGGAACCTGCCGGTGGCCGTGCCCTTCCGGCGGCAATGCCATCTGGACAATCGCCATCCCCATTATGTCGGCGATCTGGGGATCGGTATGAACCCCAAGCTGGGCGAGCGTCTTGGTCAGACGGATTGCCTCGTGATGATCGGCGGCAGGCTGGGCGACAGTATGACCCGCGGGTACGAGCTGCTGGACCCCGCCGCCCCCGCCCCCCGCATCGTCCATGTCTATCCCGACGCGTCCGAGCTGGGCCGCGTCTATCGTCCCGACATCGGCATCGTCGCCCCTGCGGGCCAGATGCTGGCGGCGTTGGCCGAAACCGCCCCTGGCGCCGCGCCGTGGGGTGACTGGACCGCGGCGGCCCGCGCGGATTACGAAGCCTGGATCGCACCACGCGACACCCCCGGCCGCGTGCGGATGGAACAGGTGGTCCGGTGGCTGTCCGACACCCTGCCCGACGACGCCATCGTGACAAACGGAGCCGGCAATTATGCGGCCTTCCTGCACCGGTATTTCGTCTACAAGGGGCCTTTCACGCAGCTGGCGCCCACTTCGGGCAGCATGGGATACGGCTTTCCGGCCGCAGTTTCGGCGGCCATCGCGCATCCAGATCGCACGGTCGTCTGCCTTGCGGGTGACGGCTGTTTCCAGATGACCCTGAACGAGATGTCGACGGCCCTGCAGCATGGCGCCGCCCCCATCGTGATCGTCGCCAATAACGGCCAGTACGGCACGATCCGCATGCATCAGGAACGCCGCTATCCGGGGCGGGTGTCGGGCACGGCGCTGGCCAATCCCGACTTTGCCGCGTTGGCGCGCGCCTATGGTGGATGGGGCGAGACGGTGGAATACACCGCCGACTTTCCGGCCGCCTTCGACCGGGCCCGCGCCTCGGGCAGGTTGGCGGTCATCGAACTGCGCCTCGACCCCGAGGCCCTGTCGGCCGGCGCCACCCTGTCCCAGATCCGGGCCGAAAACAAAGCGGTGCAGGATCGCCCCTGAGTGGTGCCCTGCCGTTACGCTGATCCCCGTTCAGGTCGAACGGGGATCAGGCAAGTTCGGCGCCCGAACAAGAGACGGCATCGGCCCCGAACCGGTTGCCAAGTAAAAATGTCAAGATTATACGGCTTCACAAGGCCAAGAGAGATTGACTAACCTGACAGAACTAGTCAGTTATGCGGCAATCCGATAATGCGCAGGTTGCCATGACCCATTCCTTCCGCCCGCTTCGTCTTGCCGGTGCCAGCCTTCTGGCGCTCTCCAACGCCCCTGCCCTGGCCCAGAACGCCCAGGATCCCGTCCTTCTGGAACCGATCGTGCTGACCGCGACCTCGGATGCCAGCGTTCAGGCCGACGGCTATGTGGGCGGCTTTGCGCAGGTGGCGACCAAGTCGAACACCCCCGTGGCCGAAACCCAACAGTCGATCTCGGTCGTGACCAGCCAGCAGATCGAGGATCAGGGTGCCGAGACACTGGGCCAGGCGCTGAACTATACCGCCGGTGTGATGGGTCAGCCCTTCGGCAGCGATCCGCGGTTCGACAGCCCCACGGTGCGCGGCTTCGAGGCGCGCGGATCGCAATACGTGAACGGCCTTCGCCAACTGCGCGATTTCGGCGCCCCCGCCTTCGAGGTCTATGGCCTGCAGCAGGTCGAGGTGCTGAAAGGCCCCAACTCGTCGCTTTATGGGGCGGGATCGCCGGCCGGCATCATCAACCAGGTGCAAAAACGCGCCCAAAACAGCGAATTCTCGGAAATCGGCCTTGGCTATGACAGCAATGACAGCGCCCAGACCTTCGTCGACGTGAACCGCGTGGCCAGTCCCAACCTGTCCTGGCGCCTGACCGGCATCCTGCGCGACAGCCAGACCCAGATCAGCGAATTGACCAACCAACGTGGTTATCTGGGTGCGGCGCTGCGCTATACGCCCGACGACGCGACGACGGTGGACGTGATCGCGTCCTATACCAAGGACGCGCCCGTCTCGCCCCCCGGCGTGCCCTTCGCGCTGACGCAGACGGGCGATGGCAAGACCCTGCGCGACGCCTATTTCGGAGAGCCCGGCTTTGACGACAGCGACCGTGACATGGCCAATCTGGGCGTCGAGATCAGCCACCAGCTGGACAATGGCTGGACCCTGTCCCAAGGCTTCCGGGTCGAGCGGTTCGACTGGACCTATACCGGCCATTATGTCAGCGGCTTGTCCGATGACAGCCTGTCAATCACGCGCGGTGCGAATTTCCAGAACGAATCCACCACCGGCCTGAACCTGGACACCCGCCTGTCGAACAGTATCACGACAGGGGCTGTGACGCACGACCTGCTGCTGGGCTTGGACATCCGCCAATACGATGCCGACACGACGACAGAGTTCTTCTTTGGCCAGCCCATCGACGCTTCCGACCCGGTCTATGGCGGGCTGCCCACGACAACGGCCTAGTATACCAGCGTGTCCGACATGAGCCAGAAGCAGGTCGGCCTTTATGCCCAGAACGAGATCGCGATCGGCAACTGGCGCGGCAGCTTGGCACTGCGCCACGATTGGTCCGAACAGACCGGAACAAAATTCACAAACTTTGCCGGCGAAAGCACCATCGACCAGTCCGACAGCGCCACGACCGGACGTGCGGGCTTGGGCTATCTGATGGCCAATGGTGCGATGCCCTATGTCAGCTATTCGACATCGTTCGATCCCAGCATCGGCATCGACGACACCACAGGCCAGACGCTCAAGCCCACCGAGGGCAAGCAATGGGAAGTCGGGGTCAAGTATCAGCCCACCAGCTTCGACGGGCTGTTCAGCGCCGCCGTCTATGACCTGACGCAGGAAAATCTGGTGCGCAACCTGGGTCAGGGCCAGCGGCGCCAGATCGGCGAAGTGCGCTCCAAGGGGCTGGAGCTGGAGGCAACGGCGGCGATCGGCCTGAACTGGGACCTGCGCGCCAGCTATGCCTTCAACGAAACCGAACAGAAGGGTGGCACTGATGACGGGCTGGAAATGCCCAACGCTCCGCGCCATCTGGCCAGCATCTGGCTGGACCGGGAATTCGGCAACGGCCTGCGCGCCGGCGGCGGCATCCGCCATATCGGCGAACGCAAGGGCGATGCCGACAACCTGTTCGATCTGGACAGCGTGACGCTGGTCGATCTGGCCGCGACCTATACCCGCGGCAATGTCGAGGCCAGCGTCAACCTGAACAACCTGACCGACGAGGTCTATCTGGCCAATTGCGGTGCCTTTGGCTGCTACTACGGCGAGGGGCGCAGCGTCAGCGCCAAGGTCGCCTACACGTGGTAGGGTCCGGGGCCATATCGCCCCGGCCCGACCGCCGCGCCTTCCTGACCGCCGCCGGCGTCCTGCTGGCGGCGGGTTTGCCCCTGCGTGCCCACGCCGCCCAGCCCCGCCTGGCGGCCATTGACTGGGCCATGATGGAAACCGCCATTGCCCTGGGTCGCATGCCCGTCGCCGCGACCGAACTGATCCGATATCGCGCCGATATCGGCCAGCCCGTGATCCCCGACGCGGTTACCGATCTGGGCCTGCGCGGGGCCCCGAATTTCGAACTGCTGCAGCTGGTGCGGCCTTCGCTGATCCTCAGCTCTCCCTATTACACCCGGTTCGAACCACGCTTGGCCGAAGTCGCGCCGGTCCTGTCGCTGCCCTTCTTCCTGCCGAACGAGGCGCCCTTTGCCAAGGCCGCCGCTGCGCTGCACGCCTTGGCCGCGGCGTTGCAGGATCCTGCCGCAGGTGACCGCGCCGCTGCCCGTGCCGACGCGGCGCTGGACCGCGCCCGGGACCGCCTGGCCTTCCATGCGGACCGTCCCGTGGCCCTGGTCGAGATCGGCGACGCCCGCCATCTGCGTGCCTTCGGCTTCGACAGCCTCTTTGGCAGCACGCTGGCGCGGATCGGGCTGACGAATGCCTGGACCTCGGCCACGGCCTTCAGCTTTCTGGCCCCGGTCCCGCTTGAGCGGTTGGCCGACATGCCACAGGCGACATTGGTCATCATCGGCCCCGTCCCACCCGAAGCCCGACGCGGGCTGGCGCGCAGCGTCCTGTGGCGCGCGCTTCCCCAAGTCGCGGCGGGCCGCGTCCACCGCCTGCCCCGCATCAATGCTTTCGGTGGCATGCCCTCGGCGCTGCGGTTGGCGGATGCCCTGGCCAAAACCCTGGCGGAGGCGGCATGACCTTGGGCCTGCGCATGATGCTGAGCCTGTGGGGTCTGGCCGCGGCGGCGCTGTGGCTTTGGGCCGCGCGCGACCTGCCCTGGCCCACCTGGCCCTTCGTCCCGCAGGGTCAAAGCCTTGATCAGATCCGCATGGGCTGGGGCCTGATGCCACGGGGCGTCGTGGCCCTGCTGGCAGGTGCGGCCCTGGGCCTGTCAGGGGCGATCCTGCAGGTGGTGCTGCGCAATCCGGTGGCCGATCCGACGACGCTTGGCATCAGCGCAGGTGCCCAGCTGGCGCTGGTTCTGGCGACGGTCTTTGCCCCCGGCCTTCTGGTCAAAGGTCAGTGGCCCGTCGCGATGGCGGGGGGCCTGGCGGCGGCGGCGCTGGTGCTGGGCATCGGGGCGCGGCGCGGCTTTGCCCCCGTGGCGATGGTGATCGCGGGGATGCTGGTCGGGCTGACGGCATCGGCCATCGCGACGGCGGTGACCTTGGCGCAGGGGCAATACCTGCTGTCGCTGGTCATCTGGAACGGCGGTGCGCTGGTCCAGCAGGACTGGACCGGCGTTCGCCATCTTGCCCTGCTGTTGGGCCTTGGCGCGATGGGGGCGGCCCTGCTGGCGCGGCCCCTGCGGGTCTTGTCCATCGGGGCCGACGGCGCGGCGGGGCTGGGGCTGAATGTCACGTTGGTCCGGCTGACCGCGGTCGGACTGGCGGTGGTGATCGCGGCAGGCGTCTCGGCGGAACTGGGGCTGATCGCCTTTGTGGGCCTGGCGGCCCCTGCCCTGGCGCGGGCCATGGGCGCACGCGGGATCGGGCCGCTTCTGGCCCTGTCGCCGGTTCTGGGCGCGCTGATCCTGTCGCTTTCTGACGGGCTGGTTCTGGCCTGGGCCGGCACAGGGGGCCAGACCTTCCTGACCGGGGCGCTGACCGGGCTGGTGGGCGGCCCGCTGTTGATCTGGCTGCTGCCGCGCCTGCGTGGATCGACGCCACCCGGAACCGAGGCAGGCGACGGGCCCGCGCCCCGCCTGGCGCGTCCCGGTCCCTGGCTGGCCGGATTGGCGGTGGCGCTGGTCGTCGCGGCGGGACTGCTGCTGTGGATCGGCCGGGTGCCCGGGGGATGGGCGATCCTGGATCGCGAAAGCCTGGCGGCCTTTCTGCCTCTGCGCCTGCCGCGGCTGGTGGCGGCGGCCGGCGCCGGGGCGGCGCTGGCGCTGGCGGGCACGATGCTGCAGCGCCTGACGGCCAACCCGCTGGCCTCCCCCGAGGTGCTGGGCGTCTCGGGAGGCGCGGCGCTTGGCTATGCGGGGACGGTCTTTGCACTGGCCGCACCGGGGGCGCTGATCCTAGGCGCGGGAACCGCCGCCGGGGGTGCGCTGGCGCTGGCGGTGGTCATGGCCTTTACCGCCCGCCGCGACATGCCGCCCGAACGAGTTCTGCTGGTGGGGATCGCCGTTTCAGCGCTGGCGTCGGCAGTGCTGTCGGCGATGATAGCGGTCGGCGATGCGCGGGCCTGGGCGATCCTGGCCTGGCTCAGCGGGTCGACCGGCGCGGTCACCCTGCCCGTCGCGCTGATCCTGGCGGGCCTGGCGCTGGTGGTCTGGATGGCGGGACTGGCGCTGTCGCGCTGGCTGGCCCTGCTGCCTTTGGGACCCGCCATTGCGGGCGGGCTGGGGTTGGACCCGCGCCGCGCGCGCGTGGTGCTGATCTTGCTTGCGGGTCTGGCCACGGGGGCCGCGACGCTGGTCACGGGGCCGCTGTCCTTTGTCGGGCTGATGGCGCCGCATCTTGCCCGCCGCATGGGCCTGGCACGCCCCGCGGACCAGTTGACCGGCGCGGCGCTGATCGGCGCAGGGCTGATGCTGGCCGCCGATTTCGGCGCACGCATGGCGGGGTTTCCCTATGAATTGCCACTTGGCCTTTTCGCCTCTCTGATCGGTGCGCCTTGGCTGATCTGGCTGATGACCCGGAGATCCCCATGACCCTGTTCCAGATCCACGACCTGACCGTCCGCGTGCCGGGGCGGACCCTGCTGGACAATCTGACGCTGGACCTGCCGGCGGGTCGCGTGATCGGTCTGATCGGGCATAACGGTTCGGGCAAATCCACCCTTCTGAAGGTGCTGGCACGCCAGATGCCTGCGCGGATCGAGGGGACCGTCCTCTTCGACGGGCGTCCGCTGTCGGATCTGCGCGGTCGCGATCTGGCGCGCCGCCTGGCGGTCCTGCCCCAGACCACCCCGCCGGCCGAGGGCATGACCCTGGCCGAGCTGGTGGCATTGGGGCGCTATCCCTGGCATGGCGCGCTTGGCCGTCCGGGTCCGGCCGATCACGATGCCATCGCTGCAGCGCTGCGTGAATGCGGGGTTGCCGCGCTGGCCGACCGGCTGGTCGACACGCTGTCGGGCGGCGAACGTCAGCGCGGCTGGCTGGCCATGCTGGTCGCGCAGGCGGCGGGGACGCTGCTGCTGGACGAACCGATCAGCGCGCTGGACATCGCCCACCAGGTCGAGGTCCTGTCGCTGGTCCGCCGCATGTGCCACGACCAAGGCCGCAGCGCCGTGATCGTCCTGCACGAGGTGAACATGGCCGCCCGGTTCTGCGACCATGTCGTCGCGCTCAGGGGCGGGCGGCTGGCCCTTCAGGGCAGCCCCGCCGACCTGATGCGCGCGCCTGCGCTGACGCAGATCTATGGCCTGCCGATGCAGGTCCTGACCCGCGACGACGGCCTGCCCGTCGCGATACCAGCTTGAAGGACAGCCCCCCATGCGCAGCTTCTTTTCCTATTACCGCCCCTTCATGGGCCTGTTCTGGCTGGATTTCGGCTGTGCGGTGCTGACAGGCCTGCTGGAACTGGCCTTTCCGCTGGCCATCACCTATTTCATCGACACGCTGCTGCCGCAGGGCGACTGGACGCTGACCGTCGCGGCGGCGGCCGGCCTTCTGGCGCTTTATGCCGTGAATGCGGGCTTGCTGACGGTGGTGATCTATTGGGGTCACAAGCTGGGCATCAACATCGAGACCGCGATGCGCGCCCAGGCCTTCGACCACCTGACGCGGCTGTCATGGCGCTGGTACGACCGTGCGCGCACCGGCAAGCTGGTCGCCCGCGTCACCCGCGACCTGGAGGAGATCGGAGAGGTCGCCCATCACGGCCCCGAGGATGCCTTCATCGCACTGATGACCTTCGTGGGGGCCTTCCTGCTGATGTTCTGGATCCACCCGCAGATGGCCCTGATCGTGGCGACGATCGTGCCCGCGATGCTGGGGCTGGTCGTGGTCTATGGCGGACGCATGACGCGGACCTGGCGGGCCATCTATGCGCGCGTGGGCGATTTCAACGTCCGGCTGGAGGAAGCCCTGGGCGGCGTCCGCGTGGTCCAGGCCTTTGGCAACGAGGCCCATGAAAGCCATCTTTTCGCCGCCGACAACGCCCGGTATCGTCAGGCCAAGCTGGATGCCTATCGCGTGATGGCCGCGTCTTCTGCCCTGCAATACATGGGCCTGCGGCTGGTACAGGTCATCGTGATGGTCGTCGGCGCCAGCTATGTGCTGGCGGGGTCGCTGACGACGGGCGCCTTCGTCGGCTTCCTGCTGCTGGTCGGCGTCTTCTATCGCCCGCTGGAAAAGATTGCCGCCGTGATCGAGACCTATCCGCGCGGCATCGCGGGCTATCGCCGTTTCCAGGAACTGCTGGCGACCGACCCCGAGATCGCGGATGCCCCCGATGCGACCGATGCCCCACCCCTGAAGGGCGAGATCCGCTTCGAGGGCGTCGGTTTTGCCTATGAGAAGGGCCGCGCGATCCTGAACGGCATCGACCTGACGGTGCGGGCAGGCGAAACGGTGGCTTTTGTCGGCCCGTCCGGGGCGGGCAAGACGACTTTGCTGGCGCTGTTGCCTCGGTTCTACGAGGCGACCGAGGGGCGCATCACCGTCGACGGCCTGCCGCTTTGCGAAATGCGCCTGAACAGTTTGCGCCGTCAGATCGGGCTGGTCAGCCAGGATGTGTTCCTGTTCGGCGGCACCCTGCGCGAAAACATCGCCTATGGTCGCCTTGACGCCACCGAAGCCGAAATCACCGAAGCCGCCGCCCGCGCCCAGCTGAACGACCTGATCGCGGGCCTGCCCCAAGGGTTGGACACGGTCGTCGGCGAACGCGGCGTGATGCTGTCGGGTGGCCAGAAACAGCGCGTGGCCATTGCGCGGGCCTTCCTGAAGAACCCGCCGATCCTGATCCTGGACGAGGCGACAAGCGCCCTGGACAGTCAGACCGAGCGGGAAATCCAGTCGGCGCTGGACGCGCTGTCGGTGGGGCGCACGACCTTGGTCATCGCCCACCGGATGGGCACCATCCGCAATGCCGATCGCATCGTGGTCATGGATCGCGGCCAGATCGCGGAAACCGGCAGTCACACCGAGCTGATGGAAAGGCGCGGCCTCTACAGCCAACTGGCCGCCTGACCGTTGTGCCGCGCGCGGGCTTCTGCGTGATGTCGCAGGGGTGGCGGTTCTGGGATTGTGACGCACCTGACGGCGTGGCAGGCGAGGTCGGGCGATCGTCAGTCCAAGATGGCCTGCTTTATCGTGGCGACCTCATCGGGCGGCATGGTGCCGGTCGTTTCCAGCTACCCCCATGTGATGTTCCAAAGACGGAATGCTCCGGTGATGTCGCCGTTTTGATCGAAGACCACCGGCGCAACCACCCCTTCGCAGCAGATTTTCTGATGAGCACCGATCAGCGCCAGCACCTTCTTGAACACCTTGGCACCGGCATGGATCGGTTCAGCTTCGGTCCCTGTGACCTGCGGGATGATATCGCGGTTCGCCGGGGACGAAGCCTTGCATGCCTGGGCGATGACCAGCGCGACGATGGCACCCGCATCATAAGACTGATCGGCCGCCGGGCATCGCGGGCGATCTTGTCCAAGAATTCGGCGCAATTGCCATGGAAATATGTCGTCGACGCGGTCCCGGCCGTCCCCAAAAATGTGCGATAGCCACACTCAAGATACTGCGCGCCGACGGCCGTGATGAAATCGGTCGTATTCATCCCATCGTTTCTCAGAAAGCTCTGCGGCCCACCGGACGAGATCCTGGCCCTCGCAATGGTCGCGCCCTCTACCGGATAGTAATCCAGGTGTAGGCTTTTGTGATCGCCGTGCAGGGAGGTCGTCGCTTCGATTGCGTGGTTCGCCTGTCTTTCCACTATATGGGGGTGACCGTGGTGATCTCTCCACCCACAGCATGACAAGCCTTGGTGAATTCGCGGATCATGTTGACGCCGAAATCATTGTTCACATGCATGATGGCCGGTTTATTCATTCCCTGATCGACCAGATATTGCGCCACCGCCCGCCCCTGCAGCGCATCCGAGGTGATGGCGCGGAATGCCATGCCCAGGGCCTTGGTCCTGGCATGGCCATAGACGCCTCCCGGGCTCGTCAGTTCCATGAGCATGCCGACCTGACCGTGCAGTCCTGGGGCGCGGCGCTGGCCGCAAAAGCGGAAAGGGCTGCGGCAGCAAAAAAACTTTTCCCTTCCAAAATGCTCTTGTTGGGAAAAGCCGCGGATCGCGGGCAGGATCAGAAGCTCAGGCCTCATCTTTGTTGAAGATATCTTTCGTGATTGAACTGTGCCGCCCGTGGCGGTCGCGCTCCAGTTCATAGGCATCGCCATCCAGCTGCCCGGCGCGGCCCAGAACGGCGGCAATCCCCGCCATGTCACCGGTATCCAGACCCACCTGACCGATGCGCGAGTTGGCATCCACGTGATGGCGGGTGCCTGCGCAGACGATGACGCCCGCGACCTGCGGGCGGGCCAGAACAGCGGCGAAAGCGATGGAGGCGATGTCGCAATCCTGCCGTCGGCGATATTGCGCAGGGTCCGCAGCAGCCGCTGGAACAGGTCCCGGGCTCCGAAATCCTGGATGATCAGCAGGTGTTTGGCCAGCAAGCGGTTTTTCATCTGGCCTTGCGGGCTTGGCTGATCCAGCCATCGGTCCGACAGGAAACCGCCGGCGACGGTGCCATAGCACAGAAAATGCATTCCCCGATCCCTTACCAACGCCGCCACCCTTTTCTCCGGCCGGTGGTCCAGCGGGGAATATTGGGTCTGAAGTGCGGCATGCCCGATGCCCGCGTCGAACATGGGCACCACGTGGTCGTTGTCGAAATTGGTGGACGACAGAAGGTTGATCAGTTCTTCGTCCTGAAACGCGCGCAACCAATGCGCAACCTGCAGCCAGTCGCCGCTCGCGCGATCCCACCAATGGCACTGCACCAGGTCCAGCCGTTCGACCCCAAGGCGGGCAGCCGAATGCGTGATCGTTTCACGCAGCATGGGGCGGGTCAGGCGGTCCAGCTTGTCCAAGTCGGGGACGCATTTCGTATGGACGCGAATCTGCGCCAAGGCCTTGGCGCCGCGCCGATTGCCATATTCAGCGCGGAAGCAGACGATGATCTCCTCGACGCCGGTATAGATGTCAGCGCAGTCAAAACTGGTGATCGCCGCCTTCCTTGCTCCAGTTGCCCTGCCTGATCGGCCCCTACAGGATCGAGGCCGTTCTGCCGGGGTGATCCTGGTGATGCCCCCGGTGACCGATCACCGGACGGTCCCCGGGACACGCAACCGCGTCGTGGTCAGTACCGTCCCGTCCAGCCTGCAGGTCAGCCTGACGCGCCAGTCCGGCGACTGGAAGGTCAGGCGCAGCTTGCCCGCGTCTGCGCCGCTGCCCCGCTCGACCCCGGTGGCGATCCTGCCTGACTGCATCAGGACCTGAAAACCGACCACATCCAGGTCAAGCAAGGGCGCGATCTGCGCGGCATCGACAATGGGCTGGTCGCCGTCGAATTCAATCTTCATGATCTGCTCATGTCATCGGGGCCTGCATTCGGCATTGGATGGGCAGTCATTCCTATACCCATCGTTTCATGGTCGGGTACATTGCCGGCAGACTGCCGGGACCGGGCATTGCGGCGCCCCCAAAAACCGGACTTAACGAGGCAGCCGTTCCGAACACCCCGCCAGCGGGCGGGGTCTGTCGCAAGGGATCGTTCCGGCCATCACCTGTCATCGTTCCGGGCGTCCGGGGCCGCCGCTTTCGGCAGGATGACGGGGACCGCCGCCAGGATGATCAGCACGACAAAGGCCGACAGGACGGCAGTAGCCTCCAGTCCAAGGCCGGCCATGACGCCGATGCCCGCGGTCGCCCAGATATTCGCGGCCGTTGTCAGGCCTTCGATCTGATGCTGGGCCGATCGAACCATGATCGCGCCGGCACCCAGAAAGCCAACGCCCTGGACGATCCCCTGCAGAACCCGCGACAGGTCGCCGATCTCCATGCCGCTTTGCAGCGGTCCCAGGACGAACAGGGCCGCCCCCACCGCCACCAGCATATGGGTGCGCACCCCTGCGCTTCGGCCCTTCTTTTCGCGATCCAGCCCCAGGATGCCGCCCAGCACAGCCGCCAGCACGACGCGCACCGTGATGCGGGTCAAGGTCGACAGATCCGGAACGTCCGAAAATTCGCTGATGATCGTCAGCCAGATGTCTTCTGCCACAAGGCGCCCTTTCCTGGACCGATGGGTCGCGACGCAACCCTATCCATCCCCGCAATTCTTGCCAAGACGACGCGGCCCAAGGCGAAGGCCGGGCACCGCGCCTCGGCTGCGTCCCGCCCGTTCATGTCCATCGAGAGGATGCCCGCCGTGATGACAACAGCAGGTTCGTCTCGGATGTGGTGACCCCGTCGAGGTTCCTGATGCGGCGCAGAACCTCGTCCAGCTCGGCCAGGGATTGGGCCGAAATTTCAACCACAAGATCCCATTTGCCGTTCGTGGAATGGACGGCGGTCACCTGTGCCATGCCCGACAGGCGCGCCATGATGCGGTCGCCGCCGCGCCCTTCGATCCCGATCAGCACCAGCCCCCGGACGGTCGCATCCGACACGTCTCCGCGGGTGATGGCGGTATAGCCCAGGATCTCGCCCTGCTGCTGCAGCCGGGCCATGCGTGCGCGCACCGTGGCCCGGCTGATGCCCAGCCTGTCGGACAGATGCTGTACCGAGGCGCGCCCGTCGCGCCGCAGTTCCGCGATCAGCCGTTGATCCAGATCGTCCATTTCGGAAACCCGAGATTGCCAATCTGGTCAGATTGCCCGCCAAAATTCCTGAATGTCCAGTTGAAACCTTCCCGATCCGCACAGCACCTTGTTTCAAACAGGAGAAGCATGATGACCCGACCCGACCCGACTTGACCGGCGCTCCCTTGGACAGCGGCCAGCGCCAGCCCGGCTGCCTGATGGGGCCTGCCCCCTATCGCGTGGCGGGGATCGGCAGGCTGCTGCAATCCCTGGGGCTGAGCGTCACCGACCTTGGCGATCTGTCGTTGCCCGCCATGCTGCCGGGAACGGAATGCGCCAACCCGGCAGTCGATCAGCTGGCCTGGACTGCGCCGATCCGCGACGCCGTCGGCCACGCGTTGGACCAAGGTGGGATGCCCGTCGTGCTTGGGGGTGATCATGCGTTGGCGCTTGGCTCGGTGGCCGGGGCGGCGGACCATGCGGCCCGCGCGGGGCTGCCGCTGTTCATGCTGTGGCTGGATGCACCTAGCGATTTCCACACGCCCCTTTCCATGACCTCGGGGAACCTGCGCCGGGTGCGCGACGCAGACGGCATGCTGCATGTCAGCCTGGACGTCGATTTCCTGGACCCCGCCCTCGCGCCAGCCGTCGGCACCACGCTCCCCGGCGGCGCGACCTTCCGAGAGACGCATCTGGTCTGCGAGCTGATACAAGATACCGGGCTGATGACCTCGCTGAACCTGGTCGAGCTGAACCCGTTTCTGGACGATCGCGGCCGTACCGCGAAACTGATGGTCGACCTGACCGGCAGCCTGATGGGCAGCAAGGTCTTCGATCGCCCTACCCGATCATTCACCTGAAGGAGATTTCCATGACCCCGCCCTCGCGCCAGGCCCTCGTGCCCTTTGTCAGCGTCGATCACATGATGCGGCTGGTTCACCATGTCGGCATCGAAAGGATGATGGTCGAACTGGTCGACCAGATTGAGGCCGATTTCCGCCGTTGGCCCGACTTCGACAAGACGCCCCGGGTCGCCAGCCATTCCGACATCGGCGTGATCGAACTGATGCCGACATCCGACGGCCAGCAATACGGCTTCAAATATGTAAACGGCCACCCGTCGAACACGCGGCGGGGCCTGCAGACGGTAACGGCCTTCGGCGTGCTGGCCGACGTCGCGACCGGCTATCCGGTGATGATTTCCGAAATGACGATTTTGACGGCGCTGCGCACGGCGGCGACCAGCGCGATGGCCGCCAAGTGGCTGGCGCCCCGGGATGCCCGCGTCATGGCGATGATCGGGAACGGCGCGCAGGCCGAGTTTCAGGCATTGGCCATGAAGGCCGTCTGCGGGATCGAGGAGGTCCGTCTGTTCGACATCGACCCGGCCGCGACCCGCAAATGCGCGGCGAACCTGGCCGGGCGCGGCTTGACCGTCTTGTCCTGCACCACCGCCGAGGAGGCGATCCTGGGTGCGCAGATTGTCACGACCTGCACCGCGGACAAGCAATATGCCACGATCCTGACCGACAACATGGTCGGCGGCGGCGTGCATATCAACGCGGTGGGGGGCGATTGCCCCGGCAAGACCGAACTGGCCCCCGCGATCCTGCACCGCGCCGGGATCTTTGTCGAATACCCGCCCCAGACCCGCATCGAAGGCGAAATCCAGCAATTGGACCCCGACCATCCTGTGACCGAGCTGTGGCAGGTCATCGCAGGTCAGGTGGCGGGCCGGACGGATGCCGCGCAGGTCACCCTGTTCGACAGCGTCGGTTTCGCCATCGAGGATTTCAGCGCCCTGCGCCACATACATCAGCGTCTGCAGGGCACGCCCTTCTTCCGGGATCTGGACATGATCGCCGATCCCGACGATCCGCGCGACCTGTTCGGCATGCTGTGCCGGTCCCAGACTGCCGACGTGGCATAATCCCCTGGCCGCCCCACGCCGGCGGCCCTTCGTATCAGGCAGCCTGCGCGGCCCTGGGGTTGTGCAGGACTTGGGCGGGGTCGCCCTCCACAGCAATGACGCCCCAATCCGGAAGGAACACTCGATCGGCCACATCGCGGGCAAAGTTCATCTGGTGCGCGAAGACGACCGTGGTGCGGTTTTCCTCGGCCAGCTACGCTTGACGTGCGGCATCGCGGGCTCGCCAAAAATTCTGCGGATATCGATGGCACACCATCGTCGCGACCTGCTCAGGGGCTCAGCAGCGGACCATCGCGGAAGGGCCGATCGCCGGCGATCTTGCCGATGCGCTTACCGACCTCGGCAATGCGAGTGTCGGAACGGGCATAGAGGACGCCCGCCGTCGTGGCCCGGATTAACGACACGTCGCCGCTTTCCAGATCGGTGATTCCGCGACGACATCGCCCACAGCGACTGTTGCCCCAAGGGCGCGACATAAGACAGCAAGCCAGCGGACGGTGTCTCCAGCGCTTCGGACCCGGACAAGGGCGTTGGCAGGCAGGCGGTGGCGGGCAGTTCGACCCGTCCGTCCAGCACGCCTAGATGGATCAGGTACTCCATGATCGCCTACGCATCCCTTCCCCCAGATCGCGGCACACATCGGATCGACCGCGCAATTCCACCAGGGTGCTGGCGCTGGTCATCGGAACGGGACGGTCCGGGAAACGCGCGGCCAAGGCGGTCCAGGGACCGGACAACGCCTCGTCAAAGGGGTTGCCGCCGGAAACCTCGGCCAGCAGCACGGCCTGACAGGCGGTCAGCGCGGCCAAGGGTGCCAGACGGTCCCATGCCGCGGGCTGGGTATAAGGATGCATCTCGGCCTCGCCGTCGCAATGCAGGTCCAGGACGACATCGGCACCAAGCGCCTGTTCCATAAGTTAATGGCACAGGACTCTGGCCGGGCTAACGGGGACGCTGTCGGCCAGTGCGGCATGCAAGGCATCGCGGATCAGCGCGGTGTTGCGGGTCGGGTCGTCGGTCAGCGTCTATGTCAGCCGCGCGGCGGCGGCGTCGGTCAGGTCGGGGTAATCGCGGTTGAAGTTCTGCCCGTCATAAAGGTCGAACCGCCCCGTGTGATCGGCGTGCAGCAGGTGCATTCGGAATCGGCCGAACATTTGCCTCTGTCCTCCTCCGCTCGCCTGTCCTTGTCCTGATAGGGGTGATCCTGTCCAAATTTCTGTTCTCGGACCCGGCCCATGTCGATCGGGCCAGCCGGTTGGCGCGTTCAGCGCAATCGGCACCCATGTCGCTAAGCCGTACCGAGCCAAAGTATGAAGGCTTTAACCAGACAAACGCGTCTCTGGCGGATCAGGTCGCGCGGAACGCAACATGCGCGCGATCGGCCGTGCGGAACCCTCCTGACCTGCGCCCCGTTGGTCCCTCAAGCATCAAGGAGATTGCAAAGATGGATGACGACCGGGTCTGGAGTTTCGAGGAAAGCCTTTGGCAGGCATCGCAGGGCCGCTATCATGAACGCGTCGATGCCGAATGCATCATGGCGCTGAGCCACGCCCCCTATTTGTTCCAAGGCGATGCTGCGGTCGAGGCCGTTGCAGGGACGCCGGAATGGGACGAAGTCACCTTTTCGAACCGCCAGATATCACGCCCCGAGGAGGGTCTGATCGTGGTGGGATATGAGGTGAAGGCCGAAAAGGACGATCTGTGCTTTACCGCCGCCTGCACCTCGGTCTATCGCCGAAAGGCACATGAGGATTGGACAGTGGTCCAGCACGCGCAGGTTGCCCAGCCCAAGGGCGACGGGTCAGACTGAGGCGGCTTCAGCAACCATATGACTTCATGCTTAAGGATTGATCCCGGCCGCAAGGCTGGGATTTTCCATGGAAAACCAATCTGAGACCGCTTGCAATCCTATGATCTCATAGCTTTCGCCAGGAAATTTTTACGTGGTTTTATAGCATTTCGGGGTCATTCGGTATAGGAGGCATGCCGGAAACAACGGGATCCCTTATCGCCGATGATCAATCCGACACCCCCGCCGAGCAGGGCAGGCCGCCCGGCAAGTTGCCTTGATTAAGGCAATGGATCTGCTGTGGGATCGCGGTTTCGAGGTGACGCCGATCGGCGATTTTATCGACCACATGGGCCTCAGCCGATCCAGTTTCTGTCCTGCCTTCGGTTCAAAACGCGCGGTTCTGCTGGAGTTGTTGGAGATCTACTCGCGGCAATGTACCGCGTTGATGGAGGACGTCGCCAGATCGCCCAGCACCCCGGGCCAGAACCTGCGCACCATGGCCCACCAGATTTCCCAGTTGGATTATGGTCGTGGTTGCTTCGTGCTGAAGGCGATCACCGAACGCGGGTGTCACGACCCCGATCTGTGCAGTATCGCGGCGCACCATCAGCAGATGCTGATGGATCACGTCACAAGGGAACTACGACAGCTGGGGGCAGCGGACACAATCGGTCGGGCAGGCGTGCTGATTGCAGCTGCTCATGGGGCATCGCTGCTGACGTCCATTGGCTTGGGAAAACAGAGGCCAGCGCGCCTTTGAACAGTCTGGTCGAGGACGACACGATCCGGTGTTGCAATCGCCTCGCGCAGTAACGCGGTCAGCCGCGCAGCGGTGCCAGCAGATGGTATTCCACGCCACTCGGCTTGAAACTGAGATTGGCCGTCCCGCCCAGATCCGCCGAGGTGATGTCCTCGATGATTGACGACCCGAAGCCGCGGCGTTCAGGCGCGGTGACCGGCGGCCCGAATTGTTCGCTCCAGCGGAATTCGAAATGATCCGGACGGTTCGACAGCACTTTCCAATCGATCACGACGGCGCCCCCGTCGACGCTGAGGGCGCCGTATTTCAGCGAATTCGTCGCCAGTTCGTAAAGCGCCAGGGTAAAGGCCGAAACGCCCTTTTCGTCCAAGGCGATGCCGGGCCCGGTGATGCGGATGTCGAAGCTGTCGAAGGGCTTCAACGCCTCTTCGACGACTTCGCGCAGATTGGCGGTGGTCGTCTGATCGCGCGTCAGCAGGTCCTGGGCGGCCGACATCGCCTGGATGCGACCCAAGGCCTTGGATCGCGCATCCTCCATGTCGCTGGCGCCGCGCAGCGAGTGGCTGAAGACAGCCTGCGCTGTGGCCAGCGAATTCTTGACCCGGTGGGCCAGTTCGCGGGCCAGCAGGCGGCGGTGTTCCTCGGCCTTCTTGCGTTCGGTGATGTTCTGGGTGACGCCGACCATCGTGATCTGAGGGTCGTCGGGATCGGTGATGATGTTGCCCCGGATCTCAATCCAACGGATGTCATCGTCGGGGGTGCGGACGCGGTATTCCTCATTCAGTTCAGACCGGTCGCGAATGGCGATCTCCAGCGCCTCCTGCCAGCCGGGTCGATCCTCGGGCAGGATGATCCCTAGCATTTGCGGCATGCCAAAGCTTTCATGTTCCTGCCGACCATGGTTCAGCAGACATTGCTTGGAAAAGAGCAGCCGCCGGTTGGTCACGTCCAGCGTCCAGGTGCCCATTTCGGCCGCGCCCAGAACGAAGCGCAACCGCGTCTCGGTCATCGCGATATCCTGCATGCGCCGGGCAATCTCGGCCTCCAGTTCGGTCTGGGTCATGGCCAGTTCCGTCAAACGGTTGCGCTCGGGCGAGACGTCGAATTGCGAGGCGAAGAAATGCGTCAGCTCGCCCGCCTTGCTGAAGACCGGCGATACCAGCAGCCTGTTCCAGAAGGTCGAACCGTCCTTACGATAGTTCAGAAGATCGATCTCGATGCTTTCCAGCCGTTCGATCGCCTGACGGACCTTGGCTACGTCATCCGCATTGGTTCCGGGTCCCTGCAGGAAACGACAGTTGCTGCCCAAAATCTCATGGCGGTCATATCCGGTCAGCTGCAGAAAGGCTGCGTTGACGAAGATGATCGGGTTGTCGGGTTGGTGGGGGTCGGTGATCAGCATGGGCATGCGCGTCGCCGCAAAGGCGGCCACGAAGGGATTGTCGGTCTGCGGCAGGGGGAAATGCGCCGCCGGTTCCTGTTGTGACATCTGCGCCAAGAAGGTCAGCCTCCGCCATGGGGCGCTTGGTGCCGCCCGTCTTTCACCGTAATTTCGTTCGTGAACAAATGTTCCACCAAGGCCGATTTTACAACGCCTATCACGGGATCGCGATCAGGGTGGCGGAAACCCAGGGCGGAAAAGCACCGCAACGGCGGCGTGGAACCATATCCCGCCGGGGCGGTTTTGCGCGAACGGGACCTTGGGCTTGATCCCTGTTCCTGCACGCCGTCATGACGGCTTTCGTGGCACCGCCCCCCCAAGGAGGAACAGATGAAGACCCCCATCCCCTATTCAGACGATCTGGAAACGATTTCGGCCGACGAAGGCGACACCATCAGGGAATTGAACGCTACCTTCGACACGATCTTGGAACGGGTGGCCGAGGACGAGGGTCACGCCTATCGATCGGTTCATGCCAAAAGCCATGCGCTGCTGGCCGCGACTTTGACCATCCCCGACGATCTGCCACCCGAATACGCACAGGGCATCTTTGCCTCGCCTGGCGATCACGATGCGATCATGCGGGTTTCGACCAATCCGGGCGACCTGCTGGATGACGCGGTGTCGGTGCCGCGCGGGATGGCGATCAAGGTGCTGAACGTTCAGGGACCGCGCCTGCCAGGATCCGAAGACGCGCGGTCGCAGGATTTCGTCATGGCCAACGGGCCGGCCTTTTCGGCACCCGATGCCCAAGCCTTCCTTTCGACGCTGAAGCTGTTGGCGCGGACGACCGACCGGGCGGAATGGGCCAAGAAGCTGCTCTCGAAGACGCTGCGCGGGGTGCAGAGCGTGTTGAGGGCGACGACCGGACCCAGCTCGACCCTGACGGCCCTGGGTGGTGCCCCGAACACCCATCCCTTGGGCGAAACCTACTATACCCAGACACCCTATCGCTTCGGCGCCCATGTGGCCAAGCTGCAGCTGGTCCCGGTTTCCGAAACGCTGACGGCGCTGGCGGGGCGGACGATCGACGCGTCGGGGCGGCCCGACGCGCTGCGCGAGGAGATCGACATCGTGACCAGCAACACCCCCTGCTTATGGGAACTGCGCGCCCAGCTGTACCGTGATCCGGAACGTCAGCCGCTGGAGAACGCGACAAAACCGTGGGACGAGGCCATTTCGCCCTTCCGCACAGTCGCCATCCTTCAGACAGCCGCGCAGCCCGGCTGGACCGAGACGCGTGCCCGCAATGTCGATGACGGCATGCGCTTCTCGCCTTGGAACGGGATCGCCGCGCATCGTCCGATGGGGTCGATCAACCGCGCCCGCAATGCGACCTATCTGCATTCGGCCCGCTTCCGCGAAAGGGTCAATGGCTGCCCCATCCACGATCCCCGCGCCGCGCGGCTGGACTGACCGCGCCGCCCTGTCGCGAAGGATCTGTCGTCAAGACGCGGCCACCACGGCGGCCGCGTCCAGGGTTTTGGTCAACGACGCTTTGCCTCAGCTTCTCGGTTTGGTGTTCTGGGGATCATAGAGTGGGGCATAGCCGATGCCTGCGACTTCCACGGGATAGCTCTCGTCGAAATAGCTGACGGTAAGCTTGCGCCCCATCTGGCAGTATTCATGCGGCAGATAGGCCAGCGCGATATTCTTGCCGATCGTCGGGCCATAGGCGATCGAGGTCGTATAGGACCGCCGCCCCAGTTCGTCGACCAGCACCGCGCCGGTGTCGGGGTCCATCACCGGCAGCGTGCCCACCGGATAGCGGGCGACGCCCGCGGCATCCACGTTGTCGGTCATCACCAGCGTGCACAGCATCGCGGGCTGATGGTCGCGTTCGCGGTATTCGATATGCTTGGCCTTGCCGACGAAATCGGCCTCCTTGACCTTGGGTCGGGCCAGATCGGCCTCCAGCAGGTTGTACTGGGTCAGCAGGTCCGAGTTCTGCAGGCGCAGAGACTTTTCCAGACGGCGAGAGTTCGCATAGGTTTCGACCCCCACAGCCATCACGCCGGCGGCGCGCAGCGCGTCCCAGACCGCCAATCCGTCGGCATAAGGCATGTGCAGTTCCCACCCCTGTTCACCCACATAGGAGATGCGGAAGGCCATGACCTTGCAGCCCGCGATCTGGATTTCGCGGATGGCGGCAAAGGGGAAGGCCGCGTCGTCCAGCGCGTCCGGATCGGCCACGACCTTCTTGAGGTTATCCCGCGCATTCGGACCCCAGATGCCGATGGTGGTGAAATCCTCGGTCACGTCGGTGATGGTGACATCAAAGCCTTTGTCCTGCGCCACGCGGCGCATGTACATCAGGTCGCGCGGCCCCGCATCGGCACCGTTCACCAGGCGGCAGCGGTCGGCCATGCGGAAGACCGTGAAGTCGGCGCGGACCATGCCTTCCTCGTCCAGCATATGGGTATAGATGCCCTTGCCGATATTGCCGTCGCCGCCGATTTTCGCGGCGCACAGCCATTCCATCAGCGCGACATGGTCGGGACCGCTGATATCGGTCATGTGAAAATGCGACAGGTTGATGATGCCGCAATCGGCACTCATCTCCAACTGCTCGGCGTTCGACACGCGCCAGAAATGGCGGCTGTCCCATTCGTTTTCGCGCTCGGGTACCTGACCCGCATATTTCTTCAGCAGGTGTTCATTGGCGGCATAGCCGTGGGCGCGTTCCCAGCCCCCCAACTCCATGAAATATCCGCCCAGTTCCTTTTCCCGTTCGTGGAAGGGCGACCGGCGGATGCCGCGGCCATTGCCGAAAGGTTCGCGCGGATGGACCGGCGGGTTATAGATCTTGGCAGCGGTTTCCTCGCAGCGGCCGGCGATGAAATCCTCGGTCAGCTGGAAATCGTTGAAACGGGCATAGTCGATGCCGTGGTGGTCGATCTCGGTCCGGCCCTTGGTCATCCAGTCGGCGATCAGCTTGCCCATGCCGGGGCCGTCCTTGACCCAGATGGCCACGGCATACCACAGGCCCCGAAGCTTGCGGCTTTCGCCCATGGAGGGGCCGCCATCGGTCGTGGTTTGCAGCAGGCCATTGAAGGAATGGCTTTCGTTGAAGCCCAGCTCTCCCAGGATCGGCGTCAGCTCCATCGCGCGTTCCAGGGGTTCGATCACGTCATCCAGCACCAGGTCGCGCTGCGAGGGTGACAGCCGCGCCTGGTGCTTTTCCAGCAGGTCGCGCGGGTGAACCATCCGCACGTCCCTTTCATAGTAATAGCCCCATTCGATCTGGCCGCCCTCGGTCGTGGCCGGGTCGCCCGTGTCGCGCAAATAGGCCGAGTTGCCCTGGTCGCGCAGCAGCGGACGGCCGATTTCCAGTCCGGTGCCTTCGAATTCATTGTAGGGACCGAAGAACGTCAGCGGATGGTCGACCGGCATGACCGGCAGGTCCTCTCCGGCCATCTCGGCGATCAGGCGACCCCAGAGGCCCGCACAGACCACGACGTGATCGGCCATGATCGTGCCGCGCGTGGTGCGCACGCCGGTGATCCGGCCATTTTCATGCAGCAGCTCCAGCGCGGGGGTGTTGGCGAAGGCCTTCAGCTTGCCTGCCGCTTCGGCCATGTCGACCAGCTTGCCTGCGACGGTCTGCGACCGCGGCACCACCAGGCCCGCATCGGGGTCCCACAGCGCGCCCTGGATCTGATCCTCCTCCAGCAGGAGGAATTTCTTCTTGGCCTCGGCGGCCGAAATGATGCTGACATTGGTGCCGAAGGCCTTGCCGCTGTCGACGCGGCGACGCAGTTCCGCCATGCGGGCATCATCACCCACGCGTGCCACCTCAAGCCCGCCGATGCGTTTGTAATTGCCCAGCTTTTCATAGAAATCCATGGAATACATGGTCGTCCAGCAGGACAGCAGGTCATGGCTGGTCGCATAGCAGAAATCGGACGCATGCGCCGTGGACCCGACATCCGTCGGAATGCCCGACTTGTCGATCCCCACAATGTCGTCCCAACCATTCTCGATCAGGTGGTGGGCGACCGAGGCCCCGACGATACCGCCAAGGCCGACGATGACGACGCGGGCGTGCTGCGGAAATGAGGACATCTTCTTGATCCTTGCGGCTGTGATGGCGCGGCGTCTGTGCCGGTCCCTTGGTTTGGTGGCCCGCCACCGGGGCGGCGGGGTCGAAGGCGCGTGGGGCGCCAGATCACGTTATCGCCACGATCGGGGGGCGGCAATTCAGTCCAGCGTCGGTTCGGGCAATCCGGCGCGTCGGAATGCCGCAAGCATGGTGTTGTGCATCAGCGTCATGATGGTCATCGGCCCGACGCCGCCCGGCACCGGCGTGATGGCCCGCGCCCGTGCCCGCGCGCCGGCGAAATCGACATCGCCGACCAGGCGCTTTTGCCCGTCGCGGATGACGCGGCTGGTGCCGACATCGATGACCGTCGCGCCGGGCTTGATCCAGTCGCCCGCGATCATCTCGGCCGAACCGACGGCGGCGACGACGATATCGGCCCGACCCACCTTGGCGGCCAGGTCGCGGGTGCGCGAATGGGCCATGGTGACGGTGCAGTTCTCCGCCAGCAGCAGCTGCGCCATCGGCTTGCCGACCAGGATTGACCGGCCCACGACGATGGCGTCCAGCCCCGACAGATCGCCAAGGCTGGCCTTCAGCAGCATCAGGCATCCAAGCGGCGTGCAGGACACCAATCCCGGCAGCCCCGATGCCAGATAGCCCGCGTTTTCCGGGTGCAATCCGTCGACATCCTTGGCCGGGTCGATGGCCTTGATGACGGCCAAGCTGTCCAACCCCCTGGGCAGCGGCAGCTGCACCAGAATGCCGTCCACCGCCCTGTCGGCGTTCAGCCGCGCGACCAGCGCCATCAGATCTGTCTGGGACACGGTCTGGGGCAGAACATGTTCAAAGCTTTTCATGCCCAGCTTGCGGGCCATGCGGCCCTTGCTGCGGACATAGACCTCGCTGGCGGGATCGGAGCCGACCAGAACCACGGCCAGACCAGGCGACCGGCCCGCATGGGCGGCAAAGTCCTGAACATGGCGGGCGATCCGGTCGCCCAAGGCCGCGGCATGCGCCTTGCCGTCGATGATCGCGCCCACCCCCGGACGCGGCTGCGTGGCGGCGCCCAGGGTCACAGCGCGCGTTCCATCTGGGGGACGATGTCGAAGATATCGCCGACGATGCCGTAATCGGCGACCTGAAAGATGGGTGCCTCGCCGTCGCTGTTGATGGCGACGATGATCCGGCTGTCCTTCATTCCCGCCAGATGCTGGATCGCCCCCGAGATGCCGCAGGCGATATAAAGATCGGGCGCCACCACCTTGCCGGTCTGGCCGACCTGATGGTCATTCGCCGCATAACCCGCATCGACGGCGGCGCGGCTGGCACCGACGGCGGCGCCGAGCTTGTCGGCCAGGGGGTTGATCACCGCCTCGAAGCGCTGTTTAGACCCAAGCGCCCGGCCGCCCGACACGACGATCCGCGCCGAGGACAGGTCGGGGCGGTCGCTGACCGACAACAGGTTCTGGCCAAAGCTGGACAGTGCCGGGGCTGCGGCAGGATCGACCGCGACGACGGGTGCCGCGCCGTCGCCGGTGGCGGCGGGGGCAAAGCTGGCGCTGCGGATCGTCAGGACGCGCAGCGCGTCGGTCGATTGCACGACCTCGATTGCGTTTCCGGCATAGATCGGGCGCTTGAAGGTGTCGGGCGCGACAATTTGTGTCACCTCGGATATCTGCATCACGTCCAGAAGCGCGGCGACACGGGGCAGCACATTCTTGCCGCTGCTGGTCGCGGGGGCCAGGATCGTGTCGTAATCGACCGCCAGCTGCACGATCAGCGCGGCCGTCGGTTCGGCCATGCGTTCGGCCAGCGGGTCGGCTTCGGCCAGCAGGACGCGTCGCACGCCGGCAAGCGCGGCTGCGGCATCGGCGGCGGCGCAGGCGCCCTGCCCGGCGATCAGAATGTCGACCTCGGGGCCGATCTGCAGGGCGGCACCAAGGGCGCGGGCGCTGTGTTCCGAAAGGGAGGCATTGTCGTGATCGGCGAAAAGAAGGATGGCCATGGCGGTCTCTCCCAGGTTCAGATGACGGCGGCTTCGGTCTTCAGCTTGTCCAGCAGTTCGGCGACGCTGCCGACCTTGATGCCGCTGGCGCGGGCGACAGGCTCCTCGACACGCAGGACGGTCAGGCGGGGGGCGATGGGCAGGCCCAGATCTTCGGGGGTCTGCTGGACCAGCGGCTTTTTCTTGGCCTTCATGATGTTGGGCAACGAGGCATAGCGCGGTTCGTTCAACCGCAGATCGGCGGTCACCACGGCGGGCAGCGTGACGCGGATCTGCTGAAGACCGCCGTCGATCTCACGCGTGACCAAGGCATGCGCGCCCTCCATCTCGATCTTCGAGGCAAAGGTCGCCTGGCTCCAACCCAGCAGCGCGGCCAGCATCTGGCCGGTCTGGTTGCAGTCGTCGTCGATGGCCTGCTTGCCCAGAATGACCATCCCGGCCCCTTCGGCCTGCGCCACCCGCTGCAAGATCTTTGCGACAGAGAGCGGCTCGACCCGACCATCGGCCAGGATCAGGATGGCCCGGTCGGCACCCATCGCCAGCGCGGTGCGCAGCACCTCCTGCGCTTGGGCGGGACCGACCGAAACGACCACCACTTCGGTGGCCTCGCCGGCTTCCTTCATGCGCACCGCCTGTTCGACCGCGATCTCGTCAAAGGGGTTCATTGACATCTTGGCATTGGCCAGATCCACGCCGCTTCCATCGGTTTTCACGCGGATCTTGACGTTGTGATCGACCACCCGCTTGACCGGGACCAGGATCTTCATGGCGTTTCCTTTCTGTCGGGCACCCTGGTGACAGGGCGGGTTCGGGGCGGCGCATCGATCCGGTCCGGCGACCTGCATTCGGGGCCATCCGATCAGGCTGATGACAGCACCGTCTGGCCGTCACATTGCCTTTCGACCGACAGTTGCGACAGGACATTTGCGTCATCGCGGGATTAGGGCTACGACATGGAACCGACACATTCAGCCGAAGGCCCCGCCATGAGCCTTGCCCCCACCCTTCCTCGCCACACGGTGCTGCGACCGATCCGCAGGCAACAAGGACAGCCGCGCCTGTCTGTCGGCTTCATTCTGGCCCGGCGCTTCACGCTCTGCGCCTTCGCGAATTTCGTCGATGTCCTCCGGCTGGCGGCCGATGAGGGCGATCGCAGCCGACCCATCCTGTGCAACTGGACGGTATTGTCGGACACGATGGAGGCCGTCACCTCCAGCTGCGGGATCGGCGTCCAGCCCAAGGAGCGCTTGGGCGATCCGGCGCGATTCGATTACGTCGTGGTGATCGGCGGATTGATGGAGGACGAGGCGGTCCTGCCCCCTGTCTATCACCGTTTTCTGCATGATGCTGCGGCGGCGGGGGTGCCGCTGGTGGGCGTCTGCACAGGCGCGTTCCTGCTGCATCAGGCGGGGCTTCTGCACGGCTATCGCTGTTGCGTCAGCTGGTTTCACCACGCCGATTTTCTGGAACAGTTCGAAGGGCTGAACCCCGTCACCGACCAGATCTTCGTGGTGGACCGCGACCGGCTGACCTGTTCGGGGGGCGCCAGTTCGGCCCATCTGGCGGCCTATCTGGTCGACAAGCATGTCGGCCGCGCCCAGGCCAGCAAGAGCCTGCACATCATGATCATCGACGAGGCCCTGCAGGCCGAAAAGCCGCAACCCGGCATCACCATGGATTTCAAGACCCGCGACCCGATGGTCCTGCGCGCGCTGCTGCTGATGCAGCAGAACATCGAACAGCCCTTCACCGTGGCCGAGATCGCGCGCCGCATCGGTCACAGCAAGCGTCAGCTGGAGCGCCATTTCCAGGCGGCGCTTGGCACATCGCCCCAGGCCGCCTTCCTGGACATGCGCCTGTCACTGGCGCATCACCTGATCGTCTCGGGCGACCGGGCCATTTCGCAGATCGCGCTGGAATGCGGGTTCTGCGATTCATCGCATCTGAGCCGGATGTTCCGCCGCCGCTATGGCCAGACCCCGCAGGCGCTGCGGCTGGTGCATGCCTGAACGCAAAGGGCCCCCGCAGCGGATGCGGGGGCCAGATTGCCGTCCGGTGCGGGTTCAGCGCGGTTCGCTGGCCAGCCCTTTCCAGGTCGCCACGCACATCAGCAGCAGCAGTACCGTGAAGGGCAACCCGGTCGAGATCACCATCGATTGCAGCGATGCCAGCCCACCCGCCGACATCAGCAGGACGATCGCGATGATCGCCTCGAAGACGCACCAGAAGACGCGCTGCGGGATCGGCGCATCGACCTTGCCCCCCGAAGTGATCGTGTCGATCACAAGCGACCCCGAATCCGACGAGGTGACGAAGAACACGATCACCAGCACGATGCCCACGAAGGAGGTGACCTGCGCCAGCGGCAGAGCGTCCAGCATCGCGAACAGCTGCAGCGGCAGGTCGGCGTCGCGCACCGCGCCATAGCTTTCGCGCACCAGCTGGCTGATCGCCTCGCCGCCAAAGATCGACATCCACACCACGCAGACCAACGACGGGATCAGCAGCACGCTGATCAGGAATTCCCGCACCGTCCGGCCGCGCGACACGCGCGCGATGAACATGCCGACGAAGGGCGACCAGCTGATCCACCAGGCCCAGTAGAAGGCCGTCCAGCCCTGCATGAAGTTCACGTCGTCGCGCCCCACCGGATTCGACAGCGCCGGCAGATACTGGACATAGGCCAGCAGAAAATCGCCCATATCGGTCAGAAGCAGCAGGGTCGGGCCCGCAAACAGGACGAACATCAGCAGCGCAAAGGCCAGCACCATGTTGATCTCGGACATGCGCTTGACGCCGGCCTCAAGGCCGCGAACCACCGAATAGAGCGCAATGGCCGTGATGCCGATGATCAGGATGATCTGCGAGGTTTCGTTGATGGGCATGCCGAACAGCTTGTTGAAGCCGGCATTGGCCTGCACCGCACCTAGTCCAAGCGACGTCGCCAGGCCGAACAGCGTGGCAAAGACCGCCAGGATGTCGATCAGGTGTCCCGGCCAGCCCCAGACCCTTTCCCCAAAGATCGGGTAGAAGGCCGAACGGATCGTCAGTGGCAGCCCCTTGTTATAGCTGAACAGCGCCAGGCTGAGCCCCACCACCGCATAGATCGCCCAAGGATGCAGCGCCCAGTGGAAGATCGTGGCGGCCATGCCAAGGCGGATGGCCTCCTCTTGCGTGGCGGCGGCGCCAAGTGGGGCCCAATCGGTGCGGATGCCGTCCGCCCCCGCCGCGATCCCGCCCGAGGACGATCCGAAATGGCTGAGTGGTTCGCTGACGCCATAGAACATCAGCCCGATGCCCATCCCCGCCGCGAACAGCATCGAGAACCAGCTGACATAGCCGAAATCGGGGACCGCGTTTGCGCCTCCAAGGCGGATCTTGCCATAGGGGCTGACGACCAGCACCAGGCACATGATGACGAAGATGTCGGCGGCGGCGATGAAGAACCAGTCGAAGCCCTTGGTCACGCCGGAAAAGAGACCGCTGAACAGGTCGCCTGCCAATGTCGGGAGGGTCAGGGTGAATATCACAAAGGCGATGATGCAGATCGCCGAGATCCCGAAGACCGGATTGTGGACGCTGAAGCCCCAGGGCCCCAGATGTCCTTCGATATTGTCCTGGCCGACCTGATAGTCGGTCTGGATCACGCTTTCGGGCGGGGGGGTATCCGCCTGCGGCCCGGCTTCCTCGCCGTACTTTGTGATAAAGGTCAAGCTTTCGTCCTCCTGAGTTGGCTTTGTGCCTGCCTGAAGGGGCCTCTTCGATGATCACCGTCTTGGTCGTGGCGCATGGCATGTCGGCATCGGACGGCCAGGGCGCGTGGTGCCCCGGCCGGACAGAGAGACGGGCTCTCCGGCGTTCTTTCCCTGCAATCTGCGGCTTACCCGGCGAAGGGACGTGACAAGCAAGATGAAGTTTGACGTTTATGTGGCGAAGTGACGCAAGGTCGCAGAATGCATGCGACATTCCCGCGGTAGCATCGCGTCGCACCTTTGTCGGAGGCCGCAGCCCGCCTCTGCGTCAGCCCCACCGACTGGCGCAAAGCTGCTGGCACGGCGTCGCAAATCTTCACGCCCGCACCGGCCACAGCCGCTAGGCCTTGGAGTATCGGCCGATCACGCGATCGGCCCCCGCGGCCGGTCTGGCCAAGGCGGGCTGCAACATTCACGACAGTTCGCAATTCACCGATCTGCAGAACGACCGCTTCTTCATGCGGCTCAGCCTCATGTCCGAACAGGGCAAGTCCCGCGACGATCTGGACCGGGACCTGCGGGAAGCGACCGAAGGCACCGATATCGTCCATGCCTTCCATGATCCCTGCCAGAAGATGAAGGTCGTCATCATGGTCAGCCGCTTCGGCCATTGCCTGAACGACCTGCTGTACCGCTGGCGGATCGGGGCGCTGCCGATCGACATCGTGGCCGTGATCTCGAACCACATGGATTACCAGAAGGTCGTCGTGAACCACGACCTGCCCTTCCACTGCATCAAGGTCACCAAGGACAACAAGGCCCGCGCCGAGGCCGAACAGATGCGTATCGTGCAGGAGGCCGGCGCCGAGCTGATCGTGCTGGCACGCTACATGCAGGTCCTGTCGGACGAGATGTGCCGCAAGATGTCGGGGCGCATCATCAACATCCACCATTCGTTCCTGCCCAGCTTCAAGGGCGCGAACCCCTATCGCCAGGCCTTCGACCGGGGCGTCAAGCTGATCGGCGCGACCAGCCATTACGTCACCGCCGATCTGGACGAAGGCCCGATCATCGAACAGGACACCGTCCGCGTCACCCACGCCCAAAGCGCCGGCGATTACGTCAGCCTGGGTCGCGACGTCGAAAGCCAGGTTCTGGCGCGGGCGATCCACGCTCATATCCATCGGCGCGTCTTCATCAGCGGCGACAAGACCGTCGTCTTCCCCGCCAGCCCGAACGAATACGCGTCCGAACGCATGGGATGACCCCGGCGGGCTTGCCGCCGGGGCCTTGCGGCGGCATCACCCTGCCGCCGCGGTGACCGGAATGCCCATGGGGCATCAGTGATAGATGGGGAAACGATCGCAGATCGCCTTGACCTGGGTGCGGACGCTGGTTTCGGTGTCGACGCAGCCATCGGGATTGGTGGCCAGCGCCTTCAGGACGCGCAGGATCATCTCTCCGATCTGGCGGAATTCGGCCTCGCGGAACCCACGGGTGGTGCCGGCGGAACTGCCAAGGCGGATGCCGCTGGTGACGAAGGGCTTTTCGGGGTCGAAGGGGATGGCGTTCTTGTTGCAGGTCAGGCCCGCGCGCTCCAACGCGATCTCGGCGGCCTTGCCGGTCACACCCAAGGGGCGCAGGTCGCACAGCACCATGTGGCAATCGGTGCCGCCCGACACGATGCCCATGCCCCCCGCCGTCAGCGTGTCGGCCAGCGCGCGGGCATTGGCGATGACATCGCGGGCGTAATCCTTGAACGACGGTTGCAGCGCCTCGCCGAAAGCCACGGCCTTGGCGGCGATCACATGCATCAGCGGGCCGCCCTGATTGCCTGGGAAGACGGCCGAGTTGAACTTCTTGGCCAGATCGTCGTCATTGGTCAGGATGACGCCACCGCGCGGGCCGCGCAGGGTCTTGTGCGTGGTCGAGGTGACGACATGGGCATGGGGCACCGGGTTGGGGTATTCACCCGCCGCGATCAGGCCCGCGTAATGCGCCATGTCCACCATTAGCCAGGCGCCCACCTCGTCCGCGATGGCGCGGAAGGCGGCGAAATCCATGTGGCGCGGATAGGCAGATGCGCCGGCCACGATCAGCTTAGGCCGTTCGGCCAGCGCCAGCTCGCGCACCTTGGCCATGTCGATCAGGTGGGTGTCGGGCTCGACCTCATAGCTGACGACCTGGAACCATTTTCCGGACATGGTGACGGGCGAACCGTGGGTCAGGTGACCACCATGCGCCAGCGACAGGCCCATGATCTTGTCGCCAGGCTGCAGCAGCGCCAGAAAGACCGCCTGGTTGGCCTGGGCGCCGGAATGCGGCTGGACGTTCACATGGCCCGCCCCGAACAGCTGCTTCAGGCGGTCGCGGGCGATATCCTCGACCGCGTCCACGAATTCGCAGCCACCGTAATAGCGTTTGCCGGGATAGCCTTCGGCGTATTTGTTGGTCAGGACCGACCCCTGAGCCGCCAGCACGTCGGCCGAGACGATGTTCTCCGAGGCGATCAGCTCGATCTGATCCTGCTGGCGTAGCAGCTCGTGGCCGATGGCATCGGCGATGGCGCTGTCCGAGATGGCAGGGGTCTTGAAGTCCAGCATGGAGGTTCCTTTCGGCATGACGGGGCCGCCCGCGACCATCAGTGTCGCGGCGGGACGGGGACAAGGGGGTGGCGGGGCCTAGAGGCCCGATCGCAGCTCGACCATCACCTGGTCAAGAATGGCGCGCACATGGGGCAGAAAGCTGCGCCAGACATCCATGCGGAAATCCTGACGGTCGTCGCGCCACAGGGTGACGGTGGCGCTGTCGTAAAGCGTCCGCGCCCCCTGCCCCACAGGCATCGCCTCGATGTCGCGGGGGCAGCCGGTGGTCAGTGCGGTCAAAGCCTGCGCGCCCGATATGCGCAGCGTGATCTCTCGGTCGCTGATCTCGACCAGGCTGTGCGGGATCTGGCCATAGGCATTGCGGGACGCCGCGACCAGCGGTGCGGCATTATCGACAAGGATGGTCCATTCGTCGGGGCCAAGGCAAAAGACCTCGGCCCCCGCAGCCGTGGCGCGCTGGCCGATGGCGGTCGGCAGGTCCAGCGACAGCGCGGCGGCCAAGGCTGCGCGGTTGCCGGGACGCACGCGCAGGGAAAATCGCGGGTGCCAGGGAAGTTCCTCGATCAGGAAGGGTGCGCTGTCGAAATCGTGGCGTTGCGTGGTCATTTTCCGCTCCTCAGGCCTTCAGCCGTTCGCCGTCAGGGTCATAGAAGTTGGTCGAGGTGATCGTGGCCTGCACCGTCCCTTCCGGCATGGGGATATGCACCGTCCTGCCCATCATCGCATGGCCGCCGGTGATGACCGCCATCGCGATGGGCCTGCCAAGGGCCACCGAGTCATAGGACGAGGTGACGTGACCGGCCATGGTCATCGGCAGGCTCTGGTTCGGGTCCAGCACGATCTGCGCACCCTCCTCCAGCCGGGTGCCGTTTTCGGTCAGCAGGCCGACCAGTTGCTTGCGGTTCGGCGCCACGATGTCGGGACGCTGCAGCGACCGCTTGCCGACGAAGTCCTTCTTGGCCTTGCCGATGGCCCAGTCCAGACCGGCATCCTGCGGGGTGACGGTGCCGTCGGTGTCCTGGCCCACGATGATATAGCCCTTTTCGGCGCGCAGGACGTGCATCGTCTCGGTGCCATAGGGGCAGATGTCGTATTGCTGCCCGGCCTCGTGGATGGCTTGCCACAGCTGCATTCCATGGCGGGCGGGGACGTTCACCTCGAAGCCCAGTTCACCGGTGAAGCTGATGCGGAAAAGGCGCGCGGGCAGACCCGCCACGGTGCATTCCGCAACCGACATATGCGGGAAGTTCACGTCCGACAGGTCCAGCCCTTCGACCAGCTTTTCCAGCACCTTGCGCGCGTTCGGGCCGTTCAGCGCGACCGTGGCCCATTGTTCGGTGGTCGAGGTCAGCCAGACGTCCAGGTCCGGCCATTCAGTCTGAAGATAATCCTCCATCATATTCATGACGCGCGCGGCACCGCCGGTGGTGGTGGTGACATGGAACAGGTCGGGCGACAGGCGGCCGATGACGCCGTCATCGCGGATGAAGCCATCCTCGCCCAACAGCAAGCCGTAACGGCAGCGGCCCGGCTGCAGCTTGGTCCAAGGGTTGGTATACATGCGGTTCATGAATTCGACCGCATCCGGTCCCGTGACCTCGATCTTGCCCAAGGTGGACGCGTCGAACATGCCGACCGAGGCGCGCGTCGCACGGCATTCGCGCGCGACAGCTTGGTGCATGTCCTCGGCCCCTTGCGGGAAATACCAGGCGCGGCGCCACAGCGACACGGGTTCGAACACCGCGCCCTGAGCCTCGGCCCAAGGGTCGATCGGCGTCTTGCGGGTGATCTCGAACGTCGCGCCCTTGTGGTAACCTGCGAAGGCCCCGAAACTGGTCGGCGTATAGGGCGGGCGGAAGGTCGTCAGCCCCACCTGCGGGGGCTCCTTGCCCAAGGCGTCTGCGGCGATCATCAGCCCGTTGATGTTCGACATCTTGCCCTGGTCGGTGGCCATGCCGTTGGTGGTATAGCGCTTGACATGCTCGATGGACCGCATGCCTTCGCGGACGGCCAGGCGGATGTCCTTGGCAGTCACGTCATTCTGGTAATCGACAAAGGCCTTGGCTTTGCTGGGGCTGCGGTCGGTCGGCAGTTCCGTCTGGCTTGTGCCGGTGCCGGGGCGGTCGCCCTCGACCCGCGCATCGGACCCGGCGGCATCGCGGCCAAGGGCCTTGGCGGCGGCGATGCCGGCCTTCACGCCGTCCGCCAGCACCGGACCGTAGCCCCACAGCCCGCGACCGGCCCCGGCGATCTGGCAGGCCTCGGTCTTGTGGTTCGGCAGGAAGGTACGGCTGTCGGCATCCCAGGCCAGCGACCCCTTGGTGTGGGAAAACAGGTGCAGCGACGGCGTCCATCCGCCGCAGATCAGCAGCGCGTCGCAGGCGATCTTGCGGCCCGCGCCGACCTGCCCATGACGAACCGGATTTACGCGCACGGACTTGACCCGCAGGCGACCCTCGGTGCCGGTGGCGGTGTGGCCGGTCAGGACCTGAATGCCCCGCTTGCGGGCGGCGTCCAGCAGATCGCTGCGCACGCTGGTGCGAGTGTCGGCGATGACCGCCACCCGCGCGCCCGCATCGACCAGATCAAAGGCGGCGTAATAGGCGCTGTCATGGCTGGTCACCACGGCGGCATTATCGCCCACCTTGACGCCATAGCGGTTCAGATAGGTCTGCGCGGCCCCGGCCAGCATGACGCCCGGTCGGTCATTGCCGTCAAAGACCAGCGGCTTTTCCAAGGCACCCTGCGCAAGGATCACCTGCCCGGCGCGGACATGCCACATGCGTTCGCGCGGCGCGCCATGGGGCGGCTGGTCCAGGTGGTCGGTGACGCGCTCGACCAGACCGACGAAGTTCTGGTGGTAATATCCGATGGCCGTGGTGCGGGTCATCAGGCGGACGCCGGCGGCGCGCAGCTGCGACAGCTGTTCTGCCAACCAGGCCCAAGACCCGCGCCCTTCGATGCGGACCGATGGATCGGACAGCAGCGATCCGCCCAATTCGGGGTTTTCATCCACCAGCATGACGCGGGCCCCCGATTTGGCCGCCGTCAGCGCCGCCGCGATCCCCGCCGCGCCGCCGCCCACGACCAGCACGTCGGTGTGCAGGTTGCGGTGCGCATAGTTGTCGGGGTCGGTTTCGGTCGGCGACTTGCCCAGGCCTGCGGCGGCGCGGATGAAGGGCTCGTAGACCTTGTCCCAGAAGCTGCGCGGCCACATGAAGGTCTTGTAGTAGAAGCCGGCCGAAAACAGCATGTAGGCGCGGTCGTTCAACGCCCCGATGTCGAAGGACAGGCGGGGCCATTTGTTCTGGCTTTCGGTGGTCAGGTTCGCGCGCAGCTCCTGCACGGTGGCGCGGGTGTTGGGCTCGAACCGTCCCGGCCCGCGGGACGTGCCGATCAGGGCGTTCGGTTCCTCGGACCCGGCGGTGACGGCGCCGCGCGGGCGGTGATACTTGAACGACCGCCCCATCAGGTGCACGCCGTTGGCCAACAGCGCGGAAGCGACCGTGTCGCCGCGCAGGCCCTGATAGGTGCGCCCGTCGAAGGTGAAGTTGACCGGCGCGGCAGGATCGACGCGCCCCATGCCGGGGATGCGGTGACGGCTCATTCGGCAGCCTCCTTCACGGCGGTCAGGTCGGGGCGGGCTTCACCGGCCTTGTAGGTCATCAGGAAACGGTCGCTGACAGTGTCGCGCACCGCGTTGAAGAAGCGGGCGCAGCCGTGGACGTGCCGCCAGCGTTCGAAATGGGGTCCACGCGCGTTGGTGCGGATGAACAGATAATCGCGCCATTCCTCATCCGTCAGCGTGGACGGATCGGCGGGGCGGTTGATATGCGCCTCTCCGGCATAGGCGAATTCGGATTCGGGCAGGGTGGCGTCGCAATAGGGGCAATGGATCAGCAGCATCGTAAACCTCTCAGTGTGCGACGGCGGCGGCGGCGGCTTCGTCGATCAGCCGGCCGGTGGTGAAGCGTTCAAGCGTGAAGGGCGCATTGATCGGGTGCGGTTCGTCCTTGGCCACGGTCCAGGCCAGCGTATGCGCGGCCCCCGGCGTCGCCTTGAAGCCGCCCGTGCCCCATCCGCAATTGACGTAGAGACCCTTGACCGGGGTCTTGCCGATGATGGCGCTGCGGTCGGGGGTGACGTCCACGATGCCGCCCCATTTGCGCAGCATCCGCATGCGGTTGAAGATGGGAAAGACCTCGCAGATGGCGGCGACGGTGTGTTCGATCAGCGGCAGGCCGCCGCGCTGGCTATAGCTGGTATACTGGTCGGTCCCCGACCCGATGACCAGTTCGCCCTTGTCGGATTGGCTGATATAGGCGTGGACCGTGTTCGACATGACGACGCAGGGAAAGATCGGTTTGACCGGTTCGCTGACCAGCGCCTGCAGCGGATAGCTTTCCAGCGGCATCCTGACGCCTGCGCTGTCCATCACGACGCTGGTGTGGCCGGCGGCCGACACGGCGACCTTTTTGGCCTTGATGAAGCCCTTGGCGGTATCGACACCCTGTACCGACCCGTCCGGCCCGCGCCGGATCGCGATGACCGGGCAGTTCTGGATGATGTCGACGCCGCGCGCCGCCGCCGCCCGGGCATAGCCCCAGGCCACCGCATCGTGCCGCGCCGTGCCCGCCCGCATCTGCAACGCTGCGCCCATCACCGGGTAGCGCGCGTCGGGGCTGATATTCAGCGGCGGGCAGAAGGCCTTGGCCTCTTCCTTGGACAGCCAGCGGTTGTCGACGCCGTTCAGGCGGTTGGCATGGATGTGGCGCTGGAAGGATTGAACGTCATGGACGTTATGCGCCAGCATCATCACGCCGCGCTTGGAATACATGACGTTGTAGTTCAGCTCTTGACTCAGGTTTTCCCACAGGTCCAGCGCGTGATCATAGAGCTTTGCGCTTTCGTCATAGAGATAGTTCGACCGGATGATGGTGGTGTTGCGGCCCGTGTTGCCGCCACCCAGCCAGCCCTTGTCGATCACCGCGACATTGGTGATGCCGTGTTCCTTGGCCAAGTAATAGGCCGCGCCCAGCCCATGCCCGCCCGCGCCGACGATGATGACGTCGTATTCTGCCTTGGGCTGGCTGTCGGGCCATTGCTCGCGCCAGTTTTTATGCCCGGTCAGCGCATTCCTGAGCAGGGACATCGCAGAGAAACGTTGCATGGCGGGTGCCCTTTCGTCGAAGCTGGCTGTCACGTTACCGTCGGGTCCGACGTCAAAATTGTAGATTTGCGTCAGCAATCCTGTAGCTTTGCGCCATGACACCGCCACCGCCCCCGTCCCGCAACCGCCTGCGCGTCGCCTTTCTTCTGGCCGACCAGTTCACGCTGTCGGCCTTTGCCAATTTCGTGGACGTTCTGCGGCTGGCGGCGGACGACGCCGACAAGTCGCGGCGCATCCTGTGCGACTGGTCGGTGCTGGCCGAACGGATGGACCCGGTCGCCTCCAGCTGCGGGGTGCGGGTCCAGCCGGACACGCCGTTGCGCCGGGCGGGGGCGTTCGACTATCTGGTGGTCGTCGGCGGGCTGATCAGCGACCGCGCGGCCTTCGGGGCCGGGGCCTTGGACTTCATGCGTCAGGCGGCCGCGCGGGGCGTGCCGCTGGTGGGGCTGTGCACGGGGGTCTTCACCCTGCAGGCGGCGGGGCTGCTGCAGGGGTATCGCTGCTGCGTCAGCTGGTTTCACCATCAGGACTTCCTGGACCGGTTCGACAGCGAAACGCCGGTCTCGGACCAGATCTTCGTCGTCGATCGCGACCGCCTGACCTGTTCGGGCGGGCACGGCACGTCGCATCTGGCAGCCTTTCTGGTTCAACGCCATGTCGGCCAATCCGCCGCCACGAAAAGCCTCAACATCATGATGATCGAAGACGCGCTTGGCGGTCAGCGCGCCCAACCGGGCCAGATGCTGGCCCGGCAGGCGCGGGACGATCTGGTCAAGCGCGCGGTCTTGAAGATGCAGCAGAACATCGAAGCGCCGCTTGGCATCGAACAGATCGCCGCCGCCCTGAACACCGCGCGTCGCACGCTGGAACGGCGCTTTCAGGCCGATCTGGGGCAATCGCCGCGCCGCATCTATCTGGAGATCAGGCTGGACCGCGCCACGGCCCGATTGCGGCGCAGCAACCAGTCGGTGACGGATGTCGCGCTGTCCTGCGGTTTCTGCGACGCGCCGCACCTGACGCGGGCCCTGAAATCCGAACGCGGAATGACGCCGGGCGACATCCGCAGCGGCATGTCCGAAACCCGCCAGCCCTTGGCGCCAGGCGATCAGATATCCTTGACCAATCGCAGCGCATCATAGATCGCCGCATGGGTGTTTCGCGCGGCGACCGCGTCACCGATGCGGAACAGTTGGAAGCGGCCTTCGGGATTGTCGTCGACCCATTGGGGCAGGCCCGCCAGCAGGGCGTCGTGATCCAGCCGTCCCAGGTTGCGCGACAGGGGCTTCAGGTCAAAATACAGGTCGTCCAACGGGCGTGTGCCGTGGTTCACCACCACCTGATCGACCAGCCTGTCGCGCGTCATGCCACCGTAATCGCTGCCAAGCGTGGCGCGCAGGCGGTTGCCCTCGCGGGCCACCGACAACAGCCGCCAAGTGACCGTGAAGGTCACGTCGCGGGCCTGAAGGCTGCGCATGTAGGGGACCAGGTTCATGGCCATCACCTCGGGGGCGAAACTGCGGTCTGGGGTCACGATCTCGACCCGTGCGCCGGTGGCTGCGATGATGTCGGCGGCCTGAAGGCCCGCATGATCGCCCGCATCGTCAAAGATCAGGACGTCTTGGCCCGGCTTGACGTCCCCCGACAGGATGTCCCAGGCCGAACAGACCAAGTCATTGCCCGCGCCCAGCACCTCGGTATGGGGCAGGCCGCCGGTGGCGATGATCACCGCGTCGGGCCGCGTGGCCAGCACGTCATCGACTTCGGCGAAGGCGTTGAAACGGAAGGTCACCCCCCGCTTCTGGCACATTGCCATCCGCCACGCGACGATCGAGATCATCTCGCGCCGCCGTTCCTGCCGGGCGGTCAGGCGGATCTGGCCGCCGGACTGGTCGGCGGCCTCGAAGACGGTGACGGCATGGCCGCGTTCGGCGGCGATGCGGGCAGCTTCAAGGCCCCCCGGACCGGCACCCACGACCGTCACGCGGCGCGGTTCAGATGCCGCCGGAATGTCGTGGGGCATCGTCTCCTCGCGCCCGGTGGCGGCGTTGTGCAGGCAGAAGGCCAGCCCGCCCTGATAGATGCGATCCAGGCAGTAATTCGCGCCGACGCAGGGACGGATGTCATCCTCGCGCCCTTCCACGATCTTGCGCACCAGATGCGGGTCGGCCATATGCGCCCGCGTCATGCCCACCATGTCGACCAACCCCGCCGCGATGGCATGACGCGCCGTCGCCACGTCGGGGATCTTGGCGGCATGGAAGGTCGGAAATTCGGTGGCCTTCCGGATCCGTCCCGCAAATTCCAGATGCGGCGCGTTGCGCATGCCCTGCACCGGGATCACGTCAGTCAGGCCGGCATCGGTGTCGATATGGCCGCGCACCACGTTCAGGAAATCGACCAACCCGCTGTCCTTCAACTTCTGCGAGATGGTGATGCCATCATCGGCCCCAAACCCGCCCGGCAGGCATTCGTCGCCGGTATAGCGCAGGCCCACCAGAAAATCCGGGCCACAACGTTCGCGGATGCCGCGCAGGATGTCGAAGGTAAAGCGCAGGCGGTTGTCCAGGCTGCCGCCGTATTCATCCTCCAGGTCATTGGTCAGGGGGGACCAGAACTGGTCCATCAGATGGCCATAGGCCTGCAGTTCCAGCCCGTCCAGCCCGGCGGCCTTCATCCGTTCGGCCGCATCCACATAATCGGTGATGATGCGCTGGATGTCCCAATCCTCCATCTTCTTGGGGAAGGAACGATGCGCGGCCTCGCGTTCGTGGCTGGGCGACACGACGGGCAGCCAGTCGGCCTTGTCCCACCGCGTGCGGCGGCCCAGATGGGTCAGCTGGATCATCACGGCCGTGCCGTGGTCATGGCATTCGTCGGTCAATCGCTTCATCCAGCCGACGACCTCGTCCTTCCAGGCCAGGATGTTGTTGAAGACCGGCGGACTGTCGCGCGACACCGCCGCAGACCCCGCCGTCATGGTCAGCGCCACCCCCGCGCGGGCCCGTTCGACGTGATAGGCCCGATAGCGGTCCTTGGGCATTCCGTCTTCGGGATAGGCCGGTTCATGGCTGGTGATCATGATCCGGTTGCGAAGTGTCAGATGTTTCAGTCGATAGGGCTGCAAAAGCGGATCGTCGGACATAGTGTTGCCTTCCTGCTGCCGGGGGGGGGGGTCGAAAGACGGAAACCCAGAATGTTCATATGTGTCAAGATAATTTACGCCACTGTCTGGCCAAAGTTCTTTGGTGAACAATCCGCTTGTTGCCTCGGGCACTTTCCCACTAGGGTTCGGGGATGGATGAACAGGATGTCACAGCCGCCGGATGGCGGGGATCTCGGGATGGCTGGCTCGAGGCGGGGTACCAGGCGCTGATCGAAGGTGGTGTCGACGCCGTCAGGATCATGCCTTTGGCCAAGCGGCTTGGGCTGTCGCGCACCAGTTTCTATTGGTTTTTCAAGGACCGCGAGGCGTTGCTGGCGGCACTTCTGGACGGATGGGCCGCGCGAACCACCACCCCCCTGGTCGCGGCGACGACCCATTATGCCGAAACCCAGGCCGAGGCGATGCTGAACGTCATCGGCTGCTTCCTGTTGCCGGAAACCTTCGACGCGCGGCTGGAATTCGCGATCCGCAGCTGGGCCTTGCAGGATCAGGCTGTGGCGGACCGGGTCGCGGCCGCGGACGACACCCGCCTGTCGGCCCTGTCGAAGATGCTGCAGGGCTGGGGACATGATGCGGCATCCGCGGATGTTCGCGCGCGCACCGTCTATCTGGTCCAGATCGGCTATATCTCGATGCGGGCCGTCGAGGATCTGCAGACGCGCCTGGACCGCATCCCCACCTATGTCGAGATCTATACGGGCACCCGCCCCGCCCCCCGCGAGATCGCCCGCTTCAATGCGCGCTTTCAGGACCGTGGGGCTGCCTGACATGCTCGCGTCCTGTTTGGCCAAGGGGCAAGCCGGCCCTTGAGCAAAGCTGAAATGATCCACGCCGATCTGGGAACCGTTGGTCCGCCATGCCCTGATCGAGAATTTGGGCGGCCAAGGCAGTATTATCACAGGCATGGTGATGACCACCGACAGCGTGCCCGAAACTCGGGCCTGGCGATGGCGGGACGGGCGCCACTGATGGGGCCACGAACGCGACCCGCGGCAGTTATCCCCAATTTTCGGGGATGGTTCTGGGGACAAGCGGAATTTCGAGCGGATCATCAGGCCCTTGGGCGGGCCTTCTCGAATGCACGTCGTGCAATCAGGGGCCGCCACTGCGGCCCCCGACATTGTGCGATCAGCCAAAGAGCGCGTTGCAGATCAGCAGCATGACCAGCGACGATGCCCAGGCCAGCGTTGTCGGCACCGACCACAGCAGCATCTGGTGCTTGGCCTGCTTGACGCCCAGCATCCGGTTGATGACCCAGAAATAGCTGTCGTTGAAATAGCCGAAGACCATCGACCCGATGGCCGCCGCCTGTGCGTCAAAGACCATGTTCACCTCCGGCATGTTCATCAGAATCGGCGCCGAGATCGACGCGCCCGTGATCATCGCGACCGTGCCCGAGCCTTGGATCAGGCGCACCAGCGAGCTGATGACGAAGGGGATCAGCACTGCCGGAATGGCCAGACCCGCGACCGCCTGGCCGATGACATCACCCGCACCGCTGTCGCGCAGGACCGAACCCAAGGCGCCCCCCGCACCGGTCACCAGCAGGATGATGCCCGCGCTTTCGACGCCCTGCTCCATGTATCCCAGAACCTCGTCACGCGGACGGCCTGGCAGCAGGGTATAGATCGACACCAGAAGACCGATGGCCACAGCGATCACCGGGTTGCCGAAGAAGGACATCGCCTGCACCAGCAGGTTCGTCTCCAGCGCCGGGTCGCCCGAGGTGCGCACGACCGCCGTGGCGATAGTATTCAGGAAGATCAGCACGATCGGCAGCAGCAGCGGCAGGACCGCCAGCGCAAGCGAGGGCAGGTCCTTCTGGCGGGCCTCCGCGGCGCTGTCGAACTGGCGATAGGCGGCGGCGATATCCTCGCCCGTGTCGGCTTCGATCATCCGCTCCAACCGGGGGCCCATGGCGCGGGCATAAAAGACGATGACCGCCATGCCGGGGATCGTGAAGACGATGCCCCACAGGATCATCAGCCCCAGATCGACGCCATAGATGCCCGCGACGCCCAGGGGGCCGGGGGTCGGCGGCACGGCATGGTGGGTCAGCATCAGACCGCCCGCCAGCGCGATGCCAAGCGTCAGCACCGACTTGCCAGAGGACCGCGCCAGCGCCTTGACCAGCGGCGACAGGATCACGAAGGCGCTGTCGCAGAAGATCGGGATCGACACGATATAGCCCGTCAGGACCATCGCCCAATCCTCGCGCTTTTTCCCGACCCACCGGATCAGCGAATAGGCCATCTGCTCGGCGGCGCCCGATACTTCCAGGATGCGTCCCATCATCACGCCGAAGCCGATGACCAGACCGATGGTGGACAGCGTCTTTCCGAAGCCCGTGGTGATCGAGGTGATGACCTCGGCGGGCATCATGCCGCCGATCAGGCCCGACACGGATGCGGCGATGATCAGCGCCACGATGGCGTGGACCTTGGTCTTTACGACCAAGAAGATCAGCAGGAAGATGGCAAGGCCAAGTCCTGCGATCAGCTGGAACTCCATTCCGGGTTCAGCCATGAGTTACTCCTCCTCTGCGCCGCGACGGGGCGGCGCCTCCTTTTTGAAAAAGCTCAGCGATCGGCCAGGAACTGGCGCAGGATCGCGTCGAAATCGGTGTCCGCGCCGAAGCCCAAGGCATGTGCGCGGGTCACGTCGAAGGCGCCGGGCCAGCTGCAGACGATGTCGATGATGCGCTGGTCGCGGGTCAGGGCCACGCGGGCGCGGGCGTCCTGACCCACCAGCCGCTCCAGGCTGTCCAGCATCTCGGCGGGCGTCGCGGTGATGCCGGGCATGTCCATGACACGGTTCAGGCCCAGATCGGCGGCCGGAATGTGGCCTGCGCGGACCAGATTCTGCACCGCCACGCCAGGAGAACTGATCCACAACCGCGTGTCCAGCGGCACCGGGCATTCGGATGCGACGCCCGCAACCGGTTCGCGGATGATCCCCGACACAAAGCTGGAGGCCGCGGAATTGGGCGCGCCGGGGCGCACGCAGATCGTGGGCAGGCGCACGGTCAGCCCGTCGACGAACCCCTTGCGGCTGTATTCGCTGACCAGCAGTTCCCCAATGGCCTTGCCGCAGCCATAGGAGGACTGCGGCATCAGCGCCATGGTCGGCGGCACGATCTGCGGCATCTCTCCGCCGAAGACGGCCAACGAGCTGGTGAAGACGAAGCGCGGCGCGCGGTCCAGACTGCGGCAGGCCTCCAGCAGCAGGCGGGTGGCGTCCACGTTGATGTGCAGCCCGGTGTCGAAGTCCTGTTCCGACTGGCCCGACAGCACCGCGGCCAGGTGATAGACCGTCTCCGCGCCCCCTGACAGCGCGCGGGCCACGGCATCCGCGTCGTCGATGGAGCCGACCAGGCTTTCCACCCGCGCGTCATCCACCGGGCAGGGCACCCGGTCCAGCGACACGATGCGCTGTGCGCCTTCCTTCAGCAGCGCCGCAATCAGGCGCGCGCCCAGAAATCCGGCGCCGCCGGTCACGATGATGGTCATGTGCTCTCTCCCTCCAGGTCGTGGGCCAGGATCACCTGCACCCCCATCTCGCGCAGGGCGTCCGCCGCACCTGCGTCGATGCCCGCATCGGTCACGACCGTGTCGAAGACCGAGACGGGCAGGATGTTCATCGCCGCCACCGCGCCGTATTTCGTCGAATCCGACACCAGCACGGCGCGGCGCGCGCGATCGACCGCGACGCGCTTGACCGGGCCCTTGGCCTCGGAGGGCGAACTCAGCCCCGCCACCGTCCAGGACGAGGTCGAGATGAAGGCGATGTCATAGTTGAACCGCGCCAGCGCCTCGGACGCGGCACCGCCCACGCAGGACTGGTTCGCGCGTTCGACCAGCCCGCCGCTGTGATAAAGGGTGCAATCCGAATGCGTGGACAGCCAGGCGCAGATGACGAAGTCGTTCGTGACCACCGTCAACCCCCGCCGCCCGGCGATCTGGCGCGCCAGCTCCAACAGCGTCGTGCCCGCGTCCAGATAGATCACCATGCCGTCGCGGACCAGATCGGCCGCCGCCTGACCCACCGCGCGCTTGGCCCCGGTGTTGATCGCGGCCTTCTGCAGATGCGGCAGTTCTTGCGCCAACCTGCGCGACAGGCGCACGCCCCCGGTGACAGAGGACACGCGGCCCGCCTCCTCCAGCGCCTGGATGTCGCGGCGCACGGTCATGTGCGACACGCCGAGGCGCTCCACCAGATCGGCGATGCTGACGATGTCGCGTTCGGCCAGACAGGACAGGATGAACTGCTGGCGTTCGGCCGGGATCATGACCCCGCGCGCAGATAGGGCGCGGCCCAGCCCAGACCGTCCTCGGTCCGGCCGCGCGGGTTGTATTCGCAGCCCATCGGCCCGTCGAACCCGGTCCGGTCGAAGGCCGCGAAGATCTCGGCGTAATTCAATTCGCCCGTGTCGGGTTCGTGGCGGTCGGGGACTCCCGCGATCTGGACATGACCATAGGCGCCCTTCAACCGCTCGATCCGGCGGATGATGTCGCCGTCCATGATCTGGGTGTGATAGACGTCGAATTGCAGCAGCACGTTGCGGCGGTCCAGCCCTTGGATCAGAGCCAGCGTCGGGTCCTGATGGGCGATGAAATAGCCCGGCACGTCACGGCTGTTCAGCGGCTCGATGCTGATGAAAAGGCCTGCCGCCGCGGCCATGTCGGCGGCCTCGCGCAGGTTCTGGGTCCAGACCGCCTCGCAGGCGGCGCGGTCCGGCTCATCCGCGGTGATGCCCGACATGACATGGATGCGCGGGCAGCCAAGGCCCTTGGCATAGGTGATCGCCTGCTCCACGCTGGCGCGGAATTCGGCGCGCTTGGACGGAAGCGCGGCAAAGCCCCGCTCTCCCCCCGCCCAATCGCCCGCGTGGGCGTTGATCAGCGACAGGCTCAGACCGTTGCGGTCCAGCCGGTCCTTTACCGTTTCGATGGGGTGGTCATAGGGGAACAGGAACTCGACCGTGTCGAAGCCCGCAGCCCCCGCCCGGTCGAACCGGTCCAGAAAGGGCGCGTCGGTGAACAGCATCGAAAGGTTCGCGGCAATGCGTGTCATGTCAGTATCCTCCGCCCAGTTCGGCGATCTCAGCCTCGGTCAGATAGTGCAGCTTCTCGCCGCGCAGGATGAACTGCAGCTTGGCGGTCTCCTCCAGCTCCTCGGCGTTGTTGACGGCATCGTCGATGTCGCGGCCCAAGACCACGACCCCGTGGGACGCCAGCAGAAAGGCCTGCGCGCTGCTGTTCTTGGCTGCGGCGGCCAGGTCCAGCCCGATCTGCGGCGATCCGGGGCGGGAATAGGGGATGACCGGCATGTGGCCGATGCGCATGACGTAATAGGGGGTGAAGGGCCGGATCGCATTGTCGCGCGGCAGGCCTTCCAGGCATGACAGCGCCGTCAGATAGGTCGAATGCAGATGCACGATCGCCCCCACCTGCGGCCGCACGTCGTACAGCGCACGGTGGAAGGCGAATTCCTTGGACGGCTTCGGCCCCGGCAGCGGCTCGCCGTCCGCGCCGATGACCGAGAGCGCATCTGCCGACAGGCGGCCAAGGCTGCTGCCCGTGGGGGTCACGGTGAAGCCGCCATCGGGGTTGCGGACCGAGACATTGCCCGCGCCCCCCACGGAATAGCCGCGTTCAAACAGGCTGCGGCACAGCATCACCATGCGGTCGGCGGCATTCATGCGGCAGCCTCCTGCGCGTCGGTGAAGAAGGTCTCGGTCCCGAAATTGCCGGATTTCAGCGCCAGCGACAAAGGCTTGTCCAGCGCGCGAACCCACGGCACGCCGGGCGCGATCTGCGGGCCGATGGCGAAGCCCGTGACCTTAAGCGCCTGCGTGACAGAGCCCGAGGTCTCTCCCCCCGCGACGATGAAGCGGGTGATGCCGCCTTCGGCCAGACGCCCGGCGGCGGCGGCGAAGGTGCGTTCGACCGCCTCGGAGGCGGCGGCGCCGTGCTCTCCCTGGATCGCGCGCAGGCGGGCCGGATCGGCGGTCGCGGTGATCATCGGCGCGCGGCCCTGCGGCTGTGCCAGCACCCATTCGGCCAGTTCGGCGCCATAGGCATCGGCGTCCGACAGGCAGCGCGCCACTTCCACCTCCAGCGTCGGCGCAAGCGCGCGATAGGCCGCGACCTGCCGGTTGGTCGTCACGGAACACGACCCCGAGATCACCACCGCAGGCCCCGCCAACGGCGCGCCCGCATCCTGCGCCTGCGCGCAGGCCCCGTCTGATACCGCCCGCGCGATGCCGTAACCCAGCCCCGAGCCGCCGGTGACCAGCGCCATGTCCGCCACGGCCTGCCCCAGGGTCGCCAGATGCGCGTCGCTGATCGCGTCCAGCACCACGTAACGGACCCCGTCCGCCCGCAGCGCGGCGATGCGGTCGCGCAAGGCCTGCGGACCCTGATCGACGGTCGCCGCATCGACCAGCCCGCAGCGGCCCTGTGCCTGACCCTCCATCAGCCGGATCAGGCTGCTGTCGCGCATGGGCGTGATCGGGTGATCGCGCATCCCTGAATCCTGCAGCAGGTCCTGTCCCACGAACAGATGGCCCAGATAGACCGACCGACCGTTCACCGGCAGCGCCGGGCAGATCACCGTGATGTCGGTGCCCAAGGCCCCCATCAGCGCATCGGCCACCGGGCCAATATTGCCAGTGGGCGTCGAATCGAAGGTCGAGCAGTATTTCTGATAGATCTGCGCGCAGCCCCGCGCCCGCAGCCACTCCAGCGCGGCCAGGCTGTCGGCCACCGCTTGCGCCGCCGGGTTCGACCGGCTTTTGAGCGAGATCACCACCGCGTCGGCCTCGACCTGCGCATCCGCATCCGGCACGCCGATCATCTGCGTGGTGGTCAGCCCGCCCGCGACCAGAAAGCCCGCGATATCGGTTGCGCCGGTGAAATCATCCGCGATGACGCCGATCTTCATGCCTTGCCCTCCGGCAGGGTAATGCCCGAGAAGGTCTTGATCACCGCGCTGTCATCCTCGCGCCCGTGGCCCATGTTCGAGGCCTGCTGGAACATCGCGAAGGCGGTCGAGGCCAGCGGAAGAGGGAAGCCAAGCGCACGCCCGGTTTCCGTCACCAGGCCCAGATCCTTGACGAAGATGTCCACGGCCGAGGTGGGCGTATAGTCGCCATCGACCACATGCTTCATCCGGTTCTCGAACATCCAGGAATTGCCGGCGGCGTTGGTCACCACGTCATACATCGTATCCAGCGGGATGCCCGCACGGGCGGCCAGGGCCATCGCCTCGGCGCCGACGGCGATGTGCACGCCCGCCAGCAGCTGGTGGATGACCTTCACCGTCGCGCCCTGCCCGATGTCAGGCCCGATGCGATAGGTCTTGGCGGCGACCGCCTCCAGCACTGGGGCCAGCGCGTCAAAGGCCGCGTCGGGTCCCGAGGCCATCACCGTCATCGCCCCCTGCGCGGCCCTGGCCGCCCCACCCGAGACCGGCGCATCCAACATCAGCACGCCCCGCGCGTCCAAATCGGCACCGAGGGCGCGCGCGTCTTCCGCGGATTGCGTGCAGCTGACCATGATCGCGCCGCCGGGCGCGATACGGTCGGCCACGCCGCCCTGCCCCAGGATCACCTGTCGCGCCTGCGCACCATTCACGACCAGCACGATCACCGCATTGAAATCGCCGGTCAGCCCCGCGACTCCGTCAGCCACGCCCTCGGCCCCTTGGGCTGCAAACGCGTCGCGACGCCCTGCATCCAGGTCGATGCCACTGGTGGCCAGTCCGGCACGCAGGCAGGACTGTGCGGCCCCCATACCCATGGATCCAAGTCCCACGACACAGACGCGATAATCCGCTTGCAGATCCATGCAGCTTCTCCTTCCGCAACAGTTCTTGCCGAAATTTCACAAATTATCACAGCTTTCAACAATGGTTTTCAAGAAACTTGGGGTCCAACCTGATTGGGATGCCGCTGAGCACGGGCGCCAAGACAGCAGAGGACGGACAAAGCCGAGGCGCAAAATTGCGCGTGGCAACATCATTTCAGCAGTTATCCGCCGCCAGCATCACCAAACATGACCCAGGGTCAAGCAGCGCCTTTCAACCAAAAGTTGCAGACTCTATCTCTGCCCTGACACCCCAAGAAGAGGCATGGCAGCATGACCCCACACGAACGACACAATACCGGACATCTGCGGGGCGACCTGAAGACAAGGCGCCGCTTGCTGAACCCGTCCCGGTCGGCACGCGTGCTGGTCGCGTCGCGCCGCTCCGCGGGAAACGACTTGGTGCTGGGCACGATCCTTGCCGCCATCGCGGGGGCCGCGAATGTCGGCGGTTTTTTCGCCCTGGGCCAGTACACCTCGCACATGACCGGTTATCTGTCGGCCATCGCCGACCAGCTGACCGCGCTGAACCTGTGGATCGCCCTGCTGAGCGTTCTGGCTGTGGCGGCCTTCGTTTCCGGATCGGCGCTCAGCGCCTTTCTGATCAACTGGGGGCGCGACCATGTCTTCCGGCAGCAATATGCCTTGCCCCTGACGATCCAGGGCGGACTTTTGCTGGGATTCTCCCTTTGCGGAACGCTGCCGCCTGATATTGGCCGGGTGCTGGGGCTGGTGATCCTGTGCTTCATCATGGGCATGCAGAACGCGACCATCACCAATATCTCGGGGGCAAGGATACGCACGACCCATGCGACCGGAACGGTGACCGATATCGGGATAGAACTGGGACGCGTCGTCTATGATCGGGTATGGCCCGACCGCGGCGTTGCACCCGACCGGGTCAAGCTGGGCATCCTGCTGAAGATCATCGGCATGTTCGTGCTGGGGGGCATCTTCGGCGTCATCGGGTTTCAACTGGCGGGCTTCATGTTCGCGATCCCTCTGGCCGGAGTGCTGTTCATCCTTGGTCTGCCCGGGGTGGTACAAAGTCTGGCGCATTCATGAAAGATACGCGTGGTGATCGGTCTGCGGCGCGCCATCGCATAGTCATCCATCAGTCCCGGCACGCGCGACGCTGCGGGCAAGAGCCGAAATCAGGTCGGTGCGCGTCACGATGCCAGTGATCCGGTTGCCTTCGATGACGGTGACCGCATCGGTATCACCGTCCGCCAACAGGGGCAGCAGGGCACCGATGGGCGGCTTTGGTGCTGCGCCCGGACCGGTGACGCTCATGATGGTTTCGGCCGTTTCGGCTGTCTTACCGTCGCATTCCAGCATGCGCCGCAGGGCTGCTGAATAGCCCCAATTAAGCCGCAGGACATCTGTGCGGGCCCGAGCAATCAGGTGCATTTGGAAAACCACGCCCAGATAGGCACCGCCCTGCCCGACCACGGCAAAGATGTGAAGCGATGCTGCCGAAACAGTTCTGCCACCTGCCCCAGGTAGGTTGTCGGACCAACGGTGACAAGGTTGCGGGACATGATGTCCTGGGCCACCAAGGGATTCGGGGCCTGTGCCGGCGCCTGAAGTTCGGCAGCCCCGATCAGCCGGGCCAGTTCTTCGACACCAGGACTGAAGGACTGGCTGTAGCGTTCCAGGGTACCCGTCGAAGCTTTTTCAGACAGACCAAGCCGTCTGGACGGAATGCGATCCACCATATTGGCCCGTCCGGGATCGTTGAATTGCCGGAACGGATATCGCCGCCCCGTCAGCCGCGCGTAAAGCATCGCAATGATGACCATGCCAACCGCGATGGGGGCCAATGCGAACCAAAAGCCATGCTGCGCGACGACATCGGGGTTCATGGCAGCGGTCATGGCGACTGCGCCAGCCGGTGGATGCTCCGCACGACACAGAATCATCGCGACAATCGAGAGCCCAACAGCCAAAGCGATCCGCAGCGTAGGTTCCGGCACGGCAAGACAGACTGGCATGCCCACAAGGGCCGCGACAGTATTGCCGACGATGGCCGACCAGTGCCCCGATTCCGGCTCGCGGCGCCTCTTGGCCCGACACAGGGGCCACGGCCGGGCCGAGTGATTTGAGGATATTCAACACTGAGCCTCCACTTTGCCGCTTGCCCAAAATTTCAGCAGTGCCTGAAAAGTGCAAGTGTTGATCGATCACCAATTCGACTGAAGACAATGGCTCTGTATAGACGAAGCTAATCTTTTGTTATCATGTTTTTTCAGGGCCTGATGAAGTTCATAAGCGTCCCGTGCCTGTAGTGTGATCCCGCCAATTCTTCACTGCCCCTGTCTGGGGGCGCCCGCCCATTCCGAGATGACTGATCTGGCATCGCTTCGAACTGCCGATGGGAACACCGAAATGTCTTTCTGTCCATGTCCCAGTTCATGGTCCTCGTTGACCAAAAAGCGCGATATCGAAAGGCCTCGGCTGCAAACAATTCATCCGCTACGAAATGGGAAGCGTGTTCAGTCAATTCACCACCTAAGCTATTGGTAAAAGACCTATCTGTCTGCTTTGCGTGGGCCGGAAATTGGAAACATGTCCTCACCGTATCGATGCAGCTTGATGTGATGGCGCCGGCAGAGCCATCTGATGTTCAGCGGCTCGTCATATCGATCATGGTGTGCATCCACAGTTTCTGCGCCACAGACTTCGCAAGGTTCCTTCTGGATCTGCCCTGAAACCAGCGCTCTGTGCACCACAAGATGCGCTCGGTATTTGAGAGGATTAGCCCTGCGCCAATCGGCCTGCCTAGTGTTGCTTTTCAGCAGGACGGCGTCAACGTCATAGGTTGGATCATCAGATGGATCATGCATGGTCAAAATTCTCTTGTCGCCTGCGCAAGATGGGTCGTAGGAAACGCCTATCGACGCAGACCCAATTCCTGTTTCGGGCCCATTCCAACCTAATGACAAGCGGGACATTCCGAAAGCTTGTCCTGTGATGCAGACAGTTTCCAATCTGCGACTGAGCTACTTTGCGAACCTTGGGAAGATTTCCGGCTGGTTTGAGCGACTGCCGCGCTCCAGCGATCGGTTCCGGTGCTTTTGAAGTGGATAAAGGTGGGCGCTGTCCGCCATATCGGTGCGGGGCCACCGGTATCTACAGCCGGCAGTCCATAGCACAATGGCAACCATTATCTGCGATCCTGTGTCTCCAAGGTGTAGATGGACGCATTCATACCTCACTGACCCGCCAGAGGCGCCCGATGATTAAGTTCATGGCCGCAATGGACCGCGTGAACGTCCGGGAGTTACCAATGCCGTGACCTTTGCCGGCCGGGGAGATCCTGGGGCCATCGGGCTGACCTGCCCCCCGCGAAATCCCTCACCGTATTGTAGAGTCTTTGCCAACTTTGAAGGAGCAGACGAATGCGAAAGGGCCGCTTTACCGAGGCGCAGATTATCGGGATGCTCAAGGAGCAGGAGGCTGGCATGCCGACAGCGGAGTTGTGCCGCAGGCATTGCCTTGCACCGCCACCTTCGACAATCTGAAAGCCAAGTATGGCGGCATGGAAGTGTCGGATGCGAAGAGGCTGAAGGCGCTGGCGGCCGAGAATACCAAGCTTAAGAAGCTGCTGGCCGAGTAGATGATGGATGTCTCGGCGCTGAAGGAGATGCCGGGAAAAACTTCCAAGGCCCGGTGCGCGGCGTCGCGCCGTGGATTGGGCCATGACACGAGACAGGGATAACGACAGCGACGTACCAGCGCTTTGGTAGGAGTCGATCCGCGTGTGTATCGACGAGCGCCAGCGCGATCGGAGGACACTGACCTGCGGACCCAACTGAAAAATCTGTCGTCGGAACGACGGCGGTTCGGCTATCGGCGGCTGCATCTTCTGCTGCGGCGCGAGGGCTGGTCGGTGAACTGGAAGACGCTGTATCGCATCTACAAAGAGGAAGGCCTTATCATGCGCAAACGTGGTGGCCGAAAGCGCGCCTCGGGCACCAGAGCGCCGATGGCCATTCCGCAGGGGTCAAACCAGCGGTGGAGCCTGGACTTCGTGTCCGACAGCCTGTCCAGCGAACGTCGGTTCCAGATATTGAACGTGATCAATCATTTCAGCCGGGAGTGTCTGGCAGCCGTTGTCGACACGTCACTCTCGGGCATCCGCGTCGGTCGCGAGTTGAGCAAGATTGCCGAGGTCAGGGGCTATCCCTGCATGGCGGTCAGCGACAGCGGCACAGAGCTGACCAGAAATGCAATCCTGAAGTGGCAGGAGGACCGCTAGGTCGAGTGTTATTACATCGCGCCAGGCAAGCCTATGCGAGACACGGGTTCGTTGAGCCCTTCAATGGAAGGATGCGCGATGAACTCTTGAACGAGCACCTCTTCGACATCTTGCGCCATGCCCGCAATTTAGTGGCAGCAGGGCGCGATGACTTCAACCACCACCGCCCGCACTCAAGCCTCGCTGGCCTGACACTGCGGGAATATGCAATCCGGTCAAGCGAAAACCAAAACAAGAACAGAGCTGACTTATAAATGAGGACCCTCTGCGGAGCAGATCATTTGATAAGTGCGCAGTCGCATGATCACCACGCCCATTTGATCAACCGGCGTATTTTGTAAATTGCGGGGCAGATCGCGCTGCATTAGCTGGGTTTGATGGCATACCAGATTACCGATCCCATCGGCCCGATCCTTTTTCTCGATGACCTCGCGGATGGGGTGCTATCGCTGTCTGCCCTCTTCATCACGGCCAAGGGAGACGAACCGCCGCCTATAGAAAGCGCAGCCGGAACGGCAGACGCCGTCACGTTGGCCGATCACTACCCCTATGCCACGGTCTGGCGGGCACGCTTTTCCTTGCCTGCCGATCGGCCCTCCTCCTATCGCTGGAACGGCGTCGAATATGACGTGGCTGGCGATCTGACCGGTGATCTGCGCCTGGCCTATGTCTCTTGCAATGGCGAAGAGGTCGGCGACATGCTGCGCGAAGGGTCCGAGCGCAACGCCATGTGGTCGCGCCTGCGCGACGAACATCGCCGCCAGCCTTTTTCGCTGATGCTACACGGTGGGGACCAGGTCTATGCCGATGAGGTGACGCAGGGCCATGACCTGAGCCATGATTGGCCGGATCGGATACCCGCCGATCCCTCGCCCGACGCGATGGTTAGCCTGCGGCAACACCTCCGCGACCGCTTTTTCGAACGCTATGCTGCACTCTGTGCCGCGCCCGAACTGGCTTGGGTGGCCGCGCGGGTGCCCTCGCTGATGCAGTGGGACGACCATGATATTTGCGACGGATGGGGGTCCCTGCCGCAATCGCGCACCAATTCGGCTATCGGCCAGACCCTGTTCGCCGTCGCGCGAGAGAGTTTCCTGTTGTTTCAGCACGCAGCGGTGCAGGGAGATCTGCCCGGGCGCTTTGGTGATCATTCCGGCGCGCATTTGGGGTGGTGCATCCGAGCAAACGGACTGCGCATTCTGGCACCTGATCTGCGCTCGGAACGAACCCGCCAGGATATCATGGGGCCCGGTGGTTGGGCCATGATGGAGGCAGAGGCGCAGAAAAACCAGCAAGGTCATACGCTTCTGATGTCCAGCGTCCCACTTCTGGGTCCGCGGATGTCGCTGTTGGAAATGCTGATGGTCGCGATTCCGCGGATGCAAAAATACGAGGATGATCTGCGTGATCAATGGCAAAGCCGGGCGCATCGGGACGAATGGCGGCGGATGCTGACCCTTGTTCGGGACATGGCAGAGCGCGACGGTCACAACATCACTGCTATCTCGGGCGAGATTCATTTGGCGACACGCGCAGTGATGAATTTGGACAGCGGCCGACATCTTCATCAGCTGGTCGCTTCGGGCATTACCCACCGCGCGCCCCCGAAAGGCTGGGCACGGTTTCTGGGTGCGCTTGCATCGCTTGGAGAGAACCCCCTGCCAGGCCATCCCATCACCATCGCACCACTGCCGGGACAGCGCACGCGCTACACGGCCGAACGCAATTACCTAATGCTGGAACGGACATCGGGGGCGTGGCGGGCGCAGTGGGATCTGGAACAAAGCGGTGTGACGGATCAACTGGTGCTATGAGGTGAAGCGTCGCCAGCCAGCGCCAGAACTTTCTCTATCAGAGCCAGGATAGCGTTGTTGCTGCTGAGGTAATTGCGACAGATATGCCTCGGCGCAACTATGACGAAGCGTGGTTAAGCCTTACCACCCTTTTTAGCTCAGCAAGAATGATTCGGTATCGCCGTTTGCAGCGCCGCATGCCGGATTTCAAACCCTGTTTCGAGGCATCCGCCCGGGGCGACAACGTGTTACCCTCTAGCCTTTTGGCCTCTCGCAGCCACGCCTCCGATGCCCCGCAGGCCGGCCTGCATTCTCCAGTCGCCGCGACCATGCGCCCGGTCTTTTCTCAGGATGCCACTCCGCGCCCGGAAAACCGATGCAACTTCTGGCGACATGGTGACACCTCGGGATATTCCTTGAACCGTTTTGGGAACTCCTTCATATTGCAGCATGGCGCAGCGTCCACTGTGCCGGATCTCCGGTGACCGGGCCCCTCTGGCGAATGTGGCGGCGCATTCGTGATGTCGGCATCAATTCGAGACGCGCCGCAGGACATTCACGTCATGACACTAAATTCGACCAAGGCGCGCAGCATGGCGCGCTATTTCCGGTGGGCACTGGTCACCACCGTCATCGGCCTTCTGCTGGGCGCATTCCTGGGCTGGCAGACGACGGGCAGCCTCGGGGGCATGGCCAGCATCTTCTTTATCTGCGCGGTTCTGGCCGTGCTCGAGATCTCGCTGTCGTTCGACAACGCAATCGTCAACGCGAACAAGCTCAAGACCATGTCGCCGGTCTGGCAAAGGCGATTTTTAACCTGGGGCATCCTGATCGCCGTCTTCGGCATGCGGATCGTTTTTCCGCTTCTGATCGTCGTGATCGCAGCCGGCATCGGGCCTTGGCAGGCCATCGTCATGGCGGCATCCGAACCGGCCGAATACGCGCGCATCATGCACGAGGCCCATCTGCCGATCGCTGCCTTCGGCGGCACATTCCTTTTGATGGTCGGGCTGAATTTCTTCTTCGACCACGAAAAGGACGTGCATTGGGTCCGGTGGCTGGAATCGCGGATGCAGCAATATGCCACCATTCGTGGCGTGGAAGTCGCCATCGCGCTTGTCGCGGTGATCGGATTTTCGCGGCTTCTTGATCCTGTAGAGGGCGAGGTCTTCATGCACGCGGCCATCTGGGGGCTGCTGACATTCCTGCTGGTCGAGGTTCTGGGCGGCTTTCTGGACCAGTCCCAGCAGACGCTTCGGGCGGGTGCACAGGGCGGCGTCGGGGCCTTCCTCTACCTTGAGGTTTTGGACGCATCCTTCAGTTTCGACGGCGTGATCGGCGCCTTCGCATTGTCGCAGAACCTGTTCGTCATCGCGATCGGTCTGGGGATCGGCGCCATGTATGTGCGATCCATGACGATCATGCTGGTGGAAAAGGGTACCTTGGCCGAATACCGCTATCTTGAGCATGGGGCGTTCTGGGCGATCATCGCGCTGTCGATCATCATGTATTCTCAGGCCTTGGTTCACATCCCCGAAGTGATTACCGGACTTGGCGGGGCCACACTGATCGGACTGTCCCTGTGGTCGTCGATCCGGCTCAACCGCCGCGAGGCGCTTGCCTGAACCGCGAAACATGATGTCCGGCCGGATCGCAGGACATCATGCCCTGCCGCTTGTCAGAATGCGGTCGGGTGTTGGTGATGCCGGGCAGCGTCGGCCTCGATCTGCTGGGCCACCAGGTGCTGCAACTGCCAGATATAGGGGTCGTGAATGCCCAATTGGGCAAGCCCCCGCACGGTGCGCAGCAGATATTCCGCGCCTGATCCGGCGGCCCCCGCCGCCCGGGCCAGGCGTCGCGCCTGGTCTTCGATGGACAAATCCGCCGTGGGTGTGTCGATGGGATCGGCATAGAAGGTCAGGGCATCCTGAACGCCCCCTTCCGTCTGGACCTGAATCCAGCGGGCATTCGCCGCCAGTTCGTGGGCGACCAGCTCTCTGCGCAAGATCGCGCGCAGAGATTCCCGCTCGGTTCCTTCGGCGATATCCAGCAGCAATCCATCGCAGCTGCCCCCCGAGGCCAAGGCCAGCATCAGTCCCGGTTGATCGGGCGACCCGCGGAAATGGTCCAGCGAGATCGAAAAGCGGCGGTGCCAGCCCAAGGCCGTGGCCCGGCGTTCCGACTGGACGGCAAAGCCTGGATTCCAGATCAGCGATCCATAGGCAAAGATCGGCACGGGTCCCGTGCGGCCTGCGGTCAGCATATCTGCAAGCCGGTCCAGGTCCTCATCCTCCAGCAGACGCCAGGCGGGATTGTGCAACGGGCCGTCGATCGGCGCGATGCGCGCCACATGTTCGTCGGACAGAAGTATGGGACATAGGTCGGTCATGCGGACACCTTGCAACGGGGCAGTCGATTTCCGCCTATGTCCCAAGCGCGGCCCGATAGGTCAATGCCGCGTTCAGCGTCCGGTGACACCCTCCAGGGGCGGCAAGGGACGCGGGCGGGTCACCAGTTCGGGACGGCGCCGTTCGTAGAAAGCGTTGCCGCCGGTCGTCAGGACATAATGCATGTTGTTGTAATTGGCGCGGTAGGTCGCCGTGTGAAAGAATTGGGCCTGCGCGATATAGGGATGGCGTTCACCCCGCAACACCGAGATGGCGGCCGAGCGGATCATCGGCGCCGAGCGGCTGTCCATCTTGCGGCTCATCACGCCGGGCGCAAACTGGTTTTTCTGCGCAACGACCCCGCAGACCGAGTTGGGGTATTTGGACGATGCGACGCGGTTCATCACCACGCTTCCCACCGCGATCATCCCGTCGCGGCTGGACCGGTTGGATTCGAAATACATCGCCCGTTCCATGCATTCCAACGAGCTTTTGCGTCGGAAACCGCTGCTGTCGCCTCCGCAGGCGGTCAATATCATCGTTGCGGCAAGCGCGACCGCGACCTGCACCCTGGTTCCTGTGATCATGCCTTGGCCCCGTTCCGCCGCTTATGCGGTCTGTTTCACCCGGCAGGTTAGCAGGATAGGATCGGATGCATCAATGCCCGACAGCAAGCTGCCGGCGGGCATCGACGCCGCCACGCCTCAGGTACCGAATGGCTTGAGGATGTCGACCTGCGAGGCGCCCCCTTCGGCGATGTCCTTCAGGATGGCATTGAAGGCGGTCGTGTGGGGCATGTCGATATGCGCCCGGAACGCGGCTTCGTCGCGGTATTGTTCGAAGATCACGATCTTTGACCCGTCGATCTCGACATAGGTGTCAAAGCAGATGTTGCCCGGTTCGGCGCGGACATCAAGGATCAGCTGGTCCAGCAGCCTGGACAGATAGTCGGCTTGGCCTGCTGCGGGGCGGATCGATGCGACAACGGTGATGGTCAATTTCTGCTCCTGCGTGGATGCCGTGATTTCGGCATTTTGATCTTGATCAGGGGCTTTGCACCCCATTTCAAAACTTGCAATGGCGTAGTCAAAAAACCTACGTGACCGGGCCGGTCACAAAGCCGCGGCCAGCTCGGACGCCAAGGTCCGAACCAGTTCGCCGGCCGGCATGACGCGCGCATGATCGGCCCCGCTCCCCGCCCATTGCGCCGCAAAGGCGATTGCGCCCTGGCTGCGCGCGGCAGCGGCCAAAGCCTTGGCCAAGTCATAGGCGCAGGGATAGGACGGGATCTGGGCATCGGGGGCATCCGCTGCCCATTCGGTCAAGGCATTGCCAAGACAGCGCGCGGGACGGCCCGAAATTGCCGCGGTCATCACGGTGTCGCCCCCAAGCGCCAGCCGGTCGCGATAGGCGGCATCGGCTGCGCTTTCGGGGCAGCCGACAAAGGCGGTGCCCAGTTGCGCTCCCGCCGCACCAAGCGCCATGACGCGCGCGATATCCTGCCCCGTCATCAGACCGCCCGCCGCGACGACAGGCAGATCGACAGCCGACAGGACGTCACGAAGCAGGCTGTCCGTCCCTTGTCGGGCGTCAGCTGCCGTAGGGTCAAAGATGCCGCGATGCCCACCCGCTTCCCAACCTTGCGCGATGACGACATGACACCCAGCTTCCTGCACGGCCATGGCTTCGGTCGCCGATGTGGCCGAAGCCATCAGAATCAGGCCCGACGTCCGCAACCGCGCCATCTGGTCCGGCCGGGGCAGCCCGAAATGGAAGCTGACCACGGCAGGGCGCAGGTCCAGGACAAGATCCAGCAGATCGTCATCGTGCCGAAAGCTTTCATAGATGTTGGAGAGCGCCACCGGGGGCGTGTGCCCGAACCGTTCAAAGAGTGGCGCGCTGCGGGCGATCCATGCGGCCTCGACGGCAGGGTCGCGGATGGGATCGGCATGGCAGAAGAAGTTCAGGTTGAAGGGCGCGGAGGTTCTTTGCTGCAGTTCATTGACGACAATCCGCGCCGATGCGGCATCGGTGGCACCCAGGCCCAAGGCCCCCAGGGCGCCCGCCCCTGACACTTCGGCCGCCAGATGCGGCGTGGCGACCCCAGCCATCGGTGCCTGCAGGATCGGCAGGTCAATCCCCAGCAGGTCGGTCAGTCGGTTCGTCTGTGTCATGGCAGCCCATCCTTGGCCCACAGCATGGCAGCAAAGCCGCCATGCTGACAAGCACACCCTTGGATCAGGCGGCCGGATGGTTCAGGAAAAAGCGGATCATCTCGGCGCTGGCATCGGGGCCTTTCGGATCGGCATAGCTGCCCGCCGCCTGCCCGCCGGACCATGCGTGACCCAGCCCTTCGACCGTCCAGTGTTCGATCGCGGCGTTGCCGTTCGGGGCATAGGTGATGCTGCGGCGAAAATCGCGCCCGTTCGCCTGGCCATGTTCCTCGGCCTGCAGGCTTTGGGCCTGCGCGGGATCCAGCGCCTGCCGCGCGATGGCGTCGCTGTTCGACGGATGCACCGTGGAATCGGCCGTGCCGTGAAAGACGATCACCCGCATGGCCTGCCCGGTCAGCGACGCATCGGACCCCTGCCCGGCCATCGCGGCAAAGGCCGAGGCGACATCCTTGGCCGCCCCCACCGGAAGTCCGGAATGGGCGCCCACCGCTGCAAAGACATCCGGATAGGCCTGCCCCAGGATCACGGCCATGGCGGCGCCCGCCGACAAACCCGCCACGAAGGTTCGCTCCGGCGGGATGGAGTGCTTGTCGGCTACCTGCCGCGTCAGGCCCGCGATGATCGCGGGTTCGCCCCGGTCGCGGCGCTGATCGCCCTTGCTGAACCAGTTCCAGCAGGACTGCGCATTGTCGCCCCGCGACTGCTGGGGATAGACAAGGATCAGGCGATGACGTTCCGCCAGCGCATTCATTCCAGTCCCGGTGGCGAAATCCTCGGGGGTCTGCGTGCAGCCATGCAGCATCACGATCAGTCCTTGGGGCTGATCACCCTGCTTGCCGACCGACGCGGGCTCATATGTCAGGAACCGCCGCGTTCCCGCCGCGCAGGAAAAGCTGTCTTCGGCCAGCGTGGCGCCTTCGGGAATGGTCAGGGCGGTCGCGCCGGATTTCGGCTGCAGCTTGGCCATCATTTTCGACAGCGTTCCTTGGGATGCATTGGCGTCAGCGCCGTTTCCGGACAGGCCGTGACGGGCCAGGGTGCGGTTGACCAAGTCGTTGGCCGCCGACAGGGACGGCATCTGCGATCCGTTGCCAGCCGAGCGCATTACGCCTTTCAGGAAGTCATTCATGGGGTCGTCCTTTCCAGGGCGTTATCTGATACGGTCGGCCAGTGCCGCCTTGATATCCGCCGGGGCCTGAAGCGCCCCCAGCACGGTAATCGAACCGATGGTCGCCAAGGCCAGTTCCACCGGGACGTCGTCCGCGATGCGGGCCAGACCCACCACCTTTACATGCAGCACCTCTCCGGCATCACGCAGGCGTTGCAGCGCCGCACGGTCATAGTCGCGCAGACCCAGCTCCATCACGTGCCGCTCAATGGATTTTTCGACCGCCTGTGCGTGGCTGTCCAACTGGTTGCGGATCGCCGTGCGGATGAAATCGCTGCGATTGGAATAAAAACCCTCCTGCACCAGCAGGTCGATCCGTCCCAGGTCCACGAACCCAAGATTGAGAGTGATCTTTTCATTCTCGGGCTGCTTCTGACGCAGCTGACTGACTTGACCCATTCCAATCTCCATCTGTATGGATGGTATATGGATGCCATATACCCACCATCAACCCCCGGGGCCGCCTTTTCCCCCGTCCCACACATTTATCAACCGCTACCCGCCGGAACTGCCCTGATAACTGCACGTTCTTCCGGCATTCACGGGGGCACTATGGCCAAGCGCATCGCAATTGTCGGAACAGGCCCGATGGGCATCTATTCCCTGCAGCAGATCGTGCAGACGGAAAGCCCGCTTGAGATCACCCTGTTCGAAAAGGGCTCGCGGGCCGGGGTCGGCATGCCCTATTCCCCCGACAACGCGAACAAGGCCATGCTGGCCAATATCGCCAGCATCGAAATCCCGCCCGTCATGACCACCTATCTGGAGTGGCTGAAGACACAGCCCCAGGACAAGCTGGCGGGTTACGGACTGGACACCAAGGGTCTGCATGACCGGCAGTTCACGCCCCGGCTGCTGCTGGGGGAATATTTCCGCGATCAGCTGATGTCGCTTGTGGCCGCCGCCCGGCAGCGGGGTCACATCATTCATACCCATGAAGATACCCAAGTGGACGATATCGTTGCCCGTCAACACGGTCTGGCGGTCACGACCGAACACGGCACGGACGATCTGTTCGACAAGGTGATCCTGGCTACCGGTCACCAGTTCCCCGACGACGACGAAGCCAACCGCAGCTATTTCCCCAGTCCGTGGTCCGGCCTGATCGAGGCGGCCATTCCCGCCACGCGGGTCGGTATCATGGGAACCTCGCTCAGTTCGATCGACGCGGCGATGGCGGTTGCCAACCAGCATGGGCATTTCCATCATGACGACGAGGACCTGCATTTCGACCTGCGGAACAAGGACCTCAGGATCACGCTGATGTCGCGCACGGGTATCCTGCCCGAGGCGGATTTCTATTGCCCCCTGCCCTATCAACCCCTGGCCATCCTGACCGAAGCAGCGGTCGCGGCCTGCGCGGCATCCGACGCGCCCTTGGACAACCTCTTCGATCTTGTGCGCGAGGAGATCAAGCGCGCCGATCCCGCCTATGCCCTGCGGATCGGCCTTGGGGGATTGGACGCAGACAGCTTTGCCGACGCCTATTTCGCCGAGCGCGAGGCTGCGGATCCGTTCAAATGGGCCCGCAGCAACCTGACCGAGGTCGAACGGAACAAGGATGCAAGGATCACCGTGCCGTGGCGCTATGCCCTGCTGCGGATGCATGAACGGGTCGAGGACATCGTGCACGACCTTTCCGACAGTGATCGGGACCGCTTCGACACGGGGATGAAGAAGGTCTTTGTCGACAATTACGCGGCCGTGCCTTCGGAATCGATCCGGCGCATTCTGGCCTTGCGCGATGCGGGGGTGCTGTCGATCAAGGCCTTGGGCCAGGATTATGACATGTCACGCGAGGCCGACCAGACGCAGATCAAGACCGCCCAGGGAACCGAAATCTATCAAGTCTTCATCGACGCACGGGGCCAGAAACCGCTGGCCAGCCAGGACATTCCCTTTCCGTCGCTCCGCAAGGCTCTGCTGTCATCCGGCCATGAATTTCCCGATGTTGCCGAAGACTACAGTTTGATCGACACGGAGGGCTATTCGGGTCGCATCGCGTTCGGGTCGATCCCTTATCTGATGCATGACCGCCCCTTCGTGCAGGGCATCACTGCCTGTGCCGAGATTGCCACCGCAATCGGAAGGGGAATCAGCACCGGCCGCAAACGGCGTCGGGTTTCCTGACCCCATAGGCGTCCGGTCATTCCGACCCCTTCTCCCAGTTATATTTCAATGACTTTCAGGATCGACGCTGCCGTTATTTAGGCTCCAGCCTCATTGATTTTCAGAGCCAGAAGAGGATTGTTGCTGCGAGAGCTATCGCGGAGAG
>NZ_QJPK01000019.1 GCF_003259195.1 Paracoccus sediminilitoris
CGCGTAGCCCCAGAAATCAACCCGCGGATTCTCCGAATGGCTGGAGGAGAGGCGGGTCTCAGGTCACCTCTTATGATCAACGACAGCATTTCGCATGCAAGGGCGATCCACGCTGTCGCCAACTACTGGAAACACAATGCAGACTGGAATGCTGCCCACATAGCAGGTGCTAAAGGGTAGCAATTTGGCAGAGATAACTATCGCGCAGCTATCCAACTTAGGGAACCTGGGAGATTATCCATATGCCAGCTGCTTGGCCCATATGCTGCCTGCCGAAAGCTTGGAACTGGGAAGGTTGCTCCCTGTGATAACGGCATGGACGGATAAACTTCATAAAGCTGCAACTCGAGGATAGCCGCTTCGAGGCCAGTTGGACTTGCCCTTTAGTTTGCCGAACCTGCATAGATGCCACTGGGCTGGCTCAATCGCGCCAGCTGGAAGTGTTTAATTCCCACGCTCTTTAGTTCTGCAGGATTTCACTGAGCTAGCTATCTTTACGAAAAAGACGGATGGGAAAAACCGGGAACATACTTCGGGAGTTTCTTCGGGACTCTATGGGATAATGCGCCCGACATAGGCATAAGTTGGCCATTTGTTCCCAGCCCGCCAGCACATGCTTCCCATCGGAGCCGTCAGCCAACCAATTATAGAAAAAAGCTTTCTTGAGACTTATGCTGGAGCGGGTGAAGGGAATCGAACCCTCGTCGTAAGCTTGGGAAGCTTCTGCTCTACCATTGAGCTACACCCGCCTTGACCTTCCGGTAACCCAAGCCTGCGGTGCCGTCAAGCATAACGGATCAGCGCAATCCCATCTCGGCCAAAGCAGCGGCGATCGAGGGTGGCAAGGCTTCCTCGGCCTGCCGACCTTTCGGCAGATCCGCAGGGGCATCTTCGGGCTTGAGATAGCGCCACCCCTGAAACGCCCGGCGCGGGATCGCCGCCACACGCACCAGATCGCGGTCCAGAACCAGACCGCAGCGTTTGATACCGTCCTGGCCGATCACTTCGTCCAGCGAGAGGATGCGTTGACGCGCCAACATCACGCCCTTGAATACCCAGAAGATCGAGCCGCCATCCAGCAACTCGGCCTCGCGCTTGGGCCACATGCGGGTCACGTGCATTGCTGGCGCCTTGCCGAAACGCTGCTTTTGCCATGCAGCCAGATCATCGGGCCCTTCGGCACCGACGCACAATTTCATCAGATGCAGTTTCGCGTCCATAGCGCCTCAGTTAATCTCTGCGCCGGTTCAACTCAAGGGACCTTGGTCGGCATCAGACATGCATGGAACGCAGATGCCCGACCCGGCGCAAGGGTGCGCCCCATGAAAAAGGGCCGCATCACGATGCGGCCCTTTCCATTTATCTCAGAGGTGACGGATCACAGCTGGTCCAGCGCCTCGACGGCCTTTTCCAGTTCTTCCTTGGTAACGGTCTTGGTCGAAGTGTCGGCCTTTTCCGCGATGTGGTCGACGACCTTATCTTCGAAGATCGGCGCGCGCAGCTGCTGCTGAGCCTGCTGATTCTGTTGGATGAACTCGAAGAAGGCACGTTCCTGGCCCGGATACTGACGGGCGGCCTGCATGACGGCCTGGGTCATTTCCTGGTCGTTGACGGTGATTTCAGCCTTCTGACCGATTTCGGCCAGCAGCAGGCCAAGGCGAACGCGACGCTCTGCCAGGGACTTGTGCTCTTCGGTGGTCTCGATCTCACCGTGGTTGTGATCGTGAACCTCGGGGTTTTCTTCGTGCCACAGCTGATGCGCAATCTGCGAGGCTTCGGCTTCGACCAGCGAAGCCGGCAGGTCGAACTTGACCTTCTCGTCCAGCTGGTCCAGCAGGCCGCGCTTCATCACGGCGCGTGCGGCACCGGCATATTCGGCTTCCAGACGCTCGGCGATCTGCTTCTTCAGTCCGTCAAGGTCCTCGGCGCCGAACTTCTTGGCCAGTTCGTCATCGATCTTGGCATCGACCGGAGCCTTGACGGCCTTGATCTTGCACTCGAAGGTCGCGTCCTTGCCGGCCAGATGGGCTGCGCCGTATTCCTCGGGGAACTTGACCTCGACCTTGACGTCTTCATCGACCTTCACGCCGACCAGCTGATCCTCGAAACCGGGGATGAAGCTGTTCGAGCCCAGGACCAGCGGGTAATCCTCGGCCGCGCCGCCTTCGAAAGCCTCGCCGTCGACAAAGCCCTTGAAGTCGATCGTCACCTGATCGCCGCTTTTGGCCTTGGTGTTCTTCTTGCGGTCCTCGAACGCCTGCGAGGATTTCGCCAGGTTTTCCAGCGCCTCGTTCACGGCGGCTTCCTCGGCCGGAACGCTCAGCTTTTCCAGCTTCAGGCTGGACAGGTCGACCTCGGGGATCTCGGGCAGGTTTTCATAGGTGACGTTGACGACGACGTCATCGCCCTCTTTCCACTGCTCGCCGTTTTCCATCTCGACCTTGGGCTGGACGGCCGGGCGGTCGCCCGACGTTTCAAGGTGATCGCGCAGGGCGCCGTCGATGGCTTCCTGCATGGCGTCGCCCAGAATACGGGGACCGAACTGCTTTTTCAGCATGGCCATCGGGACCTTGCCTTTGCGGAAGCCCTTCATCTCGACTTCGGGCTGCGCTTCTTTCAGCTTCGCATCGACAGCGGCGGCCAGTTCGGCGGCGGGCAGCGTGAACTGGTACCCACGCTTCAGGCCGTCGTTCAGGGTTTCCTTGACGTTCATCATCGTCCTCATAGCAAGAAGGGCCACCGATAAGGCGGCCGGAAAATTTCGCCTGTTCTAATCTTGGTGCCCTTCGCCTGCAAGCAGATAGCGGTGACGCTGGAACATCGGCCCCCTGCCGGTCTATGTTGCGCCCGAAACGACCGCCCGCCACAGGAACGATGTACATGACCCAGACTGATATGCCCGAGCCGCGCCTGACATCCCTTGCCCATGGCGGCGGCTGCGGTTGCAAGATCGCGCCCGGCGTCCTGTCGGGTCTGCTGCGCGGCAGTGCCGCCCTGCCCGTCCCGCCCGAACTGCTGGTCGGGATCGAGACCTCGGACGATGCGGCGGTCTATCGACTGAACGACCATCAGGCGCTGGTGGCCACGACCGATTTCTTCATGCCGGTGGTGGATGATCCCTTCCATTTCGGCCAGATCGCCGCCACGAACGCCATCAGCGACGTCTATGCGATGGGCGCGACGCCGATTTTGGCGCTGGCAGTGGTCGGCATGCCGATCAACACCATCTCTCACGAAACCATCGCGCGGGTTCTGGATGGCGGTGCCGATATCTGCCGCCAAGCTGGCATTCCCATCGCCGGAGGCCATACCATCGATTCGGTCGAACCGATTTATGGGCTGGTGGCCCTTGGCCTGATCGACCCCGCGAAACTCAAGCGCAACGCCGATGCGCAGACCGGCGATCTGCTGGTCATGGGCAAGCCCCTTGGCGTGGGCGTCATGTCCGCGGCGCTGAAGAAGGGCCAGCTGGACGATGCGGGTTATGCCCGGATGATCCAGGTGACCACGCAGCTGAACCGTCCCGGTCCCGAACTGGCCGCGATCGCGGGCGTTCATGCGATGACCGACGTGACGGGTTTCGGCCTGGGCGGCCACGCGCTGGAAATGGCGCGCGGATCGGGGCGCGATCTGAATATCGATTGGCGCGCGGTGCCCAAGTTGGCGGGCATTCAGGCTATGATCGAGGCTGGCCATGTGACCGGCGCATCGGGCCGGAACTGGGCCAGCTATGGCGACGGGGTGGCGCTGCCCGCGGGTTTTGACGACGGGGCGCGTGCCCTGCTGACGGATCCGCAGACCAGCGGGGGCCTGCTGGTCGCCTGCACCCCCGAGGCGCTGGATCAGGTCAGGGCGTGCTTTGCAAAGCACGGGTTCGACGATGCCACCGTCATCGGCAAGGTTGGCGAAACCACCCCGAACCCGCGTGTCGTCATCGTCTAGAACCGAAGGCCGAAATCGAACGAGGCGCCCTCGCCCCCGAAACCAAAGCTGGCCGCGCCAAAGCTGATCCCGATCAGCGACCCGGCCAGCACCTGCGCCGGCGTGTGTTCGCCCGCATGCACCCGGCTGGCCGCCGTCAGCCCCGCCGCGCCATAGGCCACGGCACCCAGCCCCGGATCATCGAAACACTTGCCGGCCAGATCGGCGGCGCCGAACCCCGCCGCTGCCGAATGCCCCGAGGGAAACCCGCGCCCCAGCCCCGATGGACGCGTGCCCAACTCGCTGCCGTCGAAGACCGCCTTCAGCCCCAGCACGATGACGGCCTGCGCGGCACCGCGAATGGCGAAATCCTCGAAGCGGCCCTGATCGGCGGCGCAGACCGCCGCCGCCAGCGGCAGCCCGTATTTCATCGTGGTTCCGAAATCTTCGAACGGATCGGCGGCGGCTGGCGCGGCCAGGAATGCCGCGGCGGCGATGACGGCAGGACGCATCATCTAGCGTTGCAGGCTTTGCAGATAATCGGCCAGCGCGACGACGCGCGCCGGTGTCGCGACCGGATTGCCCGAGCCGTCATCGAACATCACGACCGGCCCGTCACGCAATTCCTCGAAGATGGGCATATGGGCCTCGCTGCGGCCCATGGTGTTGCCGATCAGCTGCCCCATGACGCGGGCCTTGGGAAAGACGCCCTCATTCTGCCGCGACAGCAGTGTCAGATCAGGCGGAGGCGGCATCATTCCCACCGCCGCAGGTCCATTTCCGCGTCCCTCGGGACCGTGACAGGCCACGCAGTTTTCGGCGTAATCCGCGGCGGCCCCTGCCACCCGCGCCTGTGGCGTGCAAGCCGCTACCACCAGGGCTGCGCCCAAGCCCCCAGCCAAAGCGATCCAAGCCGTCCGCATCCTGCCCCCCCGCGTTGTTGTGTTTCCTTGTCCCAAGGATGCAACGCCGGGCGTGCCCATGCAATGGTGATCAGCTGCGCCCCAGCCGGACCACCCGATCCATCCGCTCGGCCAGCGCGTGGTTATGCGTCGCGATCAGCGCCGAGAGCCCGGTTTCCCGCGCCAGCGACATCAGCACCTCGAACACCCTGTCCGAGGTTTCGGGGTCCAGGTTTCCTGTCGGCTCGTCCGCCAGCAACAGCGACGGCCCGTTGGCCAGGGCCCGGCAGAAGGCCACGCGCTGTTGTTCTCCGCCCGACATCTGCGCCGGGCGATGGGTCGCGCGATGGGTCAGACCGACATGGCCCAGCAGCATGTCCGCCCGCGCCGCCGCATCGCGTGCGGCCACGCCATTGGCCAGTTGCGGCAGGATGATGTTTTCGGCGGCGCTGAATTCAGGCAGCAGGTGGTGGAACTGATAGATGAAGCCCAGTTCCTGCCGACGCGCCTCGGTCCGGTCACGATCGGGCAACCCGGTCATGTCGCGCCCGTTCAGCAGCACCCGGCCCGTATCGGGCGTGTCCAGCAGCCCCGCGATATGCAGCAGCGTCGATTTTCCCGCCCCTGACGGGGCCACCAGCGCCACGACCTCGCCGCGCGCGACGGACAGGTCCAGCCCGTCCAGAACCGCCACGGGCGCAGGCCCGGCCTTGTCATAGGTCTTGCCGACGGCTTCCAGTTTCAACACGTCATTCATAGCGCAGCGCCTCGACCGGGTTCATGCGCGCCGCACGACGCGCCGGAAAGATGGTGACGATGAAGGACAGGGTCAACGACAGGCCCACGGCCCGCAGGATGTCCCAGGCCCGCAGGTCGGCCGGCAGGCGATAGATGCCGCGCACCTCGGGCTGCCAGGCGCCGCCATTCGTCAGGGCGTTCAGCGCCGCCATGATGTTGTCGACGTTCAGCGCCAGAACCACCCCCAGGATCACCCCGGCGATGGTGCCGATGATGCCGGTAAAGGCCCCGCACAGGATGAAGACGCGCAGCACCGACCCCTCGGTCAGGCCCATGGTGCGCAGGATGCCGATGTCGCGGCCCTTGTTCTTGACCAGCATGATCAGACCGCTGGTGATGTTCATCGAGGCGATCAGGACCAACACCGACAGGATGACGAACATGACGTCATCTTCCATGTCCAGCGCCGACAGGAACGACCCCGACGCGTCGCGCCAGCTCCAGACCTGCGCGCCATCGCCCATGGCGCGCATCAGCGGCAGTGACCATTCATCCACCCGCTCGGGGTCGTCGACAAAGACCTCGATCTCGTCGGCGACACCTTCGCGGTTGAAATAGCTCTGCGCCTCGGCGATGGGCATGTAGATGCGCGTCCGGTCGATGTCATAGCGCCCGGCGCTGAAGATGAAGGTGACCTCATAGGCACTGACCCGAGGCGTGGTGCCAAAGGCGGTGCGCGCCCCTTCCGGCGCGATCAGCCGGATCCGGTCGCCCAGCCCCACGTTCAGTTCCCGCGCGATGCCTTGGCCGATGGCGATGCCTTGGTCGAAATTCGCCAGATCGCCCTGCGACGTCGCCGGATCGACGATCCGGGGCGTGGCCGCCAGGTCATCGGCCGAAACACCGAACACCTCGGCCACGTTGGCGCTGTCATTGGCCGATGCCATGACCTGCCCCTTGACGATGGCTGCGGTCCGCGTGACGCCCGGAACCTGGGCCAGGCGCGCGGCGGCATCCTGATAGTCCTCGATCTTGCCCGGCACCACATAAACGTCGTCGGTATATTCGTTGGTGATCTGCGTGGGCGCCATATAGACGGTCGTGTGGGCATTCGCGCCCAGGATCGTGTCCACGAATTCGGCCCTGAACCCGGCGCGCACGGCCAGCGTGGCGATCAGCGCCATCACCCCCAGGGCGATGCCGATCAGGCTGATCCAGGTCATCACACTGACCCCGCCCTCGGCCCGGCGCGCGCGCAGGTAACGCCACGCGATCATGAATTCAAAACGGGAAAACGGTCTGGGGCTGGACATGATCTGGGCCTGCTGGAAATCCGCGCAGACCCTGACCCCGCGTCCGCCAAAGATCAACCCGACAATGGCGTGAGTGTCCGGTCAACGCGCAAATACCCAGCTTGCGACGGCTGGTCCCAGGTGTCACATATCGGCGCATGGCAAAGAACTCGTCTGCATTCACCTGCACCGCCTGCGGCGCCGCCCACAAGAAATGGGCCGGACGCTGCGACGCTTGCGGCGCATGGAACACCATCATCGAAGAGGCCCCCCTGTCACAAGGCCCCGGTCGCGGTCTGGGCGCACACAAGGGACGCGCGGTTCCCCTGTCCGGGCTGTCGACCACCGAACCGCCGCCCCCGCGCAGCCTTTCGGGGATGGACGAACTGGACCGCGTGCTGGGCGGCGGGCTTGTGCCCGGATCGGCATTGCTGGTCGGCGGCGATCCGGGCATCGGCAAATCCACGCTGCTGCTGCAGGCGGCGGCCGCCTTTTCGATGCGCGGCCTCAACGCCATCTATTTCAGCGGCGAGGAAGCCAGCGCGCAGGTCCGCATGCGCGCCGTTCGCCTCGGCTTGGCCGAGGCCCCGATGCGTCTTGGCGCCGAAACCAACCTGCGCGACATCCTGACGACGCTGGACGCGGAACGCCCCGACGTCGTGGTGATCGATTCCATCCAGACGCTGTGGTCCGACACCGTCGAGGCCGCGCCCGGCAGCGTGGCGCAGGTCCGCGCCGCCGCCCATGAGTTGGTGACCTTCGCCAAGCGCCGCGGCGTGGCCGTGATCCTGGTCGGCCACGTTACCAAGGAAGGCCAGATCGCCGGCCCCCGCGTCGTCGAACACATGGTCGACACCGTCATCTATTTCGAGGGCGAACGGGGCCACCAGTTCCGCATCCTGCGCAGCGTCAAGAACCGCTTTGGCCCATCGGGCGAGATCGGCGTCTTCGAGATGACGGGCAGCGGCCTGGCCGAGGTCACGAACCCTTCGGCGCTGTTTCTGTCCGAACGCGGCCAGCCCATCGCCGGCAGCGCGGTCTTTGCTGGCATCGAAGGCACCCGCCCCGTCCTGACCGAGATCCAGGCCCTGGTCGCCCCATCCACCTTGGCCAGCCCGCGCCGCACGGTGGTGGGCCTCGACAGCGGCCGCGTCAGCACCATCCTGGCCGTCCTCGAGGCGCGCTGCGGCATTCCCTTCGCGGGCCTCGATGTCTTCCTGAACGTCGCGGGCGGCATGAAGGTCGTCGAACCCGCCGCCGACCTGGCCATCGCGGGCGCGCTGCTTTCCGCACGCGAAGACAATCCCCTGCCCCCCGAGGCCGTACTTTTCGGCGAAATCAGCCTGTCAGGCGCGCTGCGTCCCGTGGCGCAGGCCGAAAACAGGTTGAAAGAAGCGCGGAAACTTGGTTTTTCACAAGCGATTTTGCCGGAGGGCCAGAAGGTCGAGGCCGGCGACGACAAGAAGGGCGGTACGACGCTGCGGCGCGTGACCGACCTGACGGGATTTGTGGGTGACATTTTCGGCGCCGGCTGAAGCACCTGTAATACATGAACAACCGGCGCATGAGGCAGGTCTATGGACGGATTTACGATCATCGATGCGGTGGTGGCAGGTGTCATCATCCTCTCGGCAATTCTGGCGTGGTCGCGCGGCTTCGTCCGCGAATCGCTGGCCATCCTGGGGTGGATCGCCGCCGCCGTGCTGGCCTTCCTGTTCGCGCCAACCGTCCGCCCGATGATCGCCCAGATCCCCGTTCTTGACCGTTTCATGGGCGACAGTTGCGAACTGGCCACGATCGCGGCCTTCGCGGTCGTTTTCGCGCTGGCACTGGTGGTCTTCTCGATCATCACGCCATTGTTTTCATCGGTCGTGCAGCGTTCGGCCGTGGGCGGCATCGACCAGGGGATCGGGTTCCTGTTCGGCGTGGCGCGCGGCGTCCTGTTGGTGGCGATCGCCTTCATCGTCTATGACCGCGTGATGACCAGCCAGACCGTTCCGATGGTTGAAAATTCCCGCTCGGCGCAGGTCTTCGAACGCATGCGCACCCAGATGGACGAACAGATCCCCGCCGATGCGCCGGGTTGGATCGTCAACCGTTACGAACAGATGGTCATGGCCTGCACTTCGTCCGGCGAGACCGTCAGCCCGGCTGCGACCAACTGAGGCAGCGCGACCTGTTTGCGACAGCCTGATGACGAAAAAGCGCCCCCGCAGGTTTGCGGGGGCGTGACTTTATGCGACGCTGCGACTACATACCCCCCCATATGCCCCCAGACCTCAGGACGTGCCCATGAAACCCTTCCTGGCCCATCCGTTCGATTCGGACCGACTGCATGAAGAATGCGGAGTCTTCGGTGTGATCGGCGTGGCCGATGCCTCCAATTTCGTGGCTCTTGGATTGCACGCCTTGCAACATCGGGGCCAAGAGGCCGGCGGCATCGTCGCCCATGATCCCGAACACGGCTTCAACAGCGCCCATCGCTTCGGCTATGTCCGCGACAACTTCACCAAGCCCGAACTGATGGCCACCCTGCCCGGTTCTTTGGCCATCGGCCATGTGCGCTACTCGACGGCCGGCACCAAGGCCGCGACCGCCATCCGCGACGTGCAGCCTTTCTTTGGCGAATTCCACATGGGCGGTTCGGCCATCGCTCATAACGGCAACATCACCAATGCCGCCGCCCTGCGCCGCGAGCTGATCGAGCGCGGATCGATCTTCCAGTCCAGCAGCGACAGCGAATGCATCATCCACCTGATGGCGCGTTCGATCCAGCGCAACATTCCCGAACGGATGAAGGATGCGCTGCGCCGCATCGAAGGCGCCTTCAGCGTCATCGCGATGACCCGCACCAAGCTGATGGGTGTGCGCGACCCCTTGGGCGTCCGCCCGCTGGTCCTGGGGCGTGTGGGCGAGGATGGCTATATCCTATCGTCGGAAACCTGCGCGCTGGACATCATCGGCGCCGAGTTCATCCGCGAGATCGAGCCGGGCGAGATGGTTGTCATCTCGAAGGGCAAGATCGAAAGCTCGCGCCCCTTCGGGCCGTCCAAGGGCCGATTCTGCATCTTTGAACATGTCTATTTCTCGCGCCCTGATTCCATCATCGGCGGCCGCTCGGTCTATGAGACCCGTCGCCAGATCGGCGTCGAACTGGCCCGCGAAGCCCCGGTCGAGGCTGATCTGGTCTGCCCCGTCCCCGACAGCGGCACCCCCGCCGCCATCGGTTACGCGCAGGAATCGGGCATTCCCTACGGCATGGGGATCATCCGCAACCAGTATATGGGCCGGACCTTCATCGAACCGTCCGAGCAGATCCGCAACATGGGGGTCCGTCTGAAACTGAACGTGAACCGCGCCCTGATCGCGGGCAAGCGCGTGGTGCTGGTCGATGACAGCGTCGTGCGCGGCACCACCAGCCGCAAGATCAAGGACATGATCCTGGATGCCGGCGCGGCCGAGGTGCATTTCCGCATCGCATCGCCCCCCACCGCCTGGCCCTGTTTCTATGGCGTCGACACCCCCGACCGCGACAAGCTGTTGGCGGCGAACATGACCCCTGACGAAATGCGCCAGTGGATTGGCGTGGACAGCTTGGCTTTCGTGTCGTTGGATGGTCTTTATCGGGCCGTCGGTGAAGCGCAGGGACGCGATGCCAAATGCCCGCAATATTGCGACGCCTGTTTCTCGGGGGATTACCCGGTCGCCCCCTTCGACCAGATGGAACGCGGTTTCCAGATGAAGCCGGGATCCGAAACGGACGTCCAGGCAGCGGAATGATGAAAGGGCGCGCCGATCGGCGCGCCCTTTTCACATGATGATGGCTTCCAGCGGATCGTAATGGGCGAACTGATCGCCCCAGACCGCATTCGCCAGCCCGTCCGGCTTGTGTCGCAGCCGCGCCAGCTGATCGCGCGTCACCCACCGGAAGCGGTTCACCACGCCCTCGGGGTCGGCCAAGGTAATTGTATCGGGGCCGTCCAGCGTTGCCCGGAAATGAAGTTCGACCTGATGAAAGCGGCCGCCGGGGTCGTGGAATTCATTGATCAGGATCGGCGGACCGACTTTGACGGTCAGCCCGGTTTCCTCGGTCACCTCGCGCTGCAGGTTCTGTGGCAAGGACTGTGCGGGTTCGACCCCGCCGCCGGGCAGGCACCACAGGTCGGATTTCTGCCCGGGATAGGCGTTCACCATCAGCAACTTGTCCCGATGAAGGATGGCGGCGCGAACCGCCAGACGTGGGCGCGCGGGCCTCATCCCCCGACCCGGTTGACGTGGCCCATCTTGCGGCCTGGCCGCGGATCGCCCTTGCCATAGAGGTGCACCTGAACACCCGGCGTCGCCAGCAGGTCCGGCACGCGGTCCATGTCATCGCCGATCAGGTTTTCCATGACCACATCCGCGTATCGCTTGCCGTCGCCCAAGGGCAGGCCGGCCACGGCACGGATATGCTGTTCGAACTGATCGACCACGCATCCCGCCTGCGTCCAGTGGCCCGAATTATGAACCCGCGGCGCGAATTCATTCACGATCAGGCCGGCCGGCGTCACGAAGAACTCGACCCCCATCACACCGACATAGTCCAGCGCATTGGCGATGCGCGCGGCGTTCAGCACAGCGTCGGTCGTGACGCGTGCCGGTAACCCACAGGGCACGGTGGTCGTGCGCAGGATGCCGTCCCGGTGGACGTTCAGGCCGGGATCGAAGGCCGCCACCTGCCCGTCCGTCCCGCGCGCGATGATGACGCTGATCTCGGCGGTGAAATTGACGAAACCTTCCAGGACCGAGGGCGCGCCGGTCCATTCCGCCGGGCCGTCGCCGATCCTGACCTGGCCCTTGCCGTCATAGCCCATCCGCCGGGTCTTCAGGATCGACGGGCGGCCGATCCGGTCGATGGCCTCGGTCAGAGAAGCCTGATCGGGGACGTCGGCAAAAGGCGCGGTGAACAAGCCGATTTCGTTCAGGAAGGTCTTTTCCGTCATCCGGTCCTGGGACACAGACAACGCCCTGCGGTTAGGATGAAGAGGACGGATTTTCTCCAGCAGATCCAATGCCGAAGTCGGAACATTCTCGAATTCATAGGTGATGACGTCCACCGAATCCGCAAAGGCGCGAAGGGCGTTTTCATCCTCGTATGGTGCTTGGGTCACCCGCCAGGCAACGTCGCCCGCAGGTGATGCGCCAGGTTCGAAGATATGGCAGCGAATGCCAAGGCGGCTGGCGGCCACGGACAGCATTCGGCCCAGCTGGCCACCGCCCAGGATGCCAACGGTGCGCACATCATTCATCGCGCGGCTCCTGCGGGATCGATGCCGACAGCGCCGCGCGCCAGTCGTCCAGGCGTTGCGCCAGTTCGGCGTCACCGAGGGCCAGGATACCCGCCGCCATCAGCCCGGCATTGGCAGCACCGGCCGCACCGATGGCCATGGTGGCAACAGGATAACCCTTGGGCATTTGCAGGATGGAATAGAGGCTGTCGACCCCCGACAACGCCTTGGTCTGGACAGGAACCCCGATCACCGGCACGCGGGTCTTCGATGCCATCATGCCTGGCAGGTGGGCCGCGCCGCCTGCCCCCGCGATGATGACCTTCAGGCCGCGATCGACAGCGGTCCTGCCATATTCCCAAAGCCGGTCGGGTGTTCGGTGGGCACTGACGATCCGTGCCTCATAGGGGATCTGCAACTGGTCCAGAATGGCCGCAGCCTCGCGCATGGTGGGCCAGTCCGACTGGCTGCCCATGATGATTCCCACCGGTGTTTCCATCGCTTGCCCCCAAATTTTTGCTGGCTATCGCATAGCGTGCCACGGGGCGGGTCGCAATCAGGCGATGATGTCCGGCGTCAGTTCGTCCTCCAGACGGGCGATGCGGTCCTTCAGCGACAGTTTCTGCTTCTTCAGCCGCTGGAGCGCAAGCGAGGGCGGCAGTTGCTGCCCGTGCAGGGCGGCGATCGCCTCGTCCAGGTCGCGATGCTCGCAGCGCAACGCTTCCAGGCGTGCGCGGCAGATGTCGTCATGGTTCATGGAGTGCTGGATATTCATGTGATCGAAGGTGCCGTTGTTTTTCCCCTTTATAGCCGCAAAAGCGATTCATGTTAACAGAATCATGCGTCACGCCGGGTCTGTTTTGCACTGTCATGGGCATGCAGATCGTGAAGTTCTTGCAAGATCGGTCATGCGTTCACATATTGAACCCATGACCCCGGTCGCCGATCAGCGGGACCGGGGTGACGAACAGTCGCTTGAAGGCAAAGGGCTGAGATGACGAAAATTTCGTTGGGGTCGCACCCCTATCTGTTGGGTTTCGACCAGCTGGAGCGGCTGGCCGAACGGGCCGCAAAGGGCGGCGAGGGGTATCCCCCCTATAACATCGAACACATGGCACCCGACGGCTTCAGGATCACCCTGGCCGTGGCAGGGTTCCGCGAAGAGGATCTGGGCGTCACGACCGAAGATCGCCAGTTGGTGATCCGGGGTCGCATGCCCGAAGCCGAGGGAGACCGTGTCTTCCTACATCGCGGCATTGCCGCACGCGCCTTCCAGCGCAGTTTCGTGCTGGCCGACGGGGTCGAGGTGATTTCGGCCGCGATGGAAAACGGGCTTCTTCATATCGATCTGCGCAGGGTCCAGCCCGAACAGGTCGTTCAGACCATTCCGATCAGCCGCAAGTAAGGGGATCACCATGGATACCAAATTTGATTTCGGCGACAGCCAGCACGCGCAGACCGTCTATATCCGCAAGGTCGCCACCAGCAGCTTGCCACAGGACGTTCAGGACAAGCTGGAAGGCGTCAGCGCCATGTATGCCGTCCACGACGTCGAGGGCGAGCGTCTTGCCTTGGTCCGCGACCGCAACCTGGCCTTCACCATCGCCCGCCAGAACGAATTGCAGCCGGTCAGCGTTCACTGAACCTGACATAGGCGAACGCCCGGCCGTCGGGCGACCAGCAGGGCACGTTCATCGTGCCCTGCCCGCCAAACAGATCGAACAGCTTGCGCCGGTTCGATCCATCGGGCGACATCGCGTGAACCTGCACCGCCACGTCGCGCGGATGCCCTTCCGTTCCGGGTGGATAAACCAGAAACACCACATGATTTCCGCAGGGCGATGGGTGGGGAAACCAGTTCACGTTCTCATCGCGAAAAACGGGCGCGGCATCGCTGCCATCCCGCCGCATCCGCCAGATCTGAGCATGTCCCGTCGCATCCGAATTGAACCAGATATGCTTTCCGCAGGCCGAGAAATCAGGCCCGTCATGATGGGCCGCGCCCGGCGTCAGGATGGTTTCGACCTGGCTGTCCATATCATAGGTGGCGATCCTGACGACGCGATCGCCATTCCTGACGCAGGGATAGGTCAGCAGGCTGCCATGAACCCCGTGCCACCAGCTGGGTCGTGGCAATCCGATCCGCGTCGTCGCCCGCCCGTCGAAGATATGCATCCCTGCCCCCGTGCCATCATGGGCCGACAGGATGATCCGGCCATCGGGCAGAAATCCGTGATCGTTGTTGCAACGTTCGCCGAACCCAAGCGGGATCGGCGTCAGACCCGTGCGGTCGGCCCGGAACAGCCCGCCTTCGGCATTGACCAGAAACCAGCCATCCGGATGCCAGTTCGGCGCCTCGAACAGCATGTCATCCTGCCAGATGACCTCGGTCCGACCGCTGTCCAGATGATGAACCTCCAAGGATGAGCGCCACATGTCAGGCTGCCATGGCAGGCTGACGGCGGCGCAGGACAAGCGTCCGCACCCCCAGCACCAGCAGGATCGCCGTAAACACCGCCACCTGATAGGTCAGGGCGAAATGCATGGCTGCAGCGTAATTATCCTGGCCGCTCTGAAGCTGGACGAAGAACAAGCTGGAGGCGATGGCAATGCCGATGGCAGCGCCCACCTGCTGGAACGCCTGCATGCCCCCTGTTGCCGCGCCCGCGATTTTGTCGGGCACGCTGCGGAGGACCATCTGGAACAGGGGGGAAATGGCCAGCCCCATCCCGAAACCGTTGAGCGCCAGCGGTGGCGCCAATGTCGTCAGGCGCATCTCGGTCGGTGGGTTGCCGGTCACGTGACGCAGATACAGCATCCCGATGACCAACAGACCCGCGCCAAGCGCGATGCGTCCGGTCAGGTGGCGCGTGCCGAAACGACCGGTGATCCAGCTGCCCAGCATGATGCCCAACGGGAAGGGCGCGGTCGCAATTCCTGATTGCATCGGCGTGAAACCGAACCCCGTCTGCAGATAGATGGCCAGGATCAGGAACATTCCCGGGATGGCCGAAAAATGCATCAGCACGATGGTCACGCCCGACATGAACCCGCCGTCACGCATCAACTGCACAGGCAGCAGCTGTTCCCGGTCGGCTGCTGCAAGGGCGATCTGTCGACGCACGAACAGCACCGCCATCGGCAGCGACAGGGCCATCAGCGCCAGGCACCATAGCGGCCATCCCAGCAACGGGCCTTCGACCACGGGCAGGACGATCAGGGTGATGGTCAGCGCGAACAGCCCCACCCCCCACCAATCGATCGCCAGCGTGCGCGACGACGACATGCGTGGGATCAGCTTCAGTCCGGCCAGCACCACCAGCACCCCCACCGGCAGGTTGACTAGGAAGATCGGGCGCCAGCCCAGATCGTTGATATCCGCCGTGATCAGAAATCCGCCCAGCAGCGGGCCAGTGACGGCGCCAAGGCTGACGATGACGCCCGCCAGCGCGAAGGCCTTGGCCTTCTGTTCGGGGGCAAAAATGACATGCATGATGGCCATAACCTGCGGCACCATCATGGCCCCGCCGATCCCCTGCAGGGCACGCGACCCGATCAGAACGCCGATGCTGGGCGCCAGGCCGCACAGCACGGATGCCAGTGTGAAAAGCGACACGCCCAGCATGAACAGCCGCTTGCGCCCCAGCTTGTCCCCAAAGCGCCCGCAAGGCAGCAATCCAACCGCAAAGGCCAGCACATAGGCCGCCGAGACCCATTCGATCTGCGTCGGGCTGGCCGAAAGGTCCTTCTGGATCGACGGCAGCGCCACGTTCACGATGCTGACATCGATCAGGTTCATGAAATTGCCCATCAGCAACAATGCGGCGGTGAACCAGGGATTGACCCCGGAATTCGTGTCTCGGCTGCTTGTCATGGGATCCTCTTGCGACGGGCTGCTGTCGAACCGACCCCGGCTGGATTGGTTCCGAACGCGAAACGGCCCCGGTCTCGCACCGGGGCCGTCGCATCATCTGGAGATCGATCAGCTGAGGCCGATCAGACCCATGGCTTCCAGTTTCAACAGAACCTGGTGGGCGGCGGCATCGACGTCGATATTGGTCGTGTCCACGGTCAGTTCGGGGTTCTGCGGTTCCTCGTAGGGGTCCGAGATGCCGGTGAACTCCTTGATCTTGCCTTCACGGGCCAGCTTGTAGAGACCCTTGCGGTCGCGACGCTCGCATTCCTCCAGCGGGGTCGAGATGTGGATCTCGACAAAGGCACCGCCGGCCTCGACCATCTCGCGCACGGCGCGACGGGTCGCGGTGTAGGGCGCGATGGGCGCGCAGATCGCGATGCCGCCGTTCTTGGTGATCTCGGACGCGACATAGCCGATGCGCTTGATGTTGATGTCGCGGTGCTCCTTGCTGAAGCCCAGTTCCGACGACAGGTGCTTGCGGACCACGTCACCGTCCAGCAGCGACACGGGGCGGCCACCCATCTCCATCAGCTTGACCATCAGCGCGTTTGCGACGGTCGACTTGCCCGAACCGGACAGGCCGGTGAAGAAGACCGTGAAGCCCTGCTGGGCCCGCGGGGGCGAGGTGCGGCGCAGCTGCTGCACCACTTCGGGGAAGCTGAACCATTCCGGGATGTCCAGCCCTTCGCGCAGGCGGCGGCGCAGTTCGGTGCCGCTGATGTTCAGGACGGTCACGCCCTCTTCGATCTCGTCTGCCGGTTCGTACTGGGCGCGTTCCTGCACATAGACCATGTGCTTGAAGTCCACCATCTCGACGCCGATTTCGTCTTGGTACTGACGGAACAGGTCCTGCGCGTCATAGGGACCATAGAAATCCTCGCCCTGGCTGTTCTTGCCGGGGCCGGCATGGTCGCGACCAACGATGAAATGCGTCACGCCGTGGTTGGCGCGGATCAAGCCATGCCAGACGGCTTCGCGCGGGCCGGCCATGCGCATGGCCAGGTTCAGCAGCGACAGGTTGGTCGTGGCGGCCGGATACTTGTCCAGCACCGCCTCATAGCAGCGCACGCGGGTGAAGTGGTCCACATCGCCAGGCTTCGTCATGCCGACGACCGGATGGATCAGCAGGTTGGCCTGGGCTTCGCGCGCGGCGCGGAAGGTCAGCTCTTGGTGGGCGCGGTGCAGCGGGTTGCGCGTCTGGAAGGCCACGACGCGGTTCCAGCCCAGCTTCTTGAAGAAGGTGCGCAATTCGTTCGGCGTGTTGCGGCGCGCGCGGAAATCGTAATGCGTCGGCGTCTGCAGACCCTTGACCGGACCGCCCAGATAGACGGGGCCGGCGGTGTTGTGCAGATAGTTCACGGCCGGGTGGGCCAGATCGTCGGCACCGAAGACCTTTTCGGCTTCCAGCGACTTGTTCGGCACCCATTTGTCGGTGACCGACATGATTGCCAGAATGACGCCTTCCTGGTCGCGCAGCGCGATGTCGGTGCCCGGCTCAAGCCCTTCGGCGAATTTCTCGGACACGTCCAGGTTGATCGGCATCGGCCACAGCGCGCCCGAGGTCAGGCGCATGTCGCTGACGACGCCGTCGTAATCGGCCTGGGTCAGAAAGCCCTTCAGCGGGTTGAACCCACCATTCATCAACAGTTCCAGATCACAGATCTGGCGCGGGGTCAGATCCCAGCTGGGCATGTTGCCTGCTTCGTCCTTCAGCGCGGCGGCGGCAGCTTCCGAGACGTAAAGCTCGGGGATCGGGGTCTGGTTCGGATTGGTCATGTGCGAAACCTGGTGATTACATGAGACAAATGACCACGCAGGCCCTTGGGGTCGCGTGACTTGCAGGCGGCATACAAGCCCTGAAAGCGATATTCAAGTCTGGGAAAACGCTTTTTGAGGGTATTGCGCGGTTCTTTGCAACAGCCGGTGGCATGGTTCAAACGGCACGGGGCAGAGGCGGATCACCGCCCCTGCCCCGTCCATGTCGAAACCCCGCCAGTCGCGGTCAGGCGATGCCCACGACCAATTGTTCAGGCGCGGTCACGACGCCGTCCTGCGCCGCGAGGAAATGTTCCGCGTCCAGCGCCGCCATGCAGCCCATGCCGGCGCTGGTGATGGCCTGGCGATAGGTGTGGTCGGTCAGATCGCCCGCCGCAAAGACGCCGGGGATCGAGGTCCGGGTGCTGCCCGCCTCGATCTTCACATAGCCGCCATTGTGCAGTTCCAGCTGATCCTTGACCAGCTCGTTCGCGGGCGCATGGCCGATGGCCACGAAGACGCCGTCGGCCGCGATCTGGCGCGTGCTGTCATCGACGGTGGATTTCAGCACCGCCCCGGTCACGCCCATCGGCGTGTCGACGCCTGTCACTTCCTCCAGCTGGTGATTCCAGATCACCTCGACCTTGGGATGGTTCATCAGGCGGTGCTGCAGGATCTTTTCCGCACGCAGGCTGTCGCGGCGATGAACCAGCGTCACCTTGCTGGCGAATTTCGTCAGGAACAACGCCTCCTCGACCGCGGTGTTGCCGCCGCCGATCACCACGACCTCGCGGTTGCGATAGAAGAAGCCGTCGCAGGTCGCACAGGCACTGACGCCAAAGCCCTTGAACTTCTCCTCGGACGGCAGGCCCAGCCAGCGTGCCTGCGCACCCGTCGCCAGGATCACCGCATCGGCCGTCACGATGCGGCCGCTGTCGCAGGTGGCGGTAAAGGGACGCTGCTGAAGATCCAGCGCGGTGACCATGTCGGTCACGATCTCGGCGCCCATGGCGCGGGCATGAGCCTCCATCTTGACCATCAGTTCGGGGCCCTGGATCTCGGTCTCGCCGGGCCAGTTCTCGACTTCGGTGGTGATGGTCAGCTGCCCGCCGGGCTGCATCCCTTGGATCAGCATCGGTTCCAGCATGGCCCGCGACGCATAGACAGCAGCGGTATAGCCGGCCGGACCCGATCCGACGATCAAAAGTTTCACATGCGTGCGTTCGGTCATCTTGCGCCCCAATCTTGGTTTGTGCATGAGGTAGTCCCTTCGACGCCCAACTGCAACGCATCCCGGAACTCCTGCAATCCCAGAAAGATTGTTGCGCATTTCCGGGCTGCATTGTAGTTTCCGTTAACGCCAAGACCCTGTAAAAGAAAGACCACCATGGCCGGCGCCAAACTTGACGACATCGACCGTAAGATTCTTGCCGAATTGCAGGCCGATGGCCGGATGACCAATGTCGAATTGGCCCGCCGTGTCGGGATCTCGGCACCGCCCTGCCTGCGCCGCGTCCGCACTTTGGAGGAGCTTGGCTATATCCGCGGCTATCATGCCGATATCGACGCCCGCGAGCTGGGATTCGAGGTGCAGGTCTTTGCCATGGTCCGCCTCAATTCGCAATCCGAACGCGACCTGTCGGCCTTCGAAGCGCTGGTCCAGGATTGGCCGCTGGTCCGCGAATGCCACATGCTGAACGGAGAGATCGATTTCATTCTGAAATGCGTGTCGCCGGACCTGTCAACCTTCCAGCGCTTTCTGACAAACGCCCTGACGGCGGCACCGAACGTCGCCTCGGTCAAGACGTCGCTGGTGATCCGCGGCGCCAAGGACGAACCCTCGGTTCCCTTCGAGATCGTCGAAGAGCGCATCCGCGAAGCCGGCTGAGCGACGAAACCCTGCAGCCATCCGCGACGTTCCCTGCCCCACAGGCAACAGGAGCGCATCATGGCCCATATCTTCATCGTTGGCGGCGCGGGCCAGATTGCCCGCATGATGACCCCGCAGCTGATCGCGGGCGGCAATCGCGTCAGTTCTCTCTATCGTCACGACGAACAGCATGACCAGCTGGCCGATCTGGGCGCGACGCCGGTGAGGGGCGACCTGACCCAGCTGAGCCCGCAGGACATGGCGTCAATGCTGGCGGATGTGCAGACCGTGATTTTTGCTGCAGGCGCCGGTGGTGCCGGAGAAGAACTGACCAATGCCGTCGACGGCGAAGGCCTGGAAAAGACGGTCGCCGCCGCCAAGGAGGCCGGCGTCAAGCGCATCTACCTGATCTCGGCCTTCCCAGAGGCCGGACGAAACGCCGATCTAGGTGACGGTTTCGAAAACTACATGCGCGTCAAGAAGATGGCGGATGTTCATCTTGTCCAGAGCGGACTGGAATTCGTCATCATCCGTCCCGGCACGCTTGGTGACGACGGCGCGACCGGCAAGGTGTCGGCGGGGCTGGCCGTCCCCTATGGCACCATCCAGCGCGCCGATGTGGCCGATTTCATTGCCCAGACCGTCGCCACCCCCCAGATCGTCAATACAATCATCGAGCTGGCACCGGGCAATGATCCGATCCCGGTCGCCGTCAGTGCGTTGGCCAGCACGACCCGCTGATCAGCGGGCAATGGCGCTGATCAGGCGGCCATAATCGACTTGGCCTTCATGCGTGGCGCGGCGATAGCTGAAGAATTTGGCGGGGTCGGAATAGGTGCAGTGGCGTGACCATTCTGCCTCGACCCCGGCCTCGCGCAGACGCATCAGGCCAAAGGCAGGCAGGTCGAACATCGGCTTCCCCCTCGCGCTTGGCGCGAAAAAGCGTTCGTAATCATGATCTTCGGCCAAAAAGTTGTCCATGAAGTCGTCACCGACTTCATAGGCGCGCTGGCTGATGCTGGGGCCGATGACAGCCTTGATGCTCTGCGCGCCCAGTTCGTGCATGGCGGCCACGGTCGCCTCGATCACACCGCCGATTGCCCCACGCCACCCCGCATGACAGGCGCCGATGACCCCCATATCCGCATCCGCAAGCAGAATCGGCTGACAATCTGCGGTCAACACCGCCAGAGCGACATCCTGGCGGGCTGTCACGATGCCGTCGGCGCAAATCTCTCGGGTTGCGACGATGTCATCATCCAGATCCAACGTCACCACATCCGCGGAATGCACCTGCTTGACCGTCGCAAGGCTGGACGCGGCGACACCCATCGCGGTCGCCACGCGGGCGCGGTTCAGCTCGACCATGTCGCGCTGATCGGTGGACCGCCGCCCGCAGTTCAACCCTGCGAACAACCCAGACGAGGCCCCACCCTTGCGCGTGAAGAACCCGTGCCTGACGTCGGACAGCAATGGGTGGGTCAGTATTTCAAGTGTTGTCTGCATGTATCTCCAGCGCCTCGAAGCCGGGAACGGGGGTGGCCCCTTTCGGCCAAATGGCGATCGCCTTGAACAGGTGACCCATTTCCGCCGGGTCGGTCAAGCGCGCAAGCGCCGCCATCGCCCCCGCATCGCCGATCTGGGCCAGTTTGCGGGCTCGTGCCTCGGCACCAAGCGACAGAAGCCAGTCGCCTTGGTGAACTGGACGCGAAGCCATTGCCCCCGCGCGCAATGCCGCAGCCGCCAAGGGGGCGAAATCCACATGGGCCGTCAGGTCGGCCAATCCGGGATTAGCCAGTGGATCTTCGGGGATATGGTTTCTAAGCGCCTGGAATGTATCGCCATATCCGTTCCATCCACCATAGTCGATGATGATCGCCGCGCCGCCATAGTCCGCGATCTTGGTTGCGATGACATCAATGGACGCAACCGCCTCGGCGCAATCTTCGACCACGTCGCCGGGCTTGCCGTCGCGCGGGAACGGGACGACGGGCCCCATCCCCATCCGCAGATCCCCATCGTCAGACAGGCCGACCATCCGTTCGCGCCAACCCTCGGCTGTCATCTGATACTGCCGGATCGGCAAGGCATCGGCGAACTCATTCGCAATCAAAAACAGGGGCTTATTGGGCAGATCCTTGAGACTGTCGATATGGTGGGGCGCGCCCAATCGTTCGGTCTGCAGCCTGCGAAGAAAGGGCGAGGCCTCAATCAGGCAGATCTGCGCCGCGTCCCGTATTCCAGGCGCCACGGCGATTGCCCGCCACATATCCGCCATCAGCGTTCCGCGTCCCGGACCGGGTTCCGCCAGGGTGATCGGCGACGGACACCCCTGATCCATCCAGGCCTGAGCCAGCGCCAATCCGCAAAATTCACCGAACATCTGATGGATTTCGGGCGCCGTGGTGAAATCGCCAGCCTGCCCGAAGGGGTCGCGCGTCGCGTAATACCCGTGACGGCTGTCCAGCAGGCAGATCTGCATGTAATCCGCCAGCGTGATCGGCCCCGTGGCACGGATGCGGGCCGCGATGATCCGGGCCAGCGGCGTCATGAACCGCCAGCCACCGGCGGACGCCTGACCGCCTTCACGATCAGCACCAGCCCGATCAGCAGCATCGGCAGAGACAGCACCTGACCCATGCTCAGCCCGATGACGGGGCCCCCGATGACATGCCCAAGCGGGTTTTCAGGGGTGATGAACTGGGCATCCGCGACCCGGAAGAATTCGACGAAGATGCGGGCAAGTGCATAGCCTGCAAGGAAAATGCCGAATTGCAGCCCCGGTCGGCGCAACGCACCCGCCCGCAACGTCACCAGCAGGATCAGGCCCAGCACCAGCCCCTCCAGCCCGGCTTCGTAAAGCTGGCTGGGGTGGCGGGCACAGATGCCTGTGACGCCCGGGCAGTTTTGCGCCGCCTCTCCGGGGAAGGCGACGCCCCATGGCAGGTCGGTCGGGCGGCCCCACAATTCGGCATTGATGAAATTCGCGACGCGACCGAAGAACAGCCCCACGGGCGCCACGACGGCCATCGCGTCGGCGAGCCGAAGAACGGGAATGCTGTTCCTGCGGCAATAGATTGCGGTGGCCAGGATGACGCCCGCAAAGCCGCCGTGAAAGCTCATCCCGCCCTGCCAGACCTGAAGGATCTGGGCAGGGTTGGCCAGATAGTAGGCCGGTTCGTAGAACAGCACGAAACCAAGCCGCCCCCCCAGGATCACGCCCAGGATCACCCAGGTCAGCAGGTCGTCGACCTTGTCGGCCTGCATCGGCGGATGGTCGCCCCAGATGGCAGGCCTGCGCATCATCAGCGCGATCAGTTGCCAGCCGATGATCAGCCCCGCCAGATAGGCCAGCGCGTACCAGCGCAACGATAGGGAAAGGCTGCCAAGGTTGATCGTAAAGATTTCGGGGGCGATATCGGGGAAGGGGATCATGGGGCCTCGGCTTTCGATTGCGGCGCACGCTAGTCAGCAAACCGCCCGTGTCAACATTGAACCCCGCCGCCCGTCGGACCATATAGGACCGGACCAAGCTTGAAGGACAGGCAGACATGAGCACCGATAACCGCTTCTTCGACGACATCTCGAAAATGATGACCAATGCGATGGGCGTGGCCCAAGGCGCCCGCACCGAGGCCGAAAACGCCATGAAGGGCTGGGTCGACCGCTGGCTGGCCGACCGCGATTTCGTCACCCGCGAGGAATTCGAAGCCGTCCGCGAAATGGCCATTAAGGCCCGCACCGAAAACGCCGAACTGAAGGCGCGCCTGGACGCGATCGAAACCGGCCGTCAGGGCGACTGAACCGCGACGGTCTGCTTCAGCGTACCATTGCGGTCATAGAGCAGCACCTGCGCGTCATCGGTGACGATCACGATCCAGTCGGTCGCAAAGGTCACGGCCTGCACCTGAACATTGTCCGGCAGCTTGATATTGCCGGGCAATTCGGGCAGCACCGGCTGGCTCAGGCGCAGCCACAGCAGCGCGACCACCGCCACCATCCCGAACCCCATCACCAGCGTCAGCCCGGTGACGAGCGTCTTCAGGAACCTCAGTTCCGGAACCGCTTTCGCCGCTGCCTTCCAATCGGTATCATCTTCCGCCATGTCGAACCTTGTTGTGATCATCCCGGCCAATCCGCCAGAACGGCTTGATAAGGCGCTTGCCCTTGCCGTGCCAGAGGATGCGGCGCTTTCCCGGTCGCGTCTATCGCGCATGATCGCGGAGGGCGACGTCCATGGACCGGACGGCGTGGTCCGTGACGGCAAAACCAAGGTGTCCGAAGGCCAGGAATACCGCATCACCCTGTCGGCCCCCGAATCCGTCGAAACCCTGCCCGAGGCGATTCCCCTAACCATCGTCCATGAAGATGATGACCTGATCGTGATCGACAAGGCGGCAGGCATGGTCGTCCATCCGGCGCCCGGATCGCCCACCGGAACGCTGGTCAACGCGCTGCTGGCGCATTGCGGTGACACGCTGTCGGGCATCGGCGGGGAAAAGCGACCGGGCATCGTGCACCGGATCGACAAGGACACGTCGGGCCTGCTGGTCGTGGCGAAATCGGACCGCGCCCATCACGGCCTTGCCGCCCAGTTCGAGGCCCACACCGCGCAACGCCGCTATCTGGCGCTGGCGCATGGCGTCATCGATCCCGCCGATCCGCGCCTGCGCGGCACCCCCGGCATCAGTTTCGAGGACGGGTTGGTGATGAAAATCACCTCGCGCCTGTCGCGCCATCCGACCGATCGCCAGCGGCAGGCGGTCTATTTCGACAAGGGCCGCCATGCCGTCACGCGCGCCAAGCTGTTGGAACGGTTCGGTACGCCGCCTTCGGCCATGCTGGTGGAATGCCGGCTGGAAACCGGGCGCACCCATCAAATCCGTGTGCACATGACCCATGCGGGACTGGGGCTGATCGGCGACCCGGTCTATGGCGGGGCCCGCAAGGCATCGGCCAAGGCGCTTGGCGCGGCGGCCGAACTGGTTCAGGCCTTTTCGCGCCAGGGGCTGCATGCGGCGCATCTGGGGTTCGACCATCCGGTCACTGGCCAGGCCATGTCATTCGACAGCCCCCTGCCCGATGACATGCAGCGGGTTCTTGACGCTTTGCGCGCCAGCGCCTCTTGACGTCAATGTGACCGATACACAGTTTGCAAGGTCCGGTTCAGGGCGCAGACTGGCCCCCTGATCGGACGATCGGTGGCCTGCCTGCGGCATTCTGTCCGGAACCCGCAGACGCAGGGTCGCGTTCGTCGGTCTCTGCGAAAGGCAAACATCATGGCGACATACGGCAATCTTCCGGCCCCTAGTCCCGAACAGGGTTTGAACCGCTATCTGCAAGAGATCCGCAAGTTTCCGCTTCTGGAACCGGAAGAGGAATACATGCTGGCCAAGGCCTGGGCGGATCACGAGGACAGCGAGGCCGCGCACCGGATGGTGACCAGCCACCTGCGTCTGGCCGCTAAGATCGCGATGGGTTACCGCGGATACGGGCTGCCGCAGGCCGAAGTCATCAGCGAGGCCAATGTCGGCCTGATGCAGGCGGTCAAGCGCTTTGATCCCGAACGCGGCTTCCGTTTGGCGACCTATGCCATGTGGTGGATCCGCGCCTCGATTCAGGAATACATCCTGCGGTCCTGGTCGCTGGTCAAGATGGGCACCACCAGTGCGCAGAAGAAGCTGTTCTTCAACCTGCGCAAGGCCAAGTCCAAGATCGGCGCGCTTGAGGAAGGCGATCTGCGCCCCGAAAACGTCGCCCAGATCGCGACCGAGCTGAACGTGACCGAAAAAGAGGTCATCGACATGAACCGCCGCCTGTCGGGCAGCGATGCATCTTTGAACGCGCAGGTCGGTTCGGGCGACGGCGAATCCTCGGCCCAGTGGCAGGATTGGCTTGAGGATACCGATGCCAATCAGGCCGAAGCCTATGCCGAGACCGAAGAGCTGGACACCCGTCGCCAGATGCTGATGTCCGCCATGGACGTGCTAAACGACCGTGAACGCGACATTCTGATGGAACGCCGGTTGCGCGATGACCCGATGACGCTGGAGGATCTCTCCAGCCGTTACGACGTATCCCGCGAACGCATCCGCCAGATCGAGGTCCGCGCCTTTGAAAAGCTTCAGGACCGGATGCGTGTTTTGGCGCGCGAAAAAGGCATGCGGATCAGCGAAGAGGTCGAATAAACGATCGGCGCCGCATTGACGCGATGCGGCGCTGCTTTATGGTCGGCCAAACCCTGATCTCGTCTCTGAAAGCGCCCCCCCGCCATGACAGCGTTGACCGAATTTCGACGTCTCGAGGCGCAGGGAACTTGGAAGGAATCCCCGAGCGCAGCTGCGCGAGAGGTCATCGTCTCCATCGGCGAGGCGACGCTGATGCTGATGGACCCCAAGACCGACCGACCTCTGTCGCATTGGTCCCTGCCTGCGGTCGTGCGCCTGAACCCCGGCAAGCTGCCTGCCCGATACACCCCCACATCCGGCCCCCCCGATGAAACCGTCGAGATCGACGACCCGCTGATGGTTGACGGGATTGAGCGTGTCCAGACGGCCATCGCCCGCCACCGGGTCAAGCCGGGGCGCCTGCGCGGCGTGCTGACCGGTCTGGTGATGCTGGGGCTGGTGGCTGCCTTCATCATGTGGCTGCCCGATGCGCTGATCCGCCATGCCGTCCGCATCGCGCCGCCTGCCCAACTGCGCACCATCGGCAAGGCCGTTCTGGCCGATCTGGAGCAGGGCACCGGCCCGATCTGCCACCGCAATTCCGGCCAGCAGGTGCTGAACTGGATCACGCCGCGCCTTCTGAACCGGGATGCGCTGGTCCAGGTGGTGCCGGGGCCGCTGAATGGCGCGCTGCGCCTGCCGGGGCAGATGTATCTGCTGGGCAACGACCTCCTGGCCTCGACCACCGGGCCCGAGGCGGCGGCCGGACACCTGATCGCGGCCGAGATCGCGCAGGATGAACAACAGGTCACGCAGCAGGCCTTGGAATATGCGGGGGCCTTCGCGTCACTGCGCTTGATGACCTTGGGGACCCTGCCGCGCAATGCGCTGGCGGGATATGGGGAACAGCTGCTGGATCAACCGCTGCGGCGGCCCGACGCGGACACCCTGCCCGCTGCATTCGCGGAACACGACCTGTCGACAGAACCCTATGCCCGGTCCCTGGACCCGACCGGCGCGTCTGTCCTGTCGCTGATCGAACGCGACCCGATGCGCGACACCAATGGTGGCCGTCCCTTGCTGACCGACGAACAATGGCTGGCCCTGCAGCAGATCTGCGCAGGCTGACCGCTCAGACGAACTGTTCGCGCAACAGGCGTTCGTCCAGCCCGTGACCGCTGTCGAACATCAGCCGATGGCGGATGTCCGAGGCGCTGCGGATCTGGACTTGGGTGACATGGCGGAAGGACCGGCTGTCGGCATCGGCCATGACGGGGCGGCGTTCGGGGTTCATCACCTCGATCACGACTTCGGCGGCCTTGGGCAGCAGCGCGCCGCGCCAGCGACGGGGGCGAAAGGGGGCGATGGCGGTCAGGGCCAGAACCTCGGACCCGATGGGCAGAATGGGGCCATGCGCCGAATAGTTATAGGCGGTCGATCCGGCGGGCGTGCTGACCAGCGCGCCGTCGCAGACCAGCTCTTCCATCCGCATGCGGCCATCGACATGGATGCGCAGCTTGGCGGCCTGCGGGCCCTCGCGCAGCAGGCTGACCTCGTTGATGGCCAAGGCCTCGTGGCAGGTGCCGTTGGCGCAGGTGGCGCGCATCCGCAGAGGGTTGATCACCGCCTCCTCGGCGGCGGCCAGGCGTTCGGGCAGATCCTGGACGGCATAGCCGTTCATCAAGAAACCCACCGTCCCGCGGTTCATGCCATAGACCGGCATGTCGCGCCCCTGCATCGCGTGCAGCGTCTGCAGCATGAAGCCGTCCCCGCCCAGGGCCACCACGACCTCGGCCTGATCCAAGGGGGTATCGCCATATCGCGAGGTCAGTTCGGCATGGGCCTGTCGTGCCGCTCCGGCCTGGCTGGCGGTAAAATGAATGCGTGCCGTCATAAGCCGGTCGTTTCCCCCATGATGGCGTCCCCGAGATAGGCGCGCAGCATTGACCGCCACCGCGCGGATGACAAGCCCGCCCGGACGCCCCCTTGGGTCGCAAGGGCCACGCGGCGGGTCGTTTTGTCACTTTCCGCAATCAGGATGTTACGTTAGAAGGCCAGCATCCTCTGCCGCCCCAGCCATAAAAGGACGCGAGACCGATGAACGCCCCCACCCGCGACAACGGCTTTTTCACCGAAACCCTGGCCAGCCGTGACCCCGACATCGCCAAAACCATCACCCAGGAGCTGGGTCGTCAGCGCGACGAGATCGAGCTGATCGCCTCGGAAAACATCGTCAGCCGCGCCGTGATGGAGGCACAGGGATCGGTCCTGACCAACAAATACGCCGAAGGCTATCCGGGCAAGCGTTACTATGGCGGCTGCCAATATGTGGACATCGCCGAGAACCTGGCGATCGAACGCGCCAAGGCGCTGTTCGGCTGCGAATACGCGAACGTCCAGCCCAATTCGGGCAGCCAGATGAACCAGGCCGTCTTCCTGGCGCTGCTGCAGCCGGGCGACACCTTCATGGGTCTGGACCTGAATTCGGGCGGTCACCTGACCCACGGTTCGCCGGTCAACATGTCGGGCAAGTGGTTCAACGTGGTCAGCTATGGCGTGCGCCAGCAGGACCAGATGCTGGACATGGACGCGATCGCCGAAAGCGCCCGCCAGCACAAGCCCAAGCTGATCATCGCCGGCGGCACCGCCTACAGCCGGACCTGGGACTGGGCCGCCTTCCGCAAGATCGCGGATGAGGTGGGCGCCTATCTGATGGTGGACATGGCCCATATCGCGGGTCTGGTCGCGGGCGGTCAGCACCCCTCGCCCATCGGTCATGCGCATGTCGTCACCTCGACCACGCATAAATCCCTGCGCGGCCCGCGCGGCGGCCTGATCCTGACGAACGATGCCGACATCGCCAAGAAGGTCAACAGCGCCGTCTTCCCCGGCCTGCAGGGCGGCCCGCTGATGCATGTGATCGCCGCCAAGGCCGTGGCCTTCGGCGAGGCCCTGCGCCCCGAGTTCAAGACCTATGCGGCACAGGTCGTCAAGAACGCTCAGGCCATGGCGGATGAGCTGATGAAGGGCGGCATCGACATCGTATCGGGCGGCACCGACAACCACCTGTGCCTGGCTGACCTGCGTCCCAAGGGCGTGACCGGCAAGGCGACCGAGGCTGCCTTGGGCCGCGCGCACATCACCTGCAACAAGAACGGCGTCCCCTTCGACCCCGAAAAACCGTTCGTCACCTCGGGCATCCGTCTGGGTGCGCCTGCAGGCACCACGCGTGGTTTCGCCGAGGCCGAGTTCCGCCAGATCGCCCGCTGGATCGTCGAAGTCGTCGACGGCCTGGCCGCGCATGGCGAAGAGGGCAACACCGAAGTCGAAGCCAAGGTCCGTGCCGAAGTGGCCGAACTCTGCGCCCGCTTCCCCCTCTATGCCGGCATGTGATCAGCGCTGACTGCTGAAACAGGGACCCCCGTCGCGCAATCCGCGGCGGGGGTTTTCCATGGCGATCAGCGGATCCAGGACGGCTTGCGCTTGTCAAAGAAGGCGGCGATCCCTTCGGGTGCCTCGGTTCCCTCCCAGATGGCCACCAGCCGGTCGATGCTGTCCTCGATCACCGCATCGTCGATCCGCATGCCCAAGGCGCGGCATTGTGCCTTGGCGGCCGCGACAGCGCCTGGGGCGGCCTGCAGATAAGGGGCGATCTCGGCCTCGATCGCGGCGTCCAGGGCGTCGGCGGGGACGCAGCGGGCGGCAAGGTTCAGATCCACGGCCTCGGCCGCATCGAACAGACGCGCCGAAAAGAAGACCCGCCGCGCCCTGTCCTCGCCCATGCGGGCGATCACATAGGGGCCAATGGTGGCGGGGATCAGCCCCAGCTTCACCTCGGTCAGGCCGAACCGCGCGTTGTCGGCGACGATCGCCACATCGGCGACCGACATCATGCCGACACCGCCGCCGAAAGCATTGCCATGCACCCGCGCGATCAGCGGCTTGGGCAGCAGGTTCAGGGATTGCAGCATCCCGGCCAGAACCCGGGCGCCTTCGCGGCGTGTCCTGGCATCCGCCGTCATCTGCGCCTTCATCCAAGCCAGATCGCCCCCTGCGCAAAAACTGGCGCCCTCTGCCGCCAGAACGACGACGCGCACGGCAGGATCGGCGCCAAGGCTGGCGCAGGCTTCGGTGATGTCGTCCATCATCTGGCGCGACAGGGCGTTATGCTTGTCCGGGCGCGCCAAGGTGATGGTCGCAACGCCGCGGGCATCGGTTTCGATCCGGATCGTCTCAGGCATGGGTTCCCTCCCGCAGGGTGCGTGCGAATGCGGCCGCGCGGTCGATCACCGCCATGTCCAGCCCGTGATCAAATCCTTGCGCGGCAAGGTGGCGGGCCAATGCTTCGGTCGCAACATTGCCGGCCGCACCGGGCGCATAGGGGCAACCGCCCAGACCGCCCACCGCCGCATCGAAGACCCGCAGACCGCGCGCCAGGCTGGCATCGACATTCTGCAGCGCCCGTCCGGCCGTGTCGTGATAATGCCCCGCCAGCCGGTCTGCCGGCAATTCGTCCAGCACCGCACCCAACATGGCGTCGATGGTCTCGGGGCGGCCCTGCCCGATCGTGTCGCCCAGGCTGACCTCATAGCATCCCATGTTGCGCAGCGCCGCCACGACGCGGGCCACGTCGGCGGGCGCAGTGGGGCCGTCGAAGGGACAGTCGGTAACCACGCTGACATAGCCGCGCATCGGGACGCCGTCGGCCCGGGCCGCGTCGGCCACGGGCCGGAACCGATCCAGGCTGTCGGCGATCGATGCGTTCAGATTGGCGCGGCTGAACCCTTCCGAGGCGCTGGCAAAGATCGCAACCGCCGAGGCGCGGGCGTGATGCGCCGCCTGATATCCCTTCAGGTTCGGCGTCAGCGCGGCATAGCTGACCCCCGTCTTGCGCGCGATGCCCGCCATGACCTGCGCGGCATCGCCCATCTGCGGCACCCATTTGGGGCTGACGAAACTGGTCACCTCGATCCGGCGAAAGCCTGCCTGGGACAGCAGATCGACCAAGGCAATCTTGTCGGCGGTGGCGATCATGCGCTTTTCGTTCTGCAGCCCGTCGCGCGGGCCCATCTCGAAGATTTCGACGCGGGATGTCATTCGGGAACCTCGTCCAGCCTGATCAGCGCGGCGCCTGCCTCGACCTGATCGCCCTGGGCGGCCAGAACCTCGGCCACGGTGCCGTCGCGGCTGGCCAGCAGGCTGTGTTCCATCTTCATCGCCTCCAGCACGCAGAGCCTGTCGCCGGCGCGGACCTGCTGGCCCTGCGTGACATGGATGGCCTTGACCAGCCCCGGCATCGGCGACCGGGTCAGCCCGTCGCCCCCGTCATCGGCACCGGCCCGGTCCAGCGGATCGACAGGTTTCAGATGAACCGTCCCGCGCCCAAAGACGCTGACCCCGGCATCATGGTGGATGATCCGCTGGCGGCACAGATCGCCATCGACCCACCACCGGTCCCCCTGCCAGCGCACGTCATGGATGCGGTCGTCCAGCGTGACGCGGGCGTGGCCCGGACCCATCACCTCCAGCACGGCTTGGCCGCCATCCCATGCGATGGTCCGGCGTAGAGGCTGCCACAGCGTCATGCCGCCTTGGGTGTCGGGATCGGCCAGCCCGGCCAACCCGATCACCGCCAAGGCGACGGACGCGCCGTCGTCATCGCCCGGGGCCGTCAACGCGTCCAGATCGCGCCCGATCAGACCAGTATCGACCTGCCCCGCGCTGAACCCATCATGCCGGGTCAGGGCGATCAGGAAATCCAGGTTCGTGACCGAACCCGCGACATCGGTGTCGACCAAGGCCGATTCCAGCGACCGCAGCGCCACCGCGCGGGTCTGTCCCCAGGTGACGACCTTGGCGATCATCGGGTCGTACCACGGCGAGATCACGTCCCCCTGGCGCACCCCCGTCTCGATCCGGGCCGAGGCCGGAAAGCCCAGATGCGCCAAGCGGCCCGTGGCGGGCAGGAAACCCGCGGGCACATCTTCGGCGTAAAGACGGGCCTCGAAGGCGTGGCCGTTGATGGTCAGGTCTTGCTGCCGGGCGGGCAAGTCCTCGCCACTGGCGACGCGCAGTTGCCATTCGACCAGGTCGATGCCGGTGATCGCCTCGGTCACGGGATGTTCGACCTGCAGGCGGGTGTTCATCTCCATGAACCAGAAACGGTCAGGGCGCAGGCCGTCGCTGCCATCGACGATGAATTCGATGGTCCCGGCCCCGGAATAGCCGATCGCCTCGGCGGCGCGGACGGCCGCATCGCCCATCGCCTGGCGCATCTCGGCCGTCATGCCGGGGGCCGGGGCTTCCTCGATCACCTTTTGGTGGCGGCGCTGCAGCGAACAGTCGCGTTCGAACAGATGCACAGCGCGCTTGCCGTCGCCAAAGACCTGAACCTCGATATGGCGGGGTTGCAGGACGTATTTCTCGATCAGCACGTCGGGATTGCCAAAGGCCGTCCGCGCCTCGGAGCGAGCGGAGTCCAGCGCTTGGGCGAAATCGGCGGGGTCGTCAACACGGCGCATTCCCTTGCCGCCGCCGCCCGCCACCGCCTTGACCAGCACCGGATAGCCGATCTCATCCGCCATCCGCGCCAGGTGATCCGCTTCCTGATCGGCACCGTGATAGCCGGGCACCACGGGAACGCCCGCCTTTTCCATCAGCGCCTTGGCCGCATCCTTCAGCCCCATCGCCCGGATCGCATCCCCCGAGGGACCGATGAAGACCAGCCCCGCTGCCTGCACCTGATCGACGAAATCGGGGTTTTCCGACAGGAAGCCGTATCCCGGATGGATCGCCTGCGCCCCCGTCGCCATGGCCGCCGCGATGATGGCATCGCCGCGCAGATAGCTGTCGGCGGGGGCAGGTCCGCCCAGATGGACCGCCTGGTCGGCCATCTGTACGTGGCGCGCCGCGCGGTCGGCATCGGAAAAGACGGCGACCGTGGTCACGCCCATGCGGCGGCAGGTGTCGATCACGCGGCAGGCGATCTCTCCGCGGTTGGCGATCAGGATCTTGTCGAACATGGGCGACCTTTCGTGTCGATGGATGGCACCGGCGGCTGTGCGCACCTGGGCCCCGCGGAATACCTGGCGACGGATGACGGCATGGCGGGCCTACATCCGGAAGATGCCGAAGCGTGTTGGCTGGATCGGCGCATTCAGGCTGGCGCGCAGGGACAGGGCCAGCACCTCGCGCGATTTGCGCGGGTCGATGATCCCGTCATCCCAAAGCCGCGCCGAGGCATAGAGCGGGTGGGACTGGCGTTCGAACATCTCGACCGTGGGGCGTTTGAATTCGGCTTCGTCCTCGGCCGACCATGTGCCGCCTTTGCGCTCGATGCCGTCGCGGCGGACGGTGGCCAGAACGCCTGCGGCCTGTTCGCCGCCCATCACGCTGATGCGGCTGTTGGGCCAGGTCCACAGGAAGCGCGGCGAATAGGCGCGGCCCGACATGCCGTAATTGCCCGCGCCGAAGCTGCCGCCGACCAGCATGGTGATCTTGGGGACATTCGTTGTGGCAACGGCCGTGACCATCTTGGCGCCGTGGCGGGCGATGCCTTCGTTTTCGTATTTGCGACCGACCATGAAGCCGGTGATGTTCTGCAGGAACACCAGCGGGATGCCCCGCGCGCTGCACAGTTCGATGAAATGCGCCCCCTTCTGGGCGGCTTCGGAAAACAGCACGCCGTTATTGGCGACGATGCCGACCGGGCAGCCCTCGACATGGGCGAAGCCGGTGACCAGCGTTTCGCCGAACCGCGCCTTGAACTCGTCAAAGCGGCTGCCGTCGACGATGCGGGCGATGACCTCACGGATGTCATAGGGTGTGCGCAGGTCGGCGGGCACGACGCCGAACAATTCGTCGGGGTCATGGGCGGGCGCTTCGGGCGATTGCCACAGGACCGTCTCGGGGCGGCGGCGGTTCAGGTTGGCGACGGCGCGGCGGGCTTGGGCCAAAGCGTGGGCGTCATCCTCGGCCAGGTAATCGGCCACGCCCGACAGACGCGTATGCACGTCGCCGCCGCCCAGATCCTCGGAGGTCACGACCTCGCCGGTGGCGGCCTTGACCAAGGGTGGTCCTGCCAGAAAGATCGTGCCCTGAGCGCGCACGATGATAGTCACGTCGGACATAGCGGGCACATAGGCACCGCCCGCGGTGCAGGACCCCATCACCACGGCGATCTGCGGGATGCCCTTGGCGCTCATCCGGGCCTGGTTGAAGAAGATGCGCCCGAAATGGTCGCGGTCGGGAAAGACCTCGTCCTGGTTGGGCAGGTTCGCGCCACCGCTGTCGACCAGATAGACGCAGGGCAGTTCGCATTCCTCGGCGATTTCCTGAGCGCGCAGGTGCTTCTTGACCGTCATCGGGTAATAGGTGCCGCCCTTGACCGTCGCATCATTCGCCACGACCATCACGTCCTGACCATGCACGCGGCCGATCCCCGCGATGACGCCGGCACCCGGGGCCGCGCCGTCATACATGCCATGCGCCGCCGTCGCGCCGATCTCCAGAAACGGGCTGCCGGGGTCCAGCAGGTTCGCGACTCTTTCGCGCGGGGGCATCTTGCCGCGGCGGACATGGCGTTCGGTGGCCGCCGCACCCCCGCCCGCTGCGGCCTGGTCTGCGGCCTGGCGCACAATGTCCAGCAGGTCCAGATGCGCCTGCCGATTGGCACGGAACTGGTCGGATGAGGGCAAGGCCTGGCTGGTCAGCTTCATTGGGGAACCTCTGATTGGGGCCGGACGGTCATTCGACTTCTGCCAGCGCGCGCAGTTCGCGGCGCATGACCTTGCCGGTGACAGTCATCGGCAGGCTGTCCAGAAACGCGATCTCGCGCGGATAGGAATGGGCGGCGGATTGGCTGCGGGCATGGTCGCGCAGCTGATCGGCCATCGCGTCATCGGCGGCAAAGCCGGGGCGCAGGACGACATAGGCCTTGACGATCTGGGTACGCAGCGCGTCGGGCTTGCCGATGACGCCCACCTGGGCCACGGCGGGATGGCGCAGCAGGCAATCCTCGATCTCGGAGGGGCCGATGCGGTATCCGGCCGATGTGATCACATCGTCGTCGCGGCCCACGAAATGGATATGGCCGTCACGGATGACACCCTTGTCCCCCGTCACCATCCAGTCGCCGCGAAACTTCTCCGCCGTCGCCTCGGGGCGGTTCCAGTATCCCAGCATCATGCTGGCCGCCCCGCGACGGATGGCAATGTCGCCATCCTGCCCATCGGGCAAGAGGCCGCCTTGATCGTCGATCACCGCCACATCGCATCCCGGGACCGCCTTGCCGATCGCGCCGGGCTGGGCCTGGAACATCCGACCCGCCCCCGACGCGACCATGTTGCACTCGGTCTGGCCATAGAATTCGTTGATCTGCAGGCCGAAGGCGCCCTGCCCCCATTCCAGCATCGGTGCCCCAAGCGTTTCCCCGCCCGATGCGACGCTGCGCAGGCCGGGCAGATGGATATCGGCGGCCTTCAGCATCTTCAGTGCGGTCGGCGGAAAGAAGATGTTGCGGATCTGACAATCGTCGACCAGTCGGGCGACGGCGGCGGGATCGAATTTCGGCATCCGCGCCGCCACGACCGGCACGCCAAGCGCCAGCGCGGGCATGGCCACGTCAAACAGCCCGCCGATCCAGGCCCAATCGGCGGGCGTCCAGATGACGTCGCCGGGCTGGCCCAGCAGATCGTGGCTCATCTCGACGCCGGGCAGATGGCCGGTCAGCACGCGGTGGCCATGCAGCGCGCCCTTGGGCGCCCCCGTCGTCCCCGAGGTATAGATGATGACAGCCGGATCATCGGGTCCCGTCGGGCGTGACGAAAACGCCCCCGCGCCTGGCAGCCCGTCTTCTGGCACGATCACCCGCAGGTCGGGAAAGGCGCGCAGCATCTCGCGGCCTTCGACATCGGCGATGACCGTTCGGATGCCGGCGTCGTTCAGGCGCAGGGCCAGTGCATCGGGGCCGAACAGCTTGAACAGCGGGACCGAGATGGCGGCCGATTTCCAGGTCGCCAGATGCGCGGCGGCGGTCCAGGACGATTGCGTCCGCAAGACACCCACGCGTTCGCCCCGCGGCACGTCAAGCGCATGCGCCAGGCGGTTTGTCATCTCAAACAGCTTGCCGAATGTCACGGGGCGGGGGCTGCCGTCATGGTCGATGATGGCCACTGCGGCGGCGTCATGGGCCAGGCATTGATCGGCCATGTTCAGGCGGGCGGGCAGGTTCCAGCGGAAATCGCGGCGCAATGCGTCATGGTCGGTATGCGTCAACATCCGCATCTTATCGCCCTTCGGTCAGATAGGCGTCCAGCCACAGATATTGCCGCGCGGTCTGGGTCAGCATGCATTGCGTGCCGGCCGGACCCGCGCCGGTTCCGCCGCCCCAACGGCTACCCTCATAGGAACAGGCAGCGTCGCGATAGGCGATCCAGTCGCGCTGCATCTGGCGCAGCAGGGGCGCCTGTTCGGGCGCGGCGGATCCCAGATCGGCCATTTCGGCGTCGGCGGCCTTGGATTGCGCCATCAGCCTTTCATAGCTGTCGTTCAGCAGACCGTCCCAGTGGGACAGCTCCTCCGACAGGCAGAATGACATGCCGACCGTCGTGCTGCTACTTGGGCCTTCCATGCAGGCCTGCGCCGCCATGCCAATGCAGGACATCGGATCGGCATTGCCCGCCAGGCAGGTGTCCACGATCGCCAGATCTGCCGAGGGCATCGCGCTGTCCTGCGCCATGGCCGGACCCGTCATCGCAACCAGAACGGCCAGAACCATGCGCATCAAACCAGCCCCATCAGTTCGCGGCCGATCAGCATGCGGCGGATCTCACTGGTGCCGGCGCCGATCTCCATCAGCTTGGCGTCGCGGAACAGGCGACTGACCACGCTGTCGTTCAGGAAACCCGCGCCGCCCATGGCCTGCACCGCCTGATGCGCCTGCACCATCGCCTGTTCGCTGGCATAAAGCACCGCGCCCGCGGCGTCCTGACGGGTTACGGTCCCCTTGTCGCAGGCCCGCGCGACCTCATAGACATAGGCGCGGGCGGTGTTCAGCGCGACATACATGTCGGCGATCTTGCCCTGCATCAGCTGGAAAGACCCGATCGGCTGGCCGAACTGCTTGCGTTCGGTCACATAGGGCATGACCTGATCCAGGCAGGCCGCCATGATACCGGTGCCGATGCCGGAAAGAACCACGCGTTCGTAGTCCAGTCCCGACATCAGCACCCGAACGCCCCGGCCCTCCTCGCCCAGGACGTTCTCGAACGGGATCTCGACATTGTCGAAGATCAACTCGCCCGTATTCGAACCGCGCATCCCCAGCTTGTCGAAATGCGGACTGGTGGTGAAACCGGCCATGCCGCGTTCAACGATGAAGGCGGTGATGCCCTTGCTGCCCGCATCCGGGTCGGTCTTGGCATAGACGACCAGCGTGTGGGCATCGGGCGCGTTGGTGATCCAGTATTTGTTGCCGTTCAGCACATAGCGGTCGTTCTTCTTTTCCGCCCGCAGCTTCATGCCGACGACATCGCTGCCCGCGCCCTCCTCGGACATGGCCAGCGCACCGACATGTTCGCCGCTGCACAGCCTGGGCAAGTATTTCGCGCGCTGCTCGTCGGTGCCGTTCAGCTTGATCTGGTTCACGCAGAGGTTCGAATGCGCGCCATAGGACAGGCTGACGCTGGCGCTGGCCCGCGCGATCTCCTCGACCGCGATGACATGGGCCAGATAGCTCATGCCGGAACCGCCCCATTCCTCGGGGACGGTGACGCCAAGCAGACCCAGATCGCCCATCTCGGTCCAGATCTCGTTCGGGAAGGCGTTGTCGCGGTCGACCTGCGCGGCGATGGGGGCGATGCGGTCCTCTGCCCAACGATGCACCATCTCGCGCAGCGCGTTCACATCTTCGCCCAGATCGAATTCCATGCCCTTGTTGAACATCGCGATCCCCCCTCCCCGGTTATTGAACGCTTGTTCATTTCTTTTATCGCAGCGCCCCGCCCTGCGTCAAGACAGCCTGCGCCAAGGCGCGCGCTTGCGTCAATCGGGGTCTTGCCCCGCGCCGTCATGCGGGCCAGTAAACGGCCAGAACAATCAAAGCGGGGTCACCCATGCGCCTTTCCATCCTGCGCCACGCCCCGGCCCTTACCCAAGGCAGGCTGGCGGGTCGCCGCGACGTCCCGGCCGATTGCGGCGACCGGGACGCCTTGGCGCGGGTCAGGTCCCGGATCGGGGTGACCGATCACTTCATCTGCAGTCCCGCACTGCGCTGCCGCCAGACAGCCGACGCCTTGGGCCTGAGGCCCGACGCGACCGATCCGGCGCTGTGGGAACAGGATTTTGGCGCGTGGGAGGGTCTTCCCTATGCGGACCTGCCCGACCTTGGCCCGCTGACGACCGAACAGCTGGCCCATCACCGGCCCGAGGGCGGCGAGAGTTTTGCCGATCTTTGCGCCCGGATCACGCCCGCCTTGCGCGCCCTGACCCGTGACACACTGATCGTGGCCCATGCGGGCACGGTGCGGGCGGCATTGTCGCTGGTGGCGGGGAACGGGGCGCTGTCCTTTGCCGTCGCGCCGCTGTCGCTGACCATCCTGCACCGGCATGGCGATCAGTGGTCGGTCGAGGCCACGAACCTGCCAATCTTCGAAAGCTGACGCGATGGCATCTGTCGCCCTGATTGCCCTGATTCTTGATGCGCTGATCGGCTGGCCCGGATGGCTGTTCCGACGGATCGGCCACCCGGTGACCTGGCTGGGACGGCTGATCGGGGCGCTGGATGCGCAAATGAACCGGGGCGGCTGGCGACGGGCCAAGGGGGGCGTTGCAGTTCTGATTGTCATCGGCGCGGCGGTGTTGCCAACGCTGATCCTGCAGGCGGTGCTTGGCCCTTGGGCGGCGGCGGTGCTTGCCTGGCCCCTGGTGGCGGCGCGGTCGCTGGACGATCATCTGCGGGCGGTCGCGCGTCCCCTGCTGGCGCAGGACATCGCAGGCGCAAGGCGTGCGGTCGCAATGATCGTCGGGCGTGATGTCAGCCGCGCGGACGAGGCCGCCATCAGCCGCGCAGCCTTGGAAAGCTTGGCCGAGAATGCCAGCGACGGCGTGATCGCGCCCCTGTTCTGGGCCGCGGTGGCGGGCCTGCCGGGCATCGCCGCCTACAAGGCGATCAACACGCTGGATTCGATGATCGGCCACCGGACCCCTCGGCACGAAGCCTTCGGCAATGTGGCGGCGCGGCTGGATGACGTGGTGAACCTGATCCCGGCACGGCTGACGGCCCTGCTGATCGCGGGGGCGGCATGGTCCGGGGCGGCCCTGCGATGCGCGTGGCACGATGCATCGGGGCACCGCTCGCCGAATGCCGGCTGGCCCGAGGGCGCCATGGCGGGCGCCCTGGGCATCCGCCTCTCCGGCCCGCGCGTCTATGGCGACCGCATTGCGGCCGAGCGCTGGCTGAACGGCCCCGCCCCCGACCCGACGGCGCGCGACCTGCATCGCGGCATCACGCTTTATCGTCGGGCGGTGGTGCTGGCGGGGGTTCTTCTGGTCATAATGGCCGTGGCCTAAAGCGTGCGGACGCTGACCGTCTGCTGACGCAGTTCCGCCGTGCTGGTGGTGGTCAGGAAGGCCGCATCCGCCGCATCGCGTCCCACGGCGACGATCGCCATCGTATCGGCATGCGCCATGCCCGTCGGATCGACCAGATGCCAGGCGCCGTCCAGATAGACCTCGACCACGGCGTGGAAATCGGGCGGTGTCACCGAAGGCGCATAGACGCTGGCAAAGCGGGTCGGGATCTGACAGGCGCGGCACAGCGAGATCATCAGATGCGCGTAATCGCGGCACACCCCCTGACGGTCCAGGAAGGTATCCGCCGAGGTGGTGTCGGCATTGCTGGCGCCCGCGACATAGCTGAGATTTTCCTCGACCCAATCGCGCAATGCCGCGACCCTGGCGCCACCGGTCAGGCCGTCGAACCGGGTGTTGATGAAGTTGAAGAAGCGGTCCACCGGGCAATAGACCGACGGCAGCAGATAGCGCAGCGCGTCGCCGGACATGTCCTCGACCTCGACCTGCGACAGGGATGCCAGATCGGGGCGGGGGCGGGTGACCTCGACCGTGGCGGTATAGTTGCAATAGAGGCGGTCGCTGGCGCGCACGATCAGACGTTCGCCGATCCCCTCTTCGGCAGGGACGCGGGCGGTGCGTTCGGGGTTGCCCAGATCGATCGCACTTTGCACGATCTCTTGGCCGGTGGCGCCCGCGGCCTCGATCACCAGCAATGCCGTGCCGGGCTGCTGCAGCGCGTAATCAAGAAGAACGTCGATTTGCATCCGCATGGGCGGGCTCCTGTCAGAAAAATGGGGCAAGGGCGCGGGCATTCGAACCGGTGCCTGCGCAGTCAATCATGGTGAAGGGATAAGGTTCCCCGCGGCACCCTATCAGGCAAAGCCGACCGAGTTGGCGTCCAGCAGGATATCGACGTCAAAGGCCGCACCACCCATGGGCGATGCCCCGAATGTCAGCGCGCCGCCCATCTGCTGGGCATAGATCTGGCAGATCTGCATGCCCAGCCCGGCAGCGCTGTCGGGGTCGAAATCATCGGGCAGCCCGGGACCGTCATCCATGACGCGCAGCGTCAACCGGTCGTCCTGCGCAGACAGATCGACGGCGATCATCGTCCGGCGATCCTTGCCGCCATGCTTGATGGCATTGCCGATCAGTTCGGCCAGCAGCTGCCCGATGGCCGCCGCCTGCGACGGGTTGACCCGCAGGTCGCGAGGCAGCCGGTCGATGAAATCCACCTGCGCGTTCAACGCCTGCCCCAGGTCCTGCGTCAATGCCGCGGCATAATCGGCCAGCGTCACGAAACCCGATTCCGGGTCCAGATGCAGCTGTTCATGCACGCGCGACAGCGTGCTGATCCGGTTGGCCGCATCCCCGATCAGCGCGCCTGCATCGACATCGGCATGGATGCGGGCCTGCATCCGCAAAAGCGCGATCACCGCCGCAAAGCTGTTCTTGACCCGGTGATCGATCTCGCCCAGCAGGACCTTCTGGCGGGCAAGGGCTTTGTTCTTCAGCGCGACTTCGGCCTGCAACTGGGCGGCCTGCTCCTGCAGCAACTTGCGGGCCTCGACGATGTCGGTGACGTCGCGCGAACAGGCCAGGATACGCATCACGCGGCCATCGGGTGCGCGCACCGGCGACACCGTCACGTCCCACCAGCGCGGGGTGCCCTTGGCGGTGGGGCAGAATGCCTCGAACCGTCTGCTGCGGCCGTCGCGGGCCTCGTTCATGGCATGGGCCAGGGCGTCGTGACTGGCCTTGGGCCACATCACCGGCCATTCGGCCCCGGCGACGTCCGCGAAATTGTCGATCTCCATGGCGCACATGCCATTGCTGTTCATGAAGCTGAGCCGGCCATCCATCTCCAGCAGCTTGATGCAATCGGGGGAACTGTCCAGCACGGAAAGGGTGAACCCTTTTTCGGCGCCGTCCAGCACGTCCAATGCGGCAAGATTGTCATCAGGCAGGACCATGGAAGCGATGCGACCTTTCGGATCTGAGGGCTTGCGCGGCGGCGCGGTTCATGGGTGCCACTGTCAAAACATGCCATCCCCTGTCAAGGTCAATCAGGCCTGACCGACCGCGCCGCTGCGTTAGTCCGCAAAGGGCCGCTGGCGTGCAAGGTCGTCACCCTGTCGCGACAGCCCCCGCGCCAACGGCAGAAGATCGGCCTGAAGCGCGTGATAGATGTCGGGCTTGCCCTGGAACTGGGTCATCAGCGGCAGGTTGTCGGGGCCGACCTCGTGGTGCCAGCCGCCGTGATGGGCATCAACCATATGAGTGGCCGCGAACTGCCACAATCTGCGATACCAATCGTCGAATTCGGGTTTCGGGTCCAGTTTAAGCAGGGCCGCCAGGGCGCCGATCGCCTCGGTCACGGGCCACCAGTACCGCGCGGGGTTGTCGACCCGACCGTCGCGGCCAAGAGTATAGGCCAGCCCGCCAAGATCGTCGTTCCAGGCGTCCGCCAGCCCTGTCCGCACCAAGGCGGTCGCCTGCGCGACGCTGTCGCCCTCGGGCCGTCCCGCCAGATCCCACCATTGCAGCAGCAGGCGCGCCATCTCGAAGCTGTGGCCGGGGGTGGTGCCTGCGGGGCGGAACATCGGATTGCCGGAATAGCCGTGATCGGGCCGCCAGTCGGCGTCGTAATGTTCGGGAATGCGCCAGCCGTTCTCTGCCGCCTGCCCCGCGATGAAGAAGCGCAGGATGCCGCCTGCCCGCGACAGGAATTCGCCCTTGCCAGTGGCCTCATGGGCGGCCAGCAGCGCCTCGACTCCGTGCATGTTGGCGTTCATGCCGCGATAGGTGGAAAAGACCTGCCAGTCGCGGGTGAATTCGTCGCGGAACAGCCCCGCCTTGGCGTCCCAGAAATGACGATCCAGAACCTCGGTGATGTCTGACAGCAGCCGGTCGGCATCGGGATGACCGACCATCTTGGCGCTGGAGGCCGCCAGCAGCACGAAGACATGCCCATAGGCCAGCTTGGTCCCGTCGGCCGCGCCCTTGCCATCGACCGACCACAGATAACCGCCGCGGTCGCGATCGCGGTGGCCGTTCCACAGGAATGCCATACCCTGATCGATGATCCCTGCCCGATCCGGCCGCCCCGCCAATTGGGCCAGGGCATAGGAATGGACCAGCCGCGTCGTGCTGTGCAGCTCCTGTATGTCGCTGGCCAAGGCGCGGCCCGTTGGGTCCAGGCCGTGAAAGCCGCCTGCCGCCCGCGGGCTGGCATCGAACAGGTCCAGCGAACGCCGGGCATCCTGGGCCAGGAAGGCGCGGTGGTCAGGGTCGTCCAGCAGAATGGCGGTCATGGTCCGTTCCTTTCAGCGTTTGCGCAAGGCATCGGCCAAGGCCGAGCCGAAGGCGCCCTGCGATTGCGCCGGGCCTGCCGAGGTCGTCGTCTTGCCACGCGGTTTTTCCGCCTTGGGGCGCTCCGGCGCGGGCTGGCCGCCACCATCCTTCCGCATGGTCAGGCCAATGCGCTGGCGGGGAACGTCCACCTCGGTCACGCGGACGCGGACGACATCACCGGCCTTCACCACCTCATGAGGGTCCTTGACGAACCGGTCGGCCAGTTGGCTGACATGGACCAGCCCGTCCTGATGCACACCGATATCCACGAAGGCGCCGAAGGCCGCAACGTTGGTGACGGTGCCCTCCAGCGACATGCCTGGGCGCAGATCCTTGATGTCCTCAACCCCGTCGGAAAAGGTCGCGGTGACGAAACCGGGGCGCGGGTCGCGACCGGGCTTTTCCAGCTCGGACAGGATGTCGCGCACGGTGGGCAGGCCGAAATCATCGGTCACGAAATCCTGCGCCCGCACCGATTTCAGCGCTGCGCTGTCGCCCATCAGGGCGCGCAGATCACGTCCACAGGCGGCCACGATCTTGCGGGCGACGCCATAGGCTTCGGGGTGGACGGCCGAAGCGTCCAGCGGCTCGGACCCCTGAACGCGCAAAAAGCCTGCGCTTTGCTGGAAGGCCTTGGGGCCAAGCCCCGCGACCTTCTTCAATGCGGCGCGGGACGGGAAGGCTCCGGTCGCATCGCGATGCGCAACGATGGCCTGCGCCAAGGACGGCCCCAGCCCCGCGACGTGCGCCAGCAGCGGCGCCGACGCGGTGTTCAGGTCGACGCCCACGGCATTCACGGCATCCTCGACCACGGCCTCCAGCGATTTCGCCAGTTGGCGCTGATCGACGTCATGCTGATACTGCCCCACGCCGATGGATTGCGGCGGCACCTTGACCAGTTCGGCCAGCGGGTCCTGCAACCGCCTTGCGATGGACACCGCCCCCCTGATCGACACGTCCAGATCGGGAAATTCCTTGGCCGCCAGTTCCGAGGCCGAATAGACCGAGGCACCGGCTTCGGAAACGATGACCTTGGTCGGTGCCTTGGTCCCCTTGGGCAGACGCTTCAGCACATCGGCCACCAGCCGCTCGCTCTCTCGGCTGGCGGTGCCATTGCCGATGGCGATCAGGTCGACGCCGTGCTTCGCGATCAGCGCCGAGAGCGTGGCCTCGGCCCCGCGCAGGTCGTTCTTGGGCTGGAAGGGATAGATGGTGGCCGTATCGACCAGCTTGCCGGTCGCGTCGATCACCGCGATCTTGCAGCCGGTGCGGATGCCCGGATCGATGCCAAGCGTGGTCCGCGCCCCGGCAGGTGCCGCCAGCAGCAGGTCGCGCAGGTTGCGGGCAAAGACGCGGATCGCCTCTTCATGGGCGCGTTTGCGCAGGTCGGTCAGCAGGTCGATATACATGGTGTTCGACAGGCGTACCCGCCACGTCCAGCCCGCCACGCCGCGCAGCCAATCGGCCCCCGGCCCCGCCGTCAGCGGTCCAAGACCCCGCGCGACGATGCCTTCGGCCCGCGCCACGCCGGTTTCGGGGTCCGGAGAGATGTCGATGGTGACGATCTCCTCCTTGGCGGCACGCAGGATCGCCAGCGCCCGGTGGCCGGGGATATCGGCCCATTTTTCGCGATGGTCGAAATAATCGCTGAACTTCGCCCCGACCTCCTCCTTGCCCTTGGCGACGCGGGCCGCGATGAAGGCGTCGCGCTGCATGAAATCGCGCAGGCTGCCCAGGACCTGGGCGTTTTCGGCCAGTTCCTCGACCAGGATGTCGCGGGCCCCGTCCAGCGCGTCCTTGGGGGTGGCCACATCACCGGTGACAAAGCCGGGGGCCAGCCTGGCCGGGTCTTGGGACGGGTCGGCCATGATGTGGCGCAGCAGCGGCTCCAGCCCCTTTTCGCGGGCGATCATCGCCTTGGTGCGGCGCTTGGGCTTGAAGGGCAGATAGATGTCCTCCAGCGCGGATTTGGTGTCGGCTTGCGTGATGGCGCGGGCAAGATCGTCGGTCAGCTTGCTCTGATCGCGGATCGACCCCAGGATCGAGGCCCGCCGCGCCTCCATGTCGCGCAGATAGGTCAGGCGGTCGGACAGGGTCCGCAACTGCGTGTCGTCCAGGCCGCCAGTGACCTCCTTGCGGTAACGGGCGACGAAGGGAACCGTCGCGCCCCCGTCCAGCAATTCGGCGGCGGCGATCACCTGCCTGGGCTCGGCGGCGATTTCGGTGGCGATCTGGCGGGCAATGCGAAGCGCGGTGTCCATGGAGGAACCTTTCGTCGTGATCTTTGGCCGCCGTTCTAGCCCTTCGTCTCGTCCCCGCCAAGCGGTGCATCGACCTGCAGTTCCGGCAGCTGCAGAACCTCGGCGGCGGTGGCCTTGCCCTTGGCGCTGTCGCGCACGACCTGACGCAGCGCGGCGGACCGTTTCAGCAGACGCCGGAAGCCGGTTTCGTCCAGAGCCAGCAGGCTGGTTGGGGTGATGGCCCGCACCTCGGCACGGCGGACGCGGCTGGTCAGAACCCCCATCTGGCCGAACATGTCGCCTCGGCCCAAGCGGTTCGTCTGGCCGGCCGTCAATTGTTCGACCGCCCCCGATGCCACGAAATAGACCGTCCGCGCGGGCGTGTCTTTGCGGGTGATGACATGGCCCGCATTGATATAGCGGGTGCGGACCTCTTTGCTCAGGCGCTTCAGCTCGGCGTCGTTCAGATCGGCGAACAGCGGGAACTGGCGGACCAGTTCGTTCTTGCGCAGGGCAAGGTCCAGCTTGGGTCGCGTTTCGGACCGGCTACGGCGGACCGTCAGGTCGTTCATCAGCTGGGTATGGACCTCGGCGCCGATCAGCCCGTCGTCGCGCATGGTGTTGTATTCGCGTTCCTCCAACCGCAGGGCGGTGCGGCGGATGAAGCGGCGTTCCAATTCCTCGGCATAGCCGGGATATTGCAGGCGCAAACCCTCCAACGCGGTCTCGACCGCCTCGATCCGGCGGCTCAGCAGTTCATGCAGCAATTCGGCCACGCGGCGGCCGTGGATGCGGCGGATGCGCCGGTCGATGAAGCCGTGAAGATCGCGCAGGATCAGACGCTTGGCCAGCAACATCTCGAACCGGTCGGCGGTCAGGGCGGCCAGGGGGCCGGGCACGCCGAAACGGTTGCGCAGGATGGCGGCCATGCGGAAGGTCGGCCCATAACCCAGGCTGCTGCGCGATGCGCGCTGATAGCCGGTCCGCCCGCTGCTGCGCGCGCCCTCGATCAGGCGGTCCACGTCGAACAGCGCCTGTTCCGACAGCCGGGCCGAGATGATGCGTTCGCGGAATCGCTGCAAGATCATCTCGCGTTCGTGGCCCGCCAAGGCGATCAGGCCCAGGGTGATGCGGTCGCGGTCCAGGATCTCGGCATTGTCCTCGGCCTCGGCGCGTTCGACGGCGGCGTCGAGGCGGGCGGCAAAGCGCTTGGCCTCGGATCGGACGGTGTCGCGGGTCAGGTCGTAATTCTCGGTCGCCTGCGCCACGCCTTCGCGCACCGTCTGCAGCGCCACGGCGACCACCTGGTTCGACAGCGCCCGGTCCAGCGGCGACAGCTTGTCCAGACCCAGCAGCGTGATGACGCCCCGCAGCGTCGTCCCCTGCACGATCAGCGTGAAGAGCGTAAAGCCCGTGGCCAGGATGCCCACCAGCCGCTTGGTTTCCACCGGCACGCGCAGGCTTTCGGTCACGGCCAGCGCCAGCGCCAGCGTGACGGCCCCCCGCAGACCGCCCCACAGGATCGCCACGCGATAGGGTCGCTGAATCCGTGGCGACAATCCCATCACGGTCAGCAACGGCAGCACCCCGAACAGGATGATCGCACGGGCGACGAAGGCCGCCAGGATCACCACCAGCACCAGAAGCAGGTCCGACAGGCGCACATTGTCCAGAAGCCGCGGGATCAGCAGCGCGGCCAGGATAAAGATCATCGCGCCTGCCCAATGCGCCAGCAGGCCCCAGACCTCGCGCAGGTTGACCCAGAAGGCGGGTGCAAGACGCCCCGGCCCCATGAAGTTCAGGGTCAGGCCCGCCGCGACAACGCCGATGACACCCGACGCGCCCAGTAACTGTTCCGCCCCGATATAGGCGAGATAAGGCACCGCGACCGAGACCGAGATCTGCGCGGTTTCGAACCGCGAAAACAGCCCCATCAGCATCAGCGCCACCCGCGCCGACAGCCAGCCCGACAAGACGCCGCCCAGGATCAGGCCGGGAAACTTGCCGAAGGCCTCGGACAGGCTGGGATTGGGGACGCCCAGCATCACATAGCTCATGAAGAGACCAAAGAGGGCGATGGCGGCGGCATCGTTCAGCAGGCTCTCGCCCTCGATGATGCGGGCAAGGCGCTTGGGTGCCGACAGCGACCGGAAGATGCTGACCACCGCCGACGGGTCCGTCGTCGACACGATCGACCCGACCAGCAGGCAGACCATCAACGGCAGCCCGCTGATCCAGGACAGGGTATAGCCGATGGTCAATGTCGCCACGACGACCGCCACCACGGCCAGCGTCAGGATCGGCACCCAGTCATCCATCATCCGGCGGATGTTCATTTCCAGCGTCGCCTGGAAGATCAACGTCGGCAGGAAGACATAGAGGAACACGCTGGATCGGATCGGCAGCGCCAGGATGCCTTCGGCCAGCGGGTTCAGCGCATCCGTCAGCTCGGTGTTCAAAAGGAAGATCGCGCCGCCCCCGATCAGCGTGCCGACCGCCGCCAGCATGACGCTGAACGGCAGGGACAGGCGCGCCGCCAAGGGCTCGGCCATGGCGATCAGCAGGAACAGGCAGGCGGTGAACGAGGTCAGAAGCACGATATCCATGACTTCGGAATAGTGGCAGATGTCGTCGCTGGGAAGACCACCTGGCGCCATATCTGGCATCTACACCGTCCTGTGACGTCGAATTCAGTGATCGCGCCGCGCAGTGCTTGAATTGCGGCCATGCAGCGCACAGCTGACAAGGCCACGGGTCGGACGACCCGCCAGATCAACAAGACCTATGGAAAGGAGGACGCCATGTCCTCGATGTTCGACCCCCTGACGCTTGGTGCCGTGACGCTGAAGAACCGCGTCGTGATGGCCCCCCTGACGCGCAGCCGTTCGGGCGACCAGCGCATTCCCAATGACATGATGGCCGAATACTATGCCCAACGTGCAGGCGCCGGGCTGATCCTGTCCGAAGCGACCAGCGTGATGGCCATGGGCGTCGGCTATGAGGCAACCCCCGGCATCTGGAACCAGGCCCAGGTCGAGGGTTGGTCCAAGATCACCAAGGCCGTACACGAACGCGACGGCCTGATCTTCCTGCAGCTGTGGCATGTCGGGCGCATTTCGCATCCCGACCTTCTGGGCGGCGAATTGCCTGTCGCGCCCTCTGCCATTCAACCCGAAGGCCATGTCAGCCTGCTGCGCCCCAAGCGGTCCTATGTCACGCCGCGCTCCTTGGACATCGAAGAAATCCCCGCCATCGTCGAGGCCTATCGCCAGGGTGCCGAAAACGCCCGTCGCGCCGGTTTTGACGGGGTCGAGATCCATGCCGCGAATGGCTATCTGATCGACCAGTTCCTGCAGGATGCCAGCAACACCCGCGACGATGCCTATGGCGGATCGATCGAAAACCGCGCCCGTCTGCTTGACGAAATCACCGATGCGGTCATCGGGGTTTGGGGTGCCGATCGCGTCGGCGTCCATCTGGCCCCGCGCGGCGACGGCCACAGCATGGGCGACAGCGACCCCAAGGCGCTGTTCACCCATGTGGCGCGCCAGCTGGGCCGCAAGGGCGTGGCCTTCATCTGCCTGCGCGAACACGTCGCGGGGGACAGCCTGATGGGTGACATCCGAACGGCTTTCAACGGTCCGGTCATTGCCAACGAAGGCCTGACCAAGGATCTGGCTGAAAAGTTGCTGGCCGAAGACAAGGCCGATGCCGTGGCCTTCGGTCGCGATTTCATCGCCACGCCCGACCTGCCCGAACGCTTCCGTCGGAACCTGGCGCTGAACGACCATGATCCCTCGACCTTCTATGCGGGCGGTGCCGAAGGCTATACCGACTATCCCATCCGGACGGGCATCGCCGCCGAATAGGGCCGCCAGGCAGGGCAAACATAGGAAAGGCCGGGCAATCGCCCGGCCTTTTCAGTCATGCGGTTGTCTTACATGCGGTCGCGGCTGGAGTCGTCGGGGCGCATGCCGCTGGGGAAGGACGAAACCGAGACCGTGTCACCGGACATCAGGTTGCGGTCGGCCAGCTCGCGGGCGTTGAACAGATCGCCGGCGCGGCGATCGACTTGCTGCATCTGGGCCTGGCTGAAGTTGTTCATGTCGGGCCGTTCCTTCATGGTCAGCGATCCGGCCGCGGCGGGGATGGCGGCAAGGGCGGTCATGGCGGCGGCAATCAGGGCAAAGCGGGTCATATCTGTATTCCTCGTTGGGGTGAAGTTTCGCTTGTCGTGATTGCAGTTACGGTCGCCGCGACCCATTTGTTGCACCCCACACGCGAGCGTGATGCAGATGATTGCGCGCCATGTGAAAAAGGCGGCCCCGAAGGACCGCCTTTTCGCGTTCACCGATCCCGTGGGATCAGCAGCTGTAATACATCGCGTATTCGATCGGATGGGGCGTATGCTCGTAGGCATAGACCTCTTCCCACTTGAGTGCCATGTAGCCTTCCAGCTGATCGCGGGTGAAGACGTCACCGGCCAGCAGGAAGTCCATGTCCTTGTCCAGCTCCTCCAGCGCTTCGCGCAGCGAACCGCAGACGGTCGGGATTTCGGCCAGCTCTTCCGGCGGCAGATCGTAGAGATCCTTGTCGGAAGCCGCGCCCGGATCGATCTTGTTCTTGATGCCGTCAAGGCCGGCCATCAGGAGCGCTGCAAAGCACAGATAGGGGTTCGCCGCGGGATCGGGGAAGCGGGCCTCGACGCGCTTGGCTTTGGGCGATTCCGTCCACGGAATACGGACGCAGCCCGAACGGTTGCGTGCCGAATAGGCGCGCAGGACGGGGGCCTCGAAGCCCGGGATCAGGCGCTTGTAGCTGTTGGTCGAGGGGTTCGTCAGCGCGTTCAGCGCCTTGGCATGCTTCAGGATGCCGCCGATGAACCACAGGGCCTCTTGGCTCAGGTCGGCATATTTGTCGCCTGCGAACAGCGGCTTGCCGTCCTTCCAGATCGACATGTTCACATGCATCCCCGACCCGTTGTCGCCCTTCATGGGCTTGGGCATGAACGTGGCCGACTTGCCATAGGCGTGGGCGACGTTGTGGATGATGTATTTGTATTTCTGGATGTTGTCGGCCTGGGTCGTCAGCGTCCCGAAGATCAGCCCCAGCTCGTGCTGCGCGCTGGCAACTTCGTGGTGGTGCTTGTCGACCTTCATGCCCATGCGCTTCATCGTCGTCAGCATCTCGCTGCGGATGTCCTGAGCGGCGTCGGTCGGGTTGACCGGGAAATAACCGCCCTTGTGGGCTGCGCGGTGACCCTGGTTGCCCATCTCGTATTCGGTGTCGGTGTTCCATGCGGCGTCGGAGGCGTCGATCTGGAACGCGACCTTCTGCGGCGTCACGGAATAGCGCACGTCGTCGAACAGGAAGAATTCGGCTTCAGGTCCGAAATAGGCCGTGTCACCGATGCCCGAGGACTTCAGATAGGCCTCGGCCTTTTCAGCCGTTCCGCGCGGGTCGCGGCTGTAGGGTTCGCCGGTGTCGGGTTCGACCACGTTGCAATGCACGCAGAGCGTCTTTTCAGCATAGAACGGATCGATATAGGCCGATGCCGGGTCCAGGATCAGCTTCATGTCGGACTGATCGATCGACTTCCAGCCCGCGATCGAGCTGCCGTCGAACATGAAGCCTTCCTCGAAGAAGTCCTCATCGATCAGATCGCGATCCAGCGTCACGTGCTGAAGCTTGCCCTTGGGATCGGTGAAGCGGACGTCGACATAGGCGACATCTTCATCCTCGATCAACTTCAAGACATCCTTGATTTTCATCTCTTCCCTTTCTTCGTGGTAACGGCCCGGCGGCATTCTGGCCGGGCCGAGAGATATCGGGTTGTTTCGCCTGCCGCGATCAGACCGCGTCGTCGCCGGTTTCACCGGTCCGGATGCGGATGGCCTGTTCCACGGGCATGACGAAGATCTTTCCATCGCCGATCTTTTCGGTGCGGGCGGCGCCCACGATCGCTTCGACGGCGGCTTCGACCTGGTCGTCGGGCAGCACCATCTCGATCTTCACCTTGGGCAGGAAATCGACAACGTATTCAGCGCCGCGATACAGTTCGGTATGCCCCTTCTGACGCCCGAAGCCCTTGACTTCGGTGACGGACAGACCCTGCACGCCAACTTCCTGCAGGGCTTCCTTCACATCGTCCAGCTTGAACGGCTTGATGATCGCCTCGATCTTCTTCATCGCTCTAGATCCTTCCTCGCGGCTTGCCTGCAGTCTGATTGGCGCGTTTGTTGGATGGCGTAAATGCAGCAGGATGATCTTGGAAGGCCGGAAACGGTTTGTCACGGGGTCCTGCATAAAATATCGGCAACAAGATTAAAATACAGGCAAACACGATGCTGGATGGCGCTGAGATTCTGACACCCGCCCAAATGCGCGCCACCGAGGCTGCGGCCATTGCCAGCGGCATGGTCACCGCGGCCGAACTGATGGAACGCGCGGGGCGCGCCGTGGCGGATCAGATTCGCCTGCGATGGCCCGCGCCGCGGCGGGTCACCGTCTTGTGCGGTCCGGGGAACAATGGTGGCGACGGATATGTCATCGCCCGTCATCTGCACCGCGCGGGCTGGCAGGTCGGCGTTCTGGGGATGCGCGGCAAAGCGGCAGGCGATGCAGGCGCGATGGCCACCCGCTGGCGGGAATCGGGGTCGATCCTGCCCCTGGATGTCGGTTTCGACCCGACCGGGTGCGATGTCATCGTCGATGCGATCTTCGGTACCGGCCTGACCAGACCGCCGCAGGGCGCCATCGCCCAGCTGTTGCAGACCCTGTCGGGTGACGCCCTGCGCGACCGGATGGTCGCGGTCGATTGCCCAAGCGGCCTGCGCCTTGAGGACGGCCGGTTCCCCGGTGACGGGGCGCGCGCGGGTCTGACCGTCGCCTTCGACAGCCCCAAGCCCGGCCATCTGATCGGCGACGGCCCCACGGCCTGCGGCAGCCTGGTGGTCGCCGATATCGGCCTTGGCCCCTGGCGTCAGGCCGATCCGGCAGGCGTCGCCCTGACATCCGCGCCCGATGCGTCCCAAGGGCGTTGGCTGGCCAAGCTGCATGGTGCGGGACACAAATTCGCGCATGGCGCAGCGTTGGTCATCGCCGGCGAACAGGGCAGCGGCGGCGCGGCCCGCCTGTCGGCACGCGCGGCGCTGAGGATCGGGGCGGGGCTGGTCACGATCTGTCCGACACCCGACGCCATGCCCGAACATGCCGGCCCGCCCGATGCGCTGATGCGCAAACCCGTGCAGGGCCCCGGGGATCTGGCGCGGATGCTGCAGGATGACCGCATCGGCGCCGTCTGCATCGGCCCGGGATGCGGGGTCGACCGCGCGCAGGCGCTGCTGCCGCCGCTTCTGGCCAGCGGACGGGCGGCGGTGCTGGATGCCGATGCCATCACCGCGCTGGCCAAGGGCCTGGCCCCTGCCCTGCATCCCGCCTGCATCCTGACCCCGCATATGGGGGAATTCGCCCGCATCCAGCCCCAGCTTGCGCAGCGTCTTTCCGACCCCTGCCAGGACCCGCCCCTCTCCAAGCTCGAGGCCGCCCGTCAGGCCGCAAGGACCCTGAATGCGGTGATGGTTCTGAAAGGTCCCGACACTGTCATCGCCTGCCCCGAGGGGGCCATCCGGGTCCATTCGGCCTATGACATCCCCTGGCTTGCCACCGCCGGCGCGGGCGATGTGCTGTCCGGCCTGATCACGGGCCTTCTGGCCCGCGGCCTGCCCCCCTTCCGGGCCGCCCAAATGGGGGTCAGCCTGCATGCCCAGGCTGCACGGCATTTCGGGCCCGGCCTCATCGCCGACGATCTGCCCGACCTGATGCCTGACATTATCCGGCATGCCATGGGTGACAGGCCTGCGTAGTTGCGATGACATCCCCAACTGCCGCGGTCGAAAAGCCCACCCGCCTTTGGGCGAACCCGTCGTAGCGCGGGCCTTGCCCGCCCCATTTAATTCCATTAAGCATGAAGTATGGAAAAAAATAGAACCCTCGAAGCCCTGTCGGCCCTGGCCCATGACATCCGGCTGGACGTGTTTCGCCTGCTTGTGCAGGCGGGACCGTCGGGCATGGCCGCCGGAGAGATCGCCGCAAGCCTCGATATCAGGGCCAATACCCTGTCGAACAACCTCAATATCCTGGGCGCGGCTGATCTGGTGCGATCACGGCGCGAAGGCCGTTCGATCCGCTATTTCGCCCGGATGGAGACGATGCGGGGGCTGCTGGGCTTTCTGATGGAGGATTGTTGCGGTGGACAGCCCGACCTGTGTCAGCCGGTTCTGGACCAGATCGCCTGCGATTGCTGATCGCGACCCCATCCCATCGCGCAAGGGCAGAGACCCATGACCGACATGACAAAACCCGAAGGCACCCCCCTGGGCCGGTTCGAACGCCTGCTGACCCTTTGGGTGGGTCTGGCCATGATCGCGGGACTTGCCTTGGGCGCGCTGTTTCCCGGGCTGGTTCAGGCCATCGCGGGGGCAGAGGTGGCGTCGATCAACCTGGTCGTCGCCGTCCTGATCTGGGCCATGGTCTATCCGATGATGGTCAGCGTCGATCTTGGCGCCGTGGGCGGGGCCTTTCGTCAGCCACGGGGATTGCTGATCACGCTGGTGGTGAACTGGCTGATCAAGCCTTTCAGCATGGCCTTGCTGGCAGTGTTGTTCTTCGACCATGTCTTCGCCCCCTGGATTGCCCCCCAGGATGCGCAGCAATACATTGCCGGTCTGATCCTGCTGGGCGCCGCGCCCTGCACCGCGATGGTCTTCGTCTGGTCGCAGCTGACGCGGGGTGACGCGACCTATACCCTGGTGCAGGTCTCGGTGAACGACCTGATCATGGTCGTGGCCTTCGCCCCCATCGTGGCCCTGCTGCTGGGCGTGACCCAGATCGTGGTGCCTTGGCAGACGCTTGTGCTGGCCACGATCCTCTATGTCGTCCTGCCTTTGACGGCGGGGCTGGTCACGCGTCGCATTCTTGGCACCCAGTCCCGCATCGACATCTTTTCGGCCCGGGTCAAACCTTGGTCGATGATCGGCCTGATCGCGACGGTGGCCATCCTGTTCGGCCTTCAGGGCCAGACGATCTTGGACAGACCCGTCGTCATTGCGCTGATCGCCGTGCCGATCCTGATCCAAAGCTATCTGATCTTTGCCATCGGTTACGGCGCCGCCTTTCTGATGGGCGTGCCGCATCGGATCGCCGCGCCCTGCGCCATGATCGGCACGTCGAACTTTTTCGAACTGGCCGTCGCGGTGGCCATCAGCCTGTTCGGGCTGAATTCCGGCGCGGCGCTGGCCACGGTTGTCGGCGTTCTGGTCGAGGTGCCGGTCATGCTGTCGCTGGTGGCGTTCGCCAACCGCACCCGGTCCCGTTTCCCGCAGGAGCAGGCATGATCGTCGATCATCACAACCCCGACTGCGGCACATCGCGCAATGCGCTGAACATCATCCGCGCCTTTGGCAGCCAGCCGGTGTTCATCGACGATTTGACCGGAAGGCTAGACCGGTGCGCAGCTGCTGGCGTTGCTGGCGGCGGCCGACCTGACCCCTGTTAAATGAGGACAGCTGATGATCCTTGACCAGAAAGACCATCCCGTTGACTGACCTGCTCAACATCACCCCCGAATGCCTTGGCCCCATTACCGCCGAGCCGCTGTTTTCGGCCCCGCGAAGCCAGCATCCACCGCGCATCCTGCTGCTTTATGGTTCGCTGCGCGACCGCAGCTTTTCGCGTTTCTCGGTCGAGGAAGCCGCGCGCCTGCTGACCGCGTTTGGCGCCGAAACCCGCATCTTCGATCCGCAAGGCCTGCCGCTTGCCGATGCGACCGAGGCAGACCATCCCAAGGTCGCCGAATTGCGCGACCTGGTCGGCTGGTCCGAGGGAATGGTCTGGTGTTCGCCCGAACGGCACGGGGCGATGACGGGCGTCATGAAGACCCAGATCGACTGGATCCCGCTGTCCCTGGGCGGCGTGCGCCCGACGCAGGGCAAGACGCTGGCCGTGATGCAGGTCTGCGGCGGTAGCCAGAGCTTCAACACCGTCAACCAGCTGCGCATCCTTGGGCGCTGGATGCGGCTGCTGACCATCCCGAACCAATCCTCGGTCGCCAAGGCCTGGGATGAATTCGACGAGGCAGGTCGCATGAAGCCGTCGCCCTATTACGACCGGATCGTGGATGTGATGGAAGAACTGGTCCGCTTCACCCTGCTGACCCGCGACATCAAGGATCACCTCGTTGACCGCTATTCCGAGCGCGTGGAAAGCCACGAGGCCTTGTCCAAGCGCGTGAACCAGACCAAGGCCGTCTGAGGCTGCGGCAGCCCCCGCCGACGGGTGAACGGCCGGGGCAGCATCCGAAAAGCCGGACGCCCGGCCAGCCGCGCGCCGATATGACAGTGCGATCAATCGCTTGGGTGGCCGGATCATATCTTGTCAACAGCAGGGGATGTCGCACCAAGCCCGATTGACGGATGGCCCGACCCGCGCAATATGGTCGCACCCTTTCCGGATCAGCAGCCTCGTGACACATCCCTTGCCCAACTACCTCAGGGTCTACCTCATCAATCTCGATCGTGCGGAAGAACGGTTGCGGCGGATGGAAGAGAAATGCGCCGAGGCGGGCCTTTCCTTCGAACGCGTGGCGGCGACCGATGGAGAAACCCTTACCTTTCCCCATTCGGGCGTCAGCGCCCGCGCCTACAGATACCTGCATGGTCGCCGGATCATTCCGGCCGAGGTCGGGTGCTATTTCAGCCATGTGGAATGCGCGCGTCGGCTTCTGCAAAGCGACGCCGAGCATGCCCTTGTCCTGGAAGATGACGTCGCCTTTTCCCAAGACTTTGCAGCGGTGCTGCGCGACGCCCTGAACGCCGACGAAGATTGGGACATCCTGCGCCTCAGCACCATGAACAAGGGGCCGAAATTCCGCTTCCGCGATCTTCCCAACGGCCGCAGCCTGGCCATCGCCCTGACCCGAGAGAAAGGGGCCGGTGCCTATGTCATCAACCGCCGGGCGGCGGCCTGGATCGTCGAAGATCTGATGCCCATGCGCCTGTCATACGACATCGCGTTCGATCTGGAATATCTGGACGGCCTGCGCGCCGCCTTTGTCGACCCGCCCCCCGTCGATCAACGGGACGAGGCGAAATCGCAGATCCAGAACAACATCCGCGCCTATAAATACACTCGGTCGCGTTACCTGACGGTGCTGCCCTATCGCGCATGGATCGAAACGGCGCGGCTGGTCATGCGGTCGCTTTGCTATCTGATGCTGGTCTTTCAGCACCAGCCGCGCCTTGCCGCCATCCGCCTGGTGCCCATTCTGGCGGCGACCGTGCTGGGCATCGATGAAGTTTTCGATCATCTGAAAGACTAGCCGCCGCCTGCCTCCATGGTTCCTTTCCGAACGGGGGCATTCTGGCACGGGCGGCGCATCCCGTGGGCGCGCCAGAGGGCCGAACCGTCACCATGGTTGATCTTTGCCATCCTTCCCGGATAAGAGAACGCCAAACTCAAAGACCCGGTGAAAGCCCGGGTGGCTCTTCCGGCCCCTGATCCGCCGAACAATCATTGTTGAAATCCTGTCAAACAGCGACACCGGAACGTCTGGAACCAGATCGACCGCTGCAGGCTACCGGATACTCATGAACTCAATTTCCGAATACAAAGAGCCAATGGTTAGACAACATCCGCGGCGATCTGCTGGCAGGGGTGGTGGTGGCCTTGGCCCTGATTCCCGAAGCCATCGCCTTTTCCATCATCGCCGGCGTGGACCCCGAGGTGGGGCTTTACGCCAGCTTCTCGATTGCCGTGCTGATCGCCTTTGTCGGCGGCAGGCCGGGCATGATCTCAACCGCGGCCACGGTCGTCCTGATGATCACGCTGGTGCGTGAACACGGGCTGGAATACCTGCTGGCGGCCACAGTGCTGGCAGGCCTGATTCAGATCGGTGCAGGCCTGCTGAAGCTGGGCCGCTTCATGCGCTATGTCTCGAAATCGGTGATGACCGGGTTCGTGAACGCGCTGGCGATCCTGATCTTCATGGCGCAGATGCCCGAACTGGACCTGTCCGTCCCGGGCATCACCTAACTGACCTATGCCCTGGTGGCGGCGGGCCTGGCCGTCATCTATCTGGTGCCGCGTCTGACCACGGCGATCCCGTCGCCGCTGGTGACGATCGTCGTGATGACGGCGCTGGTATGGTTCATGGGCTGGGACGTGCGCACGGCGGGCGACATGGGCGCATTGCTCGATACGCTGCCGATCTTCCTGATCCCTGACATCCCGAGCAAGGCCACCGGCTTCATCAGTGGCATGGCGGGCTGTGCGATGATCGGTCGGTCGATCATTAACTTCAAATCCGGCGGGCGGGGGCGTCTATTGACCTTCACCGCCAGTCTGGCGCTGTTGATCATGGTGGTGGGCCTGGGCGCCCGTGTCGCGATCATCCCGATGGCAGCGTTGGTCGCGATCATGATCACGGTCTCGATCGGGACGTTCAGCTGGTCTTCGATCGGCAATTTGAAGACGCATCCCCGGTCGTGATCGGTGGTGATGATCGCGACGGTGGCGACGGTGGTCTATACCCACAACGTGGCTATCGGCGTCCTGGTCGGCGTGATGCTGTTGGGCGTTTTCTTCGCTGCCAAGATCGCGCAGCTGTTCGGCATCAGGAAGACCCTGTCGCTCGACGGTCCCGAACGGACCTGTATCGTCGAGGGGCAACTGCGCTATGGCTCGTCCGAGGATTTCGCCGATGCCTTCAACTTCGAGGAAGCCGTCGACAAGGTCGTCATCGATGTCAGCCGCGCGCACATCTGGAACATCAGTTCGGTCCAGGCGCTGGACATGGAAATCCTGAAATTCCGCCGCAAAGGCGTCGAGGTCGAGTTGATCGGCATGAACGAGGCTTCGGAAACGCTGATCGAAAAGCTGGCCATCCATGACAAGCCGGGCGCGCTTGAAAAGCTGATGGCACATTGCGGAAGGATATCATGACCAACAAGATACTCGCACTGGTCGACGGTTCGGTCTATTTCAAAAGCGTCTGTCACCACACCGCCTGGGTCGCCGGACGGCTGAGCGCCTCGGTCGATGTCATACACGTCCTTGGGCGTCGCGAAACGGGGGCCGGACAAAACCTGTCCGGGGCCTTGACCCTAAGTGCCCGCAGCGCCCTTTTGGCCGAACTCTCCGCCGCCGACGAAACGCGCACCCGCCTGGCCAGACCAAGGGTCGCGCGAGTCTGGAGAATGCCCAGAAGATCCTCGAGGCTGACGGCACCGGACCCGTGGTGCCGCACCTGCGCAAGGGCGACCTTCTGGAGACCGTGCGCGAGGTCGAGCCGGATCTGCGCGCCATCGTCATCGGCAAGCGCGGCGAGAGTGCGGATTTCGCGACCGGCGATTTGGATTCGAACCTTGAACGGATCGCGCGCGTATCTAAGGTTCCCGTCATCGTCGCATTATGGTCGTTCAAGCCGATCACCAAGGTGCTGGTGGCGTTCGACGGCAGCGCATCGGCCATGAAGGCGATCGAGCGGATGTCGAAAAGCCTGGTGTTTGAGGGGCCGGGAGATCAGGGTGCTTTATGTCGACAACGGCAGCGGCCGGATCGGGTCGCGCATGGACGCCGTCGCGGCCTTGGAAGCGGCGGGCCTGACCGCCACCGCCCGCACCATCAAAGGCGAGCCTGACGAGGCAGTGCAACAGATCGTGGCAACCGAAGGCTTCGACCCGCTGGTGATGGGCGCCTATGGGCACAGCCGGATTCGCAGCCTGATCATCGGTTCGACCACGACGGCCATGGTGCAGGCAGTCAATATCCCCGACCTGCTTTACCGCAGACGCCCGATCCTGAACCGGCCCCCGCGCTTGCAGGATCACGCGCAGGGGCCGGAACGCCGCCGATCAGCCCGTTGCAAGATCGGTTCGCACCCGCGCGGCGATGATCCAGCACGACACCACCACCATAGAGCACCATAGCCCCAAGATCAGGCTTTGGGTGAGAAAATTGGCGCTCATTTCGATGAGGATGCCTGTGATCCCCGGCCCGTTCGCGGTCAAAATCACCATGATCGTCGACGCCAACGACCGGATCGCACCCAAATGCATGGTCCTGCAAAGGACCGGGAACAGCACGCCCCGCAGCGATCCCGCCATGCCCTGTGTCACGCCGACCACCGCCGGCGCGACATACCAACCCGCGATGCTTTCCGCCGGGCCGATCAGGCTGACGCCGACGCTCATTTGAAGCAGCAGCATCGGCAGCAGACGGATCACGCCGAACCTGTCGGGGGCCTATCCCGACGCGAATGCCTTGATCACTGTCGATATGCCGAAAGCCGTATAGCCGGGGGGCCATGTACGCTAGGCTCCCTCCCTTGACCTGCCCGACATAGGCCTGATGGAAGGAGATCACGGTCGCGATGAAGCCGGGCGTCAGAAGGACGCGCAACATCGCGGGCAGCAACCAGTGCCGGCCCGCATCCGAGCGTTGCCATTGGCGCCCCAGCAGACCGGGCTTGGCCGTCTGCGTGGCATGGGTAACGGGGGTACGCGCCTCGGACAACAGCTGGCGGCTGAGAAGGGGTGCGACGGTAAGGCACAGCATGGCCACCACGACCAGCCACGTTCCCCACCAGCCAATGGTGCCGATCAGCAAGACCATCAGCGGCGGGACGATGATCTCGCCCCCGGGGTGTCCCAGATAGGCGATGGAAACGGCCTGACCACGCCGGTCCTCGAACCAGCGGCCCATCGGCGTCATGGCGATATTGCTGAACCCGCCCTGCCCGCAAAAGCGCAACAGGAACAGCGCAACCCCCAGAATCCACAGCAACGGCGCCCAAGCCATGCCGATCGCGGCCGCCGGTGCCAGCCGCGACAGCGGCACGCTGTCCGCCATGGCGCCGCGCCAGAACATCAAGCCCGACGCAGACAGGGTGGCCACCGTGTAGAGGCTGCCCCAACTGCCATCCGTCAGACCGTACTCGTTCTTGATGAACACCGCGACAAGCGAGATGAACCAGGTTTGCCCAAAAGCTGAAGTGAAGGTCAGCAGCAACTCTGCACCTGGCCAGCGGAAATTGTCGCGAAGAAATTGGATCATGGGCAATCAGCGTGGCTGGAGAGGCGGGATTCGCAGAAGCTGCAATTCGTGATCTGTGACATGGGATGAAACAGGAGGCGATGCCGCGATCCACCCGGCTGGAGGGCGCACCTGAGGTCAGATCGACGCTGCGCTGGCATTCACGGGTGCAGGCGCCGATCGCCACCTAGCGGATGCGATTTTGCCGGTCGGGATGACGGTAGGTCAATGCAGATCACCGGTGATTTGTCCCGCCTGTCTAGAGAGGATTTTTAACCACTCTGGTGGACAGGTTTTGCGGTCATGGCAACGCAGGTTATGCCATTCCATCTTCCGCCACGTGTGGCAGATGACACCCTTGGCCATGTCGGCCAAGGTGAATTTCATTGTCGCCCTCCTCAGAGGTCTACCGAACTGACCGCCCCGGGACAGAACCCCAGCCACTATTCACGCGGAACCATCGACCGAAAAACCTCCGTCACAATTTCCGCGGGTTCCTTGGTGTCATCTTCAGCGGACCACTTGGCAGGTGGCGCCATATGTTTGAGACCAGTAGCCTCCAATACGGCGCCACGAACCTATTGCCCTGCTGCTAGACAGAGAGGTGAGGTTGCCTGAGCAACAGGCCGATCAATGCTATTTATCACGCACCTGCCGACTGTGCAGCGATGGCAAGATGGTGATGGTCTGATCTTTCGATCAGGAGCCATCTCAGATGACATGCAAGCTTACTTCGATGAACCGTTCGCTTTGAAGCTGGCTTTGGGGCGGTGAAGATATTCTCCGGCAGACATGGCTGGGGTAAACTGATGTCCCCCGTCTGCTATATCCGAAACGCGTTGATGCCTTGAGTAAGCCGATGGGCCGATCTGGTGCCGAAGGTGTTGATTAGCCGGCAGAAGCACCGCATCAAGGCCTCCAAAAACACAATATAGCGCGCAGCACAGAAAAGGCCCGCCAGCTTGCGCCGGCGGAGCTCCGTGACGTGTTCTGCGATCCGTGATCAGCGACGGCGTGCCAGTCCTGCCCAGATGCGACCGGCATCGCGGTCATGGCCGCCCTTGATGGCACCCATCCACGCAGCCACGCCGGCCACCAAGGCAGACACGGCCAGAAACAGCGCCGTCCAGATGGCGGCATGGCGGGCGCTTTCGGCGACTTCGACGGCACGATCCTTGGCGTCCTGCAGGCGCTGCTCAGCCTCGGCGCGCAGCTCTTGGGCGCGAGCTTCGACTGCTGCGGCGGCTTCCTCGGCCTGGGTCCGGGCGTCTTCCAGACGCTGCTGCGCTTCGGCCCGCAGGTCCTGAGCCTGCTGGACTGCCTGTTCGACACGGGCGTCGATCTGCGCCGGGGTCAATTCGGTCCGTGCGGCAAGCGCGGCGCGCAGATAGTCCAGATCATCTTCGGGAACCTCACCCGTGCGAAGGACGGTGCTCAGAATGTTGACCACTTCGCCGCGGATCTGTTCGTTCGAAAACTGATCAGGTGCAGCGGCTTCGCTGCGCAGGAAGCGATCGGTAACATAGTCCAGCGGATTGGCGCCAGCGCCCTGTCCGCCTTCCTCTCCGCCGATTGCCGAGGCCGCGCCGCCTGCCAACTGGCCGACGCCGCTGATTGCTCCACCCGCGACCTGACCCACGCCACCGACGACGCCGCCGGCCAGTTGACCCGCGCCTTGCGCCACTCCGCCCACGGCAGACCCTGCCGCCTCGACCGCAGTGGTGGCTGCATTTCCGGCTGCGCGCACGCCGCTTGTCACGGCGCCGGCTGCCAGAATGCCGCTGAGCAGCATGCCCAAGGCCCAGACCGTCAGGCCGTGAATGCCGTCGCGGGCCTCGACCTCATCTTCGGATGTCGAGCTGCGCCGACGCATTCGTCCGGCAATATATCCGCCAAGACCATAGACGGCGACCATCGCGATAAAGGCAAAGAGCCCCACCAGGATCAGCGAGAACGTCCCCAGACCCTCGCCCTCCTCGGGCGAAACCGAGCCTAGCCCGATCGCGGTCGTGAAACCGGTGAAGACGACGGATGCGCCAGCCGCGATTGCGGCACCCGCCAGGATCGACGCCCAATCGACGTGGCCGCGCTTGGTGTCGTCCTCCAAAATTCTTTCATTCATCATGTCTTTCCCGAAGATGCCAATGCCTTGTCCCAAGCCGGTCAAAAACTGCCGAGGCTCGTCTTCAAGAACGCTGGTTGGTCATAATGTTTCCCCAAGCCAGTCAATTATATAATCTTCATGCCGTGATATCCGCATACGGGGCAAAATGTTTGCGAATGCGAAGCTACCGCACGGGAAAAACCGACCGCCAGCTGATGGCAACTGCGCGATGATATGGGAAGGCTGGGTGCAAACGCGGTCAGGTCAGCCACAGATGACCTGACCCCTGCATTCCGTCTGTTCGACAGTTGATCTTTGATAGAGTGCCGCCACTGCTGGGACCATGTGCGGCCACGCAATATTCGCCACATTAACAAAAAGAGGTGTGCACTGGCGCCTACTGAACTTTTCCTTGGATGGCTCGGGCCCCTTCGCCGGGATGATGCGCTTCGGGCTCAACGGTGATGGCGAGGTCGAGTTCATTGCGATTGGGGTGACGCGTGATGAGATGTCGCGCTTCCAGACGATAGACATTGTGACCAGAGATAAGGTGTCGTTCGAAGCCTCCATCAACGAGGCCGTCATCGTTGAAAGCTGTTTTGATACCGCCGGTGCCTGCGCACCGGGACATTACACGTTCAAAACGCTTTAGGACGGTCGTGTTATGGAGAGTGTGGCACTACGCAGACTTGCGTGTCATCGGTACTTCGGAAGCAATGGGGGCATTCAACGATTCCGTTACCGGCATACGACCGATTTCACGAAACCAATCCTGCCACGATGTGGAATTAGTCAACCCGAACTGGTCACAACCAATGTCGGATCGCCAGTTGCAAGTCATTTGGGAACGGATGTTTTTCACCCATCCATATCCAAGCCAAGTATCAGAAGATCAGGGACAATATTCCGATAACGACAAGCAGTCCGATGATGAAGATGATGCCGACAGCACCGCCGAGGAATTTGAGCATGGTAATCTCCTGTTTTTCATACGGGTAAACCATGTCGGGCCGGTCTTGTTCCCTGACCGGCGCATTGCGTCTTATGATGACGAATGGGAAAAGGGAAAGATATTTTGTCTGCATTTAAAGGGAACCTGTCCCACCATTCTGCGTTTTCGATCGTTGTTGCATGACCAAAGAGTTTAACCCAGATGCTGTCCCCTTTGAACATCCTCAGCGTGTCAGACGATGACTGGCACATGATCCAGAGCGCATTGCGCATGTTCGATCACAATCTGGAATACCGTCGCCTTCGTACGCGACTGGAGGATGCTGTCGAGAAGCCTGGTGGCGATGATACCGGAGACAATATGGCACCTCGGCCCCGGGCGCATTGACGATCACTGCTTGGCGAAGCCTTTGTTCGGACATTTGGCGCAGCCGCAATCTATTCTTCCACCTTCGACATTGAAAATTCGTCATTCCCTCGCGTGCAAAGGTGGGGCAGGTGCATGGCTGGAATTCATATCCATACTGGCGCGCAGATTTCCTCTGGTGCGGATTTCCGGGCTGTGCTAGATCGCCCAAAGTCCCGCGATTACTGATTAATGCGGGCAAGTGCGGGTGTGGCGGAACTGGTAGACGCACCAGATTTAGGTTCTGGCGCCTTTGGCGTGGGGGTTCGAGTCCCTTCACCCGCACCAATTTTCCCGGTTTGATGTGATCTTCCAAGGCGACATTGCTCTGCCGCGCATACCAGTTCGCCTTTCAGCCTTCCTGCGCGTCGGTGATGACGTTCAGGTCGCGCAACTGCTCCGGCGTCAGAATATTGATCTCGTCGGGTGGAGTGCGCAGCGCCAGCGGCATCAGGCGCAGATCGACACCCATCTGGTCCAGATAATCCATCACGCTGGCTTGGGCCCGTTGGACATCCGCCACGGCCATGAAGGCTGGCAGGATGGTGTTCTTGCCGAAATAATGTTGGTGAACGCCGACGACGCCCCCCTCTTCGACCAGCCTTGCCCGCCCTCCGGCCAGGATATACGGACAGGCCGACAGGCAGACTGCGCCATCCTGGATGGTCGTCGTCAGACCCACCGACCGAATGCTGCGCCCGATCGCCAGCGCATCCGACACCGACCCGCCCGAGCTGTCCAGCGCCACCTGCGTCGCCTGCGGACGCGCCTCCTCCAGCCAGGCCACGAAGCGGTCGCCATCGCCCGGCGCGATCTGCCCGGTGATGGCGATCTGGTCGTCGTCTTCGCTGAATTCCAGCTGGTCGGGCATCGGTCGCATGGCCGGGGCGCCGGGACGTGACGGGTCCGATGGGCGCAGGTCGGGGCGATAGGGGCGCACGCTTGGTCCCTGTGCCGGAGGGGCGAACAGGCCCGGTGCAGCGCTTCCGGGGCTGCGCATCATGTCGATGCCGACGATGGCCGCACCCATCAGCACCTGCGACACCAGCACCGCCCTGATGACGCGTTGAGGAGAGGAAAAGAGCCCCACCTCAGCTATCCTCGGTACGCGGCGGGGTTTGGCGGGCGTGAGGCACGGCATCGGCGCGATACAGCAGGTCCTGCGCCGCAAGGGCCGCGCGCAATTCGCCCACCGTCATGCGGTCGTCGCTGTGACCTTCGCCGCGACCCGACCGGATGGCGGCCTGCACGACCATGATGATGAAGACCAGCACTGCGGGCAGCAGGTCGATCGAAATCGCCCCCGCCCATGCCGGCACGAAATTCCCCGCATAGGCAATGACCGCATCGGCGGCCGACATGGGGGTGTAAAGCGCTTCGTCCGGGGCGGGCATCGCAATCACCGCGCCGGCCGCATCGTTCAGCGTCTGCGCGCGCTGCGCGACCAGTCCCAAGACGGAATTGATGGTGCTGGACTGACCTGCCCGCATTTCGGCGGTTGACCCGTCCAGTTCGGGCAGGACCACGGCATCGGAGAGATCCTGCGCGGCCCGCGACACAAGGGGGGCGGGGTTCAGCTGGCGCAGCTGGGTAATCAGGCCCGCCAGTTCGACCGCGTCTTCGGAAAAACGGACCGTGCGATCCTCCAGCGGGCCCGGTTCGACCGAAATGCCGCGCATCTGCGACAGGATCGTGTTTCCTTGGCTGAAGGTGGCCTCGATGGGTGCTTCGGCCTGATCAAGCTGGGCCTCCAGCGCCTGCAATTCGGCGCTTTTCTGGGTCAGGACGCGAAAGACCGCACCACGACCCGAAAAGCCCGACAGGGTGCCCCCGGCCTCTTGTTCCGAAAGGTCCTGGAAGGATTGGCGCACGCGGGCCACATCGCGCGACAGCGACTGACCGGCGACCGCATTGGCATGGGCGCGTTCCAGCGAGGTCTGATAATGCTGGACCGTGGTCGCCATATGCGTTTCGACCGCCGCACCCCCGGCAAGGGCCGCCGCGTTCAGCCAGGATGACATTGCCACGATCGCGACCGAGCCGAGCGCCATCGTCAGCAACAGCCCCACCCGCGACGCAGCCGACCGCACCGCGGGCAGCAGCCGCAGCAGATAGGACCAGAAGACGAAGATGCCCACCGACACGGCGATGGAATAGGCCAGCGCCGCAAAGGTCGTCCACATGCCGGGATCGTCCAGCAACGTCCGGACCCCCAGATAGGTATAGATCCCGGATGCCGCCGACAGAACGCCAAGCGCCGTCGAGGTAAAGCTGTCCAGCCAATCCAGATGACGTTCCAGTTCACGGGCATAGCGATCGCCCGCACGGTCCGGCAGGGCAAGGTCGGGGATGGTCCGTTCAGGCTGGGCGCGGTCCGGTTGGGGGCTGGGGGATGACATGCGCGCTCCGATGCTTGGGGTTCACCGCCAGATAAACGCAATTGGCGGCGGGTCTCAGCCCCCGACCGCTCACTTCTGCGTCAGGCGATATGCTTGTGGGGGGCGATCGGCACGCCATCAAGGATGACCTGGTCGCCGCCGGGCCGGGTCAGCGACAGCCTGTCGCGGTCCAGAACGCTAACCGTGCCCCGCTGGATGGCGACGATCCCCTCGGTCCGCAACTGGGCCAGCGTTCGGTTCACTGTCTGGCGGGAACACCCCGCAAAACCCGCCAGTTCGGTCTGACTGATCTGGACCGAAGGGTTCTGGTCGCTGGTCATGCCCAACAGGTGGATGCGGATGCGATCTTCGGCGGCATAGAACATCGCCACCGATTGCTGGCGATTGTCGCGCGTCAGACGTTCATGGAAGATACCTGCGAAATTGGCAAGGATCAGGTCGGCGGGCATGTGCTTGAGCACCAGCGCGGCGTCGAACAGCATGACCGTCGTCTCCGGCAGCGTGGTGCAGGTGGCAGCGCAGGTCAGGCCGGAAAACTGCTCGACCTCACCCAGCACTTCGCCCACGCGGGCAAGATGCGCCAGGATGCGGTTGCCGTTGACGTCGATGAAGCTGACCTCGATGCGACCGCTCAGGATCAGGTATCCCCAACGGGCAGGTTCGCCCTGGCGCAGGATCTCGGTCGGGCGGCGCAGATGCTGGATGGTGGTTTCGGACATCAGCTGTGCCATCTGGCGCCGTGTCAGGCCCTTGAACAGGGCCGGCGGCGCCTTTTCCAGATGATCCAGCCATTCCGCGATGTCGAAGGTGCGCCGCCCGGCCGGGACGGGCGACGCCAAATCTTGATGGTTGACCGCCTCGCTCACGCGTGGCCCCCTGTCGCGACTGATGGTGCGTCGAGTATAGCCCGAAATCGTGGGCCCGATGCAAGCTGCCGCCGCAGCACTTCAACCGACAGGTGGTCAATTCCCGCACCGACCGAGACTGTAAACGGGCACGGGAAAAAAACACAAACGTCCCGATCGATGCTAGTCCTTTGTAAATCAGAACTATCTGGATGAATGTCGGCTGCACGACATTCCGCGAAAATAATGAATGATTGGTTAACGAAAAATTACCGGTTTCATGCGCCCCGCGCGAAAAAAGGGCAATTCGCGGTCGAATCGCCCCGACATGCCGCTAGGTTCGCGGATCAAAAGTGCCATGCCCCTCATCCGTCCAAGTCCGCCGCCTTTACAAAAGCATCATTTAAGCACCCCATTCGCCCCCGATCCGCATGCCGTCGCACAGCGTATCGCACCTGTGAGCGGCACAAGGGATGGGGGCCCTAGGCTCCAGACCCATTGATTTCAGTCCGTTGCGGTGATTCAGGCTTCGCAAGGAGACCTGATC
>NZ_QJPK01000002.1 GCF_003259195.1 Paracoccus sediminilitoris
GCACCAGAAAGACAGACAACATGGTGCGTATAGCAGTCCAAGTGTTGGCTGGCGGCTTTGTTCCGAGGAGCTTCTAATATTTGCACCCGGCGGCGTCTAAATAGAGCCCAAAGCCGACTGTCAGCTATGATCAGCGGCTTCGGCAATACAGCACCCGCGTTCGCTCCGGGAGCGGTCTTGTGAAGATGAAGCCTGCCTTTTCGAGAACGCGTTGCGAGCCGCGGTTCTCGCGATGGGCCATGGCATACACTTCCGGGAGCTTTAGATCATCGTTCGCCACAGCAAGGCCCGCGGCGACCAGTTGGGAGGCGTATCCTTTGCCCCAAGCTTCGGGATGAAAGAAGTATCCGACCTCGAAACCCCAGCCCGGCTCAAACGGATCTTGATAGAGCCCACCCCAGCCAATGATCCTGTCTGTGCCCCTTTCCCTGACCACCCAAGGTGCGCAGCCGTGGCGGCGCCGGAAATACTCATGGACCAGCACCCGGCGACGGCAGTCCTGCAGCGAGTGGTCCACATGCGTAAATGCCATCGCTGACGCATTGCCGAGGAATGAAAAGAGATCAGGCACATCAACTCGGCGCGCGCTGCACAGCTTAAGGTTCTTTGTTTGCAGCATCTGCGCGGTCCTTCCTCTGGGTGAAGAGATGCTCATTGAAAGTCTTTAGTTGCCGCTCATGAGGGCTTCCATCGACTGCCATTCGCATTGTGGCGTCCGGACGCGGGAGTCGAACGCGAACCAGCACCCGCCACCTCCCAGAAGCCTATGATGACGGGCGCTGCTAAGCAGGACACTCATGGCGAGCCTGCCATTGGTCAATGTCTTAAAGGTTCCACAATAGCTGCCGCCAGTGTCGCGACCGCGCAGCGACGCGAGGAACCCACTGCGGACCATCAGATAGACTTCTGAGCGATCACTCTCGCCATGGCGATTGCATCCACATAACCTCCAGCCCTGAACGCAAAGGCCTTCATAAGCCCCTCACGTTCAAATCCAGCTTTCTCATAAAGGCGAATAGCCGATACGTTGTCCGCATTAACCATCAGCTCAAGTCTTGTAATTGCTAGCCAGTTGTCCGCCACATCGACCAGAGCGGACAACAACGCCGAACCTATGCCATTGCCTTGGAAGTCATCATGGACTCCAATCCCTATGGTCCCTGCGTGTCGACGGCGATCTTCAAACTGTTGCAGGCCGGCTTTTCCTACAATCGCGCCATCTTTTTCTGCCACAATTTCTGTGAACCCCAGTGGGGCACTCGCAAGACGTTTCCGCATCCATTCAGTTGATTGAAAAGGCGTCCGAAGGGTTCCATGACGGTATCCGGGCAGATTGACTAGCGCCACAAGCTGTTCGCAATCCCTTGGCTCTGCAGCACGGATAGTCAGGTTGCTCATGCAAAAGTCCTCAGGTTTTCTTCACTACAATGGCGCATACTGGAAGGTTGGGCGGATGTCTTCTCGGTCCCGCATAGCCGCCGCCAGGGAGGCGCTAAGAGATAGGCGCGAAGAGCCCTAATTTATGAATGCTGCGCGTTGCGTCAATGTCAGGTATGGTGCCGCCGCCATCTCTATCGATCGGGTACATTGACCAATCGTGTTATGTCGATTTCCCTGTCCTGAAGAGCCGGACCGCTCCCTTGCCGCTGCGCTCGATCACGCCTTTCGCTTCGAGGTCGAGCTGCACCGCCTTCAGCCACCACCCGGCCTTCTCGCCGCCCGGAAACAATTCCTGTGACAGGTTCGGCAACAGCGCGGCCTTAGCCTCTGCGACGGACATACCGGGCGCCTCGGATGGCAGCACCGGAAGCAAAGCATCGCGCATGGCGATGAACTTCGCCTTGTTCACTCGTTGAACGTGATGCGGTGACGTGATGCACTCGATCTCGATTTTCTCGTCGGCGTCAGACATTGATCTCTCCAAGGTTTGGCGTTTTCGGGTAACGGAACCCCATTGCGACCCAGGCCCCGAAGAGCTTTGCGAAGAAGCCGAGGCTCTGCTTCTTGGCGTTGGGAATGTCGTCTGGCAGCGTGGCACCTTCCGGGAGATCGGAGGTCATCGTGCGCATCGTGGGCTCAGGCTTTGTGCCGGATGGCCAAAGTCCACTGTAGAGACTCAGCCAGTGTCCGCCTTTGAACTCCAGATAGACAGGCGTGTTGCAGCAGGTGGCGATCACCCGCGTGCTGGGGGCCTCGGGCGACAAGCGGAACCCGGCCAAGTTGGCGGCCCCCACAAGAAAACGCACGCGATCCTTGCGATACATGACGAAGGGCGTCGTGCCGTGATCGGTCAAGGTCCGGGGTGCGCCCTCAAGGCCCTGCATCTTTCCCGCCGCCTCGCGGCAGGAGTTGCAACAGCATTCGACGCTTGCGATGGGCCTCCCCTCGACTTCAAGGCAGGTCTGGCCACAGGTACATCCGATCTGTGTTGCCTTACCCATGCGCTGGCTCCCTCGCGGCAGTTAATTCGAAGGCGGCAACGATCTTTTCCGGGGTGATTTGCTGGCCGGCCATGATGATTTCTCGTAGTTGGTTTCAGATGTATTTGGCCCCACTCGGAACAGGCCGCGTACATAGCGGATGAGGTGATCAACACTTTCACGGGCGAGGTCAGGGTCTCCGGTGGCCTTGGCGAGGATGAACCCACCCTGAAGAACCGCCTGCGTGTGGCGGGCAAGGCTCTCGACAGTCCAGTCAGCGTCGATATTATGCTGCTTGCGCGCCGCTTCGATGTCGGTCTCAAGCGTGGCGGCATGGCCGAAGATGCTGGCGGCGCAGGCATCCCGGATCGCGGGCGCGCTATCATGCACCTCCTGCGTCATGGTGCCGACGAGGCAGGTGTATTCAAACGTCTCACCGTCGATGAGGCCTTTGCGGAAATCGAGATAGGCCAGAACCCTTTCCAGCGGATCGTCAGGCTCATGATAAGGCGCGCTGGCAAAGATTGCGCTGGTTGTCTCGGACCAGAAATTCGCTGCCGCCACGCCAAGCGCGTCCTTGGTATTGAAGTGATAGAAGAACGCACCCTTCGTGACACCGGCCGACTGGCAGAGATCATCGACTGAGGTTGCTGCGAACCCCTTGCGGCGGATCACGTCGCGCGCGCCTTCCAGAAGGCGTGTGCGCGCATCACCGCGCTCGGGGGATTGCTTGGTTGATCTTGGCATACCCAGAACATACCATACGGTTGGTATATAGTTAATAAAATTAGAAATGGGGTGCTGCGGTGACGCCGAAAATCGCCGCTTGCGCACTTGAACCTTGATATCAGGCTTCGGCGGAAAGCAGACTACGCAAGTATCGCGGCAAAAGGCAGCAAGGTCCCGCATAGCAGACCCAATTCCACAGCGAGCGAGCGGCAGCTATGCGAGACGAGCCTGTAATGATCTGTTCACATCACACAATGCAGGCAGCGAAGGCACTTTTTGCCGCTTTGATCGCATTCATGCAGGCAGGAACACCAGCATAGACGGAAACCTGCAAGATGATCTCGATAACCTCTTCGCGTGTCACGCCGGTGTTGAGAGCAGCGCGGATGTGAAACTCCAGCTGCCCCGGGGCCGTGCCCATGGCGGCCAACATGGCGACCGTCAGCATCTCCCGTGTGCGCAGGTCGATCCCCTTCCGGCTGACGATGTCGGTAAAGGCATAGCCAAGCACCAGCTCCGCGGCGTCGGGTGAGAACGCGTCCAGATTGGCTTCAACCTTTGCCGGCGCCCCGCCCTCAAGCTGCTCCAGAAGATCCATGGCCTGTGCCAGCCGCGCGCTGCGGGTCATACGTTCACCCCCTTCATGCCTTCTTCGGTGTAGCGCTCTCCTGACACCGGAATGGCGGCAAGGCTGCTGTTCAGGTCTCGCATAGACCGTTCCACCCCTGGACGATGGAAAGCGACCTGTTGGAGCCAACGTCTTTACAATACGCCTCTTCAAGTCGATCTGCCGGCCTTGTTGACGACAACAGTCTAGGGCAGCCCTCGACCGACGCACTCGGCCCAAAGCGGACATTGCCAATTTGAACATTCGCTGCGGTGCAGCCTTGAGAAAGCGAATATCTGCAGCCTCAGACTTTCGGAGTGACCCCGCCCTTTTTCAGAAGCGCCGCGCCAATACGGAAAAGGTCGGGCATGTCGTAGCGTCCGTCCGGGCGGCTTGTGAGGACACCCATCTTGGACAAGCGTTCGGCAAGATCGAGCTCTCTATTCGGCAGGTTAGATTTCCGAGTTGAACCGATCGGCACCGGAGGAAGGGCATTTTCTTTACGTGCAATTTTCACGGCGGCTTCTACCGTTGCGTTCTCTATCCACGCGTCAAAGAAGACCTGTGGCTCTGCCGGCACCCGAAGACCCGCGAGCGGTTGAAGGACCCGTTTGATCCAGGGGTATTCCGTGTTGAGCTGTTCGATACGAACTTTTGAGGCTTCTCGAAGGCCATCGCGGATTGTTTGCGGCAGAAGGACAAGGGCGTCTGCATCTCGGGATTGGGAGCGTTCCGCAGCATTTTGCATTAGGATGAGAAAGCTGCGTGGCGTCACATCTCCAAGGCCATCTGACAAATGGTTATATGGCCAGTCGAAGGTTTTTCCCTTCCGCGGTCCTGAGCCCATGAAGTTACCCGCCATGGCTTCGAAAAGCTTTTCTTGCTGGGTTTCATCGCTGGACAGCTTCCAGGTCCTAAGCTTCTCCTGTTCTTCCGGCGGTTTGCCCAAGCCACAGGCAACGAGGAAACGACGGAAGGCCTCCCCCGCCTCTTTGTCAAAAGCCAATCTCGCAAACATCAGCCCGTAGAGATCCGCCTGGCCCCACCTGAGTCTGGCCGCTCCGCTACGCAACTTCGGCAGTTCCACAAACCTTAGCGTGAGCTCGCTCAACTGGTCCGGTCGCATGAAGAGCTTGGCCCGGATCGCATTGAACCCGCGCAATTCCCAAACCGAGCGCATCAGTGCGTCAATGAGCCCGCTAAGCCGTCCCCAATCCTCCGAAAGAGCATCGAGCGCGTCAAAGACAATGAGAAGAGTCTCGCCCCGGTTGGTGAGTTCGTCATCAACCTCCGCCATGGCATCGACCCAATCTTGGGGATCCGTAAATCGGTTAAGCATGTCTGAAGGGGTGTGCTTCTGATTGGGCTCGGTCACTCCGAGGGCCGCGCCTGCTATGACAGCTTGCCAGAAGAGGCCTGCGGTCGTCTTCTCCTCTCCTTGGGGCACCAGTTCGTCGATGACGGTCTTAGACACGCCCGCGCGGCCCACGCCACCAAATCCAATCTCCACCCGAAGCTTGTAGAGTTCGAGCCGTGGGTAGAGCTCGGCAGCGAGCTGCCTTGTATTTTGATTATAGAGCACGCTCGCCCAAAAGCTCTTACCCGCCCCGCGCGCGCCGAGAACAAGCGTTGTCGCGGGATCGAGCGCTTTGCTATGGGCCGTAGGCGCAAAGACGTCCCGCACCTTGGCCTTGTCCGCTCCAACAATTGTCGTCGACGCGCTAGGGTCAAACCGTGCAATGGCCTCGCGGATCGCGGAAATATCCTCCGGCTTGGTGAGGCGGGATCTTTGGCGAATGGTCATTTGCCCAATTCCAACTGATTGTCGAACCACTCCAGAAGATCCGAGAAAGTCGACTGCACGAGCCGCTCATCAAGTTGGACGCGGTTTTCAACCGGATTAAAGCTGCGGTAGCGCTCATCGTGAAGGATGCGTAGCAACGGCACTGGGTCCTTGGGCAGGGGGGCCGGTTCGTCATCGTCGGCCCAGACCAACTCGAGATCGTCCGGTCCGAGCTTTTCGGGCTTTTCAAGCGTCTCTTCCTCCTTAGTCCAAAGCGCGTTGAAACGCTCCTGCGCGATCTCCGCGTCCCAGGATTCCGCTTTGGCCTGCACAAACCAAGCGTTCTCCTCCCAGTTCGTGCCCCCCTGAATACGTTCGCGGATGTGAGCTAGAAGGAAGGCATAGCCTTGGAAGGTCTGCGGCTCATTAATCCCAAAGAGGAGCACTTTCGCTCCGAGCCCAAGGACCGGGGCCGCCGTCGTTTCATGCAGGCCCGCACGCCCGTCAATCAATACAATGTCGTAGTCGCCGGTAGCCTCAAAGCTACTGAGCATTTCTTGCAGTTGTTCGCGAAGGGACAATGAGGTGCCGTCGCGCATGTCTTCGAGGCTTGCCCGGGCGATCTTCGCAAGCGCATCGGCGGGATGTGCTAAAGTTTGGCTGCCGAAGGCAGGCACGACCGAAATTCCGTCCAAAAGGGATGACCTGCCAATGCAATCGGCGCGGAACGCGCCATCAGTCCCGGAGAAACCGTTTTCGACGAGCCAATCCACAACGCCATACGTGGGTAGTTCTTCTCGCTTCAATAGTGTCGCGCCGAGCCCCGGAGCTTCGAGGTCGAGATCCACGGTGAGCACCCGCAAACCCGCTTGGGCCAGATGCGTCGCCGCGATAGAAAGAGCCGTGGAACGGCCAACACCGCCCTTGATGCTGACAAACGCAACCCGGGGCACCGCGCCTGGCTCGAGCACGGGACGTGCCATCCAATCTGCTCCAACAATCCGGCGGTCGAGAAGTCGGAGGTTTACGCCGTCAATGTTCAGAATGACTGCGGTTTGGGCCTCCGCGACAATCCGGGCAACGCCAGCCGCGTCGCGTCCGCGCACGGGGTCTTCTGAGCGGGCATATGGGCCAAGGCGCTCGGCGACCGCACTGTTTAACCCTTCGAGATCTGCTCCATTGATGTCCAGAATAACGCCAAGGCGGCCTTCAAAATCCCGGATCACGATGGGCTCTGTCGTGGCCAGATCTCCAGGATATGCCGCTTTCAGACTGGCCACTAACCGAGGGAGGCTGGTATCGAAACGAATTGGGTCTTTCATAGCAATTCAGCCCGAGCTACTTCCGCATCCGAGCGCCATTTTTCTAATGTTGCGTGGTCTGGACGTGTGCCGTCGCTATATCGGATGTCGATAGTCCAGCCCTCCAAAAACCGTTGATCGGTAAAGCGTGCAAGCTTCGCCGCCCCACGGCCAGAAATCGCGTCGCGGAGCTTGGTTCTGAGTTGAGGGAAGTGAGCGTAAACAGGCCCATCTTTGCTGTCGTTGGTCCAAGGAATATCGCGGAACAAAGCCTTGACCGCGCACTCTGCGGCAATCCCATAGAGATAGCCCGCGGTCGTTCGGTCAGGTGCTGCTGCGTTCCTGTTTCGCTCAGCAGCATCCCAATTTCGATGGGCGGCCTTAGTCATGTTGGGCGTGAATTGGCTCATGGATCTTTCGTAGTCTCTGGCGCCCCCGTTGCCAAGTCTCGTGCTGCGGGCGCATCAGTCTGGGTGATATCATGAAACAGAAGTTTTAAAGCAGATGCAGCGAACGGCCGCTTTTCGCTCTCCAACCGCGCACTCCTCGCGATAAGGGTGGCCGCAGTGCAAATGCAGCGAATGACTGCTTTGTCGGGATCGCGGTCATCTGCAAGCCTTTTGCTCCTGCATACAGAATTCTTACTACGGATCAATGACAGCTTGGTCCCGCAGAGCGGACTGTGACCCGACGATCTCGCCGCGCCAAGCACGAACGTCCGGTCTGGGGGGGGGCATCGCGGCGCCAGACAGGGGCCATCTGGCCGCAATGGGCCGAAAGCGCGGGTCCAGGGCTCCCGCGGCCCTGCGGCGTCGCCAATGGCGGCAGATCGACGTGAAGAGCTCTCCGCAGTCATCTGCATAGATAGCATGACGCTAACTTGTCGTAGGGCAGCCAACCAACCAAAGCTTTCACCATAAGAAACCTGGGCAATGCCGGAAGACGACATAAAAGGTGCGCATTGAAATCTACGACTATAATCTGTCTGGCTCTGTCATCAGTCCCGCTAGCAGTGTGCGCTGTCACTCTACAGGCGACAGAAACTGGAGAAGCACAGGCTCTTCAACGGCCCGTAATGTTATCCGAACTTTTGAGCGGGCAGGAAATTCTCCTGAACGACCCGCGGTTTGACGGTTACGCGCAAGTCTGCCTCGTCGGCTACGATTTGATTGGAGAGCCTTTGCAGCGCTGCAAGGGAGCGAAGGAAAATAGCGTGCTCGCTGTGCCCGTGTCGAACGCTTCCTGTACAGAATTCTTAGGGCCCGAGGATCTCAAGGGCAGAAAACTGAACGTGCTGATGGATGGAGAGGCGTACTGTAAAGACGTTGGCTCCAACAGTTCGCTTTCCATCGTCCAGGGGTGGAACATTCTAACCCGTGACCGTATCGACTTCGACGTGCAATAAGAGCAACCGTCATTTTGTCCCGCGAAGTAGACTGTGACCTGCCGATCTCGCTGCGACAGCACGAACGTCCAGTTTCGGGAAGCTGCATGGCAGCATCTGCCAGTCGTCGACCGGCGGCAATGGGCCAGGAGCACGGGTCGGAGGCTGCCGCGCCCCAGTGGCGTCGCCAAGGACGGCAGATCGACGTGAAGAGCTCCAAGCTGCCCGTCGCGATGCTGGTCAGCAATCGCAAGGTAAGTATATGATTAGAAGTCGCCTCAAAGGATGAAGTAATGAAGCTCCCTATGTTTTCAGCAATTCTAGTTCTGGCTTTTTCGTCATATGCGGCAGCCTCCCCCGCTGTCACAAAATCCTACTCTTACACTGACCAAGAATTTGCATCACGTGACACAGCATGTGTTTCCGCCATGCTTGAGAAAATTACCCCGAGCTTTGAAGGTCTACAAAAAATTTCGCTTGGCACAAACTCCATCGTTCAAACGCAGAGTGGATACCTCGCGGTCTATCCGGGGGCCAAATTCGAGGGCCGCTATGGAGACGCAGAAGGTTCATTAACGTGTCTCTTCACACCAGATGGACGAAATGTATCCGATGTTGCGGTAACTTTCGTGGGCCGCGGCTTGGCAGGCTTTACTGGGCACCCTTTGGCCCAAACCACCGGCGATCCAGCACAACAGCGCAGCACAGGAATGAGCAGTAGCATCCTGATCAAGTAACAGGCGGCTTAGTCCCGCACGGCAGACGCCGCCGCGACTATCCCGCTACGGGGAACACCAACGTCCGGTCTGGAGAAACTGCACGATGGCTCTTGGTAAGGGTCGACCGGCCGCTATGGGCCGAAAGCTGCCCGGCGATTCTAGAGATTGCTCGCTGCCGCGCCGACTAGCCCTTTCCTGCGAAGCTGCAATGAACTCTGCTCGATCTGCTTTCGCATTCGGGAGCCTCTGATCGCGTCTTGCCATGCCCCTAGCTCGCAGATTGAAGCGGGGAGGATAGTAGACCGTTGTCTCAGGTAGTTAGTATAGTGCGGGGTACCGCCTGTAACGCTTCCAAACTACGTCAGCCTTGCTGCCGCAAAGGAAGAATTGTGGCCACTTGAGGAAGACTTCAGTGGCAAACCACAATCGGGAAAATGGTCGGAGCGAGAGGATTCGAACCTCCGACCCCCTGCTCCCGAAGCAGGTGCGCTACCAGGCTGCGCTACGCTCCGACCGTAGGTGGGGCAGGTATCGCGCAACAGGGGTAAATGCAAGCCCCAATCAGCTGCGATGCGGCCACAATCTTTGCAAGATCGTGGATTTGGGCGTGGTCACCGTTTCACTGCGCAGCCGGGACGAAGTGACGGGGCGGTTCACCGAGACGCCGCCCCTTCCCTCGCGGACGACGATGTAGATGCCCGATGCGATGATGACGCCGGCCCCGACGATCGTGGGCAGATCGACGGTTTCACCGAACAGGAACCAGCCATAGCCCGTGGCCCACAGGATCTGCGAATATTGCATGGGCGCGACGCTTGTGGCCTCGCCCGCGCGATAGGCTTGGATGACAAGGAAGCTGCCGATCAGCCCCAGGCTGGCGATGATGCCCGTCATGGCCAGGTGATGCAGCTGCATCGGCTGATAGCTGATGGTCAGCGCGGCGCCCGTGGCCAAAAAGTTGCCCAGCATCGGCCACATCATCAGGACCAGCGGGCGTTCGCGCGACCCCAAGCGGCGGATGACGATGGCGGCGACGGCGCTGGCCACGGCGCCGCACATGGCGGCCAGGTGGCCCAGCTGCAGGTCTTGGGTGCCGGGGCGCAGGACGATCAGCACGCCCGACAAACCGACGATGACCGCGCCCAGACGATGCAGGCCCACCCGTTCGCCCAGCATCGGGATCGACAACATGGTGATCAGCAGGGGCGTGGTGAACAGGATCGCATAGACCTGCGTCAGCGGCAGGGTCGAAAAGGCGTAGAACGCCCCCATGCCCGCCACAACCGCGCAGATGGTGCGCAGAATGACCCAACCCGGGTTCACGGGACGCAGGGTCCCGGGTTGGGGATTGCTCATCAGGATGATGGATACCAGGGGAAACGACAGAAGCGACGCGAAGAACAGGATCTGCAGCGCGGGATAGGTGGCCCCCAGCGACTTGATGATCACGTCATGCGTAGCATAGAGGCCCATGGCCGCAAGCTGCAGCAGTGCCCCTTTGACGTTTCCCGACAGTGCCATCAGACCCCTTTCGACAGTGCCGCGATGATGTGGTCGCCCATTTCGGCGGTGCTGACGGGCGTGCCGTCCTCGGGGCCCATCAGGTCGGCGGTGCGCACGCCGTCGGCCAGCACGCGTTCGACCGCGCGTTCCAGTTCCGCCGCCGCATCGCCCTGATCGAAGCTGTAGCGCAGCGCCATGGCAAAGCTGAGGATGCAGGCGATGGGGTTGGCCTTGCCCTGCCCCGCGATGTCGGGGGCCGATCCATGGACGGGTTCGTACATGGCCTTGGGGCGGCCGCTTTCCATCTTGGCGCCCAGGCTGGCCGAAGGCAGCATGCCCAGGGAACCGGTCAGCATCGCGGCCGCATCCGACAGGATGTCGCCGAACAGGTTGTCGGTCACGATGACGTCGAATTGCTGCGGACGGCGGACCAGCTGCATGGCGCCGTTATCGGCATACATGTGCGACAGTTCGACGTCGGGATATTCGTTGTCGTGGACCCACTGCACCTCTTCGCGCCACAGGATGCCCGATTCCATCACGTTGGCCTTTTCCATCGAACAGACCTTGTTGCCGCGACGGCGGGCCAGTTCGAACGCCGAACGCGCGACGCGGCGGATCTCTCCGCTGGTATAGCGTTGGGTGTTGATGCCGACGCGCCCGCCTTCGTTGTCGGGGTTGTTGTCGTCGGCATGGATGCCGCGCGGTTCGCCGAAATAGACGCCGCTGGTCAGTTCGCGCACGATCAGGATGTCCAGACCGGCGACCACCTCGCGCTTGAGGGACGAAAAATCGGCCAGCGCGTCAAAGCATTGCGCGGGGCGCAGGTTGGCGAACAGGTCCATTTCCTTGCGCAGGCGCAGCAGCCCGCGTTCGGGTTTGACGCTGAAATCCAGCACGTCGTATTTCGGACCGCCCACGGCACCCAGCAGGACCGCGTCCACGGATTGCGCCTTGGCCATGGTGGCATCGGCCAGGGGCACGCCATGGACGTCATAGGCGGCACCGCCGACCAGGTCCTGGCTGACATCGAAGCTCATCCCGCGGTTGCTTTCGAACCAGCCGATGACCTTGACGACCTCGGCCATGACTTCGGGGCCGATCCCGTCGCCGGGCAGGATGAGAAGCGAGTAGTGGTCGGACATGATCCCTCCTTTGGCGCCGGCCTCGGCGCATGTCGTTTCGGGTTAGACAAGCCCTGCCGCATGGTCAAGATCACGGCGCCGTTCACGGTGAGTTGCCTTGCAGACGGGCATCCGCTGGCCGACCTTGGATGCAGAGTGACTGATGGGAAACGCGATGAGAACCTTGCGGATCATCTCGGCCGTCCTGATGGCGGCCGGTGCAACCATGCCCCTTGCGACTGCCCATGCACAGGGCGCCGAAGGGATACCGGGCGACAGGCTGGTCGTGCCGCTGCCCGATGTGTCGGGGCTGGACGACGCGCAGGCCACCCAGCTGGCCCATGAACTGGCGCGCGCCAACGTGATCACGTCGAACTGCCCCGAATACGATGTGGACGATGGCGCCTGGCAGCTGATGACCGGTACCACCGATGCCCTGACCCGCAAGCTGGCGCTGGACCCGATCACCTATGACCGTGAATATTTCCGCCCCGCCTTCGCGGTGATGGACGACCCGCAGGCCTGCGCCGATCTGGGCCCGGGGGTTCAGGACACGGTCGACAAGTTGGTCGCGATGGGCGGCGGCACGAAATCCGCCACCCAGGCCGCGCCGCAACCGGCCCCAGGCGACGCGACACCCGGCGACGACCCTCAGGACAGCGCAGCTCAGGACAACCCCTCCCGGAACGACGCCGCGAACTGACCGCCCCGCGTCTTGCACATCTTGCAAGATCCACCGCCATGCCCCAGCCTGACCTGGGGAAGCGGAGGATCACATGCCGGCATATTCTGCGGGGCTTGCCAGCCTTGTGCTGGGCTACATGCTCAGCCAGTTCTATCGGGCCTTTCTGGCGGTTCTGGCGCCCACGCTGCGCGACCAGCTGGGCGCCACGGCGGGGGATCTGGCGCTGTCATCGGGGCTGTGGTTCATCGCCTTCGCGCTGATGCAGCTGCCGGTCGGGGCGGCGCTGGACCGATGGGGGCCGCGCCGGACCGTGGGGCTGCTGCTGGCCTTGGGCGGTGCAGGCGGGGCAGTCGTCTTCGCGATGGCAGGCGCACCGTGGCACCTTCATGTCGCCATGACGCTGCTGGGTATCGGCTGTTCGCCGGCGCTGATGGGGCCCTATTACATCTTTGCGAGGGAATATCCGGCGGCTGCCTTCGGCACGCTGGCCGGGGTGCTGGTGGGCTTCGGATCGCTTGGCAACATCCTGGGCGCCGCGCCGCTGGTCTGGGTGATCCAGTCGCTTGGCTGGCGCGCGACGCTGTGGGGGCTGGCGGCGGTCACGCTGATGGCGGCGGGGCTGGTTCTGGCCAAGGTCCGCGATCCCGCGGCGCTTGGGTCGGACCAGCCGCAGGGTTCGGTCGCGCAGATCCTGCGACTGCGGGCGCTATGGTTCATCCTGCCGCTGTTTTCGGTGAACTATGCCGTGGCCGCGGCGATCCGCGGGCTTTGGGCGGGACCGTGGCTGGAACAGGTGCATGGGGCGGATGCCACGCAGATCGGGCGCTATACCCTGGCCATGGGGTTGGCGATGGTGGTCGGCAGCTTCGTGGCCGGCCCCGCCGCGCGGCTGATGGGGGGTGCGCGGCGGGCGATGCTGCTGTTCACCGCCGTCATGATCGGTGCCCTGTCGGTCATGTGGCTGGCGCCGGGCCTGGGGCCTGCATGGGCGGCGGCTCTGCTGGTGGTGCTGGGCTTTTTCGGGTCGGGCTATCCGCTGCTGATGGCGCATGGCAAGTCCTTCCTGCCGCGGCATTTGGTCGGGCGGGGCGTGACCTTCCTGAACATGTTTTCCATCGGGGGCGCGGGGGTGATGCAATTCGCATCACGGCCGGTCTTCGGGTCGGCGCAGGCGGCCTACCCCTCGGCCGAGGCCTTCGCTATGCTGTGGCTGTTCTTCCTGATCCCGCTGGTGGTCGGGTTCCTGCTGTATTTCCTGACGCCCGAGGCCCAGAATGGATGACACCCCCCTGGTCGTGGCCCCGAACCTGAAGCGGCGGCTGTCCGGCGTGACCGCCACCGTGGTTCGGCTGATCCCCGTGCAGGCGCGCATGATCGCCATCCGCGCCACCGGCCCCGGCCTGCCCGACGATGTCCCCCACATCCCGCTGACCCGCGCGGCCACCCTGCCCCGCGACCGCTGGCGCGTCTGGCATGCGCGGCGCAACACGGAAATGGCGCTTGGGCTGATCCTGCGCCGGGTGCTGCGCCGGAAATACCGGCTGCTGTTCACCTCCGCCGCTCAGCGCAGCCATACCGGTTTCACCCGCTGGCTGATCCGGCAACAGGACGCGCTGGTGGCGACCTCGCCGCAGGCGGCCAGCTATCTGGAGCGTCCCGCCACCGTCATCCTGCACGGCGTCGACACGCAGGTCTTCCACCCCGCCCCCGACCGCGCCGCCCTGCGGGACGAACTGGGGCTGGACCCCGACGCCGTGCTGATCGGCTGTTTCGGACGAGTGAGGGCGCAGAAGGGCGTCGATCTGCTGGTGCAGGCGGGGCTGGAGCTGCTGCCGAAACACCCGCGCGCCCAGATCATCTTCACCGGCCGCATCACCCAGGACAATCGCGCCTTCACCGACGACCTGCTGGCGCGGATCAAGGCCGCGGACTTGTCGGACCGCATCCGGTTTCTGGGCGAACTGCCTTGGGACCAAGTGGTGCGGCATTACCAGGCACTGGACCTGTTTGCCGCCCCCGCCCGGTGGGAGGGCTTCGGCCTGACCCCGCTCGAGGCGATGGCATGCGGTGTGCCCACAGTCGCCACCCGCGTCGGCGCCTATGAAACGCTGATCCGCGACGGCGAGACCGGCAGCCTGGTCCCCAAGGATGACGCGCCCGCCCTGACCGCCGCCCTGGACCGCTGGCTGGGCGATGATGCGGCCCGTGCCGCCGCTGGCCTTGCCGCCCGCGACCATGTCGCCACCAACCACGCCATCGAGGGCGAGGCCCGCGCCTTGGTGGACATCTATCACGACCTGCTGGCCCGCCCATGAGCGATCTGCCTGCCCCCGCCCTGTCGCGCCTGGACTTCATGGCCGCAAGGCTGATGCGCAATGACGCCCGCATTGCCCGCATGTCGATCCCGCAGGGCAACCTGCTGGCCGATCTGGACGGCCGCCATGTCGCGCTGATCGGCAATGCGCGTTCGCTGGCGCAGGCGTCCCACGGCCCGGCCATCGACGCCGCCGACCTGGTGGTGCGCATCAACCGCGCCCCCATGCCAAGCGCGGCCAGCCACGGCAGCCGCACCGACTGGCTGGCGCTGGCGACGCGCCTGCCTGACGCGGATCGCGCGCGGCTGGACCCCGACCGCATCCTGTGGATGTCGCCCAAGCGCAAGCGGCTGGACTGGCGCACGGCCAGCGGGGCGGGGTTCTATCTGCATCCCCTGACCGATTATCAGGCCCTGCGCGGCCGGCTGTCCGCCCCGCCCACCACGGGCGCCATGATGATCGACCTGCTGCTGCGCGGGCCGCTGGCGACGCTGACGCTGTACGGGTTCGATTTCTTCGCCAGCCTCAGCCTGTCGGGCCGCCGGGCCGCCGCCGATGTGCCCCATGATTTCAGCGAGGAAGCGGCTTGGGTGCAGGACCTGCTGCACAGCGATTCCCGCCTGACGCTGGTCCGCTAGGGGCCAAGCCCTTCCAATGACCCTGCAATTGCGGTAAACGCCGACGACCGCAGGAGAAGGAGTCCCCGGAACATGGGTTATAAAGTCGTCGTCGCAGGTGCCACCGGAAACGTGGGCCGCGAAATGCTGAACATCCTTGATGAGCGCCAGTTCCCGATTGACGAGATTGCCGTTCTGGCATCGCGTCGCAGCCAGGGAACCGAAGTCAGCTTTGGCGACAAGACTCTCAAGATCAAAGACATCGAGCAGTTCGATTTCACGGGCTGGGACATGGCGCTGTTCGCCATCGGATCGGATGCGACCAAGAAATACGCCCCCATCGCGGCGGCGGCCGGTTGCGTCGTGATCGATAACAGCTCGCTTTATCGCTATGACCCCGATGTCCCCCTGATCGTTCCGGAAGTGAACCCCGAGGCCATCACCGGCTATTCCAAGAAGAACATCATCGCCAACCCCAACTGCTCGACCGCGCAGATGGTTGTGGCGCTGAAGCCGCTGCATGATCGCGCCCGCATCAAGCGCGTCGTCGTCTCGACCTATCAGTCGGTGTCGGGCGGCGGCAAGGATGCCATGGACGAATTGTGGAACCAGACCAAGGGCATGTATGTCCCGGGTCAGGAAGTCGCACCGTCGAAATTTCCCAAGCAGATCGCCTTCAACGTGATCCCGCAGATCGACGTCTTCATGGATGACGGCTCGACCAAGGAAGAATGGAAGATGGTCGCCGAGACCAAGAAGATCATGGACAAGTCGATCAAGGTCACCGCGACCTGCGTCCGCGTCCCCGTCTTCGTCGGCCATTCCGAGGCCATCAACATCGAGTTCGAGGATTTCCTGGACGAGGACGAGGCCCGCGACATCCTGCGCGAGGCCCCCGGCATCATGGTCGTCGACAAGCGCGAACCCGGCGGCTACACCACGCCCGTCGAATGCGTGGGCGATTTCGCCACCTTCATCAGCCGCATCCGTCAGGACGGCACGATCGAGAACGGCCTGAACATCTGGTGCGTCAGCGACAACCTGCGCAAGGGCGCGGCGCTGAACGCCGTCCAGATCGCCGAACTGCTGGGCAACAAGGTCCTGAAGAAGGGCTGATCGCCCTTCGCGTCACCGGAACGAAAAAAGGGGCGGCAGGCATCAGCCTTGCCGCCCCTTCCTTTCGGGTGATCGCGTGGCCTCAGACGGCGGCCCAGGTCTTTCCCGCATCCTCGGCCTGCAGCAAGGTGCCTTCGGCGATGTCATGGACCAGGCCGTGCAGCGACAGGGTGCCCGCCTCGACGGCGCTGCGCACGAAGGGGAAGGTCATCAGGTTCTCGATCGAGACCAGGACCGCTTCCTTTTCCAGCGCGCTGACCTGCTGATCCTGCGGCAGATCCTTCACGCGCTCATAGCCGGGGCGCAGGATGTCCATCCAGCGACCGACAAAGCTGGTTTTTTCCTCCAGCTCGGGGGCCGCGCCGGAACACATGGCGTGACACCCCGCGACGCCGCCGCAGCGGGTGTGACCGACCACGATCAGATGCGCGACCTTCAGCGCCTCGACCGCGTATTCGACCGCCGCCGAGGTGCCGTGCTGCAACCCGTCGGGCGCATGAGGCGGCACCAGGTTGGCGATGTTGCGGTGAATGAAGAATTCGCCCGAATCGGCACCGAAGATGCTGGTGACATGGACGCGGCTGTCGCAGCAGGAAATCACCATGGCGCGGGGGCGCTGACCCTCATCGGCCAGTCGGCGGTACCAGGCATGGTTTTCCGCATGCGCCGTGGCTTTCCACCCTTGATAGCGCTTGATCAGATATTGGGGCAACGGAGACAGGTTGTGCATCTGGAACCTCGCTTTCTGGAACAGTGCAATAGGCCGGAATTGAACCAAATTCGAGAGGTTTATTGCGCGGACGGCAAGGCTTTCTTCACGGGTTCCCGCCATCTTCCCCAAAGGAATGGCAAGACCCGACGGAGGTGCGGATGGCACGGATCACGGCTTTGACGCTGGCAGAGCCTGCGCGTGTGGACAGGGCACGCGTGGCCGCAATCATGGCCGAACTGGGCGAAACCGCAGGCCAGCAGGTGATCTGCATGGCGTTGGAACAACTGGCGGGCATCCTGGGCACGGTCGAAACCGCGCTGGCCGCGGACGACCTGGCGCAGGCCGTGGCCGAGGCCGAACGCATGTCGCGCCTGGCTTGGCAGATCGGGCTGGTCTCGCTGGCCGGGGTGGCGATGGATCTGGGCGGGGCGGCGGAACATGGCGATCAGCCCGCCATCGCCGCCATCCGCCGCCGGCTGCAGCGGGTCGGCAACGGATCGCTGACCGCCATCTGGGACCGCGCCGCCCTGCCCTGATGGGGCGGTTGGGGTTGCGGCAGGCGGCATGGCATGTAGGCTGGCGCCGATTTGCGAAGGAACATCACATGACGCCCGAATTCGCCCCCGCCTCTGATGCGACCCGCCCGCTCTGGCTGGTCTGGGCCGGAGAGGACCTGCCCCCCGAGGCCGAGGCCGGCACCTGGCCGCAGACCACCGGCTTTGCCGCGCAGGCGGGCCAGATCTGCCTGCTGCCGGATGGGAACGGCGGCCTGCGCGGCGCACTGATGGGGCTGGGCGATCGGGGCCGCGCCGGGCGCGACCGCTTTCAGATCGCGCGCGCCCATGCCCTGCCCAAGGGTGACTGGCATCTGGCCCATCAGCCCGACGGTTTCACTGCCGATCAGTTGGCGCTTGGCTGGTTGCTGGGCCAGTACCGTTTCACCCGCTATGCCGGTTCGCAGGGACAGGGCCCGCGCCTGGTCTGCCCCGAAGGCGCCGATACCGATCGCGCGCTGGCCATCGCGGGGGGCGAGTTCCTGACCCGCGACCTGATCAACACCCCTGCCAGCGACCTGGGACCCGACAAGCTGGAAACGGTCGCCCGCGCGCTGTGCAACGACCTGGGCGCCCGGATCGAGGTGACCACCGGCAAGGACCTGCTCAAGACCAATTTCCCGCTGATCCACGCGGTCGGCCGCGCTTCGGCGAGTGAACCGCGCCTGCTGGACATCCGCATCGGCGACCAGGGACCGATGCTGACGCTGGTCGGCAAGGGGGTCTGCTATGACACGGGCGGGCTGAACCTCAAGCCCGGTGCCTCGATGGGGCTGATGAAAAAGGACATGGGCGGGGCCGCGACCGCGCTTGGCTTGCTGAAGATGCTGGTAAAAACGGGGGCCGCGGCGGGCATCCGTCTGCGCGTGCTGATCCCCGCGGTGGAAAACAGCGTCGCGGGCAATGCCTTCCGCCCCGGCGACATCCTGACCAGCCGCAAGGGCCTGTCGGTCGAGGTGAACAACACAGACGCCGAAGGCCGTCTGGTCCTGGCCGATGCCCTGACCTTCGGGGCCAAGGAAAGCCCCGACCTGATGATCTCGCTGGCGACGCTGACGGGGGCCGCGCGCGTGGCCTTGGGGCCGGATGTGCCGCCCTTCTATTGCGACGACGATGCGACGGCGACAGCACTGCAATCGGCGGCGATGCAGGTGGGCGACCCGCTGTGGCGCATGCCTTTCTGGGAACCATACGAAGCCATGATCGAACCGGGCATCGCCGATCTGGACAATGCGCCCTCGGGCGGGATGGCAGGGTCCATCACGGCGGCGCTGTTCCTGAAGCGCTTTGCCGAAGGTGCGGGCCGCTATGCGCATCTGGACATCTATGGCTGGCAGCCCGCTGCCGCGCCTGGGCGCCCCAAGGGTGGCGTCGGCCAAGGCGCGCGGGCCATCTTGGCCGCCCTGCCGCAGATCCTGTCCTGATCATGGATCGTCGCCTGACCCCCGCCACCGACCGCGTCGCGCTGGAGAGCCTGCGCGGCCAGTTGGATCGCCCCGCCTATACCGCCGGACGCCCCGCGCGGCTGGCCGTGCCGCTGTCCGATCTGCTGACCGCCCCCGATGGCCGCCGCGACCGGCAGCTGGTCTTCGGCACCGACCTGACGGTGATCGAGGAGAGTGACGCTATGGTCTTCATCCAATCGGCGCTGGACGGATATTGCGGTTGGGTGCGCGCCGATGCGCTGACCCACGACCTGCCCGCGCTGACCCATCGCGTCACCGCCCCCGCCACCCATGTGTATCCCGCCGCGGACATGAAGCGGCCGGAACGCCTGTCCCTGACCCGCGGATCGCGGCTGTCGGTGACGGGGATCGCGGGCGGCTTTGCCGAACTGGCGGACGGCGGCTTCGTCCCGGCCCAGCATGTGGGCGACCAGCTGGCCGACGACCCCGTGCAGGTGGCCGAAACCATGCTGGGCACGCCCTATCTATGGGGGGGCAACAGCCGGTCGGGGATCGACTGTTCGGGGCTGGCGCAACTGGCGCTGACCGAATGCGGCATCGCCTGCCCCGGCGACAGCGACCTGCAGCGCGACGCCTTTCAGGTGACAGACGATATCCGGCGCGGCGACCTGCTGTTCTGGCCGGGCCACGTGGCCATTGCCCTGTCGCCCGACATGATGATCCACGCGACCGCGTGGCAGATGGCGGTGATCCGCGAATCCATCCCCGATGCCATCGCCCGCATCGATGCATCAGGGGATGGGCCGTTCCAAGGCGCGCGCCGCCCAAGGTGATGTGCGGTCTTCAACCTAGAGGTTGAAGACGCGTTCCGGCTGGACCGTGCCGCCCTGATAGCGGCCGATGCAGACCGGCCCCGTGGCGTCCGCGACCCAGACCAGCTCGCCCCATTCGGCGCCGTTGGTCACTTCGCCCGGGTTGCCGTTGCGAATGCGGGTCGCACCTTCGGGCGTGGCGCGCAGCATCGGCAGGTCGGTCAGGCCGGTTTCCAGCGGCAGCAGCTGGCTTTCCAGCCATTCCTGCGCCTCGCGGTCGATCTTGTCGAAGGCGACGCCGTTCTCGGCCTCGAAGGGGCCGGACCAGGTGCGGCGCAGATGCGCGACATGGCCCAGACAGCCAAGCGCGCGGCCCAGGTCGCGCGCGATCGAGCGGACATACCCGCCCTTGCCGCAGACCATTTCCAGCCGCGCGGTGTTGTCGTCGGCATCCAGCATCTTCAGGCTCTCGACCCACAAGGGGCGGGCAGCCAGTTCCATCTCGATGCCCTCGCGGGCCAGGTCATAGGCGCGTTCGCCATCGACCTTGACGGCGGAATAGGCGGGCGGGATCTGCATGATCTCGCCCGTAAAGGCGGCCAATGCCTCCTGCACCTGATCGCGCGTCGGGCGCGCATCGGCGCTCTTGACCACATCGCCAGACGCATCGTCGGTGGCCGTTTCCGACCCCCAGTTCACCACGAAGTCATAGCATTTCAGCGCATCGGTGATGACCGGGACGGTCTTGGTCGCCTCGCCCAGGGCCACGGCCAGAACGCCCGTCGCATCGGGGTCCAGCGTCCCCGCATGGCCCGCCTTCTTGGCGTCCAGCGCCCACCGCACCTTCGCCACGACCGAGGTCGATGTGATCCCTGCGGGTTTGTCCACGATCAGCCAGCCATTGACCTCACGGCCCTTCTTGCGCGCCATCCGAAACTCCTGAAAATCAAGGGGCGGGGGGATAGCCCCGCCTGAGGTTGCCGTCAACCGGCCACGACGTCAGTCCTGTCCGACCAGACCGATGATCGGCCCCATGCTGCGCCCGAAATCGGCACGGTTGACCGACGGGGCGTAAAGCCGCGAAATCGACCCGTCGAAATAGAGCGCATCGCGCGCGCCCAGCCCGTCGCGGAACAGGCGGCCAAATTCATGGAATGTCACCGGACGGTTGGAAATGGCGAACCAGGCCGTCTGCCCGTCGGGTGATACGCCGACCCCGTTCCGGATATAGCGGCTGTCGCTGTCTTTCAGGAAACGCGGATGCAGGTCGCCATCCACCACCAGCATCGGCCCCGATTGGGTGGCGATGCGGCAGTCGGGGCGGAGATCCGCGAAGGCGCGGGATTCGATCACCTGGAAGGGACGCGCGCCGCCCGCACAGAAGACACCGTTCGGCAGCAGGCCGAAATTGCCATCACTGGCGCCGGTGACGATGGGCGAGAGTTCCTCTCCATCGATGACCAGCAGGCCCACGGGGCGGTAATCGGGGTGGAACATCCCCGCATTCATCGCAAAGCCAAGCGCTTGGCCCTCGCGCAGGCTGCGCCGGATATTGGCGAAATTGCGTAGCGGCTTGCCGTCCGGGCCGTCCTGCCACAGGCGCAGGTCGCCCTGATCGGCGGCGGGCACGGTGCAGATCACATAGCCCTGTCCATCATGATCGACGCGGTCGCAGGTGGCGGCCCCCGCCGGGATCGCCAGCGCGACCAGCATGCCAAAAGCCACCGCAAGACGGCGCGGCAGATCAGCGATCATCGTCTTCCTCGGACGCATCGTCGTCGGGAGCCTCGACGTCGCGGCGCACGCGTTCATCCTCGAACAGGCGGCGGGTGTCGTCCATGCGGTCGAAGGTTTCGTCCAGCTGGAAGACCAGCTGGGGCGCGAATTTCAGCGTCATGCCCTTGACGATCAGGTGCCGCAGTTCGGGCGTGTTGCGCCGCAGCGCCGCCAGGGCGTCCTGCGCGTCGCGCCCGCCCAGGGGCAGGACATAGGCCGTCGCCACCTTGAGGTCGTTCGACATGCGAACCTCGCCCACGGTGATGGAATGCCGATTCAGATCCGGGTCATGCACATCCGCGCGCATGAGCACGTCGGAAAGGCTGCGGCGGATCACTTCGCCCACCCGCAGCTGACGCTGCGACGGGCCACGATCTTGGGAATTGCGGTTCTGTGCCATGCGCCCCGATGTAGGGGGTCGCGGGCCGGCCCGCAACGGGATATGACGCTGTAAAAGCCAACAGGGGTGACAGATGAGCGATTTTCAGAACACCGACGCACCGACCCGCCCCGGGATCGTGGTCACGGGCGCATCGGGCCGCATGGGGCAGATGCTGATCCGGCTGATCCTGGACAACCCGCAGGTCCGGCTGGCGGGTGCGCTGGAACGCGCGGGCCATGACTGGATCGGCCAGGATGTCGGGCAGGCCATGGGCGGCGCGCCGGTGGGTGTCGCGGTCACCGACGATGCGGTGACGGCCATCGCGCAGGCACAGGCGGTGATCGACTTCACCGCCCCCGACGCGACCGTGGCCTTTGCCGAACTGACCGCCCAGGCCCGCGCCGTGCATGTCATCGGCACCACCGGCATGGAACAGCGCCATCTGGACCATCTGGCCGCCGCCGCCCGTCATGCCCCCATCATCCGCGCCGGCAACATGAGCCTGGGCGTCAACCTGCTGGTGGGTCTGACGCGCAAGGTCGCCGCCGCCTTGGGCACCGATTGGGACATCGAGGTGGTCGAAACCCATCACCGCCACAAGGTCGACGCGCCCTCGGGCACCGCGCTGATGCTGGGCAAGGCCGCCGCCGAGGGACGCGGCGCCGATTTGGACGCCCTGCGCACCCCCGCCCGCGAAGGTATCACCGGCGCGCGCGAAACCGGCAGCATCGGGTTTTCCGCCATCCGCGGCGGCGATGTGGTAGGCGAACATGACGTGATCTTCGCCGCCGACGGCGAACGCATCGTGCTGCGCCATCTGGCCACCGACCGCGCAATCTTTGCCCGCGGGGCCATCCGCGCGGCGATCTGGGGTCAGGACAAGGGTCCGGGCGAATACGACATGATGGATGTGCTGGGCCTGCCGGGCTGACCGGCCCTTCAGGGATGGATCGAACAGCAGCCGCGCAGCAGCGTGTGGCTGTCGCCATCGATCACGACCAGTGCCTGCAGCCCGAACAGCCGGTCCGACATGCCGTCCGAACAGATCTGCGGCGTGGTGGTCAGGGTCATCCCCGGTGCCGTCACGGCGCGGGTCGGGTCGCGAAAGACCCCGGTGGACAGCACGGCCCGCAGCGGGCGCATGTCGTCGGGCAGGCCGGGCATGGCGGTCACCAGCTGATCGCCCTGCGGGATGACCGTCCAGAAGGGCTCGGTCCCGAAGCATTGCCAGCCCGCGGGCAGGGCGTTCTCCTCCCAGACATCGGTGCGATAATGCATGAACTGCATCGATACCCAGCCCGACCCCTCGCCCGTATTGACCCGGCCCCAGCCCCGGCGTTCCTCGACCACCTCGACGCGGGTGGCCTCGGGGGCAAGCGTGCCGATGATGGGGGCGCTGCCGTTCGGATCGGCGCGGATGTTCAGCACGTCGTCCGGCGCGACGCGGGTCACGTCGAACAGCGTGGGCAGGATATATTCCTGCGTGGCCAGCGCGGGCGTGGCCGACAGCATCAGGGCAAGGGCGGTGCGGATCATCGGTTCTTCTCCTTTGCTGTCAGCCTAGCGCGCGCCGGGTGGCGCCGCATCCCACGGTTTCTTGACCTGTTCCCCCCGGCGTTCCAAGCGGCTAGAACCATCCCATGAGCACAAGCCTGATCGCCGACGAAACCCTGACCGCCGCCCTTGCCAGCATGCTGGCGGCCCAGATCGCGCCGCCCGCCACCATCCTGCTGGAGGGCCCGGTGGGCGCGGGCAAGACCCATTTCGCTCGCGCCTTCATCCGCGCGCGCCAAGGCGATCTGGCCGAGGATGTGCCCAGCCCCACCTTCACGCTGGTCCAGACCTATGACGACCCGATGGGCAGCCAGATCTGGCACGCGGATCTCTATCGCCTGACCGACCCGTCCGAGCTGTTCGAGCTGGGCCTGGACGAGGCGATGCAGGACGCCATCTGCCTGATCGAGTGGCCCGACCGGCTGGACATGGCCCCGCCCGACCCGCTGCGGATCACCCTGACCCCCTGCCCCGATCCCGACCTGCGCCGAATCGACCTGGACTTCGACGGCGCGGACCGGATGGCGGCCTGCGCGGTCTTCGTCGCGCAGGCGGGCTGGGCGGATGCGCGGGTGCTGCCGCTGGCGGGCGATGCCTCGGCGCGGCGTTATTTCCGGCTGGAGGGGCCGCAGGGCCGCGCGATCCTGATGGACGACCCCGCGGGGGCCATGCCCGCCTTTCTGACGATGACCGACTGGCTGACCGGGCACGGTTTCGGCGCCCCCGCGATCATCGCGCAGGACCAGGCCAGCGGCCTGGCGCTGGTGCAGGATCTGGGCGACGACCTGGTGGCGCGGGTGCTGGAATGCGATCCGGGCATGGCACCGCTGATCTATGACCGGGTGACCGATCTGCTGGTCGACCTGCACCGTCAGCCGGTTCCGGGTTTCGTCCCGGCCCTGGACGGCGCGGCGCTGGCTGATCAGGTCGGGCTGTTCGCCGACTGGTACCCGCAGGCCGCGGGCGTGACGGACGGGACAGCCGGCGCGGGCATCGCCCCGCTGATCGCGCGCCTGCATGACGCACTGGCCGTCCTGCCGCCCGTGCTGGCCCTGCGCGATTTCCACGCCGAGAACCTGATCTGGCGCGGTGCCTCTCCCCTTGGGCTGATCGATTACCAGGATGCGGTCGCGGCCCACCCGGCCTATGACCTGGTCTCGGCACTGCAGGATGCCCGCCGCGATGTAGACCCCGCGCTGGAAACGCGCGCCATCGACCGCTATCTGGCCGCCACCGGGGTCGACGCTGACGCCTTCCGCGCCGCCTATGCCCTGCTGGGGGCCCAGCGCAACCTGCGGATCATGGGTATCTTTACCCGGCTTTGCCTGCGCGACGGCAAGCCGCGCTACCTGGATTTCATGCCGCGGGTCTGGGGCTATGTCCAACGCAACCTCGCCCATCCCGCGCTGACCGAACTGGCCGCGCAGGTGAACGCCCTGCCCGCCCCCGACGCCGACCTGATCGAAAGGATCCGTGCCCGATGCCCCTGCCGCTGATGATCTTTGCCGCGGGGCTTGGCACGCGCATGCGCCCGCTGACCGACACCTGCCCCAAGCCGCTGATCCGGGTCGGGGACCGCACCCTGCTGGACCGCGCGCTGGATCTGGGACGGGATGCGGGATGCGCGCCCATCGCGGTGAACACGCATTACCTGGGCCAACAGATCGCCGACCACCTGGCGGGGCAGGACGTGGCGATCAGCCCCGAACCGCAGACCATCCTGGATACCGGCGGGGGTCTGCGCCAAGCGTTGCCGCTGCTGGGCCGGGGTCCGGTCATGACGCTGAACCCCGACGTGGTCTGGACGGGGCCGAACCCGCTCTCGGCCTTGCAGGCGGCGTGGGACGGGGACCGCATGGACGCGCTGCTGGCGCTGATCCCCCTAGCCCAGGCGACGGCGCGCAAGGGTGCGGGCGATTTCAGCATGACGGATGACGGGGGCCTGACCCGCAAGGGCGATTTCGTCTATGCCGGTGCGCAGATCATCCGTCCGGACCTGCTGGCTGATATTCCCGACGCCGTGTTTTCGCTGAACCTCCTGTGGGACCGGCTGATCGCCAGGGGGCGCGTCTTCGGCACGATCCATCGGGGCGGCTGGTGCGATGTCGGCTATCCCGAAGCCATCCCCATGGCGCAGGCGCTGCTGGATGACTGATCCGATGCGCGGCCTCTATGCCCTTCCGCCCGGTGTGCATTTCGCCCGCGAATTCGTGCGCGGCCTGCTGGACCGCATGGCGGGCCAACCGCCCGAGGCGCTGGCCCGCGTCACCATCCTGGTCAACGCATCCCAGACCATGGGCGAGATCCGCCGCGCCTTCGACCGCGCGGGACCGCTGCTGCTGCCCAAGCTGCGCACCATCACCGCGGTCGATCCGGGGCCGTTGGCCATGCCGAACCTGCCCGAGGCGCCCTTGGCCCGCCGACTGCAACTGGCGCGGCTGATCGACCGGATGGTCCGGCTGCGTCCCGATCTGGGCGCGGGACATGCCATCCCGGTCCTGGCGCAATCGCTGTCGCTGCTGATGACCGAGATGCAGACCGAAGGCCGCGACATCACCGACCTGGAAAGCATCGATACCGGCGATCACGCCCGCCATTGGCAGAACGCGCTGGCCTTCCTGCGCATCGCCGCCGAATTCCATCTGGACGAACCTTGGCGCGACCGTCCCGCCCGCCAGCGCGCCGCCGCCGAACAGGCGCTGGCCCAATGGTCGCAGGGCCTGAACCTGCCCGAGGGGCCGGTGATCGTGGCGGGTTCGACCGGGTCGCATGGGGCGACGCGGCTTTACATGCAGGCGGTGGCCGCGCTGCCGCAGGGGGCCGTGGTGCTGCCCGGTTTCGATTTCGACCAGCCGCAATCGGTCTGGGACAATCTGGGCAACGCCGCCGACGACCACCCGCAATCGCGCTTTGCCCCGCTGATCCGCGATGCGGGTTATCCAGCGCGCTGGACCGATGCGCAGCCCGCATCCCCGGCGCGCAACCGGCTGCTGTCGCTGGCCCTGCGCCCCGCCCCCGTCACCGACCAGTGGATCGCCGAAGGCCCCGACCTGCCCGATCTGATTCCCGCCACCGCCGACCTGACCCTGATCGAGGCCGACCAGCCGGGCCAGGAGGCCGAGGCCATCGCCCTGGTCATGCGCGACGCCGCCGAACGCGATGAATGCGTCACCCTGATCGCCGCCGACAGCGGGTTGATCCGCCGCGTGACGGCGGCGCTGGACCGTTGGCACATCCTGCCCGATGACAGCGCGGGCCGCCCCCTGCCGCTGACCGCACCGGGCCTGTTCCTGCGCCAGGTCGCGGCGCTGTTCGGCGAGGCGCTGACCGTCGACCGCCTGCTGATCCTGCTGAAGCATCCGCTGACGGCGACCGGATCGCAGGTGATTGGGCGCAACGACATCCTGCGCCACACGCGCGACCTGGAACTGAAGCTGCGCAAATACGGGCCCGCCTTTCCCGATGCGCCGACGCTGACGGACTGGGCGACCAAGGGCGATGACAGCCGCAAGATCTGGGCGGAATGGCTGGCCGGCATGCTGGACCGCATCACGCCCCTTTCCCGCGACCGCGCGCCCCGCCCCCTGCCCGACCGCCTGCGCGACGTGATCGATCTGGCCGAGGCCTTGGCCGCAGGTCCGGGCGGCACCCCCGAGGAATCCCGCCTGTGGCAGGACAAGGCCGGCACCATGTCGCGTGCCGTGCTGGACCACCTGCTGGAACATGCCCACCACGGGCCGGACGTGGCTCCGAACGACCTCTGTGCGCTGCTGATCACCGAACTGCAGGCCAAGGCCGTGCGCGAGGATGTCGCCGCCTGGCACAGCCTGCGCATCCACGGCCCGCGCGAGGCGCGGCTTTACGCCAATGGCACCGTCATCCTGTCTGGCCTGAACGAGGGCGGCTGGCCGCAGCCCCTGTCGCCCGACCCGTGGCTCTCGCGCCAGATGCGGCTTGCGGCAGGGCTGCCGGTGCCCGAACGCCAGATCGGGTTGGCGGCGCATGACTTCCAGCAGGGTATCGCCGCCGAACGTGTCATCCTGACCCGTGCGCGCCGCGATGCCGAGGCCGAGACCATCCCCTCGCGCTGGCTGAACCGGATGATGAACCTGATGGGCGGCCTGCCCGACCGAAACGGTCCGCAGGCGCTGGCTGCCATGCGCGACCGCGGCAATCGCTGGCTGGAGATGGCCGAGGCCGTGGCCCGGCCGACCGAAACCGTCCCGCCCGCGCGACGTCCATCCCCCGTGCCGCCGGGGCCGCCGTTCAAGGAACTGCCGGTCACGGACATCTCTCTGCTGATCCGCGACCCCTATGCGGTTTATGCCAAGCGGGTCCTGAACCTGCGCCCGCTGCCGCCCCTGCGCCCCGAAGCCGACGCATCCCTACGCGGCCAGACCCTGCATGCCATCGTTGAGGCGCTGCTGAAGACCCGCCCTGCCCCCGACACCCCGCCCGAGGTGCTGAAGGCGCAATTCCTGGCCATCACCCGCGAGACGCTGGATCGCGAGGTTCCGTGGCCCACGGCCCGCGCCTTCTGGGCCGCCCGGATCGAGGGCATCGCCGAACGCATCGTGGCCGACGAACTGGCGCGCCTGGCCGAAGGCACGCCCACCGTCATCGAGAACCGGGGCCGGGTGTCCGTACCGGGGATGGATTTCACCCTGACCGCCAAGCCGGACCGGATCGATCTGCTGCATGACGGTCAGGTCGTCGTCTATGACTACAAATCCGGCACGCCGCCCACCGACGCCCAGATCCGGCATTTCGACAAGCAGCTGATGCTCGAGGCCGCGATGGCCCGCCGCGGCGGCTTTGACGCGCTTGGGCCGGTCGATGTCGGGGCCATCCGCTATATCCAGTTGGGCGGCGAGGGGCGCACCTTTGACCGCGAACACGACCACGCCATCGAGGGCGGGACCTGGGACGGTTTCGTCGAACTGATCCAGGCCTATCTGACCGGATGGGCGGGCTTCACCGCCATGCGCGCGCCCGAAAAGACCTCCTATGCCGGCGATTACGATCATCTGGCGCGATACGGCGAATGGGCGCTGACCGATACTGCAGAGCCGCGAAAGGTGGGCGATCATGGATGAGGCCACGCTGAACCAGATCGCCGCCGCCGATCCGGCCCGCACCACCTGGCTGACCGCCAATGCGGGGTCGGGCAAGACCCGCGTGCTGACCGACCGCGTGGCGCGCCTGCTGCTGGCGGGGACCGCGCCCGAACGCATCCTGTGCCTGACCTATACCAAGGCCGCCGCGACCGAGATGCAGAACCGCCTGCTGTCGCGGCTTGGCAAATGGGCCATGCTGCCCGAGGCCGAGCTGCGCGCCGAGCTGGCGCAGCTGGGCGAGGCGGGCGATCCCGACCTGCCGCAGGCCCGCCGCCTGTTCGCCCGCGCCATCGAAACGCCGGGCGGGCTGAAGGTCCAGACCATCCACAGCTTCTGCGCGGCGCTGCTGCGGCGCTTTCCGCTGGAAGCGGGCGTGCCGATGGGCTTTGCCGAACTGGACGACCGCAGCGCCCGCGCGCTGCGCGCCCAGATCATCGAGGACATGGCCGAGGCCGGCGATCCCGCCATCCGCGACCTGACCCGCCTGCAATCGGGCGACAACCTGGACGGCTTTCTGGCCGGCCTGTCGCAGGTCGATTACCAGGCGCCCCCCGATGCCGATGCGCTTTGGCGCGCGCTGGACCTGCCGCCGGGCATGACGGCCGACGCCCTGCTGGCGGATGTCTTCACCGGCACGGAGAGCGACCTGTTCGACGCGCTGATCCCGGTGCTGAGGACCGGGAAATCCACCGATGCCAAGCTGGCCGCCGCCCTGTCGCAGGGCCGCTGGCGCGATCCGGGCATGGCCGATCTGTGGATCCTCTGCGGCTCTCTGCTGACCGGCGGTGGCGCCAAGGTCCCCTTCAGCGCCAAGATCGGCAGCGTCCCCACCAAGGATCTGCGCCAAGGGGCCTGCGCGCCCTTCATGAACGATCTGGAAGACCTGATGACCCGGGTCGAACTGGCCCGCCCCCAGGCACTAGCGCTGGCCACCGCCGAACGGACGCTGGCGCTGCACCGCTTCGGCCACGCTTTCACTGCCCGAATGACGGCGGAAAAGACCGCGCATGGCTGGCTGGATTTCGACGACCTGATCCACCGCACGGCGCAATTGCTGGAGGAATCCAGCATGGCGCAATGGGTGCTGTGGCGGCTGGATGGCGGCATTGACCACATTCTGGTCGATGAGGCGCAGGATACCAGCCCTGACCAGTGGCGCGTCATCCGCCGCCTGACCGACGAATTCACCGGAGGCGACGGCGCGCATGACCGGCCCCGCACCCTGTTCGTCGTGGGCGACCCGAAGCAGTCGATCTATTCCTTTCAGGGCGCGGACATCGCCGTCTTCGAGGCCATGCGCGACAGCTTCGACACCGACTTTGCCGCCGTTCAGCAGCCGATGCAGCAGCGCGGGTTGGCGCACAGCTTCCGGTCCTCTCCGGCCATCCTGTCGCTGGTCGACGCGGTGTTTCACGGCGATGCGGCCCAGGGCCTGGGCGATCCGCCGCGCCATGTCGCCTTTCGCGGCACCCTGCCCGGCCGCGTGGACATCTGGCCCTCCCTGCCCGAACCCGACAGTCCCGAACGCCCCGACTGGAAGCAGCCCGTCGATGCGCCCGCCGAAAACGACGCGGATACGGAACTGGCCCGCATCATCGCCCGCCAGATCCGCGACATGCTGGGCACGCCGATGCTGGACGCGAAATCGGGCGATCTGCGCCCCATCGGCCCGGGCGACATCCAGATCCTGGTGCAGCGGCGCAGCGAGCTGTTCGGCGCGTTGATCGCGGAACTGAAATCCGCGGGCCTGCCGGTGGCGGGGGCCGACCGGCTGAAGCTGGCGGCGGAACTGGCCGTTCGCGACATCACCGCGACCCTGTCGGTCCTGGCCACGCCCGAGGATGACCTGTCGCTGGCAGCCGCCCTGCGATCCCCCCTGTTCGGCCTGTCCGAAGACGACCTGTTTCGGCTGGCGCAACGGCGCAAGGGCGAATTCTTGTGGGCAAAGTTGCGCGAATCACAACATCTTGTTGCGCTGGATATTCTGAACGATCTGGCGGGGCGGGCCGATTACGTGCGCCCCTATGACATCATTGCCCGCCTGCTGACCCGTCACGGGGGCCGCGCCGCCCTGCTGGCCCGTCTTGGCCCCGAGGCCGAGGATGGCATCGACGAATTGCTGTCGCAGGCGCTGGCCTATGAACAGGTCGAGACGCCCTCGCTGACAGGATTCCTTGTCTGGCTGCAAAGCGATGACGTGCAGGTCAAGCGCCAACTGCCCAGTGGCGAGGGCGGGCTGATCCGGGTGATGACGGTGCATGGGTCCAAGGGCCTGGAAAGCCCCGTCGTGATCCTGCCCGAAACCCAAAAACGCCGCCCCGACAGCCGCCAGCGCATCGTGCGGGTCGATGACAGGCCTGTCTGGAAGGGCGCGGCGGGCGATCGTTGCGACGCCGTAGCGCTGGCCGTGGCCGAATGGGACCAGCGCCAGGAGGAGGAACGGCGAAGGCTGCTCTATGTTGCGATGACGCGGGCGGAAAGCTGGCTGATCGTGGCGGCGGCGGGCGAGACCGGCGACGGCCTCGAGAGCTGGTACAGCATGATCGCCGAAGGCGCGACGCGCGCCGACCTGACCCGCGCCACGCTGAGCGTGCCGGGCCTGGGCGACGGGCTGCGCCTGTCCTTTGGCGACTGGCCCGAACAGGCGGTCACCGGACATGCGGCCCCCCTGCCCCATCAGCCCGCCCCCGATTGGGCGATGCGCATGCCGCCCCAGCCTGCCGATTACGTCGGTGTCCTGACGGCAACGGGATTGGGCGGGGCCAAGGTGATCGCGGCGGCCACGCAGGGGGATCGCGACGCGGCCATGCTGCGCGGCACGCGGCTGCACCTGCTGCTGGAACATCTGCCGGATCATCCGCAGGGCGCATGGCCGGGGCTGGCCCGAACCCTGCTGGCGGGCGCCGAGGGCGGCCTGCCCGATGCCGAGGAACTGGACGATTTGCTGGCCGAGGCAGAGGCGCTGATCCAAGCCCCCGCGCTGGACGCCGTCCTGCGCCCCGCCCCCGGCACGCAGGTCCTGCCCGAGGTCGCGGTGACCACCCCCCTGCCCGACGGTCGCATCCTGAACGGCATCATCGACCGGCTGGTCGTCGCCCCCGATCACATCATGGCGGTGGATTACAAGACGAACAGCGCCGTTCCCGCCACCCCCGAGGCCACGCCCGAGGGCATCCTGCGCCAGATGGCGGCCTATCGGCTGGCCCTGCAGGGCATCTGGACAGACCGGCCCGTGCGCGTGGCGGTCCTGTGGACGCAGACGGCCGAACTGATGGAACTGCCCGATGCGGTGATGGACAAGGCGCTGGATCAGGTGATGGCCGCCCCTTGACCAAAGCGGCCTCGGAACCTAGCTGTTGAAATGAACCGATGCCGGTCCCTTCCGGCCCGAGAGATACAGGAGCTGAACATGGCCACCGTGCATGTGAACGACGCAGAATTCGACGCCGAAGTGCGTCAGGCAGAGACCGCAGTCATCGTCGATTTCTGGGCGGAATGGTGCGGCCCCTGCAAGCAGATCGGCCCCGCACTGGAAGAACTGTCGGATGAATATGCCGGCAAGATCAAGATCGTGAAGGTCAATGTCGACGAAAACCCCGAACAGGCAGCCCAGTTGGGCGTTCGCGGCATCCCCGCCCTGTTCATGTTCAAGAACGGCGAAGTGGTGTCGAACCGCATGGGCGCGGCCCCCAAGGCGGCACTGAAAAGCTGGATCGACGAATCCATCTGATCGCGTGACGCGATGACAATGAAAGGCGGCGGCCCCTCAGACGGGCCAGCCGCCTTTTTTCATGGCCGCCAGCAGGCGGTCGTCGGCGTCAGAGGCCATCATGTCCAAGCTGGTCCGGCGCAGGAACCAGTCCAGGTATTTTGCGAAGGGCGGCTTGTGGTTGGCCGCTCGCTCCAGCGCCTTGTCGGCCCCCATCTGCGCCACGTTCAGCGCGATGTGGTGGAAATCCGATTGCGCATAAAGCACCACGGGCTTCTCCAGGATCAGGGCGTCGAAACCCACGCTGCTGTTCTGGGTGACGACGAAGGCACAATCGCGCAGCAGGGCCTTGGTATCGCCGCCGATCGTCAGGTTGGGATGACGGGCGGCGATGTCGTGCAACGCGGCGCGGTCCTCATCGTCATAGACCTCCTTGGGGTGCAGGGTCGCAAAGCAGGGGCGGCCGGTGGCGGCGACATCGCGGACCATCTGCAAAGGGCTGGCCGCCTGAAAGCTGCGCTGGCGCCGGATATGCCCCTGCAGCGGGATCAGGACGTGATCGCCCCGGACGGGCGGCGGACCGGGCAGAACGCGGTCGCGCAGGGCACGCGCGAAATCGCGGGCGCGGGCATGGTCGATGTCCGCCGCCTCGAACGGGGCCAGCGCCACGGGCCAGCGCCAGCGTTCGGCCAAGGGTTCCAGCCGCCAGAAGGGATAGTGATAGGCCAGCCGGAAGGTCAGCGCCCGGTCATGCGTGGGCTTTTCCATGTTGAACAGCGCAAAGCCCGGACGGGCGTGGGCCGCGGCCCGCGCCGCCTTGCCGGACCGCTCGATCCCGACCTGCCAGCCGCGCGCGGTCAAGAGCGCGGTCATCCGGTTCAGAAAGCCCAGCTTGCCCGCCTGCGCTGTCTGCAGGATCGGCGGATGCAGATAGACGGTCAGCAGCTTTTCGCGGTCCATGGCGGCGACGCTAGGGCGCGAATGCGTGATTATCAACGGGTTGCAAGCCGGGCAGGGGCTTCATATCTGCTGTCCAACGCAAATATTCTCGGAGCAGAGCCCCATGGCAGATGACAAATTCCCCGGCTGGCACGGCACCACCATCCTGGCGGTGCGGCGCGGCGGCAAGGTCGTCGTGGCCGGCGACGGTCAGGTCAGTGTCGGACCGACGGTGATGAAGGGCACGGCCCGCAAGGTCCGCCGCCTGTCGCCTGGTGGCCGCGACGTCATCGTGGGCTTTGCCGGATCGACCGCCGATGCCTTCACCCTGCTGGAACGGCTTGAGAAAAAGCTGGAGGCCGTCCCCGGCCAGTTGCAGCGCGCCTGCGTCGACCTGGCAAAGGATTGGCGCACCGACAAGTACCTGCGCAACCTGGAAGCCATGCTGATCGTCACCGACGGCATCGACCTCTTGGTCGTGACCGGGGCGGGCGACGTGCTGGAACCCGAACATGACGTGGCCGCCATCGGCTCGGGCGGGAACTTTGCCCTCGCCGCCGCGCGCGGTCTGCTGGAGACCGACCTGGACGCCGAGGCCGTGGCCCGCAAGGCGATGGCGATCGCATCCGACATCTGCGTCTATACCAACGGCCGCCTGACCGTCGAAATCGCGGACAGCTAAACCCGTTTCGACCAAGGCAACAAAGGATTCCCCCCATGAGCGACCTGACCCCGCGCGAGATCGTGTCCGAGCTGGACCGTTTCATCATCGGACAGCAAGAAGCCAAGCGTGCCGTGGCCGTGGCCATGCGCAACCGCTGGCGGCGCAAGCAGCTGGGCGATGACCTGCGCGACGAAGTTTACCCCAAGAACATCCTGATGATCGGACCGACCGGCGTCGGCAAGACCGAGATCAGCCGCCGCCTGGCCAAGCTGGCCAATGCGCCCTTCATCAAGGTCGAGGCAACGAAGTTCACCGAAGTCGGCTATGTCGGGCGCGATGTCGAACAGATCATTCGCGACCTGGTTGACGCCGCCGTCATCGACACCCGCGAACGCATGCGCGAGGAGGTCAAGGCGGGTGCCCGTCAGGCCGCCGAGGATCGCGTGATCGAGGCCCTGGCCGGCAAGGATGCCCGCGACGGCACCCGCCAGATGTTCCGCGACAAGCTGAAGAACGGTCAGCTGGACGATACCGTCATCGAACTGGAGCTGCAGGACAACTCGAACCCGCTTGGCGGCATCGAGATGCCCGGCCAGCCCGGCCAGCAGATGGGCGGCATGATGGACCTGTCGGGGCTGATGAAGGCCTTCGGCGGTCGCCGCGTGCGCCGCAAGGTCACCGTCGCCGAAAGCTATGACCTGCTGATTGCCGAAGAGGCCGACAAGCTCTTGGACGACGAGGCGATCAAGACCGCCGCACTGGAAAGCGTCCAGGAAAGCGGCATCGTCTTCATCGACGAGATCGACAAGGTCTGCGCCAAGACCGAAGGCCGCGGCGGCGATGTCAGCCGCGAGGGCGTGCAGCGCGACCTGCTGCCGCTGATCGAGGGGACGACCGTCAGCACCAAGCATGGCGCCGTGCGCACCGACCACATCCTGTTCATCGCCTCGGGGGCGTTCCACGTCGCCAAGCCGTCGGACCTGCTGCCCGAACTTCAGGGGCGCCTGCCCATCCGGGTCGAGCTGCGCGCCCTGACCGAGGCCGATTTCGTGCGCATCCTGACCGAGACCGACAATGCCCTGACGCGGCAATACACCGCCCTGATGGCGACCGAACAGGTGACAGTCACCTTTACCGATGACGGCATCGCGGCCCTTGCGCGCATCGCCGCCGAGGTCAACGGATCGGTCGAGAACATCGGCGCACGCCGTCTTTACACCGTGATCGAACGCGTCTTCGAGGAGCTTTCCTTCAACGCGCCCGACCGTGGCGGAGAGACGATCAGCGTCGACGACGCCTTTGTCGAAAAGCATCTGGGCGACCTGTCGCGATCAACGGACCTTTCGCGCTACGTTTTGTAAATTATCGGGAACCAGACCCGAGAAACGGTGTTTGGTGGGTGACTGCAGCGAAGGACGGTTCAGATGGGTTGGTTATTCAGTGTCATCATCTTCGTGCTGGACGTGTGGGCGATCGCACAGATAATCAACACAAACACCAGCACCAAGGCGAAAGTTTTGTGGATTCTGCTGATCCTTGTGCTGCCGGTCATTGGTTTCATCATCTGGTATTTTGCAGGGCCAAAATCCAGCCGAGCGCTGTGATCTCAGGAACTGCGATGGTTAAGAAAAACGCGCCCAGAAGGGCGCGTTTTTTTTGTCCGGATCGTGAAATTCGGGGTCTTCAAACGCCGCGTCGCAGATAGACATAATAGGCCCCTTCGCCACCATGGCGATAATGGGCGGCGCTGACCTGCTGCACGACCATCGACAGGGGCGGGCTGTGCAGCCAATAAGGTACCTGGTGGCGCAGCGCGCCGGGTCGCGTAGGCAGCGGACCGTAATCGCCCCGCCCCTTGCCAGTGATGACCAGCACCAGCCGCAGACCCGCGGAATGGCAGGACATGATGAAATGCATCAGTTCGGGCTGGGCGGCCGCCAAGGTCATGCCATGCAGGTCCAGCCGCGCTTCGGGGCGCAGCTTGCCTTGGCTCATCTTGCGGTGGGTCTTGGCATCCATGCGCAATTCTGCCCCGGCCAGCCGTTCGGCGGGCGATGAGGGCTTGGGCATGCGCGGGGCGGGGGTCGGTGCCGATTGGCCAAGGCGAAACCGGGGCAGGGGCTGTGCCTTGGGGGGCGTCAGCGATGTCTGGGGTTTGGCCGAAGGGTCATCCTCAGGGGCCAGCGGCCGCAAGGGCCGTTGATGCATGGGTGTGGCGGAGCGGGCCACAAGCGACCAGATTTCCCTGTCTTCGGGCGTCAGCCCCTTGCGGCGTCGCATCAGCCAGTCGCGACAAGCTGCCAGTTGGGATCCGCTTCGCCCATATGGCGGGCAAAGGTCCACAGATCCTTCTGCTTGCGCGCCACCTTGGGGTCGCCCTCGATCACATTGCCGTCGGCATCGCGCGTCGCGGCAATCAGTTCCCCCACGAAACGGACGGTGATTTCGGCCATGCCGGTCGCCTGGTCGAATTCGGCCGATGCCAGTGCGGTGTCGCGGGTACCCAGGAACTGCGCCTCGACCGTCTGGCCCTGTGCGGTGCGCTGGTCGATGACCGACTGGAACGCCTCGGCCACGGGCTCTGACAGGAAGGGGCGGACTTCGGACAGGTCTCCGCGTTCGAAGGCCATCAGGATCATCTCATAGGCTTGGCGCGAGCCACCAAGGAAATCGCGCACGCCGAAATCGGGCTCGACCCGCTTCATCGCGGCCAAGGCCTGTGCGGCGGGGGTTCCCGGTTCGGCATGATCCTGGATGTCATGATCCACCTGATCGGCGGAACCCTCTATCACCTCGAACTTGGAGGGACCGGTCGCTGGCCTTTCGACCTTCGGGGGCTCGAACCCGTCGCGGGTGCCCAGGACGTTTCGCAGCCGCAGGATCAGGAAGATCGCGATGCCGGCAAGGACAAGCAGCTGGAGAAGGGGGTTGGACATGCAGGCAACCTCGGGGACGAAACGTTTATTTGTAAATGGCGGTCAGGACATTATGTAGGGACCGCACAGGCGCAAGTCCAGTTTGTGCGCCGAAAGGAAGGGAAAATCCATGCGGCTGTTCTGGCTGTTTCTTGCCGTCCCCATCATCGAGATCGCCTTGTTCATCCAGGTGGACGGGCTGATCGGGCTGTGGCCCACCCTGGCCATCGTCGTGCTGACCGCCATCATCGGGACCAGCCTGATGCGCAGCCAAGGCGCCCAGGCCTGGCGGGAAATCCAGTCCAGCTTCGGGGAAATGCGCGATCCGACGCGTCCTCTGGCCCATGGCGTGATGATCTTGGTGGCGGGCATGCTGCTGCTGACACCTGGCTTTTTCACCGACACGCTTGGCCTGTTGCTGCTGATCCCGAAATTCCGCGACGGGGTCATGAAGCGTGTCGCCAGCCGTGTCACCGTGACGCAGATGGGCGGCCAATTCGGATCCCACCCCAGTCGCGCACATCCGGGTGCCGGTCCTGGTGCCCGACCAGATGATGGAACCATCGACGGCGAATTCACCGTCGCCGATCCCGATCGCGACGATCAGGGCATCGACGCACCGGAACTGAACCCACCGGGCAAATCGGGCTGGACGCGCCATTGAGGGCAGGTAACCTGCCTGATAGAAGCGTCGCAAGACGATGAAATAAGGTGAGGGAAGACCATGTCCGACGAGACCACACAGAACGGCGCCGAGGCGAAACCGCAACCCCAGCAGCCGCCCAGCATGCGGATCCTGGCCCAATTCGTCCGCGACCTGTCGTTCGAGAACATGGTGGCCCAGAAAGGCGCGCCCTCGGGTGACGTCCAGCCCGAGATCTCGGTCCAGGTCAGCCTGGACGCCCGCAAGCGCGGTGCGGACAACCAGTTCGAGGTCATCACCAAGTATCGCGTCACATCAACCAACAAGACCGAGGGCAGCACGCTGTTCCTGGCCGAACTGGATTACGGCGGGGTCTTCCAGATCGAGGGCGTGCCCGAGGATCAGCTGCATGCCTTCCTGATGATCGAATGCCCGCGCATGCTGTTCCCCTTCGTGCGCCGCATCGTGTCCGACCTGACCCGCGACGGCGGTTTCCCCGCCTTCAACATGGACCCGGTCGATTTCGTGGCGCTGTACCGCCAGGAACTGGCACGTCGCGCCCAGCAGAACCAGCAGGCGCCCGCCGACCAGCGCCTGTCGTAAGACCCGATGGCCTCCCGGCCCAAGCGCGCCTGGCAGCGGATGCTGTCAGGCCGCAGGCTTGACCTGCTGGACCCCACGCCCTTCGACATCGAGATCGAGGACATCGCCCACGGGCTGGCCTTCGTGGCGCGCTGGAATGGCCAGACGCGCGGCGACTGGCCTTATTCCGTGGCCGAACATTCGCTGCTGGTTGAGCGCATCTTCAGCCATGCCCATCCCGATTCCGAGGCCTGCTGGCGTCTGGCTGCCCTGCTGCATGACGCACCCGAATATGTCATCGGGGACATGATCTCGCCGGTGAAATCGGCCTTGGGGCAGGAATACGGGATGATGGATGAACGGCTGGCCTCGGCCATCCACCGCCGTTTCGGGCTGCCTGCGGTGCTGCCGGCACTGGTCAAGAAACGAATCAAGATGGCGGACCGGATTTCGGCGCGGCTGGAGGCGACGACCATCGCGGGCTTTGCCGATACCGAAGCCCGCCGCCTGTTTCCCGTGCCCGCCCTGACCGCGCCGCAGGACTGGCAGATCACGCTGCGTCCACCCGCAGAGACCCGCGCAGCCTATCTGGCGCGCTTTGCCGAACTGATCGCGCTGATGGATCGCGGCCATTGAAAAAGGGGGGCAATGCCCCCCCTTTGCAACTTCGACAGATCGTAACCGATCAGATCAGCAGGTCGTCCAGTTCCTTGCCTTCAGCCAGGTTTTCCTGAACCCAACGCGGCTTGCGACCGCGACCCGTCCAGGTCATCGTCGGATCCTGGGGATTGGCATATTTCGGCGCGACGGTGCCCGCACGACGCGGTTTGCTCCCGGTCAGTTCAGCCAGATTGAACCCGTGTTCCTTGGCAGCTTCCTCGATCGCCTGCAGCGCTTCGCGCCTTTTGCGATCCTCGTAGGAATTGATTGCACGATCCAGACGGGTCCGCAATTCACGCATTTCCTTCAGGGACATCTTATCGAAATCAATGCTCATTTGTCTGCTTTTTCTTTTCCGGGTTGCATTATTGTCTTTGATATACCCTGAAAAGAAATGAATTCAATATATCCTTTAGATCAGAATACACAAATATTTATCGTGGGCCTCTTTTGGCAAGAATCCGCTGCAATGTCCGGCGATGCATATGAAGCCGGCGTGCGGTTTCGCTGACATTTCGATCGCATTGTTCGTAAACCCGCTGAATATGCTCCCAACGGACGCGATCCGCCGACATCGGATTTTCCGGCGGGGGCGGCAACAATTCGGCCGATGACAGCAGGGCCGAGGTGACGTCATTGGCATCGGCGGGCTTTGCCAGATAATCCGTCGCGCCCATCTTGACCGCCGCCACCGCCGTGGCGATCGCGCCATATCCCGTCAGGACGATGATCCGGGCATCAGGGCGCTTTTCACGCAGCGCCTCAACGACATCCAGCCCGTTTCCGTCCTCCAGCCGCAGGTCGACCACGGCATAGGCAGGCGCCTTCTTGCGGATCTGGTTCAGCGCGCTGGCCACCGTCAACGAGGTTTCCGCCTGGAAACCCCGCTTTTCCATGGCGCGGGCAAGGCGGGTCAGGAATATTTCGTCATCATCGACCAGCAACAGCGACGGGTCGGGACCGATCTGCGCGTTCATGTTTTCCACCCTGATTACCCTTTGTTCATCCGATCATTTAAATGGATGCTGAATCATCCATTTTCAAAGATATGTGACAATTTGCCTTAGCTGGCGGCCTTGACGAAACAACCCACGCTGTCGGCGACATCTTCGGCAGGCGCATCGCGGTTGAAGAATTCGACGGTCTGGTTTCCGGGCATGACCAGATAAGTATTGGTCATGTGATCGACTAGATAATATTCCGGGTCTTCCTCGTTCTGCAGCTTGAAATAATTGCGCCATCCCTTGTTCACTGCCGCGATCTCATCCTCCGATCCGGTCAGGCCGATCATCTGGTCCGAGAACATGTCGGTATAATCGGCCAGCACTTGGGGCGTGTCGCGCGCGGGATCGACGGTGACGAAGACGCTCTGGACGTCCATTCCCTGCTGGCGCAGCAATTCGGCGGCATCCGCATTGCGCGCGCTGTCCAGCGGGCAGATGTCGGGACAGAAGGTATAGCCGAAATAAAGCAGCGACGGTTTGGTAAAGACATCGGCCGCCGTCACCCGTTCGCCGTCATCGCGGGTCAGGGTGAAATCGGTGCCGAAACTCTCCATCCCCCCCGATACCGCGCTGTTGGTGCATTGCGCGAACGCGTCGCCGCTGCGTCCCTGGGTCAGAAAGACCGTGCCGGCGACCAGCACGGCAAGCGTCGCTGCCGATCCGATCAGCAGAATTTTGCGGTCGACCATGCGGGGGTCTCCTGTTCGATGGGCGTCAAATCCGCGCATTGATCGCCTATCGTGCCCCGTCTATCAAGGCATGTGACGTCGCAGCAAAGGCCGATGATGACCGACACGTCCCCTGCCGATGACCGATCCGACTTCCAGATGACCATGGCCGAGGCCCCGATGGCCGAGCCGATCCGCATGCGCACGCTGGTGCTGCTGCGCTGGTTCGCCATCGGCGGACAGATGGCGGCAGTGATCGTGGCGTGGTGCATGGGGGTGGGGTTCGTCAAGGCGCCGGTGATCGCGCTGATCGCCACCTCGATCACGATGAACCTGTGGCTGTTCCTGCGCCCGGCCAAGCGGACCTCGCCGCGCCGCGCGGTGCTGCAGCTCAGCTTCGACCTGGTGCAGATCTCGGCGCTGATGGCGCTGACGGGGGGCATGGCCAATCCCTTCGCGCTGCTGGTGCTGGCGCCGGTGACCATTGCTGCCGCATCGCTGAACGGGCGGCAGGTGATGGCGCTTGGGCTGGCGACGGTGGCGCTGATCTCGATCGCGGCGGTCTTCGGCCTGTCCCTGCGCGAACCTGATGGCGATATCCTGCGGATGGAGCCGATCCTGCAGCTGGGCCACTGGGTCGCGCTGGTGATCGGCGTGGTGTTCTTCGCGGGCTATGCCCATCGGGTCACGGCAGAGCTGTCGGACACGTCGAACGCGCTCTTTGCCACGCAGATGGCCCTGTCGCGCGAACAGCGCCTGCAACATCTGGGCGGTGTCGTGGCCGCCGCCGCCCATGAAATGGGCACGCCTTTGGCCACCATCAAGCTGATCGCGGGGGAACTGGCCGACGAATTGCAGGACGACCCGGACCTGCATGCTGATGCCATCGCCCTGCGCGAATCCGCCGACCGCTGCGCCCGGATCCTGCGCAGCATGGGGCAGGCGGGCAAGGACGACCTGCATATGCGCGCGGCCCCCCTGCGCGCCGTGCTGGAGGATGCCGCAAGCCCCCATGCCGATCGCGGCCCCATCATCGAGATCCTGGCCGAGGGTCCCGTCATCCGGCGTGACCCCGCCATCATCCACGCCCTGCGCAACCTGATTCAGAACGCCGTCGATTTCGCCGAAAGCCGGGTAGTCATCGAAACACAGGTGACGCCGAACGCGCTGACGGTGACGGTGCGCGACGACGGACCCGGCTATCCGCCGCATCTGCTGTCGCGGATCGGGGACCCCTATCTCAGCCGCCGCTCCGAGGTTCAGCGCGGCAGCTATGAGGGGATGGGATTGGGCCTGTTCATCGCCAAGACCCTGCTGGAGCGGTCCGGTGCCCGGCTGACCTTCGCCAACGGCGGCCCCGGCGCGATCGTTTCGGTGCGCTGGCCGCTGGACCGCATCCGGTCCGAGGATCGCGCCGCCCTGTCCCAGAATCCCTCCATCGCCACGTGAGCATCTTAACAGCTTGTTAAGCACGCCTGTCCTATGCTCGGATCGACATGAAAGGGGATGGTTTTTGTGGATATGCAAGGGACGCAACTGGTGCTGACGGCGCTTTTCTGCGGGACGGTTTCGGTCCTGCTGGCGGTGGGCCTGATCCGGCTCTGGGACCGATACCGGCCCGTACCGGGGCAGGGCAGGTCGTCCCGGACCGCAGCCGCGCTTGACGGTCAGGTGCAGCCGGTGGTGTTCCTGTTCCGCCACAACACCCTTGTGGATGCGACTCCCCCCGCGCGAGCGCTTCTGGACCGCGTGGCCGTCCCGGATGACGACTGGCTGCGCCTGATGCAATGGGTCGGGCCGCGCTTTGGCCATGCGGCCGAACGGCTGGCCCAGTTGCCCCATCAGGGCCGGATCGAACTGCTGGGCCAGCACGGCCACGGCAGCGCCACCCTGCGGCTTCTGGCCGAGGATCTGGGCGATCACATGTGGCGCGTCACCATCACCGACCCCCAGTCCCAGCATTGCGGCACCGTGGTCGATTCCATGTCCCTCCAGGCGCTGGAGGAGGAGCTGCACCTGCTGCGCGGCGCCCTGGACCAGACGCCGATGCTGGTCTGGCGCCTGGATCAGGATGACCGCGTGACCTGGGCCAACGCCGCCTATCTGCGCCGGGCCGAGGCGCGCAGCGAAGGCGCGCTAGGCTGGCCCCTGCCCAAGCTGCTGGACACCCCGCGCCCCGTTCCGGGCGCTGGCCGCGGCACCCGCCGCGCCGCGCTGGAGGACAAGGGCATCGTGTCCTGGTACGATTGCCACAGCCACCGCCTGGGGGATCAGCTGATGATGTTCGCCCTGCCCGCCGATGCGGCGGTGCGTGCCGAACGGTCACTGCGCGAATTCGTCCAGACCCTGACCAAGACCTTTGCCGATCTTCCCATCGGCCTTGCGATCTTTGACCAAAGCCGCAAGCTGCAACTGTTCAACCCGTCTCTGATCGACCTGACGCGCCTGCCCACCGGCTTTCTGACCGCCCGTCCGACGCTGTTCGATTTCCTGGATCAGCTTCGCGAACAGCGCATGGTCCCCGAACCCAAGGATTATCGCAGCTGGCGCCAGCACATGGCCAATCTGGAAAGCGCCGCCGCCCATGGCCACCATGTCGAAACGTGGTCCCTGCCGGGTGGCCAGACCTATCGCGTGACGGGCCGTCCCCATCCCGATGGCGCGGTGGCGTTCCTCTTTGAAAACATCACCTCGGAAATGTCGCTGACGCGCAAGTTCCGGGCCGACCTGTTGCTGGGCTCGCATGTGCTGGACGCGCTGGACGACGCGCTGGCGGTCTTTGCCCCCGATGGCAAGCTGCTGCTGGACAATCAGGTCTATCGCGACCTGTGGCAACGCCCCGCCACGACCCTCTCCGAGGCGATGCTGTCATGGAACGATGGCGGCACGATGGGACCGGGTTTCGTCGCCCTGCGCGAGGCGCTGCTGACGCCCGATGGCCGGTCAGAGGTCAGCGGCGCCATGGCCGGTCCCCAGGGGCAGCTGCTGGGCTGGACGGTCAGCCCGTTGACGGGGGGACGCCGGATGCTGCGGTTCCGGGTCGGGTCGGGCCAGCCGTTGAACCTGGGGCAGGGCGATCCCGAGCTGCAGGACGCCGTCGCCGCCCGCTGAGGACAGGCGCACCATGCAAAAGGCCCGCAACGCAATGTTGCGGGCCTTTTGCATGGTTGGGAACGGCCTCAGTAATCGCGTTCGTAGAACACCCCAAGCGAGGATGACCCGTCGCTGCCCACCGATCCTCGCGCCCGCAGGGATTTGGTGATGTCCAGATTCAGGTTGATCGATGTCTTGCCCCCCTCGCCGATCGACACGTCGGTATAGACGTTTTCCGACAGATAGCGGCCCGCGCGCAGCTGCACGTTGCCGTCATCGTCCGTCGTCAGGTCCAGATCGTCCAGCCCCGCGCTTTCGCGCAGGTTGGCGATGATCCCATCGCCGCCCCGGCCCGCCAGAACTGCGATGGCATTGGCCAGCTGCGCCGCCTGCAGCGGGCTGATGCTGTCCAACCCGCGACCGAACAGCAGCTGCGACAGGACCTCCTCCTGGGGCAGCTCGGGCGAGGATTCGAAGGTGATCTCGGGGTCGCGAACCTCTCCGTCGATGATGATGCGGGTGGTGATGCTGTCCCGCTCGGTTTCCGCAACCAGACGGATGACGGGGATCAGGCTGCCCTGCAATTCGACCAGGCCCTCGGTCAGATCGAACCGGTTGCCCAGCAGATCGACGCGGCCCCGGATCAGTTCCAGGTTGCCGATCGGGATCACGTTGCGCGGCGTGCCGGTGATCTGGAAGCCGCCGCCCAGTTCGGCATCCACCCCCCGGCCGCGGATGAAGACCCGGTTCGGCGCATTGATCACCAGATCCAGGCGCGGCGGATTGGCGGGCGGCGTGGCGGGCGGACCGGCCAGACCCGCATCACGGGCGGCCTGGCTGGGATAACCCTCAAGACCGGCGCGGGCGCGCGTCGCCCGCACGGGGGGGCGCTGGCTGCCGACATGGGTGATGTCTGGGATGGCCTTTGCCCCGCCCAGCCCGGTCGAGGGGATGCGGATCTCGGTTTCGCCCAGATCGATGCGGCCCGACACCAGCGGTCCGGCCGTCATCGACCCCGCGATCCGCATGTTGCCCGACAGGCGGGTCTGATAGAGGTTCGGGTCGCGCAGGACCACGTCGTTCAGGCCGATGGCGATATCGACGGTGCGGTTCGTCAGATCGACCGGACCGCGCAGCGACAAGCCGCCCCCCGCCGACACGTTCGACACGCCATCGACGTTGATCCGCCCGTTGTTGAAATCGGCAGTGACATTGATCCCGTCCAGCCGCAGGCCCAGCCCCGGATCGGCCATCTGGCCGTTCTGCAACCGCACCTGCCCGGTCAGCGCCTGCAACGAGGGTTGCCCGTTAATCCGCAGATCGATCGCCAACGGACCCGAGACGCTGCGCGTCCTGAGGCTGCTGTTGGCAAGGGCGGAATCCGCGCTGCCGGTGATGGCGATATCCATGTCCGACCCGTCCCGCGCTGCGCGACCTGCAATGCGCAGATCGGCATCGCCCGGTGCCGTGGCGCGCAGGTCCATGGTCACGTCTGCGCCTTCTTCGCGCAGCGTTCCCGCCACGGTTACGGGTCCCGGAAATTCCGGGACGATCAGCCCCAGATTGGCCAGCCGCGCATCCAGATTGATGCCTTGGGCTGGCGACCCGTCGGCATTCACCCGCAGCTGCGGGTTTTCCACATCCAACCGCTGAACCGACAGCCCTTCGCCATCCATGCTGGCCACCAGGTCGAAACGGGTTGTGCCTGCCAGCACAGGGTCGATCTGGGGCTGTCCGATGGCCAGCCCGTTGGCCGCGCCATTGGCCGTCACCCGGCGCGTGGTGCCGTCATCGGTGATCCGCGCATCGGCGGTGACCGCCCCGCGGATGCCATTGCCCACAAAGCGCAGATCGCTGGCATTCACCTGCGCCGTGACATCGGTCGCGCCCGCCCCGACCTGCCCCGTCGCTTCGGCGGTCAGGCGGGGGTTTTCGATCTGGGCGTTCTGGATGGTGAAGATGCCGTCCTGTTCGGTGCCCGTGACGGCCAGACGCGTCTCGCCCGCAAGGGCGCCATCGACCTGCGCCTGGCCGAAGGACAGATCGCGCCCGGTTCCGGTCAGGTCCAGCCGGCGAATGCCGTCGCCGGCCTCTTGGAAGCTGCCTTGGGCCGTCAGCGACCCGCGCCAGCCCGGCCCGAAGGGTGCCAGCGTCGCGACATCGACATTGCCGCTGATATCGGTGACGCCCTCGCCATAGGTGCCCTGCAGATCGGCCGACATCTGGTCGTTTTCCAGCCTGCCGTCCTCGATGGTGACCACGCCATCCTTTTCGGTCGCCCGAACCGCCAGCTGCGTCGTACCGGTCAGGGCGCCATCGACGCCCGACTGACCAAGCGACAGGTTCTGGCCGGTCCCGGTGACGGCGATGCGCCGCGTGCCGTCGTCTTCGCCAAGAGTGGCTTGGGCCGTGAAGTTGCCGGACCATTCCGGCTTGATGGCGGACAGATCCACCAGCTCGAAATTCGCGACCGCGTCCAGCGCGCCTTGGGCGAAGCTGCCTTCGGCCTCGGCGCTCAGCTGGGGGTTGGACAGCTGGAAGGTCTCCAGCTGATAGCCGGCCTCGGTCTCGGCGGCGATGGCGGTCAGGTTGGTCTTGCCCGACAGGGCGTTGTCCAATGCCTCGATCCCGATCCGCAGATCCTCGGCCAGGCCGCTGACGGTCAGGCGGCGCTGCCCCTGGGGGCCGTTCAGCTGGGCCTCGGCCTCCAGCGACCCGCCATAGGAGGGGTCGGCATCCGCCAGCGACGGCATCGAGATCTGCGCCGTCAGATCGCTGGACAGGCTGCTGACAAGGCCCTGGGCGGTTGCGGTCAGGCGCTTGGCGTTGACGGTGAGATCCTCGATTTCGATCCCGACCTCGTCGCGGCGCGCCTTCAGGTCGATGGTGGACCGCCCCTCCAGCAGGCGATCGGCCTGCGGCACGTCCACGGCGATGTCATTGCCGACCACCTGCGCATCGATGTCGAAGCTTTGGTTCAGCAGCGTGTAATAGCCCAGCACGCTGGCATCGGCCTGGCCCGACATGGGCCGGTCGGCCAGCGTCGACAGGCGCGCAAGATCGTCATAGCGGGCATCGGCATCGACCGACAGCGTGATGCCGCTGGACAGGCCCGAGACGAGGAAGTTGCCCCCCAGCCCGTAATCCGCCCCGTCGATCCGCACATCCGAAATGTCGATGGCATTGCCGGGGGTAAAGTTGAAATCGGCCTCGCCCTCGATCTGGCGGCCGATGGCCGCAGCCAGGCCGGCATCGTCGAAGCCCAGGTTGCGGGCCGCGAAATCCAGCGCGCCGGTGACCTCGGACAGGGCGCCATCGGTCAGGATGACCGCCCCCTTGCCGGTCAGGTCGACCGCGCCCAGTTGAACCTGGCCCGTGTCCAAGGCGCCGACGCGCCCTTCCAGAACCCATCCTTGGCCTTCGGCCGCGTCGTAATCCAATGTCAGGCGTCCGCTTTCGACCGTGGCATCGGGACCGGCAAAGGGCATCTGCACGGGGATCTGTTCGGCATCCGCATCCCGGCCCAGCATCATCATCAGCTGCGCGGTCTGGGGGGCGGACTGGTCATTGGTGGACAGGTTGCCCTGCACGCGCAGCGCCTCGGTGCTGATATCCAGGGTGGGGATCTCAAGGCGCCCGGTCTCGGCGCGCCAGCCCTCGGCCAGCAGCTGGGTTTCCTTGCCGAAGAAGGCGCGGTTCTGAGGGGCCAGCAGGGTGGCCACATCGCCGCCCAGCTGGAACCGAAAGGCGGTGCCCGGCGCGCCTTGGCGTTCCTCGCCATTGGCGCTGACACGGCCGGTGATGCGCTGCGTGCCATCCGTCGCCAGCCGGATATCGGCGGCGAAATTGCGAATCTCGCCCTCGCCGCTGATCTGGGCGGTGACGGCCGGACGGTCATGGATATTGGCCAGATTGACCAGGATGCCGTCACGGGCCTCATCCAAGGCCAGGTTCAGGCTGAGAACCTGCGTTTCGTTCGAATAGCCCGCATCCAGCACGAATTCCCCGCGCGGTCCGTCCAGCCGGTCGATGGTCAACTGGGCCTTGCCCTCGCCGCCCTCCAGGGACAGGCCGCCCGCGATGCGCAAGGCCCCCTCGACGCCGATCACGGGTTCCCCCAGCTCGACCCGGTCCGCCTGGATCTTCTCGATGTTCAGGGACACCGGCAATTCGGGCAGGGCAAAGACCGGAGCCTCGGCCTGCACGTCGGCCTCGCCGCCCTGGGGCAGGCGCGGCAGCAGGATCTGCTCGGCCGACAGCTCGGCGATCTCGACCCGGCGGCGCAGCAGGGCCGAACGATTCCACTGGATGGCACCGTTCCGCAGGGTCAGCCATGCCCCTTCATTGTCCAGGATGCGGATCTCGCGGAAGGTCGCGCGAGAGGACAGCGCCCCCTCGAAACCGTCGATCTGGACCTGACGGCCCTCGCCCGACAGATTCTTTTCCAGAAGGTTGGTCAGGAACCCCTTGTCGTCATCCACCTCGCTGGAGATTTCGGCGACGCTCTGGGCCATGACGGCGACTGGAAACAGGATGGCAAAGGCCAGGATGAAGAATTTGCGCATCAGAATGCCTGCCCCAGTCCAAGATAGAATTGAACGCCGTTGTCGTCGTCCCCGCTGACCGGAGCTGCGATGTCAAAGCGCAGGGGACCGACCGGCGTATCGTAACGCACCCCGACGCCTGCGCCCGAATGGCTGCCGCTGTCGCCGCCGAAGCTGCCGTCGGTCCAGACCTGGCCATAGTCGTAGAAGGTCACCAGCCCGATCTTTTCGCGCACCTGGAAGCGGATCTCGGCGGTGGCGTTCGCCACGCTCATGCCGCCAGTCTTGATGGCGCCGCCCTCGGGGCCCTCGATCGCGTTGACGCCCAGTTCCTGATAGGGATGGCCGCGCACCGTGCCGCCGCCGCCCGAAAAGAACAGATAGTTGCGCGGCGTCTCGGCGATCTCGCTGCCAAGGATGGTGCCGGCGCGGGCGCGTCCGGCCAGCGTGAACTTGTCGTCGGTCCCGAAGGACCGGAAGACCCGCCCCTCGCCCAGCAGCTGCGCGCCCGACCCGGTATCGCCAAAGCCCACGAAGGGGGTCAGGTCGCCCGACAGATAGAAGCCGCGCTTGGCGTTGTTGGGTTCCTCGCGCTTGTCCCAGATGATTTCGCTTGGCAGGGCAAGCACCTTGAAATCAGTCTGGCCATTGGCATCGAAGACGCGGGAATACTGGTATTCCAGCTCGGTATCGGCGGTCAGCTGGTCGTTGAAGATGTGTTCCAGACCAATGCCGATGCTGGCGCGATCCTCGTCGTAATCCTCCTCGCGCATGCGGGCGGTTTCCAGTTCGACGAAGGCGGTGGTGTCGGGGGTCAGGGTGGCGGGACGGTCAAGGCGGATCGTCACCTCGTCGTCGCGTTCGCTGGTCTGGGACCCGATATCCTTGACCTTGGCATCCACCCGCAGGCGTTCGCCGCCGCCCAGCAGGTTGCGATGCATCCAATAGGCCGACACCAGCACCCCGTCGGTGTTCGAAATCTCGAAGCCCGCGCCGATGCGGCGGGGCTTCTGCTCCACCACCGTCAGGTCCACATCCATGGAATTGTCGGCGTTCAGGACCTCGGCTTCCTGCAGGGTGATGGCGGAAAAGACGCCGCTGCGGCGCAGGCGCTTGCGGACGGTGTCCAGTTCCTCGGGGTCGAAGCGCTGGCCTTCGGGAAAGCCCGCGATCTTGCGCAGGCGGCGTTCGTTCAGGCGGCTGTTGCCCGCGACGCTCATCCGGCCAAAGCTGACGGCGGGTCCAGGTTCCAGCGCGATGCGGCTGTCCACGCGGCGGGTGTCGTGATCGGCGGTGATCTCCTGGGCGCCGACATCGGCCTTTGCGTGGCCGTAATTGCGCCAGCCTTCCACCCCGGCCAGGGCGGCGCTGCGCATGGTGCCGGTGCCTGCAACCTCGTTGACCGCATAATCGGACGGGATCTCGGACCCGGGGGCGACGGGGGCGATCTGGGCGCGCGAAAACCGGAAGATCCGGCCAGGGTCCACGTTGACGGTCACCTGACGCACCACTTCGGGGGCGTCCAGCGGCGCCACCTCGGATGCCTCGACCCCGTCCAGAAGGATGTTCACGGCCCCGTCGTAATAGCCCTCGTCATAAAGAAGGCCCAGGATGCGGGCGTAATCGCCGCGCGCGGCGGCCAGCACGTCCTGGCCGGTGGTCCGGTCCTCTCTCAGGGCACCCGCCACCAGCGATGTCGAGCGGATCTTGTCGTCCAGCCCCTCTTCGTTGCCCGCCACCCGGATATCCAGCGCGACCGGCCCGTCGGCTTGGCTGTCGCGCCCGAAAAGACCCGAGAAGGGGGATGACGATTGCCCCAAGGCCGCCCCCGCGCCGACAAGCGCCGTCGAAGCCACCAGAACTGCCCTAAGATATGCCCGCATCGCGCCTGCCCTGTTTTTCTTGCTTGGGGCAATTCAAACAGGATCGCCCCCCGAAATCCACTGGTACTTGAGGAAAATCGGGGGTCGGGCGTTAACCTTTATTCAGGACAGCGGGATTCAGCCAAGGGCGGACAGGCAACCGTGAAGGGCGGCCATGTCGTCGCGGATCAGCATGACGGGCGTGTTCGCGGGAATGTGACCCATATGCGTCTGCGACAGGAAGGCGGGGGTGAACAGCTCCATCCGGTCGGCGATGCTGCGCCCGACGCTGCCTGCCAGGAACAGGCCTTCCAGCGGCATGAAGCGCAGCGACAGCTCGCGGCACAGCAGGCCCACCAGTTCGGTAAAGAAATCATAGGTCGCGATGGCATCCGGATCGCCTGTCTCCATCGCGGCGGCGATGTCCTCGCTGCGAACGGGGTCGGTGCCGGTCATGGCGGCGTGCAGACGCGACAACCCGCGCCCGGCAAAGGTCTCCTCGGTCGAAAAGAAGCCCGCGGCGGCATTGGCACCGACGCGGTCCACCAGCATGGCCATGATGTTGGCCGGCAGGTGGGTATGGCCCTCTTCGGCCTCAAGCGCGGTGATGGCGCCGCCGGGCAGCACGCGCACCGCGCAGACGTTGAAGCCGGTGCCCAGGCCCACGACCAGCGACTGGCCGTTGCGGGCCCGTTCGGCAGGCGCGGGACGCAGCAGGCTGACGCCGTCGCCCGACAGGACCGGCGTGGCATAGCCAAGCGCGGTCAGGTCGTTGATCAGGCGCACATGATCGGCATCGGTCAGGCGCGCCAGATTGGTTTCGTCAAAGGACCAGTCGCGGTTGGTCAGGTTGGCCCGACCCCCGCTGACCGGACCGGCAACGGCGATGCACATCGAGGAGACGTGCGGCTGGTGCTGTTCGGCCATGAACTGGCGCACCACATCGTCGAAGCTGGCGAAATCGTCGCCCCGGAACCGGGTGACCGTCGCCGCATCGATGGTCCCGTTGCGGGCGATCGCCAGCCGCGCATTGGTCCCGCCCACATCGCCCAAAAGCATAGCCATCGCCGTCACACCCCCGTCAGTTCAGCCTTTCGCCATCCTTAGGCGAGAAATACGACACTTTCGAGAGGTCGAATGCCAGCGGGAAGGCCTGGCGCGCCTTGACGGCGCTTTCCGCCCGCAGACGGGCCGTCACGGCCTTGCCGCCCAGCTGCGCCACCGCGAAGGTGTCGGCACCGGCCGGTTCGACAATGTCGATCATGACGTCGCCGCCCGCGCCATGGGCGGTGCCGGGCAGGTGAGCGTTGCCCGTGGCCTCGTGGATGTCCTCGGGGCGGACGCCCAGGATGATGTCGGCAGGCAGGTTGCGCGCGACCGGATCGGTGATGACCAGCGGCTCCATGCCCGGACGCTCGATCTGGATGCGGGTCTGGCCGTCCTCGGCGCGGACCTTGGCCGGGATCAGGTTCATCGCCGGGCTGCCCATGAAGTCGGCTACGAACATGTTGGCCGGACGGTTGTAGATTTCCGCCGGCGTGCCGATCTGCTGGATCACGCCGCCCTTCATGACGACAATCTTGGTGGCCAGCGTCATCGCCTCGATCTGGTCATGGGTGACATAGACGATCGACGCGTTCAGGTCCTGATGCAGCTTCTTGATCTCGGTCCGCATGCTGACACGCAGCTTGGCATCAAGGTTCGACAGCGGTTCGTCGAACAGGAACAGCTTGGGATCGCGCACCAGGGCGCGGCCCATGGCAACGCGCTGGCGCTGGCCGCCCGACAGCTGGCCGGGCTTGCGGTGCAGCAGCGGCTCGATCTGCAACTGGCTGGCGACCTGCGCCAGCTTCTTTTCCTGGGTCGGCTTGTCGACGCCGCGCACCTTCATGCCGAAGGTGATGTTCTTGGCGACCGACATTGTCGGGTAGAGCGCATAGGACTGGAACACCATGGCGATGTCGCGGTCCTTGGGGGAAACGCCGGTCACGTTGCGCCCCGCGATGCTGATGTCGCCGCCGCTGATCGGTTCCAGCCCCGCGATGCAGTTCAGCAGCGTGGACTTGCCGCAGCCCGAAGGCCCGACCAGCACAAGGAAATCACCCTCGTCGATGCTGATGTTGATGTCGTGCAGGATATGGGTTTCGCCATAGGATTTCTGCAGGTGGTCGATTTCGAGGATCGGCATGGGATCACCCTTTCACGGAACCGGCGGTCAGGCCGCGAATGAAGTATTTTCCGGCGACGACATAGACCAGCAGCGTGGGAAGGGCTGCGATGATCGCCGCGGCCATGTCCACGTTGTAGGCTTTGACGCCGGTGGTGGAGTTGACGATGTTGTTCAGCGCGACGGTCACGGGCTGCGACCCGGCCCCGCTGAAGCTGACGCCGAAGAGGAAGTCGTTCCAGATCTGCGTGAACTGCCAGATGACCGACACGGTGATGATCGGCAGAGAGATCGGCAGGAAGATCGACCAGAAGATGCGGAAGAACCCCGCCCCGTCGACCTTAGCCGCCCGCACCAGTTCCTGGGGAATGGTGACATAGTAGTTGCGGAAGAACAGGGTGGTGAAGCCCAGGCCATAGATCACGTGGACGAAGATCAGCCCGGGAATGGTGCCCGCCAGCCCCATCAGGCCCAGCATCTGCGCCATCGGCAGCAGCACGACCTGAAAGGGGATGAAGCAGCCGAACAGGATCATCGCGAAGAACAGGTTCGCGCCGCGGAAGCGCCACTGCGCGAAGACATAGCCGTTCAGCGCGCCCACCACCGTGGAAATGGCGACTGCCGGGACGGCCATCAGGACGCTGTTCCAGAAGAACGGGCGCAGGCCCTCGCACTGGGTGCCGGCACAGGCGGTGGACCAGGCTTCGGCCCAGGGGGCGAAGGTGATGTCGCGGGGCAGGGACAGCAGGCTGCCGGTCCGGATCTCCTCGAGGCTTTTCAGCGAGGTCGTCAGCATGACGAACAGCGGCATCAGGTAGAACAGGGCAAACAGGATCAGGATCAGGTACAGCCCGAGGCGCAGCATGGTCTTACTTGTCATGGCGCGGCCTCAATTCGCTGTAGAGATAGGGAACGACGATGGCGAAGATGACCATCATCATGATCATGGCCGACGATGCCGCCTGGCCCAGGTCGCCGCGCGAGAACGCCATGGCATACATATAGGTCGCGGGAAGGTCGGTGGCATAGCCAGGGCCCCCGCCGGTCAGCGCGATCACCAGGTCGAAGGCCTTGATGGCCAAGTGGGCCAGTACGATGAAAGCCGACAGGAAGATCGGGGCCATCGTCGGGATGATGATGGCGGAATAGATGCGATGCGTCGGGATGCCGTCCACTTGGGCGGCGCGGATGATCTCGCCATCGACGGACCGCAAACCCGCAAGGAACAGAGCCATGACAAAGCCCGATGCCTGCCAGACGGCCGCCAGCACGATGACATAGATCGCCATGTCGGGGCGGATGATCCAGTCGAAGGTGAAGTTCTCGAAGCCCCAGCCGCGCACGGTCTCCTGGATGCCCAAGCCCGGGTTCAGGATCCACTTCCACGCGGTGCCGGTGACGATCAGCGACAGCGCCATGGGATAGAGGTAGATGGTGCGCAGCACGCCCTCGGCCCGGATCTTCTGGTCCAGGAAGATCGCCAGCGCCAGACCGATCAGCATCGAGATGACGATGAACAGCCCGCCGAAGATAAAGAGGTTGTTCATCGCGACATCCCAGCGGGGCGCGGCGAACAGGCGTTCATACTGGTTGATGCCGTCCAGTTCGTATTTCGGCATCAGGCGCGATTTCGTGAAACTGATCCAGGCCGTCCAGGCGATGAAGCCATAGACGAAGATCATGATCGCCACGAAAGACGGCGCCAGGACCATCTTGGGTACGTTGCGTTCAAGCCATTCCATTGTCGGACTACTCCCAAAGAAAAACCCCGCGCCCTGGCCACGGCCAAGGCGCGGGGCCGTCATGCGGTGATCACATCGCGTTGGCGACGGCATCCACCAGTTGCTGCACGGCATCGTCCGAGGACATGTCGCTGTTGAAATGCGCGGTCACCACGTCGGTGATCGCACCGGCGGGCGCGCCGCGCAGGGCCATGCCATGGGCATAGCTGGGCAGCAGCGATCCGTCTTCGGCACCCGCGTTCATCGCCTTGTTCGATTCGACCGCGCAGGTGTCGAAATCGTCCAGCGCGACATCGGTGCGTGCCGGGACCGAGCCCTTGTTCAGGTTGAAGGTCTTCTGGAATTCCGGACCCATGATCAGCTTGGCCAGAAGGGCCTGACCCTGCTGCTTTTCCTCGCCGTCCAGCTCGAAGAAGGCAAAGCTGTCGACGTTGTAGAGGAAGCCTTCGCCGGGGGTCTGGGCGCAGACGAAATCGACGCCCGGTTCCTTGCCCGCGGCCAAGAATTCGCCCTTGGCCCAGTCGCCCATGATCTGGAAGGCGGCTTCGCCGTTCATGACCATCGCGGTGGCCAGGTTCCAGTCACGACCCGAGAAGTTGTCGTCGACATAGCCGCGGATGGTCCGCATCTCGTCGAAGACCTGCTTCATGGTATCCGATTGCAGCGCCTCGGGGTCCAGGTCGACCAGTGCCTTCTGATAGAACTCGGGGCCGCCCAGGCCCAGCACGACGGTCTCGAAGATGGTCGCGTCCTGCCAGTTCTGGCCGCCATGGGCCAGCGGCGTCACGCCGGCGGCCTGCAGCTTTTCGGCGGCGGCGTTGAATTCGTCCCAGGTGGTCGGCATCTCGATGCCGTGCTCGTCCAGGATCTGCTTGTTGCCCCACAGCCAGTTCACGCGGTGGACGTTGACGGGGGCTGCGCACCACTGGCCTTCGCACTTCATGTGCTCGGCGATCTGGGCGGGCAGGACGTCGGCCCAGTTGTTTTCCTCGGCCACGGCGCTGATGTCGGCCAGGCCGGTTTCCTCGTACCATTCCTGGATGGCGGGGCCCTTCAGCTGCACGGCGGTCGGGGCGTTGCCCGACAGGACGCGTGCGCGCAGCGCGGTCATCGCGGCATCGCCGCCACCGCCCGCGACGGGCATGTCGGTCCAGGTGCCGCCTTCGGCCTTGAACTGATCCTGCAGCACGGCGACTGATTTCGCTTCACCGCCCGAGGTCCACCAATGCAGGACTTCGGCGGTCGGTTCGGCCATCACGGGGCCGGCCAGCATCACGGCGGTCGAGGCCGCCAGAACGGATTTCAAATACATGGATCCTCCCAGATCTTGTTCAGGCGGATTCGGTCCTCTGCCTGCTGGGATCATGATGGCAGATGGGCAGCCATGCCCGCAACGCATCCCAGCCATGCGCTGACAAGAAATCCCGGCGTGACGTTACAAACTGTTACCGAAGCCCCGCCCGGCGATGGTAAGGCGTCGGACAAGGGGGACCCGCGCATGAGCCTGCACCGTCTGCTGCTGGTGGAAGACGACATCGACATGGCCGCGATGCTGGCCGCCTATCTGCAACGGCAGGGGCTTTACGTCACCACCGCCCAGGACCGGGCGGGGGCGCTGGCCGCGCTGAAGGCGGGGCGGGTGGACCTGATCCTGCTGGACGTGTCCCTGGGCGAGGATGACGGCGTGGCGCTTTGCGCCGAGATCCGGGCCGCGCAGGACGTGCCGATCATCATGGTCAGCGCGCTGTCGGCCGATCACCAGCGGATGGCGGGCTATCAGGTGGGGGCCGACGACTACATCGCGAAACCCTTCAATCCCGACCTGCTGCTGGCGCGCATCCGCGCCGTGCTGCGCCGCGCCGGGCGCGCCCCCAGCCTGACCCATCGCCGCCGCGAAGGGGTGCTGCGCTTTCAGGGCTGGCGCTATGACGCGGGCCGCGACGAGGTGACGGCGCCCGGCGGCTGGCAGGTTTCCCTGTCCGCGCGCGAGACCGCGCTTTTGCGCATCTTTCTGGCCAATCCCCAGATCCCCCTGACCCGAGAGGAGATCGCCGCCGCACTGGACGATGACGATGCTGCCGAAGGCCGCGCCATCGATGTGCTGGTGGGCCGGCTGCGCAACAAGACCGACCCCGCCCTGATCCGCACCGAACGCGGCACGGGATATGTCCTGGCCACCCAGGTTTCGGCCGATGGCACGGCTTAGCCTGCGGCGGCTGGCCAGCCTGTGGGTGGTGCTGGCGATGCTGTTCGGGGGCGGGGCGGTCTGGACCTGGATGGCCAGCGACGCGGCCTGGCGGGCGCATCTGACCCAAGCCTATGTGGCGGGGCTGGCCCTGCATGACAGCCTGGATAACGGCAGCGCCCTGCCGCCGGGCGTCAGCCTGACGCAGCTGCGTACCCCCCCGGCCCTGCCCGCCGGCTGGCGCGAAACGCTGATCACCCTGACCGGCGGCGGGCGGCCCGACCTGGCGCGTGGCGCGCGCCTGTCGCTGCGCATCCAGTCGCCGGACATCCAGTATCCGGCGTCGCGGGTGGAAAGCGTGGGCGGGGGTACGCAGGCTGCGGGGCTGGCCTCGGTCACGCGGACCCTGGCGCGGTTCTGCAGCGATCCGCGCCTGTTCGTGCAGATGGATACCGGCCCCTGGATGCGGGTGGATGGCGATTCGGTCTGGGGCTGCGACGCGGCCCCTGCGGACATGCGCCTGCTGGGGGGCGTCATCGCGCTGGCGGGGTTGGGCCTGATGCTGGGCTGGGTGGCCGAGGTATCGGGTGCCTTTACCGCCTTTGCATCCGCCCTTGGCGATCACCGCGCCCGCAATGCCGCCCTGCCCGTCGGCGGGGTCGAGGAACTGCGTCAGACCGCCCATGCCGTGAACCTGTTCGTGGCCCAGGACCGCGCGGCGCTGGAAAACCGGGCCATGGTGCTGTCGGGGGTCAGCCATGACCTGGGCACGCCCGCCACCCGCCTGCGCCTGCGCACCGCTTTGATCGAGGACCCGGTCCTGCGCGACAAGCTGGATCGCGATATCGACGAGATGACGACCATGATCGACGGCGTTCTGACCTATACCCGCGCCGAGATCGGGGACGAACCCTTCCGCCGCCTGTCCCTGACATCCCTGGCCGAGGCGGTCGTGGCCGATTACCAGGATGTGGGGCTGGCGGTCACGCTGGCGGCCCCGGCGCCGCGTCCGACCCGCGCGGGCACGCTGTTTGCGCGGGCGGTGACGCGGCCCATTGCCGACAGCCATGCGGTGATCATGCGCGGCCAGCCGACATCCCTGCGCCGGGCCCTGTCGAACCTGATCGACAACGCCCTGAAATACGGCCGCGAGGCGGTGGTCAGCGTCGACGCCACCGCCGACGAGGCCTGGATCAGCGTCACCGATCGCGGTTCGGTCCTGACGGAAACCGACATGGCGCGGCTGACGGGCGCCTTTCAGCGTGGAGAGAATGCAGGTACCCATTCGGGGGTGGGCCTGGGCCTTGCCATCGTCTCGACCATCGCCGCGCAGCATGGCGGTCGGCTGGAATTCCTGCACCGGTCCGAGGGGCTTCAGGCGCGCCTACGCCTGGCCCGGCAATGGGCCTGACCATAGGGACAGGGGAACTTTGCGCTGAAACCCCGCGTTTTACTGACATGACGACGCACGGAACGCAAAGAAAGGCCAAACCCATGATCCGCACCGCAAACCGCATCGCCCGCCTTGCAATGGTCGGCAGCGTGACGCTGTTGACGGCCATGCCCGGCTTGGCCGCGACCGCCAGCAACCCCATCCAGGGCTGGAGCGCGATGAAGGGCACCGACACCGCCACGCTGCTGCGCGACGTCCAGACCATGCCCCTGTCGTCGCAAGCGACCGAAGATCAGCCCTATTGCGCCAGCGACGCCGAAATCGCCGACACGCTTGAACATGATTTCAACGAACTGCCCATAGATACGGCCAATGCCGACGGCACCCATCTGTGGGGGTCGGACCAGTTGGGAACGTGGACGCTGGTTGCCACGCGTGGCGACGAAACCAGTTGCATCATCGCGTCGGGCATTGGCTTTGACGATCAGGCCGATACCGAAGCTTATTATGAGGTTGCCGGCCTCTGATCATCCTACGCGGCGCAGGAAGGCCCTTGTGCGGTCGTCCTGCGCGTTGCCAAAGATCTGCGACGGCGGTCCCTGTTCGACGATCCGTCCCCCTTCCATGAAGACGATCCTGTCCGCAATTTCGCGGGCGAACTGCATTTCATGGGTCACGATCAGCATGGTCTGACGCCCGTCGGCAATGCGACGGATCAGGTCCAGAACCTCGCCCACCCATTCTGGATCAAGCGCGCTGGTCGGTTCATCGAACAGCAGCAGATCCGCATCCAGCGCCATCGCCCGACCAATGCCGACCCGTTGCTGCTGTCCGCCCGACATGGCGGCGGGATAGCTGTTGCCCCGGTCGGCCAGACCAATCTGCGCCAGGATGTCGTCCGCGCGCTCGCGTGCCTTGGGCTTGGACCAGCCGCGAACGGTGGTCAGCCCCTCCATGATGTTGTCGCGCGCCGTCTTGTTGGCGAAAAGCGCATAGTTTTGAAAGACGAATCCCGTCCGGCGTCGCAGCGCCAGGATATCGGATTTCTGGGCCTTGGCGGCATCGACCGTCAGGTCGCCGACGGTGATGCGCCCTTCATCGGGGCGGTCCAGATAGTTCAGGCAGCGCAGCAGCGTCGATTTTCCCGTGCCCGACGGTCCGATGATGGCCACGCGTTCGCCCGGCTGCAGGCACAGGTCGATGCCGTTCAGCACGGTGTTGTCGCCAAAACGCTTGACCAGCCCATCGATGTCGATCTGACAGCTCATCGCGATACCGCCTTTCCAAGCCTCGTTTCCAACTGCCGCTGTCCTACGGACAGAGCCTCGACAATGACCCAGTAGAAAACCGCGACCACCAGGAATGCCTCGGGATAGAGGAAAGTGCTGGAGGCCTCCTTCTGCGCGGCGCCCATCATTTCCGTCACGCCCAGCGTGAAGGCCAGCGAGGTGCCTTTGATCATGTCGATGAAATAGTTCATCAGCGTCGGCGCGGCGGTGCGCGACGCCTGCGGCAGGATGATGCGGGTCAGGACCTGTTTCTGGGTCATGCCGATGGATTGGGCGGCCTCCCACTGGCTGCGGTCGACGCCCAGGATGGCACCGCGGATGCTTTCGGCCATATAGGCCGAGAAATGCAGCGTCAGCCCGATGATCGCCGCCGTCACCCCGTCCAGGTTGTTCAGCGCCGGCACCAGCTGCGGCAGGCCGAAATAGAACAGGAACAGCTGCACCAGCAGCGGCGTGCCGCGGAAGAAGCTGATGAACACCGCCACCACGCGATGCAGCCAAGGCACGCGAATGACCCTGATGACCGCCATGACGATGGCCAGCGCAAGGCCGGCGATCATCGCCACGATGGCCATGAACAGGGTCAGCGGCACATAGCTGGCGATCACGGGGATCAGGTCCAGCATGTAGGCGGTGTCCAATCCCCGCATGTTATTCGGCCGGGGCGTCTTCAGCCTGGGCAGGCTGGGTCACGTCGGCATTCAGCCATTTCTGAGAGATCTCGGCCAGCGTGCCGTCCTCCTTCAGGGTGGTGATGGCCGCATCGACGCGGTCGCGCAGGGCCTTGCCTTCATCGTCGTTGCGGAAGGGCAGGGCGTTGCGGATCTCGGAGAATGGCTGACCGGCCAAGGCCAGCGGCAGCGGGCTTTCCGCGATCACCTGCGAGGACGACACCCGGTCCATCACAAAGGCGTCGATCCGGCCCAGCGCGGTATCCTGGGTGATGTTGCTTTCATAGGTGCGGATGTCGATCTCATCGGCATAGGGCAGTTCGTTCAGCAGGGTCTCGAAATTGGAGCCCAGGTTCACGGCGACCGATTTGCCCTTGAGGCTCTCGGGGCCGGTGATGGTGTCCTCGTTGCCCTTCTTCACGACGACCTGCGCGCCGTCATAGACATAGGGCTGGGTAAAGGCGAAGGTCGCCTCGCGCTCGGGGGTGATGGTGATCTGGTTGGCGACGGTGTCGATGCGCCCCGAACCCAGCGCACCGATCAGGCCCGAAAAGGACATGGTGACGAATTCCACCTCGTCGCCGGTTTCCTCGGCGATGGCGCGCATGAAATCCACCTCGAAACCCTGCAATTCATCGGCGCGGGTGAAGGTGAAGGGAAAATAGCCCCCCGACATGCCCACGCGGATCGTATCAGCGGTGGCGGGCAGGGCGGTGGTCAGGGCCAAAGCGGCGGCGACGGCGATGTTGCGCATCAAAATTCTCCTTGTGTTCTTGACCCTTAGATGCGGGCTTGTCCCCGGCTGCACAACCGTCGGCACCCAAATAAGGACATCTTTTGGCATGGTCATGCGGCGATCGAAACAGCGCATTGCCAGAAAACCGCGCCGCCGGAACATCGTTCCATGCGGCCGCGCGATGGCCCGACACATGATGCGGCCGTCACGGGCCCGCCTGCCGTTTCACCGGCCATCGCGCAAGGGGTTCGCCTGACCGGCGGCGTGATCGCACAGGGCCTTGATCGCCGCGCCATGCGCGGGGTCCGCGCCCAGGCAATCGGCAGCCAGATCGCGCGCCGTCTGAATCAGGTCCTCGGGCGGGCAGATGCAGTCGATCAGGCCCCAGCACAGCGCCTCGGGGGCGGCGATGCGGGCGCCCGCCATCAGGATCATCCGCGCCCTTGCAGGTCCCACCAGCGCCGTCAGCCGCCCCGGATCCGAGGGCTGGGGCAGAAAGCCCAGCCGCATCACCGGATAGAAGAAGGCCGCATGCGGGACCGCCAGCCGGATGTCGCAGGCCAGCGCCATCCCGAAGGCGCCCCCAGCCAGCGTGCCGTTCAGCGCCGCGATGGTCAGGCAGGGCATCGCGGCCACCTGCCCCGACAGGCGTTCCCATTCGACCGATGTCGCAAGCCCGGTCCGCGCCTGTTGCATGTCGGCGCCTGCCGAAAAGACCCGCCCCGTGCCGGTCAGGATCACCGCCCGCGCCCCGTCGCGCGCCGCCTGCCGCAGGGCCAGGGTCAGCTGCGCCAACATGGTTTCGGTCAGGGCATTGGCCTTGTCGGGCCGGTCGATCGTCAGCAGGCACAGGCCCTGCGTCATCTGGCTGCGGATCACGAACAGTTCCCTTCAACTTTGAAGGTCACTGTGGCAAGAATTCGTCAGACATCAAGCGTCCGAAAGGTTTTTGCCATGTATCGCCCGATTGCCACCTCTGCCATCGCCCTGATCATCGGGGCCGGGCCCGTGCTGGCGGATGTCACCCCGTCCCAGGTCTGGGACAGCCTGCAGCAGACCTATGGCCAGATGGGCTATGACATGCAGGTCGGGGCGACCGATGATGCGGGACAGACGCTGACGGTCACGGACCTGGTGCTGACGCCGCGCCAAGGCGAAAAGGACATGACGCTGACCATCCCCAGGATCGTCATGCAGCAGACCGGTGGCGGCGATGTGCGATCCGTCGTCGAGGGCCAGATGGACCTGCAGATGAAGGGCCGCACCGAGGATGACAAGCCGGTCGGCTTCACCATGTCCATCGACGCCCCTGGCAACGAGACCCTGACCACCGGCACCCCCGAGGCGATGGAACATGCCATCACCGTGCCCAAGATGATCGTGAACGGCCGCAGCCAGGACAAGGTCAACGAAACGCCCCTGACCATCACCCTGACCGACATGGCCGCGAAACAGGCCACATCGCAGGCCGAGGACGGGACCCGCAGCCAAAGCTTCGAGGGAACGGTGGCCACGACCGTCATGGCGATCAATGCCTCGGGGCCGGCGCATGTCGACCCCGCAGATCAGCCTGCCGACCAGTCCGCCGATCAGCCTGAGGACGCGCCGCGGCCCGATCCCGAGAACCTGCCGATGGACAGCTTTGTGTCGAACGTCACGCTGGACGACCTGGAGTTCAAGGGGCAGGGCACCCTTCCGGCAGGCGATTTCGACATGGCCTCGGACCCGTCGGGGGCGCTGAAGGCCGGGTATTCGGGGCAGGTCACCTTCGCGATGGGCAAGGTCCAGGGCGATTTCCGCGCCACATCCCATGATGTCGCCGAAGACCGCACCAACAATGCCGAAGGCAGCTTTGGCATCGAAGACGGCACCATGGCCATGGCGATGGACAAGGACAGCCTCAGCTATGACGGCAAGGCCGAACAGATCGCGGTGCAGATGACCTCGGACGATCTGCCCTTCCCGATCGAATACACGGCGGCGGAAAACACCTTCCGGCTGGCGATGCCGATGATCGCGTCCGAACAGGAACAGCCCTTTGCGCTGGCCTATGGGTTGAAGGACCTGGCCCTGAACGACCAGATCTGGCAGGCGATCGATCCGCAATCGACGCTGCCCCATGATCCGGCCAGCCTGAACATCGACCTGGAAGGCATGGCCGTGCTGGTCACCGACTTCCTGGATCCCGGCTTCGCCGATTCCGAATCCGACAAGGCGCCCTTCCTGCCGCGTCAGCTGACCATCAAGGACATCTCGCTGGATGCCGTGGGCGCAACCGCCGACATCACCGGCGATCTGGCCTTCGGCGACGATCCCCGCCAGCCCGTCGGCACGGTGCAGGGCCGCTTTACCGGCATCAACGCGCTTCTGGACAATGCCGTGGCCATGGGCATCGCCCCCGAACAGCAGATGATGGGCCTGCGCATGATGATGGCGATGTTCGCCCGCCCCGCCCAGGACGACCCTGAAACCCTGACCACCGAGCTAGAATTCCGCGAAGGCGGCTCGATCTTTGCAAACGGCCAGCAGGTCAAGTAACGATGCCCCCCTGACGGGCCGCGATCCCTGCGATCGTGGCCCCTCAACCCCATTCATGAACACGAGCATTGCATGACCGCCTTTTCCGCCGATCCCGACCGCCTGAAACATCTGGCCGAGGCGCTGGTCGATGCGGCCCGCCGCGCCGGTGCCGACCAGGCGGATGCCCTTGCGGTCGATGGCCGATCGGTAGGGATCGACGTGCGCGGCGGCGCGCTGGAACAGGCCGAACGCGCCGAGAGCGTCGATATCGGGCTGCGCGTGCTGATCGGCGGACGGCAGGCGGCGGTGTCATCCTCGGATCATTCCCGTGATGCCATCGCCCAGATGGCGGCCCGCGCCGTCGCCATGGCGCGCGAGGCCCCCGTGGACGACACCCTGGGCCTGGCCGATCCGGATCAGCTGGCCACCACACGCGACGCGTCGGGCCTGCGCATCTGCGACGACCTGCCCGAACCCGAACCGGCCCATCTGCAGGACCTGGCCCTGCGGGCCGAGGCGGCGGCCCTGTCGGTCAAGGGCATCAGCCAGATCGAAAGCGCCAATGCCAGCTACAGCCACCGGCGGATGTGGATGGCGGCCTCGAACGGGTTTTCGGGGGGCTATGCGCGGACCGGTCACGTGATCTCCACCGTCGCCATCACCGGCGAGGGCACCGGGATGGAACGTGATTATGCGGGCGAATCCCGCGTCTTCGCAGCCGACCTGCCCACCCCCGAGGAGATCGGCCTTCTGGCCGCCGAACGCACCTTGGCGCGCGCCGGGGCCCGCAAGCCCCCCACCGGGGCCTTTCCGATCCTGTTCGACCGTCGCGTGTCGTCATCGCTGATCGCGCATCTGCTGTCGGCGGTGAACGGCTCGGCAGTCGCGCGGGGGGCCAGCTGGCTGCGTCGCGACATGGGCGAACAGGTACTGCCAGCCCACATGACCCTGTCCGAGGACCCGCACCGCCCCGGCTATCCCTCGTCGCGCCCCTTCGACGCCGAAGGGCTGGCCACGCGCCCCCGCGACATCGTGACGGGCGGCATCCTGCAGGGCTGGACGCTGGACCTGGCGACGGCGCGCAAGCTGGGGCTGGAAAGCACCGCCTCGGCGGCCCGCGGGCTGGCATCGGCGCCCTCCCCCGCCAACAGCAACGTCATCCTGACGCCGGGCGATGTCGGCCAGGATCAATTGATCGCGCAAATGGGGCGCGGGCTGGTGGTGACATCGATGCTGGGCGCCTCGATCAATGCGACGACGGGGGATTATTCGCGTGGCGCGGCTGGCTTCTGGGTGGAGAACGGCCAGATCACCCATGCCGTCAACGAATGCACCATCGCGGGCAACCTGCGCGAAATGCTGATGACGCTGGTGGCGGCCGATGACGCGCTGCCTTGGCGCGGCGTACAGGTTCCCAGCCTGCTGGTGCAGGGGATGACCGTTGCAGGCGCCTAGCGACGACCTGGACCTTCTGATCCGCGCCGCCCATGAGGCGGGCCAGATCGCCTTGAGATTCTGGCGCCGCGACCCGGTCGCATGGGACAAGGGCGGGGGCGCAGGCCCCGTGACCGAGGCCGACCTGGCCGTCAACGACGCCATGCTGGCCATGCTGACCGCCGCCCGCCCCGATTACGGCTGGCTGTCCGAAGAGAGCGAGGCCGACCCCGCCCGTCTGGACGCGCAGCGCTGCTTCATCGTCGATCCGATCGACGGCACACGGGCCTTCATCGACGGGCAGGACGGGTTTTCCCATTCGCTGGCCATCGCGGACGGCAGCCGGATCATCGCCGCCGTGGTGCATCTGCCGGTGCTGGATCTGACTTATACGGCCACTGCCGACGGCCCGGCGCTGCTGAACGGCCAGCCCATCGCGCCGACCGATCGCGACATCGACGGGGCGGGGGTGCTGACCTATCGGGGCATCTCGGACGGGCAATATTGGCGCAGCGGTGCCATGCCGGGTTTTCAGCGCGAATTCCGATCCTCGTTGGCCTGGCGGCTGTCGCTGGCCGCCGAAGGGCGCTTTGACGCCGCCCTGTCGCTTCGGGCGGCGTGGGAATGGGACATCGCGGCGGGCAGCCTGATCGCGGAGCGCGCAGGTGCCCGCGTCACCGACCGGCGCGGCAGGCCGATGCAGTTCAACAGCCCCCGCGCACAGGTGGACGGGCTGATCGTCGCCGGTCCCACGCTGCATCGCCAGCTGTTGGAAGCCTTGGCCTAGACCAGCCGCGATTTCGCGACCTGCAACTGGCCCAGCCTGCGCAGCGTGTCGACCGGATAGCCGTCGCTGCCCATCAGATCCAGGCTGAAATCCGGCTCCAGCCGCTGCAGGGCGCGCAGGGCATTGCGCGCGCCGGCCTGGTCCTTGACCGCGTAACGCAGCGCCGCCAGAAAGCGCAGCGCGGGGCGGTTGTCGGGCGCGAAGCGATGCACGGCCTCGAGGTGATGGATGGCGGCGGGCAGGTCGCCCGCGCGCATCTTAGCGACCCCGATCCCCAGGTGCTCGCGGGGTTCAGGCTGGACAGCGCCTGATCCAGCCCGGCCTGCGCCTCCGAGGCCAATTGCTCCAGCCGGTCGATACCTGCCCGCGCGCGCGACAGCGACAGCCGCGCCAGCGGGTTCTGACCATCGGCCATCACCGCCTGACGGGCCAGGCCATAGGCGATCTGGTGGCGGTCCAGATAGGCCTCGATGACGGAATTGGCCGCCAGAGCGGTGGCGTGGAACGGCGCGGCCTGACGCGCGCGGGCGGCCAGCTCGGCCGCCTCGGCGATGGCGCGACCGGGATCGTCGGTCAGGCGCTCGAAGGCATAGGTCGTGCGGATCCAGGCGCGCAGCGACAGGGTCACCGTGGGGGTGATGCTGTCGCCCGGCCATTCCAGCACCTGATCCGCCCCCCGCCGCCCCCAGCGCGCGCCCCTGATCCACCACCTAGACCATCGCCAGACAGCAGCGCCCAGTGAAATCGCCCATCTGCGCACCCAAATCGCCAATCGGGCAGGTCGTCCGCTGTGACCGCAGAGGCGGTGCATCAGCATGGCCGACAGATTGACGACCTGGCCCTGCAGGCTGGCCAGCGACGTGATCTGGATATGCTGACCCCGTGGCACCACATCGGCGTCATGGATCGCGACGGGCAACAAGTCAGCGGTGCGGCCCGCGGCCTCGGACAAGATCATCGTGGCTAGAACCATCGCATCCTGGCTGGTCGAGACGGGCGTTCCCAGAACCAGATCCGGCAGATAAGATTCGATCGCAGTGACGGCACGGACCTGTCCGGCCTGGCGCGCATCGCGGAGTCCAGCCCAGCCCGGCCCGGCCCGGTCAGCAAGGCATCACGATTGGAACCAAGGTTAATGCGAATCTCGCGCAGGACTTGGCGCAGGCTGGCATTGCCCTGTTCGGGGTTGCGTTCGTTGAACAGCAGGTCCTGCAGGCGCGCCCGGGTGATGCGCATGGACCGCGCCGTGCCGATCACCGCCAAGGCGCCACGCGCCCGCATCCTGCGCGGGGTCAGGCGCATATCGGCGGGGCCGGTCAGTTCGACCGGGCCCATCAGGCGAAAGGTCAGTATCGGCATACGGAACGGGTCCTGTCAGCGGAACTGGCAACAGGCTTAGCCGTTCACGCGTTCGTGTGATAGGTTAATGATGTTCCATCACCCTTTTGTCGCGAGTTGCCATGTCCCTGTTTCACGCCAAGCAAGCCAAACATGCCAAGATGTCCGAAGCCGGTGACAACGCCCCGCTGGAGATGGTGCTGGCGCTGATGCGCAGCCGCGACGCCATCTCGGGGACTGAACAGCTGGTCGGTGATCCGCCGGGCCCCGTGATCCTGCCAACGGGGGACCGGCTGATGCGGATGCATCCCGACCACCGCGGCGCCGTCCTGCTGGGCGAATTGTCCGAGGGGCTGGCCGTGACCCATTCCACCCCCGACGATTCCCAGACCGGCGCCCTCTGACGGCGACAATTTCCCATGGCGGCGGAACGCTGGTCACCATCGACCGCCCCGGCCTGTCTCAGTTTTGCGCGGCCGTTCCGCTGGTGGGCAATTACGCCGAACTGCGCGCCGACCGCGCCGCCGAGATCGAGGTCCGAGCCGGCAGCCAGCTGCCCTTTTTCGGATCGGTCGTCATGCTGCAGCCTGACCGCTGCGACAGGATCACCGAAATGCTGCGGATCGCGCTGGATCTGACCACGCAGGCGGTGATGCGCGTCAAGCTGGCCCTGGCCTGCCCGCGCCCGACCCAGTTCAGCGACCGGATGCAGCCCATCATCGCCTGCCCCACCCACCCCTCGCTGCCAGTGGCCATGCGACGCAGGCCTTTTGCCTGGCCACACTGCTGACGGGGTTGCCGACGTCGGGGGCACCCGTCACGGCCACCGACCAGCTGTTCTGGCTGGCCTGCCGGATCGCGGTCAACAGGACCGTGGCGAGGGTGCATTTCCCCGCCGACAGCGTGGCGGGGGCGGTGCTGGGCATCCAGCTGGGGCGGTGGCTTCTGGCACGGGCCATGCCGGTCGGGGCGATGGCGGCCGCCAGTTTCGACGGGCGCCGGTTCGTCGATGCCGGGGACCAGCCGCGCAATTTCCATTATGGCGTGCTGGACATGATGGTGACGGGAAAGGACGGCTCGACCAGGTTCGGGACCAGGCCGATTTCGTCGTCCCTGCGCCCCTGTAGTCGGGCCCGGTCTCCGCCGCGCAGCAGGAATGGGACACGCGATGGAGCTGAGAGCACCCCCCGCCTGGAACAATCCCGCCCCCCGCACGGCGCCCGACCACAGCGGCTGCGCCGAGGACTGGTTCGCCCGCAGTGACAGCCCGCCTGACGCGGATGCCTTGCCGTCGGACCTGATCGCGCGGGCGTTCGGGCATGGGACCGGATCGCAGGGGAATGCGCTGCCGGTGGTGGAGCTGGGACCGCCGGGGCTGGTCCTGCCCATCGATGCGATCAATCCCGCACCGCGCGCCTTGGACGGGGCGGACCTGACCGATCCCCGTCTGGCCTATCCGGAGGATGACGGGCTGCCCGATCCCGACGGGGGGTGCATCATCGGGGTGATCGATGATGCGATCCCCTTCGTGCACGAACGCCTGCGCCTGACGCCCACCCTCGGCCGCGTCGCCGCGCTGTGGGTACAGGATGCACGGTTCGACCCGCACGGTCCGGGTCACGACCTGCCTGCCGGGACCGAACTGAGGGGCGCCGCAATCGGCACATGGCTAGCGCAGCTGCAATCCGGGACCATTCCGACCGAAGACAGCCTCTATCGCCTGTCAGGGGTCGTGGACATGACCCGCCAGACCACGCACGCGGCCGCCTTTGCCGCCTGTCACGGCGCGGCCGTGGCGTTGCTGGCGGCCGGCCATGCGCCGGGCGATCAGGATGCGCGCAACCGGCCCCTGATCGGCGTGAACCTGGCCCGAAGGTCATCGCAGACAGTTCGGGCGGGTTGGCGCCGCGGGTGCTGGTCGCCTCGGTCCTGTTCGTCATCACGCGGGCGCGTCGCCTGTTCTGCCTAATTGAAACCCGCCGCGGCCTTGCCTGTAACAGCGTCCGCCTGCCGGTGGTGCTGAACAACAGCCTTAGTCTGACCGCCGGCCCCCACGACGGCACCAGCGTGATCAAGCGGCTGCTGGACCAGATCGCCGATCATCAGGCCAATGATCTGGGGCCGGTTCATATCGTCCTGCCCAGTGGTAATCACCGCATGGCGCGGCTTCGGGGCACGTTGCAGGTGGGGGGAACGCTTGGCTGGCAGGTGCCGCCCGACGACCGCACCCTCACGCCGCTGGAAATCTGGGGGCCGGTCCTGCAGACGCCCCCTGACAAGCCTTTGCAGATCGGCTTGGCGGGTCCGGGCTTTGGACCGGCCTGGACCGCCTTAATCGCCGCCGGTCAGGTGACCCATCTGCAGGATGGTGACGGGCATGACATGGCGCGCGCCTATCACGGGACCAGCGCCCTGCCGGGTGGCGGTTATCGGCAGGCGGTGACCGTGGTGCTGCAGCCCAGCTGCCCCGACAAGCCGGGCGAGGCCTTGATCAAGCCCGGCCTGTGGCACCTGTCGTTGCCCGCCAATGCCGCGCCGGGTCTGCATGACGTATCGCTTCAGCGCGACGAGGTCCTGCGGGGCTTTCCCCGCGAAGCCCGGCAAGGCCGCCTTTACGACCCCCATTACCGCGACCGGACCGATCGCACCGTGGATCATGATCCCGACAGCCGCGCCCTGGACCATGTGCAGCGCGCCGCTACGGTCAAAGCCTATGCCACGGGCCGCCGGACGTTGCGGGCGGGGGCCCGTGGCGCTGCGTGAAGGCTGCGCCGTCAAGTATGATTCGCTGATCGGCACCCCCGGGGCCTTCAATCCCGACCGGTCATGTTTCGATCACTTCGTTCTGCCGGTCATCACCCACGTGCTGGGGCGTGACGAAGACGCAGATATCAGGATTTCCGGCGACGCATTGCGCCGGGCCGCATTTCCCTAGGGCAAGATCGAGTAACCAGTTACTTTTCGTTTTTTTGGGACGCCCTTGGGGAAGGGGGCCGGCAGGATCCTGCCGGCCCCTTCGATCTTGTCTTAGAACAGCGGCGGCAGATCAAAGGGATCGTTGGCGGCAGGCTGGCTGGTGGCGATGGTCGATCCCGGCCCGGACAGGGTGGCGATCTGCTGCGCCAGTTGCGCGATCGCCCGGCTGGCCGCATCCGCCGTGCCCGCCGGGGTGGCCGAGGTCATGGGAACCCGGATGTCAAAACTGCGGGCATGGTTCGCCCCGCTGCCCTTCAGCCCGTCGTCAGAGACGAAATACCGCCCCGACAATTGATAGATGCCGTCGGTCCGCGCCAAGGCGCGTTCGACGCGAACCTCGACCACGCGGGCCGGGGGTTCGGCCAAGGGCCAGGGCTCTCCGATGACGGTGGCGCCGGACACGTCGCTGATGGCGCGCGCCAAGGTCGTCGTGAAGGCGCGTGCCGGGGTGTCGGCCCAGAGGTTGTCCGGGTTCGACCTGACCGCCCCGTCCTCGGTCTGGAACGAGACCTCTTGGTTGGCCGCATATTCGGGCAGGGACACGTCCTTCAGTTCGGCGGTGCCAAGACGGTTGGCCACGCGCACGCCGTCGGTCGGCGGGTCCAGCAGGTAGCGTCCCGTCTTTTCCGGGTCCGAACAGGCCCCCAGCAGGACAAGTCCCGACAGGGCGATCAGCGGCAGGCGAAGGAAGGATGTCGTCATGTCTTATCGTCCCAAGATGAAGGCGCGGGGGTTGCGTTCGATCAGGCGGGCCAGCGACCCGAAGGATTCCGTCGCGCGGCGCAATTCGCGCAGCGCCCCGATCAGTTCGTTGTTGAAGGCCGAACGGTTGCCATAGCTGGCAAACAGCGAATTGGCCTGCGCGGCCGTGGTTTGCAGACTGCGGACCAGTTCGGGAAGCTGCTGGACGGACCGCTGGATTTCATCGGCCGCGGCGCTGGCGGAATCCAGCGCGTTGTTCAGGCTGCCGGCCGCGTTGCCGTCGCGCAGATCGTTCAGAAGACCGCTTGCGGCCTGCAGCGTGTTCGACAGGTTGCGGGGCAGGGCCTCGGCATCCTCGCTGCCCAGCATGGCGCGCAGGTCGGCCAGGATGCCCTCGACCTGCAGGCTGACCTCGGCAAAGCCGAATTCCTCGACCGAGGCGGCGGCTTCGTTGATCTGATCGACCATCTCGGGGACGTCGACGGCTGCGTCATTGACCGCCTTGAAGGCGGCCGAAGCGTCCTCCAGCATCTGGGCGATGGTCTGGCCGCTTTCGGCGTCGCGCAGATCGGTAGTGATGCTGCTGATGTCGGACAAGGCGACATTGCCGTCCTCGATCGCCTTGCGCAGAGCGGCGGGGATCGCGCGCGTGTCCTGAGAACTGGCCAGCGCGGTGACGCTGTCCAGCGCGTCGCGGGCCGAGTTCAGCAATTCCTCGATGGGCAGGTTGCCGATGCGGTTGACCAGCCCTTGGGCGCTGGCGGTGAAATCGTCCAGATCCCCTTCGACCGAAGGGATCAGCGGGACGGGTTCGGCATCGGCATCCAACGTGGCGGGTGCCGCGTCCGGGACCTGCACCAGTTCGACCATCAGGGTGGTGCCCAGGAAGCCGGCGCTGGCCACGCGGGCGCGCAGGCTGGTATCGGCAACCTCGCGCGACAAAAGCGCCAACGCGTCCTCGGCGGTGGCATCATCGGGCAGGCCCATGCGGCCCGGCGAGATGGCCATGGTGACCAACTGCTTGACCTGGGTATCGTCGCCCTCGCCCGTCGTGACGCTGACGGCCAGATCGGTCACCTGACCGACACGAAGGCCGCGGAACTGAACGTCGGCGCCCTTTTCCAGCCCCTGCAGGGAATCGTCGATCAGCATGCCGACCCGCAGCCGTTCGGTATCGTCGCTGGCAAACAGCGTGTTTCGGGCCATGCTTTCATCGTCCTGCACGGGGAATTCATGCCCCGGACGGATCGGATTGCCGCCGCTGGTGATCGTATCGAAGGCGATGCCCCCCTGCAGGACCGATGACAGAGAGTTCACGTTGAAGCTGACCCCTTGGGCGCCAAGGGACAGCGAAAAGCCCGAGGTGTCCCAGAATACGCTGGCCGTGGTCAGGCGGGAATCCTGGGGCGCCTCGATGAAGGCATCGGCCAAGACGCGGTCGTCATTGTCAGAGAGGCGGATGTTTTCCACGCGGCCGACCTGGACGCCGCGATACAGCACCGGCGCCCCCTCGCTGAGGCCATCCGCGCCTTGCATCGACAATGTGACCCAGGTGCCGGGCTGGTCGCCCCGGACCAGCGGCGGGCGTTCCAGACCGGTGAATTCGGTCGTGACCTCGTTGACCTCCGAATCCCAATAACCTTCGATGAAAGCCCCCGACAGCACCGTATCCAGGCGCGTCACGCCCTGCGCACTGACCTGGGGCCGGACAATCCAGAAATTGGCATCCGCATCGATATATTGCGCGACATCCCCGTCCACCCGGATCGAGACGATCACCTTGGACAGATCGCCGCTGAAGGACACGCCTTCGACCTGACCCACGATGATCTCGCGGAAGCGCAACGAGGTTTCGCCGGGCGTGATGCCGGTCGCGTCGGCAAATTCCACCTCGATCAGGCTGCCACGGTCGCGGAAGGCGTTCCAGGCGATGCCCAAGGTCACGATCAGCGCGACGATGGGCACGATCCAGATGACGTTCACGCCTGCCTGGGCCGCGCGGGTGGCCGTCTTGCGCACCGGGCTGGCCGGCTTGAGGGGCGGGGGCGTATCAGTCATCTTGGTCGCTGTCCTTGGCCGTCAGGGTCCGTTTCGGGGTGCATCAATCGCTTTTCGACCGCAAGGGCAGGCCGCGCCAGATCAATCGCGCATCAAAGCTTTGCGCGGAAAGCATCGTGAAGGCAACCGACAGTGCAAAGGAGGCTGCCGCAGGTCCAGGGTGAACCGATGCCACGAAGCCCAATTGCACCAGTGCCGACAGGATGGCCACCACGAAGACGTCGATCATCGACCAGCGGCCGATGAATTCGACCACCTCATAGATCTTCAGCCGGGTATGGGCCTGATCGACGGTGGCAGGTCGGCCCGCGACGATGGCCAGCCAGCCGATGGCCAGGAACTTGCCCATCGGAACGATGATCGAGGCGACGAAGACGATGACGGCAATGTCATAACTGCCGTGATGGATCAGCTCGATCACGCCTTCGATGATGGTGGATTCTGAGTTGCCTGCAAGACCCGCGAAGGTCTGGGTGCTCATCATCGGGAACAGGTTGGCGGGGATGTACATGATCAGGCCGGCGAACCACCAGGCCCAGACCTTTTGCAGGCTGCGGCGGTCGGGCGGCGAGAGATGCGCCCCGCAGCGCAGGCATTGGTCGTGATCCTGCGTCCAGACGCGACCGCAGCTGTGGCAGCCGATCAGGCCCGCGCGATGGGCGGTCATGACGGGGACGTCATGTTCGGAAGGAACGCTCATGCCTTGGCCTTGCGGGGTTTGCCGTGGAATTCGACGCTTTGGCCTGCATCCTCGATCGCGTCCCAGATCGAGGTCTGGCACATGAAGGCGCGGCTGGCGATGTTGACGAAGATCAGCGCGCAGAAGGCCCAGAAGGCCGGGCCCAGATGGACCGATGCCAGTCCCGCCACCTTGACCAGCGCCACGGCGGTGCCGATGACAAAGATCTCGGCCATCGACCAAGGACGCATCACCTCGGACCAGCGGAAGGCGCGGGCGGCATGGCGGTGGGGCGGGCGCCCCTGCGCCAAGGGTGCCAGCACATAGACCAGCAGGAAGGCGCGCGCGATCGGCAGGCCTATGATCATCGCCAGCACGGCGATGACCAAGGGCAGCAGCACCCCGTCGGCAAAGGCCAAGGCTACGTCGAACAGTGAGCTGGCATTGCCGAACCCCATCGCCGAGACCTGCAGGAAGGGAAAGAAGACCGCGCCCACCAGCAGCACCATCGAAGTAAAGGCCAGCGCGATCAGCTGCACGAAGGCGCCGTCGCGCGGCTTGGCCATGACCGTGCCGCACCGGGTGCAACATGCGGTCTCGCCCAGCTCCAGCTCTTCCTCGATATGCAGGGCGTCGCATTTGGGGCAGGCCATCAGCCCGCGCCCCGTCGCCAGATCATAGCTTTGTTCGTGTTCCATGTTGGTCAAGATAGGCCACCGCCGCAGCGACGCAAGCGCCCACCCCGGCCGCGCGCAAGAAATGCCGGGCTCAGTGGCGCGAACCGGCCTTGGCCGCCGATGTCAGGACGACGTTGCGCGTATCGCCCCCCGTATCGTGGTGGCCCTGCGCCAGCTTGAAGGTCATGGTCAGGACATAGCGATCCGGTTCCGAGCGCGTTTCCACATCGCCCTCCAGTTGCATGGAAAACGCCTCGATCAGCTGGGTACCAAGGCCGGTGCCGCCTTCGGCAGGGTCCGCCCCGACCGAGTTGGCAACCTGCAACCGACCCAGCCCCGGTCCGGGCGATGTCAACGAAACACTGACCCAGGGACGCGTGCCCCCCTGCGGCTTGGTCGCGTATTTCAGGGCGTTGGTGAAGGCCTCGGTCGCCAGCAGCGTCAGCGGCACGGCCTGATCGGGCATCATGGTCAGGGGCTGGATGTCGGATTGGATCGCCAGCCTGCGCCCCGACCCCTGCGTGACGTTCGTCAGCTGTCCGATGATGTCGGTGATCAGCATGTCGGCATCAACCGCATCCAGCTGTTCGGCCTGATAGAGATTGCGATAGATCGTCGCCAGTGCCGCCACGCGATCCTGGACCGAACGCAGCACCTGCTTGGCATCGGGGTCATCGATCAGCCGGCTTTGCATGTTGATGATCGAGGCGATCAGCTGAAGATTGTTCTTCACCCGGTGGTGGACCTCCTTCAGCAGGATGGTCTTTTCGGCGACGGCCTTTTCCATCGCTTCCTCGTCGCGGATCAGGATGCGGGCCATGTTGTGGAAGGTCTGGCTGACATCGGTGATCTCGGTCGGGGCATCCAGCAGGACCGGGGGGGCAGTATCACGGTTGCCGATGGCAAAACGGCGCATCTGACCGCGCAGGACGGTGATGTGGCGCAGCACCAGCCGGAAGACCGCGAAATAGGCCACGGCCAGCGACACCACCCACAGCGCCGCGGGCAGAAGGACCGCGCCAAACCGCGACAGCTGAAAGACGCCCACGCCGGCAGATTGCGGACTCCAGCTGCCAAGGGCATAGACCAGCCCGGGAATGACCGGGACGACGGTGAAGACACGGGTTTCGCCGTTGTTGGCCATCGCACGGAAGGTCCGCTCGCCGCGACCCAGCAGGCCGACCAGATCGCGGTCGCGGGGCAGCAGGTCCTTGGTCACGCCTCCGGCCAGATCATCGCCGTTCAGAACCCGGCCCCGATTGTTGAAGGTCATGACGCGCGTACCCTCGGTGCCGAAATCCATGGCATGGGTAGAGCGCAACAGGTCCTGCGACAGCGACAGGGCGACAAAGCCCAGAAGTTCACTGTCTTGGTACAGTGGCTGCTGCACCACAACCACCGCCAGTCCCGACATTGACCCTTGACGAAGCGATGTTACGGAGGTGACCGGATTTTCGAAGAATTCCACGACAGCTTCATCGGAAGAGACGTTGACTTCCGTGGCAGCCGCAAGGGTCGATTGCGGGTTTCCGATGGCTGAACTGCACCTCATGACGCCATTGACCGGGACAAAACCCGCGTGGACATAGGTCCCGCTGCGCTGCACGAAATTCCGCAGCAGTTCGGCACATTGCTCGGGGCGGTCCAGCGTTTCAAGAATTGCCGGCCCCAAGGCGTCCGCGGAACCAAGCGCGCTTTGCAACAACGCCCGTTCGCCCGATGCCGCCGAGGCGGTTCGGCCCAGCAGCGCGATCTCGGCGCTGCGTTCGGCTTCCTGCGACAGATGCAGATTCTGGACCAGAGAAATCAGGCCAATGGGCAGGATGGCGACGGAAAGCAGCGCGCCAAGACGGAATCCAAGCCTGCGCGTGAATTCCAGTTGGCTTGAGATGCGCCGCAACATCGCCCCAACTCAGCGAGAGCTGGAGTTGTTCTGAGCCATCACCGCCAGCGTTGCCTGATCGGTCATGTTGAGATCTTCACCCTGCTCAAGGTGCAGCAGTTCGGCCAGCTTGCGGCGGCCGCGATTGGCGCGGGACTTGACCGTTCCAACGGCCACCCCGGTCATGTCGGCGGCTTCCTCATAGGAAAAACCGGAGGCACCGACCAGAATAAGGGCCTCGCGCTGTTCGTCGGGCAGGCGGTCAAAGGCAAAGCGGAAGTCGCGCAATGCCAAACGTCCATCATGGTCGGGACGGGTGGATTGACGCGCGGCATGGATGCCGTCGCTGTCGCTGACCTCGCGCTTGGTCTTGCGGCGGGCGGAATAGAATGTGTTGCGCAGAATCGTGAACAGCCATGCACGCAAATTGGTGCCGGCCTGGAACTTGTCCATGTTGGTCCACGCCTTGACGATGGTGTCCTGCACCAGATCGTCGGCCGCAGCGCCTTCACGCGTCAGGGACAGGGCAAAGGCCCGCAACGCCGGAAGATGGTCGACAAGTTGGTCGCGCGGATCGGGCAGGGCTGTATTCGTCATAAGGGAGAGGCACCGTCGAACAAGAAGTCGGGAAAAAAATTGGACCTGTAAAACGTCATCCCTGTTCCTTGAGCTTCTGCAGAAGCTCGAGGAATCGATCAGGAACCTCGCTGGTCGCATCCTGTTCGTAAACTCGTTTCAAGTTTTCATCTATTTGTTTTTCCACAGCCGCTTTCCTACGGTCGTCTCGCTTTGGCGTCATAATAATGTTAGTCCCGACAAACTTGTGCGCACATCCATGCAACCGATAGGGGGGCTAGATGGTTCCTTGCAATAGACGAAATAAAGGACTGTGTGATGACTGCTGCAGATCTGGCCCAATCGATCGGCCAACAGCTTCCGTTTCTGCGCCGCTATGCGCGTGCCCTGACCGGAAGCCAAAGTGCCGGTGACAACTATGCGGCCGCCACGCTTGAAGCGATCCTGTCGGATCGGAGCGTGCTTGACGGTGAAGACGATCTGCGTATCGCGCTGTTCAAGACCTTCCACGCGATCTGGCAAAGTTCCGGCCAGCCGGTGGAAGAGGCCGACATGACCGCGCGCGAACGCCGGGCGCAGGACCACCTGCGCGGCCTGACGCCCAATTCCCGTGAAGCCCTGCTGCTGCGCACGATCGAGGAGCTGCGCCCCGATCAGATCGCCCGCGTGATGCAGATCGACACCGCCGAGGCGGAAGAGCTGGTCCAGATCGCGCTGAACGAGATGGGCAACACCCTGCGCGGCAAGGTCATGGTCATCGAGGACGAGATGATCATCGCCATGGATCTGAAGGGCATCGTTCAGGCGATGGGCCATGAGGTCACGGGCGTCGCACGCACCCATACCGCCGCCATCGACCTGGCCGGCAAACACCGCCCCGACCTGATCCTGGCGGATATCCAGCTGGCCGACGGATCGTCGGGCGTGGATGCGGTCAACGAGCTGTTGGGCAGCATGGGCGACATCCCGGTGATCTTCATCACCGCCTTCCCCGAGCGCCTGCTGACCGGGGACCGCCCCGAGCCGGCCTTCCTGATCTCGAAGCCCTATAGCGAGGAGCAGGTTCGTTCGGCGGTCAGCCAGGCGATGTTCTTTGCCTCGACCGAAGGGTTGGAAGCCTAAGGACCAGAAAGGGCGCCCATCGGGGGCGCCCTTTTTCACTTGTTCTTCTCGGCCAGCAATTCGTCAAAACCGCGCCTAGCCTCGCGCGCGGCATTAAGGCGGCGGCGACGGGCCAGCTCGACATTGATCAGCGCCCCCAGCAGGACCGAAAACCCCGCCAGATACAGCCACATCAGCAGCGCCACGACTGTGCCGATGGATCCATAGATGCGGTTATAGCTGTTGAAGCTGCCCAGATAGGCCGAAAAGGCGATCGATCCCGCCGCCCACAGCATGGCCGCGAACAAGGCCCCCCAGGTAAAGATCGGTGTGCGCGGCGTCTTCACGTTCGGGCCATAGCGATAAAGGATGCCGATGGTCAGGATGACCAGCAGGAACATCCCCGCCCAAGGCAGGGCCGTGATCATCAGCGACCTGACAGGTGCCACCACGAAAAAATTCAGCACCACCGGCACGATGACGATCGTCGCCAGCCCCGCAAGCGAGATGCCCACGATAACCAGCGTCAGCCCATAGGCCAACACGAAGCCGAAAATCGTCGAATGCGCCCTGACGCCATAGGCCGCGTTCAACCCGCGGATCAGCGCATCGACACCCGCGCGCGCTGCGATGGTTGCGATCATGAAGGACAAAAACGAGGTCCATCCGACCGACGTCTGCCCGTTCGAGGTCAGCGAGGTGACCTGATCGTCGACGATGGTGGACGCACCGTCAGGCAGGAATTCGTGGGCAACGTCCAGATAGGTCAGCACGACCGCCGGATCGAACCATAGGCTCCAGAGGGCGATGATGGCAGCAAGCCCCGGAAAGACAGCGAACATGCCATAAAAGGCCACGCCCGCCGCAATCAGGGTCATGTGGGTCTGATCCATCCGTTCAAAGATGGACCCCCAGAAGCTGCCGATATCCCTTAGCCAGTCGATCATGCCGCCCCATGTCCCTTTTTCGCCAGCATGATGCCGCAAGGCTACGGGCGCAAGGCTGGCGTCAGCCTGCCTGGTAACGCGCCCAAACCGATTCCGCACCCAGCTTGGCCACGAAATCGGCATGCGCCTGCGCCTCGGCTTCGGTCAGGCGGGGGGACAGGGGCTTGGGGCGCTGTGCGCGGGGGCGCATCTGGCCGTCGATGCCGGGTTCGTCGTCGTCCTTACCCGCCTGCGCCAGCACCAGGTCGGGCTGGCGGCCGCCGATCAGCTCCAGGTACACCTCGGCCAGCAATTCGCTGTCCAGAAGTGCGCCGTGCAATTCGCGGTTCGAGTTGTCGACCCCGAAGCGGCGGCAAAGCGCATCCAGCGTCGCCGGAGAGCCGGGAAAGCGTTCCCGCGCGATCATCAGCGTGTCCAGGGCGCGTTCGAACGGAATCGGCCTATGGCCCGCGCGTTTCAGTTCGGCATTCAGGAATTTCATGTCGAAGCTGGCATTGTGGATCACCAGCCGGGCGTCATCGGCGATGAAGTCGATGAATCCCTGCGCCACCTCGGCGAATTTGGGTTTGTCGGCCAGGAATTCGTCGCCCAGGCCATGCACCTCGAAGGCGCCTTGGGGCATGCTGCGTTCGGGATTGATGTAGACGTGGAAGGTCTTGCCGGTGGGCAGGTGGTTGAACAGCTCCAGCGCGCCGATCTCGACGATGCGGTCGCCGTTTTCGGCGTCGAAACCGGTGGTTTCCGTATCCAGGACGATCTCACGCATGGGAAGTGACCTCTGAGACGATCTGCTGCACGGCGGCGCGGGCGCCCTGCAGCGTTTCGGTGGGGATGATCCAATCCGCGCGGGCCCGCTTATCGGCGTCGGGCATCTGGCGCGCAAGGATCATCGCGAAGCTGTCATCGGTCATGCCGGGCCGCGCCATGACCCGGTCGCGCTGCGTCGTCGCATCTGTCGAGACGACCGCCACGCCATCCAGATCGGGGGGGCTGGCGCTTTCGAACAGCAGCGGGATGTCCAGCACCACCAGCGGGGCATCGGCATTCATGGCAATGAAATCCTGGCGATCGCGCGCCACCAGCGGATGGACGATGGCCTCCAGCCGCGCAAGGGCCTGATCGTCGCGCGCCAGGACCTGCCGCAAGGCCGCCCGGTCGATCATGGCACCGGACAGTGCCGTGGGAAACATCGCGGAAACCGGCGCGACCGCCGCCCCCTGTTCGGCATAGAGCATGTGGACGGCTTCGTCCGCGTCCCAGACCGGGTGGCCAAGGTCGCGAAACATCTGCGCAGTGGTGGATTTTCCCATGCCGATGCTGCCGGTCAGGCCAAGGACATAGGTCATTCCAGGACGATCCGGCGTACTTCGTCATCGACTTCGGGGCGCTGGCCGAACCAGCGCTCGAATCCGGGGGCCGCCTGATGCAGCAGCATGCCCAGGCCGTCGACGACGTGACACCCGCGGGCCTTGGCGTCGATCAGCAGGGGGGTCATCAGCGGCGTATAGACCAGATCGGTGACAAGGGCGTCGGGCGACAGCGCATCCAGCGGTACCCGCAGCGGCTGCTTGCCCTCCATCCCAAGCGAGGTGGCATTGACCACCGTCATCGCGCCTTCCAGCATGTGACCGACCTGCGCCCAATCATAGACCACCAGCCGGGCGCCGAATTCGGCCTTGATCTGTTCGGCCCGCAGACGTGTGCGGTTGGTGATCCGCAATTCCCTGACGCCGCTGTCCAGAAGCGAAGCCACGACCGCCCGCGCAGCCCCGCCCGCGCCGATGACAGCTGCCGGACCGGCGGCAGGCTGCCAGTCGGGGGCGGATTGGCGAAGATTGGCGATGAAGCCATAGCCGTCAGTGTTGTCGGCGTGGATCTTGCCATCGGGACGGAAGATCAGCGTATTTGCCGCGCCGATCAGCGCGGCACGGTCGGTGACCGTATCGGCCAGGGTCAGCACGGCCTCCTTGTGGGGGATGGTCACGTTGGCACCGACAAAGCCCGCGCGGGGCAGCACACGCAAAACCTCGGCCAGGTGTTCGGGCATCACCGGGATCGGCACGTAATGGCCCGCCAGCCCATAGCGTTTCAGCCAATGTCCATGAAGACGCGGGGACCGGGAATGGGCAATGGGCATGCCGATCACCCCGGCCAGGGGGGCGTGAATGATCTGGCTGGCGGGAATCTCGTCCGTCATGGGGACCTTGTCGCTGGCGGCTTCGTGGTCCTGCCAGCCTAAGTCCCAAAATGCCGCGAAAAAAGGCCAAAGAATGCACAAGACGCGGCTTGTGGCCCGGAAGGCGCGCCCCGGAACATCCATGGGCTGCCGAACCCTGTGGACAAAAAGCGGGGGGAATCGGCCCGGCGCTTGGTGGCAACTGCGTCAATCCCTGTCAGGTGCTGAATTTCACCCTGGAACGAAGCGCGAACCCACCCTGCTGATCCACAGGTGCACAACTTGATGTCGTCCAGATCGCCGATTGTGGACGAATCGTTCGCCAAATCATTATCCGCAAACTTATCCACACAAGATAACTTTGTTTACAAAAGATTTTCTTTTCACGATCGAAATTTTCAACACGTTTATCCACAGGCGGAGATTCTGGGGATGCGTTTGTGAAAAACACGATAATCCTGCTATCCACAGCCCCTACTTCAACAACATTCCTTTTCTTCTTTCTTTTATTTAAGTGAGAAGAAGAGAGGTGCGCATGTTCGACTGGCTGTTCGTGATCTATCCATGGGTGAAGGCATTTCATGTCATGGCCGTCATTTCCTGGATGGCAGGGCTGTTCTATCTGCCCAGGTTGTTCGTCTATCACGCCGAACGGGGCGCAGACTTGGCCGAGCCGCGGTCCAGCTTTGTCGTCATGGAAGACAAGTTGCTGCGCGTGATCATGAACCCGGCCATGATCGCGACCTGGATCAGCGGTCTGACCATGGTGATGACGCCGGGAATCGTCGATTGGTCGCTGATCTGGCCCTGGGTCAAGGCGGCGGGCGTCGTGGGGATGAGCGCATTTCACATGTGGTGCGCCGCCGAGCGCCGCAGATTGTCGCAGGGAAAGGCGAAATCAGGCAGGAACTACAGGATGATGAATGAATTGCCGACCCTGCTGATGGTGGCGATCGTCACCGCGGTGATCGTCAAGTTCTGATCGAAAAGATTGACTCGTGGCGGGGCGGCGCTTAAATGCCCCGCAACCCTGGCCGTCCGGTGCAGGATTCCCAGAATACTTTTCCTTCCCCGAACGATTCGTCGTGCGGCTGAAAGTTTGCGCCAATATGACCGAAGAACGCCTCAATCTCTCTGACCTGAAGGCCAAAAGCCCGGCCGATCTGCTGTCCATGGCGGAGGAATGGGAAATCGAGAACGCCTCGACCATGCGCAAGGGCGAGATGATGTTCTCGATCCTGAAGGAGCATGCCGAAGAGGGCTGGGATATCGGCGGCGAAGGCGTCTTGGAGGTCGTTCAGGACGGATTCGGCTTTTTGCGGTCGACCGAGGCGAACTATCTGCCCGGTCCCGATGATATTTACGTCAGCCCCGACATGATCCGCCAGCATTCGCTGCGCACCGGTGATTCCGTCGAGGGCGTGATTCGCGCGCCCGGCGACAACGAACGCTATTTCGCGCTGACGAAAGTCGAGCAGATCAACTTCGAGGAGCCTGAAAAGGCTCGCCATAAGGTGGCCTTCGACAACCTGACCCCGCTTTATCCCAATGACCGCCTGACGATGGAGATCGAGGATCCCACGATCAAGGATCGCAGCGCCCGGATCATCGACCTGGTTGCGCCGATCGGGAAGGGCCAGCGGTCCTTGATTGTGGCGCCGCCGCGGACCGGCAAGACGGTTCTGCTGCAGAATATCGCCAATTCGATCGAGAAGAATCACCCTGAGTGCTATTTGATCGTTTTGCTGATCGACGAACGCCCCGAGGAAGTCACCGACATGCAGCGCAGCGTGCGTGGCGAAGTCGTGTCTTCGACCTTCGACGAGCCGGCCAGCCGGCACGTGGCAGTGTCGGAAATGGTGATCGAAAAGGCCAAGCGGCTGGTAGAGCATAAGCGAGATGTTGTCATCTTGCTTGATTCTATCACAAGACTTGGTAGGGCATTCAACACTGTCGTCCCCAGCTCGGGCAAGGTTCTGACCGGTGGTGTCGATGCGAATGCACTGCAGCGTCCTAAGCGATTTTTTGGTGCCGCACGCAACATTGAGGAAGGCGGAAGCCTGACCATCATCGCGACAGCCCTGATCGACACAGGATCGCGCATGGACGAGGTCATTTTCGAGGAGTTCAAGGGCACGGGTAACAGCGAGATCGTGCTGGACCGCAAGGTCGCCGACAAGCGCGTCTTCCCGGCGATGGACATTCTGAAATCCGGAACGCGCAAGGAAGAGCTTCTGGTGAACAGCAAGGATCTGCAAAAGACCTATCTTCTGCGCCGAATCCTGAACCCGATGGGGACGACCGATGCGGTGGAATTCCTAATCTCGAAGCTGAAGCAGACCAAGAGCAACTCCGAGTTCTTCGACTCGATGAACGCCTGACGAGGCAGACATGGACCTGATCTTCGCCGAAGCCACCCCGCCCGGGCGGGGGGGAGTTTCCGTCATTCGACTGAGCGGTGAAGGCGCCCGGGCGGTTGCCGAAGGTTTGGTCGGTTCGATGAAGACGCCGCGCCATGCATATTTCCGCAACCTGACGATCGACGATGAGACAGTCGATCAGGTTCTGGCGATGTGGTTCCAGGACGGTCAAAGCTTTACCGGAGAGGAAGTGGTCGAGCTGCATCTGCACGGTGCACCGGTCATCGCGCGCCGGGTGTCGACCGCGTTGCTGGAACACGGTGCCCGTTTGGCAGAAGCGGGTGAGTTTACACGACGCGCTTTCCTGAACGGGCGCATGGATCTTGCCGAGATTGAGGGTCTGGGCGATCTTCTTGCTGCCGAGACGGAAGCACAGCGCAGGCTGGCCATGCGGGCGACCAGCGGGGAACTTGCCACAAGAACCGCCGAATGGCGGTCCTGGTTGGTTGAGGCGGGAGCCCTCGTTGAAGTCAGCGTGGATTTCGCCGATGAAGATGTCCCTGACGAGGTTCCTGCGGAAGCCTATGCATTGATTGAACGTCTACATGCGTCAATCAGCAGGGAAATTGCAGGCTTTTCGGCGGCAGAGCGCATCAGGCAAGGCTTCGAGGTTGCGATCGTCGGGCCGCCGAATGCCGGAAAGTCGAGCTTTATCAATAGGATAGCAAGGCGCGATGTTGCAATTGTCTCGACCGTAGCTGGCACGACCCGTGACGTGATCGAATTACGACTGGATCTTAAGGGTTTGCCTGTCACGCTTTTGGATACGGCAGGTTTGCGTCTATCCGAGGATGAGATCGAACTCGCCGGGATTGAGCGCGCGCGCGAAAGAGCCTTCGCGGCTGATCTGCGGGTTCACTTGTCCGACAGCGGTGATGCAATTGTAGATCTTTGGCATCCAGGGGATATCGTACTGCGCGGCAAGGCCGACTTGTCCGGTGCGACCGAACAGGCGATTTCCACTGTGACGGGGGCGGGAATTGATGCCGTGCTGGATCAGATCTTTGACAGGTTGAAAGATAGAGTGGCGGGTGCGGGCATTGTCAGCCATGAGCGTCAGTTGAATGAGCTGCAGATGGCGGCGAATGCGCTTGAGAACACGCATCACTTACCGGTCGAGCTTTTGGCCGAAGAGCTTCGCAAGGCTAATCACGCTTTGGATAGGTTGCTTGGCCGAATCGATGCCGAGGACTACCTTGACAAGATATTCCTGTCCTTCTGCATCGGGAAATAAGGATTGCTTCACGTGAAACATTTCGATGTCATCGTTATCGGGGCAGGTCATGCCGGTGTAGAGGCAGCAACTGCGGCTGCCCGAATGGGGTCATCTGTTGCCCTTATCACGATGCGCAAGGAAGATATTGGAACTTTGTCCTGCAACCCTGCCATCGGTGGATTGGGCAAAGGTCATTTGGTGCGTGAAGTAGATGCCTTGGATGGCATCATGGGTCGGATCGCAGATAAGGCCGGGATACAGTTCAGATTGTTGAACCGTCGCAAAGGGCCAGCGGTTCAAGGACCGCGGGCACAGATGGATCGCAAGATCTATCGCAAGGTCGCGTGGGATATTCTGAGCAACTATCCGGGCGTTGAACTGATCTTCGGCGAGGTCGCATCGTTCATCGGTGGTAAAGCCATCGTTTCTGGTGTCATGATGGCAGATGGGCAGTCCATCACCGCGAAGGCGACCGTTATGACTACCGGGACATTTTTGAACGGTGTCATTCATATTGGTGATGTCAGCCGTCAGGCGGGACGATGGGGCAATGATGCCTCAAATAGCTTGGCCCGTTCGTTGCAAAAATTCGGTCTGCCAACCTCTCGACTAAAGACCGGCACACCCCCCCGTTTGGATGGGAAAACCATTAATTGGTCGGCGTTGGAGATGCAGCCCGGCGACGAGCAGCCGGTTGTGTTTTCCTATCTAAACTCCGCACCGGATGCGCCGCAGATTTCTTGCGGAATTACACATACCAACGCACGCACCCATGCCATCATCCGCGATAACCTAAATCGATCTGCCATGTATGGTGGGCATATTTCCGGCAGGGGGCCAAGATATTGCCCGTCGATCGAGGACAAGGTCGTCAGGTTTGCGGATAAGGAATCTCATCAGATATTCTTGGAACCAGAGGGCTTGGAGGATGACACGGTCTACCCTAACGGCATCTCAACTTCGCTGCCGTTGGATGTTCAAGAGGAGTATATTCATTCGATTGTCGGATTGAAGAATGCAGTCATTCTTCAGCCTGGATACGCGGTCGAGTATGATTTCGTGGACCCAACCAGCCTCAATAGAACCTTAGCGGTTGGTTCTGTTAAAGGGCTTTATCTGGCCGGGCAGATCAATGGCACGACAGGGTATGAAGAGGCCGCCGGGCAGGGTCTAGTCGCAGGATTGAATGCCTCGCTATATGCCCAAGGTCGTGATGGATATACCTTCAGCAGAACGCAAAGCTACATCGGTGTCATGATCGACGATCTGGTGTCGCGCGGGGTGACGGAGCCCTATCGCATGTTTACATCACGCGCCGAGTTCCGCCTGAGCCTTCGCGCCGACAATGCTGATCAGCGACTGACTCCGATTGGCTTGGAACTGGGTTGCATCGGTTTTGAACGTCAGGAAAGCTACGAAGCTCGACAGGGTGCATATGATACGGCAAGGAGTATGCTGGAGGGCGTCAAACTATCACCGAATGATCTGGCGAAGGCGGGGTTCAAGGTTCGCCTTGATGGACAGATGAGGTCTGCCTTTACCTTGCTGGGAATGGTAGAGATCGATCATGCTTTGTTGGCTGGCGTGGTTTCCGAATTGGCGGATGTTTCACGTGAAACACTGGATCAGCTCAGAAACGATGCCCTTTATTCCCAGTATACGGATCGACAGCAACGGGATGCAATTTCGATACGAGCGAATGAACGCACCGTTTTGGGCGACCATATCGATTATTCCTTGATTGGTGGACTATCCGCAGAATTGGTTCGGAAGCTTTCCGAATATCGTCCAGCGACGCTTGCTGATGCGGAAAGGATTGAGGGAATGACGCCAGCGGCGCTGACGCTGCTGATCGCCATGTTGAAATCAAAACAGCGGGCGTCGGCATGATGAATGTTTCACGTGAAACAGAAGAATTGTTTCGCAAGTATGAGGCGATCACCCGCGTCTGGAACCCGAAAATCAATTTGGTTGCTCCTGCGACTTTGGAAGAATTTCGCTTTCGCCACATAGAAGACAGTCTGCAGCTGGTTGACATCATCCATCGACCAACGGGAAAATGGGTTGACATCGGCAGTGGGGGCGGCCTGCCCGGGTTGGTCTTGGCCATTGCCTACCGGAATGAGCCCGCTGCATTTACGTTTGTGGAAAGCGACAAACGTAAATGCCAATTCTTACGCACCGTCGCCAGAGAACTGGGCCTGACCAACATATCCGTGATCAGCGAAAGAATTGAAACCCTTGCACCTATAGGGGCCGATGTCATGTCAGCACGCGCATTGGCAGCCTTGCCGCTTCTATTGAAATTCGTTGAACGTCATCTGTCCCTGGCTGGAACCGCGCTTCTGATGAAGGGCCGGTCTTGGCGCGATGAGGTCAAAGAGGCGAAAGACGATTGGCAGTTTGATCTTGAAACATTTACCAGTAGAACTGATCCAGAAGCCGCAATTCTGAAAATATCCGGAGTCTCTCATGCGTGAGCAGCATATCGTCGCAATCGCAAACCAAAAGGGGGGAGTCGGGAAAACGACGACAGCGGTCAATCTTGGCGCCGCCTTGGCCCAAGCCGGTTGGCCAACCATTCTGGTGGACCTTGATCCGCAGGGTAACGCGTCCACGGGACTGGGCTTGACGACGGATCAAAGAGAGTTCACCGTCTATGACCTACTGACCGGTGAGGCCGGGTTGGTTCAGGCCGCGATGGCGACAGATATCCCGAATCTTAAAGTCGTGCCTGCGACATCAGATTTGGCTTCCGCAGATGTTGAACTTTCACAGACACCGGATCGCATGCGTCTGCTCAGCAAGCAACTGCGCCAGGCACCGGCCGGAACGATCGTTCTGATCGATTGCCCGCCCGCGTTGGGGTTGTTGACGGTCAATGCCATGGTCGCTGCAACCAGTGTTCTGGTCCCGCTTCAGGCTGAATTCTATGCGTTAGAGGGGTTGTCTCAGCTTCTTGGGACCGTCAAGCATGTCCGCCAGACTGCCAATCCGGCTTTGCGAATCAACGGGATTCTGCTGACAATGTCGGACTACCGCAACAATCTTTCCCAACAGGTCGAAGCCGACGTTCGCGAAACCTTGGGGGATCTGGTCTATCCGACCGTGATCCCGCGCAATGTCCGCGTTTCCGAGGCGCCATCGCATGCGCAACCGGTCCTCAGCTATGATCCGAATTCAAAAGGCAGCTTGGCTTACAGACAGTTTGCCGAAGAATTTTGCGGACGGTTGAAACTGGTGACGGAGGCGGCGTGATGTCTGACAGCAAAGCAGCAAAGCGGGGGCTTGGTCGCGGTTTGTCCGCCCTGATGGCCGACATGGATCTTTCCGATCCTGCGCCGAATACGCCGGCCCCTGCGATGAAGGATCGTGTTCTGATCCCGATCGAACAGATTACGGCCAACCCTGACCAGCCCCGTCGCAGTTTCGACCCCGAAGCTTTGCAGGAACTTGCGGCATCCCTCAAGCAGAGGGGTGTCTTGCAGCCCTTGATCGTTCGCCCTCATCCGCAAGATCAGGGGCTGTATCAGATTGTTGCCGGCGAAAGGCGCTGGCGTGCGGCGCAGATGGCGCAACTCCATGAACTCCCGGTCATTATCCGTGACATGTCGGATACCGAGGTTCTGGAAGTTGCCATCATCGAAAACATCCAGCGCGCAGATCTGAATTCCATCGAAGAAGCCGCCAGTTTCCGTCAGTTGATGGACCGCTTCGGACACACCCAGGAACGGCTGGCGGAAGCGCTGAACAAGAGCCGCAGCCATATCGCGAATCTGTTGCGCCTTCTTAACCTTCCCGAACCCGTTCAGGACATGGTCAAGGACAACAAGCTGAGCGCAGGCCACGCCAGGGCCTTGATCACGGCACCGAATGCCACGCAACTGGCACGCCGTGTCATCGAAAAGGGCATGTCGGTTCGCGAGACCGAAGAGATGGTGCGCAAGCTTGCCGAGCCGACGCCGGACAAACCGCGGTCCAAAGGGCGTTCAGCGGGTGAAAAGGACGCCGATACCCGTGCTCTGGAAGGCGATCTGACCGCGCATTTGAAGATGAAGGTCCAGATCAGCCACAAAAGCGATGCCAGCGGCGATTTGGTGATTAGTTACAAGGACCTAGATCAGCTCGACCAACTTTGTCAGCTTCTGGGCGGACGAGGCTGACACCTTATCTGGTGGGGGCGGTCACGTCTTCCAGCAGACCTATGCGTCAGGCACAAGGGCGCGTAATCAGGAAAATCGCGACACTGGCACAGATCGCGCCCTGAACTGCGACAACCCAATCTGGCATTCCGACCCACCACGACAAGGCCACCCCGGCGGACATGGCCGAGACCGCCCATATTTTCGCCACACGACCCACTGCGCCGCGTTCCTGCCAAGCACGAACCGGCGGACCATAAGTCGGATGATCCAGTATCCGTTGTTTCAACACCGGAGAGGATCGCGCGAATGCCCATGCCGCCACCAGCAAGAACGGCACGGTCGGAACCACGGGTAGGGCAATGCCGATGATGCCCATACTCATGAACAGCCAGCCGATCATCAGCCACAATCTGCGTCGCATGGATCAGAGGGCCAGTTCGCGCAGGATTGCGTTCAGGACGGGGCGTCCGGCATCGGTCGCCTGCAATCGGTTTTCAATCGCCCGGACCATGCCAAGATCGGCCAGTGACGCGATCGCCTCCGGCCTCAGCGGCTGACCTGCCAAAGCGGCAAAGCGGTCCATGTCCATTCCCTCGCTCAGGCGCATCGCCATCAACAGATACTCGGTCGCCTGTTCTTCATGGGGAATGAACTCTCGCGGCAGCTCGCCCGTTCCGTGATGCTCGACGGCATCGATCCAGGCACCGGGCGCACGATGGGCTTCGGTCGCGACGCGGCCATGGGGCAGGGTCAGGCGACCATGGGCGCCCGGGCCGACGGCGGCCCAATCACCCTGCCGCCAGTACACAAGGTTGTGGCGGCTTTCAGAGCCCGGTGCCGCGTGGTTCGACGTCTCATAGCCATTCATGCCGGCCTTGGCGCAGCTTTCCTGCGTGTCGGCATACATGTCGGCGGACAGATCATCATCGGGCAGATCCCGCAGCTTGCCAATTTCGGCGCGGGCACCGAAGGCGGTCCCCGGCTCGATCGTCAGTTGATACAGTGACAGGTGGTCGACGGCCATGGACAAGGCCTCTCGCAGCTCGGCCCGCCATGCTGCCCGGTCCTGTCCCTGCCGCGCATAGATCAGATCGAAGCTGACCCGTCCAAAAGTGTCGCGCGCCACATCGAAGGCCGCGCGGGCCTCGGCGACCGAATGCATGCGGCCCAACCGGCGCAGGTCGTCATCGTTCAGGGCCTGGATGCCCATGGACAGGCGGTTCACCCCGGCATCCGCAAAACCTTGAAAACGCGCCTTTTCCACGCTGGTGGGATTCGCCTCCAGCGAAATTTCGATGTCATTCGTGAAGCCCCAGCCTGCCTGCGCCGCCCGGATGACCGCATCGACGGTTTCGGGCATCATCAATGACGGCGTTCCGCCCCCGAAAAAGATGCTGCCCAGATGGCGGTCGGGAATCTCGGCCGCCAGCCGTGCGATCTCGGACGTCAGCGCCTTCGCCCATCGGGCTTGGTCGACATGGGCGACGACATGGCTGTTGAAGTCGCAATAGGGGCATTTCGCGGCGCAGAAGGGCCAATGGACATACAGTCCAAAGCCACCTGCGCGCCAGTCGTTGGAAGTCGGGGTCATGTCGGGAATATCCTGTTCCCCCGGTTGGCGGGGGCGTCCGTCCTGAATTGCCGGCCCGCCCCAATCACCGGGACGGGCCGCAGCCGTCAGGTAAAGGCGGCCTTGATCATCTTTTCCACGGCGATGGCGCGATGGCTCAGTTCATTCTTCGCTTCGGGCGCCATCTCGCCCAAGGTCACGTCGTACCCGTCGGGCATGAAGATCGGGTCATAGCCGTGACCCTCGGCACCACGCGGCGGCCAGACGACCTGACCGGGCAGCACGCCTTCAAAGACCTCGTCATGCCCATCGGGCCACATCAGGACCAGCGTGCAGCGGAACTGCGCAAGCCGCGGGGTGGGGGCGTTCACGGCCTCCAGCTCGTCCCAGGTGCGGTTCATGGCCATGGGGAAATCGCGGCCATTTCCGGTCTCGGCCCAATCGGCGGTATAGACGCCGGGGGCGCCGTTCAGCGCATCGACGCTGATGCCGCTGTCATCGGACAGGGCGGGCAGGCCGGTGGCCTCCATCGCGGCGCGGGCCTTGATGCGCGCGTTGCCGATGAAATTGTCCTCGGTCTCGGCGGGTTCGCCAAGGCCCATCTCGGCGGCGCCGACGACTTCGACGCCATAGGGCGCCAGCAGGGCCCGCATCTCGGCCAGCTTGCCGGCGTTATGGGTGGCGACCAGCAGGCGCTTTTCGGTGAACTTCCTCATGCGATGGCGGCCTTCTGCGCGGCGACCAGGTCGGCCATGCCGCCTTCGGCCAGGTCCAGCAGCTGGCTCATCTGATCCCGAGTGAAAGTCGCGCCCTCGGCCGACATCTGCACTTCGATCAGGCGGTTCGCACCCGTCAGGACGAAATTGCCGTCGGTGCCGGCCTCGCTGTCCTCGGCGTAATCCAGATCGACCAGCGGCTGACCCGCATAAAGGCCGCAGCTGACCGCCGCGACGTGATCGATAATCGGGTCCGTGGTGATGGTGCCCGCCTTCAGCAGCTTGTTCACCGCCAGGCGCAGCGCGACCCAACCGCCGGTGATCGAGGCACAGCGCGTGCCGCCATCGGCCTGGATCACGTCGCAATCGATGGTGATCTGCCGTTCACCCAAGGCCGAACGGTCGATGCCCGCACGCAGGCTGCGCCCGATCAGGCGCTGGATTTCCTGGGTGCGGCCGGTTTGCTGGCCCGATGCGGCTTCGCGACGATTGCGGCTGTTCGTGGCGCGGGGCAGCATGCCATACTCGGCCGTGACCCAGCCAAGGCCGGTGCCCTTCAGGAAACGCGGCGGACGATCCTCGATCGAGGCCGTGCAAAGGACGTGCGTATCGCCGCAACGGATCAGGCATGACCCTTCGGCGTGGCGCATCACCCCGGTTTCAATTGAAATCGGGCGCATTTCGCTTAGATTCCGGCCAGAGGGGCGCATGATTCATCCTTTTCGTGAAGATTACCCGCCCAATATCGCCCGAGGGCACCGTCACGCAACCCCACGAGGCACATGAGCCAGGAAACGCTGCTGAACCAGCTGAACGATCGGTCCCGCGAAGTCTTTCGCCGGGTCGTCGAAAGCTATCTGGACACGGGCGAGCCTGTCGGTTCGCGCACCCTGACGCGGGCACTGACGGAAAAGGTCAGCGCCGCGACGATCCGCAACGTGATGCAGGATCTGGAATTCATGGGGCTGTTGGACAGTCCGCATACCTCGGCGGGGCGGATGCCGTCCCAACAGGGCCTGCGCCTTTTCGTGGACGGGATGATGGAGGTCGATCAGGTCGCGCCCCAGGACCGGGCGGCCATCGACCAGACGCTTGGCAATGACGATCCCGAAACCGGCGTGTTGCTGGACCGGGTCAGCACGGCCCTATCCTCGATCACGCGCGGGGCCAGCCTGGTCCTGATGCCCAAGCACGAGGCCCCGATCCGACACATCGAATTCGTCAGCCTTGGGCCGGACCGCGCGCTGGTGGTATTGGTCTTTGCCGACGGTCACGTGGAAAACCGCATCTTTACGCCGCCGCCAGGCCAGACGCCGTCATCGATGCGCGAGGCGGGGAATTTTCTCAATGCCATGGCCGAGGGCAAGACCCTGGCCGAACTGCGCGGCCAGCTGGCCCAGCAGATCACCACCCGACGGCGCGAACTGGACGTGCTGGCGGCGGAACTGGTCGAATCGGGCATCGCGCTCTGGGGGGCCGAATCCGCCGATCCGCGGCTGATCGTGCGGGGCCGGTCGCATCTGCTGGACAGCGAGGTCGCCGATATCGACCGGGTGCGGGTGCTGTTCGACGATCTGGAACGCAAGCGCGACATCGTCGACTTCCTGGACCTGACCGAACGCGGCGAGGGCGTTCGCATCTTCATCGGGTCGGAAAACAAGCTTTTTTCACTTTCGGGTTCCGCTCTGGTCGTTTCACCCTATATGAATGCCGACCGTAAGATTGTAGGCGCGGTCGGAGTCATCGGACCGACCCGGCTGAATTATGGCAGGATCGTGCCGATCGTCGATTATACCGCGCAGCTGGTCGGGCGGGTGCTGTCTGGCCGGAAAGGATGAAGAACATGACCGAGCAGAACGAACAGCCGATGGATGAATTTCTGGACGACCCGCTGGCCGCCCAGGATGACGAGGTCGCGCGCCTGACGGCCGAACGCGACGAATTGCGCGACAAGTGGATGCGCGCACTGGCCGATGCGGAAAACTCGCGCAAGCGGGCCGACAAGGATCGTCGCGACGCGGAAAACTATGGCGGCTCGCGCCTGGCGCGTGACCTGCTGCCCGTCTATGACGCGCTGACCCGCGCCTTGGACGCCGCGACCGATGAACAGCGCGCCGCCGCTTCGGCCCTGATCGAAGGGGTCGATCTGACCCTGCGCGAATTGTCGAATGTCTTTACCAAGCATGGCATTACGATCATCCGCCCCGAGCTGGGCGAAAAGTTCGACCCCAGCTTCCACGAAGCCATGTTCGAGGCCCCTGCGCCCGGAACCACCGCGGGCGAAGTCATCCAGGTCATGGATAACGGTTTCCGCCTGCATGACCGCCTGCTGCGCCCGGCCAAGGTCGGCGTGTCCTCGACCCCGGCAAGCTGAGCCTTGCCATCGGCCCGCGCCCCTGGTCGGCGCGGGCTGCTACAACCTTCCTCTCACTTGCCGAATGTTCCCATCGGCGCGACCCTGACCAACGTTCGGTCAACTGGAGGAGGGGACCATGACCAGCACTGAAGACGTTAAGATTCACCCCGCCGTGGATCACGGCGTCAAACAGGGGAACTCGGGCTTTTCGGGCGGAACCCTGACCTGCCACTGCAGCACGGATCCGGTCAAGGTCTCGGTCGGCGCGCAGACGGCCCATAATCATGTCTGCGGTTGCACCAAATGCTGGAAGCCCGATGGGGCGACCTTCAGTCAGGTCGCCGTCGTGTCGCGCGACAGTGTCCGCGTCCTTGAAAACGAAGACAAGCTGGAGATCGTCGACGAATCGGCCGCGATCCAGCGGCATCGCTGCCGCGACTGCGGCGTCCACATGTTCGGTCGGATCGAGAACAAGGACCATCCGTTCTACGGCCTTGATTTCGTGCATACCGAGCTGTCGGGGGACAGCGGCTGGTCGGCGCCGGAATTTGCCGCCTTCGTCAGTTCGGTCATCGAATCCGGGGTCGATCCGTCGCGGATGGATGGCATCAGGTCGCGCCTGCGCGAGCTGGGACTGGAGCCCTATGATGCCCTGTCGCCACCCCTGATGGACGCGATCGCGACCCATGTCGCCAAGCGGTCGGGTGCCTTGCCTGCCTGAACCGGATCGTCCACAACCTTGACAACAGGAGAGGGGCCGCCAACCGGCCCCTTCCGCCTGACCAACGCCCGACCTGAGCGATAGGAGACGACACTATGAGAACCCGTGCCGCCGTAGCCCTCGAGGCTGGCAAGCCGCTGGAAGTGATGGAGGTCAACCTGGAAGGCCCCAAGGCCGGCGAGGTCATGATCGAGATCAAGGCCACCGGCATCTGTCACACCGACGAATTTACCCGCTCGGGCGACGACCCGGAAGGCATCTTCCCCGCCATCTTGGGCCATGAAGGCGCCGGCGTCGTGGTCGAGGTGGGCGAGGGCGTCACTTCGCTGAAGGTCGGCGATCACGTGATCCCGCTTTATACCCCCGAATGCCGCGAATGCGCGTCCTGCCTGTCGGGCAAGACGAACCTGTGCACCAAGATCCGCGCGACCCAAGGCAAGGGCCTGATGCCCGATGGCACGACGCGCTTCAGCATGCTGGATGGCACGCCGATCTATCACTACATGGGCTGCTCGACCTTCGCGAATCACACGGTGCTGCCGGAAATCGCGGTCGCCAAGGTCCGCGAGGACGCGCCCTTCGACAAAATCTGCTATATCGGCTGCGGCGTGACCACCGGAATCGGCGCGGTCATCAACACTGCCAAGGTGGAAATCGGTGCCAAGGCGGTCGTCTTCGGCCTGGGTGGCATCGGGTTGAACGTGATCCAGGGCCTGCGCCTGGCGGGCGCCGACATGATCATCGGCGTCGATCTGAACAACGACAAGAAGGAAATGGCCGAGCGTTTCGGCATGACCCATTTCGTCAACCCCAAGGAAATCGAAGGCGGCATCGTCCAACACATCGTCGAGATGACCAAGACCCCCTTCGACCAGATCGGCGGCGCGGATTACAGCTTTGACGCCACCGGCAGCACCAAGGTGATGCGCGACGCGCTGGAATGCACCCACCGGGGCTGGGGCGTGTCGGTCATCATCGGCGTGGCGGCAGCCGGCGCGGAAATCAGCACCCGTCCGTTCCAACTGGTCACCGGCCGCGTCTGGAAGGGCACGGCCTTTGGCGGCGCGCGCGGGCGGACCGACGTTCCCAAGATCGTCGACTGGTACATGGAAGGCAAGATCGAGATCGACCCGATGATCACCCACACCATGTCGCTGGATGACATCAACAAGGGCTTCGATCTGATGCACAAGGGTGAATCGATCCGCTCGGTCGTCCTTTACTGATCCTTCATCGCTGCTTAGGTAAAAGGACGGCGGGGCCGCGCGGTCCCGCCGTCGGCATGAGTAAGAACAAGGAGCAGGCCCATGCGCCATCAGTGGCTGGATGACGACGACGATCACGAAGAAGACGACGACCGCCAGCCCAAGGGCGACAAGGACGGTGGTCTGGGTCTGCCGGAAGGCGACAAGATCGGCAAACTCTACTTCAAGTCGCGCACGGTGATCGTTGCCGGCCCGATCAACGACAAGCTGGCGCAGCGCACCGTCGCGCATCTGCTGGCCTTGGCCGAGGACAGCGACGAACCCATCAACATGCTGATCAGCTCGCCTGGCGGTCACGTGGAATCGGGCGACATGATCCACGATGTGATCAAGTTCATCCGCCCCACCGTACGCACCATCGGTTCGGGCTGGGTGGCAAGCGCGGGCGCGCTGATCTTCGTCGCGGCGGAAAAGGAAAACCGCTACTGCCTGCCCAACACCCGCTTCCTGATCCACCAGCCCTCGGGCGGGATCGGTGGAACGACCTCGGACATGATGATCCAGGCCGAACAGGTGCGCCTGATGCGCGATCGCCTGAACCACATCTTCGCCGATGCCACCGGCCAGTCGGTCGAGAAGATCGAGCAAGATACCCACCGCGACTTCTGGCTGAACACCCAGGAAGCATTGGACTATGGCCTGCTGGGCAAGGTCATCCGCAGCGTGGATGAACTGGCATGACGACCGATGGCGGGGCGGTGATCCGCCCCGCGACCAAAGACGATCATGACGCGATCTGGGACATCCTGCGCCCGGTCTATCGCGCCGGTGAGACCTATTGCATGCCGCGCGACGTGGAACGTGACGAAGCGCTGCAGGATTGGTTCGCCCGACCCTTCACCGCCTTCGTGGCCGAACTGGATGGCCGCATCCTGGGCACCAGCCATGTCGGCGCCAACCGCCCCGCAGGCGGTTCGCATGTGGCCAATGCATCCTTTGCCACCCATCCCGATGCCCGCGGCAAGGGCATTGCGCGCAGCCTTGTGGACCATGCCAAGACCTGGGCCGTCGATCAGGGTTTCCGGGCAATGCAGTTCAATTTCGTCGTCTCGACCAACCAAGATGCCGTCCATTTGTGGCAGAAGGCCGGATTTGCCATTGTCGGGCGGCTTCCGGCTGCGTTTCTTCACCCACAGCATGGGCCGGTCGACGGGCTGGTCATGTTCCAGACCTTGAAGGGAGAGACCCCATGAGCCTAGAGACCCTTTCCGAGAACCGCAGCTTTGGCGGAACGCAGGGCGTCTATCGCCATCGTTCGCAGGCGACGGGGACCGACATGACATTCGCGGTCTTCCTGCCCGAGATCGCGCAATATGGTCGCGTCCCGGTCCTGTGGTATCTGTCGGGCCTGACCTGCACCCATGAAAATGCCATGACCAAGGCCGCCGCCCAGCAATATTGCGACGAGGCCGGCATCGCGATCATCTTTCCCGACACCTCGCCCCGCGGCGAGGGCGTGGCCGACGATGACGCCTATGATCTGGGGCAGGGCGCGGGTTTCTATGTCAACGCCACGCAGGACCCGTGGAAGTCGAACTTTCAGATGTGGCATTACATCGTCCATGAACTGCCCGAACTGGTCGGCGACAACTTTGCCATCGACCGCGACGCGATGGGCATCACCGGCCATTCCATGGGCGGGCATGGCGCGCTGACCATCGCGATGACCCATCCCGACCGCTATCGCAGCGTCTCGGCCTTTTCGCCCATCGCCCACCCCAGCGAATCCGATTGGGGCCAAAAGCAGCTGACGGCTTATCTGGGCGATGACCGTGACGCATGGCGGGCCCATGACGCGACCCTGCTGATGCGCGAACGCGGCTATCCCGGCGAGATTCTGATCGACCAAGGCAGCGGCGATCAGTTCCTGGACCTGCTGAAGCCCGAATCGCTGGCCCATGCCATGATGGAGCGCCGCCAGCCCGGCCAGTTCCGCATGCAGCCGGGTTACGACCACAGCTACTTCTTCGTGCAAAGCTTCATGGGCGATCACGTCTTCTGGCACGCCGATCGCCTCCTTTAAGCCGTTTGCCGAAACTTCCCGGACGCCTTGCCGTTTGCCCATCAGACTTTAGGGGCAAAGGGCAGGGCGTTCGATTGACGCAAGGGGATGCCCGCCCAACACTTGGATTATGGACAGCCGCGGGAGGAGGAAACACCGCGGCACAAAATCCAGCGGAGGAGCATCTCAATGAAAAAGCTGTTGAACAGCGCGGCAGTCGCGCTGCTTTTGACGGGCGCGTCGGCTTACGCCAACGAAAGCGTTCTGACCGAGACGGCCAAGCCGGAACAATGGGCCATCCAGACGGGCGACTATGCCAACCAGCGCTATTCCGAGCTTGACCAGATTACGCGCGACAACGTCGGCGATCTGCGCGTGGCTTGGACCTTCTCAACGGGCGTGCTGCGCGGCCATGAAGGCGGCCCGCTGGTGGTGGACAACATCATGTATGTCCACACCCCGTTCCCCAACAATATCTTCGCGCTTGACCTGAACGACAATGGCAAGATCCTGTGGCGCCACACACCCCAGCAGGATCCCGAAGTCATTGCCGTGATGTGCTGCGACACCGTGAACCGCGGCGTCGCCTATGCCGATGGGATGATCCTGTCGCACCAAGCCGACACCACGCTGGTGGCGCTGGACGCCAAGACCGGCGAGGAGAAGTGGTCGATCAAGACCGGTGATCCTTCGGTCGGCGAGACCAACACCGCCACCGTGCTGCCCGTGGGCGACAAGGTCATCGTCGGCGTGTCGGGCGGTGAGTATGGCGTTCGTGGCCGCGTGACAGCCTATAACCTTGCCGACGGCACCGAAGCTTGGAAGGCCTATTCGGTCGGCCCGGACGAGGAAATGCTGGTGAACCCCGAAACGACCATGTCGCTGGGCAAGCCCGTCGGCGCGGACAGTTCGTTGAACAGCTGGGAAGGCGATCAGTGGAAGATCGGCGGCGGGACGACCTGGGGCTGGTTCAGCTATGACCCGGATCTGAACCTGGTCTATTACGGCACCGGCAACCCCTCGACCTGGAACCCCAGCCAGCGTCCGGGCGACAACAAGTGGTCGATGACCATCATGGCCCGCGACGCCGATACCGGCGAGGCCAAGTGGTTCTATCAGAAGACGCCGCATGACGAATGGGACTATGACGGCGTGAACGAGAACATCCTTGTCGATCAGGAAATCGACGGGGAAATGCGCAAATTGCTGGTGAACTTCGACCGCAACGGCTTCGGCTATACACTGGACCGCGAGACGGGTGAACTGCTGGTCGCCGAGAAATACGACCCCGCCGTCAACTGGGCGACCGAAGTCGTGATGGACAAGGAATCCGACCAGTACGGCCGTCCGCAGGTGGTTGCGGAATACTCGACCTCGCAGAATGGCGAGGACACCAACACCACGGGCGTCTGCCCGGCGGCCTTGGGCTCCAAGGACCAGCAGCCGGCGTCCTATTCGCCCAAGACCGGTTTGTTCTACGTGCCGACCAACCACGTCTGCATGGATTACGAACCCTTCCGCGTCGCCTATACCGCGGGTCAGCCCTATGTCGGCGCAACGCTGTCGATGTATCCGGCCCCCGACAGCCATGGCGGCATGGGTAACTTCATCGCTTGGGATGCGACTGCAGGCGAGATCAAGTGGTCCCTGCCCGAGCAGTTCTCGGTCTGGTCGGGTGCCTTGGCCACCGCGGGCGACGTGGTGTTCTACGGTACACTGGAAGGTTACCTGAAGGCAGTCGACGCCGAAACTGGCGAAGAGCTCTACAGCTTCAAGACGCCGTCGGGCATCATCGGCAACACCATGACCTATGAACATGACGGCAAGCAATATATCGCCGTCCTCTCGGGCGTGGGCGGCTGGGCAGGTATCGGCCTGGCGGCCGGTCTGACCAACCCCAATGACGGTCTGGGCGCCGTGGGCGGATACGCCGCACTCAGCGACTATACCGAACTGGGCGGCCAGCTGACGGTCTTCGAACTGCCGGGTGACGGCAATGCGACCGCACAACCGGCCTCGATGGGACAGCCGGCCGGTGAAGGTGCAGCCGACGCACCCGCAGCCGCCCCGATGGAAGAGGAAGCCCCGGCCGAAGGTGCCACGAACGGCTAATACTTTCGTTCCGGAAACTGGAAGTTGATCTGTGAAAGGGCCGCCCCGGGGTTAAGCTCGGGGCGGTTCTGTTTTGAGGAGAGCAGGCAGACCGATGAATGGGAGGATATCCATGATGAAAGCCATCACCAGCCTGACCGCGCTGGTTCTTGGTGCGACCTTGGCGACCAGTGCCATGGCGCAAACCGAAGCCGCGCCGGACAGCCCCGACGCAGAGACCACCGAAGCCCAGGGCTCGGACGGTCAGTCCGCCGCCGAGGGCGCGCACGTCCTGGCAAACGGCCAAAGCACCGATGCGGTCGAAATGACGGATGGTCGCTGGCGCAATGACGAAGGCATCCCCACCTTCAAGGTGGAAGATGGCGTCGTCGATTTCGCCACATTCAACGGTTTCCGCCGTTACCATGCCGAATGCCATGTCTGCCACGGTCCCGACGGCGAAGGATCGACCTATGCGCCCGCCCTGAAGGAATCGGTGCTGCGCATGGATTATTACGACTTCATGGAGGTCGTGGCATCCGGACGGCAAGGCACCAATTCGGTCATGCCGGCCTTTGGCACCAACAAGAACGTCTGGTGCTATATCGACGACATCTACACGTATCTGGTCGCCCACGGCACTGAAACGATCGGTCGCGGCCGTCCCGCCGAACGTGCCGACAAGCCCGAGGAATACACCGCGCTTGAAGATTCCTGCATGGAGATGTGATGCGTATCCTCCGACAGGGGCTGATGCTGGCTGCCATGGCGGCAGTCCCCGCATCGGCCCAGGTTGCCGACCTGAGGTCGGCCGACCAGTTCCGCGTTTGCGCCGACCCCGCCAATGCCCCCGTCACCACGCGTGACGGAACGGGGTTCGAAAACAAGCTGGCCGAGTATTTCGGGCAGTTGCTGGACAGGCCCGTCACCTATGCCTGGTTCCCATCGGGCATGGGTTTCATCACCAAGACGCTGCGTGCGGGGACCTGTGATGTCGTCATCGGCTATGCCCAGGGTGATGAGTTGGTGCAGAACACCAACCATTACTACACCTCGGTCTATGGGCTGGTGACGCGGCGCGACGGCGATCTGGCTCGGGTCGACCGGCTGTCGGACCCGGCGTTGAAGAATGCCGATATCGGTGTCGTCGCAGGCACGCCGCCCGCGACCCATCTGGCGCGAAACGGTCTGGCGGCGAACATGCGCGGGGCCGACCTGTTCGTCGACCGGCGCGTCCAGGACCCCACGGGCGACATGCTGGACAATATCCGATCCGGCGATCTGGACATCGCCGTCTTGTGGGGACCCTTGGCCGGGCCCTTGGTCAAGGACGATCCGGACCTGCAATTCACCCCCCTGCTGCATGAAGACGGCAATCCCAGGCTGTTTTACCGCATCACCATGGGTGTCCGGCTGGAAGAGCAGGAATGGAAACGGGAATTGAACAGCCTGATCCGCCGCAACCAGGACGGCATCAACCAGATCCTGCACGAAGCGGGCGTGCCTTTGGTGGATGATTTCGGCAAGCAGGTAATGCCATGATCCGCGCGGCGGTGCTGGCTGCGCTGCTGGCCCTGCCTGCCGCCGCCGAAGGCATTCCCGAACCGGGCGATTATCGCGGAGAGCCTTACCGCGCGCCCGTTCCGGATACCCTGAAGGGCGCGCAGGTCATCGATGGCAGTCAGGCCTTGGACTTGCACGAGGCCGGGCAGGCCATCTTTGTCGACGTCTTTCCGCGCACCTTGCGCCCCGAGGGCCTGCCGGAAGGAACGATCTGGCGCGAACCTCCGCATCAGACCATTCCGGGCGCGATCTGGCTGTGGAATACCGGCTATCAGGCGCTGTCCCCCGAGGAACAGGTCCGTCTGCGCGACGGGTTGACTGCCGCACAGGGGGACAGCGACCGGCCACTGGTCATCTTTTGCCGCGAAGAATGCTGGATGAGCTGGAACGCCGCCCGCCGTGCGGTCGAATGGGGGTTCTCTCCGGTCTATTGGTTTCCAGGCGGCACGGATGACTGGCTGGCGGAAGGGGGCGCGTCGCTGGTCACGGCGGTCCCGTGAAGACGCCAAAGGCCCGCGGTCCCGACGGCAGATCCACCGTCATGGTCACCGTCAGGTCGGTCGCATCAAGAATGCTCAGCGTGTCGCTGTCCCAGTTGGCGATGGCCACAGCGCTGCCGTCGGGCAGGGGGGATATGCCTTCGGGATAATCCCCGACGGCAACAGTGGCCAGGACCGCGTGGCTGTCGGCATCAAAGACCGTGACGCTGCCGTCATATTGATTGGTGACAAAGCCACGCCCCGCCGCAAAGGCCACGGCATAGGGGTGGCTGCCGGTCGGGATCTGCCCCACCAGGCGCCCGGCAACCGGATCGATGACCGAAACGCGGTCCCCCATCACATCCGCCGTCCAGATCAGCCCGTCATGGAACGTGATCCCGAAGGGATGCGGACCGGCAGTGGCGACCCGATGCAGCAGATCACCCGTGGTCGCGTCGAAGATGCCGACCGCATCGGCATCGCGATCGGCGGTGGCCACCAGCGCACCTTCGGCACTGACCGCCACGCCTGCGGGCGCGGGACCAGTGGCGACCTGCCAGAGGGTCTGCAAATCGCGGTCCAGCCGCATCAGCCGCGCCCCGAACCAGTCCGCGACGAAGAGAGCACCGTCCGGCCCGGTCGCGATTCCAAAGGCCCCTTCGCCCAGATCCGCCTGCAACAGCAGTCGGCCCGCCTTGTCCAGCACATGCAGCCGCCCGGTATTGGCGGCGATGACATGAACCCGACCACTTGTCGCATCATACGCGACAGGGGCAGGGGCGTCGGGAATGACCACTTCGGCAGTAACGTCGCCCGTGGAAAGATCGACGACCGACAGCGCATTCCCGTTCTGCGAGGTCACGAACGCAAGATCCCCGGCCATGACCGGGGATGCAAGCAGCGCCAGCAGCAGGGGCAGCCTCATTCTGCCTTGCCGAACCGTTCGGCCAAGGCATCAAGACCAGACTTGTAGATGCCGTCGACCCCCGCGATGGCTGCATCATCGTTCAGTTCGGCCGGGGGATCGTTGTTCGGAAAGCCACGATAGAAGCCTCCCTTCCACGTCACCTCGGCTTGGCCATCCTTGTCCTTGACCATCAGGGTCGAGGAATAGTTGGTGACCGGCAGGACTGCCGTATCGACCTCGGTGATCATGTATTTATAGCTCATCTTGTCATTGTCGATGGCCATCAGCTGTTCGGTGATCGTCGGATCGCCTTCGGCGGCCAGAGTCAGGACGCGGGTCGATTCGTCGGGAACATCGGCGGCTGCGCCCTCGGGCGTCATTGCGGTCGATGCCACGGCGGGGTGCCAGCTCATGTCGTCGAAATGTCCGATGACCTCCCACACTTCGGCGGGGGTGGCGTCCAGCACGACGCTCTGCTCGGTCTTCAGACGTGACGGGCCATGCGCGGATGCGATCCCGGTCATGGCCATCACCGCGCCAAGCGTCGCTGCAACAAGCTGGGTCTTCCTCATTCCTTGGTATCCTCCCGGAAAATGATGTTCTTCAACAGATAGCGATAGCCGCGCTGAAAGGCGTCGTCGGTATTGCCGCGGATATCGACCGCCCCCGCCCGCAGCGTCTGCCCCGTTTCGGCATCGCGAATGCGCAGGTTCACCGACTGGATCAGGTTCGAGGTCTTCTGCACCTCGCCGGTGATGGCATAGCGCGACCCCATTTCCGCGGCGATCCGGGTGTCGGCGCCGTTGGAATGGGCGGGGTTCCTGATGCGGGCGACGTCTTCGGGGGCGGGTTCGGTCAGTGTGAAACCGCGTTCGGTCAAAAGGCCGGCCACGTAATCCTCGGTCATGGCGACACGGTCGGTTTCATCCTGGCGGGGGCCATTGATGTCACCCTCGGTCGAGGTGTCGATGAAATGGATGCCGAACCACGCGGCGGGGCCGGGTGTCAAATCCTGCGCCGCAGCGTGCTGGGACGACATCGCCAGCGAAGCCACGGCAAGGGCAAGCGCCCCGATATGATGTTTGATGGTCATGCGACAAGCTTGAACCCGCGCGCGCCGCGTCGTCCATAAGACCAAAGCCTGATATCTCTGCGACCAAGGGTGCAGGGAAAAAGTTCCCGTGTCGGACGGGAACAATAACCGGCTTGCCGCAAGGCCCCGCGATGATCACCATGTCCTTCAGGGAGACAATCAATGTTCAAGGGAATCACAGGGATTCTGGCCGGTGCCTGCGCATTGGCCCAGCCCGTTCATGCCCAGGCACCGGAACCCGTGGTCATTCGCGCCGCCGTCCTGCGGGTCGACGACCCCGGCCTGCCGCCCATATCGCGGTTGGAGCTGCCGCCCGAGGATCTGGGCTTTGCCGGGGCGGATCTGGCCACCGACGACAATGACACGACCGGCCGCTTCATGGGGCAGGATTTCCAGACGGTGACGGTGGCCGCGACGCCAGACACGGCGGCCGACAGCATGCGCGACCTGCTGGATCAGGACATCCGGTTCATCGTGGTCATGGCGGACGACGACGTCACGCTGGCGCTGGCCGATCAGGTGGGCGACCGCGCCATGCTGATCAACGCGATGGCACGCGGCGACAACCTGCGCGGCGTCGATTGCCGGATGAACACCATCCATGTTGCGCCAAGCCGGGCCATGTTGGCCGACGGGCTGACGCAATTCCTGATGTGGAAGAACTGGCCGCGCTGGATGCTGATCCATGGCAGCCATCCACAGGATCAGGCCATGGCCGAGGCCTATCGCCGCTCCGCGGCCAAGTTCGGTGCCGAGATCGTCGAGGAGCGCGAATTCGAGGATACCGGCGGCGCAAGGCGCACCGACAGTGGTCATGTGCAGGTCCAGTCGCAGATGCCTGTCTTTACCCAACGCGCCGAGGACCACGACATCGTCATCACCGCCGACGAAGCAGACGTCTTCGCCGTCTATCTGCCCTATCTGACCTGGGATCCACGCCCCGTGGCGGGATCGGCCGGACTGGTCCCCCGCAGCTGGCATCCCGCGATGGAGGCCTGGGGCGCGACCCAGTTCCAGAACCGCTTCGAGGCCCTGGCCAACCGCCGCATGCGCGAGGCCGACTATCAAGCCTGGCTGTCCCTGCGCATCATCGGAGAGGCCGCGACCCGTACCAATTCCGGCGATCCCGACACCTTGCGCGATTTCATCCTGTCGCCCGAATTCGATGTGGCGGGCTTCAAGGGACAGGCGCTGACCGTGCGCGACTGGGATCACCAGGTGCGCCAGCCGATCTTGCTGACCACGGGCGATCTGACCACCTCGGTCAGCCCGCAGGAACAATATCTGCATCAGACCAGCCAGCTGGACACGCTGGGCGTGGACCGCGCCGAAACCGAATGCCGTTTTGAGGACCCGTCATGAAACATCTGCTTGCCACCGCGGCGCTGATCTGCGCCGCCCAGCCCGCGCTTGCCAACCGCGTCTTTATCACCAATGAACGCAGCAACGACATCACCGTGCTGGACGGCGAAAGCTTCGAGGTGATCGGCACCTATCCCGCCGGCAACCGGCCGCGCGGCATCGCCATCAGCCCCGATGGAACCGAGCTTTACGTCTGTGTGTCGGATGACGACCTGGTGCGCGTTTTCGACCCCCAGACGATGGAAGAGATGCACACCCTGCCATCCGGCCCTGACCCCGAACTCTTCGTGCTGCACCCGTCGGGAAATCCGCTGTTCATCGCCAATGAGGACGACAACATCGTCACCGTGGTCGATACCAAGACCCACCAGATGCTGGCGGAGATTCCTGTCGGCGTCGAACCCGAAGGCATGGGCGTCAGCCCCGATGGCCGGGTGGTGATCAACACGTCGGAAACGACGAACATGGCGCATTTCATCGACACCGAGACCTATGAGATCACCGCAAACGTCCTGGTCGACAGCCGCCCGCGCTTTGCCCAATACACGGCCGATGGCAGCAAGCTCTATGTGACCTCGGAAATCGGAGGCACGGTCAGCGTCATCGACCCGGTCACGCAACAGATTACCAAGAAGATCAGTTTCGACATTCCCGGTGTCCTGCCCGAGGCGATCCAGCCGGTCGGCGCGCGCGTGACGTCCGATGGGTCCAAGCTGTTCGTGGCCTTGGGGCCGGCCAACCGGGTCGCCGTGATCGACGCCGCCACTGACGAGGTGATCGATTATCTGCTGGTCGGGCAGCGTGTCTGGCAGCTGGCCTTCAGCCCGGACGAGAAATACCTCTATACCACCAACGGCAATTCCAACGACGTGTCGATCATCGACGTGGCCGCCAACGAGGTCGTCCGCTCTGTTCCCGTGGGGCAGCAGCCCTGGGGTGTCGTCGTCGCCCCGGACTGATCCGGCATCCCTGCATATCCTGAGGAGGAGATATTCCATGACCACGCTGACGAAACTGATGTCCGGTGCCGCCTTGGCCCTGATCCTGGCGGTGCCCGCCATCGCCCAGGATGCCGCGGCCCCCAACGCCTCTGCCGAGCAGGTCCCCGGCGGCGATGCCGTGGTGGGCGAACCCGCCGAGGCGGGCACCCAATCGGGCGAGGCCGTGGAGGCGGACGAAGATGATGATGACGACGAGGAAGAGGCGCCGTCCAAGGGGACCTATGACGCGACCGGCATGTTCGATTACGGCTTCTCGGGCCTTCTGGCGCGGGAAAACCGCACCGATCTGGCACCCCTGACGCTGGCATCCGGTCAGCCCGTCGCGGGCGGCGAATACACGATCAAGTCGGGCGGCTACTATCGCATCAACATCGTGGCCGATGGCAGCCAGGAGCTGGCCCTGTCGGGCGGTGACTTCTTCCGCGCGATCTGGATCAACGAGATCGTCATCGGCGATACCGAGATCCGGCCGATGGGCGTGCACAGCATCGAATTCGATGCCGACGGCACGGCGGTCCTCAGCTTTGTCGCGGTGCTGCCCGGTCGATACACCTTGTCAGTGCCGGGCTCTACGGGCGACAGTCTGCAAGCCGTCTTCAACATCCAGTAATCATGACCGCAGCCGCGCTGGAAATCGACCATGTCAGCCATAATTTCGGGGCTGTTCAGGCCTTGCAGGATGTCTCGCTGACCGTCCCGCGCGGCGGCTTCACGGCGCTGTTGGGCGTGAACGGGGCGGGCAAGACGACGCTGTTTTCGTTGATCACGCGGCTTTATAACAACCGGTCCGGCGTGATCCGCGTGGGTGGCCACGACCTGCGGCGCGAACCGTCCAAGGCCCTGGCGCGCCTTGGCGTGGTCTTTCAAACCCGCGCCATGGATGCGGACCTGACGATCCGTCAGAACCTGATCTATCACGCCAGCCTGCACGGTATTCCGGGCCGCATCGCGCGCCCCCGCATCGCGCAGGTGCTTGACCAGGTCGATCTGGCCGACAAGGCCGATGCCCGCGTCACGGCCCTGTCCGGCGGCCAGTCCCGCCGGGCCGAAATCGCCCGCGCCCTGATCCATCGCCCCGACCTGCTGCTGCTAGACGAGGCAACGGTGGGCCTTGACGTGAAATCCCGCGCCGAGGTGCTGGCCCTGACCCGCCGCCTGATCGCCCGCGACGGGGTCTCGGCGCTGTGGGCCACGCATATCATGGATGAGATTGCCCCCGACGACGACCTGGTGATCCTGCACCGCGGCCAGGTGCTGCGCCGGGGCAGAGCCGATGCCATTGCAGGATCGCAGGGGATGACCCAAGCTTTTCTGGACATGACCGGGGTGGCACCGTGACCGGGTGGCTGACCGCCTTTCTGGGCATCGCGCGGCGCGAGACGCTGCGCTTCGTCAACCAGCGTGGACGCTTTCTGGCGGCACTGGTGCGGCCGCTGGTCTGGCTCTTCATCTTCGCCGCCGGCTTCCGCGCGGTTCTGGGCCTGTCGATCACGCCGCCCTATCAGACCTATGTCCTCTACGAAGTCTATGTGACCCCCGGCTTGGTCGCGATGATCCAGTTGTTCAACGGCATGCAGTCGTCGCTGTCGATGGTCTATGACCGCGAAACCGGGGCCATGCGCACGCTGCTGGTCAGTCCGTTTCCGCGCTGGTTCCTGCTGGGGTCCAAGCTGGTGGCGGGGGTGATCGTCTCGATCATCCAGGTCTTCACCTTTCTGGCCATCGCCTGGTTCTGGGGCATCACGCCGCCCGCATGGGGCTATGTCGCGGTGATCCCGGCGCTGATCCTGTCGGGGCTGATGCTGGGGGCGATGGGGCTGTTCCTGTCATCGGCCATCCGCCATCTGGAGAATTTCGCGGGCGTGATGAACTTCGTGATCTTCCCGATGTTCTTTGCGTCATCCGCGCTTTATCCGCTGTGGCGGATGCGCGAAAGCAGTCCGCTGTTGCATGACATCTGCGCCTTCAACCCCTTCACCCATGCCGTCGAACTGATCCGCTTTGCGCTTTATCTGCAGGTGAATTGGACATCGCTGGCGGTGGTCATGGGATGTTTGGCGGGGTTCTTCGGGGCGGCGGTCTTCATGTATGATCCGCAAAAGGGCCTCTGGGCCCGTCGGAAAGGAGGACCCTCATGATCCGCATTCCCCTGTTGTTGGCCCTGTTGGCTGCGGCACCCGCCCATGCCGCGATAGGCAGCGACCCCGACTGGCCCTGCATCCAGCGCAAGCAGCCGCACCTGTCCCTGGGGCAGCTGTGGACGGGACCGGTGCCGGACGAACAGGTGATGGAGCTGGCGGAAACGCCCCCCATCGCCCAGCTGGCCGCAAGGCTGGAACAGCGCCGTCTGCCCCTGGATCAGGCCGCCACGCTGATCGGCGACTTTGCCCAAGGTGCCGACGACCGGCAGTTGACCGCCCTGATGCAGGCGATCTTTACGCGCATCGAACGCGATCGCAGCGCGCTGATCGCGGGGATATCACGCTATGGCCGCGCGCAGGTGGCCTTGGCCGATCGCATCAAGGACCGCCGCACCCGGTTCGAGGAAATGCAGGCCGCCCCCAGCCCTGATTTCGACGCCATCGACGTCGAGGAAGAGGCGCTGGACTGGGACATGCGCATCTTCCAGGACCGGCAGAAATCGCTGACCTATGTCTGCGAAACGCCCGTCATCCTGGAACAGCGCGCCTTTGCCCTGGGCCGCGAAATCGCAGGGCATCTGGATTAGGGCGCAGCCTTGGTCACTCAGATCCCGAACGACGCAGGATCTCCTCATGCGGGCGGTCCAGCTTGCGGGCCAGACCGTCCCGGACCGCCAGGTTCAGCATGACCCGGAAGGTTGCGGCATCATCGCCGTAATCGACCGCCTTGCGACGCCATTTTCGCAGCAGCACCGGCACCAAGGGCCAGAACCACGGCCCCGCCGCCACGCGATAGGCGATCAGCGCATTGCGATACATGTAGAACACCTTCCACAAGGGACGCAGGACCAGCCCCGTCTTGCCCTGTAGGGCAAGGGTGTCATGTTCGAACCCGATATCCGGGGCAAAGCCGATGCGCAGTCCCTTGCGGCGCATCTGCAAGGTGTAAAGCTGGTCGTCACCATAGATGAACAGGCGCGGGTCAGGCAGGCCCGCATGTGACAGCGCGTGACGGGACAGGAACAGGCCCACGAAGCTGGACATGTCGACGGGCAGGATCGGACCGCCCGCCCGGTAATCTGCATCCGACAGGTGAAACCCCGCGCGCCCCTTGCCCAAGGGCATGCGGATCAGCGTGCGGGCAAAGCGGCCCATATGCCAGAATGGGTTGCGATAGGGGCGGTTCATTTCACAGATGGCGCCGTCGGGATGCCTGACGGCCGCCCCGATCGCGTCCCATCCCGACAGGTCCATGGCGCGAAAGGCGTCGATGGCCCCCGGCTGGGGTCTTCCGTCGTCATCCATGACCACCACCCAATCCGCATCGGTCCGGTCCCGCGCGATCTGCATGGCGATGGAAAAGCCGCCCGCGCCGCCCAGGTTCCTGTCGCTTCGATGCACCATGATGCGTGGATCATCCTGGCCCGCCAGCCATTCCGCAGTGCCATCCGTCGATGCATTGTCGACGATCACGACATGATCCAGCGGTTCCGCCTGAAGTCGTCGGATCGTCTCGACCAGCTTGGGCAGCCTGTCATGGGTGACGACGGCGGCGGCGATGGTCATGGGGGGCTGGGGCATTCGCGGCTTACTCATGGCTATAGAATGGCAGAAACCCGCATCAAGCCCGGCCGATCGCCGACCGCGTTAGCATGATCGCGCTTGTCCGGGCAACCGTGCAGCACAACCCCGCCCGAGCGGGTCTAGGCAGTTTCATCGCCGGTGGCGACCTGCTATCTGTCAAGCTTCGTGAAGATGTGGCAGTTGAAAGCCGAATTGAGATCCGAGACAGCATGACCAGCATGACACCTCCCGCTTTCGGAACGGAAAGCGCGCATATCGACCACGAGATCACCGAGGCGATGGCGATCTATACGCGGCTTTATCCCACGCAGAAGCTGACCTTCATCTTCTATCAGGGCAAGGATCCGATCCATGGTGCACCCAGCATCATCGAAGGGCCGTTCACCTTCCGCCCGCATCACCTCAGCCCGGAATACCTGGGACGGGTCACCCGTCCGGGTGCCGGGGTGGATTCCCCGGAAGTGACGATCATCCTGTCGATTCCCCGCCGTCCGACTCCGACCGAAGCCAAGCAGACTGACGCAAGCTGGCGGCCCGTGCGCCCCTTGGCCCGCCTGTTCACAGCCTGGCCGATCGGTTATGAAAAGATCCGCTATCTTGCGGAAATGCGGCGCAAAAAGCGTCGCGACAGCAAGATGACAAGCCGCGGTCTGTTGCGGGGCGAGGGTTCGGGGCACTTTCCGCCGGCCGCGCGCCCGGCAAGCGACAAGAAGCCTGCCATCCTGATCGGCATGCACTGGCTGGAGGTGGGCGGCGCCGAGAAGCTGGGCTTCGATACCATCCGCTGGGCGCTTGAAGCCGGGCTGCGCGTCTTCGTCGTGGCCAGCGTGCCCGCCCTGCAGCGGCTGCAGACGAACCTGCCCGACAGCCCAGATGTCACCTTCATCCGGCTGGACCGCTATCTGGCGCATGACAAATGGCCGCGTTTCGTGGAACGGCTGATCCGGGACGAGAATATCGGCCTGATCCACAACCACCACTGCATTCCGCTGTACGAATCGCTGCCGCAGATCCGAGCGATCCTGCCCTGGGTCAAGGTGATCGACAGCACGCATATCGTCGAATACGCGAACGGGGGCTATCCGCGGACATCGGGGGTCTGGTCAGAATTCATCGACATCCACCATGTCATCAGCCGCGAGCTGGTCGATTATTATCGCGACAATTTCCAGGTCATCGGCAAGGTGAAGCTGGGTCGCATGCTGGACCGGGTGGAACCTGCGCGCGAGCTTCCGGCCATGACGATGACGCCGGGCCAGAACACCTTGCGCGTGACCTTCGTCGGCAGGCTTTACTATCAAAAGCGCCCGGTCGTCGTGGTCGAGGCCTTGCGCGCCCTGGACAAATGGGCCGTGGCGAACGGCGTGCAGCTGCGCGGCCGCATCATCGGCGAGGGGCCCTTCCTGGACACCCTGCGCCAGATGCTGAAGCGATACGGCCTGACCTCGAAGGTCGAACTGCTGCCGGCGGGATCACCCGTCCCGCAGATCATGGCCGACAGCGACATCCTGCTTCTGCCTTCCAACAACGAGGGGCTGGCGCTGGTCTGCTATGAGGCGATCGAGCAGGGCTGCATCCCGATTTCAACCGATGTCGGATCGCAGGCCGAGATCGTTCCGGCCGATCTGCTGGTTCCGCTGGAACCTGCGGCCTGCGTCAAGGGCATCGTCTCGGTCGTCGATCGCCTTTGGAAGGACGCCGCGTTCTGCGACCGCCAGAAGGCCGAACTGCACGCCGCATGGTCGCGGATCGCCGCCGACCCCACCGCCCAAGAGATCCTGATGCCTGTCTATCGCGACGCGGCTCACGTGACAGAAGAATAGGTTTCCGCCATGCCTGCCCTGAACAAGACCGCGGCGATCATCGTCACCTTCAACCGATCGGCCAAGCTGGTGAAGGTGCTGGACGCGCTGGACCACCAGACCCGCCGCCCCGACATCATCCTGATCGTGGACAACGCCTCGACCGACGACACGCAGGCGCTGATGGAGACGCGGGCGCGCGACGACGACAGCCTGCGCTATCTGCGGCTGCCCAAGAACGTGGGCGGGGCGGGCGGTTTCCATGCGGGGCTGAAGGCGGCCTATGGCATGGGCGCGCATTATTTCTGGATCTCGGATGACGATGCCTATCCCGAACCCGACGCCATCGCGAACCTGCTACATGCCATCACCAGCTTCGAGGAAAGCCACGCCTGGCGCCCCAGCTTTGCCTGTTCGCGGGTCGAGTGGATCGACGGGACCCTGTGCGAGATGAACACCCCGCGCCCGGTCTGGGACTGGCCGCGTTTCGTCACCGCCGCCCAGAACTGGCCGCTGGTGGACAGCGCCTCCTTCGTATCGGTCCTGATCCCGCGTTGGGCGGTCAGTGAACACGGGCTGCCGATCCCGGATTACTTCATCTGGTTCGACGATGCCGAATATACCCGCCGCATTGCGCGCAGCTATCCCGGCATCTTCGTCCCCGAAAGCGTCGTGCTGCACGACACCCCCGACAACAGGGGCGTGAATTTCGGCATGATCGACGAAAAGAGCCTGTGGAAATTCAAGTACGGCGCCCGCAACGAGGCCTCGTTCCGCCGGCGCGAGGGCGGGCTGGTCAACGTCCTGGCCTATGCCTATGGCGTGCGCCGCCAAATGAAGGGGGCCAATGTCCCCAAGGATCTGCGCCGCCAGATCTATGGGGCGATCCTCAAGGGGATCAGCTTCCGTCCCCGCATCGAGCGGGTGTGACACCCAAGACCTTCCGTATGAGTATGGGACAAGAAAGTTAAATGACGATGCAGAACCTTTATATCCATGTGGGCACTCACAAGACGGCAACCACGTGGCTGCAGCATTATCTTGCCAAGAACAGCGACCTGCTGAACGATCTTGGGTTCTACTACCCCACGTCGGGGCGGGTGACGCAGGCTCAGCACCGGCTGGGGCAGGCGATCTTCAACCGCAAGGCACCCAAGGAAAAGCTGGACGGTATCGCGGTCTGGGAACGTTTCAAGCGTGAGATCTCGCAGGTCAGATACCAGAACATCATCATCAGTTCCGAAGAGTTCGAATGGGTCCAACACCCCGCCCTGATCAAGCGGTTCCTGCCTGAATTCTCGATCAGGCCGATCATCTATCTGCGTCGCCAGGACGATTACATCGAATCGCTCTATGGCCAGCAGATCCGCGATTTCCAGCCGCGGCTGAAAAAGACGATCCACCAGTATCTTGAAACCAGCAAGCTGGCCTTCCTGGATTACAAGCGCCTGATCAGCCAGTGGCAGCAGGCCGCCGACGCGATCCATATCCGCGTCTTCGACCGCAAGTTCATGAAGAATGGCGATGTCGGGGCCGATTTCCTGAACGTTCTGGGCATCACCGATTCCTCGGGCTTCGAGCCGGCCTCGGGGCCCGTGATCGACCAGAAGACCAATCTCAGCATGGAAGCCCTGGAATTCATGCGTCAGTGCAACGCGCTGCCGATGACCGCCGCGCAGCACATGCAACTGATCAATCACGTGATCCGCCTGGACAAGGTCGCCACGCAGGCGCAGGACAAGAAACGCCTGCGTTTGCTGGATATCCAGACCCGCAAACAGATCATGGATCGCTATCGGGGCATGAACAGCGCGATCTCGGCGGCACATCCATCGGCGACGGGCCTCAAGGATCTTTTCCCCGAGGTCTCGGACGACGCCGCCGTCTTTGCGCAGGCCGAACAGTTCAACATGTTCGATGTGCTGCTGAAGGCGAACAGCCTGGTGAAGATGGGTTGAACGACATGGAGCAGGTGAACGGCAACCGCCGCACTCTTTATCTGCACTTCGGCGTGCATCGGACGGCCACGACCGCCATCCAGGCGACAATGTTCGCCAATCGCGACACGTTGCGGCGGTCCGGCTTCCTTCATGCCTTGGGCGTCAAACGGCATATCGGACTGTTCAACAGCATCTTCGCCGGAAAGCAGAGCGTGGCGCATGCTGCCGAAACGCTGCTGGAGGAGGCCGATGCCCAAGACTGCGACATCCACAGTCTGATCCTGAGCGACGAGGCCGTCAGCAAACGTCCCGACCTTGGTCTGCTTGCCGGGTTTCGGGACCATTTCGACGTCAAGGTGGTCATTGCCCTTCGCCGCCAGGATCTGTGGCTGGAAAGCTGGTGGGCGCAGAACGTCAAGGGTCAGTGGGATCGTAAACTTTGCCATACTCCCTGGCCGGATTTCATGGCCAACCGGGAACAGTTCCACTGGATCGACTATGATCGCTACATCAATCACCTTGAAGAGGTGTTTGGTGAAGGCAGCGTGCTTCCCTACGTCTTCGAGCGCGGTCAGATGCCTGACGGACCCATTGCGGCTTTCTGCAATGCCATAGGCTTTGCCAACTTCGCAGAGTTACGAAAGGCGGGCGGGGAAAACATCAGCCTGACACCCGAAACATCCGAATTCGTCCGGCACCTTCCCTTCATCGACGCCCCGATGAAGCTGCGCCTTCAGCTGATCCGCATGGCCGAGGCCGTGGACCGCCAGATCAGGGAACAGGATGCCACGACGCTGATGATCCCGTGGGAAGAGCGTCGCAGAATCATGGACGGCTATGCCGAAGGCAATCGCAACGTCGCGCGGCGCTTCATGGGGCGGGAGGAGCTGTTTCTGGACACTCTGCCCGATCCGTCCGCCCCGGTGAAGACGCCGTCCTTGCCGGACGACGCGACCCAAACGATGCAGCGGCTTGTCGTTCCGTTCATGCAGGAACTGGTCGCGCATTTTCGCGACAAATAGACCGGATTGACGGACATGCCGGATCGGTCCCGATCCGGCATGTCCCGTTCTTCAGCTGGGGTCCGCGACGAAAGCGGGCATCGGTTGACCTTCGGCGGATTGGGCCAGGAAGGTTTGGGCGGTGTCCAGGGCCTCGCGGATGGTGACGTCCATGTCGAGGTAGCGATAGGTCCCCAGGCGACCGACGAAGGTCACGCCATGGGTGTCGCGGGCCATCTGGACGTAATCGGCCAGCAAGGCTTTTTCCTCGACCAGACGGATCGGGTAATAGGGCGTGTCGCCCAGTTCGGCCAAGCGCGAGAATTCGCGATAGCAGACGCTGCCGTCATGGGTTTCCCAAGGGCTGAAATGCTTGTGTTCGGTGATGCGGGTATAGGGGACCTCGGGGTCGCCGTAATTCATCACCGCGCAGCCCTGATAGTCGCCCTGATAATCGAAGCGTTCGAAATCCAATGTGCGATAGCCAAGGCGCCCCAGCCGGTAGTCGAAATAACCGTCCAGCGATCCCGACCAGAAGACGTGATCGGCCTTTTCGCCCATTTCGGGGGTATAGGGCGTGTCCAGTTCGACGGTGATGCGCGGGTGATCCAGGATCGCCTGCACCATCGCGGTATAGCCGTCCTGCGGCATGCCCTGGAAGCGGTGGAAGAAGTAGTTGTCGTCATAGTTGAAGCGCACCGGCAGGCGCTTGAGGATCGAGGCCGGAAGTTCCGTCGGCGAACAGCCCCACTGCTTTTCGGTATAGCCCTTGAAGAAGGCGCGATACATCTCGGGGCCGACAAAGCGCAGGGCCTGTTCCTCGAAAGTCCGGGGATCGGTGATCGTCGTGTCGGCCTTGGATTCGACAAAGCTGCGGGCCTCGTCGGGGCGCATGGTCTGGCCGAAGAACTGGTTGATGGTCAGCAGGTTGATCGGCAGGGAATAGACCGCGCCCTGCGTCGTCGTCTTGACGCGGTTCTGGAAGGGCATGAAGGTCGCGAAATCATTGACGTAATTCCAGACCGCCTCGTCATCCGTGTGGAAGATATGGGGGCCATAGACATGCATCATGACGCCGGTCTCGGCGTCGCGTTCCGTGTGGCAGTTTCCGGCGATATGGGGACGCGCATCGATGATGCGGCAATCATGGCCGGCCTCGGCCAACTGGCGGCCGATCACTGCACCGGACAATCCGGCGCCGACAAGAAGTATCATCATTCAGTCCCCAATCCTGCGCAATCCGTGGCACCGTGCCCAAGGGCATCGCCCAGCCATGCCGATAGCATGAAAGGGCGGGGCGATGCCATATCGCGGGCGGCGCGCCTCAGGCGGGGATCCGAGGAACCTCCCAAGGGCGCAGATCGGCCTTCATCCAGGTGCCATGGGCGGCGTTGGGAAAGACGATCCAGTCCTGGCCGAAGCGGTCGGCATGATGTTCGGCCAGCCTGTGCTGATCGTCCAATGCCGCCCCCGCAAAGGCGCCGTGGAAATCATGCAGCGTGTCGCCCAGCTGCAGGATGATCCGGTGATCGCGTTCGACGGCGGCGCGGCGTTCGGCCTTGGGGGGGCCGAACAGCAGGACATGGCGGTCATGGACCTGGGGCAGGCCCAGCCTGGACAGGGTGGCGATGGTGGCCAGCTTGTTTTCGTCGAACCGGTCCGAGACATAGAAGATCGTCACGCCCAGCTGGTCTGCCAGATCAAAGAAGGCGGCCGCGCCGGGGATCAGATGCGGGTCGCCTTCGCGTTCCCACAGCTTCCAGGTCTCCAGGCTTTCGAACATGGCGTCGTGATGCATGGCCAGCGCCATGACGGCGCTGTTGTCCAGGATCGTCTCGTCGATATCGCTGAGGATCGCCAGCCCCGCACCGCCCCCCGCCGCATCCACCGCCTGACGCAGGCGCAGCGTGGCCAGCGCATAGCATTGGCGCTGCAGCGCGCGGATCTCGGCCGAGGCCTGTTGATAGCGGACGGCGATGGCGTGGTCGTGGGGCTGGCGGGTCATGTCATTCCCAAGGCTCGACAACGGGTTCGGCGGCCCATTCGGTCAGGGGCGCCTCGGACCAGGTGCCATAGCCGGCGTTGGGAAAGACGATCCATTCCGCGCCCCATTTGTCGCCCTGTTCGGTGACCAGATTGCGCTGATCCTCCAGCGGGGTCTTGCGGAAGCCGCCGTCGAAATCATGCAGCGTGTCGCCCAGCAACAGAACGATCCGGTGATCCTTGCTGACAATCTCGCGCCGTTCGACCTTGGGCGGGCCCAGCAGCAGAACCGATTCCTCGCTGACCTGCGGCAGGCCCAGGGCGGTCAGGGTGGCCATCGTATCGACCTTCTGTTCGTCCGAACGGTCCGAGACATAGCGGATGGTCACGCCCAGATCGTCGGCATGGGTCAGGAATTCCATCGCGCCGGGGATCAGCGTCGGCATGCCGTCGCGTTCCCAAGGCAGCCAGGTGTCCCACGCGTCATACATGTGGCAATCGGCAAGATCGCGCGCCAGCAAGGCGGAATTGTCGATGACGGTTTCGTCCAGATCGGTGACGACGGCCAGCTTGGCGGGGTCCTCGGCGCCCTCGACGGCGGCATCCAGACGCATGGTGGCGATGTTGTAGGCCTGCGTCTGCAAGGCGCGCACTTCGGCCGACTGCTGTTGATAGCGCAGGCCCATGGTGAATTCGGAGACCTTGCAGTCATCCTGCGCCTGTGCGGCGGCTGCGGTCGTCATGGCAAGCCCTGCAGCAAGGGCCAGTGTCGGTCGTGCAATCATGGTCATGGGTCCCATCTGGTCATGGCGTGAATGTCGGCGTCATGACCCTATGCAAGCCTTGACGCAGCGTCAAACGGATGGCGTCAGACCGCCAAGGGCACGCGGGCAGGGGCCTCGCGGACGGGCAGGTGGATCAGGGCGCTGAAGGCCCCGACGCCCACGCCGATCCACCAGACCAGCAGGTAGTCCCCTGAGACGTCGTAAAGCCAGCCCCCCAGCCAGACGCCCATGAAGGACCCGATCTGATGGGACAGGAAGACGAAGCCATAGAGCGTCGCCATGTAACGCAGCCCATAGATATACGCGACCAGCCCCGAGGTCAGCGGCACCGTCGCCAGCCACAGCCCCCCCATCACCAGCGAAAACAGGATCACCGACCCCGGCGTGATGGGTGCCAAGATGAAGGCGGCGGCGGCGATGGTGCGCAGGGTATAGATGCCCGCCAGCAGGTATTTCTTGCTGTAGCGTTTCCCCAGCCAGCCCGCCAGGATCGCCCCCGCGATATTGGCCAGCCCGATCATGGAGATCGCCACCGCCCCCAGGGCCGAGGTCGTGGTGATGCCCAGCCCGGCCAGGATGCCCGCCGGGTTTATGGGGCCGCACATCTCGGTGATCATGGCGGGGAAATGGGCGGTGATGAAGCCCAGCTGATAGCCGCAGGAAAAGAAGCCCGCGAAGATCATCAGATAGGACGGATCGCGAAAGGCGCGCTTCAGCACCGTGCCAAGGCTGTCCTCCAGCTGGCCACGGGTGGCGGGCTTGCCGTCGCCCAGCATCGGCAGGAACAGCAGCGTGGTCAGGACGATGACGCCGAAGATGATGAAGACCGATTGCCAACTGTAGAAGCCCAGCAGGATCTCGGCCAGGGGGGCGCCGAAGACCTGGCCCGCCGACCCCGCCGCGGTGGCGATGCCCAAGGCAAGGCTGCGGTTTTCGTCGCTGGCGGCGCGGCCCACGATGGCCAGGATGACGCCAAAGCCGGTGCCCGCGATGCCAAAACCGACCATCACCTCCAGCAGCTGGATGCCGGCCGCGGTGGTGGCAAAGGCGGTCAGGATCAGCCCCAGGCTGTAGAGCGCGGCCCCCAGGATAATCGCCCATCGGTCGCCCCAGCGTTCCGCCAGCGCCCCGAAGATCGGCTGACCGATCCCCCAGGCCAGGTTCTGGATGGCGATGGCCAGGCTGAATTCAGCCCGCGGCCAGCCGAAATCGGCGGCGATGGGGATCTGAAAGACGCCGAAGCTGGCGCGCAGCGCAAAGTTGATCAGCAGGATCAGCGATCCGCCGATCAGGATGGGGGTGAAGATGCGCGCGTTCTGGGACATGGCTGCGGCCTTGAAAGGATGAGGGCCGCAGGTTTGCGCGGCGACCCCGTTCGGTCAATCACGCAATTGTATGGGCGCAATCGATCAGCGGCGGTTCATCTCGGACTGGATCGAGAAGCGCGATGACGGGATCGATCCGCCCTTGGTCATCTCACCCAGAATCACCGTCGTCTTCTGGCCGCTATCGTCGGTGACGATCCACTGGCGCAGCTCGGTCGGGTTGGAAAAGACCATCTGGATGTTGCCGTTCTGCGGACGCTGCGGGTCCTGCGCGGTCACGATGGTGGCGTTGTCCTTTTCGCTGTGGCCGGTGACCATGTTGGCGCGGCCTAGATCGACATTCGCGTCCAGGATGATCGACAGCGGCGTCTGCGACAGAGGGTATTGCTGCGGCCCGCCATTCGACTTGCTGTCGAAGACCGCGACGTTGCCGCCCGAGGCCAGGACCAGCGTGTTGTCGTTGTCGTATTCAAAGCGCACCCGGCCCGGACGGTGGATATAGACCGTGCCGGTCGACACCGTGCCGTCGGGATTGATCTGGGTAAACTCGGAGGTCACCGTCGACAAACCGTTGAGATAACGCGAAATCTCGGACAGCGAGATACGCTCGGCCAAGGCCGGGAAGGCAAGACCGATGAGGAGGGCGGGCGCAAGTGCGAGTGAGCGAATGTTCATGACCTCGATCTTATCCTTTCGCGAAACCGTTGCACATCACGTCTGTAGGATGGCATCGCGGGCAACGATCGCGCCGCTGTGACAGTTCCGCGCAGTTTGTTTCAGCTTTGGCGGCTTGTCTGGAACATAAGCGGAACATATAGTCATGGTATGGCCCAAAGAACCCTTGATCAGAAATTGGCGATCCTGTCGGACGCGGCGAAATACGACGCATCCTGCGCCTCCAGCGGGACGACGCGCCGCGATTCGCGGTCGGGGGGTATCGGCTCGGCGGGGGGGACGGGAATCTGCCATGCCTATACGCCGGACGGGCGCTGCATCAGCCTGCTGAAGATCCTGATGACGAATTTCTGCATCTATGACTGCGCCTATTGCATCAACCGGGTCAGCAGTAATGTCGAACGCGCGCGGTTTTCCCCCGAAGAGGTCGTGAACCTGACGCTGGAATTCTATCGCCGCAACATGATCGAGGGTTTGTTCCTGTCATCGGGCATCATCCGCAGCCCCGATCAGACCATGGGCGACATGGTCCGCATCGCGAAGATGCTGCGGGTCGATCACGGCTTCAAAGGTTACATCCATCTGAAGACCATCCCCGACGCCGGTGCAGAACTGGTGGCCGAGGCCGGGCTTTATGCCGACCGCCTGTCGGTGAATGTCGAACTGCCGCAGGATGCCAGCCTTCGCCAGCTGGCCCCTGAAAAGCGCCCCGAAACCATCCGCGCCGCCATGGCCGATGTCCGTCTGGGCCGCGAGGCCGCCAAGGAAAAAACCTTTACCGGCAAGCGCCCGCCGCGCTTTGCCCCCGCCGGTCAATCGACGCAGATGATCATCGGGGCGGATGCGGCGACGGATCGGGACATCCTGAAGACCTCGTCGAACCTCTATTCGGGCTATCATCTGAAGCGGGTCTATTATTCGGCCTTCAGCCCTATTCCAGATGCCTCTGCAGCGCTGCCGCTGATCAAGCCGCCCTTGATGCGCGAACACCGTCTGTATCAGGCCGACTGGCTGATGCGCTTTTACGGCTTCGACGCCGAGGAGATCGGCGCGGCCCATCCTTCGGGCAATCTGGACCTGGCCGTGGACCCCAAGCTGGCTTGGGCCTTGGCGAACCGGGGGCAGTTTCCCGTCGATGTGCGCAACGCTTCCCGTGACATGCTGCTGCGGGTGCCGGGTTTCGGCACCAAGACCGTGGGCCGCATCTTGGCCGCCCGGCGCAGCGGTGCGTTGCGCTATGCCGATCTGTTGCGAATGGGGGCGATCATGTCCAAAGCGAAGCCCTTCGTGACGCTGCCTGACTGGCATCCCGGCGCGCTGACCGACAGCGATAGCCTGCGCGCCCGCTTTGCCCCTGCACCCGAACAGCTGTCGCTGTTTGGATGATCCGGGTCGATCTGCCCCGTTTCGACCGGTTCGAGGCATGGCGCGACGCCGCCCGCGCTCTGGTCGGCGCGGGCATCGCCCCCGACCGCATCACTTGGGCCGACACCGATGCGCCTGCCGATCTGTTTGGCAGCGACCCGATGCCGCCGGCGGGCAATGCCAAGGTCAAGGCGACCAAGGATTATTTGACACTGGCCCGCACCGTCGCCAACCATTCCGACCCTGAACGATGGTCTCTGATCTATGCCGCACTGTGGCGCGCCCAATCCGATCGCGGCTTTCTGGACAACCCTGCCGATCCGCTGATGGACCGGCTGAACCGGCTGGCGAAATCCGTGCGCCGCGACATCCACAAGATGCATGCTTTCGTGCGGTTCCACGAACTGCCCTCGGACGGTCCGCGCCGCAGCTTCGGCGCCTGGTTCGAGCCTGAGCATCTGATTCTGCAGGCCGCCACACCGTTCTTTGCCAAGCGTTTCGCCGACATGGACTGGCTGATCGCCACACCCGAAGGCATCGCCCGCTTTACCGGCGATGCCATCGCCTATGACCCGCCCGCGCCCCGTCCCGACCTGCCGCCAGATGCCAATCACGGTTTGTGGCAGACCTATTTCGCCAACATCTTCAATCCGGCGCGCATCAAGACCAACGCCATGCGGTCCGAGATGCCGATCAAATACTGGAAGAATCTGCCCGAAACGCACCTGATCCCGCAGATGCTGGCCGACGCGCCCCGTCGCGTGCAGGCAATGCGCGACGCGGGCGCCAGCGATGCGCCCGCCTTTGCCGCCAGGGTCACGGCCCGCATCCGCCAGCCTGCGCAGGACACGCCCCCCGAAACGCTGGCGCAGGCCCAGGACCAGGCCGCCCGCTGCACACGGTGCGAGCTGTGCCATGCCGCGACCCAGACCGTCTGGGGGCAGGGCGATCCCGATGCCCGCCTGATGCTGGTGGGCGAGGCGCCGGGCGATCAGGAGGATCTGTCCGGGCGCCCCTTTGTGGGTCCCGCGGGACAGCTGCTGCGCCAGACCATGGCCCAGGCCGATATCGACCCCGACAAATCTTGGCTGACCAATGCGGTCAAGCATTTCCGCTTTACCCCCCGCGGCAAGCGCCGGATGCACCAGACGCCGGACCGGCCCCATATCGAACAGTGCCGCTGGTGGTTGGGGATCGAACGCGGCTTTGTCGCCCCCGACCTGACCGTGGCCTTGGGGGCGACGGCGGCCTTCGCGCTGACGGGTGACAGGACGCCTCTGACGCCGCGCCGGGGCAGGGTGCAGGCCGGGCTGGATGGCGGGCCGGTGCTGATCACATGGCATCCCAGCCTGATCCTGCGCCTGCCCGATGATCGCGCGGCGGCGGCGCGGGCCGAACTGCTGGAGGACCTGCGGCAGGCGGGGCGGATGCTGGCGGCGTGACGCCCTAGCCGAAGACCGACCAGCCGGTGAATTCCGCCAGTTTCTCGGCGGCCAAAGTGCCGGCGCGCGAATTGCCCCAGCCATCCAGCCCCGGCGACCAGATCGCGATCGAGGCCCGCCCCGGCGCGATGACCAGCAACCCGCCGCCAACGCCTGATTTCGCGGGCAATCCCACGCGAAAGGCGAAGTTGCCCGACCCGTCATATTGCCCGCAGGTCATCATCAGCGCGTTGATGCGCCGCTGCTTGACGCGCGACAGCAGGCCCGGCGCACAATCCAGGCCCGCGATGACGCGGCCCGCGCGGGCCAGCTGGATGCAGGACATCTCGATTGCGCATTGGTGGTAATAGGTGCCGGTCACATGCGTTGGCGGGTTCTTCAGATTGCCGAAGCTGCGCAGGTAGTGGGCCAGGGCCGCGTTCCTGTGACCGTTGGCGGCCTCTGATTTGGCCACCGCCTTGTCGATGTGAATGTCGTCATCCTCGCCGGCGCTGCGCAGAAAGCCGATCACCTCGGACAGGGCCTGACGGGGGCTGCGGCCGGTCAGCAATTCGTCGGTCACGACCAGCGCGCCCGCGTTGATGAAGGGGTTCCGGGGCCGGCCCTTTTCCTGCTCCAGCAGCAGGATCGAATCGAACCGATCGCCCGAGGGTTCGCGCCCCACCCGCAGCCACAGCTGTTCCCCGATGCGCCCCAGCACGCAGGCCAGGGCGAAGACCTTGCTGACCGATTGGATCGAAAACGGCTGATCCGCCTGGCCCGCCGTCAGGACATTGCCATCGGCGGTGGCGACCGCGATGCCGAACTGGGCGGGGTCGATGCGGCCCAGTTCGGGAATGTAATCGGCCACCTTGCCCCAGTTGCCGCCCGCGCGAATATCGCGGTCCAAGCCTGTCAGGAATTCCCCCAGATCGCCGGTCATGCTGCCCCCCTTCGCCTTGCGGCAAGGCTATGGCGTGAAAGCGGCCTTGTGAAAAGGCTAAAGCGGGCGTCCGGTCAGCAGGCGCGGCATCGGGTCGACCGACAGCCCCGCCGCCTGCCGCATGAAGCCGCGACGCAGGGCGGGTAGGGCCGTGACCATGCCCATGCCAAGGCCCCTGACGGCGGAAACCACGGGATTGTCCGTCGCGAACAGCCGGTTCACCCCGTCCATCCCAAGCGCCAGCGCGGTGGCATCGAAACGCCGCCAGAATTGGTATCGCTGCAGGACCAGCTCCGATCCGATATCCTCGCCACGGCGGGTGGCTTCGACCAGCACCTGCGCCAAGGCGGCCACGTCGCGCAGGCCCAGATTCAGCCCCTGACCCGCGATGGGATGCACCCCATGGGCCGCATCGCCCACCAGCGCCACCCGCGCGACGGCATAGCGGTCGGCGAGCGACAGGCTGAGCGGATAGGAGAACCGCCCCCCCGCCAGTGCGATATCACCCAGGAAATCGCCGAAACGCGGGCGCAGGACCTTCAGGAAATCGTCATCGTCCAGCTGCAGGATCGCCTGCGCATTGGCCTGCGTTTCCGACCAGACGACGCTGCTGCGGTTGCCGGGCAGGGGCAGGATTGCCAGGGGCCCGGTGGCCATGAAATACTGCTGCGCGATGCCGTCATGCGGCAGGTCGTGATCGATGGCCGCGACCAACGCCGTCTGGCCGTAATCCCAGCCCCGCCGCGTGATGCCCGCCCGTTTCGCGACCCCCGATCCGCGCCCGTCGGCCCCCACCAGCACGCGCGCCCGCATGGTGCCGCCATCCGACAGGGTGACGGTGACGCCCGCATGATCGACCTGCTGACCCGTCACGGCGACGCCCGGCAGATGGGTGACGCGCCCCGTCATCGCCCCAAGCAGCGCCTTGTAGAGGAACCGATCCTCCAGCATGTGGCCGACGGGGCCTTCCTCGGTCTCGGCGCTGTCGAAATGCAGAAAGAACGGCGCGGCCCCGTCGCCGGGACGTCCCTGCGACGCCTTGACTTGTCGGATCGGCTGGCTGTCGGCGGCCAGCCCGTCCCACAGCCCAAGCGCCTTCAGCAGCCGTTGGGACGACACCGCCAGCGCGTAGGCCCGCCCGTCGAAGCTGTCGGTGGCGCGGGCATCGGCGGGGCGTGGGTCCACCACTGCCACGCTCAACCCGGCTTGGGCCAGCGCAAGGGCCAGCGCGGGGCCGTTCAACCCGCCCCCGGCAATCAGCACATCATGCGTCTTTGTCATGTCGCGATCCTTGCATGGGGCGGTGTGATGCGCCGTCGGTTGTTTCGCTGGCCAGCAGGGCGGCCAGCCCGCTGCGGTAATCGGGGTAAAGCAGCCGGACACCCAACTGCGTCTTGATGCGGTCGTTCCGCACCCGCTTGCTGTCGGCATAGAACGATCGCGCCATGGGCGACATGTCGGCCTGATCGAAGGGCACCGCCGGGGGCAGGGGCATGCCCAGCAGATGCGCGGCATGGGCGATCACGTCCTGGGGCGGTGCGGGATCGTCGTCGCAGAGGTTGAAGACGTCGCCCACGTCAGGCTGCAGGATCGAGGCCAGCAGCACCTGCGCGATATCATCCGCATGGATGCGCGAAAACACCTGTCCGGGCTTGATGATGCGGCGCGCGGTGCCGTCCAGAACCTTGCGGAAGGGGCCGCGGCCGGGGCCATAGATGCCCGCCAGCCGGAAGATCTTCAGCGGCAGGTGGTGGTCGCGAGCCAGGGCCTGCCAGTCGGCCTCGGCCCGGATGCGGGCCTGGCCACGCGGGCCGCTGCCGTCCAGCACGCTGTCCTCGTCCACCCAACCGCCGTCACGGTCGCCATAGACCCCGGTGGTGGAGAGGTATCCCAGCCAGCGCGGGCGCGCAGCGGCCAAGGCGTCGCGGAAATCGGCCAGCACCGGATCGCCTCCTTCGCCGGGCGCGGCCGATACCAGGATTGCATCCGCCCGCGCGATGGCGTCCAGCAGGGGCTGGCGTGGTCCCGGCCACAACAGGGGCTGCGCGCCCGCATCCGCCACGCGCGCCAGATCGCCGCGCGTCGTGCCCGTGACATTCCAGCCCCGCGCCCGCAACAGCGGCGTCAGGTGGCTGGCCGAGTAGCCGTGACCGAAAACAAGCATTTCCATGACGCTATCGTAACCCTGCCGTTCGGGCAGCGCCAGACGCTTGCCTGTCGCAGGCGGTGCTGGCAGGCTTTGTGCAATCACAAGGACATAAAGCACCATGACAACGGATTCCCGCTTCCTGCCGGTCGAAAGCCCCGAAACGCCCACCCGCCGCGAATTCACCGACGCCGCCGAGGCCATCGCCTATCTGAGCAGCCTTTACGACCAGGCGACGGGGTTCCTGCTGGACAACTTCACCCGCATCCTGGAGGGCGACCAGCCGACCGCGCGCTATCGCGCCTTCTATCCGGAAATCCGCCTGACGGTCCCGACCCATACCAAGACCGATTCCCGCCTGTCCTTCGGCCATGTGGTCCAACCCGGCAGCTATGCCACCACCATCACCCGTCCGGACCTGTTCCGGAACTATCTGATCGAACAGGTGGGCCTGCTGATCCGCAACCACGGGGTGCCGGTGCGCATCGGGCTGTCGGACACGCCGATGCCGGTGCATTTCGCCGTCGCCTCGAACAGCGACTTGGCGGTGCCGCAGGAAGGCGTGCTGGCCTTTTCGCTGCGCGACGTCTTCGATGTGCCGGACCTGAACAGCATGAACGACGACATCGTCAACGGCATGGCGGCGCCGCTGCCCGACGGGACGCAGTACCTGGCGCCCTTCACCGCGCAGCGCGTCGATTATTCGCTGGCGCGGCTGTCGCATTACACCGCCACCGCCCCCGAGCATTTCCAGAACTTCGTACTGTTCACCAACTATCAGTTCTATGTCGACGAATTCGAGGCCTATGCCCGCCGCGTCCTGGCCGATCCGGATGCGGGCTATACCGGCTTTGTCGCGCCGGGAAATCAGGAAATCACCACCGCGGACGGCCAGATCGCGCCGCTGTCCAAGATGCCGCAGATGCCCACCTATCACCTGAAGCGCGCCGACGGGCAGGGGATCACGCTGGTCAATATCGGCGTGGGGCCTTCGAACGCCAAGACCGCGACCGACCATATCGCGGTCCTGCGCCCCCATGCCTGGCTGATGGTCGGCCATTGCGCGGGGTTGCGAAACAGCCAGTCCCTGGGCGATTTCGTCTTGGCCCATGCCTATCTGCGCGAGGATCACGTCCTGGACGACGACCTGCCCGTCTGGGTGCCCATCCCCGCCCTGGCCGAGGTACAGGTCGCCCTGCAGGAGGCCGTGGCCGAGGTCACCCGCCTGGAAGGGTACGAGCTGAAGCGCATCATGCGCACCGGCACCGTGGCCACCATCGACAACCGCAACTGGGAATTGCGCGACCATTCCGGCCCCGTCCACCGTCTGTCGCTGTCGCGCGCCGTCGCGCTGGACATGGAAAGCGCCACCATCGCGGCGAACGGGTTCCGGTTTCGCGTTCCCTATGGCACGCTCTTGTGCGTCAGCGACAAGCCGCTGCATGGCGAACTGAAATTGCCTGGCATGGCTACGGATTTCTATCGCACCCAAGTCGCCAATCATCTGCTGATCGGGATCCGGGCGATGGAAAAGCTGCGGGGCATGCCGCTGGAAAAGATCCATTCGCGCAAATTGCGCTCATTCAGCGAGACGGCCTTCCTGTAAGGCGGCCTTCGGACGCGGGTTTCCGCAGGTTGGGCGAAAAAGGCTTGAACTGCTCGACAAAACCGTGTGTAGCAGGCGATATGCCGCAAAAGGCGCAATATTTGGGCCCCGTCGGAACAGGGCAAGAGGAGACAGACCATGACTACGGCTGCTGCAAAACCGATGACCAAAACCCAACTGGTGGCGACGCTCGCCGAGGAAATGGGTTCGGACAAGAAGTCGGCTTCGGCCGCACTGGATGCGATCGTGGCGATCGTCACGCGCGAAGTCGCTGGCGGCGGCGCCGTGACCCTGCCGGGCATCGGCAAGATCGCCTGCCGTGCCCGCCCCGAGCGTCAGGTGCGTAACCCGCAGACCCAGGAAATGATGACCAAGCCTGCCGACAAGCAGGTCAAGGTGACCATCGCCAAGGCCCTGAAGGACAGCGTCAACAGCTGATCCCTGACTGGATGACAGTCGCGAAGGGGTCGCACCTGCGGGTGCGGCCCCTTTTCTTTGGTCTTCACGGTTGCCCCTGCGTCTGCTAGCCGTTTTGCATGGCGTGAAAGAATGGGGCTGGCATGGATTTCAAGGCGTTGGTGATGGGCCTGGGGTTTGCGGTGATGTGGGCCTCGGCCTTCACCACCACTCGGATGATTGTGACCGAGGCCCCGCCCCTGACCGCCTTGGCGCTGCGCTTTGCCCTGTCGGGTGTGCTGGGCATCCTGATCGCGCTGGTTATGGGCCAATCATGGCGCGGCCTGACGCGGCCCCAATGGCGGGCGGTCGTCATCTTGGGGTTGTGCCAGAACGCGCTCTATCTGGGCCTGAACTGGGTCGCGATGCAGTCGATCGAAGCAAGCCTCGCCTCGATCATCGCCGCCACCATGCCGCTGATGGTCGCCTTCCTGGGTTGGAGCCTGCTGGGCGAACGCCTGCGCCGTCTGGGCGTGGCAGGGCTGGCCCTGGGAGTGGTGGGCGTCGCCATCATCATGGGCGCGCGCCTGCAGGGCGGCAGCGATCTGGTCGGCATCGCCATGTGCTTTGCGGCGGCCCTGGCCCTGGCGGTGGCGACCCTGACGGTGCGCGGCGCCAGTTCCGGCGGCAATGTCATGATGATCGTGGGGCTTCAGATGCTGGTGGGGGCCGTCACGCTTGGCGTTATCGCCCCTTTCGTGGAAACCTTCCAATTCACGCTGACGCCCCGCCTGGTCGCGGCATTCGTCTATACGGTCGTGGTGCCGGGCATCGGCGCCACCTGGGTGTGGTTCCTGCTGGTCAGCCGCATTGGCGCGGTGCGTGCGGCGACCTTCCATTTCTTGACACCGTTCTTCGGGGTGTCGCTGGCGGCGCTGCTGTTGGGAGAAAACCTGGGCGCGGGCGACGTGATCGGCGTGGCGATCATCATGGTCGGCATTCTGGCCGTTCAGCTGTCCAAGGCCCCTCCGGTCAAGCGCCCGCCCCCCAGCTGAAGGCCGGGCGCACCGGTCACGCGGCGCGCGGCGAAAAAATCGCCGTCGCCGGATCGCCCCGGTACCGCGCCAGATGGTCCGGCGCATCGGCCGTCAGCCGGATCATCGCCGCCAGGATCGCGTCGATCTCGGCCTCGGGGGCGGCCCAGCACAGGTTCAGGCGCACGAAGCCCGGCTTCTCGATTTCGCGCCCCGACAGGATCGCCATCCGCATCGCCTGCGATTCAGCCTCCCCGATGCCCAGCAACCGATGCACATAGGGACCGGCGCAGGCGCAGCCCCCCCGCGCCTGTACCCCGAACAGGTCCGAGAGCATCCGCGTCGCCAGCTGCTGATGAACAAAGCCGCCCGCGCCATCGCCGATCCGGAAGGCCAGGATCGGCAGCCGCGCGATGTCGTCGCGGCCCAGCATCCGCAATCCGGCCACATTCCGCAATGCCGCTGCCTTGGACAGCCAGCGCCGATGCCGGGCGTCGATCCAAGGCTGGCCCACGTGATCCTTCAACGCAAAGACCAGCCCGGCGCGGATGTCGCCCACGACGTTGGGGGTGCCTGCCTCCTCGCGGGCTTCAACTTGGGTTGCGTAATCATGGCCCGAATCGTTGACGAATTTCACCGTGCCGCCGCCGGGCAGGCTGGGCCGGTCCGACAGCACGGCGTCGCGACGCAGGATCATCACCCCCGATGCCCCCGGCCCGCCCAGAAACTTGTGCGGCGATGTCACCACCGCATCCATTCCCAGCCCCATGTCGATCGGCAGATAGGGCGCCCCCCCGGCATAGTCCCAGACCATCGTGGCCCCGGCAGCTTTGACCATGGCAGTGATGCCGGCCACGTCGCTCAGCGCGCCCGTGACGTTCGAAGCTGCCGACATCGCCACGATCCGCCGCCCATCTCGTGCCAGCGCCTTGGTCAGCGCCTCCAGGTCCGGCCCGCCCTGCGCGCCTTCCGGCAGCTGGATCACCGTCGCGCCGCTTTCGCGCCATGGCAGGATGTTGGAATGATGCTCGTAGGGGCCGATGATCACCGTCACGCCCGGCCCGGCCTGCAGCAGATGCACCAGCCGGTTGATCCCCGCCGTCGCACCCGACCCGGTGAAGATGACGGCATGATCGGCCCCGCCCCCGACGCATCCCAGGATCTGCGCCCGCGCCGCGCGCCGCATGCGCGTCATCACCCCGCCGCAATGGCTGGCCTCGGTATGGCTGTTGGCATACCAAGGCAGCACATCCTCCATCACCGCCCGTTCGACCTGCCGCAGCGCCCGGCCCGAAGCGACGTAATCGGCATAGATCATCCGTCTTGGCCCGAACGGCCCGTCGATCACCTGATCGTTCCCGATGATGTCGCGGTGCAGATCCTCGGGGCGCCCCAGACCTGCGCGAAACCTGTCGAAAATATCCATGCCAATCCTCATTCATTAGCCTGCAAGGTGACACGGAAAGCCGCAGGTTTTGATTTCTCTTTTGCACAAATACCCCTATTATGCGGGTCAGATGAACGACCAGACCCACCAGATCGACGACATCGACAACCGCATCCTGTCGGCGCTGCAGCAGGATGGAACCCTGTCGCAACGCGACCTGGCCGACCGCATCGGCCTCTCGCAGAATGCCTGCTGGCGGCGACTGCAGAAGCTGACCGCGGCCGGCATCCTGCAGGGCAACCGCGCGGTGATCGATGCGGCCCGCGCCGGATTGCACCTGACCGTCTTCGTGATGATCCGCACCCGCCACCATGACGATGCCTGGGCCGGTCGGTTCCGCGCCCGCGTCGAATCCATCCCCGAGATCACCGAGTTTCACCGCATCGGCGGCGAATGGGACTATATGGCCAAGCTGGTGACGACCTCGATGTCGGGCTATGACCGCTGCTACAAGGCTTTGATCCGCGACATGGATCTGGAACGCGTCACGGGCGTTTTCTCGATGGAGACGATCTTCACGGCCCGCCCGCTGCGCCTGCCGCGTTGATTTTCGCGAAACACTCGCCATCTGGATCCTATGCGCGCCGATCAGATCTTGCACCCGACCGAGGCCGGGCTTTACTGCCCGCCCGGGGATTTCCATATCGACCCGATCCGCCCGGTCCCCCGCGCGCTGATCACCCACGGGCATGGCGATCACGCCCGCGCCGGCCATGGGGCCGTCATGGCGACCCGTCAGACGCTGGACATCATGGCCATCCGCTATGGTGCCGATTTCACCGAAACCCGCCAGGTGGCCGACGGCCCGATCCGCGTGGGCGATACCACCGTCAGCTTTCATCCCGCGGGGCATATCCTGGGCTCGGCGCAGATCGCGGTGCAGCCGGACAAGGGCCCGAAGATCGTCGTTTCGGGCGATTACTGCCGCCGCCCCAATCCCGTCTGCGCGCCCTATGAACCTGTCCCCTGCGACATCTTCGTGACCGAGGCGACCTTCGGCCTGCCGGTCTTTCGCCATCCCGACCCGCTGCAGGAAATGGCGCGTCTGCGCGCCAGCATGGCCGAATTTCCCGAACGCCAGCACCTGATCGGGGCCTATGCGCTTGGCAAGGCGCAGCGGGTGATCTCGCTGGCCCGGCAGGCCGGGATCGACGGTCCCATCGCCATCCACGGCGCATTGCAGCGGCTGTGTGACTACCATGTCGAACAGGGGATCGATCTGGGCGAACTGATCCCCGCCACCGCCGCCGACGTGCCCGCGCAACTGGTCATCGCGCCGCCCTCCGCCTTTGCCAGCGCATGGGTCCAGCGGTTCCGCGATCCGGTGATCGGCTTCGCCTCGGGCTGGATGCAGGTCCGCGCCCGCGCCCGTCAGCGCGGGGTCGAGCTGCCCCTGGTCATCAGCGACCATGTCGATTGGCCACAGGTCACGCAGACCATCCGCGACTTGGCCCCGTCCGAGGTCTGGATCACCCATGGCAACGAGGACGGGCTGATGCGCTGGTGCGAATTGCACCAGATCGCCGCCCGCCCCCTGCGGCTGGTCGGATACGAGGACGAACCCGAATGAAGGCCTTTGCCACCCTGTTGGAGCGTCTGGCCTTCACCGCCGCGCGCAATGCCAAGCTGCGCATCCTGCGCCATTACCTGGAACAAACTTCTGACCCCGATCGCGGCTTTGCCCTGGCGGCCCTGACGGGCGATCTGAAGCTGCGCGCCGTGACGCCCAAGCTGCTGCGCGGGCTGATGGCCGAACGGGTGGACGAACAGCTGTTCGCGCTGTCTTATGATTTCGTGGGCGATCTGGCCGAAACCATCGCATTATTGTGGGACGGTGACGGCGACGATGATGTGCCCTTGGGCGACGCGGTGGCGCTGCTGTCGGATACGGGACGCGCGGGCCTGCCTGCCGCGATCAGCGCCATGCTGGACCGCTTGGGTCCGTCGGAGCGACTGGCCTTTTTGAAGCTGGCCACCGGCAACATGCGCGTGGGGCTGTCGGCCCGCATGGCCCGCATGGCGCTGGCCGAAATGGGCGAGCCGCAGATCAAGGACCTAGAGGAGATCTGGCACGGTCTGACGCCCCCGTATCAGCCGCTATTCGACTGGATCGCGGGCGGGGCGCGGCCCGAACATGCGGCCAAGGCGCCCTTTCGACCGGTCATGCTGTCCACCCCAGTCGATCTGGATCAGCTGCGCGCGCTGGACCCCGATGACCATGTCGCCGAATGGAAATGGGACGGCATCCGCGTGCAGGCGGTCAATGACGACGGGGTGCGCCGCCTGTATTCCCGCACCGGTGAAGATATCAGCGGATCCTTCCCCGACGTGATCGAGGCGCTGAATTTCGACGGCGCGGTCGATGGCGAATTGCTGGTCCGGCGCGGGGCCGACGTGGCACCCTTTGGCGATCTGCAGAAGCGCCTTGGCCGCAAGGTGGTGGGCCGCGCCATGCTGGACAGCCATCCGGCGGGACTGCGCGTCTATGACCTGATGATCTGGGACGGGCAGGATCTGCGCGACATGCCGCATCAGGACCGCCGCACGATCCTGCAACAGGCCGATTTCGGCAGCGACCGGATCGACGTGTCACCCCTGCTGGATTTCGGCACATGGGACGATCTTGCCGCCCTGCGCGCCGATCCGCCCAGCATCGTGATCGAAGGCGTGATGATCAAGCGCCGCGACAGCCCTTATGTCGGCGGCCGTCCCCGCGGGCCCTGGTTCAAGTGGAAACGCGACCCGATGGTGGTTGATGCGGTGATGCTCTATGCGCAGCGCGGGCACGGTAAGCGATCGGGCTTCTACAGCGATTTCACCTTCGGCCTGTGGGACGGGGACGTGCTGGTGCCGGTCGGCAAGGCCTATTTCGGCTTTACCGATGAGGAGCTGCGCGAGCTGGACCGTTTCGTCAGGAACAACACCACCGAACGCTTCGGCCCCGTCCGCTCGGTTGCGCCCAAGCTGGTGCTGGAGGTCGCGTTCGAGGGGCTGAACGCATCCGCCCGCCACAAATCCGGCGTCGCCATGCGCTTTCCGCGCATCAGCCGCATCCGGTGGGACAAGCCTGCCCCCGAGGCCGACCGGCTGGAGACCCTGAAAGCCATGATCCCGTGACACTGCCCCCGCGTTTTCAGGACTGGTTCACCCGTCAGGGCTGGCAGCCCCATCCCCACCAGATCGCGTTGTTGCAGGCGACGGGCGACACGTTGCTGATCGCGCCGACGGGTGGCGGCAAGACGCTGGCCGGGTTTTTGCCGACGCTGGTCGATCTGGCCGAACCGCATGAGGGGATGCATACGCTCTATGTGTCACCCCTGAAGGCGCTCACCGCGGATATCGCCCGCAACCTGTCGCGCCCCGTGGCCGATCTGGGCCTTGATATCCGCATCGAGGATCGCACCGGCGACACCCGCGCCAGCCAGCGCGCGCGCCAGAAGATCGATCCGCCCGACATCCTGCTGACCACGCCCGAGTCGCTGGCGCTGATGCTGTCCTATGAACAGGCGCCGCGCATCTTCGGGGGCTTGCGCCGGGTGGTTCTGGACGAATTGCACGCGCTGGCAGAAAACAAGCGGGGCGATCAGCTGATGCTGTGCCTGGCCCGGCTGAAGGCACTGGCCCCCGAGGTCACCGTGACCGGCCTTTCGGCCACGGTCGAGGACCCGCAGGGCTTGGCCGGTTTCATGGGCGGGGCGCAGGTGATCGACGCCGATCCCGGCCCCGATCCCGACATCGCCATGCTGCCCACGACCAACCCCGCCCCTTGGGCCGGCGGCGGGGGGCATTATGCGGTCCGCGACGTGCTGGCGCAGGTGAAACAGGCCACCACCACCATCATCTTCATCAACACCCGCGCCCAGGCCGAGCTGTTCTTCCAAGCCATCTGGGCCGCCAATGACGACAACCTGCCCATCGGTCTGCATCACGGCAGCCTGTCACGCGAGGCCCGCCAGCGGGTCGAGGCCGCGATGGCCGCCGGTGAATTGCGCGCCGTCGTGGCGACCGGCAGCCTGGATCTGGGCATCGATTGGGGTGCGGTGGATCTGGTCATCCAGGTGGGCGCCCCCAAGAACGTCAAGCGGTTGGTCCAGCGAATCGGGCGGGCCAATCACCGATACAACGCGCCGAGCCGGGCGCGGATCGTGCCCGCCAATCGGTTCGAGGTGATCGAATGCACCGCCGCCCTGCAGGCGGTGCGCGAACGCGACCTGGATGGCGATCCCCGCGGTCCCGGCCCCTTGGATGTGCTGTGCCAGCATATCCTGCTGACGGCCTGCGCGGGTCCCTTTGATGCCGATGCCCTGTTCCGCGAGGTGCGCGAGGCCGGCCCCTATCGCCATCTGACGCAGGACGATTTCGACGCCTGCCTGGATTTCGCGGCGACCGGCGGCTATGCCCTGCGCGCCTATGACCGCTGGCAACGGCTGATGCTGCGCGACGGTCTGTGGCGGCTGCGCGACCCGCGGGCCACGCGCGACTTGCGGATGAATATCGGCACCATCGTCGAGGCCGAGATGCTGAAGGTCCGCTTTCGCGGCCGCGGCGGCACGCCCCTGGGCGAGGTCGAGGAAAGCTTTGCCGCCACGCTGGAATCCGGCGACACCTTCCTGATCGGCGGGCAAACCGTCCGCTATGACGGGCTGCGCGACATGGTGGTCGAGGTCACCAAACAGCCTGCCCGCGAACCAAAGATCGCGGTCTTTTCGGGGCTGAAGATGGCAACATCGACTCAGCTGTCGCATCGGGTGCAGGCGCTGATCGGCGATCCGTCACAACACGACAAGCTGCCCCCCGACACCGCCGAATGGCTGGCGCTGCAGGGCCGGGTTAGCGTGCTGCCGCGCCCCGGCGTCCTGGTCACCGAAAGCTTTCCTCACCAAGGGCGATGGCATCTGGCGGTCTATGGCTTTGCCGGACGCAATGCGCTGCAGACGCTTGGCCTTCTGATGACCCGCGTAATGGAGGAGGCGGGCCTTGCGCCCTTGGGTTTCCTGTCGACGGATTACGCCCTGCTGATCTGGTCGCTGGACCCGGTGACCGATCCCGCGCCCCTGCTGGACCGCAATGCCCTGCGCGAGGGTCTGGGCGATTGGCTGGGCCGCAATGCCGTGATGAAGCGCAGTTTCCGCAATGTCGCGACCATCGCGGGGTTAATCCACCGCAACCTGCCCGGACAACGCAAATCGGGGCGTCAGGCGACGTTTTCCAGCGACATTCTTTACGACACGCTTCGCCGCTATGACCCCGATCACCTGATGCTGCGCATCACGACCGACGAAGCGCGGCGCGGATTGGTCGATTTCGACCGGATCGAGGAGATGCTGGATCGCAGCGACCGGCTTGATCACCGCATGCTGGATCGCGTATCGCCCTTGGCGGCGCCCCTGATGCTGGAAAAGGGTCGGGTGCCGATCGCGGGGCAGGGTCGTGAGCGTCTGGCCGAGGCCGAGGCCGCCGCCCTGATGGCAGAAGCGGGACTGACGTGACGACGCATGATTTCATCTTCGACGGCCAGCGGCTGCAGGCGCGACCCTCGGGGGCATTGTTCTGGCCGGAACGGCGTTGGCTGATCGTGGCCGACCTGCACCTGGGCAAATCCGAACGCATGGCCCGACGCGGCGGTGCGCTGCTGCCGCCCTATGAAACCCAAGCCACGCTGGACCGGCTGGGCGCCGAGATCGAAGCGACCGATCCCCGCAGGGTCATCAGCCTGGGGGACGGCTTTGACGATGATGCCGCAGGCATGGCGCTGCCCGATTCCGTCTGCCACGCGCTGCAGGCCATGGCGCAGGGGCGGGACTGGACTTGGATCAGCGGCAATCACGATCCGGGTGCGCTGAACCCACGCTTGCCGGGGCAGGTTCAGGCGCAAATGGATGTCGGGCTGATCTTCAGGCACGAAGCAGGGCAGGGGCCGGATGTCTCGGGACATTTCCATCCCTGCCTGCGGTTGGCCGGACAACGGATGCGATGCTTTCTGGCCGGAACCGATCACCTGATCCTGCCCGCCTTCGGGGCCTATACCGGTGGGCTGGCCATCGACGATCCGGTTTTGCGTGCCTTGGTGCCTGCGGGCATGGCCATCGCCTGCGCCCATCGCGCGATCCCCGTGCCCGTCACCACCCAGGCGGCACCGCCCAAACCGACCCGGACCCGGCGGCGCGCATGAAAAAGGGCCGGCGCGCCCATGGCGAACCGGCCCCTTGTTCAGGTCGCGCCAGAATCAGAAGCGATAGTTCACACCGAAGCTGACATTGCTATGCGCGGGGGTCGCCTCGGACGTGACGGTATCGCCGAAATCATCCGTGAAGCTGACGGTTTCCTTGCCCAGATCACGGTACTGATAGGCGGCAAAGACCGACATCTTGTCGTTGATCATGCGTTCCACACCCAGACCGGCCGCAAGACCGGTGGCGCTGAAGCTTTCGGTAGCGGACTGGTCGCCGGTCGAAAGGGTATAGTCGAAATCACCATGGGCCACGCCAAAGGTGCCATAGATCAAGGTGCCCGGCTGAACTTCGTAGCCGGTCTTCATGACCAGCGTGACAAGATAGTTCATCTCGGACTCGATGGTGGCCGCGGTGCCGAAGGGCAGAATGTCGGTTTCGTCGTCAACGCTGCCGCCTTCGATGCCCAGTTCCGGACCAAAGACCCAGTTGTTGCGCTGCCAGCGATAGCCGGCGTGCAGACGGGCGGTCACACCCTTGATGTCGACATCGCCCAGGTCGGTATCGCGGGCGGTTTCGTCGCCATCCTCGACGATCGCGATGCCGATTTCGTCGTCGCCACCAAAGCTATAGCCCAGACCGCCACCGACATAGGCACCTGCCCAGTTGCTGGCGACCGGCACTTCATCGATCATGACGGGCTGCGCCTCGACGACCGGAACGATGGCACCGCCGGCAAAGGAGGTCCCCGCGCTCAGGACCAGGGCAGTGGTGGCGGCGAACATGGACTTAAGATTCATGGCTAACTCCTGAAACAACGGCCCACCAATTGGAGGCTTTAACAGCGGAAAACTGCCACCTTTTACAACGAAAACCTGCTTTCAGGCAAATCAAACCAAGGGGACGCGTCCGACATAATACCAAAGATTATGGTCGAACGTGCCTATTTGGCAACAAAAGGTTGGAGCAAGGCTCAGGTGTCCAGGTTCTCCACGTTCAGCGCGTTTTGCTGGATGAACTCGCGCCGCGGCTCGACCACGTCGCCCATCAGCTTGGTAAACAGGTCTTCGGCCTCGGCTACGTCCTCGATCCGGACCTGCAGCATGGTGCGGGCGACCGGGTCCAGCGTGGTTTCCCACAGCTGTTCGGGGTTCATCTCGCCCAGACCCTTGTAGCGCTGCAGCGACAGACCCTTCTCACCTTCCAGGAACACGGCCTGCAACAGGCCAAGCGGGCCATAGATCGGCTGGTCGCGATCCTTGCGGATCAGGCGCGCGGGCTTGGCATAGATGTCCTGCAGGGCCTGGGTCATTTCGCCCAAGCGGCGGCTTTCCCCACTGCGCAGCATCTGGCCGTCCAAGGTGCGGCTTTCCTCGACGCCCCGCAGGGTGCGGATCAGGCTGATGCCGGCGTCCTGCGTGGGTCGACCTTGCCAACCGCGTTCATATTCCTCGGCGATCAGGTCCAGGCGCGCGCTGATATCGTTGGCCACGTCCTGGGGGTTGTCGTCGATCCGGCCCGGGCGCAGGGCCCCGGCGATGGCCGCCTGTTCGGTGATGTGCGGCGGATAATGGGTCGGGTAAAGCCGCAGGATGCGCCGCGCCATGCGGGCTTCCTCGACCACGCGGGCCAGGTCGTTGCCGGTGATCTCCTCGCCCGAGGCAAGGCGCAGCGACGCCCCTTCGACGCCCTGCTGGATCAGGTAATCCTCCAGCGCGGCCTCGTTCTTCAGATAGACCTCGGACCGGCCGCGGCCCACCTTGTAGAGCGGCGGCTGCGCGATATAGAGATGGCCGCCCTCGATCAACTCCGGCATCTGCCGGAAGAAGAAGGTCAGCAGCAGCGTACGGATATGCGCGCCGTCCACATCGGCGTCGGTCATGATGACGATCTTGTGGTAGCGCAGCTTCTTCAGGCTGAATTCGTCGCGCCCGATCCCGGTGCCAAGCGCGGTGATCAGCGTGCCGATCTGGTCGCTGCCCAGCATCCGGTCAAAGCGCGCGCGTTCCACGTTCAGGATCTTGCCGCGCAGAGGCAACACCGCTTGGTTCTGACGCGAGCGGCCCTGTTTCGCCGAACCGCCAGCCGAGTCACCCTCGACGATGAACAGCTCGCTCAGCGCCGGGTCCTTTTCCTGACAATCGGCCAGCTTGCCGGGCAGCGAGGCCACGTCCATCGCCGTCTTGCGCCGCGTCAGCTCGCGCGCCTTTCGGGCGGCTTCGCGGGCCAAGGCGGCCTCGATGATCTTGCCGACGATCTGGCGGGCCTCGGTCGGGTTCTCCTCGAACCATTCGGCCAGCTTTTCACCAACCAGCCCCTCGACCGCCGGACGGACCTCGCTGGAAACCAGCTTATCCTTGGTCTGGCTGGAGAATTTCGGGTCGGGCACCTTGACGGACAGCACGCAGGTCAGGCCTTCGCGTGCGTCGTCGCCGGTGAAGTCGACCTTTTCCTTTTTCGCGATGCCGCTGTCCTGCGCGTATTTGCCGATCACGCGGGTCAGCGCGCCGCGGAAACCGGCCATGTGCGTGCCGCCATCGCGCTGCGGGATGTTGTTGGTGAAGGGCAGGACGGTTTCATGATAGCTGTCGTTCCACCACATTGCGACCTCGACCCCGATGCCGTTCTTCTCGCCGGTCATGAAGATCGGCTCGGGCATGACCGAGGTCTTGGAGCGGTCCAGGTATTTCACGAATTCCCGCACGCCGCCTTCATAGAACAGCTCTGTCTTCTGCAATTCCGCGTGGCGCTCATCCTCCAGGATGATGCGCACGCCGCTGTTCAGGAAGGCCAGTTCGCGCAGGCGGTTTTCCAGCGTCTTGAAGACATAGTCCAGGTTGCTGAACGTGCCCTCGGGGTGGTTGGTCTTGGCCGATGCCAGGAAACGAACCTCGGTCCCTTTTTCGCCGGGCTGGGCATCGCCCACCTCGCGCAAGGATTCGACCGTATCGCCATGTTCGAAGCGAACGTAATATTCCTTGCCGTTGCGCCAGATGCGCAACTCCAACCAATCCGACAGCGCGTTCACGACCGACACGCCCACGCCGTGCAAGCCACCCGACACCTTGTAGCTGTTCTGGTCGAACTTGCCGCCCGCATGCAGCTGGGTCATGATGACTTCGGCCGCGCTGACACCCTCGCCGGCATGCATGTCGACCGGAATGCCGCGACCGTTGTCGCGCACGCTGACGCTGCTGTCGGCATGGATCTTGACGCGGACGAAGTCGGCATGGCCGGCCAAGGCTTCGTCAATGCCGTTGTCGACAACTTCGTAGACCATGTGGTGCAGGCCGGACCCGTCATCGGTATCGCCGATATACATGCCGGGCCTTTTGCGCACGGCCTCCAGTCCCTTAAGAACCTTGATGGAATCGGCGCCGTATTCGGCAGGCTGAGAGGCTGTGTCGGTCATGCGTCGGGCTTCCTGTTCGTCATGCCTCGATATAGTGCTTCGGGGCGGCAAAGTCACGGCTTTGACAGGGTTTTTCCCCGCCATGCGCAGGTTTTCTGCCCCCATGTGGCCAAAGGGACGGGGCGGGTCACGAAAGCGCGGCCAGATCGGACCGCCCGTCATGCTTTTCCACCGCAAGTCGCCGCGCCGCATCGCCCAGATCGGCAAAAAGTTCGGGCCCCGTTCCCGTCAGCAAGCTTTGCGCGGGCAGGTTGCGGATCAGGTCGTAAAGGGCCGCGCGGCGGTCGCCGTCCAGATGGGCCGCGACCTCGTCCAGCAGCAGCAGGACCGGCTGATCGGACAGGGCGCGGGCATTGGCCATGATCAGCGACAAAAGCAGCGCCTTCTGCTCGCCGGTGGATGACAGCGACGCGGGCATGTCCTGCGGCCCCCATGTCGCCCCCAGATCGGCGCGATGCGGCCCCGTCAGGCTGCGCCCCGCAGCCAGATCGCGCGGCCGCATCGCGGCCATGCGCGCGGCGATGCTGTCGGCGTCATCGTCATCGGCATGGCCTTCACCCGGCAGCAGCGTCAGGGTCGCGGCCGGAAAGGCGTCCGATGGTCCCTGCGCAGCCATGATGGCGGACAGGGCGGCCTGGCGGTTGCGGGTCAGCGCCGCGCCCGCATCGGCCATCTGCGCCTCGAGCGCGCGATACCAGCCGGGGTCCCCGACCTGGTCGCGCAGCAGGCGGTTCCGTTCGCGCATGGCCTTGTCATAGGCCAGCGCCAGATCGGCATGGTCAGGCATCAGCGACAGGGTCACCCGGTCCAGAAAGCGGCGCCGCCCCTCAGGGGCCTCGGTCCACAGCCGGTCCATCGCGGGCACCAGCCAAATCACGCGCACCAGCCGGGCAAGGGCGGTCTGCGGAACGGGTTTGTCGTCCAAGGCAACGCTGCGGGTCTGGTCGGGCGGGGCCTGCGTGACGACCCGGTGGTCGCCCAGATCGGCGGCGATGCGCCAGCCCGCGTCCTTGCCCTGCCGCGCCTGTTCGGGCGCAGCCGATCCGCGCAGCCCGCGTCCGGGGGCCAGCATCGACACGGCTTCCAGAATGTTGGTCTTGCCCGACCCGTTCGATCCGAAGATCGCCACGGGGCGGGCGTCCAGGTCCAGGTCCAGGTCCAGCCGGGGCCAGGACCGGAACTGCGCCAGCGACAGACGGCTTAACGTCAAACGCGCATCGGCATGACGACATAGACGGCGCTGAGGTCACTGCCCTCGCGGATCAGGGCCGCATCGCCCGAGCCGTTGAACAGGAAGACCGCATTGTCGCGATCGACCTGATTGGCGATTTCCTGCAGGTACTTGGCGTTGAAGCCGATCTCCAGCGGCTCGGCGTCATAGGCCACGACCAGCTCTTCCTCGGCAGCGCCGGAATCGGGGGCGTTGACCGAGAGGACCAGCTTGTCGGCATCCAGCGACAGCTTGACGGCGCGCGATCGTTCACTGCTGACGGTGGCCACACGGTCCACGGCGCGGGCGAAATCGGTGGCGTCCACCTCCAGCTTGCGGGTGTTGCCCTGCGGGATGACACGGCTGTAATCGGGGAAGGTCCCGTCGATCACCTTCGAGGTCAGGGTGATGGTGGTGGTGGCAAAACGCACCTTGGTCTCGCTGACCGAAACCGAGATCTCGTCTTCATCCTCGTCCAGCAGCTTGCGCAGCTCGCCGACGGTCTTGCGTGGTACGATGACGCCGGGCATATCCTCGGCGCCAGCGGGCAGGGGGGCATCGATGCGCGCCAGCCGGTGGCCGTCGGTGGCCACGCAGCGCAGCACCGGGCCGTCCTCGGATTTGGCGACGTGCATATAGACGCCGTTCAGGTAATAACGCGTCTCCTCGGTCGAGATGGCGAATTTCGACTTGTCGAACAGGCGGCGCAGGACCTTGGCGGGCGCGGTGAAGGTGGTGCTGTATTCGCTGGTCGCCATGACCGGGAAATCCTCGCGCGGCAGGGTCGCAAGGCTGAAGCTGGACCGCCCGGCCTGAACCGCCAGCCGGCCCGTCGCATCGTCCGAACTGATCTGGACCAGCGCCCCATCGGGCAGCTTGCGCGAGATCTCGTTCAGCATCACCGCGCTGACGGTCGTCGATCCGGGGCGTTCGAAATGGGCCGCCGACCGGTCCAGCACCTCGGTGTCCAGATCGGTCGCGCGGAAGCTGACGCCATCAGGCGTTGCCTCGATCAGCACGTTGGCCAGGATCGGGATGGTGTTGCGGCGCTCGACGACGGATTGGGCCTGCGATACGGCCTTGACCAATACGGCGCGCTCGATCGAGAATTTCATAAGCTTCCCCTGTCATTCAGGCGCATCGGCCGGTTTGTCGGACCTGATGTGTAACCGCCCGCGCGGGCGGTCACAAGAATAACGTGAGGTGGTGGTGCTTACGCCTCCAGCATCCGCTTGAGGACGGCGATGTCTTCGGACATGGCGCTGTCGTCGATGATCAATTCCTCGATCTTGCGAACGCCGTGCATGATGGTGGTGTGATCCCGCCCGCCGAAGCGGCGACCGATTTCCGGCAACGACCGGCTGGTGAGCTGCTTGGACAGATACATGGCGATCTGGCGGGGCCGGGCGACATTGCGGGCGCGCTTCGGACCCATCATGTCGGCCAGGCGGATGTTGTAATGTTCGGCGACCTTGCGCTGGATGTCGTCGATGTTGATCTTGCGGTCATTGGTGCGCAGGATGTCGGCTAGGCATTCCTGCGCCACCTCCAGCGTGATCTCGCGGCGCAGAAGGCTGGCATGCGCGAACAGACGCTGCAGCGCGCCTTCCAGCACGCGGACGTTGGTGGTGATGCGATGCGCCAGAAATTCCAGCACGCCCGCGCCGATTTCCAGGTCGGGCTGCTGGGCGCGGAAGACGGCGGTCTTGGACTGCAGGATGCCCAGACGCAGTTCATAGGTGGTGGGGTGCAGGTCCACGATCAGACCGCAGGACAAGCGCGACTTGATGCGTTCCTCAAGACCCTTGATTTCGGCGGGGGCGCGGTCGGCGGAAATGACGATCTGCTTGCCCTGATCGACCAGCGCGTTGAACGTGTGGAAGAATTCTTCCTGCGTGCTGTCCTTGCCGGCGATGAACTGGACGTCATCGACCATCAGCATGTTCACGTTCCGGAACATGCCCTTGAAGTCCATGATGGTGCTTTCGCGCAGCGCCTGGACAAAGCGGTACATGAACTGCTCCGCCGACAGGTACAGCACCTGCGCGTTCGGATGGCGGGTCTGATAATCATGCGCAATCGCATGCATCAGGTGCGTCTTGCCCAGGCCAACGCCGCCATAGAGGAACAGCGGGTTGAAACCCACGGGCCCGCCTTCGGCGACGCGGCGGGCGGCGGCATGGGCCAGTTCGTTCGGCTTGCCGACGACGAAATTTCCGAAAGTATAGCGCGGGTCCAGCGGCGCGCCCAGATCGGCGCGGGGGGCGACGCGCGCTGTGGGGGCCTGGGCGGGCATGTCGGCCGGGGCGGCGGCCTGCGCCGCAGGGCGTGCGGCGGCACTGCCCACGTCAAATCGCAGCCGTTCGACATGTTCGCCGGTCCGGTTCAGGACCGACATGATTTCCTTGGCAAAGTGACGGTTCACCCAGTCCGAGATGAAGCGCGTCGGGCTGATGAAGCGCGCGGCGCCTTCTTCGATGGCGGCAAGACGAAGCGGCTTGATCCAGTGGTTATAGTTGTTCGGCCCAACGCTGCTTTCCAGTTCGGCGCATGCCTGACCCCAGATCTTGTCCATCATCTTCCGTTTCCCGTGCCTGTCCCCAAATCCCGCCGGGCGATCCGACGGGACAACGTTCACGCAGCCAGGGCCGTGACACAGAAAAACAGGCATCCTCCGCGTCCGAGACCTCGGTCGCTAGAAGGGCGCCAGCCCGTTTTTCCAGTTCACAGACACAGATCCCGTGACAGCCGATGGCAGCCGACAGTCCGAAACCCGAGAGCAGAAGAAGGACGGTTGTCCCGACCTCGTCGCCCGGTCGATTTCTTGGTCGGCATCTGCCGGCCCCGAGGTTCGACCCGTCCCCCAAGCGACGTGAATCGCAAGATGGAAATTAGCCTCAGCGCGACGACCGCTGCAACCGAACTATGCGCTTGACAGCAACTTGGTGAAATCGAATCTGCGAGCCCTTTGACTCCAAAGACAAAAAAACTGACTGGCTTGAAAAGAAAGGATTTTATTGCTTTTCGCAGGTGCAGAAATGCAGATCGGGCGCAAAGCAAAGCTTGCACCCGATCGGTCGTTTCCGAGGCCTATCGTGGCCGTATGTCTGGATATTCTTCAACCCCAGGGGGTTGGAAATCAGGCCGTCTGCAGCGCCTTCACGCGGGCTGCCAGGCGGGACACTTTCCGCGATGCAGTATTCTTGTGCACGATGCCCTTAGTGACGCCGCGCATCAGTTCGGGCTGGGCGTTTTTCAGGGCTTCGCGGGCGGCATCGACGTTGCCGCTGGCGATCGCTTCTTCGACCTTGCGCAGATAGGTGCGGATGCGCGAACGGCGGGCTTTGTTGATGTCGGTGCGACGCTCGGTCTGGCGTGCGCGTTTCTTCGACTGGGGCGTATTGGCCATGGGTCAGAATCCTAACGGGTCAGTTGCATTTCGATTGCGCAAAAGCCCCATGGCGCCGCACCCCGAAAGGTACGGTCATGATTCTTGCCTAAGCGGGCCCACACGCATGTAAGGGTGGGCCTATAGGACATGGGGCGGAAAAAGAAAACCCTTTTCAGCGGTCGCGGAACTGGGCTTCGCGTTTTTCCAGGAAAGCGGCCATGCCTTCCTTCTGATCCTCGGTCGCGAACAGCGCATGGAAAGCGCGGCGTTCGAACAGCAGACCCTCGGCCAGGGTGGTCTCATAGGCGCGGTTGACCGATTCCTTGACGGTCTTGACCGCGATCTGCGATTTGTCGGCGATCTTACGGGCGGCGGTCAGGGCTTCGGGAATCAGCTTGGGGGTGGGGACGACGCGGCTGACCAGCCCCGAGCGTTCTGCCTCGGCGGCATCCATGAAGCGGCCGGTGAGGTTCATGTCCATGGCCTTGGACTTGCCAACGAATCGCGTCAGGCGCTGCGTGCCGCCGATGCCCGCGCAGACGCCCAGGTTGATCTCGGGCTGGCCGAACTTGGCGTTTTCCGCACAGATGATGAAGTCGCAGACCATCGCCAGCTCGCAGCCGCCACCCAGGGCATAGCCGCTGACGGCGGCGATGATCGGCTTGCGGACGCGGGTAATCTTTTCGATCTGGGCGCCGAAGAGGTCCTGTTCATAGACCTCGACGAAAGATTTTGTCGACATTTCCTTGATGTCGGCGCCCGCGGCAAAGGCCTTTTCGCTGCCCGTCAGGACGATGCAACGCACCTTGTCGTTGCGGTCGGCGTCAGACAGGGCCGCCGACAGCTCGTCCAGAAGCGTGGCGTTCAGCGCGTTCAGCGCCTCGGGACGGTTCAGCCGGATCAGGGCGACCTCGTCCTCGATCTCCACGATGATGGTTTCAAAAGCCATGGGCTTGGACCTCGTTGCCAATTTGCATTGGCACAAGTCCTATCAGCTTGAGCGCGGGAAATCCAAGCGTTCAGCGTTGGCAGGCCGGGCAGTAGAAACTGGACCGCCCCGACTGCACGATGCGCCGGATGGTGCCGCCGCATCCGTCCCGCAGGCAGGGCTGGCCTTCGCGGTCATAGGTGCGGAAGCTGTGCTGGAAATAGCCCAGTTCCCCGCTGGCCTGCCGATGATCGCGGAGGGACGATCCGCCCGCCGTGATGGCATCCGACAAAACGTCACGGATGTGGCCGACCAGCGCCGCCAGCCGCGCCGCCCCGATCCGCCCCGAGGCACGGCGCGGATCGATCCCCGCCCGCCACAGGGATTCGCTGACATAGATGTTGCCCAGGCCCGCCACGATGCGCTGATCCAGCAGAGCCTGCTTGATGGGCAGGCGCCGGCCCGCCAGACGCGCGGCCAGGTATTCGGGGGTGAAGACCGGATCGAAGGGCTCCGGCCCCAGATGGTCCAGCAGCGGATGCGCCGCACCGTCTCGGATCAGGTCCACCATGCCAAAACGGCGCGCGTCGTTGAAGGTAATGGTGGTGCCCGCATCGGTGGTCAGAACCACGTGATCGTGGCGCGCGATGATGCCCGGATCGCGGTGGAAACCGGCCAGGCCCGCACCCTCGACCAGCATCCTCCCCGACATGCCAAGATGCCACAGCACCGTGCCACCACGGTCCAGATCGGCCAGCAAGTATTTCGACCGACGCCGCAACGCGGTCACGGTGGCACCCGTCATCACCTGCACCAGGTCGGGCGGAATTGGCCAGCGAAGATCGGGGCGGCGGACCTCGGCGCGGGCGATGCGGGCGCCCTCCAGATGGGGCAGCAGGCCGCGGCGGACGGTCTCGACTTCGGGCAGTTCGGGCACGCAGGTTCCTTTCGTCGCATTGCACCTGTGGCGCATCGCGGTCATTGTGCCAGCGGCTGGCCGGACTTATCTGGCGATGGAACAGGTAAACGGCAAGCGTGATGACGGATTCAAAGACGACACATTTCGGTTTCCAGACCGTGGACGAAGATGCCAAGGCCGGCATGGTCCACGAGGTCTTTTCCAGCGTCGCGTCGAAATATGACGTGATGAACGACCTGATGAGCGTGGGCATCCACCGCGTTTGGAAGACGGCCATGATGGATTGGCTGGCCCCGCGCGAGGGTCAGCACCTGCTGGACGTGGCGGGCGGCACGGGCGATGTGGCCTTCCGCTTTCTGGACCGCGCGCCGCACGGCCGGGTGACGGTCTGCGACATGACCGAATCCATGCTGGTCGAAGGGCGCAAGCGCGCCGATGCGGTGGACAAGGCCGACCGGCTGGCCTGGGTGACGGGCGATGCGATGGCGCTGCCCTTCGCGGATGCGACCTTCGACCGCTATACGATCAGCTTCGGCATTCGCAACGTGACCCGCATCCCCGACGCGTTGTCCGAGGCCTATCGCGTGCTGAAACCCGGCGGTCGCCTGATGGTGCTGGAATTCAGCCAGATCCCGGTGCCGGCGATGCAATGGGCCTATGACCGCTACAGCTTCAACGTCATCCCGGCAATGGGCAAGGCGGTGACGGGCGATCGCGACAGCTACCAGTACCTGGTCGAATCGATCCGCCGCTTCCCCGTCCAGGAAACCTTTGCCCAGATGATCCGCGATGCGGGCTTCGGGCGGGTTCAGTACCGCAACCTGACCATGGGCATCGCAGCCCTGCATTCCGGCTGGAAGTTGTAGTTTCATGCGCGGCCCCCACAACATCCTGCGCCTGATCCGCACGGGCGCCACGTTCGAGCGCACCGGCGCGATGGAGGCCGTGCTGGACGCGGTCGAAGCCCCCGTCCGGCTGCGTGTCGCCGCCAGGGTGCTGGGCTGGCCGTTCCGCTGGCTGGGCTACAAGGGCGATCCGAACCTGCCGCCGATCACGCGGGCGATCACCGCCTTGGGGCCGGCCTATATCAAGTTCGGGCAGATTCTCTCGACCCGCGCCGACGTGGTGGGGCCGGAACTGGCCGGGCAGCTGCGGATGCTGCAGGACCGCCTGCCGCCCTTCCCGACCCCCATCGCCAAGCAGGCCATCGCGGCGGAATTGCGCCGCCCCGTCGACCAGATCTTTTCGGAATTTTCCGAACCGGTGGCGGCGGCATCCATCGCCCAGGTCCACCGCGCCCGCCTGCGCGACAGCGGTCACGAGGTCGCAGTCAAGGTCGTGCGCCCCGGCATCGGTGCCGCCTTCAAGCGCGACATCGACGCCTTCCATTTCGGCGCCCGCATCATCGAGATCCTGTCGCCCGGCACACGCCGCCTGCGCCCCCGCGACGTGGTCAACCATTTCGAACACACGGTCATGGGCGAGCAGGACCTGCGGCTGGAGGCGGCGGCCGCATCCGAATTCGCGGAAAACACCGCGCAGGACGCGGGCTTCCAGATCCCCATGCCGCATTGGGCCTTTTCCTCGCGCAGCGTGCTGACCGCCGATTGGGCCGAAGGGCTGCCGATGGGCGATCCGCAGGCGCTGATCGCGGCGGGTCACGACACGACCGACCTGGCACGGCGGGTGATCCAGCTGTTCCTGTCCCACGCCCTGCGCGACGGCTTCTTCCATGCCGACATGCATCACGGCAACCTGAAGGTCGCGGCCAATGGCGATGTCATCGCCTATGATTTCGGCATCATGGGCGAGATCGACGAATACACCCGCCGCGTCTATGCCGAGATCCTCTATGGCTTCATCCAGCGCGACTATCGTCGCGTCGCCCGCGTCCATTTCGAGGCGGGCTATGTCCCCCGCGACCAAGACGAGGCCGCCTTTGCCCGGGCCCTGCGCGCCGTGGGCGAGCCGATTTTCGGCGCCGATGCCAGCCGCATCAGCATGGCGAACCTGCTGTCCTATCTGTTCGAGGTAACCGAACGGTTCGGCATGCCCACAAGGACCGAACTGATCCTGCTGCAGCGCACCATGGTCGTGGTCGAAGGCGTCGCCCGGTCGCTGGACCCGCAGCTGAACATCTGGGACGCGGCCAAGCCGGTAGTGTCAGATTACATCAAGGGCAGCATCGGCCCCAAGGCCGCGTTGCACGACCTGTCGCAGGTGGCGCAGACCATCGGCCGCTATGGGCCGCTGCTGCCCCGCATCGTCGAACAGGCCCTGTGGGAACGCGCCCACCCTGAGGAGGCCCGACTGACCGTCGTCCAGCCCAAGCCTGCCGTGCCCCTGTGGCTGGTGGCCGTGCTGGCCTTGACCGCGGGGGCGGGCATCGGTCTGGGGCTGGGCTAGAAACAGATGATCTCGGCCTCGGCCTCGGCACGTCGCAGGGTGGCGACGGTTTCGTTCATCTGGGCCATCCCCTTGAACATCGACGATCTTTCGCCATTGGTCTGCTGCATGCGCAGGATGGTTTCGGCCCCGACATAGCCGTCATAGGGCAGGATTTCGGCGATGCGGTCGATGGCGCAGGAACAGCGGTCCAGCATTTCACGGGTGTTGCCGTTGGTGGCCATGCAGGTAGTCACGTATTCGACCCGGGCGTTGGTGGGGTAATCGTTCACCGACTGCGCCGCCGCCGGCCAAGCCAGCAGGGCGACGAAGCCGGCGGCGACAGCCCTCATTGCAGCACCAGCGTGTTGCGATAGCCGGGGGACTGGTCGGTGGCGGCGCGCAATTCGCGGATCGGATCCTTGGGATCATCCATGACGAAGGTCAGGGTCAGCGAATCGAACCCCTTCATCCGGGCGGCGTTCTGATCCTGGGCGAAGGGCTTGAAAGTCGCGACCTTCCGGCCATCCTGTTCGGTGATCTCTCCGCCGCGAAAGATGGCATCCTTCATCCGGTTGCGGATGTAATGCGGGCTGCCCCCGGTCAGGGCGGCCATGTCGCGCACGGTCTCTTCCAGGAAATAGGTCAGCACCGGGTCGCCCGCCGAAATCGGAAACGGTCCGATCTTGCGGTTCGCCGCATCGCCCTGCTGCTGCAGCTGCAGCACCGGCTGCTGGTCCGAGGGGTCGATGATCTGGCTCAGGATCAATCGGCTATCGGCTGTCGGGCGGAACCTTTCGACGGCGGGACCTTCGACGGTCATCTGCCATTCCAGGGCTTCCTGCCCCAGATCCCACGGGCCGCGTTCGGAAAAGACCGCATCGCCCGCCTCGGCGGCAAGCCCGGCCTGAGGCATCGAAAGGGCTGCCCAAAGGGCAATGGCAATGGCGCGTTTCATCATCTCTCGTCCTCCCAAACGTGGGGCCATGATGGGGCAGTGAACGGGGATCGCAAGCCCCGCAATCGGTCCTGTCCACCCTTGGTCTTAGGCCAGAAGCCGACCCAGCATCTCGGCCAGCTCAGGGGGGCGCACGGGCTTTTCCAGCAGATGCACCCCCATCGCCGAACAGGTCCGCGCGATGATTGCGTCGCGATGGGCCGTGACCATCACGGCGGGCACGGGACGGTCGGATGCGGCCCGCAGCGCCTCGATGGCCGCGACGCCGGTATCACCGTTTTCCAGGTGGTAATCGGCCAGGATGACGTCGGGCGGCTCGTCCCCCATGGTGGCCAGCGCCTCGGCCGTGCCGCCGGCGATGCGGGGAACCATGCCCAGACGGTCGCGCAGGATCATCTCATAGCCGCGGCGCATGTCGGGATCGTTCTCGACGACCAGCGCGACCCGCCCGCGCAGGGCCAGGATGGCGGCATCGGTCGGCTTGTCGGGCTTGGCCTCGCGGGCGTCGATCAGGGGCAGGCCGACGCGGAAGGTGGTGCCCCGCATCGCCTCGGAACTGAAGCTGATCGGATGACCCAGCTTGGCACAGGCGCGGCGGACGATGGACAGGCCCAGGCCCATGCCGGGCGTCGCCTGATCATGGGTCAGGCGCTGGAATTCATCAAAGATGCGGTTGCGGTCAACGGCCGGAATGCCGATCCCCGTGTCATGAATGGTCAGCCAGCACATGCCACCCCGCCGCCTTGCGCCGACGATAACCCCACCCTTATTTGTGTATTTGATGGCGTTCGATACAAGATTTTGTGCGATACGCCGCAGAAAGACCGGATCGCTTTCCACAACCAGGTCCGTCGGGCGGAACCCCAGCCGCAGGTCCTTGGCATCGGCCAGGGGCGCGAATTCGGCGGCCAGCCTGCGGAACAGATCGCCCAAAGGAACGGGCTGGCGGTTGAATTCGATCCGCTGGCTGTCCAGCCGAGAGATGTCCAGCACCGCGTGCATCAGCTGTTCGACCGATTCAAAGGCGCTGCCCAGCCTGTTGGTCAGCTCTGTCTGATGATCGTCCATGGGCGTGTCCGCCAGCGCCGACAGGAACAGCCGCGCCGCCGACAAGGGCTGCAACAGGTCATGGCTGGCCGCGCGCAGGAAACGGGTCTTGGACCGGTTCGCCTCTTCGGCCGAGGCGCGGGCCACGGCCAGTTCGCGGTTGCGCTGCGACAGGTCTGTCATCGCCCGTTCCAGGTCCCGGGTGCGGGCCAGGACCTCCTGCTCCAGCGCGACGGCGGCCTGGAACATCGACCAGGCCGATCCGCGCGATTCTTCCAGCCGGTCGATACGGTCGATCAGGACGGCGTTGATGCGGTCCAGCTTCTGGACCTGACGCGCGGGGGTGTCGTCGTCACGCAGCATCGCTGTCCCCGGCCTTGGGGGCCATGAAGGCCAGCCCCACGAAGGTCTGGTTCACATGCATGCCGCAATGCTGTTCGCCATAGGTGTTGAACCCGGCAATGCGATAGCGGCGATACATGGCCGACATGCAATCGGTCAGCCCGGCGCGTTCCAGCGCCAGCCGGCGCAGGATGCAGTCGAAGGCCAGGACCATCAACGGTGGGCGGGGCAGGGCATCCAGCGCGTCGGAAAACCCCTGGGTCATGTCCTCGGCCCGTCCCAGGGTCAGCACGGTGCCGATGTCGATGGCCGACAGCAGGGACAGGCCGTCATCTTCGGTCACTGCACTGATGGCGCGGACATGGTGACGGCGCCCCATGCGCAGCAGCAGCGGATGGCGCGCGAATTCCGACGGCGTCAACCTGTCGGGGCTGAGTCCGGTCAGCCGCGCATATTCCAGCGCGGCGGGTTCGGCATTCAGTTCCAGGATGCGCCGTTTTTCGGGAATGGCGGCGGTGACGACGGCGCGGATCGGGGTGGGGCTGAAATGGGCGAAGGTCACCTCGGAAATGTCCAGATCCGTCTCGACCAGCATGAAGACCGCGACATTGGACATCACCCGCGATTGCGCCAGCAGAGAGGTGCGTTCGAAATCCAGCCCGTCGCCCGCCGACCCCCCGATCACCGGCAGCGATGGCAGGGCCGCGTCCAGGGTGGCGACCAGCGCGTCCTCTTGTCCCGAAAGACCGTCGACCAGCAGCAGACCGAAAAGATTGCGGCGGGGATGGGGACGAAAGGCCCGGTGCATGTGCCGCAGCCCCGCCAGCCAATCCGACACCGGAAGCGCCGAGATGTCGGGCAGCACCATCGCCCGCGCCCGGAACTGCGCCGCCGGAAAGCCGATGGCCACCACGCTGTCGCTGGCATAGCCCTGTGGCCCGATCTCTCCGGCCGATGAACAGCCGGTGATGACGCAATCAGGGGGCAGGTGGTCGCGCAACGCGGCGTCCAGATCCGCCAGCTGCTGGCCCTGCGCCCCGAACAGCAGCACCAGCGCGGGATTGATGCCGCGCAGGCCGTCCAGCAGGGTCGGGACCAGATTGGCCCCGCCGCGGTCAGCCTGCACGGCCACCGGCCCGGATGCGCCCTCCTTCGCCGCCGGGTCGGTATGCATCACCCGGCCTCGAAAAGCCGGATAGAATTGGCCAGCAGCACCGCCTGCGTGCGGCGGCGTGCGTTGATCTTGGACATGATCGCCGTGATGTGGGTCTTGACCGTGGCCTCGGCGATCGACAGCTCGTAGCTGATCTCCTTGTTGGCCTTGCCCTTGCAGATCAGCCGCAGGATCTTCATTTGCTGCGGCGTCAGCGAGGCGAAGCGGCGGGCCAGTTCGGCCCGTGCCTGATCCTCGGCACCGTCCAGTTCGGGGCAATATCCCTCGGGGGTGACATGTTCGCCCTCCCACATGCGGCGCAGGCTGTCGACCAGCGCCTCGCGCGACAGGGACTTGCTGATGTAACCCTGTGCGCCCGCCGCCATCGCAGCCGAGATCATCGCCCCTTCCAGATCGGCCGAGATCATCGTGATGGGTACGTCGGGCAATTGCCGACGCAGCGTGACGATGCCTTCGGCACCGCGGGCATCGGGCAGGTTCAGGTCCAGGATCACGGCATCGGGCGCGCCCTGCGCCCGGATCTGTTCGACGGCAGCCGCCAGGCTGCGCGCCGTGCGGACATTCTTCAATCCGAAGCTGATCTTCAAAGTCAGCGCCAGCGCATCACACATCAACGGATGATCATCGACGATCAGGATTTCACGGACCTGGTCGGCGGTGGGTCGCGGTGACGGCACAGGGCGCGCCTGAATGGCGGCTGCGGTCATGGCATTCCTCCCTGGGTATCGGCGGTGCCCCCTCCTCGAGGCGTCCCGTCCGAAGGTCCAGTTTAGGTAAGGTTGCACATAAAGCAAGCGTCATGGCGCGACCTAAGTCGCATGATCCGCGATTGGTCCTTGGGTCCTAGCCGCTGACCGGCTGGAAGGTTTCGTCCCAGACGTTGCCTTCGGTATCCTCGACATGGACATGGATCGGGCGACCGTCATCCTGATAGGCAAAACGGAAGACCGGGTCCTCGGCGACCGAGATGCCCGCCGCCATCGTGAACAGCACATCGTCCCCCTGGCGCACTTCCAGCTTGTCGATGAAATGGGCGGGGATGTTCAACAACGTGTACTGATCGCGCTGCAGCCCCGAAAAATTGGGGTGGCGAATCATCAGCGTGCCGATGTCGCGGCCGTCCTCGGTCGCGGTCCGCCAGCGCATCTGGCCCATGGTGCGCGTCACCTCGGCCATGTTCTTGCCCGCCGGGGCCGAACAGCCGCCCGCCGCCTTGACAAAGCGCCCCGCCATGACCTGCGATCCGTCGGCGGTCGTGGCGATGCTGCGCAGGTCGGAATAGCGGTCGACGCGGACGCGCATTTCGAAATCCAGCGGCATCAGCGCATCGCCGAAGGTGTATTCCGCGGCGACGGGCGCCGGATTTTCGTCGATGACGATCGTCGCCGCGGTCACCGGCGGCGCGTCCCGGGGCTGGATCAGCCGCACAGGCACGATGGCGGGATCATTGGCGCGATGGGGCGCGGTCAGGTCGATCACCCCCGGATCGACGGGCGGTTCGGTCACAAGACCCACGACGGATTCGCGGATGTCCTCCCATGTGGGCGAGGGTTGCAGCGGGTTGTCCGGTGGCGTGCCCTGAGCCCAAAGGGGCGTGGCCAGCGCAAGCGCCGCGGCGATCAGCCAAGGCTTCATGTCCTATCCTCCCTTTGACATGCGCCGATAGACGAACTCGGTCGTGTCGGCAGCCGCATCCTCCTCGGCCCGCCGGACGATCTGCGCATGAAGCGGTGATTTGGAACAGACCGGGTCGGTTGCCCGCGCATCACCTGCCAAGGCCATAGCCTGACACCGACAGCCGCCGAAATCCACGTTTTTCCGTTCGCAGCTGGCGCAGGGTTCGGGCATCCATTCCGTGCCACGGAAGGCGTTGAAGCTGTCCGACAGGTGCCAGATATCCGACAGGCTGCGGTCCTGCACGTTCTCGAACCGCATCCAGTCGATCGACTGCGCGGCGTGGCAGGGCAGGACCGTGCCATCCGGCCCCACATTCAGGCCAAGCGAGCCCCAGCCCCCCATGCAGGCCTTGGGATAGATGGCATGGTGATCGGCGGGGACGTAATCGATGACCATCCTGCCGCGCAGGCGGATGCGGGCCTCGTTGACGATCCGACGCGCCGTTTCGGCCTGGTCGCGGGTCGGCATCAGCGCCTTGCGGTTCAGCTCGGCCCATCCGTGGAACTGGACGGTCGCCACCTCGATCCGGCGAGCGCCAAGACGCTCGGCCAGTGCGATCATGTCGGGCAGGCGGTCCATGTTCTGGCGGTGCACGACGGCGTTGATGGTCAGCGGAAAGCCGATTTCGGTCACCCAATCGGCAAAGCCCATCTTCTTGTCCCAAGACCCGAAATGGCCGCTGATGCGGTCGGCCATGTCGGGGCGGATGCCCTGCAGCGACAGCTGGACGTGATCGACCCCCGCCGCATCCAGTTCCAGCAGCCGGTCACGGGTGATGCCGATCCCCGAGGTGATCAGGTTCACATAGAGCCCCGCGTCGCGCGCATGGGTCACGATCTGCGCCAGGTCACGCCGGGCGCCCGGTTCCCCGCCCGAGATATGGACCTGCAGCACGCCCAAGTCGGCGGCCTGACGGAAGACGCGGCCCCAGTCATCGGCGCTGATTTCCGTTTTGGCGCGGATCAGCTCGACCGGGTTTGAGCAATAGGGGCAGGCCAGCGGGCAGCGATGTGTGATCTCGGCCAGCATGGCCATGGGCAAGCCGGGGGTCACGGTGTTGCCGTCAAGGTCGCGGGGCTGTGCGGGAAGATCCTTCATGTGATGTCCCGCAGGAAGACCATGCGCCTCTCAATCAGCCCGGTCAGAAAGTCGCGGACATCGCCCTCGATCTGTTCCACCGGCGCGTCATAGCGGGCGGCCAGATCCCGCGTGATCTGCGCCAGGCTGCGTGCGCCGTCCAGTTCGCCCAGGATGGCATCGCCGATCTGGTCCAGCTGCATGGCGCGTTCGGGGGCCTGCAGAACGCGGATGTTGCGCAGCTGGTCGTTTTCCAACCGCACGCCGCGCGGCAGATAGGGGACGTCGTCGGGGGTGATCAGCGCGGTCATGACAGCATCCCTTCGCCCGGTTGCCACGCGCCCGGCGGCGTGTTGCCCATGACATAGCCGTTCCACAGTGCATCCAGCTGTGCCCACAGGACATCCGTCTTGAAGATCAGCGCCGCCGCCGCCGCATCCTGCTTTTCGCGGGTGTCGGCATGGGTCAACACGTAATCCAGGCCGAACTTGACGTCGTCGGGGGCCTCGGTCAGGCGCTTGCGGAAATAGGCCAGGCTGCTGTCATCGGCGAAGTCGTAATGGGCCAGCAGCCCTTCGATGCGTTGGGCGTGGATCTTGGGGGCGAACAGCTCGGTCAGGCTGGCGGCGACCGCGTCCAGCAGTGGCATGTCCCGCACGAAGCGGACATAGGCATCGACCGCAAAGCGCGTCGCGGGCATGATGCCCACGCCCGATGCGACATAGTCGGGGTCCAGCCCCACGGCCTGTGCCAAGGCCAGCCAGCGCCGGATGCCCCCGCCTTCGGTGGTGCCGCCGTCATGATCCTCGATCCGCTTGCGCCATGCGCGGCGCAGGTCGGGATCCTCGACGCGCGACATGAAGGCCGCGTCCTTCATGGGGATGCGCGACTGGTACATCCAGCGGTTGATGACCCAGGCCCGGACCTCGTCAGGGGTGCAATCGCCGCCATGCAGGCGGGCGTGGAACGGGTGGCGGTCGTGATATCGCTCGGCCCCGATGGCGCGCAGCCGCGCCTCGAAATCCTGGCGCGATTGCGCCTGATTCTGGATGTCCTTCACGGCAAGATCTCCATTCCGTCGCGACCCACCTGCCAGCCCTGTGCGCGGGCCTGGGCCGTCTGCGCGCTGTCGGGGTCGGTCAGCGGGTTCGAATTGTTCATATGCACGAAGATCCGCTGCCCGATGGACACCCCATCCAGCGCGGTCATCGTGTCGGTCGCGGCCATGTGGCCCATCCGGCGACCCGTTTTGACGCCCAGACCCATGCGGATCATCTCGTCATCCTCCCACAGGGTGCCGTCGAACAGCAGCGCATCGGCGCCGTCGATCCGAGCCTTCAGCCAGTTGGGCATGTCGGCGCAGCCGGGGATGTAGAAGGCGCGCTTGCCCCCGGCTTTCAGTTCGACACCGACCGTGGTCTCTCCGACCAGGCCGGTCTGAACCTCGCCCTGTTCCTGATACAGCGGCACCTTGCCCGGCACAGCAAACAGCGTTGCGGTCAGGCCGGGGGCCAAGTCGACGGTCTGGTCCAAGGTGACGGTCCGGCGCGGCACCAGATCGGCGCGCAGGGCGCCGATCATCGGGTTCGCCGCCAAGGCATCATGGATCGCCTGCGTTGCAAACAGATCATAGGGCTGGCTTTCGCGCAGCGTCAGCAGCCCCGCCACATGGTCGATATCCCCATTCGTGACCAGCACCGACCGCAGTGGCATGTCGCGGGGGCCGGTGGGGTGCAGGGCAGGAGTCGCCGCCAGTTGCATGCGGATGTCGGGGGACGCATTCAGGATCGCCCAGTCCTGCCCGTCCGCGCTGACCGCGACTGAACTTTGCGTCAGCGAGGGTATCCGCCCTGCACGCGCCGCTTTGCAATTGTCGCATCCGCAATTCCACTGAGGCAGGCCGCCACCGGCCGCTGCCCCCAAGATGATGATCCGCATCAGACCCCGCTTTATGAAAAAGACCCCGTCCGACGGAATCGGACGGGGCCGTCGCTTTGCCGGTTAGGCAAGGCTCAGAACAGGACGGGTTCGTCCTCGGCCGGCGCATACATGTTGATTTCCATGCCGCAGGCGATTTCAGTCAGGGTCGGTTTCTTCCAGGCCATACAAGATCCTCCTTCATGTCAGGTCCGCCACATCGAAGGCGACTGGATTCAAATGTAGATCAGGGGCAGGATGAATCAACCCGACAAAAGTCTTAAGGTTAGGTCCGATGCGGGCGGATCGTGAAATTACTGGGTTTTTCGGGCATGTTTCATCTGATTGTGAACGTCTGTCTGGCTGCGGCCCCTTTGGATTGCGCGCCCGTGCTGCTGCCTGCAGGGGATGCCGCGACGCGGCAAGAGTGCATGTCGCGGATGCAGCGAATCGCGGATGACTGGCTGGATGGCCATCCGCAGCTGCAGGGCGACCGCCCAGACTGTGTCGATAATGCCGATCTGCCCGCCGCGCCCCTGACCGAATTGCGTCCCGGCATCCACGCGTTCCTGGGCGACCCCGTGCAGATGGAAGAATCCCCCGATGGCCGCATCGCCAATCTTGGCGTGATCGAGGGTGATGACAGCGTCGCCGTCATCGATGCGGGCGTGTCACGGGCGCAGGGGCAGGCGATGTATGTCGCAATCCGGCGGATGACGGACAAGCCGATCAGCCATCTGGTCTTGACCCATATGCATCCCGATCACGTCTTGGGCGCCGAGGTCATGGCCGAGGCGGGCGCCACCATCGTGGCCCATCACGCCATGTCGAACGGGCTGCAATACCGCGCCGGTACCTATCTGGAAAACCTGCAGCGTCTGTTTCCGCCGTCAGAATGGATCGGCACCGGGGTCGCGCTGCCCCGGATGGGGGTCACGGATCGCGACAGCATCGATTTGGGCGGGCGTCCCATCCGGCTGCAGGCATGGCCTTCGGCGCATACCGACAACGACCTGACGGCGCTGGATGTCGTGACGGGGACCTTCTTCACGGGCGACCTTGTTTTTCGCGGCCTGACGCCGGTGGTTGACGGATCGCTTTCGGGATGGCTCTCATGGTTGCAGGGGGACCCTGCGGACGGGGCGCGGCTGATCGTGCCGGGGCATGGCGAACCCACCGCGGACTGGGCGCTGGCGCATCAGCCCCAGGAGGATTTTTTGAAAGCGCTTGCAGAGGCTGCGCGAAGCCGCATCGCCCAAGGTGTTCCCATGTCCAAGGCCGTTCCGATGATCACGAACGATTTGAAATCCTTCGCGACATCGTGGAATTCCTTCGAGATGACCGTGGCACGCGATGCTACTGCCGCCTACAAGGAATTGGAGTGGGAATGATAAGCGTTTGACAGTATCGGTGAATCTGTCGAATGTTCACGGCAAAGGGCCGCCGCAAGGCCCGCAGCGTTCAGGGAGGACGACTTGAAGACAACATTGCTGACGACCGCCGCCATCATCGCATTGGGTGCTGGCTTTGCGCAGGCTGAGCTGGTGATCGAACCGGGCAGCGACGACCGCATCAACTGGGCCAGCCTGGACGAATTCAAGGCCGCCCATCCCGACTTGGAAGGCGAAAGCTTCAACATCCTGGGGCCGTGGCTTGGCGGCGACCAGGAACTGTTCCAGTCGGTCATCGCCTATTTCAACGAGGCGACCGGGGCGCAGGCGAATTATTCCGGTTCCGACAGCTTCGAACAGCAGATCGTCATCGACAGCGAGGCCGGATCGCCCCCCGACATGGCGGTCTTCCCGCAGCCGGGGCTGGCCGCCGACCTGGCCAAGCGCGGCTTTCTGCGCCCCTTGGGTGACGAAACCGCGCAGTGGCTGAAGGACAATTACGCTGCCGGCGAAAGCTGGTCGGCGCTGGGCACCTATGCCGATCAGGACGGCACCGAGCAGCTGTTCGCCTTTCCCTACAAGGCCGACGTCAAGTCGCTGGTCTGGTACGTCCCCGAGAACTTCGAGGATGCCGGCTATGAGGTGCCCGAAACCTACGAGGATCTGAAGACCCTGACCCAGCAGATCGCCGAGGAGGGCGAGACGCCCTGGTGCATCGGCCTCGGCTCGGGCGGCGCGACCGGCTGGCCCGCCACCGACTGGGTCGAGGACCTGATGCTGCGCACCGCGACCCCCGAGGATTACGACGCCTGGACCACCAACCAGATGCCGTTCAACGATCCCAAGGTCGTCGCCGCCATCGAGGAATTCGGCTGGTTCGCAAAGAACCCCGACTACGTCGCCGGTGGCGTCGGTGCCGTCAGCTCGACCGATTTCCGCGAGAGCCCGGCCGGATTGTTCGACAGCCCGCCCGCCTGCTACATGCATCGCCAGGCCAGCTTCATCACGACCTTCTTCCCCGAAGGGACCATCGTGGGCGAGGATGCCGATTTCTTCTACATGCCCGCGCCCGCTTCGGGCGATCTGGGCCAGCCCGTTCTGGGTGGCGGCACCATGTTTGCCGTCCTGTCCGACAACCCCGCCGCCATGGCCTTTGTCGACTTCCTGAAGACCCCCGCTGCCCACGAGATCTGGATGGCGCAGCAGGGCTTCGTGACGCCCTTCACCGGTGCCAATGTCGAAGCCTATGACGACCCGACCGTCCGCCGCATGGGAGAGATCCTGCTGGACGCCACCGTCTTCCGCTTTGACGGGTCGGACCTGATGCCGGGCGCAATCGGCGCGGGCGCCTTCTGGACCGGCATGATCGATTTCGTGGGCGGCGCATCCGCCCAGCAAGTCGCGGACCGCATCCAGGACACCTGGGCGTCGCTGAACTGATCGCGGCAGGAACCGACCGGCGCGGCAGCATGACATGCCGCGCCTTTTGCGACCAATGGGGGTTAGGACATGGAACTGCTGTGGTTGGCCGTCAGCACGATCGCCATCGGGGTGTTCGGATGCGTGGCATGGTTCTGGGGGTCGAACTGGCTGCTGGACCGGATCTATCCCGCCAAGGGTGAAAAGGCGGGCGACAACATCCGCCGCGCCGGCCAGATCAGGCCATGGCTGTTCCTGGGGCCCGCCATCCTGTTTCTGGGGATGTACCTGGTCTATCCCGTCTTCGACAGCCTGTGGCGGTCCCTGTTCAATTCAGACGGGTCGCAATTCGTCGGCGTCGACAACTATGTCTGGCTGATGGGCGATGGCAAGTTCCGCGAATCGATGCTGAACAACATGCTGTGGCTGCTGGTCGTGCCGGCGCTGGCCACGCTGTTCGGCCTGCTGGCGGCGCAGCTGACCGACCGGCTGAAATGGGGCAATATCGGCAAGTCGCTGATCTTCATGCCCATGGCCATCAGCTTTGTCGGCGCGGGCGTGATCTGGAAATTCATTTATGAATATCGGGCATCCGGCGAAACCCAGATCGGCCTTCTGAACTGGATCGTGACCCGGTTCGGGGGCGAACCTCAGATCTGGCTGACGCTGCCTGGCTGGAACAATTTCTTCCTGATGATCGTGCTGGTCTGGATTCAGACCGGTTTCGCCATGGTGATCCTGTCGGCCGCGCTGCGCGGCATCCCCGAGGAAACCATCGAGGCCGCCGTGCTGGACGGCGCATCGCCCCTGCAGGTCTTCTTCAAGATCAAGGTGCCCCAGATCATGGGCACCATCGCCGTCGTCTGGACCACCATCACCATCGTCGTGCTGAAGGTCTTCGACATCGTCTTCGTGATGACCAACGGCCAATGGGGCACGCAGGTGCTGGCCAACCTGATGTATGACTGGATGTTCCGCGGCACGCCCGATTACGGACGCGGATCGGCCATTGCCATCGTGCTGATGATCCTGGTCACGCCGATCATGGTCTGGAACATCTACAACGCCCGCAAGGAGGTTCGCTGATGGAAGGCATGGCCGGACAGAAATCCTCGCTGGCTTGGGCGGTCAATCTTGCCGCCTTCCTGCTGGTGCTGTTGTGGACGATCCCGACGCTGGGGTTGTTCGTGTCATCGTTCCGCGACCGCGACCAGATTTCGACCTCGGGATGGTGGCAGTCGTTTTCCGGGTCGGTACAGACCGGCTTTGTGCGGTCGGGCACGACCGATGACCAGGTCCAGCGCGACGGGCTCTATGTCATCGAGGGCAGCGCGCTGGAAGGCACGCAGAAATTGGTGTCCTGGGGCACCAGTGCCCGCGCCCCCGATGCCAACGCGCCCGGCGACACCGTCGAGATCGAGCCGGGCGTCAACCTGACCGTGGCCGAGGATGGCCGCTATCAGATGACCTCGGCCCAGCCCTTCGACATGCGGCGCGGCGAGCGGATATTTACCACCACGGAATCGCCCCCCAGCTTCACCACCGACAACTATGCCAGGGTGATGACGGCGGGAGGTTTGGGTCGGGCCTTCATGAACACGATGACGGTGACGATCCCGGCGACGGTGATCCCGATCCTGATCGCGGCCTTCGCCGCCTATGCGCTGGCGTGGATGCGGTTTCCGGGACGCGCGATCCTGACGGCCTGCGTGGTCGGCCTGTTGGTCGTGCCGCTGCAGGTGGCGCTGATCCCGCTGCTGCGGATGCATAACGACCTGGGCATCGGCAAGGGCTATCTGGGGATCTGGCTGGCGCATACCGGCTTCGGCCTGCCCTTGGCGGTCTATCTGCTGCGAAACTACATGGTCGGCCTGCCGCGCGAGGTGATCGAGAGCGCGCGCGTCGATGGCGCGACCGAGTTCCAGATCTTCCGCCGCATCATCCTGCCCCTGTCCTTCCCGGCGCTGGCCAGTTTCGCGATCTTCCAGTTCCTGTGGGTCTGGAACGACCTGCTGGTCGCGACGGTCTTTCTGGGCAATACCCGCGAACAGCTGGTGATGACCGGCCTGCTGCGAGAGCTGATGGGATCGCGCGGAGGTGAATGGGAGATCTTGGCGACCTCGGCGTTCATCTCTATCGCGGTGCCCTTGGCGGTTTTCTTCGCGATGCAGAAATACCTGGTCCGCGGATTGCTGGCCGGGTCAGTGAAAGGTGGATGACTTGACGGAAATGAAGACGGATTGGTGGAAGGGCGGCGTGATCTATCAGATCTATCCGCGCAGTTTTCAGGACACGACCGGGGACGGCATCGGCGATCTGACCGGGATCGCGCAGCGCCTGCCCTATGTCGCCTCGCTTGGCGTGGATGCAGTCTGGATCTCGCCCTTCTTCACCTCTCCGATGCGTGATTTCGGCTATGATGTCAGCGATTACCGTGGCATCGACCCGATCTTCGGCAAGATGGACGATTTCGACTGGCTGGTCGAACGGGCGCATGAACTGGGCCTGAAGGTGATGATCGACCTGGTGATGTCGCATACCTCGGACCAGCATCCCTGGTTCAAGGAAAGCCGCGCCAGCCGCAACAACCCCAAGGCGGACTGGTATGTCTGGTCGGACCCCAGGCCCGACGGAACGCCGCCCAACAACTGGCTGTCGATCTTTGGCGGCAGTGCCTGGCAATGGCATGCGCGTCGCGAACAGTATTACCTGCACAACTTCCTGAACTCGCAGCCCGACCTGAACTTCCACAACATGGAGGTGCAGGACGCATTGCTGGACATGGTGCGGTTCTGGCTGGAAAAGGGCGTGGACGGCTTCCGGCTGGACACGATCAACTTCTATTTCCATGACGAACAGCTGCGCGACAACCCGCCTTTGGCGCCGGAACTGCGCAAGGCCGACACTGCCCCGGCCGTGAACCCCTATAACCACCAGAGCCACCGTTACAGCAAGTCCCAGCCCGAAAACCCGGTCTTCCTGGAGCGGTTGAACCAGGTGATCGTCCCCTATGGCGCGTCGGTCGTGGGCGAAATCGGCGACAGCGAGCGTGGGCTGGAACTGCTGGAGGAATATACCGGCGTGCCGGGTCGCGTGCAGATGTCCTATGTCTTCGACTTCCTGTCGGGCGACAACCTGCCGGCCAGCCGCATCGTCGAGGTCTTTGAAGGCCTGCTGGCGACCGCGCCCAATGCCTGGCCGTGCTGGGCCATGTCGAACCATGACGTGGTGCGCCATATCAGCCGCTGGAACCTGACCGATCAGGCGGCCAAGGCCTATGCCACGGTGCTGATGTGCCTGCGCGGGTCGGTCTGCCTCTATCAGGGCGAGGAACTGGGCCTGCCCGAAGCCGAGCTGAAGTTCGAGGAATTGCGCGACCCCTATGGCATCGAGTTCTGGCCCGAGTTCAAGGGCCGCGACGGCTGTCGCACGCCGATGGTCTGGGACATGGGGGTAAATGGCGGCTTTTCGACCAGCCAGCCTTGGCTGCCGGTGCCGCATCCGCATCTGCAGCGGACCGTGGTCGGCCAGGAAGCCGACGCCCAGTCCATGTTGCACCATTACCGTTGGGCGATCGGGCTGCGCAACAAGCACAGCGCCCTGCGCGCCGGCACCATGACCGATATCAAGGCCGAGGGACCCGTCCTGTCCTTCCGCCGCGCCGACGACCTGCAGACCCTGCTGATCCGCGCCAACCTCTCGGAAGACGAGGTGGCCGGACTGATGCCGTGGCAGGTTCAGATCATCGAAGGATAAGGGAGAGAGAACCGAAATGGCCGACCTCAAATTGACCAGCCTCGCCAAGTCCTACGGCGATGTCAGCGTGCTGAAGGACATCGATCTGGATATCAAATCCGGCGAGTTCATCGTCTTTGTCGGCCCTTCGGGTTGCGGGAAATCGACCCTGCTGCGGATGATCGCGGGGCTGGAACAGATCACGGCGGGTGAACTGCAGATCGCGAGGCGGGTGGTCAACGACATCCCCCCCAGCCAGCGCGGCATCGCGATGGTGTTCCAGTCCTATGCGCTCTATCCGCATATGACGGTCCGCGACAACATGGCCTTTGCCCTGAAGATCGCGGGCCAGTCCAAGGACCAGATCAAGGCCGCCACCGACAGTGCGGGCAAGATGCTGCAGCTGACGCCCTATCTGGACCGCCTGCCCAAGGCGTTGTCGGGCGGCCAGCGTCAGCGGGTGGCCATCGGACGCGCGATCGTGCGCGACCCGCAGGTCTATCTGTTCGACGAGCCGCTGTCGAACCTGGACGCCGCCCTGCGCGTCGCCACAAGGATCGAGATTGCGCAGCTGAAGGCATCGATGCCCGACCGCACGATGATCTATGTCACCCATGACCAGACCGAGGCGATGACGCTTGCCGACCGCATCGTGGTGCTGGCCGGTGGCGGGATCGCCCAGGTCGGCGCGCCGCTGGAACTGTATGAGCGCCCGGTCAACGAATTCGTGGCCCAGTTCATCGGCAGCCCGGCGATGAACCTGCTGCCCGGCCGCGTCAAGACCGTCGGTTCCGTCACCACCGTCGCGCTGGAGGGTGGTCTGGAAGCCCGGGTCGCCATCCCCACGCGCGAGGGCGATCAGGGCATGCAGGTCAATTTGGGCGTCCGCCCCGAGGACATGCGCGAGGCCGATGGCGACGCGCTGTTCGAAGGCACCGTCGATCTGACCGAAGCCTTGGGCGAAGTGACGCTGCTCTATTTCGGGACCAATGCCGAAACGGTGCCGATCATCGCCAAGCTGCCGGGCATCCATCCGGGCCTGAACGGTCGCAAGGTGCGCCTGACCGCCGATCCCGATGCGCTGCACCTGTTCCACAACGGGCAGTCGCTGCTGTATCGCGATGGTGACCTGCCGCCCTATCAGCCGCGCACGACGCCTTCGGGCAGCATGGGCAGCACGCCTGCGGGTGACGACCGTCAGGCCCCGACCGACGGTATCATCAAGCCGGAAGGCCCGGTCCGCTGAAGACCCCTCCGGGGTGCGACCAAAGTTCTGCATCGCACCCCGCAAAATCTGCTATGCTTCCCCCACCTTGGGAGGGGGAAGATGATGCAACGCAACCACGCCGATCTGGTCGCCGAGCAATCGCAATCGCGCAGCGCCACATCGGCTCTGGCCGCATCCTGGCGGCGGTCGATGATGAAGCACGGGCTGGATCCCGGCGATCACCGCAGGCCCGACCGGCTGTCGGCCACCGAATTGCGGCATCGTCATCAGGCGATGCAGGCGTTCCTGCATGTCGCGGGTCCGCAGCTGGACCAGCTCTACAATCTGGTTGGGCTGTCGGGCTGCAACGTGCTGCTGACCGACGCGCATGGGGTGGTCTTGGACCAGCGCGTGTCGGATGGGGATGCGGCGCAGTTCCGCGAATGGGGTCTGTGGCGCGGCGCCGACTGGTCCGAGGCCGCGCAGGGCACCAACGGCATCGGCACCTGTCTGGCCGAGGGGCGGCAGGTCACCATCCACCGCGACGAACATTTCCGCACGCGCAACACCGGCATGTCCTGCATGGACGCCCCCATCTGGGGCCCCGACGGGCGGCTGCTGGCGGCGCTGGATGTCAGCAGCGCGCGCGCCGACCAGACGGAACGCTATAACCGGCTGATCTCGGCGCAGGTGGCGCAGACCGCGCGCGGGATCGAGGCGATGTTCTTCCGCTCGAGCTTTCCCGATGCGCGGATCGTGGTGGCCTCGGACGATCACCCCGATGCGGCGGTCCTGCTGGCGGTGGACAAGGACGACCTGGCCATCGGCGCGACGCGGGCCGCCCGCCGCATGCTGGGTCTGGAGCGCGAGGGGCGCATCCGCCCGCGTCCCGCCGCCGACCTTCTGGGACGCCAGGACGACCTGACGGGTTTCGACCGTGCCGAACGCGCCGCGGTCATCCGGGCGCTGGCGCGGGCGCAGGGCAATGTCTCGGCGGCGGCGCGGGCCTTGGGGATCGGGCGGGCGACCATGTACCGGCGCATGACGCGGCTGGGGATCAGCGAAAACCACGGCTGACTGTCCCACCGCTGATACACCTTCTGCGCCGCGGCGAGGATCACCCGTTGCCGCGAATCGCTGCGCAGCACAGCCTTGGGACAGACCCGGATGGGGAGATCCGGGAAGACACCCCAAGGAGGAACCGATGCCGAACGACCAGACGCATGAATTCAAGGGCGTGGGCGTGATGCCCTTTGCCGCCCGTTACGACAACTTCATCGGTGGCGAATGGGTCGCGCCGAAATCGGGCAAGTATTTCACCAACACCACCCCCATCACCGGTGCCGCCATTGGCGAGATCGCCAGGTCGAACGCCGATGACATCGAGGCCGCGCTGGACGCCGCCCACAAGGCCAAGGACGCCTGGGGCAAGGCCTCGACCACGGAACGGTCGAACGCGCTGCTGCGGATCGCCGACCGGATGGAACAGAACCTGCAGCTGCTGGCCACCGCCGAAACCTGGGACAACGGCAAGCCCATCCGTGAGACGATGGCCGCCGACCTGCCGCTTGCCGTCGACCATTTCCGCTATTTCGCGGGCGTCCTGCGCGCGCAGGAAGGCGGCATCAGCGAGATCGACAATGACACTGTCGCCTATCACTTCCACGAACCGCTTGGTGTCGTGGGCCAGATCATCCCGTGGAACTTCCCGCTGCTGATGGCCTGCTGGAAACTGGCGCCTGCGCTGGCCGCCGGCAACTGCGTGGTGCTGAAGCCCGCCGAACAGACCCCGGCGACGATCATGATCTTTGCGGAGCTGATCGCCGACATCCTGCCGCCGGGCGTGCTGAACATCGTGAACGGTTTCGGCCTGGAGGCCGGCAAGCCCTTGGCCAGCAATCCGCGCATCGCCAAGATCGCCTTCACCGGGGAAACCACCACCGGCCGGCTGATCATGCAATATGCGTCCGAAAACCTGATCCCGGTGACGCTGGAACTGGGCGGCAAATCCCCCAACATCTTCCACGAGGATGTCTGCCGCGAGGATGACGATTTCTTCGACAAGGCGATTGAAGGCTTCGTGATGTTCGCACTGAACCAGGGCGAGGTCTGCACCTGCCCGTCGCGCGCGTTGATCCACGAAAAGATCTATGACCAGTTCATGGAAAAGGCGCTGAAGCGGGTCGAGGCCATCGTGCAGGGCGATCCGCGCCATGAGGCCACGATGATCGGTGCCCAGGCATCCAGCGAGCAGAAGGAGAAGATCCTGTCCTATTTCGACATCGGTCGGAAAGAGGGCGCCGAGATCCTGACGGGCGGCGAAACCGCCGATCATGGCGGCGAATTGTCGGGCGGCTATTACATCAAGCCGACGGTCTTCAAGGGCCATAACAAGATGCGCGTCTTTCAGGAGGAGATCTTTGGCCCGGTCGTGTCCGTGACCACCTTCAAGGACCATGACGAGGCGCTGTCCATCGCCAATGACACGCTTTACGGCCTGGGCGCGGGCGTCTGGTCGCGCGATGCCAACACCTGCTACCGCTTTGGCCGCGCCATCCAGGCGGGCCGGGTCTGGACGAACTGCTATCACGCCTATCCGGCCCATGCGGCCTTCGGCGGTTACAAGCAGTCGGGCATCGGGCGCGAAAACCACCGCATGATGCTGGATCACTATCAGCAGACCAAGAACATGCTGGTCAGCTACAGCCCCAAGAAGCTCGGCTTCTTCTGATCCGCAACGGTGGGCGGGCCGCCGGGGCCGCCCACCGATCCTTCGGCAACCGCCGGGGGATCTGCGGCGTTGGGGCAGGACGCATCCCCTCCCTGTCGGACTGCCCCACATGCCCAAAGACAGCATCATCGACCCCCAGGACGCCGCCGAAAGCGCGGGCCTGATCTATGTGAACGACGACATGGCGGGCATCACCCGCGTCAGGTCCGGCAAGGGCTTTTCCTATCGCGACGCCAAGGGCCGGACGATCAGGGACAAGGCTGAACGCAAGCGCCTGGCGTCGCTGGCCATTCCGCCCGCCTATGACGATGTCTGGATCTGCCCGGACCCGCGCGGCCACATCCAGGCGACGGGGCGCGATGCCAAGGGGCGCAAGCAATATCGATACCACCCTGATTTCCGAGAGGTCCGCGACAGTGCCAAATACGACCGCATGCTGGATTTCGCGAAGGCCCTGCCAGCCTTGCGCGCGCAGGTCGATCAGGACATGTCGCGACGCGGGATGCCCGCGGAAAAGGTGCTGGGCACCATCGTCTATCTGCTGGAACATACGATGATCCGCGTCGGCAATTCGGATTATGTCAAACAGAACAAGTCGCACGGGCTGACGACCCTGCGCGACCGGCATGTCAGCTTTGACGGCAACAGGATCCGGTTCAGGTTCCGCGGCAAGAGCGGCAAGGAATGGGACCTGGGGCTGCGCGACAGGCGGGTGGCGCGCATCGTGCGGGCCGCGCAAGAGATCCCCGGCCAGCACCTGTTCCAGTATCTGGACGAAGACGGCGCCCGACATCAGGTGTCATCGTCGGATGTGAACGCCTATCTGCGCGAGATCTCGGGGCGGCAGATCACGGCCAAGGATTTCCGCACCTGGACCGGCACGGTTTTGGCCGCCTTGGCGCTGTCGGAGTTTGAAAAGGCCGACAGCGACGCCGCCGCCAAGCGCAACATCCGCGACGCCATCGAAACCGTGGCTGCACGTCTGGGGAACACGCCGACCATCTGTCGCAAATGCTATGTCCATCCGCAGATCATCGACGCCTATCTGGCCGACGAGTTGAAGCTGGAACTGCAGGACAGCATCGAGGACAATCTGAATAGCGCCGACCTGCGTCTCGAGGAAAAGCAGGTGCTGCGCCTGCTGAAAAGGAGGTTGAAGTCATGAGCACCGTCACCGCCACCCCCGAAGCCCTGGACCTGATCCGGGAAATCGTGGCCGATCACGGCCCCGTCCTGTTCCACCAGTCGGGCGGCTGTTGCGACGGGTCGTCGCCCATGTGCTATCCCCAAGGCGATTTTCGCATCGGCGACCGCGACGTGAGACTGGGAGAGATCGGTGGCGCGCCCTTCTACATTTCGGCCAGCCAGTACGAGGCATGGAAGCATACCGACCTGATCATCGACGTGGTCGCCGGGCGCGGCGGCATGTTCAGCCTGGATAACGGACGGGAAAAGCGCTTTCTGATGCGGTCGCAGCTGTGCAGCATCTGATGCGCATGGGCGTTGTGACCCCGTTGATGTTCGGCTAAACAGACGGCAACCCCCCAAAGGAAGGTTGTCCCATGACCCACAGCGTCTTCATCGATGGCGAAGCCGGAACCACCGGCCTTCAGATCCGCGACCGCCTGCTGGGACGCGAGGATATCCGACTGATCCAGATCGACCCCGCACGCCGCAAGGATGCAGAGGCGCGGGCCGAAGCGTTTCGGGCTGCCGATGTCGCGATCCTGTGCCTGCCCGATGATGCCGCGCGCGAGGCGGTCGAACTGACCCGCGACATGGATGTGCGCCTGATCGACGCTTCGACCGCGCATCGGATCGATCCGGACTGGGTCTTCGGCTATGCCGAACTGGCCCCCGAGATGCGCGAACTGATCGCAGGCGCGCGGTTCGTCAGCAATCCGGGATGCTATTCCACCGGTTCGATCGCGATGATCGCCCCGCTGGTGGCGGCCGGCCTGATCGAGGAGAACGAGGCGCTGACCATCAATGCCGTCAGCGGCTATACCGGCGGCGGCAAGGCCCTGATCGCGGAATACGAGGCGCAGACCGCGCCGCCGCATTTCGTCTATGGCCTGACGCAGCGCCACAAGCACATCCCCGAGATCATGACCCATGGCGGCCTGCTGATCCAGCCGATCTTCTCGCCCTCGGTCGGGAATTTCGCGCAGGGCATGGCCGTTCAGCTGCCGTTGCATCTGGATGACGAACGCAGCATCGCGGGCCTGCACCAGGCGCTGTCCGATCACTATGCCGGGCAGGATTTTGTGCAGGTCGTGCCCGCCGACCAGATCGGCGCGCGCATCGATCCCACCGCGATGAACGGCACCAACGTGATGCAGATCAGCGTCCATGGCGACGAGGATGCGGGCTGTGCCAATGTTATCGCGGTGCTGGACAACCTAGGCAAGGGCGCATCGGGGGCCGCGGTTCAGAACCTGAACATCATGCTGGGCCTTCCGGAAGGCGCGGGGCTGTAACAGGCCGCGGGCTTTATCCTTTGACAGACGGAAAATCCGGCCGTTAACGTTCCAAGCGTTAACACGTACCGGATGGCCTGCAAATGGCTGCAGGCCTCCGTTGTCAAACCGGAGGCCGAGATGGCGAGATTGACCGCAAATTCCCGCTTTGATCAGACCCGGATGGATCTGAATGTTCTGAGCCGTAACCGCGTCGATGTCGAATTCTTCGACGACGTCAATCTTGCCATTGACGGCCAGCCCATCGAGGATGTCTTCCTGATCAGCTATCTCGATGGCGGCTTTGCCTCCAACGCCTATCTGGGCGGCCAGGATTTCCGGCTGGGTTCGGACGACTTTTCAATCATGGGCACGCTGAACGCGGTCGCCATCGCCGCCGAAAGTGCGGGCGTGACGATCCAGAACTGGCGGATCAGCGGCCTTGAGACGCCTTTGTCCGACCTGGTGACCGCCGCCGAAAGCGCGGGCCAGGCCGACGACCGGCAATTCATCAGCCGCGTCCTGTCGGGCAGCGATGTCTTCCGGCTCAGCGGCGGTGACGACAGGGCGATGGGTCTTGACGGCAATGATCGGATGATGGGCAAGGGCGGCGATGACAGCCTGCAGGGAAATGACGGCGCTGATACGATCCTGGGCGATGGCGGCATGGATGTGCTGTGGGGCGGCAAGGGCTTTGATGTCCTGCGCGGTGGATCGGGAGCCGATACCGTGATCGGCGGCAGGGGCCAGGACCAGCTGCTGGGGGGCTTTGGCGATGACCGCTTGGAGGGGCACGTGGGTAGCGATCAGCTGACGGGCGGACGGGGCAATGACCTGCTGATCGGCGGTCGCGGGCGCGACCTCATGACCGGCGGGCAGGGCGCGGATGTGTTCAAGTTCAATATGCTGGCGGATTCGGGACGCTTTGCTGCCGGGGCGGACGTGATCCAGGATTTCGGTGTCAGACGTGACCGTATCGACCTGTCGGCGATCGACGCGGACATTGGGGTCAAGGGCAATCAGGCCTTCACATTGTCGCTGGATGGGCTGAGCGGACAGGCGGGCCAGCTGGCGATGCTGATCGACGCGGACCGGACCCGGGTGATGATCGATATCGACGGCGACGCGACTGCTGACATGATGATCAGCCTGATCGGTCGGCTGGATCTGGGTGCGGATGACTTCATCCTGTGACGTCATGCCCTGCGCAGCCGGACTGCGCAGGGCCGTCTTCATTCCTTATTCCGCAGCCTCGGCATAGGCCTCCAGCGGCGGGCAGGTGCAGATCAGGTTGCGGTCGCCATGGGCATTGTCCACGCGCCCGACCGGTGGCCAGTACTTGTCCACGCGGAAGGCACCCGGCGGAAAACAGCCCTGTTCGCGGCTGTAGGGGCGGTCCCAATCGCGGACCAGATCCTCGACCGTGTGGGGGGCGTGGCGCAGGGGGCTGCTCTCGACCTCGATCCGGCCTTCGGCGATATCGGTGATCTCGTCCCGGATCGCCAGCAGGGCGGTGACAAAGCGGTCGATCTCGGCCTTGGTTTCCGATTCCGTCGGTTCGACCATCAGCGTGCCCGCGACGGGCCAGCTCATCGTCGGGGCGTGAAAGCCGTTATCAACCAGACGCTTGGCGATGTCATCGACCGTGACGCCATGTTCAGCAAAGGGCCGGGTGTCGATGATGCATTCATGCGCCACGCGGCCACGATTGCCCATGAACAGGATCGGATAGGCCCCGGTCAGCCGCGCTGCGATATAGTTTGCGTTCAGGATCGCCACGCGGGTCGCCTGCGTCAGGCCCTCGCCGCCCATCATCAGGCAATAGGCCCAACTGATCAGCAGGATCGAGGCGCTGCCATAGGGGGCCGCGCTGACCGCGCCGCTGTCACCTTCCTGCGGATCGCCGGGCAGGAAGGGCGCCAGATGCGCGCGCACGCCGATGGGGCCCATGCCGGGGCCGCCGCCGCCATGCGGGATGGCGAAGGTCTTGTGCAGGTTCAGGTGGCTGACATCGCCGCCGATCTCGCCGGGTTTCACCAGACCGACCAGCGCGTTCATGTTCGCGCCGTCGATATAGACCTGTCCGCCATGATCATGGGTGATGTCGCAGACCTGACGCACCGTGTCTTCAAAGACGCCATGCGTGCTGGGATAGGTGATCATCACCGCCGCCAGCCGGTCGCCGGCCTTGGCCGCCTTGTCGGCGAAATCCTCCAGGTCGATATCGCCGTTCGGGGCCGATTTCACCACCACGACCTGCATGCCGCACATCTGCGCGGTGGCAGGGTTGGTGCCATGGGCGCTGACGGGGATCAGGCAGATGTCGCGCTGATCGTCGCCGCGGCTGCGGTGATAAGCCTGAATGGTCAGCAGCCCCGCATATTCCCCCTGCGCGCCGCTGTTGGGCTGCATGGAAAACGCGTCATAGCCGGTAATGCGGCACAGCTTTTCCACCAGATCGCCGATTGCCTCGTGGTATCCCGCCGCCTGGTCATGCGGTGCGAAAGGGTGCAGCGCGCCGAATTCCGGCCAGGTGATGGGCATCATCTCGGCAGCGGCGTTCAGCTTCATGGTGCAGGACCCCAGCGGGATCATTGCCCGGTCCAGCGCCAGGTCGCGGTCCGATAGACGACGCATATAGCGCATCATCTCGGATTCAGCGCGATTCATGTGAAACACCGGGTGGGTCAGGTATTCGCTGTCGCGCAGCAGGTCGTCGGGGATGGCGGGCGCGGTGGCGGGCGTTGCCGCATCGGTGATGCCGAAGGCGTCCAGCAGCTTGGTGATGACGGTCGTGTCCGTCGTCTCGTCGACGCTGATGCCGACGCGGTCACGGCCGACCTTGCGCAGGTTGATGCCCCGGTGACGCGCGGCGGCCATGATGCCCTGTTGGCCGACGCCCACGCGCACGGTGATCGTGTCGAAGAAGGTCTCGGGGGCGACATCGGCACCTGCATCGCGCAGGGCGTCGGCGATAGTCACGGCATGCAGGTGGACGCGCTGTGCAATCGCCCGCAAACCTACCGGCCCGTGGAAGACGGCATAGAAGGACGCCATCACCGCCAGCAGTGCCTGCGCGGTGCAGACGTTGCTGGTCGCCTTTTCGCGGCGGATATGCTGTTCGCGGGTCTGCAGCGACAGGCGATAGGCCTGGTTGCCGGATGCGTCGATGCTGACGCCGACGATCCGCCCCGGCATGGCGCGCTTCAGCGCATCGCGGCAGGAGATGAAGGCCGCGTGCGGCCCGCCATAGCCCATTGGCACGCCGAACCGCTGCGCCGAACCCACGGCGATGTCGGCACCCATCGCGCCCGGCTCCTTCAAGACGCAGAGCGCCAGAAGGTCGGTCGCGACGATGGCCAGCGCGCCCGTGCCGTGCAGGGCGTCGATATCGGCGGTCAGGTCGCGGACATGCCCATAAGTGCCGGGATACTGGAAGATCGCGCCAAAGACGGCGGCGGGGTCCATGTCCTGTGCGTCGCCTTGGATGACCTCGATGCCCAGGGGGGCGGCGCGGGTCTGGATCACGGCGATCGATTGTGGGTGCAGGTTGCGATCGACGAAGAAGCCCTGCGCCTTGGATTTCGACTGGCGGCGCGCCATGGCCATCGCCTCGGCCGCGGCGGTGGCTTCGTCCAGCAAGGACGCATTCGCCACCGGCAGGCCGGTCAGATCCGCGACCATGGTCTGGAAGTTCAAAAGCGCCTCAAGGCGACCTTGGGCGATCTCGGGCTGATAGGGGGTATAGGCGGTATACCAAGCCGGGTTTTCCAGGATGTTTCGCTGGATGGCGGGGGGCGTCACGGTCCCGTAATACCCTTGGCCGATCAGGCTGGTCATCACGCGATTTTTCGACGCGACCTCCTTCATGCGCGCCAGCAGCCCGGCCTCGGACAGGGCGGGCCAGTCCAGCACATCCTTCTGGCGGATGGCCTGGGGCACGGTCTGGTCGATCAGCGCGTCAAGGCTGTCGGTGCCGACGGCCTTCAGCATCTGCTCCATCTCGGCGGGCGAGGGGCCGATGTGGCGGCGGTTGGCGAAATCGTCGGGGTTGTAGTCGCTTGCAGTCCAGCGGGTCATTCGGGTCACGCTCCTGGCAGGGGGGATGCGGGGGCCGCGCGCCCCCGCACGGGAGGTCAGTCGACCAATGCCTTGTAGGCAGCTTCGTCCATGAAGCCTTCGATCGCGGCCGGATCGGCCGGCTTGATCCGGAAGAACCATGCCGCCATCGGGTCAGCGTTCACATCGCCCGGCGCATCTGCCAGCGCCGTATTGACGGCGGTGATGGTGCCGCCGACGGGGGCGGTGATGTCGGACGCGGCCTTGACCGATTCGATAACCACGATCTCGTCTCCGGCGATGACATCGGTGCCTTCCTCGGGCAGTTCGATGAAGACGACGTCACCCAGCTGTTCGCTGGCGTGCTTGGTGATGCCCACTACGATCTCGTCGCCCTCGGCGCGCAGCCATTCATGGTCGTCGGTATATTTCAGCATAGCGTTATCCTCAGCGTTTGTAGGAGGGCGTGACAAAGGGAAGTGCTGTGATGGTGACCGGAACGCGCTTGCCGCGCAACTCGGCCCAGATGGTGGCGCCTTCGGGAAGGCTGGCGTCGATGATCGCCATGGCGACGGGCCCGCCGACCGAGGGTCCGAAGCCCCCCGACCGCACGGTGCCAAGGGGGGCGTCGCCGGTTTGATCGGCAAACAGGGTGACGCCTTCGCGGATGGGGGCGCGGCCTTCGGGGCGCAGCCCGCGGCGCGTCGTGGCGGCCCCTGCGTCCAGTTCGGCCAGCACCGCATCCGCACCGGGAAAACCGCCTGCCCGTGCGCCGCCGTTGCGGCGGGCCTTGGGGATGGACCAGCCAAGGGCGGCCTGGGCCGGCGTCACGTCGGGATCCATGTCATGGCCGTAAAGCGGCATTCCGGCCTCCAGCCGCAGACTGTCGCGGGCGCCAAGGCCGATGGGGGCCACCTCGGGCTGGTCCAGCAGGGCGCGGGCGAAATCCTCCAGCGCGGCATCGGGAACCGAGATCTCGAACCCGTCCTCGCCGGTATAGCCCGACCGCGAGATCCACAGATCATGTCCCTGCCAGTCAAAGCTCAAGCTGTCCATGAAGCGCATCTCGACGGTGGCCGGGATCAGTCGCTCCAGCACACCCGCCGAACGCGGGCCCTGCAAGGCCACCAGCCCGCGATCGGTCACGGGTTCGATGGCGACGCCATCCAGCGTTCGCAGATGGGCGATGTCCTGATCGGCGCAGGCGGCATTGACCACCAGCAGGAAGTGGTCGCCGCGATTGGCGAACATCAGGTCGTCCAGAATGCCGCCCTGTTCATTGGTGAACAGGCCATAGCGCTGGCGTCCCGGCGCCAGGTCCAGAACGTTGGCGGGGATCAGCGTTTCCAGCGCCAGCGCGGCGGTCTGGATATTGCCGTCCAGCGGGCGAACGAAGACCTGTCCCATGTGGCTGACGTCGAACAGCCCGGCGTTTTCACGGGTATGCAGATGTTCGGCCATGACGCCCATCGGGAACTGGACGGGCATGTCCCATCCGGCAAAGGGCACCATCCTGGCGCCAAGTTCGACGTGAAGGTCGTGCAGACCTGTCCGGCGGGTCGTGTCGGCCATGGGGCCTCCTGCTGTTCCTGCCGAACGCTCGGCATCGGTTGGGCGGGCAAGCTGCCCGCGCGTCGATGCCCCCTCTGTCCCTGCCCGGATCGGGCGCCTGAGATCGTTATCCCTTCGGCGGGCCTTGCGGCCACTCTCCAGAGTTCTTGGGGAAAACGGTCCTTTTGCCTGAGAGTTCGCCGGGGCGGCTGCTCCTTCGGCCCCGGATTGTCACCGGTTTCTCCCGAATTCCTGTGATGGTGCTACTGTCAGGCCGCTGTCAAAGCAAGCCTTTTGTCGTAGGGGGCGGGGCGGTTGACAGTGCCAACCGCCCCGGCCCATCGTCCGGGCGGACCTGTCGCGGAAAGACCCGATGCCCCCCAAGTTCTTCCAGATCGGCTTCAACAAATGCGGCACGACCTTCATCGCCAGGCTGTTCGACCTGAACGGCATTCCCGCCATCCACTGGGCCGAGGGTGCGCTGGCCGATGACATCGCCTATTCGCGGCTGACGGGTCGGGCGCCGCTGCAGCGCTGGTCCCGCGACACCGTCGCCTTCACCGACATGGAATCGGTGCGGTTCCTGAACATGCCGGTCATCGAGGCCTTCAAGAATTATGCCTTCCTGGATGCCAGCTTTCCGGATGCGGTCTTTCTTTTGAACACGCGCGATGTCGATGATTGGGTCGCCAGCCGCTATCTGCATTGGGGCGGGCGCTATGCGCGCAGCTATGCGGCCTGCCTGGGGGTTCCGCTGGCCGATCTGGGCGATATCTGGCGGCGGGACTGGCATGATCACATCGCCGGGTGTCGCGCCCATTTCGCGGGCCGCGACCGGTTTCTGGAAATCGATATCGACAGGGCCGCCCCCGAGGATTACCGCGATGCCCTGGCCCCTTGGTTCGACCTGCCCGTCCTGCCCAAGGCGCCGGGCGCGGGGGTGCGCCAGGCGCGCAAATCCTATCCCGAACGTTTGCAACAGATGCTGCAGGCCCCCACACCCGACATCCGCCCGGACCGTCGGGACAAGCTTGCCGCCCGATTGGCAGGCTTTGCCCGACCCGCGCGGCTGACGGGGCGGACGGGATGCCCCGGCGATCACGCGCTGCTGCTGGATCTGGACCGGGGGCGGCTGACGAATGCCAAGGGCGCGATGCAGCCCGTCACGCGGGGACCGGATGGGCGTTTCTATCAGGATGCGGGGCATTTCGAACTGCTGCGCACGACCTCGACCGCAAATGATATCGCGCAGCTGACGAATACGGGCCGCTATTGGCTGGACATGCGGCCCGCCTGCCTCACGGGCAGCGTGCAGTCTGCGGGCGGGCCGGTGATCGCGGGGCTGCGCCGCCGGGGGGCCAGCGACGTGTTCCTGTGGCCCGCGCCCTGGTTGCACCGCATCGGCAATGCGGGCTTTCCGGCTGCCACGATGGCAGATGATCCGCCCTTCGACGACCGCCCCGACATCGCTGTCTGGCGCGGTGCGCTGTCGGGCTATGCCCAGGACCCCGGCGCGCGGGATCTGAACCACCGGATCGAAGGCGCCCTTGGAGATGCTCCCGATGCCCAGGCCATCCGGCGCAGCGCCCGCTGGCGGTTCCTGAAGGACCATGCCGGCATGACGGGGGTGGATCTGGCGCTGCGGGCCGATGACCGGACGCGGCGCGCGCTGAAGGCGGCGGGGCTGAGCGTCCCCATGCGCGATGATGCGCCGCAGGGTCGCTATGCCATCTGCTTGGGACGCAGCGACGGTGATGCCGATTTCCTGCCCTTGGCCAACAGCCACGCCATCGTCCTGAAAGAGGAGGATGGCTGGGAAAGTTTCGCGACCGGTCTGTTCAAGCCGTGGCGGCATTATATCCCGCTGGCCTCGGGCGGGGCGGATCTGGTGGAGCGTCTGGAGTGGGCGCGGGCGAACCCGAATGAATGCAAGCGCATCGCGGGCCGGGCGCGGCGGATCTGCGAAGGCCTGGCCGATCCCGTCGGGCGTCGCGCGCATCTGGAACAGGTGCTGGCGGCCTATCGCGAGGCCACGCGGCAGGGCTAGCGGCGTGGAAAGACGAAGACACGGTCGCGGCGCAGCATCAGCCACATCTGCGTGCCGACCGGCGGAAGAAAGACCCCCGGCACGGTCGCGTTCAGGCTGATGTTGCCCTGATCGGTGGCGAATTCCACCAGTGATTCGCGGCCCAGATAGCGCGCCCGCGTGACCCGTGCGCGGGCCGCCGTGCCGTTTTCCACCGTGGGGGCCGGTCCCTGGCCCGCGCGGTCGAAATCCAGTTTCAGATGCTGGGGGCGGATGACGATATCGACCTGCGCCCCGTCGGGCATGCCCGGCGTCAGGAACTGGCCGAAGGGAGTGTCGGTCAGCGCACCTTGGACGGTGCCTTCCAGAACATTGATATCGCTGAAGAACCCCGCCGCCTGCCGGTCCACCGGCGCGTTATAGAGGTTATAGGGCGCCCCCTGCTGGACGATGCGCCCCTGACGCATCAGCAGGATCTGGTCGGCCATGCGCATCGCTTCGTGCGGTTCATGGGTGACCAGCAGGACGGCGGTACCTTCCTCCTTCAGCAGGGCCAAGGTTTCGTCGCGGATGCCGTCGCGCAGGCGTTCGTCCAGGCCGCTGAAGGGTTCGTCCATCAACAGCACGCGGGGGCGAGGGGCCAGGGCGCGGGCCAAGGCCACGCGCTGCTGTTCGCCGCCCGACAATTCATGGGGAAAGCTGTCGATATGGGCCGACATGCGCACCCGGTCCAGCAATTCGGTCACGCGGTCGCGGTTGGCCTTGAAGCCGCCGGGCAGGCCAAAGGCCACATTTTCGCGGACGGGCAGATGGGGAAACAGGGCAAAGTCCTGGAACATCAGCCCGATGGCGCGGCGTTCTGGGGGGACGCGGAAATGCGTGTCGCAGATCAGGTTGCCGTCCACCATGATGCGGCCGCTGTCCTGCATGTCGACGCCCGCGACGATCCGCAGCGTCGTCGATTTGCCGCAACCCGAAGGCCCCAGCAGACAGGCCACCTGCCCGGCCTGGACCTGGAAGCTGACGTCCTCGACGACGGGCGCGCCGTCGAAGGCGCGGGTCAGGCTCTGGACTTCCAGTCTTGGGGGCGTCGTCACGATCTTGGCCTTGGCAGATGGAAAGGGTCGGGGATGCCTATCAGGGCCACCCCCGGCCCGCAACTGCGGCCCCTTACAGCGTGGCGTTCACCGCGCCGCCATCCAGCAGGATGTTCTGGCCGACGATGAAGCGCGCCTGCTGGCTGCACAGGAAGGCGCAGGTCGCGCCGAAATCATCCGCCCGGCCATAGGTGCCGGTGGGAATGGTCGCCTCGCGCTGGGTGCGGGCCTCGGACGGGGTGATGCCCTTGGACTTGGCCACGCCCGCGTCAAGGCCGGTGGCACGGTCGGTGTCGTGGATGCCGGGCAGGATGTTGTTCACGCAGACGCCCTTGCCCGCGACCTGGCGCGACATGCCCGCGACAAAGCCCGTCAGGCCGGCACGCGCCGTGTTCGACAGCCCCAGCACCGCGATGGGTGATTTCACCGATTGCGAGGTGATGTTGACGACACGGCCCCAGCCCCGGTCCATCATGCCGGGCACCAGTGCCTGCATCAGCGCCACGGCCGACAGCATGTTGGCGTCGATGGCCTTGATGAAATCGTCGCGGCTCCAATCCTGCCAGTCGCCGGGGGGCGGGCCGCCCGCGTTGGTGACAAGAATATCGGCCTGCGACACGGCATCCAGCACCTTGGCGCGGCCTTCGGCGGTGGTGATGTCGGCGGCGACAGGCGTGACGCTGACGCCGTATTTCTCGGCGATTTCATGGGCGGCCTGGGTGATTTCGGATTCGGTCCGGCTGTTGATGACCAGATCGACGCCCGCCGCGGCCAGAGCCTCGGCGCAGCCGCGGCCCAACCCCTTGGAGGCCGCACAAACCAGCGCCCGTTTTCCCTTGATGCCCAGATCCATCGCGTCCTCCTGCTTGGCTATGTCGGCGGGCAGCAGACGCTCGGGCGGGCCGATTGTCAAACGGCTTCGATGGCGCCGCGAATCGCGCGCATGTTGTCGCCATAGACCGAAGGCCGATCGACCGAGCCGCCCTTGAAGACCGCCGATCCCGCCACCAGCACATCCGCGCCTGCCTTGGCGACCAGCGGTGCCGTGACCGGATCGACGCCGCCATCGACCTGAATGTGGATGGGCCGGTCCCCGATCATGCCGCGCAGGCGGGCGATCTTGTCGATCTGGCTGTGGATGAATTTTTGCCCGCCGAATCCGGGGTTCACGGTCATCACCAAGACCATGTCGGCCAGGTCCAGCAGGTATTCGACCGCCTCGACCGGGGTGCCGGGGCTCAGGGCGATGCCCGCCTTCTTTCCTGTGGCGCGGATGGCCTGAAGGGTGCGGTGGGGGTGGGGGCCTGCCTCGACATGGGCGGTGATCATGTCGGCGCCCGCCTCGGCATAGGCGTCGATATAGGCGTCGACCGGCGCGATCATCAGGTGGACATCCATGAAGGTCTTCACATGCGGGCGGAAGGCCTTCACGGCAGGGGGGCCGAAGGTCAGGTTCGGGACGAAATGCCCGTCCATCACGTCGACATGGACCCAATCGGCGCCCTGATCCTCGATGGCGCGGATCTCGGCGCCGAAATTGGCGAAATCCGCCGAAAGGATCGAAGGGGTGATCTTGATGGTGCGGTCGAAGGTCATGGCGGGTCCTTTCTGCGGCTGCCCCCGGCGTCCAGTCCGCGCGGAACGATGCGCCCGGCGCCAAGGTCGCCACGGGTTACGGTCGAAAGCATCCCCGCGTCAACAGTCCTGTCCTGCCGATCATGCCGCCCCTGCCATCACGCGGGATCGCGCAGCGCCGTTACCTGGTCGACAGAGGCAGAGCTGCCGCCCTGGAAGATCACCTTGGCGCCTTCGGGACCCAGCTGGGCCTCGGTGATGCGGGCATAGGCACCAGCACGGGCCTCGTCGATCAGCTCTCCGTTGCGCCAGCTTTCCAAGGTAAAGCTGTAGGTGCCGTCGGGCAGCTTGCTGCCGTCCTCGGCCCGTCCGAACCAGTCGATCTGACCCGTGCCCGGCCCGATCTCCTCTCGGGCGACGACGTTGCCGCTGCCATCCATGGTGATCAGCTGGACATTGTCGGCCATGGCATGGGGGGCGATGTCCAGCGTCAGGGGGCTGTCGCCGAACCAGACGGGGGCCGTCGTGCGGGCCTCCTTGCCGATCCATCCCGAAATGCTGCCAAGACCGCCGGCGCCACCGGACCCGGCCATCTGTTCCAGATATTTGTTGCCAAGCGCCTGCTGTTCCACCCCCGCGAAGGTGGCCAGCTGTATCGCGAAATCCGTCCCCTCCATGGGGTTCAGGGGGTCCTGATTCTTCAATTGCGCGGTCAGCATGGTCAGGAAGGTCTGAAAATCGCCCCCCGCCGCACCCGAAAATCCAGAGGCCGTGGGTTGGGCGCTGACCTGCGGGGTCGCGGGGGTGGTGGTGATGGCATCGACCATGGGTCTCTCCTAAAGCCGGATATCGACGCGGCGGTCGCTGACCGGCGGCGTTGCGATCTGCATGCGGGTGGTCACGGGACGATCGGTGTCATCAAGGTCAGGACGGACGATCCCTTCATCGCCGTCCTGCCAGGGGCCGCCGTGATCCTGGCGGAATTCCATGTCCATCGTGTCGATGCCGGCCTCCTGAAGATGCTGGACCAGCATGTCGGCGTTGCGGCGCACCAGATCCAGCGTTTCGGGGCGTTCGGCCCAGATGGTGACGTGGTTCCGATCCGGTCCGGACATGACGACCCGAAGACGTCCCAGTTCCTCGGGCGAGAGGGCGATTTCGGTGGCATCCTTGCGGGTCGTGACCATGGCCGACGTGACCTGCTGCATCACCGGGCGCGGGTCCGCATGGGGTGCGGGGGCATGGGACGGGGTCAGGGCGGGCGCGGCCGAAGACGAGGCCTCGCGATGCGGCTGAAGGGGCTGGACGTCCAGTGCTGCCGCCTGATCGGGAATGATCGATGCATCCCGCAGGATCGGTGCCGCCGGTTTGGGGGCAAGGGGCAGGCCGTCAGCAACGCTGCGCAGCCGTTCGGTCTGCACCGGATCGACCGATTGGGTCGCATCGCCGATGGCGGGCGCCAGGGGGTCCCCGGTCCACAAGCCGTCGGGCGGAACCAGCGTCGACTTGCCAGAGGCGTCCACGGCAGGGGCGGGCGCCGGCTTCTGCGCGCGCGGATCGGCCTTGCCGCCAAGGGGTTGCGGCATGACGGTTGCCTGGGCGGCGACGGGCGGCTGCGCGTCGGCAGGCTGCGTCGGCTGCACGGGTGTCGGGACCGCCGGCACCTGCGCCGACGATTCCTTTGGCGTCGCACCTGCCGTGGTGGCGAGAACGCGCGCATCCTGTGTTTGCAGCGCGGTGGACACCGCCAGACCCGCATTGGGTGGCGCGTTCCCGGCCTCGGCGAAAGTTTCGCGGGAAAGGGGCATCGCAACCGGTGTCGGAATGACAGGGGCCTCGGATGTCGCCACCATTGCGTCCGCCGTCATATCCGACGGTATGGCCATCTCCGGTTCCGGAACCGGCGCAAAGATCAGCTCGGCCTCCGTCAGCTCTTCCATTGGCGCTGCGGGGGCCGGCATGACCATGGCCGCGAATTCGGGGGGCAGGACGCTTGCCGGGGGGGCGAAATCGGCGCTGATGCCGCTGGCCTGCAGCAGCCACTGCGCCAGTGGATCGCCGCCCTTCGGCATGACGGGCATGCCGGGCGTCAGCGCCTTCGGCGCCACCTGCATGGTGCCAATCGTCCAATCCAGCAGACCGGGATCAAAGCCCGAATCGACCGTTGGCGGCGTCGGGGCAATGCCGGGCGGCATATCCGCGACTGGGATCAGGCTGGTGGTGACGTGCATGTCCGACATTGGAAGCCCCGTGGTTTTTCCCTGCCTATCCGGGATTCCTTACCAATTATTTACGGCTGTCTGCTTATTTGGGCCCATCCAGAAATTGACGGGAAATTTCATGAAAATCGACCCTATCGTTCCCACGCAGACGACCGACCCGAAGGTGACGGTCGAATCGAAACTGGAACAGGCGTTCCTTGAAGAGATGCTGAAATATTGCGGGCCTTCGTCGATGAAGGGCGAATTCTCGGGCGGTGCCGGAGAGGATCAGTTCAACAGTTTCCTGACCCGCGAATACGCCGCCAGCTTGGCCGGACGCCTGGACCTTAACCTCAATCCGGGACTCTCCCGCATCGCCGGGGGGACCGGCGCATGAGCCGCGCCCTGACACGCCAGGTGGGCCAAATCCGCGCCGCGCTTCTGTCCGGCGATCCCCATACCGCCCTGATCCGAATCGAAGATCTGGTCCGCACGGCTGCCCGCCAAGGGGTGGATGCCGGAACCCGCGCCGCCCTGGAACCAGCATTGGCCGAGCTGCGTGACCTTGCCCAGGCCTCACTTTCGGGGGCCCAGCAAGCGGCCGAACAGGTGCGCGCCATCATCCAGGCGGCGCGCAGCCTGCAGACCTATGATTCCCAGGGGCGCAAGACGGTAACCGCCACCCGCGCCGCATCACCGCAAAGATTTTGATAAAATTCACTGCAAGGTTTGTTTGAGAGGAGGCCCTGCATTCACTAGTTGTAAATCTCCGCCGGTTAGAACGGTGACATGCCAGAAAAGGCGCAGGGCAAAGGCCCGTCCGGTCAGAAGGCCATCAATGCAAACCCCGGTGCAAAGCACCTTTTGACGGAGGACAACATGTCCAGCATTCTGACCAACAACAGCTCGATCGTCGCACTTCAGACCCTGAAGTCGATCAACGCGCAACTGGGTAAAACCCAGAGCGACATCGCGACCGGCAAATCGGTTGCCAACGCCAAGGACAACGCCGCTGTCTGGGCCATCTCGAAGGTGATGGAAACCGACCAGTCGGCATTCAAGGCGATCCAGTCGAACCTGAACGTGGCCGACGCGACCGTCGCAACCTCGCGCACGGGGGCCGAGCAGGTCACCAACCTGCTGCAGGAAATCAAGGATCTGGCCATCGGTGCCACCGTCAGCACCGCCGATTTCGCCAAGATCGACACCGATATCGACGCCAAGTTCAAGCAGATCGCGGCGGTGGTTTCGGGCACGCAGCTGAACGGCGTGAACCTGCTGAAGACCGGCACCTCGATGAGCGTGGTTGGTTCGCTCGACCGGACCAACGGCACGGCCGAAACCACCGCCAACGTCATCGACGTCGCCACGGTGGATCTGGAGGCCGGCTTGGGTCTGGACCTGACGGCCGGGACGTCCTCGAACTACACCGGCATCACCGACACGACCACGGCCGAAGCCATGGTGACGGCGATCGAAACCATGATCGACGCCTCGGTGAAGGGTGCGGCGCAGCTGGGTTCGGATGGCAAGCGCATCAGCGACCAGGCAAATTTCGTCGGCAAGCTGGGTGACTCGCTGAAGCAGGGCGTCGGCTCGCTGGTCGATACCGACATGGAAGAAGCGTCCGCCCGCCTGCAGGCGCTGCAGACGCAGCAGCAGCTGGGCATCCAGGCGCTGTCGATTGCGAACCAGTCGCCCTCGGCCGTCATGTCGCTGTTCCGCTGATGACAGAACGGGGGGCGCTGAACGGCGCCCCCTGACCCCCATCACCATTCCAGAACGGGAAACACGACCTTGAACGCGGTAACGCCACTGACCCAGCATGGGTACAAGACAAGCGGCCTGCGCACGGCGCGGGATGCGGAATACGATGTCTTTTCGCGAGTGACGCGGATGATGCGCCAAGCGGGTCGAATGGCCGACAATGGCGATACCATCATGGCAGTCCTCAAGAATAATGAATTATGGTCACTGCTTGCCATCGACCTGGCCGATCCGGGCAATGCCCTTCCCGATGCCACCAAGGCAGGCCTGTTGTCCCTTGCCAGCTTCTCGATCAGACACGGGCAGGCGGTCCTGGCAGGCGAACAGGCCTCGGACCCGCTGATCGACATCAACATGACCGTCATGCGCGGTCTGCGCGGCGAGGTCGGCGCATGAGCGGGCTTGTCCTGAAGCTGGCCCCGAACGAAAGGGTGCTGATCAACGGTGCGGTCATCGAAAACGGTGACCGGCGGTCCAGGATCGCCATCAAGACGCCGAACGTGAACGTGCTGCGACTGCGCGACGCGATCCACCCCGACAAGGCGGCGACGCCGGTGTCCCGCGCATGCTATATTGCGCAGCTGATCTTGTCGGGCGATGCCGAGCCCCGCGAAGGGCGTCAGCAGCTTTTGCTGGCCATCGAACAGCTGAGCCAAGTCTTCGAGGACCGCGACAGCCGCCTGCTGCTGGCTGATGCAACCAGTGCTGCCATCGACGAGAATCCTTATCTGGCCATGCGCAAGCTGCGCGAATTGCTGCCGCGAGAGGCTCGTCTCTTCGCCGCAGCTGCAAGGTAGTTCCATGGGCGGCGCGATCACCATCGGCCTTGGTGGACTGGCCGGCTGGAAGGTCCTGCAGCGCACCGAAGCCCGCCAGCTGCAGGTCGTGGCGCAGGACCCGGTGGTGATCCGCTCGACCACCTATTTCAAGGACAATATCGCCAAGGCCGCCAAGGCCGAGGAGCTGGTCAAGGATTATCGCCTGCTGAACACGGCACTTTCCGCATTCGGTCTGGAAGGCGACATCGCCAACAAGGCTTTCATCCAGAAGGTTCTTGAATCGGATACCAGCGACAAAAGCTCTCTGGTGAACCGGCTGGCGGACAAACGCTATCTGAAGCTGGCCGAGGCTTTCGGTTTTGGCAGCACCGCCCCTGCGGCGGATCTGGCAGAGACCGTGTCGCAGGCTTTCGTGCAGCGCGAATATGAAAAGCGCGTGGGTGAAAGCGATGAAAACATGCGGCTGGCCTTGAACGCGACGCGCGAACTGAAGGCGATGCAGGGGCGCAGCTCTTCCGACAAGACCCTGTGGTACGAGGTGATCGGCAACCAGCCGTTGAAGAAGGTTTTCGAAGGCGCCTTCGGTTTCGGATCCAGCTATGGCAACCTGCCGGTGGAACGCCAGCTTGAGGAGTTCATGGATGCGGCGGAACGCGTTCTTGGCAGCTCCAGCTTCAAGGACATCACCACGCCCGAGGTGACGGACCGGCTGATGGTGTCCTTCATGGCGCGGTCGCAATTGACCGAAAGCGTGGCGCAGAACCGCTACAGCGCGGCGTTGACCCTGCTGACCGGATTGTGACGGGCGCGTCAGAACCATTGCGACAGGGCAATGACTTGACGGCTGTAGTGAATGCGACAAAGGTGATGTTAGGCCAGTTTTAGGCCCTTTGCCCGCTTGCCGCACCTTGCGTCCAAGCGTTGCTTGGCTATAACCCCGGACGATTTGCCGCGATCCATCATCCAAGCCCGGGGGCAAGACCATGCCGAAAAGAACCGACATCAAATCGATCCTGATCATCGGGGCAGGACCGATCGTCATCGGGCAGGCCTGCGAATTCGACTATTCCGGCGCCCAGGCCTGCAAGGCCCTGCGCGAGGAAGGCTATCGGGTAATCCTGGTCAACTCGAACCCTGCCACGATCATGACCGATCCGGAAATGGCCGATGCCACCTATATCGAGCCGATCACCCCCGAGATCGTCGAAAAGATCATCGCCAAGGAGCGTCCCGATGCGCTTTTGCCAACGATGGGCGGGCAGACGGGCCTCAACACGGCGCTGGCGCTGGCCGACAACGGCGCGCTGAACCGCTATGGGGTCGAACTGATCGGCGCGCAGCGCAGTGCGATCGAGATGGCCGAGGACCGCAAGCTGTTCCGCGAGGCGATGGACCGCATCGGCATCGAAAACCCCAAGGCCACGATCATCGCCGCCCCCAAGCTGGCATCAGGCAAATACGACATCAACGCCGGCGTCAGCCAAGCCATGGAAGCGTTGGAGGAGATCGGCCTGCCCGCCATCATCCGCCCCGCCTTCACCCTTGGCGGAACCGGTGGCGGCGTGGCCTATAACCGCGACGATTACGAACGGATCGTACGTTCGGGGCTGGATGCCTCGCCCATGGCGCAGGTGCTGGTCGACGAATCCCTTCTGGGCTGGAAGGAATTCGAGATGGAGGTCGTGCGCGATCGCAACGACAACGCCATCATCGTCTGCGCCATCGAAAACGTCGACCCGATGGGCGTGCATACCGGCGACAGCATCACCGTGGCCCCGGCCCTGACCCTGACCGACCGAGAATACCAGATCATGCGCAACGGCTCGATCGCCGTCCTGCGCGAGATCGGCGTGGAAACCGGCGGTTCGAACGTGCAATGGGCGATCAACCCCGAAGACGGCCGCATGGTCGTGATCGAAATGAACCCCCGCGTCAGCCGCAGCTCGGCGCTGGCGTCGAAGGCCACCGGCTTCCCGATCGCCAAGATCGCCGCGAAGCTGGCCGTGGGCTATACCCTGGACGAACTGGACAACGACATCACCAAGGTGACGCCGGCCAGCTTCGAACCCTCGATCGACTATGTCGTCACCAAGATCCCGCGCTTTGCCTTTGAAAAATTCCCCGGTTCCAAGCCCGACCTGACCACCGCGATGAAATCCGTGGGTGAGGTCATGGCCATCGGCCGCAGCTTCCACGAATCGCTGCAAAAGGCGCTGACCTCGATGGAAAACGGGCTGACCGGCCTGGACGAGATCGCCATCGAGGGTGCTGCCGATCAAGGCAAGCCCGCCGTCATTGCAGCCCTGTCCAAGGCCACCCCCGACCGCATCCGCGTCATCGCCGAGGCGATGCGCTTTGGCCTGTCCAACGACGAGATCCAGCGCGTCACCAGCTTTGACCCGTGGTTCCTGGCGCGCATCCGCGAGATCATCGACGCCGAACATATCGTGCGCGAAAACGGCCTGCCGCAGGACGTGGATGGACTGCGCCAGCTAAAGATGATGGGCTTTACCGACGCCCGCCTTGCGCATCTGACCGGCCAGGACGAAGACGCCGTCCGCCGCGCCCGCCGTGCCTTGGACATCCGCCCCGTCTTCAAGCGCATCGATACCTGCGCTGCCGAATTCGAGGCACAGACCCCCTATATGTATTCGACCTATGAAGCCCCCGCGATGGGCGACGTCGAATGCGAATCCCGTCCGACCGATGCCAAGAAGGTTGTCATCCTGGGCGGCGGTCCGAACCGGATCGGCCAGGGGATCGAGTTCGACTATTGCTGCTGCCACGCCTGCTATGCGCTGACCGACGCGGGCTATGAAACCATCATGGTCAACTGCAACCCGGAAACGGTCAGCACCGATTACGACACCAGCGACCGTCTGTATTTCGAACCGCTGACCTTTGAGCATGTGCTGGAAATCCTGCACACCGAACAGCAGAACGGCACGCTGCACGGCGTCATCGTCCAGTTCGGTGGCCAGACGCCCCTGAAGCTGGCCAATGCGCTGGAGGCCGAGGGCATCCCGATCCTGGGCACGACCCCCGACGCCATCGACCTGGCCGAGGACCGCGAACGGTTCCAGGATCTGCTGAACCGTCTGGACCTGCGCCAGCCCGTGAACGGCATCGCCAGCACAGACGAACAGGCGCTGGCCATCGCCGCCGATATCGGCTTCCCGCTGGTGATCCGCCCCTCTTATGTTCTGGGCGGTCGTGGCATGGAAATCGTGCGCGACATGGATCACCTGCGCCGCTATATCACCGAGGCCGTGAAGGTGTCGGGCAAGAACCCGGTGTTGCTGGACAGCTATCTGACCGGCGCGATCGAGGTCGATGTGGACGCGTTGTCGGACGGTGAAAACGTCCATGTCGCGGGCATCATGGAGCATATCGAGGAAGCGGGCGTCCATTCCGGCGACAGCGCCTGTTCGCTGCCGCCCCACACGCTGACGCCCGAAACCATCGAGGAGATCAAGCGCCAGACCGTGGCCATGGCCCGCGCCCTGCACGTGGTCGGCCTGATGAACGTCCAGTTCGCGCTGAAGGACGGCGAGATCTTTGTCCTTGAGGTCAACCCGCGCGCCAGCCGCACGGTGCCCTTCGTGGCCAAGGCCACCGACAGCGCCATCGCATCCATCGCGGCGCGCCTGATGGCGGGCGAACCGATGTCGAATTTCCCCGAACGCGCGCCCTATCCTGCGGGGGTCGGCCCGGAAACCGATCTGCCCTTCGCCGACCCGCTGACCCTTGCCGATCCGATCACTCCGTGGTTCAGCGTCAAGGAGGCCGTGCTGCCCTTTGCGCGCTTCCCCGGCGTCGATACCCTGCTTGGCCCGGAGATGCGCTCCACCGGCGAGGTGATGGGCTGGGACCGCAACTTCGCCCGCGCTTTCCTCAAGGCGCAGATGGGGGCCGGCACGCATCTGCCGCATGAAGGCCGCGTCTTCGTTTCCGTCAAGGACAGCGACAAGACTGATGCCCTGGCGGGTGCGGCGCGCGATCTGGTGGCGATGGGCTTCACGCTGATCGCCACATCGGGGACGGCCGATTTCCTGGCCGCCGCCGGCGTCGAGGCGCAGCGCGTCAACAAGGTCTATGAAGGCCGCCCGAACATCGTCGACCGGCTGAAGAACGGCGATGTCGCTATGGTTCTGAACACCACCGAAGGCGTCCAGGCCATCGCCGACAGCCGTGAAATCCGGGCCGTCGCGCTGTACGACAAGATCCCGTATTTCACCACGGCCGCGGGCAGCATCGCCGCCGTCGCCGCGATCAAGTCGCGCGGCGAGGGTGAAGTGGGCGTGCGCAGCCTGCAGGCCTGATCCGGCCATCATCCCGGCCCCATGGCGGGGCCGGGATTTGACCTTTGTCAGTCGACGCGCGGTCATGCTTCGCGAGGCGAGCGATATCTGTTAAGAACAACCCATGATTGCCGAAGGCGAAGCAAGGGGTTCCCATGTCGCAAGCCACATCCGCCGAACGATATTTCCTTGAACTGGTCAATCGCGAAAGGGCCGGACACGGTCTGGACCCTGTCACGCTGGAAACGCATCTGAACGATGCCTCTGATGCGCATAGCGCTTGGATGCTGCGGAATGACAGGTTTTCGCATGACGGGGCCTCGGGATCTTCGGCAACGGACCGCGTTCGCGCCGCCGACTTTCCGCTGGAGGGCAGCTGGCGCGTGACCGAAAACCTGGCCTATATTTCGGTCGACGGCGACGATTCGCTGTTGGACGAGGTTGCGCAGTTGCATACCAACCTGATGAACAGCTCCGGGCACCGCGCCAATATCCTTGACCCCAAGATCGATCATATCGGCATCGGCCTGCAGGTCGGCGAATTCAGCGGTTATCAGATCCTGATGGCCACGCAGAATTTCGCCGCGACCGGGGGCGATGTGATCCTGGACCTGGCGCCGGGGGTCACGGTCAGCCAGATTGACCGCCCTTTCATGGGGGTCATGTCGCAGGCCACTTGGCTGGATGCGCATGGCCCTCTGCGGACGGGCCCGCAGGGGACCGGCGCGGATGATCGCATCATCAAGGGATCGGCCGACAACACGCTGTCGGGCTATGGGGGTGACGACCTGATTGCGGGCGGCGCGGGCCGTGACGTGCTGCGCGGCGGGCAGGGCGATGACTTCATCATCGGCCAGAGCGGGCATGACCGGCTTGCCGGGCAGATGGGCAACGACGTCCTGGCCGGAGGCATCGGCTTTGACACGCTGGCCGGCGGGGCGGGCCGCGACCATCTGAAGGGAGAGGCGGGCAACGACCGCCTGATGGGGCAGATGGACAATGACCGCCTGCTGGGTGGCCATGGAAATGATACGCTGTATGGCGGGGCGGGGCGCGACGTGCTGATCGGCGGGGGCGGGGCCGACCTGCTTTGCGGTGGTGACGGCGCGGATCAGTTCATCTTTGCCGGCAACTTCGGGCGCGACGTGGTCACCGATTTCACCGCGGGTCAGGATCGCCTGATGATTGCCGATGGGCTGATCGATGGGTCGATGGCCGATTTTCTGGATGATCACGTGCAGCGGACCGATCGCGGCGTCCTGATCACGCTGTCCGACGGCAACCACATTCTGGTGCAGGGGTCCGACCTGTCGGTTCAGGACGTGGCCGACGACATCTTCCTGTTCTAGCCGCGCGCCAGCAGATAGCAGTCCATGATCCAGCCATGCGCCGCCCTCGCCGCGCGGCGCGTGGCGATGATGCGGGGGCCGGCCTGCGCCACCGTGCCGCTGTCTAGGATCTGTTGAGCCATGCCCAGAAAGGCCCCCCACCAGATGCGCGTGTCGCCCGGCAGCGCGCTGAAGGCGCATTGCCCGTCCAGCATGACGACCAGCCGGTCCGCGCCTTGGGGCCAGCCATGATCGCGCAGCATCCGCCCCGTAGTGATCTGCACGGGGGCGCCCAGATCGTTCAGCGGGATTGCGTGCGCCGCGCACAGCGCCTGGATGGCGGTGATGCCGGGAATGACCGTGACGGCCAGATCCAGCCGCGTCGCGATCCGAAGGCTGCTGTCATAAAGCGACGGGTCCCCCCAGACCAGCAGGGCGACGCGGCCCCCCTGCGGCAGGTGGCGGTCGATCTGGGCCCGCCAAGCATCCGCAATGGCATCGTGCCAGCGATCGACGCCGTCCAGGTAATCGGGATCGGCGACATCCCGGCGCGGCAGGTCGAATTCGGCCAGCCGCAGGGGCGCATCCGTCAGGTGCCGATCCAGCATGGCCCGCCGGATGCCCGCCAGATCGGCTTTGTCGTCCCCCTTCAGCGGGATCAGCACCAGGTCCGCCTGCCGCATGGCCGCGATGGCCTGCAGGGTCAGGTGGTCGGGGTTGCCCGTGCCGATCCCGATCAGGGTCAGGTCGATCATGCGAAAAGGCGCGGCGTGACCAGCTCGCTGCCGCGAAGCCCGCGCAGGGATTTCGCGCCTGCCAGCACGGCCAGATCGACCAGCGGCTCCAGCGCGATGACCAACATGTAGGCCGCGCCGAAGCTGGCGACCCCGGACCATGCGCCGATCCCCTGTCCATAGAAGGCCCAGAACGCGACCCAGGCCACGACGCCGCCTTGGAAGGCGGTCGACAGCGCCAGCGCCTGCCCATAGGTCAGGTCGACATAGGCGGTCCGGGGCGCGATGATCCGCCCGGCCAGCGCCGAGACCGCGAATAGCGGCACCAGCAGCGTGGTGACGTTCATCCCGTATTGCGGCAGATCGGCGGGCGCGAAGAACAGCCCCTGCGCCAGCAGCCCGAGCGCCAGCCCGATGGCCGCAGGCGCCGCGCCGAACAGCAGGAACAGGGTGGACCCCATGATCAGGTGCACCTCGGACACGCCGACGGGCGCGGTGGGCAGGACCTGAAAGAAGACGAAGGTGGCGATGGTGGCCAGCAGGCCGCGCCCGGCCAGCGATGCGATCCCGCGTTCGCGCAGCGCGGTGGTGGCGATCTTCAGCGTGTAAAGGCCGGCCGTGGCCGCGGTGGCATAGCCCAAGATCAGCTTGGCGCCGGTCACGACGCCATGTTCGATATGCATGTCCAGTCTCCTGTAGCCGTCATCCCCGACGGCGGGAAAATTGTCTGCATGGCCGGTTTCCTGGCTTGCGGGTCAGGGCGTGGCGTCTGCCTTCCCAGGCCCGTGGGGCCCAGTGGCGTCGGTGACGCACGCTCTCCGCATACAGTCGCGGGGGCGGCTGAGGCTTCGGGTGCCGCGATTGGGTCCACCCTTCCCCATTCCCGATGAAGCCCGACGCTTGAGCGTCCTGATGGGCACCATCCAGGCGATCAGATAGACGTGATCGGACCGCGCGCGTCAAGTCGCGGCCGGTGCGATCATGTGAAAGAAGGTGCCGGTGACCTGCCCGCCCCGGGTCGCGCGCCATGATCCGGTTTCGGGTACTGCCGCGCCATTGGCATCGGTGACGCGGGCCAGGGGCGCATCGGGCTGATCGGTGATCGAGGCATAGTGGAATTCATGGCCGCGCAGCGCGCCTTGACCAACCCCCGGCAGGGGCGCGACCAGGTCGGCTCGGCGGTATCCCAGATGCATCCGGCGCTTGTGATAGCTGGTCTCGAGCCCCAGCAGGCCCAGCATCCGGTGGCGTTCGCCCGTCGCATCGACCAGCCCCGCCCCAAGCGCCATGTATCCGCCGCATTCGCCATGCACGGGCCGGGTCGCGGCAAAGCGGTGCATGGCGCTGCGGAAGGTGTCGGCGGCTGCCAGTTTCGGCGCATGCAGTTCGGGATAACCGCCCGGCAGCCAGCAGCAATCGGCGCTGTCATCGGGGGCTTCATCGGCCAGCGGCGAAAACGGCAGGATGGTCGCGCCCGCCTTGCGCCACGCCTGCAGAACATGGGGATAGGTAAAGCTGAAGGCCGCATCGCGGGCCAGCGCGATGCGGCCCCCCGGCGGGACAATCGGCAGGGGCGCGTCGGCATCCGGCAGGGCGCGGCTGGCGGCAGCGGCGACGATGGCGTCCAGATCGCAATGCGCGCCGACGAAATCCCCCGCGTGGTCAAGGATCGCCTGCAGTTCGGGGGTTTCCTCGGCCTGAACCAAGCCAAGGTGGCGTTCGGGCAGGGTGATGTTGCCTTGACGGGGCAAGGCACCCAAGACGGTGATGCCCGCCTCGGCCATGCCTTCGCGGATCAGGGTGTCGTGGCGCGGGGAAGCGACGCGGTTCAGCACAACCCCCGCGAAGGGCAGATCGGGCCGCAGGGTCGCGAAACCCCGCGCGACCGCCGCTGCCGATTGCGCCTGCCCCGAGACGTCAAGGATCAGCACGACGGGCCAGCCCATCATCTGCGCCACCTCGGCGCTGGATCCGATGCCGGTTTCCCCCGGCGTCGCGACCCCGTCGAACAGCCCCATGGAGCCTTCGGCCAGGATCAGGTCGGCATCCGGCTGGCCCGTCACATGGCTGATGATCCGCCCCGGCTGCATCGCCCAGGCATCCAGGTTGAACGACGCCCGCCCCGAGGCCGTCGCATGAAACGCCGGGTCGATATAATCGGGCCCCGACTTGAAGGGCTGTACCGCCATGCCCCGCCGCCGCAGCGCGCTCAGCAGGCCCAGCATCAGCATCGTCTTGCCGGTCCCCGAGGCGGGGGCCGAGATCATCAGTCCGGGTATGCTCATTCGGGGAACCTCGGGTCTGGACCGACGGGGCGGTATCGGCGGTCGTAATCGGCGGCGTAAAGGCGGCTGTCGTCAAAGCCGTCCCCGGCAAGGGCGGGGCCGACCAGAATCAGCGCGGTCCGGTCGATGCCTTGGGCGGCCACCGCGATGCTAGACAAGGTCGACCTGATTACCCGCTGGTCGGGCCAGCTGGCCCGCCAGACGACGGCCACGGGGCAATCGGGGCCGTAATGCGGGGTCAGATCGGCCACGACCCGGTCCAGCGCATGGATCGACAGGTGGATCGCCAGCGTCGCGCCGGTGGCCGCGAAGGCGATCAGGCTTTCACCCGCAGGCATGGTCGATGCCCGCCCCGGCGTGCGGGTCAGCACCACCGATTGCGCCAGTCCCGGCAAGGTCAGCTCGGCTTCCAGCGCGGCGGCGGCGGCGGCGAAGGAGGGCACCCCCGGGACGACCTGCACGGGAATGTCCAGCGCCCGCAGGCGGCGCAGCTGTTCGCCCATCGCCGACCAGACCGACAGATCGCCCGAATGCAGCCGCGCCACGGCCTGTCCAGCGGCATGGGCCGCCTGCATTTCGTCGATGATCTGATCAAGGCTGAGGGAAGCGGTGTTCACGATCCGCGCGCCGGGCGGGCAATGGGTCAGCAGGGCGGGGGGCACCAGGCTGCCTGCGTAAAGGCAGACGGGGCAGGCAGCGATCAGGTCGCGCCCGCGCAGGGTGATCAGATCGGCCGCGCCGGGGCCTGCGCCGATGAAATGGATGGTCATGGAACCTCTGCGATGGCGATGGTGATGCGGCCGCAGGCCGAGATGATACGCGGGCCGGTCAGCCGCCCGGCGGGACCTGCGGCGGCCAGGGCTGCGGCCTCGGCCACCGATCCGGTGGCATGAAGGGCCTGGATGCGAGGGGATCGGGTCGGGGTGTCGACGCCCGCGACCGACACGATGCGCAGGGGCAGACCCAAACGGTCGGCCAGTGGGCGCAGCAGCGCGGCACGCTCGGGGATGGTGGCCAGCACATCCGCATTACCGACCGCATGGGCCAGCGCCTCCAGCGGCGTGTCGGCGCGGCAGCCGATGCCCACGACCCTCATGCCGTCACCGCCCATTGCACGACGGGGCGCGCGAGTTGCCAGCCGCGCATGCCTCCCAAGGGGGCGGCGCGGGCAATCTCGATGCGCGTCAGATCGCCCCCGTGGCGGGCCGACAGGGCCGAAAGCAGGCTTTCGGTCTCAAGCGTGACCCCGTTCGCGACCAACCGCGCGCCGGTCGGAAGCATCGGCCAAAGCGCGTCGAACAGCGCCGCCGATCCGCCGCCACCGACGAAGACCGCGTCGGGTTCCGGCAGGTCCGACAGGGCCTGCGGTGCGTGCCCCTGGACCGGCGTGACCAGATGGCCGACGCCGAAATCGTCGATATTGGCGCGGATCAGCGAAATCCGGTCGTCGCGCGGTTCGATGCAGATGGCGCGCCCCCCCGCCAGCGCCCATTCGACCGAGATCGCCCCCGAACCGCCGCCCACATCCCACAGCAGCGCGCCGGGGCGCGGGCCAAGGGCGGCCAGAGTCATGGCGCGGATGGGGAATTTGGTGATCTGGCCTGAATGGGTGAAACCATCATCGGGGCGACCGGGGACGGTGCCGATCCCCGTGCCGCGCGGCAGGTCAGCGCCGTCGATGGCAATGGCCACGGGGGCAGCGATGTCGTCAGGTTGGATGTCACCTGCGTGGGTCCGGCGGATGCGTTCGGCGGGGCCGCCAAGACGCTCAAGCACCGTCAGTCGCGCGGAACCGGCGCCTTGGCCACGCAGCCATTCCGCCAGCGTGGCCACCGCCGCCCCGTCGCGCAGGGTGGCGATGATGCGGCAGCCGCGTGCCAGATGCGGGCGCAGCCGCGTGAAGGGCGCCGCGTGCAGGCCAAGCGTCACCACGTCCTCGGCCCGCCAGCCAAGGCGTGCGCAGGCCAGCGCGACAACGCCCGCAATGGGGATCGCGACCCATTCATCGGGCGCAAGATGCGCGGCCAGCGTACCGCCCGCCCCATGCCAGAAGGGATCGCCCGAGGTCAGCACCACCACCCGCCGCCCCCTTGCGGCCAGAACAGGCGCGATGTCGAAGGGCACCGGCCAGGGGCGCCCCTTGTCCGCGACCCTGGCCAGCGCCAGGTGGCGCGGCCCGCCAAAGACCAGATCGGCGGTGGCCAGAGCCTCTCGGCTTGCATCGGGCAGGCCGGGCAGGCCATCTTCGGTCAGACCGATGATCGTCAGCCAAGGCTTATCCATGACACGCATCCTGCTGCTGGGCGGCACATCCGAGGCCAGCGCCATGGCGCGACTGCTGGCACAGGCGGGCATCGAGGCGCAGTTTTCCTATGCCGGACGCACGGCGGCCCCCGTGGCGCAGCCCTTGCCGACCCGGATCGGCGGTTTTGGCGGCCCCGAGGGCCTGGCGCGGCACCTGCGGGAGGGCGGCTTTACCCATTTGATTGACGCGACCCATCCCTTCGCCGCGCAGATCAGCACCAATGCGGTCCACGCGGCCGATATTTCGGGCGTCCCCCTGCTGGTGCTGCAGCGACCGGAATGGCGGGCGGGGGCTGGCGACGATTGGTGCCATGTCCGCGATGTCGAACAGGCAGCACAGGCGCTGCCGCGACAGCGGGCGAGCGTGTTCCTGGCCATCGGCAAGCAGAACCTTGCGGCTTTCGCGGGTCTGCCGCACAGGTTCCTGCTGCGGCTGGTGGACGAACCGACGGCGCTGCCATTGCCCGATGCGCAGGTGGTGGTCGCGCGCGGACCCTTCACGGCTCAGGGTGACACGCGCCTGATGCGCGACCACGCCATCACGCATCTGGTCGCCAAGAACGCGGGCGGATCGGGGGCCGAGGCCAAGCTGACCGCCGCGCGTGAGCTGGGCCTGCGGGTGATCATGATCGACCGCCCCGCCATGCCCGAAAGGCAAGTGGTCGACAGCGCCGAACTGGCGATGGCTTGGCTGCATCAGACGGCCCCGCGCGGGGTATAGACCCATTTGCCGACCCGCCGCGTCGCCGAATTGCCGACCAGCACGACGGTGCGCATGTCGGCCATCTGGGGCGTGGCCTGCGACAGCGGGATGGTGGTCAGGCATTCGTCGGGGGTGCTGACGGCGCGGGCGAAGATGATCAGGGTCTCGGGGGGGCATTCCTGCCGCAGGATCTCCAGCACGCGGGCGAATTGATGGGGGCGGCTGCGCGATCGCGGGTTGTAGAAGGCCATCGCGAAATCCCCCCGCGCGGCGTGGCGCAGACGGTGTTCGATCAGATCGAAAGGCTTGAGGTTGTCCGACAGGTTGATGGCGCAGAAATCATGACCCAGGGGCGCGCCCGCCCGCGCCGCCGCCGCCAGCATCGCGGTGATGCCAGGCAGGATGCGGATGTCGGTGTCATGTCGGTCGGGCTGATCCTCCAGCGCCTCGAAGAGCGCCGAGGCCATTGCGAAGACCCCCGGATCGCCCGAGGAAACGATCACCACCCGTCGGCCATCCGCCGCCAGATCCAACGCCATCCTTGCGCGGTCCAACTCGACCCGGTTGTCCGATGGGTGCAGCGCCAGCCCCGGCCGTGCCGCCACCCGCGCGACATAGGGGATATAGCCGATGACATCGGTGGCCTGATCCAGTGCCTGCACGACCTGCGGTGTCACCAGCGCATCATCGCCCGGCCCAAGTCCCGCGACGGTAATCCAGCCGGTCATTCCGCCACCTGCGGCATGGCCATGGGACGGCGCCCCCGGCCATGGACCATGACGATGGCGAAATAGGGGCAGTCGGCATCGGGCACATCGGCAAGGCGGGCGATGCGCTGGCCGGGCATGGTGCCGCGCTCGATCAGCCAGGCGTCATCCAGCCGTCCGCAGGCGGCCAGCGCGCGGCGGACCTTGGGCAGGTTGCGCCCGGTCTTCATCACCACCAGCGCATCGGTGCCCGCGATGTGGCGGCGCAGGTCAGGTTCGGGCAGGGTGCCCATCAGCACGGTCAGCACGTCGTCACCCCATGTGATCGGCGTGCCGCTGGCGTTCCAGCACCCGGCCATGCCGGGAATGCCGGGAATGACCTGCATGTCCACCACGTCGCGCAGCCGCACGTAAAGGTGCATGAAGGAACCATAGAAGAACGGATCGCCCTCGCACAGGACCACGACATCGTCGGTCGCGGCCAGATCGCGCAGGCGGGCGGCCCAATCGTCATAAAAAGCGGCCAGCAGGTCGTTGTATTCAGGGCTGTCGAAGGGGATTTCCGTCGTGACGGGGTATTCCATCGGGTATTCGCGGGCGCCCTCGGCCAGCATGCCCGTGACGATGCGGCGCGCCTGCCCCTGCCGCCCCGGCTTGCGGAAGAAGGCCACGTGGCGCGCGCCGCGGATGGCGCGGTCGGCCCGGACCGAGATCAGGTCCGGATCGCCCGGCCCCAGCCCCGCACAGATGATCTGTCCCATTCGGTTCACTCCTTCCGGCTGGCCAGCGCGTTGATCGCAGCGACGGTGATGGCGGACCCGCCAAGCCGGCCCTGCACGATGACCGCAGGCACGGGCGGGGCGGCCATCAGCGCGTCCTTGGATTCCGCCGCGCCGACAAAGCCCACGGGGCAGCCGATGATGGCGGCGGGGCGGGGGCAGTCGGGGTCCTCCAGCATGTTCAGCAAATGGAACAGCGCAGTCGGCGCATTGCCGATGGCGACCAGCGCGCCCGCCAGGTGGGGACGCCACAATTCCAGCGCTGCGGCGCTGCGGGTGTTGCCCATGTCGCGGGCCATGTCGGGCACGCGCGGATCGTTCAGGGTGCAGATGACCGGATTGTCGGCGGGCAGGCGGGCGCGGGTGACGCCCTCGCTGACCATGCGGGCATCACAGAGGATCGGCGCACCCTGCCCCAAGGCGGCACGGGCGATGGTCGCCATGCCGGGGGTGAAGCGGACATGGGCCTCCAACCCGACAAGGCCCGCGGCATGGATCATGCGGGTGACCACGGGTTCCTCATCGGCGTCGAAGCGCGTCAGGTCGGCCTCGGACCGGATGGTGGCGAAGGACTGGCGATAGATCGCGGCCCCGTCCTTTTCGTAAACATGCGGCATCAAAGCACCTTCGGCAATTGGTCGGGGTGAAGCCCGCGCAGGGCGGGCACGTCATGGGCGCAGCCATGGCGGATCAGGTCAAATCCCTGCGGCGTCGCGGTCAGGGTCATGTCGGCCGCGCGCGGCCAGCCACAGCCCTTGGCACAGCCCGAGACGTGCAAGACGGCGCCTTGCGGCACCAGCGCCGCCAGGTCGCGGGCCAGGGGGCGGGTGGCGGCATGGGCCTGGGCGCAGCGCGGGCTTCCGGGGCAGGCCCGCAGGCGCAGGCGCGGGTCATCGGCGGTCAGGATCAGCCCCGGCATGAGCGGCAGATGCCGCGTGCCCCGCACCAGCATCATCCGCCAGGGCGTCAGGCGCAGCTGGCCCAATCTGCCAAGCCGGCGCAGCGTGTCGGGGGGCACCTGCCCGAATTCGAATCCGGCCAGCATGCCTTGCGGTGTCGGCCCCGGCGTGGCGGGTGTGGCGGCGGTGGGTGCCACGATATCGGCTCGGGGCGCGATGCCGCGCGCGACCAGCGCCGCCATTCGGCCCCGTCCGCCGATGGCCCCGCCGCGTTCCAGAAACCAGCCCGCCAGCGCGACGGCGTCCTGCGGCGAACCGAAGGGCACGCCATACCCCATCCCGTCGGCGCGCAGGATCAGGCCCGAACCCGCGCGTTCGATCCGGATGTCGGCGGGGTCCTGGGTCAGGACCGGCGCGGCGCCGGTATCGACGGCAAAACCGAACTTGGCGGGCAGCGGCAGGGCGCTGTCAGCCAGCGCGGTTTCCAGATCGCGGACCAGCGCATCGGTGGCATCCCCGCCAAAGGGGGTGACGATGATGCTGCGCCGCGTCTCGGTGGCGATGTCGGGGTCGATGAGGTCCAGCGCGCGCAGATCCGCGATCAGCGGCGCATGGCTGTCGGGCGTGATGCCGCGCAGTTGCAAATTGCCGCGGCCCGTCAGCTCGATCAGGCCGTTGCCATGCCGTTCGGCGGCATCGGCGATGCCCTGGGCCTGGTCGCGGGACAGCATCGCCCCGCGCGGTTTGACCCGCACGACCCAGCCATCGCCCGATTCCATCGGCCGCAGGGCGCCGGGGCACCAGCCCTTCACGCCGCTCATGTGTCTGCCCCCATGCTGGCGGCGATGGAATTGCGCCGCGTCACCCAAAGGCCCGCATCATGCAGCCGACGAAACAGGTCGCGCATGGCCGCCAGAGCTGCGGGGTTGGTGTCCTGCATGAAGACGGTGATGTCGTCGCGCCCCAAGGTGGCGTCGTGATAGAGGTCGAACAGATGCGGCGGCACCGCGCCCGCCAGATGGGCAAAGGCCGCCATGTGATCCAGTGTGGCCGCAATCTCGGCAGCTCCGCGAAAGCCGTGGGCGGTCATGGCATCCGCCCAACGCGGATCGGTGGCGCGGGCGCGGACGGTGCGGGCGATCTCCTCGGTCAGGCTGCGGGCGCGGGGGCGGTCGGGCTGCGTGGCGTCAAGGTGATAAAGCGCCGGCGCATCCGCCCCGATTCGGGCCATGGCGGCGGCAAAGCCGCCTTCGTGGGCGGCGTAATCGGCGGCCAGCAGCAGGTCGCTTTCGGGCAGGTCCTGCGCGTGGACGAAGCTGTCGGCGGTTTGCAGGCGGGCTTCGATGCCGCCCCGATCCTGCGTCACGGCACCATCCAGGCCGATGGCCCAGCTGGAGGCCGCGATCCATGCCTCGCCCGCGGCCTGCCGCGCAGCATCGGTGAAGGTGTCGGGGGCGGTGCCCATGCCCAGCCCGTATCGCCCGGGTTCCGGTCCGAACACCCGTGCCATGCGGGCGGCATAGGGGTTCATCTCGGGCGCCTCGTCGCGGTCGGCCAGCGCCTTTGCGCCGGTTTCGAACAGCTGCGCCAGCACGGGAAAGACATCGCGGAACAGGCCCGACACCCGCAACGTCACGTCGATGCGGGGCCGGTCCATCAGCGCCAGTGGAACGATCTCCACGCCCGACACCCGGCCCGACCCATCATCCCAGACAGGCTTCAGCCCCGCCAGATGCAGGGCCATGGCGAATTCCTCGCCAGCGGTGCGCATCGTGGCGCTGCCCCACAGATCGACGACCAAGCCGCGCGGCCAATCGCCGTGATCCTGCAGGTGACGGCGCAGCAATTCCTCGGCCAGCTTGACGCCTTGGGCGTGGGCAGCGCGTGTCGGCACCGCGCGCGGATCGGTGGCAAAGAGGTTGCGCCCGGTCGGCAGTACGTCCCGCCGTCCCCGCGCGGGCGATCCCGACGGACCCGGCGGGACATGGCGCCCCGACAGCGCGTCCAGCAGGCCCGCGCGTTCCTGCGCGCCGCATTCGCTCTGGCCGAAGATGTGCAGACCCTGCCCGTATTGGCTTTCCTTGATGTCGCAGACGAAGCGGTCGATGCGGGTGATCGCCTCGGCCTCGGACGCATCGGGCGGGATGCCCAAGTCGCGGTCCACCCCAAGCGCGCGGGACGTGTCGCGGATGTCGGCCACCAGCCGGTCGCGGCGCGCCGGGTCCAGCCCGTCGGCGGTGGAATATTCGTCCAGCAGCCGTTCCAGACCCGCCATGTCGTCGGGCAGGGTGGCAGCCAGCATGGGCGGCGGCAGGTGGCCAAGCGTGACCGCCCCGATGCGGCGCTTGGCCTGCGCGGCCTCGCCCGGGTCGTTGACGATGAAGGGATAGATTACCGGCAGCGCCCCCGTCAGCGCCTGCGGCCAGCAGTCGCCCGACAGCGCCACCGCCTTGCCGGGCAGCCATTCCAGCGTGCCATGCGCCCCCATGTGGATCATCGCGTGCAGCCCTTGGGATCGCAGCCACAGGTAGAAGGCCACATAGGCATGGCGCGGCACACGGGTCAGGTCATGATAATCGTCGTCGCGATTGGCGCGGTGGCTGCGTTCTGGCTGCAGCGCCATCAGCAGCTTGCCCGCGCGGATGGCGGCGAAGTGGAAGGCGCCGTCCTGCATGTCGGGGTCTGTCTCGGGCGCACCCCATGCGGCATGAAGATCGTCGCGCAGGGTTCGGGGCAGGGTGGCCAGCACCGCGCGGTATTCGTCCAGCGGCCATGTGATCCGGTCGCCGGTCAGGTCGCCCTGAACGGCGGGGACGTCATGGCCGTGATCGGCCAGCAGCCCTGCCACCTGTTGCGCGGAGGCCAACGCGTCCAGCCCCACCGCATGGGCCATCTGCCAGTCGCGGCCCGGATAGGTGGACAGGATCAGTGCCAGCTGGCGGTCGGGGGCTGGCGTCGCGCCAAGGCGGTGCCAGGCGGCGATGCGGTCCGCGGCGGCATCGACCAGTGCGGGGTCGGGGCGGTGGGCAAAGCGGGAGTATTGCAGGTCCGGGTCGCGCTTGGCGGGGGATTTGAAGCTGATGACGCCGGCCAGGATGCGTCCGTCCACCTCGGGCAGGACCACGTTCATGGCTAAGTCCGAGGGTGACAGTCCGCGTTCGGCGTCGCGCCATTCGCGGCGGCGGTTGGTGGACAGGGCGACCTGAAAGACAGGGCTGTCGAAGCCATCGAAGGCGCCATTCTGGCCGGACGAAAAGCCCGTGGCATTGACGATGACGGCAGGGGCCTCGGGCAGGCTGCCCCGCAGCCATTCGTTAAAACCCGGGGCCTTCAGCGAAGGGGCGAAGGCCCCGCAGGCGGCAAAGCCACGCGCGCGCAGGGCATGGATCATCGCGTCGATCGCGGCGGTATCGGCGGCGGCCAGCCAGCTGCGATAGAAGGTGACCAGCGCCAGCGGTCCGGCGGGCGGGGTATCGATCACGCCCGCATCCGGGTCGTAAAGCCCCATCGGCGGCAGCGTCTTCCGCCCCGGCACTGGGGCCGCGTTCAGCCCTGCCGCGATCGCCATCTGCGCCAGCGCGGCCTGGGCCGCCACCGCCCCGCCCTGATCGCAATGGCGGCGCAGCACGCGCAGCACGGATGCGGGCACGGTCGAGAGCTGATCCAGCCGCGCATCATCGCGTCCATCGGCGGGCAGCACGGCCAGCGCGATGCCGCGCCGCCGCGCCAGGTCCTGCACGGATGCCAGACCATAGGGCCAATAGGCCTCGCCGCCGATCAGACGGATCAGGATGCCCTTGGCACCCGACAGCGTCTGCTCCAGATAAGTGTCGACCGAGACCGGATGGCGCAGTGCCACGAGGTTGCACAGCCGCAGGGACGGCAGCCCCCCCGCCGCGCGATGCCAGCCCGCCGCGAAGGCGCCAAGATCGCTGTCCGAAAAGGACAGCACCACCAGATCCGCCGGCGACTGGCCGGGGTCATAGGGGGCGTCGGACTGGTCCAGCCCGTGGCGTTCGCGGAAGACGACATGCATCAGGCAGGCACGCCCGTCAGCATGGCGCGGATCGCATCAAGGTTCACGTCGTCATGTTCGGCGATGACCACCAGCTGCGACCGGCGCGGCTGGCTGCCCCAAGGGCGGTCGTATTGATGGCGCACGCGCGCGCCGACGGCCTGCACCAGCAGGCGCATCGGCTTGCCCTGCACCGCGACATGGCCCTTTACGCGCAGAATGTTCTGTTCGGTGGCCAGGCGTTCGATGGCCGCGACCAGATGGGCGGGGTCGGTGATCTCGGGCAGGTCGATGACGACGGTGTCGAAATCCTCATGCTCGTGATCGTCATGGCCGTCATGATGGCTGGGGCGGGCGGCCAGATCATCCTCGGCGGCGGCGTTGAGGCCCAGGATCACCTGCGGGTCGATCGCGCCCTCGGTCACGGTTAGGATGGGCAGCTTGCGCGGGGCGTGGTCCAGGATGGCCTGACGGGCAGCGGCCACGCCGGCATCGCCGGCCAGATCGGCCTTGGTCAGCAGGACGACATCGGCGCAGGCGATCTGATCCTCGAAGACCTCGGACAGGGGCGTTTCGTGGTCCAGGCTGTCATCGGCGGCGCGTTGGGCGTCGACGGCGGCAATGTCGGGGGCGAAACGGCCCGCGGCCACGGCCTCGGCATCGGCCAGGGCGATGACGCCGTCCACGGTGATGCGCGACCGGATGGCGGGCCAGTCAAAGGCCTTGAGCAGCGGTTTCGGCAGCGCCAGCCCCGAGGTCTCGATCAGGATGTGGTTGGGCTTCTGCGGCAGGGCCATCAGCCGTTCCAGCGTCGGGATGAAATCATCGGCGACCGTGCAGCAGATGCAGCCGTTCGACAGCTCCATGATGTTTTCGGCGGGGCAGTTGTCGTCGGCGCAGCCCTTCAGGATTTCGCCGTCGACACCCATCGTGCCGAATTCATTGACCAGTACGGCAAGGCGCTTGCCTTGGGGGTTCTGCATCAGGTGGCGGACCAGCGTGGTCTTGCCTGCGCCCAGAAAGCCGGTGATCACGGTCACGGGGGTCTTGGTCAGATCGGACATGGGGTCACTCCTGCGGGGGGATGCGGGCAAGGCTCTGCTTGCGGAAGATGGCGGGGCGTTCGCGCCACGGCACGATGCCGTCGCCGCTGGCGGCATAGGCGGCGGCACCCGTGGCGATATCGGCGGCGTCAGCGGGGGTCAGGCGGCCATAGACATAGGACCACTTGCCCGGTGCCGTCAGCGACACCGAACAGCCCTGCGAACAGGCGGACAGACATTCGACGGGGCGGATCTCCACGCCTGCGGGGGGATCGTCGGACAGGACCTGATGCAGCACCGCGCCGGGGCGGGGGGCATCGGGGTCGTCCATGGGCACCGTGCCGCGGCAGGTGGTGCAGACATGCAAGATGGCGCGCATTGCGGCCCTTCCCTTCTGTGGCATCAGGGGGATAGGCCGAGAGGACATGGCACGGGGCATCCGGCCATCACCTGCCGGTCGCGAAACACCCCGTTCGCCCGTCATCAACAGGTGCTGGCAGGTCTCCCGGCTTGCGGATTCGGGGCCTGGGCCCAACGGTCGTCCCACCTTCCCAGCCCATGGGGGGCCAGTGGATCGGGCGACCTTTCCGGTCACGGTCGCGGGGGCGGCTGCGCTTGGGCGGGGCGGTGACGCCTTGCCTGTCGCATTCCCTTTTCACCTGCCTTACGACAGGAACCAACACGCGCCAACCAAAGGCCCGCAGCCCCGATTTGTCAACCCGAAGGAGCGACCCGATGACGCAGTCCGACCCCATTCCCGAACAGGATCTGGCCCGCCACGCGCAGAAAATGGCCAAGAAAAAGGCCGCCCGCGACCGGATGATGGAAACCAAGACCGGCGAAAAGGGGCTGATCATCGTCCACACCGGCCCCGGCAAGGGCAAGTCCAGCAGCGGTTTCGGCATGATCATGCGCTGTATCGCCCATGACATGCCCTGCGCGGTGGTGCAGTTCATCAAGGGCGCATGGGACACGGGCGAACGCCGCCTGCTGACCACGCATTTCGCCGACCTTTGCCAGTTCCACAGCATGGGCGAGGGCTTCACATGGGAAACGCAGGACAAGTCCCGCGACATCGCCGCAGCCAAAGCCGGGTGGGCCAAGGCCCGGGACCTGATCCGCGACCCGGCAAACCGCATGATCCTGCTGGATGAAATCAACATCGCCTTCCGCTATGGCTATCTGGATGTGGCCCAGGTCCTGGCCTTTCTGGAGTCCGAGAAGCCTCCCATGACCCATGTGGTCCTGACCGGGCGCGGCGCCCCCGACAGCCTGATCGAGGCCGCCGATCTGGTCACCGAGATGGGGCAGGTCAAGCATCCCTTCCGGGCAGGTATCAAGGCGCAGGCCGGCGTCGAATTCTGAGGCGTCTTGGCACTGGGGCACAAAAAGTTGACCTTTGGGCGAACCCGTGACCCGATGGCGGGGTTGATCTGGCATCACCACCAAAGGAAAGCCCATGACCCCGCCCAAGCTGACCCCCGATGCCGCGCTGTTCCTGGATTTCGACGGTTGCCTGGTCGAAATCGCGGATCGGCCCGATGCGGTGGTGGTGTCCAGCCAGCTGCGTGACCGTCTGGGGCGTCTGCACGCGATGCTGGACGGTGCGGTCGCGCTGATTTCAGGGCGGGACGTGTCGGCGCTGCGGGGGTTCCTGCCTGATTTCGCGGGCATCGTCGCCGGCAGCCACGGGGCCGAGCTGTCCCTGGCCCCAGGCCAGATCCAGTCCGTCCACGACCACGCCTTCGACGCCGCCGCCCTGCATGCCCGCGCCCACGACCTGGCCCGTCCCCATCCCGCCCTGCTGGTCGAGGAAAAGCCCCATGGCGTCGCCCTGCATTACCGGGCCGATCCGTCCTTGCAGGATTATGTCGAACGCGTCATGCAGGACATGCTGCAGGACAATCCGGGTCTGATGCTGCAACCGTCCAAGATGGCGCTGGAACTGCGCCCGAATGGCGTCGGCAAGGACAGCGCCTTGGCCGGCCTGATGCAGCGGGCGCCCTTTGCGGGTCGGATGCCGGTCTTTGCGGGTGACGATCATACCGACGAACCCGCGATGCAGCAGGCTCAAGCCTTGGGCGGCTATGCCATCAAGGTCGGCGAAGGCCCGACCGCAGCCCGTCACCGCCTCTCTGATCCCGACGCATTGGCCGCCTGGCTTGATGCATCCCTGACCTGAATCCGACAAGGAGCCCTTATGTCCCGCCTGATCGTCGTTTCGAACCGCCTGCCCCTGGGTGAAAACCCGTCCGGCGGCCTGGTGGTCGCGCTGGAAGATGCCCTGCGCAGTTCGGGCGGCGTCTGGATCGGGTTCTCGGGCGAGGTCACCGAAAATCCGGGCGACAGCCTGCAGGACCATCCCGGCGCGCCTTTCCAGCGCCTGTCCTTCGACCTCAATTCCGAAGATCACGAACGGTATTACCTGGGCTATTCGAACTCGATCCTGTGGCCGCTGTGTCATGGGCGGCCCGATCTGATGCGCATCAGGCCGGAATTCGTCGATGGCTATCGCCGGGTCAACCGGCGCATCGCGGATCTGATGATCCCGCATCTGCGCGATGACGACCGCATCTGGGTGCAGGATTACCACCTGTTCCCGCTGGCCGCCGAATTGCGGGCGCGGGGCGTCACTGCCCCCATCGGTCATTTCCTGCACATCCCCTTTCCCGGCCCCGCCGATTGTGGTGCGTTGCCCAACCCCCAAGAACTGTTCGACTGGCTGTCCCATTACGACCTGCTGGGCTTTCAGGCCGAACGCGATCTGGGGGCCTTTGCCGAAAGCGGGCGGCAGCTGTCGGACATGGACCACATCTCGGATACCGATTTCCGCCTGTCGGGTCGCAGGCTGAAGGCGGGGGTCTTTCCCATCGGTATCGACGCCGCCGATTTCATCGCCGAGGCCAAGGACGCCCCCGACGAGGACCGCATGCGCAGCCTGACCGGCGCCAAGATGATGATCGGCGTCGACCGGCTGGATTATTCCAAGGGCATCCCGCACCGGTTCCGCGCCTATCAGCTGTTGCTGGAAAAGATCCCCGACCTGCATGAGAAGATCTCTTTCCTGCAGATCGCGCCGCCCACCCGCGGCGAGGTCGAGGCCTATCAGGACATCCGCGAGGAGACCGAGCATCTGGCGGGGCGCATCAACGGGCAATTCGCCAGCCTGAACTGGACCCCGATCCGCTTCATCCACCGTTCGATGCCGCGCCATGTGCTGGCGGGGCTGTATCGGCAGGCGCGGATCGGGCTGGTCACGCCCCTGGCCGACGGCATGAACCTGGTCGCCAAGGAATACGTGGCGGCCCAGGACCCCGACGATCCGGGCGTTCTGGTCCTGTCGCGCTTTGCCGGCGCGGCCGAGACGATGGAAGAGGCGCTGATCATCAATCCCCATGACCCCAGCGATACGGCGGGTGCCATGGCCCAGGCTATGCGGATGACGCTGGAGGAGCGGCGCGAACGTCATTCCCGGCTGCTGAAGGGCGTCGTCGAACAGGACATCGCCTGGTGGTCGCGCGCCTATCTGACGACCTTGGATCAGGCCAGCTGAGCGCCATTTCGAATCGATTTCAGGGCGGGAACAGCCGAAGCCTGCCTGTTTGCTGGGCAGGGTAGGGAAATCCTGCCCTGTGAATGCCCAACCCCCTGAGCGCGTTGCCGCGCTGCGGCGTCAGGGCGTGACGCGGGGGCGTGGCCCGTGCATCCTGAAGTTACGAAGCACGGATTGCTTCAGGCGCTCCTCCTCCTCCGGTCCGGCAACGGACCAAGCCAAGGCCGTCATTCCCGCCGCTCCTCCTCCTCCCGGCGGTCGGGAATGACGGTTTTCGCGTCAGTCGATCAGCGACACCACGTGACGCACCGCCGCCGCATAGCCGCACACGCCCAAACCCGCGATCACCCCATCCGCCCGCATCGAGACATAGGAATGGTGGCGGAACGCTTCGCGCTTGTGGACCTGGCTGATATGGATCTCGATCACAGGGCCCTCGAAGGCGTTCAGCGCATCCAGCACCGCGACCGAGGTATGGGTCAGCGCCGCCGGGTTGATGACGATGGCCGCGCCGTCCTGGCGCGCCTCGTGGATCCAGTCGATGATCTGGCCTTCCCAGTTTGATTGCAGAAAGCGGATCTTGTGGGGGCCGGCGGCGTCGCGGCACAGATCCTCGACATCGGACAAGGTGGTGCCGCCATAGATCTCGGGCTGGCGCTGCCCCAGAAGGTTCAGGTTCGGGCCGTTCAGGACATAGATCAGCGACATGGGTTTTCCTTGGCAGATGATGCCCCTTGCTAACAACCGGGGCGCGTCCTGTCAGCCCTGAACGGGCGCGGCGATGACATCCGGGCGCTGCCCCGTCGGGTCGATCAGGATCAGGCGTGCGGGGTGGGCCGCCACCGCGATCCGCGCATGCGGATCGGCCTGCGGGCCGGCCCATGCGGGCGATCCGTCGGGCGCGATCAGTACCAGCCGGTCGCCCTGCATCTGCAACCGCCCCGCCGCGCCCGCGCGCCACAGGAACCGGTCGCCATCCCGCAGGACTGGCCCTTGGTCGGGGTCGTTCACAAGCGTCACGGGGCCGTCCACCGCGCGCAGCGCTTGTCCCGGCCACAGCGGCCCCGTGCTGCAATCGGGGGCGGCGCATTCCCCCGCCAGGCTGCGCTGCATCAGCGCCCGCAGCGTGGCGCGGTCCCATCCGTGGTGATCGGCGGCGGCGGACAGCACGGTCAGCTTGGCCAGCGCCGCGACCGGCGTCAGGTCGGCACAACCGATGGCGCCCGTATCGGCGATCCAGGCGCCGGCGGCATAGTGGAAGGCCCCCACGGACCCCGCCATCACGCGGCTGGCGATGACGGTGACGGCATCGGCCGCCTGCGCCGCCTCCAGCGCCGCGCGCGTGGCGGGGCTGGTGGGGATGTTGCCCTCGCCGAAGCCCTGCAGGATCAGCCCGGTCGCGCCGGATGACAGGGCGGCGTCGATCAGCTGGCCCATCAGCGGTCCTGCGGCGGGCACGGCGGGGATCTGGGCGACGCCCTGCGCGTCGATCCGGTCTGCCACCGCCTGCAGCTGGGCGCGGACCAGCGTCATCGCGGCGGGGTCGTCCAGCGCCTGCGCGGGCCGGGCCGGGCCGCGCAGGGGTTTGGCGGCGCCGTGCCAGCAGCCGATCCCGGCATGGGCCAGCGGTGGCAGATGCGGGCTGTCGAAACCGGCAAATTCGGTGGTCGATGATTTCAGCGCGCGGTTGCCGCGCAGCAGCCTGCCGTCGAAGAACAGCGCCACCTCGGGCAGGCGCAGCCGGGCCGTGGACAGCGCCCCCGCCAGGTTGCCAAGCGCATCGCTGGCCGCGTTCAGCGCCAGCCCGTCGGCGGTCTGCACGAACAGCGGCAGCTGCGATCCGGTCAGGATGACCGGCTTGGACAGCACGGCCCGTGCCCGCCCTTGCCCGTCCGCGACATTCAGCAGAAAAGACAGCGCCGCCGCCGAATAATCCATCGTGTCCGTGCCGTGCAAGATCACGAAGCCGTCGTGGTCGTCATAGAGATCCAGCAGCCGCGCGGCCATGCGGCACCAGTCGCGGGGGCGCAGATCGGTGCTGTCCAGCGTGCCGGGGCCGTCATCGGAAAAGCGCAGCACGGTGTCGAAATGCACCGTCACCCCTTGCAGGCTGGCGGCCAGCGACGGGCCCAGCAGATGCTGCGCGGCCTGCGCGAATTGCCCCGCGGACATGGGGGCCAACGGCGATCCCGTGCAGGCGATGGTACCGCCGGTGTTGATGACGCAGATCCGCATGATGCCCCCTTGATGATCCCCGCACCCTATAGGGCGGGACAGGGGGCGCGATCCAGCCCCTTGGCCCCGCCTCGCCTCAGAACCCCTTGTGAGTTTCCAGGAAGATCGCTTCCTCGGGGGTGCTGTCGCGGCCCAGCACGGCGTTGCGGTGCGGAAAGCGGCCGAAGCGCTCGACGATGTCGCGATGTTCGCGCGCGAAATGCAGCGAATGCTGGTTTCCCAGATCCTCGTACAGACGGACCGAGGTTGTCTGGTCGGCCAGATCCTCGGAATGCATGAAGGGCAGATAGAAGAACTGGCGGCGGGTCGGGTCCTGCGCCTGGTCATGGCCCAATTCCAGCGCCTTGCGGGCATGGTCCAGCGCGATGCGGTTGCTTTCGAAGCTGCGAGGCGATCCGCGGAACATGTTGCGCGGGAATTGGTCCAGCACGATGCACAGGGCCAGCGCGCTGTCGGTATCCTTGATCCAACCGTCCAGCTGTCCCTCATGGGCGGCCTGATAGGTATCGGCGAAACGCTGGCTGATCTGCGTGTCGATCTGGTCCGACTTGGCGAACCAATACGGCTGCATCTGGCCCGAAAACCAGAAATCCAGAACCTCGGCTGCGGTGGTGACGGTCATGGTCTTCTCCTGCTGTCTTTGGGACGTCATGGCAGGGTGGGCCGTCCGGGGCGGCACGGCAAGGCGCTTGGCGTTCGCGCAGGCAGAACGCGGGGTTCGCTGCAGGACGGGCTGGCGCGAACGGGACGCGCGGCGCATCTTGCAGGGCAAGGAAAGGAAGGTGTCCCATGACAACCGGACTTCATCACGTCACGGCCATCACGCGCAACGTGCAGGCCAATGTTGATTTCTGGATGGGCTTTCTGGGCCTGTCCCTGGTCAAGCAGACGGCGGGGTTCGAAGACGCCGCCCAGCTGCATTTGTTCTATGGCGATGCGCAGGGCCGTCCCGGCACGCTGGTCAGCTTTCTGGTCTGGCAGGACGGGGCCGCCGGTCGCGTGGGCCATGGCCAGGTGGCCGAGATCGCGCTGGCCGTGCCGCGCCTGCGGATGGGCGACTGGCTGACCCGCGCGCTGCAGCATGGCATCACGGTGCAGGGCCCCCTGCGGCACCTGGGCGACACGGTGCTGCGGTTGAAGGATCCCGACGGCATCATGGTCACGCTGGTCGGGCGCGATCTGCCCGATGACGGGTGGCCTGCCGCGCCGGTGCGCCTGGCCGGGGTGACGCTGTGGTCGGAAGACCCCGCCGCCACCGCCGCCTTTCTGGGCCCCTTCGGTTATCACCGCGGGATGGTGGGCGAGGGGATCACGCGGCTGGTTTCGGACAGCGACCACTTGGATATCCGCGATGCGGGCGGCTTCGTGCCGGGCATTCCGGGCACGGGGATGATCGACCATGTCGCCCTGCGGATGCCCGATGTCGATGCCATCCGTGCCCATCAGGCGCGGTTGGCGGACACGACGCTGCATGACCGGCGGTATTTCACCTCGCTTTACGTGCGCGAACCGGCCGGCACTCTAATCGAGCTGGCCACCGACGGCCCCGGCATGGCCGTGGACGAAGACCGCCCCGGCAGCACCCTGATGGTGCCGCCACATTTCGACGATACCATCGACCTGCGGCTGCACTTGCCGCAATTCGCCCGCCCGGGCGAGGAAAGGACCCCCATGCGCGATCTGCCCTTCACCCACCGCCTGCACCAGCCCGAGGACCCCGATGGCAGCGCCATGATCCTGCTGCACGGCACTGGCGGGTCGGAAACCGACCTGATGCCGCTGGCTCATCGCATCGCCCCGCGCGCCCGCCTGCTGGGCCTGCGCGGCCGATCGACCGAGGAAGGCGTGGCGCGGTTTTTCCGCCGCCTGTCTATGGATCGCTTCGACCAGGATGACATCCGCGCCGAGGCCGCGGCCTTTGCCGAATTCTGGACGGGTGCCATCGCCAGCTATGGGTTGGACCCGGCGCGGCTGACGGTTCTGGGCTATTCCAACGGCGCGAATTTCGCGGCTGCGGTGATGGGGTTGCATCCGGGGCTGATCCGGCGCGCGATCCTGCTGCGGCCCATGCTGGCGCTGCAGGACCCGCCCTCGGTCGATCTGACTGGGGTGCAGGTCCTGGGGTTGCAGGGTGCGCGCGATCCCTATGGGATCCATGCGCCCGCCCTGCAGGCGTGGCTGGACAGCACCGGCGCAGAGGCGCGGATGCTGCGCGTCGATGCGGGACATGAACTGGCCGCAGAGGACCTGCGGCTGGCCAGCGAATGGCTGGCCAGCCTGCTGGCCTCAGATCATGCGAAAGCTGGTGCCCCAAGGGTCGGTCAGAACCTCTCCGGCGCGGTCGGGGGCGGCGACGACGATCTGCACTAGGCCCGCCATGCGCGGATCGCGGGGGCCTGCGCCCCCGCTGTTCCAGGCATTGACCGCCAGATGGTGGTGATAACCGTTCCAGCCGAACCAGGCGGCATCGGGGGCATCGAAGCTGCGCGTCAGGCCCAGATCCCCTGTCATGAAGCGACCGGCCAGATCGACATCGCCCACCTGCAGGTGGACATGCCCGATGCCGGTCCCCAGGGGCGCACCCTGCCAGCTGTCGGTGGTGTGCTGGGACAGCGCGAACAGGTCCAGCCGCCGGGTCGTCATCTGCACCCGGTCGCCGGTCCGCTGCCAGTCGCTCTCGGGGCGGTCGCGATAGATCTCGATGCCGTTGCCCTCGGGGTCGGTCAGGTACAGCGCCTCGCTGACGCCGTGATCCGAGGCGCCCGACAGCCGCAGCCCGATATCGGCCGCGTGGCGCAGCCAGCGCGACAGATCGGCCCGCGACGGCAGCAGGAAGGCGGTGTGGTACAGTCCCGCCTGCGCGGGGTCGGCGGGGATCGCGTCGGGGTCGGACAGCAGCGTGACCAGCACGTTGCCGCCCACCCCCAGCTGCAGGCTGTCCCCGTCGCGGCCCATGACCCGCAGGCCGATGGCATTTTCATAGAAGGCGGTCATGGCGGGCAGGTCGCGGACCCGCAGAACAACCTGTTCGATGGTGCGCTTGGGGGACATGAGGTGGACCCTACTTGTTGCTGATGGCGGCGGCACCCGGACCGATCAGCGCCTGAACGATCAGCGCGATGGCCCAGAAAGCAGGATATTCCCATCCGCCGCCCTGATTGTTGAAGAAGAAACCGTTGGCGCCATGCGAAAAGATGATGGTGCCCAGCATCAGCGGCACCAGGGCCAGCGCCACCACGCGGACCTGCAGCCCGATGATCAGGGCGATCCCGCCCAGCAGTTCCGCCGCGATGGTCAGATAGGCCAGGAAACCTGGCAGGCCGATCGAGCCGAAGTATTGCGCTGTGCCGGCGGGGGTGAAGACAAAGACCTTCAGACCCGCATGGACCAGAAACAGGACCCCAAGCGTCACGCGCAGGATCAGCGCGGCTAGGTCGGGGTTGCGAAGACGGTCAATCTGGGTGGCAAGCATCGGTCTGTCCTTTCGGGCCCGTCAGGGGCCTGTGTCTGGCCCCCGATATGGATCATGACGATCCCCGCGATAATCCGGCCCTTGGGAAGAAGATTTGTGCCGTATCGGAATCAATTGTCCCATCGGTGATCCGGTCCCCATCTGTCGCGCAGGAAATCGACCAGCAACCGGACCCGCGCGGGCATGTGCCGCCCCGGAGGCGTGATCGCCATGATCGGCACCTGCTGGGGTGTCATCGGGGCAAAAAGCTGGGTCAGGGCGCCATCGCGGATCGCGGGGGCGGCGATGAAATCCGGCACGCGGGTCACGCCAAGCCCCGCGATGGCGGCACTGACGCAGGCTTCGGCGTTGGAAAACCGCAGGCGACCGGGCAGGGACAAGGTGACCCGCCTGCTGCCGTCCTGGAATTGCCAATCGTCGGGCTGGGCAAAGTTCAGGTCGGTGATGATGGCGTGGTCGCGCAGATCTTCGGGCCGTTGCGGCGTGCCCCGCGCCGCCAAGTAGGCGGGCGCTGCGACGACCTGGATGCGCATCACCGCCAGCCTGCGCCCCACCAGCGTCGAATCGCGGGGCTGGCCCGCGCGGATGGCCAGATCGAAACCCTGCTGGGCCAGGCTGACGATGTCGTCGGTGAAATCCACCTGCAGGGTCACGGCGGGATGGGCACGGGCGAAATCGCTCAGCGCCGGCATCAGCTGCACCGTGCCGAAGGTCAGCGGCGCGGTCAGCCGCAGCAGACCCGAAGGATTGGCAGCGGCATCGCGCAGGCTGTCATCCAGGTCGTCCAACTGGTCCAGGATGGCGGCGATGCTGGCCAGATAGGCCTCGCCCTCGGGGGTCAGGCTGATGGCGCGGGTGGTGCGGGTCAGCAGGCGCAGGCCCAGATGCGATTCTAGCCGAGAGACCAGCTTGGACGCCTGACCCGGCGACACCCCCGCCCGCGCGGCCGCCGCCGAAAAGCCGCCCATGCGGACGACCTGGACGAACATGCGGTCGGCGGCCAGGCGGTCCATTCACAGGCTGGCGGCAAAGCCCGCGACGAATTCATTCACCTGTTGACGGGTCTTTTCATCAGTCAGGTTGCCCTGGTCGTCGAACAGCTTGCCCGCCCCCGCGACCGTCATCCGACCCTCCAGCCAGGGACGCACCTGCAGGAAACGGAAGACAGGCATCCAATGCGCCTGTGCCAGCGTGGTGCCGAAACCACCGGGCGTGGCGCCGATCAGCGCCACGGGCTTGCCCTTGAACAGTTTCATTCCGTCGCCGCGCGACATCCAGTCGATCACGTTTTTGAAGACGCCGGGAACGCCGTTGTTGTATTCCGGCGTCACCATCAGCAGCCCATCGGCGGCGGCCAGCTGCTCTTGCAGGGTCTTGACGGCGGGGGGCAGGCCGTGGGCCGCCTCGGCGTCGCCATCGTAAAGCGGCACCTGGGCGATGTCGCCGATGGTCAGGGTCACCCCCTGCGCGCCGTCACGGGCGGCGCGCAGAAGGCCTGCGTTGAAAGACGCCTGTCGCAGGCTTCCGGCAAGTCCCAGGATGGTGGTCATGGCGTCGTTCCTTTCACGGTTCAGGCCAGGGGCTTCAGCTTGGCCTCGATTGCAGCGCGCTTGCCTTCCAGGAAGGGGGGCAGCGACAGGCCTTGGCCCATGCTGTCACGCGGTTCGTCCACGTCAAAGCCCGGGCCGTCGGTGGCCAGTTCGAACAGATTGCCACCCGGTTCGCGGAAGTAAAGCGACCGGAAGTAATAACGCTCGACCTCGCCCGAGCTGGGGACCCGGTATTTCGCGACGCGGTTCGTCCATTCGGTCAGTGCCGCATTGTCGGGCACGCGGAAGGCGACGTGGTGGACGCCGCCGGCCCCCTGGCGCGCGCGGGGCAGGTCGGGCTGGACCGCCACATGCAGTTCCGCAGCCGCCCCGCCTTCGCCCATGGAAAAGACATGCACCTGGCCCTGCCCGTCGGGGCTGGCATAGTCGCGGAGCTTGCGCATGTTCATCACCTGGGTCAGCACGGCCTCGGTCGGGCCCAGCTCGGCGACGGAAATGGTGATCGGACCCAGGCCGCGGATCTGGTGTTCGGCGGGCACGTCGCTGTCGGCCCAGGGTTCGCCCACGGGCTGCGGGGCGGCGACCAGGCGCAGGCGCTGGCCCTCGGCATCCTCGACATCAAGGCTGGGACGGCCGTCCAGCGTGGCGATCTGGCCGGTGCTGACGCCCAGGCCGGACAGGCGGTCGGCCCAGTAATCCAGGCTGGCCTCGTCCACGCGCAGGCCGGTGCGGGTGATGGCATTGGTGCCGCGGCGTTCGCGGGCGGCGGGCCAGTCGAAGAAGGTGATGTCGGTGCCGGGGGTGCCCGCCCCGTCGGCGAAGAACAGGTGATAGGCCGAGGTGTCGTCCTGGTTCACCGTCTTCTTGACGCGGCGCAGGCCCAGGGTCTGGGTATAGAAGCGGTTGTTGGCGGGTGCGTCGGCGGTGATCGCCGTCAGGTGGTGGATGCCGGTCAGTTGCATGGGATGCCCCTTTCGATAAGCGTTGAGGGGAATATGCACCCGGGCGGTCGTTCGTGACACCCGTCGCGCAGGCAACGCCGTGTTCGGTTCTTGCGAACGGTCGGCGGGGCGCTATGGTCGGGGGATGACATGGACCCTGACCGATATCCGCACCTTCCTGGCCGTCCTGGACGCCGGCAGCATCTCGGGCGCGGCGGTGCGGGCGGACCTGTCGAAATCGGTGGTCAGCAAGCGCATCAGCGAATTCGAGGCGACGCTGGGGGTGCCGCTGTTCACGCGTCACGCGGGTCGCATCACGCCCACCGACAGCGCCTGGGCCCTGGCCGACCGGCTGCGTCCCGCGCTGGCCGAACTGGTGGCCGCGACCGAAAACATCGGGGGGGCCGAAACCCCCCTGCGCGGCCGTCTGGCCATCGCCGCCCCGATGAGTTTCGGCATCCGCCACCTGGGCCCGATCATCGCCAATTTCGCCCGCACGCATCCCGCGCTGGAGATCGTGCTGGATTACGACGACCGCAACACCGACCTGGGGCGGGCGGGATACGACGTGGCGTTGCGCATCGGGCAGTTGCGCGACAGCAGCCTGATGGCGCGGCGCCTGTGCCAGGACCCGCGCACGCTGGTGGCCAGCCCCGAATACCTGGCGCGCCATGGCGACATCCGGCATCCCGACGACCTTGGGGGGCATGATTGCATCGGCTATCTGAATGTCCGCCTGTCCGACATCTGGCCTTACGGCGCGGGTACCCAGCCCCCCGCGCAGGGCCGCATCACCGCCAATAACGGCGAGGCGATGCGCGACATGGCACTGGGCGGCATCGGTCTGGCGCTGCTGCCGCTGTTCATCGTGGACGATGCGATCCGGGACGGGCGTCTGGTGCAGCTGCTGCCGGACCTGCCGCAGGAGCTGCTGCCGATCAGCGTCGTCTGGCCGCCCGCCAAGCCCATGCCCCGCAAGACGCGGCTGTTCGTCGATCACATGGTTCAGGCCTTCAGCGAGGCCCCAGGGTGGCAGCGCGGCATCGCCCTGCCGCCCGCGACCTGACCGGCGGCAACGGCATGCGACCGGGGCTGTCCCCGGTCGCAGCCAAGATCAGGCGGCCACGTTCAGGCCGCCAGGCCGGGCTGACCGTCCAGCCATGCGAAACCGTTGGCGGGCAGGCTCAGCGAGCGGCCGTCCAAGGTGGCATGACCGGGACCGCAAAGCGCGCTGTCCTGCGACAGGTTCAGCGTCACGGGTTCGGCCGACAGGTTGAAGACGCAGGTCAGCGACCGTTCATCCTGAGTCCGGGTGAAGGCCAGGATCGGCTCGGGCAGGTCCAGGAACCGCGTGTCGCCCCACCGCAGGGCCGGCTGCGATTTACGGAAGGCGATCGTGTCGCGATAGGCGGCCAGCACGCTGCCGGTTCCTTCTTGGGCCGCGACCGCATGGGCGGCCTGCGCGGGCTTGACCGGCAGCCAGGGTGTGCCTTCGGAAAAGCCTGCATGGGGCTGATCGGCGTCCCAGACCATCGGCGTGCGGCAGCCGTCGCGGCCCTTCACCTCGGGCCAAAAGCGCAGGGCGGGCGGGTCTGTCAGTTCTTCGTAAACTAGCGTCGTTTCGGTCTGACCCAGTTCCTCGCCCTGATAGATGCAGATGGTGCCCGGAAAGGACATCAGCATGGCGGCGGACTGGCGGGCCAGGGTGTCGGGATCGGCGGCGTATTTGGCCCACCGGCTGACATGGCGCATGACGTCGTGGTTGGAAAAGCTCCAGCAGCTGTGGCCGTCGGGGGCCCCGACATGTACGCCCTCGATGCATGTGCGGAAATGCGCGGCGGTGAATTCCGGGCTGAGCATCTCAAAGCTGTAGCACATGTGCAGCCGGTCGGTGCCGGCGGTGTATTCGGCCATGATGTCGATGGCCGTCTGGCCGCCGTCGCCGACCTCTCCAACCATCATGCGGTCGGGGAATTCGTCGGTCAGCGCGCGCATCCGTTTCAGGAAGGCGATGTTCTGCGGCTGGTTCTTGGACCGGACATGCAACTGGCGCGGATAGGTTTCCGGCCCGTCGTAATCGGGGTTGGGCGGGTTCGCGCGCAGCTTGCGGTCGTGGAAATAGTAGTTGACCGTATCAAGCCGGAAGCCGTCCACGCCGCGTTCCAGCCAGAAGCGCATCGTCTCCAGCAGGGCGTCTTGGACGGCGGGGTTCCACATGTTCAGGTCGGGCTGTTCGATCAGGAAGTTGTGCAGGTAATATTGCTTGCGGCGCGCATCCCATTCCCAGGCCGGACCGCCAAAGACCGAGGGCCAGTTGTTGGGCGGTGTCCCGTCGGGGCGCGGATCGGCCCAGACATACCAGTCGGCCTTGTCGTTGTCGCGGCTGCTGCGGCTTTCGGCGAACCAGGGATGCTTGTCGCTGGAATGGCTGATCACCTGGTCGATGATGACCTTGATGCCCAGATCATGGGCGCGTGTCACCAAGGCGTCGAAATCGGCCAGCGATCCGAACAGCGGGTCGATGTCGGTGTAATCTGACACGTCATATCCCATGTCCTTCTGCGGCGAGGTGAAGATCGGCGACAGCCAGATCGCATCGGCCCCCAAGCCCGCCACATGGTCCAGACGACGGGTGATGCCCGGCAGATCGCCGATTCCGTCGCCGTTGCTGTCTTGAAAACTGCGGGGGTAGATCTGATAGATCACCGCATCGCGCCACCATTCCGTCATCGTGCACCTTTCGGTCGTGAAGTTCTTGTCGGACAAGACCACTATAGCCGGATCAAAAACCAGAGGTTAGCGTTAACCTCGGAATTGCCCGAATCTGTGACCCGGATAAAGTGGACCGATGAAAATAACGTCAAAGCCTTCCTTGCCCGCCGTCGATGACCAGATCGCGCTGGAGCGGGGCCGATGCGGCGATCCTTTTCGGATCCTGGGGCCGCGCGGTGCGGGCAAGGACAGGTCGCTGACGGTCTATCATCCCGATCTTGCCGCGTTGCGGGTGATCAGCGGGGGCAAGCTGATCGACCTGCCGCGCGTTGCGGGCGACCTGTTCGCCGGGCCGATCCCCGCGGGGGATTATCGCCTGCAGGCCGAAAGCGGCGGCGGGGTGACATGGGAGTTTGACGATCCCTATCGCTTTGGTCCCGTCCTGGGCGACATGGACCTGCATCTGCTGGGCGAGGGGACGCATCGTCGGCTGTGGCAGGCGCTTGGGGCGCATGTGATGACCCATGAAGGCACGCGGGGCACGCATTTCGCGGTCTGGGCGCCCAATGCGCAGCGCGTGTCCGTGGTGGGACAGTTCAACGGTTGGGACGGGCGGCGCCACCCGATGCGGCGTCTGGGTGGCAGCGGCATCTGGGAAATCTTCCTGCCCGACCTGACCGAAGGCACGCTCTACAAATACGAGATCGTCGATGCGCATGGCGGCGTGATGCAAAAGGCCGATCCGGTCGGTTTCGGCAGCCAGCATCCCCCCGAAAAGGCCAGTGTGGTGCGCGACATCAGCGGCTTTGGCTGGAAGGATGATGCTTGGATGTCGTCGCGGGCGACCGCGCAGGACCGGACCGCGCCGATCTCGGTCTATGAGGTGCATCCGGGCAGCTGGCGGCGCAAATGGGACGATGGCGGCCGACCCCTGTCCTATCAGGAAATGGCCCGCGATCTTGTCGCCTATGCCAAGGATATGGGCTTTACCCATCTGGAGCTGATGCCGGTCAGCGAATTTCCCTTCGACGGATCATGGGGCTATCAGCCGGTGGGTCTTTATGCGCCGACGATCCGCTTCGGCCCGCCGCATGAATTCCGCGACTTGATCGATGCCGTGCATCAGGCGGGTCTGGGCGTGCTGCTGGACTGGGTGCCGGGGCATTTCCCGACCGACGCCCACGGGCTGGCCCGCTTCGACGGCACCGCGCTTTATGAACACGAAGATCCGCGCGAAGGCTTCCATCAGGACTGGAACACCCTGATCTACAATTATGGCCGGACCGAGGTGCAGAACTTCCTGATCGCCAATGCCATCTATTGGTTCCAGGAATACCATATCGACGGGCTGCGCGTGGATGCGGTGGCCTCGATGCTGTATCGTGACTATTCGCGCAAGGATGGCGAATGGGTGCCCAACAAGGACGGCGGCCGCGAGAATTACGAGGCGATCGATTTCCTGCAGAAGATGAACATCGCCGCCTATGGCGAGACCCCCGGCATCATGACTGTGGCCGAGGAAAGCACCTCCTATCCCAAGGTTTCGGCGCCGGTGGATACGGGGGGCCTGGGCTTCGGGTTCAAGTGGAACATGGGCTGGATGAACGACACGCTGCGCTATATGAGCCGCGATCCCGTCCACCGCCGCTATCACCACGACCTGATGAGCTTTGGGCTGATGTATGCCTTCAGCGAAAACTTCATCCTGCCGATCAGCCATGACGAGGTCGTTCACGGCAAGGGCAGCATGCTGCACAAGATGCCCGGCGACGAATGGCAGCAATTCGCCAACCTGCGCGCCTATTACGGCTTCATGTGGGGGCATCCGGGCAAGAAGCTGCTGTTCATGGGCTGCGAATTCGGCCAGCCCGAGGAATGGAACCACAATGGCGAACTCAACTGGCACGCCGCTGGTCAGCCGCTGAACCAGGGCGTGCAATCGCTGGTGCGCGACCTGAACCACCTGTATCGCGCCCAGCCCGCGCTGCACGTCAAGGATTGCGAGGCCGACGGCTTCCAGTGGATCGCCACCGATCCCGCGCAATCGACCTATGCCTGGATCCGCAAGGGAAACGCGGGCGATCCGCCAGTGGTCGTGGTGTGCAACTTTACCCCCGTGCCGCGGCCCGATTTCCGCATCGGCGTGCCGCAGCCGGGGCAATGGCGCGAAGCGGTGAACACCGATGCGGCCGTCTATGGCGGCAGCGGGATGGGCAACATGGGCGGCGTGACGGCCGACGAAGCGGGCCAGGATGGCCAGCCTGCCAGCATGGCGGTGACGCTGCCGCCGCTGTCGGTCGTCATCTTCGTCGCCGATAACTGATTTCACTTGGGGGAGGATTTGAACATGGCCGAAAACACGCGTCTGACACGCCGTGCCATGGCATTCGTGCTGGCCGGGGGGCGCGGCAGCCGCCTGATGGAACTGACCGACCGGCGCGTCAAGCCGGCCGTCTATTTCGGCGGCAAGACCCGCATCGTCGATTTCGCCCTGTCGAACGCGATGAACAGCGGCATCCGCAAGATCGCCGTCGCCACGCAATACAAGGCCCACAGCCTGATCCGTCATTGCCAGCGTGGCTGGAACTTCTTTCGCGCCGAGCGCAACGAATTCCTGGACATCCTGCCCGCCAGCCAGCGGACCTCGGAACAGCACTGGTACCAGGGGACGGCGGATGCGGTGACGCAGAACATCGACATCGTCGACGATTACGATGTCGATTACATCATAATCCTTGCGGGCGACCACATCTACAAGATGGATTACGAGGTGATGCTGCGCGAGCATGTCGAAAGCGGCGCCGATGTCACCGTCGGCTGCCTGACCGTCCCGCGCGAGGAAGCCAGCGCCTTCGGCGTCATGGATGTCGACGACAAGGGCCGCATCGTGTCCTTCCTGGAAAAGCCCAAGGACCCGCCCGCCATGCCCGGCCATCCCGACAAGGCGCTGGCCTCCATGGGGATCTATGTCTTCAACTGGGCCTTCCTGCGCGAATTGCTGTTGGCCGATGCCGAGGACCCCAATTCCAGCCATGATTTCGGCACCGACCTGATCCCCGGCATCGTCAAGAACGGCAAGGCCATGGCGCATCGTTTCGACGTGTCCTGCGTGCGCAGCCCCGGCGCGCCCGCCTATTGGAAGGATGTCGGTACGGTCGATGCCTTCTGGCAGGCCAATATCGACCTGACCGATTTCACGCCCGAACTGAATCTTTGGGACAACGACTGGCCGATCTGGACCTATTCGGAAAGCAAGCCGCCCGCCAAGTTCATCCACGACGAAAAGGACCGGCGCGGGGTGGCGATATCCTCGATGGTGTCGGGGGGCTGCATCATCTCGGGGACGGAAATCCGCAATTCGCTGCTGTTCACCGAGGTGCATACCAATTCCTATGCCATCTTGGATCACGCGGTGGTGCTGCCCTATGTCACTGTCGAACGGCACGCGCGGTTGCGCAATGTCGTCATCGACCGGGGCGTCACCATCCCCGAAGGGTTGGTGGTGGGCGAGGACCCGCTGGACGACGCCAAGTGGTTCCGCGTCAGCGACAAGGGTGTGACCCTGATCACCCAGGACATGCTGGACAGGCGGGCGGCGTCGCTGTGATGAAGGTTCTGTCGGTTGCTTCGGAATGCGCGCCGCTGGTCAAGACCGGCGGGCTGGCCGATGTCGTGGGGGCCCTGCCTGCCGCCCTGGCCCAGCAGGGGGTGCAGATGCGCACCCTGCTGCCGGGCTATCCGGCGGTCATGGCGGCCGTGACGCAAGGCCAGAACGATCCCGAGGCGGTTCTTGATTTCGACGATCTTTTCGGCGGGCCCGCCAGGGTTCTTGCCGCTACTGTCGCGGGGCTGGACCTGCTGGTGATCGACGCGCCGCATCTCTATGCGCGGCCGGGCAACCCCTATCTGGGGCCGGACGGGCGCGACTGGCCCGACAACCCGGAACGCTTTGCGGCGCTGTCCTGGGTCGGGGCCCATATCGCCGCGCATGGGGCAAGGGATTGGCACCCGGCGGTGCTGCACGGCCATGACTGGCAGGCGGGCCTTGCCATGGAATACCTGCGCCGGATGGATGCGGGCCATGTCCGCACCGTCCTGACCATCCACAACATCGCCTTCACCGGTCCCGCCGATCCGGGCCGGTTGGATGCCCTGCGGCTGGACCCCGGTCGCTTTCACAGCGAGGGCTACGAATTCTGGGGCATGATCTCGGCGTTGAAAGCGGGATTGATGGGGGCGGATGCGCTGACCACCGTATCCCCCAGCTATGCCGAGGAGCTGATGACCCCGGAATTCGGCATGGGCCTGGAGGGCGTGATGCGCCACCGCTGCGCATCGCTGCACGGCATCCTGAACGGCATCGACGAGGACGCCTGGAACCCCGCTACCGATCCGGCCATCGCGGGCTATGCCAAGCCGGCAGGAAAGGCCGCCGCCAAGACGGCGCTGCAGGCAGAGATGGGCCTGCCCCAAGCCGATGGTCCGCTATGCGTGATCGTGTCGCGCATGACCCATCAGAAGGGGCTGGACCTGGTTCTGGAAACCCTGCCGACGCTGTTGGAACGGGGCGGTCAGCTGGCCCTGCTGGGGTCGGGCGATCCCGACCTGGAACGGGCTTTCCGCGCGGCGGCCGACGCCAATCCGAATGTCGCGGTGCGCATTGGCTATGACGAGGGGTTCTCTCATCGGCTGATCGCGGGGGGCGACGCGATCCTTGTGCCCTCGCGGTTCGAGCCTTGCGGCCTGACCCAGCTTTACGGGTTGCGTTATGGGACAGTGCCCGTCGTGGCGCTGACGGGCGGGTTGGCCGATACGGTCATCAACGCATCACCCGCGGCGCTGGCGCGCAAGGTGGCGACCGGCATCCAATTCTCGCCTGTCACGGCGGGGGCACTGCGCAATGCGCTTGTGCGGCTGGACGCCCTTTACAAGGACAGGAAAACATGGTCCCGCCTGCAGGTGAACGCGATGGCGCAGCCGGTGGGTTGGGCGCTGTCGGCCAAGGCCTATGCCGAACTTTACGCCGGACTGACCGCAAGCAGATGAACGACCATGATGCGATGACCGCCGGGCACCCCGCGCCTCTGGGGGCGACCTTTGACGGTGCCGGTGTCAATTTTGCCCTCTTTTCCAGGCATGCCGACCGTGTGGTGCTGTGCCTGTTCGACGACAAGAACCGCGAGACGCGCATCGACCTGCCCGAACGCGACGGCCATGTCTGGCACGGCCATATCGCGGGACTGCGCCCCGGACAGCGATACGGATACCGCGTTCATGGCCCCTACAAGCCGCAAGAGGGGCACCGCTTCAACCCCAACAAGCTGCTGATCGACCCCTATGCCAAGCGGCTGTCGGGTCGGCTGGCCCCCCATGACGCGGTCTTCGGATATCGGGCGGGTCACGCCGATGCCGATCTGTCCTATGACCGCCGCGACAGCGCCAGCCATGTGCCGCGCAGCGTGGTGGTGGACCCCGCCTTCACCTGGGGCGACGACAGCCCCCTGCGCCGCCCCATGACCGACACCGTCCTTTACGAGGCGCATGTGAAGGGCCTGACCGCCGGGCGGCCGGGTATTCCGGGGCGCGGCGGCTATCTGGCGATGGCGTCGGACCCGATGCTGGACCACCTGACAAAGCTGGGCGTCACCGCGATCGAGCTGTTGCCGGTCCAGGCCTTTGCCGATGACCGCTTTCTGGTGGACAAGGGGCTGACGAATTACTGGGGCTACATGACCTATGGGTTTTTCGCGCCCGAGCCGCGATACATGCGCGACGGCGATATCGCGGAATTCCAGCAGATGGTCGCGCGGTTCCACAAGGCCGGGATCGAGGTGATCCTGGACGTCGTCTATAACCACACCGCCGAAGGCAATGAACTGGGCCCCACCCTGTCCTTCCGGGGTCTGGACAATGCCTCCTACTATCGCCTGGCCGAGGATAGGCGGTTCTATGTGAATGAGGCCGGGACGGGCAACGTGCTGGACATGGACAGTCCCTTCACGCTGCGGCTGGTCATGGACAGCCTGCGCTATTGGGTCGAGGTGATGCATGTCGACGGTTTCCGTTTCGACCTGTGCAGTGTCCTGGGGCGCACGCGCGGCGTCTTCGACAGGGACGGGCCGTTCTTTCGCGCCATTCGCCAGGACCCGGTCCTGAACCGCGTCAAGCTGATCGCCGAGCCGTGGGATATCGGCGAGGGCGGCTATCAGCTGGGGGCCTATCCCGCGCCTTTCGCGGAATGGAACGACCGGTATCGCGACCAGCTGCGCGGCTTTTGGCGCGGCGATCCGGGCCTGATCGGCAAGCTGGCCAAGCGCGTCGCGGGATCGGCGGCGCGGTTCGACCATGACGGGCGGGCGGCGACCAGTTCGGTGAATTTCGTTTCGGCCCATGACGGGTTCACGCTGATGGACACGGTCAGCTATGCTGAAAAGCACAATGAGGCCAATGGCGAGGACAACCGCGACGGCCACAATCACAACCTGTCCGACAACATGGGCATCGAGGGGCCGACCGACGATCCCGGCATCATCGCCCGGCGCGACCGGCGGCGGCGCAACCTGATCGCCTCGCTGATGCTGTCGCAGGGCACGCCCATGCTGCTGGCGGGGGATGAGATGGGCAATTCCCAAGGTGGCAACAACAATGCCTATTGCCAAGACAATGCCATCGGTTGGGTCGATTGGGACAATGCCGATCCCGATTTTCTGGCCTTCTGCCGGCGCGCGATCGCCTTTCGCAAGGCCCATCCGATCCTGCGGCAGAAGCGTTTCCTGCACAGCCAGTCCCGCGAACAGGACGGCCTGCCGGACCTGTTCTGGCGCCGCGCCGACGGCGGCCCGATGCGCCCCGAGGATTGGAACGACCCCGAGCTGCGCCTGCTGGCGGCCGAGATGCGCATGGCATCCGGCACGCCCGCCTATGCCGCGCTGCCGGGGGCGATCTTCGTCGTCTATAACAACGGTAAGGATCAGATGGTCACGGTTCCCGACGCCCCCAAGGGCAGCCACTGGCGGCGCAGGCTGGACAGCGCCCGCGACGATGCGACGGATATCGCCGCAGAGGATCGCGAAAGCATTGCCGGGGAAAGCGTCGTGGCCTTCGTGCTGTGCGAAGGATCGCGCCCATGAGCGCCGCGACCATCTTCGACATGCGCTTGTCGCGCAGCGCGGCCGACCTGTGGCCGATGCTGGAACGGCTTTACGGCGAACGCGCCGATTACGACGATTTCTGCGACCAGCTGCTGCAGACCCTGCGCGAGGGATGGGCCGCGCGTCCCGCCGACCTCAAGCGGCTGGATCTGGCGCGCGACCTGGAGCCTGACTGGTTCCAGCGCCCGCAGATGGTCGGCTATGTCTTTTATGTCGATCGTTTCGCGGGGAACCTGTCGGGCGTGCACGACCGGCTGGATTACCTGCGCGACCTTGGCGTGACCTATGTCCACCTGATGCCCTGCCTCAAGCCGCGCCCCGGTGACAGCGACGGCGGCTATTCGGTGATGGACTATCGGCAGGTGAACCCGGCCTATGGGCGGATGGCCGATCTGACGCGGCTGGCTGGGGCGCTGCGGGCGCGGGGCATGTCGCTTTGCGTGGATCTGGTGCTGAACCACACGGCCAAGGAACATGAATGGGCGCAGGCGGCGGTGGCCGACGATCCGGATTGTCAGGACATGTATCTGATGTTCGACGACCAGACCCTGCCCAACGCCTATGAGCAAAGCCTGATCGAGATCTTTCCCGACACGGCGCCGGGCAGCTTTACCCATTACCCGGACCTGGACAAATGGGTCTGGACGACCTTCAACGAACACCAATGGGATCTGAACTGGGCCAATCCGCGCGTCTTTCTGGAAATCGTGCGGATCATGCTGAACCTGGCCAACAAGGGCGTCGATGTGCTGCGGCTGGACGCGGTGGCCTTCATGTGGAAACGCATGGGCACCACCTGCCAGGGTGAGCCCGAGGTGCATCTGCTGCTGCGCGCGCTGCGCGCCTGCACGCGCATCGCCGCGAATGCCGTCCTGCACCTGGAGGAGGCCATCGTCGGTCCCGCCGACATGCTGACCTATTTCGGGCGGGGCGAACATGACGGCAAGGAAGGCAACCTGGCCTATCACAACAGCCTGATGGTCCAGTTCTGGAGCGCCTTGGCCACCCGCGACACGCGGCTGATGACCCATGTGCTGGCCACCCATTTCCCGCCCGTGCTGACCAATGCCACCTATGCCACCTATATCCGCTGTCACGACGATATCGGATGGGCCATCACCGACGAGGATGCGGCGGCACTGGGGATCTCGGGCGCGGCGCACCGGGCCTTTCTGTCGGATTTCTATGATGGCGGCTTTCCGGGCAGTTTCGCGAACGGGACGCTGTTCCAAGTCAATCCGGAAACGGGCGACAAGCGGATCTCGGGTAGCTTCGCATCCATGGCGGGGCTGGAGGGCGCGCTGGCGCGGGGCGACGAACAGGGCATCGACCTGGCAGTGCAGCGCATCCTGATGGGCCACGCTTTGATTGCGTCCTTTGGCGGGGTGCCGCTGATCTATATGGGCGACGAACTGGGTCTGCTGAACGATCACGGCTATCGCGACGTGCCCGAACATGCCCATGACAGCCGCTGGATCCACCGACCGGCGATGGATTGGGACGGTGCGGCGCAGGCGGTCGCAGATGCAGGCTCGACCCAAGGGCGCATCCTGCATGGCACGCGGATGATCATGGCGCGGCGCCGATCCTGCGACCGCCTGCATGGCGGGCATCCCACCCAGGTTCTGGATGGCGCAAATGCCGCAGTTTTTGCCTTTGCGCGCCGCGCGCCGCAGGGAAGTGTTGTTTGTCTTTTCAACTTCACCGAAAACTGGCAACAGGTCGATGGAAATTGGCTGCGCTTTCAAGGCGTGACCGACATGCGAGACATCTTGTCGGACGCAACGGTGTCCTTGCATGACGACATGCTGATTCTGCCCCCCTATGGCCGTGTCTGGCTGTCCTGAACAAGTGTAAGAGGCCCAACATGACCCATGCCTTGACCGCGCAAGACCTGCGTGACCAGATCCTTCACCACCTGACCCACACCCAGGGTCGGGGGCCGGAATTCGCAACCGTTTTCGATTGGCGGATGGCGGTCAGCTATACCGTGCGCGACCAGATGGTGGGGCCTTGGGTCAATGCCATCCGCGCCGCCCGCGACCAGGGCGCCAAGCGGGTCTATTACCTGTCGATGGAATTCCTGATCGGCCGCATCCTGGGCGATGCGATCATCAACCTGGGTCTGGAACCCGCCATCGGCGAGGCGCTGGCGCTGCTGGGGCAGGATGAAAGCACGATTCTGGACGATGAACCGGATGCGGCTTTGGGCAATGGCGGGCTGGGGCGTCTGGCAGCCTGTTTCATGGAATCGCTCTCATCGCTGAACTGCCCGGCCTTCGGTTACGGCATCCGTTACGAACACGGGCTGTTCCGCCAGCGTTTCGAAGGCGGCCAGCAGGTCGAAACCCCCGAGGACTGGCTGAATCAGCCGCACCCCTGGGAATTCGTCCGCATCGATTACAGCTATGAGATCGGCTTTAAGGGCCATGTCGACCAGATCGACAGCCGCGCCGTCTGGCGCCCCGCCGAAAGCGTGCTGGCGCGCGCCTATGACACGCCGGTCATCGGCTGGGGCGGCGATTGGGCCAACAGCCTGCGCCTGTGGGGGGCGCATCCCACGACGCTGCTGGATCTGCACCGCTTCAACGCGGGCGACCACACAGCCGCAGCCGAACCCGAGGCCCTGGCCCGGACCCTGTCGCGCGTCCTCTATCCCGACGACACGACCGAGGCGGGCAAGGAGCTGCGCCTGAAGCAGGAATATTTCCTGACCTCGGCGGCGTTACAGGACATCCTGCGCCGCTTTTTGTCCGAACACGGCGATCTGGACCTGCTGCCCGAAAAGGTCGCGATCCAGCTGAACGACACCCACCCCGCCATCGCGGGGCCAGAACTGATCCGCCTGCTGATGGATGAACACGGACTGCCCTTCGACCGGGCCATGGTGCTGGCGCAGAAGACGCTGAACTATACCAACCACACCCTGCTGCCCGAAGCGCTGGAACGGTGGTCGACATGGCTGATGGGCCGCGTGTTGCCGCGCCATATGCAGATCATCCAGATGATCGATGACGAACACCGCCGCGCCACGGGCCGGCCGAACCATGTCGGCATCGTGCATGGCGATCAGGTCCATATGGGCGAGCTGGCCTTCATCATGGCGGGCCGGGTAAACGGCGTCTCGGCGCTGCACACGGATCTGGTCAAGGACACCGTCTTTGCCGATCTGCACCGGCTGCATCCCGACCGGATCGTGAACCAGACGAACGGCGTCACTCCGCGCCGCTGGCTGCGGATGGCCAATCCCGCCCTGACGCGGCTTCTGGACGATACCATCGGCACGGGCTGGACGCGCGATCTGGACCAGCTGAAGGGGCTGGAACCTTATGCCCAGGATGCCGAGTTCCGCGACCGTCTGCGCGCGGCCAAGCGCGACAACAAGGTCCTGCTGTCGAACGGTCTGCTGGCGGGTCTGGGCATCAAGGCTGATCCCGAAGCGATCTTCGACGTGCAGATCAAGCGCATCCACGAATACAAGCGCCAGCTGCTGAACATCCTGGAAGCCATCGCGCTCTGGAGCCGCATCCACGACGACCCCAACGGCGACTGGACCCCGCGCGTCAAGATCTTTGGCGGCAAGGCCGCGCCGGGATACTGGCTGGCGAAATCGGTGATCCACCTGATCAACGACGTGGCCGAAACGATCAACAGCGACCCGGTCACGTCGAAATATCTGCAGATCGCCTATCCCCCGAATTATAACGTCTCGATGGCCGAGGATCTGATCCCCGCCGCCGATCTGTCCGAACAGATCAGCACGGCGGGGAAAGAGGCGTCGGGTACCGGCAACATGAAGTTCACGATGAACGGCGCGCTGACCATCGGCACGCTGGACGGCGCCAACGTGGAAATCCGCGACCATGTCGGTCCCGAGAACTTCTTCCTGTTCGGCATGACCGCCGATCAGGCGGCGGCGGAAAAATCGCGCCCCGGTCATGCCCGCGCCGCGATCGAGCGCAGCGAGGACATGAAGATCGCTCTGCAGCTGATCGCCGAAGGCCGCTTTGGCCGGGCCGAGACCTATTACGGGTTGCTGGACCGGACCTGGAACGACGATCCCTTCCTAGTGGCATCGGATTTCGACGCCTATTACGCGGCGCAGCGCCAGGTCGATGCCGCCTATGCCGATCAGGACGACTGGCACCGGATGGCGGCGCTGAACATCGCGCGGTCGGGGTTCTTTTCGTCGGACCGCACGATCCGCGGCTATATGCAGGATATCTGGGACGTCCGGCCGGTCACGCTGCCCAGTTAACCGGTGCGGCGCGCCGCAAGGCGCGCCAGCGCCTGAAAGCCCTCGTGGATCATCACGGCGATGATGCCCACGACCATGCCGCCCTGCAGAACGAAGGCGGTGTTCGAGGACAGAAGACCCGCGATGATCACCTCGCCCAGGGTGCGGGCGGCGACGGTCGAGCCGATCGTCCCCGTCCCAAGCGAGATCACCGCCGTCAGCCGCATCCCCGTCAGGATCACCGGCAGCGCCAGGGGCAGGTCCACCTGCCACAGGCGTTGGGCGGGGGTCAGGCCCATGCCACGCGCCGCCTCGCGGATGCGGGCGGGCTGATTGGTCAGGCCCGCCAACGTGTTTTCAAAGACCGGCAGAAGGCCATAGAGGAACAGCGCCACCAGCGTCGGCCCCGCCCCGAAGCCCATCACCGGCACCGCCAGCGCCAGCACCGCCACCGGCGGAAAAGTCTGCCCGACCGAAGTGATGGTCCGCGCCAGCGGCAGGAATTCGCGCCCGGAGGGCCGCGTCACCAGGATCGCCAGCACCAGCGCCACCAGGGTCGAGGCCGTGACCGCCATCGCCACCAGCGCCAGATGCGACAGGGTCAGCGACCAGAGCGGCGTCTGGGTATAGATGGCGGGCGCGCCGTTCCGGGTCATCGGGGAGAAGAGCCAGGCAAAGCTGTCGGGGCTGGCCAGAAAGGCGATCAGGAACAGCCCCGCCGCTGTCATCAGGATGCGTCCGATCACGGGGCGGCCCTTTGGCGCAAGGCGGCCAGGGTGACCACGCCGCCGCCTTCGACGGGCAGGGCGTCGCGCCCGCTCCACAGGCATTCGGCCAAGGCGTCGCGCAGCGTCGCCTCGCGCGGGATGGGGGCGCCGATGGCGTGACCCTCGGTGGCGATCTGGAAGGCGGGGGTCAGCGACAGCAGGTGGAAAGGGCGCATGTCGGGACCGATCAGCGCCTCGACGAAGGGGGTGGCGGGGGCGCGCAGGATGTCGGCGGGGGGCGCGTATTGCACTAGCTTGCCTCGGTCCATGACGGCGATGCGGTCGCCCAGCAGAATCGCCTCGGCCATGTCATGGGTGACAAGGACCAGCGTTGTCCCCAGCTGGCGCTGGATCTGGCGCAGATCGGCCTGGGCCTTGGCGCGGATCACCGGGTCCAGCGCGCCGAAGGGTTCGTCCATCAACAGCAGATCGGGCTTGGCGGCCAAGGCGCGGGCCACGCCGATGCGCTGTTGCTGGCCGCCCGACAGTTCATGCGGCATGCGGTCGCGAAAGGCGTCGGGGTCCAGCTGGAACAGGGTCAGCAATTCATCGACCCGGGCGCGGATGTCGTCCGCGGACCAGCGCAGCAGGCGCGGAACGGTGGCGATGTTCTGGCCCACGGTGCGGTGCGGGAACAGCCCGTGCCCCTGGATGGCGTAACCGATGCGGCGGCGCAGCAGGTGCGGGGCTATGGCGGCCGTATCCTGACCATCGATCAGCACCTGCCCCGAACTGGGCGTGACCAGCCGGTTGATCATCCGCAGCAATGTCGTCTTGCCCGACCCCGAGGTGCCGACCAGCGCCGCGATCTGGCCCCGCTCGACGGTCAGGCTGACATCGTCGACCACGGGCTTGCCGTCATAGAGCTTGGTCAGGTGGCTGATCTGGATCATGCGGGCCTCGGGGTGGTGTGGTTCAGGGTCTGGACCAGCAGGTCAAGCGCGATGCCGGCCACCAAGGCCAGCCCGATGGTGGGTAGCGCACCCAGCAGGACCAGATCCATCGCGGTCTGATTCAAGCCCTGAAAGACGAAGGTGCCGAAACCGCCTCCGCCGATCAGGCCCGCAATGACGGCCAACCCGATATTCTGGACCAGCACGATGCGGATCGCGGCCAGCAGCACGGGCAGGGCCAACGGCACCAGCACCCATGTCAGTCGCTGGAACCGTGTCAGGCCAAGGCCGATGGCGGCCTCTTGCGTGGCGGGACTGACGCCCGACAGGCCGGTCAGCGTGTTCGACACCACCGGCAGCAGCGAATAGAGAAACAGCGCGACCAGCGCCGGAAAGACGCCGATCCCCGCGATGCCCGCCTGCGCAGCACCGGGAACATTGGCCGCGATCCAGCCAAAGATCGGGATCATAATGCCGAAGAGCGCCAGAGACGGAATGGTCTGCAGGATGTTCAGCACCGACAGGACCGGGCCGCGCGCCGATGGCGCCTGATGGATCGCGACCCCCAAGGGCAGGCCGATCATCAGCGCCAGGCCAAGCGACCCGAAGGCCAGATACAGATGGGCGACGCCTTCGCGCAGAAAGGCGTCGCGGCGTGCGGCGTATTCGCGCATGACCGACACCTGGTCCAGCCAGCCCGTCGACAGGACCATCGCGACCAGCGCGATGGCCCCCGCCAGCATCAGCCACCGCCAGTGCAGGGCAGGGCGCAGCCGCGTCACCGCGTCGGTCAGCATCAACGCAAAGGCCAGCAGCAGCAACCAGAAACCCGCCGCCGGGGCGACGCGGGCCAGAGCGGGCCCATCGGCCATCAACGCCCGCGCCGTGCCGCCAAGTGCCGCGATCACCGTGCCAAGCCCCGCCAGGGCCGCTGCCAGTCGCAGGCCATGGGACCAGCGCAGGCATCCGCCCAGCAGGATCAACGCCAGCAGCCCTGCCAGCGGGAGGGCCATCGACACGCCGTCGCCGGGAACGATTCTGTTAGCCTTGAACTGCACCAGCGGCAGGACCAGCCCGACCAGCCCGATCAGGGCGAACAGCAGGCCGGGGCGATCCAGCCGCGCCGTCATCAATCCCGAATGCCCACGCTGGTCAGGTAATCGCGGGCGACGGCCTCGGCGGGTTCGCCGCCGATCTGGATGCGCCCGTTCAGCTCTTGCAGGGTTTCAAGGTCCAGTCCCTCGAAGATGGGGGCAAGGACGTCGCGGATATCGGGATGCGCCTCGAGGATTTCGGCGCGCACGATGGGGGCGGGCTGATAGACGGGCTGAACGCCCTTGTCATCCTCCATCACCACAAGGCCCGCAGGCGCGATGCCGCCATCGGTGCCATAGACCATGGCCGCGTTCACGCCCGATGTCTGCTGCGCCGCCGCGGCGATGGTGGCGGCCGTGTCGCCCCCCGACAGCTGGACTAACTGGTCTGGCGACATCTCGAAGCCATAGGTGGACTGGAAGGCGGGCAGGGCCGCCGCCGAGGTCACGAATTCGGTCGACGCGGCCAGCTTGACGTCACCACCATCCGCGATCCAAGCGCCGAAATCGCTCATGGTGGACAGGTCGTTTTCTTCCGCCAGGTCTTGGCGGACGGCAATGGCCCAGGTGTTGTTGGCGGGCGAAGGCTGCAGCCAGACGATGTCGTTCTGCTCCAGGTCCAGTTCGGCCACGCGCTTGTAGCCGGCATCGGCATCCTTCCAGACCTCGCTGTCGGCTTCGTTGAAGAAGAAGGCGCCGTTGGCGGTATATTCGGGATAGATGTCGATCTGGCCCGAGGTGATCGCATCGCGCATGATTGGCGTGCCGCCCAGCTGCAGGCGCGCGTTGACCGGCAGGTCGGCATTTTCCAAGGCCATCAGGATGATGTTGCCCAGCAACCCACCCTCGGTGTCGATCTTGGAGGAAACGGTGATGTCCTGCGCACCGGCGGCAGAGCCCAGTCCGATCAGGGCTGCGGCGGCAATCGAGGGGATGGCTTTCATGGGTGGTCCTTTCCTGTCGCGCCGGGCGCTCTGTGGCATTCCGCAATGCGGCTCAGGACCCAAATGCAGGGCGGGGGGAAAGGTTCCGGCGGAAATCGCCCCGTCGGAATGCATCGGGGCCGGCGGCAGATGCCCCGGCCCCGAATGTGGTTAAGTCGCCCGTGATCAGTAGACGGCGATCATCGGGAAGATGATCAGCAGCGCCACCGCCAGGATCTGAAGACCGATGAAGGGCAGCAGTGCGGTGAAGATCTCGCCCAGGGAAATGTCGGGCGGGGTGACCGACTTCAGATAGAAGGCGGCAGGCCCGAAGGGCGGCGACAGGAAGCTGACCTGCATGTTCATCGCGAAGAGCACGCCGAACCAGACCGGGTCATAGCCAAGGCTGACAATGATCGGCACGAAGATCGGCATGGTCAGCAGCGCGATCCCCACCCAGTCCAGGAACATCCCCAACACGAACAGGATCGCCATCATGAACAGGATGATGATGGTGGGGTTGTCGCTGATGCCGGTGATCAGTTCGGACACGAAGCTGATGCCGCCCATCAGGTTGAAGACACCCACCAGGGCCGAGGCGCCGATGCCGATCCAGACGATCATGCCGACCGTCTGCAGCGTCTGGATGGCCGCGTCGCGCAGCAGCGCCCAGGTGAATTCACCCCGCACGATGGTCGAGAGCAGCACCCCCGCCACGCCGACGGCGCTGGCCTCGGTCACGGATGCGATGCCGCCATAGATCGAGCCGAGCACCATGACCACCACGACGATGGGCAGGAACAGCCCCTTGAGCAGGCGCAGCTTTTCCGATGTCGGCACCGGGTCGCTGACGGTGGGCGGGACCGCGCCCGGCGTCAGCCAGGCCCGCATCAGCACATAGCCGACATAGAGCATGGCCAGCATGAAGCCCGGAATGAAGGAGGCCGTGAACAGGTCTCCGATCGAGACGTTCGCCGTCAGGCCATAGATGATCAGCACGATCGACGGCGGCACCATGGTCCCCAGGCTGCCGCCCGCGCAGACGACACCGATGGCCAGCTTGCGGTCATAGCCCTGCGCCAGCATCTGCGGCAGCGCGATCAGGCCCAGAAGGACGACTTCGCCGCCGATGATGCCAGACATGGCGGCCAGAATGACGGCCACAAAGATGGTCTGGACGGCCACGCCGCCGCGGATGCGCCCGCCGATCAGGCGCATCGCCTCGAACAGGTCGCGCGCGATGCCGCTGCGGTCCAGGATGGCCGCCATCAGCACGAACATCGGGACCGAGACGAAGACGAAGCTGCTGACGAAGGAATAGACGCGGCTGGTGATCAACGGCACCACGTTCGGCCCGAACCAGCCAAGCGCGAAGATCAGCGTGACCAGCAGCGTGACGAAGGCCAGCGGAATGCCGGTGACCAGCAGGCCCAGAAGCATCGCGAACAGCACCAGCGTGCCGGTTTCGATGCCCAGGGATTGAAGTGAACCGAAAATCTCCATCAGCGGGCCCCCATGCCCTGCCCGCGGGCATAGTTGATCGCAAGGATCACGAATTGCACTGCCATGACGATCAGCGCGACCATCAGCAGGATCTTGAGCACGCCGGGGAACGCGGGGTTCCAGGCGCTGCCGGATGTTTCAAGGTGGAAGCTGCCGTCGGGACGCCATGCCGAACGCTTGACCATCTGCCAGGCGGCCCATGCGAAGGCGCCCGCGGAAATTGCGCAGACCGCCGAAATCAGGAAATCGGCCACGCGCCGCGCAGCGGGCGGCAGGATGTCATAGACCAGCACGACCCGGATGTGACGGTCGCGCGAGGTGCACAAAAGCCCGCCATAGATGAACGAGATCGCGCAGAGGAACACCGTCGTCTCATGCGCCCAGTTGGTCGGGTTGCCGAAGACGTAACGCAGGATGACCTCCTGGATCAGGATCAGCATGGCGACGACCAGCCCCAGTGCCGGGATCAGCGCGAAGCGGTCGATCCATCGGCCCAGAAAGCCGGATTGCGCGACGGCGGCATGCTCCTCGCGCGGCATCTCATCGGATGCGGACATGGTGTTTCCCCTCCCTCGGGTGGGGTCGGGCACGTGGCCCGACCCGGAAGCGTGTTTTACTCGACCAGGCCTTTTTCGGTCAGATAGGCGGTCAGGGCGTCATAGACCTTCTGTGCGGCGGGGGATTGGCTTGCGACCTTTTCCCATTCGCCCATGGCGATGCCGCGGAACTTGGCGCGTTCTTCATCGGACCAGTCGTGGACGGTGATCTCGCCGCTCTCCTTGGCTGCGGCGACGGCCTTTTCATCGGCTTCGGCCAGGGCTGCGACCTGAACGCGGGCGAAATCCTTGACCGATTGCGTCATGACCTGCTGCAGGTCCTCGGGCAGGGCGTCCCACTTGTCCTTGTTCATCGAGATCTCGACCAAGGGCATCGAGTGGAAGCCCGGATAGACCGGATGGGGCGCGATGTCGTTCAAACCCTGCGCCTGGTTCGTCGAGAAGACGGTATAGTCGGCCGCGTCGATGACCTTCTTGTCCAGCGAGGTGAAGACCTCGGAGCCGGGCAGGTTCACGGGCGATGCGCCGGCGGCGGCAAAGACCGACTGGACCAGGCCTTCGGGGGCGCGGATCTTGACGCCCTGCAGGTCGTCCACGCCGTCCAGCGGCACGGCGCTGACCAGCGCTTCCAGACCGGGGGTCGTGGCGCCGATGAATTGCAGGCCATAGGGGTTCATGATCTCGTTCAGCAGCTCGGAGCCGCCGCCGTTCTCGACAAAGTCCAGCATCTGTTCGGGGTTGGACCATGCGCCGACCGGGTTGCCCATCAGGCCGAATGCCGGATCCTTGCCCGAGAAATAGGACAGGTCGGTGACATGGCCGTCCAGGATGCCGGTCGCGATCGCGTCCTGCGTCTCGTTATGCGCGACGATCGATTCGACGGGCATCAGGTTGATCTCGATCTTGCCGTCGGATTTCTCGGCGACATCCTTGGCCCAGCCCTGCTGCAGCATGAAGTTGGGGTTGCCTGCCGGGTCCGAGGACTGGAAGCGGAAGGTGTAGTCGGCCGACAGCGCAGGGGCGGCCAGCGCCATCAGCGCGGTGGCGGCCATCAGGGTGCGGCGGGTCAGGTTGGTCATGTGTTTCTCCTCCGGGTTGGTATTCAGGCAGCCGGGGCAAGCGCCTCGGCTGCAAGCTCGATGATGCGTTCCGGCGCCAGCGCCACGCTGAGCCACAGCGCGTTCTCGGCCTGGGCATCGGGTGGCTGCAGCGCCGCCAGCTGACTGTCGATCAGGCTGGTCGGCATGTAATGGCCCGTGCGGGCGTTCATCCGTTCCTCGATCAGGGCGCGGTCGCCATGCAGGAACACGATGTCGATCGGACCGGTCACGGTCCGCAGGCGGTCGCGATGGGCAAGGCCAAGGGCGGAACAGGCCAGCACCGCGCGTCCGGGCGCGGCGTTCACCGCCTGGCCCAGTCTGTCCAGCCAGCCCCAACGCATGTCATCCGTCAAGGGGCGGCCGTCGCGCATATGGGCCACGCTTCGTTCGTCGTGGTATTCGTCGGCTTCGATGAAATGCCCGCCGAGCCGGTCCGCGATGCCCTGCGCGATCGTCGATTTGCCGACGCCGCAGATACCCATGACCAGAATCGGTCGCACACCCATGTCACCTGTCCTCCTGTCGTGTCACCCCCTCGATGACAGCGCAATCATGGATGACAGCGCTGTCATTCGTCAACCCCCTTACTTTTTTCGAAGGACCGAGTAACTTGCGGTCATCATGGAAAAAACGCGCAAGACCACCCTGTCAGATGTTGCGGCGCTTGCCGATGTCAGCCCTATCACGGTGTCGCGCGCTCTGCGCGATCCGGAAAAAGTGTCGCCCGATGCGCGGGCCCGAATCACCTTGGCCATCGCCCAGCTGGGCTATGTGCCGAACCCTGCGGCGCGGGCCCTGGCATCGGGACGGACGGATGTGGTGGGGGTGATCATCCCGTCGGTCAGCAACAACGTCTTCGCGGATGTGATGCGCGGGATCTATGACGGGCTGCAGGACAGTCAGCTTGGCGTCCAGCTGGGGACAACCCGCTATGCACCCTCGACCGAGGAGCAGCTGGTCCGCGTCTTCCTGTCCCAGCAGCCCGCCGGCCTGATCGTGGCGGGCCATGACCAGTCGCCCGGTGCCCGCGCCCTGCTGGAGCGCGCCGATTGCCCCGTCGTCCAGATCATGGAGGTGGGGCCGCAGCCCATCGACCTGGTCGTGGGCCTGTCGCATTATCAGGCGGCGCGGGACGGGGCGCAGCATCTGCTGGACAGCGGATACCGCGCGCCGGCGTTCCTGGGCGCGCAGATGGACCCGCGCAGCCAGCGCCGCCTGGCAGGGTTCCGCGATTGCCTGATCGCGGCGGGGCTGGGCGGCGACGATCCCGTCGTCACCACGCCCGAGCCGTCATCCGTCAGCCTGGGGTGCCGTCTGTTCGCGGATCTGATCGCGACGCGCCCCCAGACCGATGCGGTGCTGTGCAACAATGACGATTTGGCGCTTGGCGTGCTGTTCGAGGCGCAGCGGCGCAACATCCGCATCCCCGACCGGCTTGGCATCTGCGGGTTCAACGACCACGAAATGATGTCGGCGGCCGAACCGCCGCTGACCTCGGTCGCGACGGATCGCTATGAAATGGGGCGCGCCGCGATCCTTCAGATCCGCGACCGGCTGGCAGGCAGGGGCCAGCCGCGCGGTCACGCGATCGATCTGGGATACAGGCTGGTGCCGCGTCGCAGCACCGCCCGCGTCACGCCTTAACCGCCAAAGCTGCTGCGGCTGGCGCCGAAGCCGCCGCGCGATCCGGCGGTGGCGCGCGTCATCGGCGCCCGGCCTGCGGTGGCGGCAGGGCGGGTGAAGTTCTGTGCACCCATCGTGGCGCGGCCCGCATTGCTGCCAAAATTCGTCGTGCCGGTGGCGTTGGTAAAGCCGCCCTGCGCGTTGCGGTACATCGGCTGCGAGGCCGCCATCCCGCCGCCCGCACGGCCCAGCATGTTCCCGATCAGGTAACCGGCCAGAAGCGGCATGAAGATGCTGCCGGACCCGCCATTGCTGACCTGCTGTTCCTCGGACCCGCAATTGCCCTCGCCATGCTGTTCCTCGCAGACCTGCAGGCTGTCATAGCGGGGGGCGGATTCGACATGCAGCGCCTCGGCCTCGGCAAAGGCCTTGTCGCATTCCTCGACCGAGAACAGGCCGTCCTGCGCGGCGGCGGCCTCGCAGCTGGCCATGTCGGGAAAGGCCTGCGCGTCGACCTGTTCCTCGCGGCAGCCCGCGACGGTGAAGGCGGCGGCGCCAAGGATGGTCAGCGCGACGGTTCTGGAACGTTTCCTCATATTCCCTCCTTAGCGCGGATCACTCCGCGATGAAATGCGGCTTGAAGCGCGACAGATCCTGGGTGATCCGCGACCGGTCCTCGCGCATGCCGATGCCCGCGCAGGCATGGCCCACGATCCAAGCGCCCACCACCGGGCGGAAGCCGTCGAATTCGGGCAGCGCGTGATAGGCCTGGACGATGCGCGGATGGCGGTCGTAATCGGTGTTGGGGCTGGTCTCGGTGACATCACCGCCCTCGACGATGCTGATCGAGGCCCCCTCGCGCGAGAAGATCGGCTTGACCACATGGGCCGCGCGGATCTGGTCGGCTACCCGGCCAAAGGCGTCGGCCACGGCGGGATCGGGGGTTCCGCCCGCGACCAGCGCCTCGGCCACGTCATCGGCAAAGAAGGCCGGAAGCAGGTTCGGATGGCCTTCGAACATCTGCCACAGGACCGGCAGCAGACCCTTGTTCGACACGACCGCCTTCCAGGCGGGTTCGATGAACAGGCAGCCCGAACCCTTGACATGCTTGCCGAAATCATCGGCCAGCATGTCCTCCCAGGGGTACAGCTTGAACAGCGTGCCGATGACCCGATCCTGGTCGTCCAGGAACTGCTTGTCCTTGCTGATCGCGATCTTGTTCAGGTCGGTGTAATGCGCGCCCATCCCGGCCTCGCGCGCCGCCCAGGCCATGGATTCGACCGTGGCATAATCCTCGGGCGTGTCCGGCATGGCCGAGAAATGGATGTCGGTGTTCGGGTCGAACAATTCCTTGAAGCGTTCGACCAGGGCCTCGTGGATGCCGTTGAACTGATCGGCGCCCTCGGGCAGGACGCCCGCCGCCAGCTGATCCTCCAGCCATTGCCACTGGAAGGCTGCGCTTTCGTAAAGCGAGGTTGGCGTGTCGGCGTTGTATTCCAGCAGCTTGGCAGGACCCTTGCCGTCATAGGCCAGGTCCATGCGGCCATAGACCTCGGGTTCGTTTCGCGCCCAACTGTCGGCGATCAGGCCGAAATGCGCGGGCGGAATGCCCAGCTTGGCCATCAGCGCCTGATCGCCCACGATGCGGTCGACGGCCTGGCGGGTCATGGCGTGCAGTTCGGTGGCCGGGTCTTCCAGGTCGGTCTCGATCTGGGCCAGCGTGAACTGATAGGCTGATGTCTCGTCCCAATAGGGTTCGCCATGCATGTGGGCGAAGGTGAAACCGGCATCCTCGGCCTTGGCGGCCAGGTCGGGGCGTTCTGGAAGGGTGATCTTGCGCATGTCCGTTATCTAAGGCCTGCCGGTCGCCACGACCAGAGGTCTCAGGTCGTCTGGCGTGCGATAAACTGACCGGGCAGGGCGACGTCATGGGTCAGCTTGCCCTCCAGCACCTCCAGCAGGCATTCGGCCATGGCGGTGATCGGCTGGCGATAGGTGGTCAGCTGATAGGCGGGCGAACTGGACAGCGGGATGTCGTCGAACCCCGTCACGGCGATGTCCTGCGGCACGCGCAGCCCCAGGCGGTAACGGATCGCATCCATGGCGCCGATGGCGATGATGTCGTTTTCGCAGACCAGAACATCGGGGCGGTCGGCCGCTGTGCGGTCCTGCAGCAGCGCGGTCACGCGGTCGATGGCGGGGCCGAAATCATAAGCCGCGGCATTGATCGAGGGCACATGCGTCCCGGTGCGTTCCTGCCAGTATTCGGTGAAGGTCGACTTGCGGTGCAGCTTGGCCGATTGCGTGTCGGGACCGGCCAGGAAGACGGGCTTGCGATAGCCGCGTTCCAGCAGGTGATCGGCCATCTGGCGCATGGCGATCACGTCGTCGCAGGCGATGGTCAGCGTGTTCGGATTCTGGCTGTAGCGGGCGAAGATCACCAGCTTCTTCAGCCGCCGCGCCCCAAGCGCCGTTTCCAGCATCTTGTCGTCGAAGCGGGTGCCGATCACGACCGCCGCATCGACCCGGCGCTGGCTGGCCGCCAGCAGTGCCGCCGAGGCGTCCTCGCTGTCGGACATATGCACCAGCAGCGTCCCCCAGCCCCGCGACCATAGGATGCGCGTCAGCCGTTCCAGCAGCACCAGCTTGTGCGGATTGTTGAAATCGTTGGTGATCAGCGCGATCAGGTTCGACCGATCCGAGGCCAGCGACGAGGCCATCAGGTCGGGTGCATATCCCAGGGCCTCGGCAGCGGCAATCACGCGTTCGCGGCTTTGCCGCGAGATCGAGGCATCCTTCTTGAAGGCGCGGGCCACGGTCCAGCGCGACACCCCCGCCGCGGCGGCGACGTGGTCGGCGGTCACGGTATCGGTGCTGTCTTCGGGGTCTGCCATGGGGGCATCCTATCTTGCGCATCAGCCGACCGGAAGTGTCTTGCACGCGCGTGCAGATAATTGTTGCACGCGCGTGCAACGCTGTGCAACGTTGCGTCACATACGGTTCTGCAGACGATTCGAGGGAGGAGTGCAGGATGCTTAGGGTTGCCTTGCTGGGGGCGGGCCGAATCGGTCGGGTCCATGCGACATCCATCGTCATGACGAAATCCTGCGACCTGATCGCGGTGGCCGACGTGAACACCGACGCGGCCCGCGATCTGGCCGCCGAGATCGGCGCCCGCGCCATGAGCGTCGAGGAGATCATCGCGGATGCCTCGATCGATGCGGTGCTGATCGCCACCTCGACCGACACGCATTCCGACCTGATCGAACGCGCGACCTCCGCGGGCAAGGCCGTCCTGTGCGAAAAGCCGGTCGACCTGTCGCTGGAACGCGCGCTGTCGACGCTGGCCAAGGCCGAGGCCACGGGCCAGCCGGTCATGGTCGGCTTCAACCGCCGCTTCGATCCGAATTTCGCCGCGTTGAAGACCGCCTTCGACAAGGGAGAGATCGGCAAGGGCGAATTGCTGTCCATCACCTCGTTCGATCCGGCCCCGCCGCCGGTCAGCTATGTCAAGGTGTCGGGCGGGCTGTTCCGCGACATGATGATCCATGATTTCGACATGGCCTGCTGGATCTTCGGCGGCACCCCCGCCAAGGTCACCGCCACCGGCGCGGCCCTGGTCGATCCCGAAATCGGGGCGGCGGGCGATGTCGATACCGCCGCCGTGACCATGGTCTGGGACGACGGGCGCATCGCGGTAATCAAGAATTCGCGCCGCGCCGGATACGGCTATGACCAGCGGATCGAGGTTCTGGGCTCGGATGGGCTGCTGTCGGCTGCCAACGTGCTGGAAAACACAGTCCAGAAGATCACCACCGAAGGCGCGGTCAGCGCCAAGCCGGTGCATTTCTTCCTGGAACGCTACATGCGGGCCTATCAGGACGAATGGACGGCCTTCGTGGATGCCGTGCAGGGCGGGACGACCATGCCCGTGACCCTGCGCGAAGGCGTCGCGGCCCTTGCCTGCGCCGAGGCCGCCACCCGGTCGATGCAGACCGGCCAGACGGTCGCCATCACCCCCGACATGCTGGGATGAGCGTGATGCGCCCCATCGGATGCTGCACTTGGATCTTCGGCACGAAGGACATCGCGGCCATCGCGGCCCGTGCCGTCCGCGCGGGGCTGGACGGGGTCGAGATCCATGGCGATCTGTCGATCGATCCGGTCCAGGCGGGGCGCATCCTGTCCGATCACGGCTTGCGGATCTTTTCGATCACGCCGGGGGACGCCGATATCAGCCATCCCGACGGGGCAATCCGCCAGGATGCGGTGGATTATTACCGCCGGCTGGTCGATTGGGCCGGATCGCTTGGCCATGCGCCGCGCGTCGGCTGCCACGGGCTGGTGCAGCGCATCCGTCCGCTGAGCGATCAGGCGCAGGAAGACGACCTGCTGGCCGACAGCACGCGCCGGATCTGCACGCTGGCCCATGGGGCCGGGCTGGATGTCTGCTTCGAGATCCTGAACCGCTATGAAAGCCACCAGGTCCGCACCGTGGCCCAGGGGTTGGCGCTGCTGGACGCGGTCGGTGCCGCGAACCTGGCGCTCTTGCCCGACGCCTATCACATGAACATCGAAGAGGCCGATCCCACCGCCGCCCTGCGGTCTGGGGGCGGGCGCATCGGCCTCTATCATCTGGCCGACAGCAATCGCGGCGCGGTGGGGGATGGTCACATCGACTTTGCCGCCCAGTTCCGCGCGCTGGACGCCATCGATTACGCGGGGCCGATGATCGTCGAACCCGCAGCCCCCGGACCCGATCCGTTCACCACGAACAAGGGTCCCGGCTTTGAGGATACGCTTGAGGATATGCTGGCCCGGTCCGTCCGGGCGATCCGCGCCTTGGGCAGCTGAGATCCGCGCGCCCGCAGAGGCGCCGGACGAACCCGCAGGTCCGAGGAGGGGCCGGGGGGATATGACTTCAACCTTGGGAGGGAAGACATGACCACATTCAGAACCGCCGCGGCAGTCGCCGCATTGATGGCCTTCGGCGCCCCCGCGCTGGCCCAGAATATCATCGTCGTAGCCCATGGCCAGGCGAACGACCCCTTCTGGTCGGTCGTCAAGAACGGCGCGGCCAAGGCCGGCGAACATACCGGCGCGACGGTCGATTTCCGGTCGCCCGAAACCTTCGACATGGTCGCCATGGGCCAGCTGATCGATGCCGCCGTCAACCAGGAGCCCGACGGGCTGGTCGTGTCGATCCCCGATGCGGATGCGCTTGGGCCCTCGATCGAACGCGCGGTCGATGCGGGCATCCCCGTCATCTCGATGAATTCCGGGTCCGACGTCGCCAAGGAACTGGGCGCGCTGCTGCATGTCGGCCAGTCGGAATTCGACGCGGGCAAGGCCGCAGGCGAAAAGCTGGCCGAGTTGGGCGGCAAGAAGGGCATCTGCGTCAACCAGGAGGTCGGCAACGTCTCGCTGGACCAGCGCTGCGCCGGTTTCGCAGAAGGCTTCGGCAACCCGGTTTCGGTCGTGCCGACCCAGAACGACCCGACCGAGGTCCAGTCCAAGATCCGCGCCGCCCTGGACAGCGACCCCGAGGTCGACACCGTCCTGGGCCTGGGCGCCAGCTTGGTCGGCGAACCGGCCGTGGCCGCCGTCAAGGCGCTTGGTCGCGACGACGTCCTGATCGCCAGCTTCGATCTGTCGGCGGGCTTCCTGCAATCGGTGGCCGACGGCGACGCCGCCTTTGCCATCGACCAGCAGCAATACCTGCAGGGCTATCTGCCGGTCGCCTTCTTGGCGCTGAACGCGGAATACGGGCTGATGCCGGGCGGCGACGTGCCCTCGGGGCCGAACCTGGTGATGCAGGACAGCGCCGCGCAGGTGATCGACCTGTCCGCGCAGGGCATCCGCTGACCGGCGGCCGAACAGGCGGGCGCATCGCGCGCCCGCCCATTCCGACAGAGCGAGAGGGGGGAGGAAACCCATGGCCAACGCCACCGCATCCGCGGACGAGCGGATCAAGACCGAATCCATCACGACGCGCCTGATGAAGCGGCCCGAACTGGGGGCGATCGGCGGGGTGATCCTTGTCACCATTTTCTTCCTGTTCACCGCCAGCGGGACGATGTTCTCCTTTTCGGGGATCATGAACTTCCTGACCCCCGCGGCCCAGCTGGGCATCCTGGGGATCGCGGCCGCGATGTTGATGATCGGCGGCGAATTCGACCTGTCGATCGGGTCGATGGTGGCCTTTGCCGGGATGATCTTCGGGGTCCTGGTCGTCAACATGGGCCTGCCGCTGATCTTCGCCATTCCGCTGACCATGGGCTTTGCCGCCGCGATGGGGGCCGTCAATGGCGCCATCGTGCTGCGCACCGGTCTGCCCAGCTTCATCGTGACGCTGGCCTTCCTGTTCATCCTGCGCGGCGCGTCGCTGGTCGGGCTGAAGATCTTCACCAACGGCTCGACCCAGCTGCGCGGCGTGCGCGAATCGGTCGAGGGTGACTGGCTGGCCCCTTTCTTTTCGGGAGACGCCTTCGGGGGCGCCTTCCAGTGGATGGCCGACAATGGCTGGATCGAGGCGCTGAATTCCGGCGCCCCCAAGGTCCCCGGCATCCCCGTCGAGATCTTGTGGTTCATCGCCGTGGCCGCCGTCGCCACCTTCGTCCTGCTGCGCACCCCTGCCGGCAACTGGATCTTTGCCACCGGCGGCGACAAGAACGCCGCCAGCAATTCGGGCGTGCCGGTGCGCAAGGTCAAGATCTCGCTCTTTATGCTGACGGCCTGTGCTGCGGCGCTGGTGGCCATCATCACCGTCATCGACACCGGGTCGACCGATGCCCGCCGCGGCTTCATGAAGGAATTCGAGGCGATCATCGCCGCCGTCATCGGGGGCTGCCTGCTGACCGGCGGCTACGGGTCGGCCATCGGGGCCTTCTTCGGGGCGATCATCTTCGGCATGGTCACCATCGGGCTGACCTATACCGGCTTTGACCAGGACTGGTTCCAGGTCTTTCTGGGCGGCATGCTGCTGCTGGCCGTGGTCTTCAACAACGCGATCCGCAAGCGTGTGACGGGGGAACGCTGACATGACCGATCCCATCATCCGGATGCAGGGCATCAAGAAGCATTTCGGCAATGTCATCGCCCTGAACGGCGTGAACTTCGATGTGCGTCCCGGCGAATGCCACTGCCTGCTTGGCGACAACGGCGCGGGCAAGTCGACCTTCATCAAGACCATGTCGGGCGTTCACAAGCCGACCGAGGGCACGATCCTGTTCGAGGGCAAGCCCCTGTCCTTCGACAGCCCCCGCGACGCGATGGAGGCGGGGATTGCCACCGTCTTCCAGGACCTGGCCATGATCCCGCTGATGAGCGTGACGCGCAACTTCTTCATGGGGCGCGAACCCACCAGGGGCCGTTTCGTCAAGCGCTTCGACCTGGAGGCCGCCAACCGCATCTGCATGGAGGAGATGCGCAAGATGGGCATCAACCTGCGCGCGCCCGACCAGGCGGTGGGCACGCTGTCGGGCGGCGAACGCCAGACGGTCGCCATCGCGCGGGCCGTGTATTTCGGGGCCAAGGTGCTGATCCTGGACGAACCGACAAGCGCGCTTGGCGTGCGCCAGACGTCGAACGTGCTGGCGACCATCGCGCGGGTGCGGGCGCAGGGCGTGGGCGTCGTCTTCATCAGCCACAATGTGCGCCACGCGCTGGCCGTGGGCGACCGCTTCACCGTGCTGAACCGCGGCCAAACCCTGGGCACCGCCCAGAAGGGTCAGATCGACGCCGCCGAATTGCAGGACATGATGGCCGGCGGGCAGGAGCTGGCGACGCTGGAAGGCAGCCTGGGGGGGACCATTTGATGACGCAGGCGCGACCCTTGGGCGTGGCCCTGATCGGCACCGGGTTCATGGGCAAATGCCACGCGATGGCCTGGCGCAACGTCGCCACCGTCTTTGGTGGCGCCCATCCCCGGCTGCAGGTGCTGTGTGACATGCCCGATCGTGCCGAAGCCATGGCCGCGCAGTTCGGTTTCGCCCGCGGCACCGATGACTGGCATCAGGCGGTCGCCGACCCTCAGGTGGACGTGGTCAGCATCACCACCCCCAATGGCCTTCACCGCCCCATGGCCGAGGCCGCGCTGCGCGCCGGCAAGCATGTCTGGTTGGAAAAGCCCATGGCGCTGACGCTGGCCGATGCGCAGGCCATGGCCGATCTGGCGGCGCAGCATCCGGGTCAGGTGACGCTCTTGGGCTACAACTATCTGCGCAGCCCGGCCTTTCAGGCGGCGCGCGATCTGGTTGCACAGGGCGCGATCGGGCGTCTGCTGGCGTTTCGCGGCGTCTATGACGAAGACTATTCCGCCGACCCGCTCCTCCCCTGGTCATGGCGGATGACTCACGAGGGGGGCGGCCTGGGCGCGCTTGGCGATCTGGGCTGCCACCTCGTGAGTCTGATGGTCGCGCTGATGGGGCCGGTCGATCAGGTGACGGCCATGACCCAGATCGCGGTCCCGCAGCGTCCCTCGCCCGAAGGCCCGCGTGCGGTGGAGAATGAGGACAGCGCCTTGGCCCTGATCCGATTTGCCAGCGGGGCGCAGGGGTCATTCGCCACCTCGCGCGTGGCGCGCGGCCGAAAATGCCGCCTGCAATGGGAGGTCCACGGCAGCGACGGCACACTGGTCTTCGACCAGGAAAACATGAACGAACTTTGGGTCCATCAGGCAGGGCAGCCAGGCTTCGTGCGGCATCTGACCGGACCCGACCAGCCCGATTTCGCGGCCTTCTGCCCCGGCGCAGGCCATAATTTCGGGTTCAACGAACAGAAGGTCATCGAATGCCGCGACCTGATGCGCGCCATCGACGGCCAGGGTCCCGCCACGCCCGATTTCGCACAGGGCCTGGAGATTGAACGGGTCATTCACGCGATGGCAGCCTCGGATGGCCGCGCCGTGACGATGAAGGAGTTTCAAGGATGAAGACGATTGATGTCGTGACGATCGGTCGGAGTTCGGTTGATCTTTACGGTCAGCAGGTCGGCGGCCGGCTTGAGGACATGGGGTCCTTTGCCAAATATATCGGCGGCAGCCCGACGAACATCGCCTGCGGGACGGCGCGGCTGGGGCTGCGCTCGGCGGTGATCACCAAGGTCGGCGATGAACATATGGGCCGCTTCATCCGCGAACAGCTGATCCGCGAAGGCGTCGACGTGCGCGGGGTGGGAACCGATCCCGACCGGCTGACCGCACTGGTGATCCTGGGCATCCGCGATCAGGACAGCTTTCCGCTGATCTTTTATCGCCAGGACTGCGCCGACATGGCGCTGTCGCCCGACGATATCGACGAAGACCTGATCGCCGATGCCCGCTGCGTGTTGGCGACCGGCACGCATCTGTCGCATCCGCAGACCGAGGCTGCGGTCATCAAGGCGCTGGATCTGGCGCGCCAGCATGGCGCGCGCACGGCGCTGGACATTGATTACCGTCCGAACCTCTGGGGCGTGGCCGGGCATGGCGATGGCGAAAGCCGCTTTGTCGAAAGCGCCGCCGTCACCGCGCGCCTGCAGGCGACGCTGCACCGCTTCGACCTGATCGTCGGCACCGAGGAGGAGTTCCACATTGCCGGCGGCACCACCGACACGCTGGCCGCCCTGCGCGCGGTCCGCGCCGTCAGCGATGCCACGCTGATCTGCAAGCGCGGGGCGGTGGGCGCCGTGGCCTTCGAGGGCGCGATCCCCGACAGCCTTGATGCCGGTCAGGCAGGCCCCGGCTTCCCGATCGAGGTCTTCAATGTGCTGGGCGCGGGCGACGGCTTCTTTTCGGGCCTGCTGAAGGGCTGGATGGATGACGAACCCTGGCCGCGCGCGCTGGAATACGCCAATGCCTGCGGGGCCTTCGCGGTCAGCCGCCACGGCTGCACGCCCGCCTATCCCAGCCTCGAGGAACTGCGCTTCTTCCTGGATCGCGGCGTGGTGCGCCCCGATCTGCGCAACGACGCCGATCTGGAACAGATCCATTGGGCGACGAACCGTCAGGGCCGCATGGGCGGCGACTGGTCGACGATGCGGGTCTTCGCCTTCGATCACCGTATCCAGCTGGAGGAGATGGAGGGTTATACCCCCGCCAAGGGTGGCGACTTCAAGCAGCTCTGCCTGCAGGCGGCGCTTCAGGTGCAGGACGGGCAGGCGGGCTATGGCATCCTCTGCGACAACCGTATTGGCCGCGCGGCGCTGCATGCGGCATCGGGCACGGGCCTGTGGATCGGCAGGCCAGCCGAATGGCCCGCCTCGCGCCCGCTGACGCTGGAACCCGAACTGGGCCCCGATTGTGGAGCCCTGCAGGAATGGGCGCGCGAGAACGTGGTCAAGGTGCTTTGCTTCTGTCACCCGGACGACGATGCCGCCCTGCGCGCCGATCAAGAAGCGACGGTCGGCAAGCTCTATGCCGCCGCGCGCCGCAACGGGCTGGATTTCCTGCTGGAGATCATCCCGTCCAAGGTCGGCCCGGTCGATGACGACACCACCGCGGCGCTGATCACCCAGTTCTATGCCGCGGGCATCTTCCCCGACTGGTGGAAGCTGGAACCGCTGACCAGCAAGCAGGCATGGTCCAAGGCCATCGCCGCCATCGAGGCGCATGACCAGAACACCCGCGGCATCGTGGTTCTGGGACTGGACGCCCCCGAGGACCAGCTGGCCGCCAGCTTTGCGGTCGCAGCCAAATTCCCGCTGGTGCGCGGTTTCGCCGTGGGCCGGACCATCTTTGGCAGCGTGGCCCACGACTGGCTGGCCGGACGCATCGACGACGCGCAGGCGGTGGCCATGATGGCACAACGCTATGAGAGACTGTGCAATATTTGGGACGATGCGCGCGCCGCATCGCGGGTGGCGGCATGACGGGCACAATCAGACTGACGGCCGCGCAGGCCATCGTCCGCTGGCTGTCGGTGCAGATGACCGAGGACGGCGAACGCTTCATCGACGGGGTCTGGGCGATCTTCGGCCATGGCAACGTCGCGGGTCTGGGCGAGGCGCTGCACGGCATCGGCGACGCGCTGCCCACCTGGCGTGGCCAGAACGAACAGACCATGGCCCATGCCGCCATCGCCTTTGCCAAGGGTCATGGACGCCGGCGGGCGCAGGCGATCACCGCATCGATCGGGCCGGGGGCCACGAATATGGTCACCGCCGCGGCGGTGGCGCATGTGAACCGCCTGCCGCTGCTGCTGATCCCCGGCGATGTCTTCGCCAACCGCAGGCCCGATCCCGTGCTGCAGCAGATCGAAGATTTCACCGACGGCACGGTCAGCGCCAATGACTGCTTCCGCCCGGTGGTGCGCTATTTCGACCGCATCACCCGCCCCGAGCATCTGCTCAGCGCGTTGCCCCGCGCCATGCGGGTGATGACCGATCCCGCCGATTGCGGGCCGGTCTGCCTGTCCTTCTGTCAGGACGTGCAGGCCGAGGCCTACGACTGGCCGCAGGCGTTCTTTGAACCGCGCGTCTGGCGCATCCGCCGTCCTGCGCCCGATGCGCGGGAACTGGCGCAGGTGGCCGACCTGATCCGCGCGGCCAAGGCGCCGGTGATCGTGGCGGGCGGCGGCGTCATCTATTCGGGTGCCGAGGCCACGCTGGCCGATTTCGCCACCCGCCACAATATCCCGGTGATCGAGACCCAAGCCGGCAAATCGGCGCTGGCGCAGGACCATCCGATGAACTTCGGGGCGGCGGGGGTCGATGGATCGGCTGCGGCGAATGCGGCGGCAGGCAAGGCCGATCTGGTGATCGGCATCGGCACGCGGCTGCAGGATTTCACCACCGGGTCGCGAACGCTCTTCGCCAACGGGCGGTTGGTCAGCATCAACGTCCAGCCCTATGACGCGGCCAAGCACGGCTCGGTCACGCTGGTGGCTGATGCCAAGGTGGCGCTGGAACAGCTGGGCGGCGCGCTTGGCGAATACCGCGCCGATGCCGCCGATACCGACAGCCGCGCGGCATGGCTGGCGGCGGTGGACGCGCATTGCGCCGCGCCCACGGGCGACGGTTTGCCGACCGATGCACAGGTGATCGGCGCGGTGCAGCGGGCCTCGACCCCCGCCAGCATCGCCATGTGCGCGGCAGGCACCATGCCCGGTGCCCTGAAGCTGCTGTGGCAGCCCAGCCAGGGCGGTTATCACATGGAATACGGGTTCAGCTGCATGGGCTATGAACTGGCCGGCGCGATGGGGCTGAAGCTGGCCCGTCCGGAACGCGAGGTTCTGTGCTTCGTGGGCGACGGCAGCTACATGATGGCCAATAGCGAATTGGCCACGGCGGTGATGCGGCGGATCCCCTTCACGGTGATCCTGACCGACAACCGCGGCTATGGCTGCATCAACCGCTTGCAGCAGGGCTGCGGCGGCGCACCCTTCAACAATATGTATGTCGACAGCCGGATCGAGGTGCAGCCGCAAATCGACTTCGTCGCCCATGCCGGGGCCATGGGGGCGCATGCCGTCAAGGCCCGCGACATCGCGGACCTTCAGGCCCAGATCGAGGCGGCACGCGGGCGCGACATCCCCACCGTCATCGTCATCAACACGACCGCCGCCGAAGGCCCAGGTTTCGGCGATGCGGGCCATTGGTGGGACGTCGCCGTCCCCGAGGTGGGCGATACGGATGCCCTGCGTCGCGCCCACGAACGCTATCTTGAACAGGCGGGCCGTCAGGCCACGCTTAACTGAACGGACAAGACCATGATCCTTTACGGCACCAATCCCATCGCCTGGTCGAATGACGACGACCACAGCATCGGCGCCCATCTGTCGCTGGACGATTGCCTGTCCGATTGCCGCAAGATCGGCTTCGACGGCATCGAAAAGGGCCACAAGATGCCCAACGAAGGCAGCGCGCTGAAGGCCGCACTTGGCGAATACGGACTGCGCTTTGTGGGCGGCTGGCATTCGACCAACATCCTGGCCACCGGCGCGACGCTGGAAACGGAAATGGCGGCACTGGACGTGCATATCGCCATGACCAAGGGCGCGGGCAGCGACGTGGTGATCCTGTGCGAATGCTCGAACACGGTGCATGGCAACGATCAGGTCGCGGTGAACGACCGCCCCATCCTGTCGGATGAGGAATGGGACCGCCTGATGGAGGGACTGAACGCGCTGGCTAGCCATGCGGCGGGGCAGGGCGTGCGCGCCTGCTATCACCACCATATGGGCACCTGCGTGGAAAGCGCGGATGACGTCGACCGCTTCATGGCCGCCGCCGGACCCGATTTGCATCTGCTGCTGGACACCGGCCACCTGACCTTTGCGGGTGCCGACCCGGAAGCGGTCGCGGCCAAATACATGGACCGCGTCGGACATATCCACTGCAAGAACGTCCGCCCCGATATCATGGCGCAGGTCCGCGATCAGGGCCTGTCCTTCATCGAGGGCGTGCGTCGCGGGGCCTTCACCGTGCCGGGTGATGTCGAGGGCTGCGTCGATTTCACCTCCGTGCTGAAGGTCGCGGCCAAGGCGGGTTATTCCGGCTGGCTGGTGATCGAGGCCGAACAGGACAGCGCCATCCGCGATCCGCTGCACTATCAGTCGATGGGGCATAAGGCCCTGCGCCGCATGGCACGCGACGCGGGTCTGGACCGCGACGCGGCCGCCTGATCGACATGACGCGGCCAAGGGGGCGATCCCTTGGCCGCACCACGGGACCAAATACAAGGAGCAACCCATGAGCCATCTTCTTCGAAAGCCCCTTGGGCAGCATGGCAAGGTGCATCAGATCACCGCGCAGGATGCCGGATGGCGGCACGTGGGGTTCTCGCTCTATCGGCTGCGGGCGGGTGAAAGCGCGGCCGAGGCGACCGGCAGCAACGAGGTGATCCTGGTCATGGTCGAGGGCAAAGCCGCCTTTACCGCCGCAGGGCAGGATTGGGGCGTGCTGGGCGAACGGATGGACGTCTTCGAAAAGACCCCGCCGCATTGTCTCTATGTGCCGAACGGGCAGGACTGGTCGGCCACTGCTGAAACCGATTGCGTCATTGCCGTCTGCGCCGCCCCCGGTCGTGGCGGCCATCCCGCCCGCCGCATCGGACCCGACGGCATCACGCTGACCCAACGCGGCAAGGGCGGCAACACCCGCCACATCAACAATATCGCGATGGAGGCCGAGGATTACTGCGACAGCCTGCTGGTCACCGAGGTCTTTACCCCCGCAGGTCATTGGTCCTCCTATCCCAGCCACCGTCATGACGAGGACGACTTCCCGCGCATCACCTATCTGGAGGAAACCTATTACCACCGCCTGAACCCCGCCCAAGGCTGGGCCGTGCAGCGGGTCTATACCGATGACGGGACCTTGGATGAGGTGATGGCGGTCAAGGATGGCGACGTGGTGCTGGTGCCGCGCGGCCATCACCCCTGCGGCGCGCCCTATGGGTTCGAGCTGTACTACCTGAACGTCATGGCGGGGCCGCGCCGCAACTGGCGCTTCGTCCCGGCGCCTGAGGTCGAGGAGATCATCGCCCGCGACGCCTAGGCCGCCAGCGGGCCGCGCAGGGTCAGGTCGTGATCCAGAACGATCAGATCGGCCCTGCGACCCGGCGCTACACGCCCGAAGCGGTCATCCGCGCCGATCAGGGCGGCAGGGATGCTGGTCGCCATGGCCAGCGCCCGTGCGGGGTCGGCCCCTGCCGCCACGATGTTCTGTATCGCCCGGTCCAGCCGCAGATCGGCCCCCGCCAGCGTGCCGTCGGGCAGGGTCAGGCGGCCTTCGCGGCGCAGGATGGTTCGGCCATGCAGGTCGAAGCTGTCCATGTCGCTGCCCGCCACGGCCATGCAGTCGCTGACTAGGAACAGCCCCGACGGTCGCGCGCGCAGGGCCACCGACAGCGCCGCCGGATCGACATGAACACCGTCCGCGATTAGTCCGGCATGGGCCTCGCCCGAGAGGACCGCTCCGACAAGGCCGGGGGCGCGATGGGCCATCTGGCTCATGGCGTTGAACAGATGGGTGGCAAGGCGCGCACCGGCGGCGAAACTCGCGCGGGCGGTTTCCAGGCTGCAATCGCTGTGACCAAGGCTGACCAGCACACCCGCATGGGTCAGTTGCGCGATCTGGTCGGGCGTCACCGATTCGGGGGCCAGCGTCACCATCAGCACCGGCAGGTCGCGGGCGGCGGCGCAGAGCCGCGCCAGGTCGTCCTGCTGCATGGGCCGGATCAGGGCGGGGTCATGGGCACCGGCGCGGCGGGGGTCCAGATGCGGCCCCTCCAGGTGCAGGCCCAGCAGGCCGGGCGTGCCCGCGCGCGCAGCCTGGATGGTGGCCTCGATGACGCTGGCGGTCACCTCCGCGCGGTCGGTGATCAGCGTCGGCAGCACGCCCGCGCAACCAAGCCCGCGATGGGCGGCGCAGATATGGGCCAGCTTATTGGCATCCGTGTCGGCCCCGACCATCAGCCCGCCGCCGCCGTTCACCTGCAAGTCGACAAAGCCGGGGGCCACAATGCCGGGGAGAGGTTCGGCGCCCTTGGGGGCGGCACGGGTGACGCTGGTGATCCGGTCGCCGTCTATGGCGACGGCCATGCCTTCGTGCAGTTCGGTGCCATCGAACAGCAGATCGGGGGCCAAGATGCGGGTCATGCCGTGCCCCTCAGGTCCCGCGCCATGGCAAGCGCGCCATCGACCGCAGATCCCTTGGCCGGTCGCACGTCCCAATCCTGCGCCAGCCGCGCGGCATAGAAGGGCCCCAGCCCGCCAAGGCAGACCACCGGCAGGCCTTGCCCCTGTTGCAATACGCGAATGGCATCGGACATCTGGGCCACGGCCTGATCGCGGATGCGCTGCCCCTCGGGGTCCTGGGTGGCGATCAGACGCGGGGCCAGGGTCGCGAAATCGGCGGGGCTGGCAGTGGTGCCGAAGGCGATGATGCCGTCATGGCCGCCGAATTCGTCGCGGATTGCCGCCAGCAGCGGGCTGTCGGGGGCAAAGCCATCGCCCGCGCGCATGGCCTGCGCCAAGAGGGTCCGGCCAAGAACGGCGCCGCTGCCCTCGTCGCCCATCAGAAAGCCGCGCCCGCCATATTGGCGCAGATCGCCCCCCCGCTGCACGGCCAGGACAGACCCCGTGCCGACCGCCACCAGAATGCCGTCGGCGGTCCCCAAGGCACCCCTTGCGGCGGTGACGGCGTCGTTGACGACCAGCGTGCGGGCAAAGGGCAGGCTGTTGCGTATCAGGGCCGCGGGTCGGGCAAGCCCGCCCCCCGCGACACCCAGCACCGCCACCAGATCGGCGGGGGTCGCCCCGGCCTGCACCATCGCGGCGGTGGCGGCCGCCAGAATGCTGACCGTTGCCCCCTGCGGGTCCGAATTGATGTTGGCCGGCCCGCCTTCGCCACGGCCCAGCAGCTGACCGGCGTGATCGCAGATTGCCGCCCGGCAGCCTGTTCCGCCGCCATCCAGTCCCAGATAAAGCACCATCACGCCTCCTGGCCGGCAAGGAACGCCATGCGGGGGCGAATGAAAAGCCCCAATTTCATCCCTTGCCGGGTTTTCAACAAGGCGATGTTCATGCAATGTTCACCTTCTGCCCAAGGTCGATCATGCTGCCACCTGAACCGAACCCCTTTCAGCTTGTGCCTGCCCGCATCCACGAGGTCGAGGGTGCGGGTCGTCATGCCTTTGCCATCTTTCAGGCCGCGCGCCATGCGGGGCCGGTCTTCTGGGTCCGACCCCTGCGCGATCGGGGCACGTTCCTGCCGGCGGGGCTGCCGCAGGGTCTGGCTGCGCGGCTGTATCAGGTCTGCGCCGGATCCGAGGTCGATCTGCTTTGGGCGGTCGAGGAAACCCTGCGCGCGCGCCTGACGGGTTTCGTCCTGGCCGAGCCGACCAAGCCCCTGTCCCTGACCGCCGGGCGACGGCTGCAGCTGGCGGCCGAGGCTGGGCGCACGACCGGCCTGATGATGATCGGGGCGGGGGCCGGGTCCAATGCCACCGAAAGCCGCTGGCATTGCAGGCCGTTGGCGGGGGCGGGATGGGACATGGCCGCCCACCATTGGGCGCTGACCAAGAACAAGCGCGGCCTGACGGGCGCCTGGCATGTCGCATGGGACCCGCAGGACGGGGTCCCGCAGATTTTTGATACCCGTGATGATCAGGCGGGGTTCGGTCAGGCGGGGGTCGACCAAGCCAGCGGTGCTGGGTCGTCGCGCTGAGCAAAGCGCAGCAGGTGCCGTTCGATGACATCGCGCAGGCTCTCCATCGCCTCGGCATCGCTGGCATCCAGGACCAGATGCAGGCCATCCGCGGTCGTGGCGATGCGCGCCGTTCCCATCTCGAAGGTCAGGATCGCGTGGTTATCGGCCAGGGTGACCGGGATCTTGTGGCCGAAATGCTTGCCCATCGTGGTCATCAGGCCCGTGGCGCGTTCGGTGGGAAAATCTGCGGTCATCTGCATGGCGGAATCCTTTGGTATCCGGCCCCGCGATCGGGGCGATCCGCCTTGGGCTAGGGCGACCAACCAAATTTGTCAACAAATCGGCGCGGTAACCTGACAAAAACACGCGGGCATTCTTTACCTTGGTCATCTGCCGCGCTAGGGCCTTGGTTGCGCGCCCGATTGTCCGGCCTGTTGGATGGGCGCGCGTCAATGAAAGGATCTGTCATGCGTCACATTGCCCTGTCCGGCCTGATGGCCGTCACGCTGTCATCCGTCGCCCTGTCATCCGCCGCATTTGCCCAGGATGTCACCATCCAGACCGCGCAGGGTCCGGTCGAACTGCCCGCAAACCCGCAACGGGTCGCCGTCTATGACATGGCGGCGCTGGACACTTTGCAGGCGATGGGCGTGACGCCTGCGGGCACCATCGACGACATCATGGTTCCGGCGCTGCGCGAAGGGGCCAAGGATGCCGCCCCTGTCGGCACGCTGTTCGAACCCGACCTCGAGGCACTGGCGGGGCTGACACCCGATCTGGTCATCGTCGGAGGCCGGTCTTCGACCCAGCTGCAGACCGTGTCTCAGGTCGCCCCTGCCATCGACATGACCATCGACACCGACCTGCTGCCCGAGGCCCGCGCCCGCATCGAGGCCTATGGCACGCTGTTCGGCAAGCAGGACCGCGCCGCGCAGATGCGCGAGACCTTGGACAACAAGCTGGCCGCGCTGAAGGATGCCGCCCATGGCCACGACACCGCGATGATCGTGATGACCAACGGTCCCAAGATGGCGGCCTATGGCAAGGGGTCGCGCTTTGGCTGGATCTATGATGCCGCCGGCCTGGCCGAGGCCGCGTCCGGTCTGGACGAGGCCACCCACGGGCAGGCCATCACCCATGAATTCATCGCCGAGGCCGATCCCGACTGGCTGCTGGTCGTCGATCGCGGGGCTGCCATCGGCGAGGACGGGCAGGGCGCCCAAGCGACGCTGACCTCGGATCTGGTGGCGGGGACGACGGCGTGGTCCAGGGGGCAGGTCGTCTATCTGGACCCGGCGGCGAATTATATCGCGGCGGGCGGTTACGGGTCGCTGATCGCGACGCTGGACCAGCTGACCAAGGCACTGACCGACAGCCCCACCCGCTGATGCGCCCGCTGCCCGCCCTGCTGATGGCGCTGGTCGCGCTGATGCTGGCCAGCCTGACCGTCGGGGCCGCCCATGTCGATCTGCGCGACATCTTTCGCGACAGCCGCGCGATGCTGGTCCTGCTGGAATCGCGCCTGCCGCGTACGGTGGCGGTGGCCCTGACCGGGGCCGCGCTGTCGGTGGCAGGGGTTCTGATCCAGGCGCTGGTGCGCAACCGCTTTGTCGGCCCCGACACCGTCGGCACCGCCGAGGGCGCGGCCCTTGGCCTGCTGGGCGTCACCATCCTGTTCCCGGCCAGCCCGCTGTGGGTGCGCATGATCGCGGCCAGCCTTGCGGCAATGGCGACGACCTGGCTGTTTCTTGGCGTGATCCGCCGTCTGCCCGTGCGCGAAGTGATGCTGATCCCCATCGCGGGCCTGGTTCTGTCGGGGGTGCTGGGATCGGTCGTGACCTTTGTCGGCTGGCAGACCGACCTGATGCAATATGTCAGCACCTGGCTGCTGAGCGGCGAATTTTCGGGCGTGATCGCGGGGCGCTATGAACTGCTGTGGGTCGCGGCGGGGGCGGCGGGACTGGCATGGTTCGCCGCCGACCGCTTTGCCATTCTGGGCTTGGGCGATCAGGTGGCCACGGGGCTGGGGCTCTCCACGGCCTCGGTCATGCGGCTTGGGCTGGCGGTGGTTTCCGTGGTGACGGCGATGGTCGTGACCACGGTGGGGATGATCCCCTTCGTCGGGCTGGTGGTGCCGAACCTGGTATCGCGCGTGATGGGCGACAACCTGCGGGCCTCGCTGCCGGTGGTGGCGCTGTCGGGGGCGGTGCTGGTGCTGGCCTGCGACCTGGCGGGGCGGCTGGTCATCTATCCCTACGAGGTGCCCGCCGGCATGATCCTGGGCATTCTGGGTGCGGCCCTGTTCCTGTGGCTGCTGCATCGCAGGCCCGCCCATGGATAGGCGCGCGACGCTGATGCTGGCCGGACTGGCCCTCCTGCTGGCGGGGCTTTCGGCGCTGTGGATGTTCCAGGGGCTGGGGGCGGGCAATCGCGGCTTCATCCTGTCGCTGCGCGCCACCAAGCTGGCGGCATTGGTCACGGTGGCCGTGGCGATCGGCGTGGCGACGGTGCTGTTCCAGACGGTGGCGGCGAACCGGGTGCTGACGCCATCGATCATGGGGTTCGACGCGCTGTACGTGCTGATGCAGACGCTGATGGTGGTGATCCTGGGCAATGCCGGCTTTGCGGGCCTGCCGGCGGGCCTGAAATTCGCGGCGGATGTCGGCATGATGACCGTGCTGTCGGTGGCGCTGTTCGGCACGCTGCTGGTCAGGGGCGCGCGCGACATTCCCCGGATGATCCTGACCGGGGTGATCCTGGGGGTGCTGTTCCGGTCCGTTTCCGGGTTCCTGGGGCGGGTGCTGGACCCCAATGAATTCGCCGTCGTGCAATCGGTCAGCTTTGCCAGCTTCAACCGCGTCGATGCGGCCCTGCTGCCTGTGGCGGGCGTGCTGACGGCGGGGGCTGTGCTGACCGCCCTCCGTCTGGCACCGCAATTGGACGTGCTGGCCCTGGGGCGCGAACCGGCGGTGTCCCTGGGCCTGCGCCATCGCAGGCTGGTCATGGCGACGCTGGCGCTGGTGGCGATGCTGGTGTCGGTGTCGACGGCGCTGGTGGGACCAGTGGCTTTCTTCGGGCTGATCGTGGCGGGGATGGCGCATGGGGCGCTGCAAGGCGCGCGCCACGCGGGGCTGATCCCCGCCGCCGGGCTGATCGCGGCCATCCTGCTGGTCGGCGGTCAGTGGCTGTTCGAACGCGTGCTGGGACAGGCCGCCACCCTGTCGGTGGTCGTCGAATTCGCGGGCGGGCTCTTCTTCCTCTATCTGCTGCTGAAAGGCCGTATCCGATGATCCAGATCAGCAATCTTGGCCACCAGATCGGCGGGACGCAGATCCTGCACGACATCACCACCCGCTTTCCCAAGGGTCGGCTGACGGCGCTGATCGGGCCGAACGGGGCGGGCAAATCCACCCTGCTGCGCCTTGTCGGACGGTTGGAACCCCTGCAGCAGGGGCGCATCACCGTGGCCGGCCATGACGTGGCCCGCACGCCCACCGCCGATCTGGCCCGCGTCATGGCGATCCTGGGCCAGCAGACCGCCATCGCCAGCCGGCTGCGCCTGTCCGAGCTGGTGGCCTTTGGCCGCTGGCCCCATCATCAGGGCCGCCCCGGCCCCGCCGACCGCGCCAAGGTAGCAGAGGCCATCGATGCCTTTGGCCTGACCCCCCTGCAGAACCGGTTCCTGGACGAGGTGTCAGGCGGCCAGGCACAGCGCGCTCATATTGCCATGGCCTTTGCCCAGGACACCGAATGGCTGTTGCTGGACGAACCCCTGAACAACCTGGACATGGCCCATGCCCGCGCGCTGATGGCGCGCCTGCGCGACCTGGTTGATCGGCAGGGCCGCAGCGTCGGTCTGGTCGTGCATGAAATCAACTATGCCGCCGCATGGGCCGATCACGTCATCGCCATGAAGGACGGCCGCATCGTGGCCCAGGGCACGCCCGATGCCGTCCTGACCCAGGCCGTGCTGTCGGATCTGTATGACGCGCCGATCACCGTGGGTCGGCACAAGGACCGTCCACTGGTGCTGCATCACGCCTGAGCCGGGGCCTCAGCGCAGGGCGAAGGGCTGGCGGAAGGCGACCGCGGCCTCGGTCACGCCGGCGGGGGCGGCGGGGCATCTGCCGGTGCGCTGCAGGGCACGCTGGATCTGCTGATCGACGCGCGCGTTCCCGGTCGAACCGGCCAGCGAGGCACCTTGGATCTGGCCGCTGCGGGCCACCGTCACGTCGATATTCACCTGCTGGCCGCGCCCGCCGCTGATCCGCGACAACTGGCGGGCCAGGCATTGGTTGATCTGCGCCCCCCATTGGGCCTTCAGGTTGGCGCGGGTCTGGGCGCTGACGCCGCCGCCTCCGCCCCCCTGACCCGAGGCTTGGCTGGTCCCGCCATTCCCTTGACGGCGCGCGGGCTGGGCCTCGGCCGCCCGTGCGGGTGCGGGGCTGGCCGGTTCCGGGCGTGCCTGGGTTTCGGGTTGCGGTTCCACTTTGGGCTGCGGCTTGGGACGGGCGGGCTTGCGGTCGGGACGAGCCGAGGCCACCAGCGCGGTGTCGGGCTTGATGTCGGGCGGGGTCATCTGCTGCAGGTCGGGCAGGTCCAGCGTCGCGGGATCGATCCGGGGTTCGGGTTCCGGCTCTGGTTCCGGCACTGGTTCCAGCTCGGGCGGGGGCGGCAGGTTCGGACGCGCGGCGGTCGGCATGGGCGGGGCCATGTCGGGCAACGCGGCCATCTGCGGTGCCTCTTCGACCGAAGCGTCGGGCAGGTCCGCGCTCTCGGGTTCGGGCTGGACCTGTTCGGGCTGCTCGGCCGTGTCGGGCTCGGTCTCCCATGCCTCGACCAGGGCCTGCGCTTCGGGTCCGCCCGCCGCCAGCGATGCGGGCGGGGCATCCATCGCGGCGCCCTTTTCCAGCTCGTCCTGCGGCAGCATCATCGCTGCCGCCGACACGTGCAGCGCCGCCGCGATGGTGAAGAAGCCCGCCGTTTCCAACATCCGCAGCGACATCATGGCTGACCCTTGTTGACGACCAGCTGCGCCCCGGCATCGGTCACCTGGCGCAGCTGTTTCAGATAGGCGGCCAGGCTGAGCGCGGGGGTGGCGGCATCGGCGCGGATCTGAACGGGCAGGGTGTCGGTGCGGGCGGCGATCAGCGGCCAGACATCCTCGCCCCGCGCCTCGTTCCAGGCCAGCTCACCGGTGGCCGACACGTAGAGCACGTCCTGCGCCTGCGTGCGCAGATCGGACCGGCTGTCCGGCGGCGTCACGGGAAACGGCGTTGAGGGCGATATCTGCGCCGTCAGCAGAAAGAAGATCAGCAACAGGAAGACGACGTTGATCATGGGGATGATCGATTCGCCGCGCGGCCTGCGCCTGGGCATGTCGATATGCATGGGCTATTCCACCAGGATCATGTTGGTGATGCCGCCCGCGCGCAGATCGTCCATGACGCCGACCAGTCGCTGCAGGTCGGCCCCGTCGCGGGGGCGCAGGATGACGGCATCGCCGGGTTCGGGCAGCAGGTCGGACAGCGCCGCGACCAGGTCGGGCCGGGCCATCGCCGTGCCGTTCAGCAGGATCGCGTCGGGCGTCACGTCGACCAGGCGCGGCGCGCCCTGCCATTCGGTGGCCTGACCCTCGGCTCCGCCCGCGATGGGCAGGGCGACATCCATGCCGAAGCGCGATGCCAGCATGAAGAAGATCAGCAGCAGGAAGACCACGTCGATCATCGGCGTCAGCGACATTCGTCGCGGGTGCCGGCGCGGTCCCAGGTCGAAGCCGCCCTGGGTCATTCCGCGGCCTGCAGCAGCCGGGCGCGGGCAGGGGCGGCGTCACGCTTGACGAAGACGCGGGTGGCCAGGTCCTCCAGGTCCGATTGCAGGCGGTCGCTGATGCTTTCGAACCAGGACAGCGCCACGCCCGCGGGGATGGCGACCGCCATGCCCGCCGCGGTCGTCAGCAGCGCCACCCAGATGCCGCCTGCCAGATCGGACGGATCGGCCTGGTTCCCCGAGGTCTGCAGCACCTGGAAGGCCGAGATCATGCCCAGAACCGTCCCCAGCAGACCCAGAAGCGGCGCGATGGTGGCGATCAGCTCCAGCGCGCGCAGGCCTTCGCGGGACCGGTACAAGGTCTGGCGGGCGACGCGTGCGGTTTCCTCGCGCGCGGCCTGATCGTCGAAGGCCGGATCAAGCGAGGTGCCGATGGCAGCCTGCACCACGCGCGCCCGCGCCGAGGGACGCCCCCGCACCTGGTCCAGCGCCGCGCGGCGGTCGCCCTGCGCCCACAGCTCCAGCGCGCGCCGCGAATGCCGCCCGCCCCAGACCCCCAGCCGCCACAGCGACAGCACCTTCCACAGCACCACCGCCAGCAGGATCACCGACAGCGCGGCGATCAGCCACATCGTCCAACCGCCGTCGCGGATCATCGCGAAAAGGGGAATGGAGGCCAATGTCGTCCCGAGTTCGGTCATGGGTCGGTTCCTGAATGCTGGGGCGGCGCATGGCCGCGGCAGGCGTGAAAGGCAGGCCGGCAGGGCCCGGATGCGGGGTTTCCCATGCCGATACCGTAATCTTAGTAAAGATGTCAAGAATAGGCTGGCAATAGCGCTTGCCCCGGCGATCTGCTCGGTTCAAGGATGGGGCATGAAGATTCCGGTCGTCATTCTTGCAGGCGGACGGGCCACCCGGATGGGCGGTCTGGACAAGCCGTTGCTGAGCTTGTGCGGGCAAAGCCTGCTGTCGATCATTCTGGACAGGTTGCACGGGCAGGGCGGGCCGGTGGCGCTGAACGCCAATGGCGATCCCGCCCGCTTTGCATCATACGACCTGCCCGTTCTGCCCGACAGCCTGCCCGATTTCCCCGGACCGCTGGCGGGCATCCTGGTGGCGATGGACTGGGCCGCCGCGACGGGCGCGCGCCAAGTGGTGACGGTGGCGGGGGACACGCCGCTGTTTCCCCGCGACCTGGTGGTGGGGCTGGCCGGGGCCGCAGGGCCGCAGGGCCTGGCGCTGGCCGCGACGCGGGATGGCGCGGGTTTGCGCGATCACCCCACCTTCGGGTTGTGGCCGGTGGACCTGCGGGATGACCTGCGCGCCACGCTGGCGCAGGGCCAGGGGCGGGTGCGCAGCTTCACCGCGCGCCACGGGGCCGTGCAGGCCATCTGGGACGCCGCCCCCTTTGATCCCTTCGCCAATATCAACACGCCGCAGGATCTGGCCCTGACCGAGGCCCGGCTTGCCGCGCTTTGACCGGATCCTGATCGTCGACTGGTCGGCGGCGGGCAAACCCTGCCGGGGCGCGAATTCCATCTGGATCGGCAGCGATGCGGGCGATGCGGCCAATCCCGAAACCCGCCAGCGGGCGTGGAAGATGCTGGGCTGTCAGCTGTCGCGGGCGCGCAAGGCGGGGCATCGGGTGCTGATCGGCGTGGATTTCGCCTTTGGCCACCCGACGGGGCTGGCGGCGATGGTGACGGGGCAGGGGCGGGCCATGGCGCTGTGGGACCACCTGTCGGCCCTGCATCACGATGACGGCACCAACGCCAGCAACTATCGCGACATCGCCGCCCAGATGAACCGCCAGATCGGGCAGCCGGTCTTTTGGGGCAACGGGCGCAAGGTCCAGATCGCGGATCTGCCGCGGCTGAAGCCGCCCGCGCATCCTGACCTGCGCGACCACCGCGCCACGGAAACGACCATCACCGGGGCGCGGCCGAAATCGGCCTTTCAACTGGCAGGGGCGGGCAGCGTCGGCGCCCAGAGCCTGACGGGCATTCCCTGGCTGGCGGGGCTGCGCGACCGGCAGGATGCGCGGGTCTGGCCCTTCCAGGACTGGCAGGATGCGCCGGTGGTCCTGGCCGAGGTCTATCCCTCGATCATCGCGGAGCGGCTGCGAGGGCTGTCGGGTTTCGGCTGTTTGGACCAGGCGCAGGTTACGGTTCTGGCGCGGGCGCTGCGGCGGCTGGATGACGCGGATGTGCTGCTGCCGCTTTTCGCACCCGATCCCCGCATCGCCGACCTGATGGCCGAGGGTCAGATCCTGGGCACGGGCCACGAGGCCACCCTGCGCGCGGCGGCGGCGCAGGTGACCGCCTGACGCCGGTCAGAGCGGCGGCGCGGTGGAACGACCGACGACCAGCTCTGCCTCCAGCAGGTCCTCGACATGGGGGGCGTCCTTGTTGCCCACCCGCTCGATCAGGCGGGCGGCGCAGCGTTGTCCCGCCAGGCGGACGGGCGACCGCATGGCGGTGAAATAGGGCACCGTGTCGCGATTGGCATAATAGGACAGGTCGTCGTCGAAGGTGACCACCGACAGGTCGCGACCCAGCACAAGGCCGCGTTCCTCGGCGGCCTGGCGGATGCCCGTGGCAATGGTGGTCGCGGCACACAGGATCGCGGTGGGCGGTTCCGGCAGGTCCAGCAGGCGCAGCGCCTGGGCATAGCCGTAAGCCGCCGTCATCTCGGCCGAGACCATCATCTGCGGCGCGGGCGACAGCCCCGCATCGCGCATCGCCTTGGCAAAGCCCTGGCGCCGGCGATGGGCGAAATCCAACCGCTCGTCCCCGTTCAGCAGGGCGATGCGCCGGTGACCCAGTTGCAGCAGGAACCCCGTCGCCCGTTCGAAGGCGCGCTGGTTGTTCACGTCCACCCAGGAATAGGGGCCGGAATGTTCGCTGACCCGGCCATGCACCACGTATGGCAGGCCGATGCTGTCCAGCAGCGCGGGCCGCGTGTCGTCATGGCGCGGGAACTGGACGATGACGCCGCCGATCATGCCCTTGGACTTCAACCCGCGATAGGCCTGCGCCTGATCGTCGTCGGGGACCATCGACAGGTTGATGTCAAAGCGGCGGGCGGCGCATTCCTCGCCCACGCCGGCCAGGAAATCGGCATAGATCGGGTTCACGATCTCATTGCGGCCGGTGACGGGGATGACGCAGCCGATGATGTCGGCATGACCCGTGGCCAGAAAGCGCGCATGGGCGTTGGGGCTGTAGCCGTGCAGGCGCGCGGCCTCGATCAGGCGGGCGCGGGTGCGTTCATTGACCTCGGGGTGGCCGTTCAGCGCCCGGCTGACGGTCGTCTGCGACATGCCGACCAGCTTGGCGAATTCCTTAAGCGTCATGTTCGTCCGCATCTTGCCGCGGCGCGTTGTCGCGCCGGGACGGGTATCGGTTTCCATCAATGCAGCTTTCGCCCAACGATGGCAACAGTTTCGCGCTTTCAACGGGTTTGCGCAATCGTGGTTGACTTTCCGACCGCCGACCCCCCGAAGTCGCAGGGTGCAACCTTTTCCCGGCCCTGTCCGTGTCTTGGCACCAAGAGCAGGAGACAGACAGTGACCGACCCGACCCAGTTCCGCCCCGCCCCCCGAATGTCCAGCCCGGGCCCCCGCGCCCGCATCGCCGTCATCGGGGGCGGCATTTCGGGGCTGGGGACCGCCTGGCTGCTGGACCCGCATCACGACGTCACCCTGTTCGAGGCCGAGACCCGCCCCGGTGGTCATGCCCGCACCGTCGAGGCCCTGGGCACCCCCGTCGATACCGGCTTCATCGTCTGCAACAGGCGAACCTATCCGCTGTTCACTCCCATGCTGGAGCACTTGGGCGTGGCCCTGGAAAAATCCGACATGACGTTCTCGGCCAGTTTCGGCGGCGGGCGATACGAATACGGCACCGCCACGACAGCGGCGCTGTTTGCGCAAAAGATCCGGGCGCTGGACCCCCGCCACCTGATGATGCTGCGCGACATCCTGCGGTTCTTCCGTCAGGCACATGGATACCAGGATGGCGGGCTGTCCCTTGGCCAGATGCTGGACCGGCTGCGCCTTGGCCGCGACTTCCGCGAGATGTTCCTGCAGCCGATTTCCGGCGCCATCTGGTCCACGCCTTCGGGCGACATGCTGGATTTCCCGGCGGCCAGCTTTGTGCGGTTCTTTGACAATCACGGCCTCTTGTCGGTCAGCGGCCAGCCGGACTGGCTGACGGTCACGGGGGGGTCGCGCGCCTATGTGCAGGCCATCACCGCCGGGCTGCGCGGGCAGCTGCGCCTGGGTGCGCCGGTCTTCAAGGTCATCCGCCATCCGCAGGGCGTCACCGTCGTCACCCCCCGCGGCCCCGAGGAATTCGACCGCGTCGTCATTGCCGCCCATGCCCCCCAGAACCTTGCGATGCTGGATCATCCCGACGCGCAGGAACGGGCCATCTTGGGTGCCTTTCGCACCCAGCCCAACCGCATGGTGCTGCATTCGGACGAACGCCTGATGCCGCGTCGCCGTGCGGCATGGGCGTCGTGGAATTACATTACGCAGGAACGCCGCCCCGTGCCGGACCGGCCGATCAGCCTGTCATACTGGATGAACCGCCTGCAGAACCTGGAGACGCCGAAACCCCTGATCGTGACGCTGAACCCCGAATTCGAACCGCGCGACATCCACGACCAGGCGATGCTGGCCCATCCGCAATTCGACGATGCCGCCATGGCCGCGCAACGGCGGCTGCCCTCGATCCAAGGGCGCGGCGGAGTCTATCACGCGGGCGCCTGGACGCGCTATGGCTTCCACGAGGATGGCCTGCTGTCGGCGCTGCGCGTCGCACAGGCCATGGGCATCGAATGGCCCCTGGGGATCGACCCCTGGGCCGAGGAGGCGCAGGCTGCATGACCGATCTGTGGGAAGGCGCGCTGATCGACACCCGCATCTGGCATGGCCGGCGGGGCGATGTGGCGCGCGACTTCCACTATCGCGCGACCTATCTGGCGGTGCCGGTGGCGGGGTTCGACGCGGGCGATCTGCCCGTCGCGGTGGACCGTGCGGCGGTGTGGCAGCTTCGCCGCCGCGATTTCGGCGCGCGGGACGGATCGTCGTTGCAGGGCTTCATCATGGGGCTGCTGGAACCCGCCGGGCTGTCGCAGGCCCGCCACGTCACGCTGGTCACCACGCCGCGCACGTCGGGATACGGGTTCAACCCGGTCAGCTTCTGGCTGTGCCGCGACGATGCGGGCGATCTGCGCGCCGTCCTGGCCGAGGTCTCGAACACCTTCGGGGAACGTCACCTTTATCTGTGCCACCGCCCCGATCGGGGTCCGATCACGCGCAGCGACCGGCTGACGGGCGAGAAGCTGTTTCACGTCTCGCCCTTCCTGCCGCGATCGGGGCGCTATGTCTTCCGCTTCGATGCGGGGCCGGATCGTTTCGGGGCCTGGGTCGACTGGATCGGCGCGGATGGGACGGTGCGGCTGGGGACTTCGATGGTGGGGCCCGCGCGGGCCATGACGCGGCGCGGTGTCCGGGCCGCCGCCCTGCGTCGCCCGCTTCAGGCACAGCGGATCATGGCGCTGATCCACTGGCAGGCCGCGCAACTTTTCGGACGGGGCGTCCGTTACTTGAGAAAGCCCGCGCAGAAGGCCGTCAGGGCCTCGGACGCGACCGCGTTGGACCGCGGCAAGGGATCACATGACAGGGGATGACGAATAACGATGCTGCTGCAAGGACGACTGTCACGCCAGTTCCTGGAAACCGCCGAGCGTATCGAACGCGGCACGCTGACCATCACTACGCCCGATGGCGCCATCCATGCCTTTGGCGGCGTCCATCCCGGCCCTGACGCGCATCTGATCATCCATGACTGGCGCATGGTGCCCGCGCTGGCCGCCAAGGGCGACATCGGCATGACCGAAGCCTATCGCGACGGCTGGTGCGACACCCCCGATCTGGAAGCTCTGCTGACCGTCGCCTTGCTGAACGAGGACGTGCTGGACCGCTATATCTATGGCAACCGGTTGCAGGCGATGGCGACCAAGGCGCTCTATTTCTTCAACCGCAACACCAAGGCCGGGTCGCGTCGCAACATCCAGGCGCATTACGACCTGGGTAACCAGTTCTATGGCCTGTGGCTGGATGACAGCATGACCTACAGCTCGGGCATCTATGCGCCGGGCGACGACCTGACCGCGGCCCAGCATCGCAAATACGACCGCATCATCGACAACCTGTCGGGCAATTCGGGCCGCCTGCTGGAGGTCGGCTGCGGCTGGGGCGGTTTCGCCGAACGGGCCATGGCACGCGGCGATTTCGCGCCCAAGGGCCTGACGCTGTCGGTCGAACAGGCCGAATATGCGCGCAACCGTCTGGGGCAGGGGGCCGACATCGCGCTGCAGGATTACCGCGACGAGGCCGGGAAATACGACCACGTCGTGTCGATCGAGATGTTCGAGGCCGTGGGCGAGAAATTCTGGCCAGTCTATTTCGGCAAGCTGGGCCATGTGCTGGCCGACAAGGGACGGGCGATGATCCAGACGATCACCGTGGCCGACCGTTATTTCGACCGCTATCGCAGCGGCCCGGACATGATCCGCAGCTTCATCTTTCCGGGCGGCATGCTGCCGTCCCCCACACGGTTCCAGGCCGAGGCCGCCCGCGCCGGCCTGCGGGTCGAGGACAGCTTCGGCTTTGGCCGCGACTATGCCCGCACGCTGCGCGAATGGCTGGTGCGGTTCGACGCGGCCCTGCCGCAGATCCGCAGCCTGGGTTTCGACGATGCCTTCATCCGCGTCTGGCGCTTCTATCTGGCCGCCTGCGCAGCGTCGTTCGAGGTCGGGCGCACCGACGTGATCCAATACCGTCTTGCCCATGCGTGACGGCCCCCGGCCAGCGGATCCACCGCGGGCCGAGGTTCTGGCCTATGGCGCGCTGGCCGCGCCCCTGGCCTTTGGCGGGCTGCCGCTTTATATCCACGCGCCCGATTTCTATGCCGCCGATCTGGGCGTGGGGCTGGCGGCCCTGGGGGTCGTGCTGGCCGCCCTGCGCGCGGTCGACGCGGTGCAGGACCCGCTGGTCGGTTGGGCGGGCGACCGCTGGCCCCGGGCGCGTCCCGCGATGATGGTGGCGGGCGCGGTGGCGCTGGTGGCCGGTGTGGCGGGCCTGTTTGCGCCGATGGGCCTGCCGCTGCTGGTCTGGTTCGGGTTGATGATGGTGCTGGCCAGTCTTGGGCACAGCCTGATTTCGGTGAACCTGATGACCTATGGCGGGGTCTGGCGCGATGCGCCCGCCGCCAAGTCCCGCATCAGCGGTTTTCGCGAAGGCTTTGGATTGGCGGGGCTGATCCTGGCGGTGTCGCTGCCCGCCGGATTGGCCGTGGTGGTGGGACGCCAGGCATCGCTGATGGCACTGGCAGGGGTGCTGGCGATTGGCATGGCGATCTGCCTGCCCCTGTTCCTGCGATGGCGGCAAGGCGCGCGTTTCGACCTGCAGGCCGCGCCCGATGCCGCCCCGCCGGGCCTGCGCGCCTTTGGACCCTTCTATGCGGTGGCGGGGCTGGTCTTGTTGTCGGCAGCCTTTCCTGCGGCGCTGATCCTGATGCTGGTCCGCGACCTTCTGGGGGCCGAGGATCTGGCCGGGGCCTTCCTGCTCGCCTATTTCGTGGCGGCCCTGCCGGGGGCGGCCATGGCGGGGCATCTGGGCGGGCGTTTCGGCGCCGTGCCGGTCTGGACGGGCGCGCTGATCCTGTCGATCGCCGGGTTTGCGGGTGCCTTGGCATTGGGGCCGGGGACCGTGGGGCTGTTCTTTGTCATCTGCCTGGTGACGGGCCTGACCTTCGGTGCGGATCTGGTCCTGCCGCCGGCGATCCTGTCGGCGCGGATCGGGGCCACGGGCAGCGCCGCCGCCGCCACCCGCGCCCATGCGGGGCTGGCCTTCCTGACCAAGGCGGCGCTGGCGCTGGCGGGGGCCATCGCGCTGCCGCTGCTGGCGCGGGCGGGGTTTCGTCCTGCGGCATCGAACCCGGAACAGGCGCTGGACGCGCTGCGTTGGATCTATGCGGGTCTGCCGCTGGTGCTGCGTGCGCTGGCGATCGGCCTGTTGATCCAATTTCACCGGAAGGGCCGGATATGAGCAGCGACAAGACCCCCGAACGCATTTGGATCATCGGCGCAAGCGACGGAATCGGGCAGGCGCTGGCCAAGGCCTGGTCGGCGCGCGGCGCGCATGTGATCCTGTCCGCCCGCAGTCGCGAGCCGCTGGAAAAGCTGGCCGCCCAGCTGGGCCGTGCCGATGTGCAGGTGCTGGATGTCGCCGACCGCGCCAGCGTGCAGGCCGCAGCCGATGCCATCAGCGCCGATGGTCCCGTCGACCGAATCGTGCATCTGGCCGCCATGTACGATCCTGGCCGCATCGCCGATCTGGACCCCGACAAGGCCGCCCAGATCGTCACCGTGAACCTGACCGGCAGCTTTCACATCGCCCAGATCGGCCCCAAGGTCCTGCGCGCGGGCGGACAGCTGGCGCTGACCGGATCGGTGGCAGGTTATGTCGGGTTGCCGCAGGGGCAGATCTATTCGGCGTCGAAGGCGGGGGTCATCAACCTGGCGGAATCGCTGCGGGCGGAACGGACCGATCTGGACATCCGCTTGATCTGTCCGGGTTTCGTGGAAACGCGGCTGACCGAAAAGAACGATTTCAAGATGCCCGCCATCATCAAGCCCGAGGAAGCCGCCAAGGCCATCATGAAGGGCCTTGAGGGCGGCAGCTTCGAGATCCACTTTCCCCATCGCCTGACGCGGTCGCTGAAGCTGATCCGGGCGCTGCCCTATGCGCTGTCGATGCGCCTGACCCGACGGCTGAGCCGCGAGGACTGATCCATGACCAACCGCAGCTGGGCCATCCTTGTGCTGATCGCGGCAATCGCCTTCGCGCTGTCGCCTGTGATCTTTCCGGGCTTTGCGGGCTATGATGCCGACCTGTTCCCGATCCCGCAGGAAAACCCGCCCGTGCAGCCTGCAGGCTGGGCCTTTTCCATCTGGGGCGTGATCTATCTGTGGCTGATCCTAGGCGCGGCATACGGGCTGTGGCGGCGGGCCGATGACGAGGACTGGGCCACCATGCGCCCCGCCCTGCTGATCAGCCTTGCGGTGGGTTTCCTGTGGATCCCCGTCGCGCAGGTGCTGCCCGGTCTGGCAACGCTGATGATCCTGGTGATGATGGTGTCGGCCATCGTGGCCATGCTGTGGGCGGGCCGACGCGATCTCTGGCTGGAAGGGCGGCCCGTCGCCCTCTACGCGGGTTGGCTGACGGCAGCGTCGGGGGTATCCATCGGCATCTGGTTGGCGGGGCATGGCATCCTGTCCCAGCAGATGGCCGCCATCCTGTGCCTGATCGGCATCTGTGCCGTCGCCCTGACCGTTATGACGATGCGGCCCGAAGAATGGGCCTATCCCGCCGCGGTGATCTGGGCTTTGATCGGAATCATTGTCGCCAACCTTGCCAGCGGCAATACGGTGATCGTCATTCTTGCCCTGATCGGTGCGATCGCACTGGCCGCCCGCGCGGCGATGGGGCTGAAACGCAAAGGACAAGCAAGATGAAACGCCGCCTGTTCCTGTCGCTGGCCACGGTCATCTCGGCCATGGGGCTGACCAGCGTCGCATCCCGCGCGGCCGATGCGCCGGCCTTTCGCTTTCCCTCGATCGACGGAGGCGAATACGACACGGCCGATTGGCGGGGCAAGCCGGTCCTGGTGGTGAACACGGCCTCGCTTTGCGGTTTTGCGGGGCAGCTGACCGACATGCAGGCGCTGCATGACGCCTATGGCGATCGCGGGCTGGTGGTGCTGGCCGTCCCTTCGGATGATTTCAATCAGGAACTGGCCAGCGGCAAGGAGGTCAGCGAATATTGCCAGATGGAATATGGCATCACCCTGCCGATGACCGACATCCTGCCGGTGGCCAAGGGCGAGGTTCACCCCTTTTACGCCTGGGTTCGGCAGCAGACGGGTTTCGTGCCCAAGTGGAATTTCAACAAGGTCCTGATCGGCCCGGATGGCGCGATCCTTGGCAGCTGGGGGTCCTTCACCAAGCCCGGTGGTCCGCAGATCAGCGCGTTGTTTGAACCCTATCTGCAGGGTTAGATCACCACGGGACCACTTGGCCCTTCCAGTCGCGGAAACTGCCCGTGTCATCGGGGCTCAGCCTGTCGATGACCGCCAGCAGCGCCTCGGCACTGTCATCGGGCGTGATGGTCGGATAACGGGCGGCATATCTGGCCGTCAGCGGCGTTTCCACGGTGCCCGGATGCAGCGCTACCAGAATGGCGTTGCGGTTGCGGCGGCGATATTCGATGGCGGCGGTGCGGATGATCTGGTTCTGGGCGGCCTTGGCGGCGCGATAGGACACCCATCCCCCCAAGCCATTATCCCCGATCGATCCGACCCGCGCCGACAGCGAAGCCAGAACCGATCGCCGGTCGCTGGCCAACAAGGGCGCGAAATGCGCGATGACCAGCGCCACCCCCGTCGCATTCAGCGCGAATTGCGCCGCCATCGCCTGTGCATCCACCGCGTCCATGGTCTTTTCGGGCTGATGCCCGCCGACGACCAGCGCGCCCGTAGCATTGAAGATCAGGTCGAACCGCCTGTCGGACAGCCGCGCGGCGTGATCGCGCAGCGTATCCGGACGCGTCACGTCCAGCCCGTCCGCGCTGCGCGACAAGCCCGTGACATCGGCCCCTGCATCGCGAAGCCGGTCGCACAGGGCGGCGCCGATGCCGCCCGATGCCCCGATGACCAGCGCCTGCATCAGACGAACCAGCGCGTAATCATCACCCCGGCCCAAGCCGACGCACCCGTCAGCGCACCACCCCACAGCGTGTCGGTGATGACCTGCTCCCACGACCACGGGCGCAGCGTGGCAAGATTGGTGAATTCATATGTGCCATAGCACATCAACCCGATCAGCGCCCCGCCGATCAACGCCTGCACGGGCTGGTTCGCCTTCAATGCCGGAACCGACACGAAATAGAGCATACCCACGATATAGAGCGAATAGAAGAACGCCGCCGGACCGATCCGGAAGGGATCGGCCAGCAGGTCGCCCACATGGCGTTCAAAGACCGGGCGGATCAGCTTGCTGATGCCCACCGCATCCACCGCCAGAAAGATGACCAGTGTCGAGACATAGAGGATGACCATTTGCATCGGATGTTCCTTCAGGATTTCACGGTTTCATAGGCGTCAAGCGCGCGTTGCCGACCCTCGGCCAGGGAAATGGCGGGGGTGGGCTTATGCGTCAGGTCGATCTTCCACGACCGGGGGGTGGCGGCGGCGAACTCTTTGGCGCCCTCGGCGTCGGGCTGCAGCCAATGGTCGCGATATCGGCTTTTCTCGTCGAATTTCTCGGCCTGGGTTTCGGGGTTGAAGACCCGGAAGAAGGGTGAGGCATCTGGCCCGCAACCCGCCACCCATTGCCAGTTCATCGCATTCGAGGCCGCATCCCAATCGATCAGGCAGTGCGCGAACCAGTCCAGCCCCACGCGCCAGTCGGTCAGCAGATGCTTGGTCAGATAGCTGCCGGTGATCATGCGGACGCGGTTGTGCATCTGGCCGGTGACATAAAGCTCGCGCATGCCGGCATCGACCATCGGCACGCCTGTCATCCCGCGCCGCCAGTCCCGCGCGTCATTGTTGTCGCGTTTCCATGGGAAATCGGTCCATTCCTCGCGCCAAGGGGTGCTGGCCATGTCGGGGGCTTCGTGGAACAATTCACGGGCGAATTCGCGCCAGCACAGTTCGGACAGGAAATGATCGATCCCCCGCTGGCCGTCCTGAAGGGCAGGCTGGCAGTGGTGCCAGATGCGGCGGGCGCTGATCTCGCCTACGGCCAGCGCATCCGACAAGTTCGAGGTCGCGCGTGGCCGCCAGGGATGGTCGCGGTGTTCCTTGTAGTCGGGCAGGGTGCCGTCCAGGAATTCGTCCAGACGGGTCATGGCCTCATCCTCGCCGGGGCGGATGTGGTCGGCGACGATGTCCCAGCCACGGTCCATGGCGGCGCGGGCCTCGGGCCAGTCGGTGCCGTCGCTCTCGGGCCAGCGGTCGGGGGACGACAGGCTGGGCGCGGGCAGGGGCGGGGCGATGTCGGTCTGGCGCACGGCCTTCCAGAAGGGGGTAAAGACCTTGTAGACGCCGCCGGTCTTGGTCAGCACCGATGCCCGCGGCACAAGATCGGCAAGTTCATGCAGGTGCAGCGTCGCGCCGCCCCGTTCGACCGCAGCCTGCAATCCGTAATCGCTGGCAAAGGGGAAGCCGACGGTGGTGTGAACCGCGCTGGCACCGGTTTCACGGGCGATCTGTTCCAGAACCTCGGCCGGATCGCCGCGTCGCACGATCAGCTTGCTGTGGCGCTGATGCAGCGAGGCTTCCAGGCGGGGCAGGGACATTGCCTGCCGTTGGGCGCTGGCGGGGTGGTCGCGGGCTTCGGCAGGGTCCAGGATGACCAGCGGGATCACGGCACCATCCTTGGCGGCGGCGACAAGGGCGGGGTGGTCGTCCAGCCGCAGCACCCGTCTGAACCAGCAGATCACCGTCATCGCATTCTCCTTGTTGCCTGTCCTGACATCACGCATCACCGCGTGGAAAGTTTCATCGCATCCGCAACTTGCATTCCCGATGCGCGGCATTGTCACACCCGCGCGGGGTGGTATAGCTGTCCCCACACCCGATGCAGAGGCCCCCAGACATTGCCCGATCATGCCCCCAGCCCCGGTTTCGTCTCGCTCGTCTCGGCGGGGCCGGGTGATCCCGAACTGCTGACGCTGAAGGCCGCGCGACTCTTGGCGCAGGCGGATGTGGTGCTGTTCGACGACCTGGCATCCGGTCCGGTGCTGGATCATGCGGGGCCCGATGCGGAACTGATCGCGGTGGGCAAGCGCGCGGGGCGTCCCTCGGCCAAGCAGGAGGCGGTGAACGAGCTGATCATCCAGCACGCCCGCGCCGGCAAGCGGGTCGTGCGGCTGAAATCGGGCGATGCGGGCATCTTCGGGCGCCTGGAGGAAGAGCTGATTGCCCTGACGCAGGCAAATATCCCCTTCGAGATCGTGCCTGGCGTAACGTCAGCCAGCGCGGCGGCGGCGGCCATCGGCATGCCCCTGACGCGCCGCCTGACCGCGCGCCGGGTGCAGTTCGTGACGGGCGCCGACGTGACGGGGCAGCTGCCCGGCGACATCAACTGGGCGGCGCTTGCCGATCCGGCGGTGACGACGGTGGTCTTCATGGGCCAGCGCAGTTTTCCCAAGATGGCGCAAGGACTTGTCGAACACGGGCTGCCCGGCACCACGCCCGCGGTCTTTGCCGAAGCGGTGGGCCACCCCACGCAGCGCCTTGTGCGCACGACCGTCGACGGGCTTGCGCAGATGCTGCGCCAAGGTCCTGTCAGCCAGCCCGGGCTAATCATCTATGGCCCCCTGGCCCTGCCGGTCAGCAAGGAAACGACGTGATTTTCAAGGGGTGACCGGGCGCCGATTGCATAAAATGCAGAAGAACGCGGACTAGCCAAAGGGATAGGTTAAGCCCATCTTTAGGGTAATCCCGAGTCACCCGCCCCCGCGGCGCACATCCGAAATATCATGATCGAGTATCGCCACGTGACCACCTTCGGTGTCACGCAACAGCGCTGGCTTGCCAAGATCACCGATCTCGCCTTGGTCGAGATCGATGGGCAGGCGATGCTGGTGGTGGCGACGCAGCTGGGCGGCGGGATCAGCAGCTATGCCTTGGGGCGGCCCGGCACGCAGATCACCGCCTTGCGCAACCGCGCCTATCTGAGCGATGCGACCTATCAGGGCCCGCCGCAGCTGTCGGTCATCGACATGGGCGACCGCAGCATGATCCATGTGGCGCAGATGGGCGGCATCGCGGATCAGGCGACCGAATTGCGGTCGGGCAACGGGGCATTGGGACAGTTCCAAACCCTGTTCCAGAACGGGTTGGGGCGGTCGCTGACGGCCTTGGGGCAGGTCCAGACGGCCCAGGGCAATATCGTCTATTCCGCGCAGGATGGCGGGCTGCGCCTGCAGACACATGTGGTCACGGATGACGGCAGGCTGACGGCGCGGGGGCAGGTCGTTCTGACCGCGCCCGCGGGCAGCGTCGATGCCACGCTGGACCGCATCGTGGATACGTCGGTCAATGGCCAGAAGATCCTAGTGGCGGTGTCGGCGGGGGGGAACTTCATCTCGACCCACCTGATGTCGGCGACCGGCGCGCTCAGCGCGGGCGTGGTCCATGTCGCGGCCCAGGGGGTGGGCTATGACGCGCCATCCGACCTGCGGGTGGTCGGTTCCGGCGGGCGGACCTTTGTCGTCGTGGCGGGGTCGGGGTCCGGGTCGCTGACGGTGTTTCGGCTGGACGGAAAAGGCCAGCTGACCCCCGTCGATCACGTGCTGGACGAGGCCACGACCCGGTTCCAGTCGGTCACGGCGCTGGAAACCGTCCAGATGGGAGGCCGTGGCTTCATCTTCGTCGGCGGGGCCGATGACGGGATCACCGTCTTCACCGTGCTGCCCGACGGCCACCTGCTGCATCTGGGCACCATCGCCGATACGGACGACATGACCTTGGCCGATGTCAGCGACATCCAGGCGCTGGTGCGCGACGGACAGATCATGCTGTTCGTGGCCTCGGCGACCGAAACGGGCATCACCCAGCTCAGCTTTCAGCCCGGCCCGATCGGTAAGACGGGCTTTGCGGGCGCGGGCATCGCGAAGGGCGGGAATGGCGGTGACCTGCTGGTCGCGGGTGCCGACACCACCCGGATCGAGGGCGGCGCCGGCGGCGATATCCTGGTGGCGGGCAACCGGCCGATCACGCTGGTGGGCGGTGCGGGGGCCGACATCTTCGTGCCGTCGCGCGTCAAGGGGCGCATCTCGATTCTGGACTACGAACACGGAGTAGACCGCCTGGACCTGTCCATGCTAGGCAGCATCCGCAGCATCTGGCAGCTGCGCTTCATTCCCACCGCCAGCGGCGTCATGATCATCTATGGCGAGACGATCCTGGACATCCAGACCCGCGACGGCCGCTCGCTCAGCATCGCCGATTTCTCGAACGCGCTGTTTCCCGTCGCCCATTACGACCTGCCCGAGATCGACCCCGAGGATAACGCCCCCGGCGGAACGCCCTCGGACAAGCCCGAATGGCTGATCGGGACGGCCGGCAACGACCGTCTTCTGGGCACTGCAGCGCCGCAGACGGTCATGGCAGGGGCGGGCAACGACACCGTGTCGGGCGGGGCGGGCAATGACACGATCAAGGGCGAAACCGGCAATGACGTCCTGCGCGGTGGCAACGGGGCCGACCAGATCCGGGGCGGGACGGGCCGCGACACGCTGTTCGGCGATGCCGGTGACGACCTGCTGAACGGCGATGATGACGATGATCTTATCTACGGGGGCGCCGGCAATGACACCCTGTACGGGGGGGTGGGCAACGACCTGATCTATGGAGATGACGGCGATGATGCGCTCTACGGGGATGCGGGCAACGACACGCTGGTCGGCGGGGCGGGCGATGACTGGCTGCAGGTCTTTCTGGGCAACAACCGCCTTCTGGGAGAGGATGGCGATGACACGCTGATGGGCGGGGCCGGGGCCGATTTCCTGTCGGGCGGTCTGGGCAATGACAGTTTGTCGGGCGGTGACGGCAATGACCGGTTGCAGGGCGAGGACGGTGACGACTCGCTGGACGGCGGCGTGGGCGGCGATACGCTGCTGGGGGGGCGCGGTCACGACCTGATCCGTGGCGGCGCCGGCTATGACCTGGTTCTGGGGGGCGAGGGCAACGATCTGCTGTATGGCGGGCCGGGGAATGACCGCCTTCTGGGTGGGGCAGGCAATGACACGATCCACGGCGATGACGGCAATGACCGCCTGCTGGGCCAATTTGGGGCGGATCTGATCTATGGCGGTGCGGGGCGTGACTCGATCTTCGGGCATGCCGGAAATGACACTTTGTTCGGAGGCGACGATTTCGATTTCTTTGACGGGGGTGCCGACAATGACAGGCTGTACGGAGAGATGGGCGACGACACCCTGAAGGGAGGACCGGGCCATGACCTTCTTTACGGGGGCGATGGCAATGACCGCTTGTTGGGCGGCAACGGCAACGATTCGCTCTATGGGGGGGCGGGCCAGGACTTTCTGCAGGGCGGTGGCGGCCGGAACTGGCTTTACGGCGAAGACGGCAACGATACGCTGATCGGCGTCAAGCATGACGACCACCTGTTCGGCGGGGCGGGCCGCGATGTTCTGAAGGGTGGGTCGGGCAATGACCGCCTGTTCGGAGGATCGGGCAATGACACCCTGTTCGGTCAGGGCGGCGACGACATATTGACCGGCGGAAGCGGCGATGACCGCCTGTTCGGGAATGCCGGCAATGACAGGCTGTCAAGCACGGCCGGTCTGAACCTGCTGTCGGGCGGCTCTGGAAACGATCTCCTCAACGGTGGCAGGGGTAGCGACACGCTGTTGGGCGGGGCGGGCAACGACACACTGTTCGGGGGTGACGGTAAAGACCTGCTGCGCGGCGCCGGGGGGCGGGATCACCTGTCGGGGGGGCAGGGCAATGATACCCTAGATGGTGGCGCCGGCGATGACCGGCTGTTCGGGCAAGGCGGCAATGACCTGCTGAGGGGCGGACAGGGCAATGACCGCCTTTTCGGCCAGGCTGGCGCCGATCGCCTGATCGGTGGCGGGGGTAAGGATACCCTGACAGGGGGGGCGGGCCGGGACGTTCTGATCGGCGGAGCGGGGGCGGACCGGCTTGTCGGTGGCCCCGGTGGCGACATCTTCTGCTATGGCCACGCCAATGACAGCCGCGTCAACACGCCGGATCTGATCGTGGGCTTTCAGCCCGGCTTGGATCGTCTTGATTTAAGGCCCCTGAACCTGGGCCATGCCGGACCAGAGGATTTCAGGGGCGGCAGATCGCTGTCCTGGGACCATGTCGGGTCGCAGACGCATGTCATGATCGACCTGAACGGCGATCACCATGCCGACATGCTGATCTGGCTGAATGGCACGCTGACGCTGACGGGCGACGACTTCCTGATCTAATTCGCCAAACGCGACACGGCCCAGGCCGCCGCATCCGCCACCGTCGGATCCGGATCGCCGCACAACCCCTGTGCCACCGGCATCAGCGTCGCATCCCCCGAATTGCCGATCGCGTAAAGCACGTTGCGGACAAAGCGATCGCGCCCGATCCGCTTGATCGGACTGCCCGAAAACCGCGCCCGAAACCCCGCATCGTCCAGCAGGGCCAGTTCAGCCAGGGGCGGGGCGTCGATGATCCCGCGATAGCGCATTTCGGACCCCGATTGGGCGAATTTGTTCCATGGGCAGGCAGCAAGGCAGTCGTCGCAGCCATAGATCCGGTTGCCCATCAGGGGCCGCAATTCGGGATCGACCGGGCCTTTGTGTTCGATCGTCAGATAGGAAATGCAGCGCCGTGCATCCAGCTGGAACGGCGCCGGAAAGGCCCCCGTCGGGCAGATATCCAGACAGGCGCGGCAGGAACCGCAATGCTCCTCCTGCGGGGCATCGGGCGGCAGGGGCAGGGTGGAAAAGATTGCCCCCAGAAAGAACCAGCTGCCCAGGTCGCGCGACAGAAGATTGGTATGCTTGCCCTGCCATCCCAGTCCCGCTGCCTGCGCCAGCGGCTTTTCCATCACCGGGGCGGTGTCGACAAAGACTTTGATCTGATGCCCCGGCGTCTGTTCCAACATCCAGCGGCCAAGACGCTTCAGGCGCTTCTTGACCAGGTCGTGGTAATCCTTGCCCTGCGCATAGACGCTGACCGCCGCGCGGTCGCGCTGATTCAGTACGGCCAGCGGATCGTGGTCGGGTGTATACAGCTCGGCCAGCATGATCACCGATCGCGCCTCGGGCCAAAGGGCCTGTGGGTCGCCCCGCCAATGCGTCCGCTCGGCCATCCAATCCATGTGCCCGTGCCGCCCGGCCTCCAGAAATGCCGCCAGTCGCCCGGCCAGTTCGGGAACGGCATGGGTGGTGGTGACCCCCATGCGCGAAAAACCGATGGCCTTCGCCTCGGTCTCGATTTCCGCCTTCTTCTTTGCCCAAATACCCTCGGGGGGTTCGGGGGGCGACGCGCCCCCGGCCGTCGCGGGACGCATCCCGCCCCCTGCGGGCCTATCCGAAGTCCAGCTCGGCATAATGCGCGGCCGGATGGATGCCCGGAACCTGATCGGCCAGAACCGAGCGGAAGGCCGGGCGCGACTTGATCGTCGCATACCAGTCACGCAGCATCTCGGACCGGTCCCAATCGACATCCGAGATGTAGTCCAGACAGGAAAAATGCGCCGCGGCCGTGAAATCGGCCAGGCTGATCGCATTTCCGGCCAGCCAGCGCCGCATTTCCAGCAGGCTGGACAGATAGTCGATATGCTCCTTGATCGCCCTCAGCCCGTCCTTGACGACACGGCTGTCGGGATATCCGGACCGCGTGACCTTTTTCCAGACGCGCTCGTTCAGGATGGGTTGGGTCACCTCGGTATGGAACTTGTCATCGAACCACGTGCAAAGCCTGCGCACCTCGTGGCGTTCCAGGGGCGTGCTGGGCATCAGCGCGGGGGATGGTATGGCCTCGTCCAGATATTCGACGATCGCCTGGCTTTCCGACAGCAGGTTCCCGCGATAGCGCAGTACCGGCAGCTTGCCGGCAGGGTTCCTGCGCTTCAGGTCGGGGGGGCTTTCCCAATAGCGTTCCTCGACCAGTTCGACTTCGATCTTCTTTTCTGCCAGCACAAGGCGAACCTTGCGGCAATAGGGGGACAGCGCCGTGTGATACAGTCGCGTGGTCTGCGTATTGTTGTTCATGGACTGCTCGAGACCTTCTTCTTATCGCAACGCCATCTTGATACGCGCCAGCATGGCCGCTTTCAACCAAGCGCGCTAAGGGACCATGTCGCGCTGAAAGCAATCCGCCCGTCCATCGCGGCCAATGGTGGCCGCCCCGTCGGCGATGGCGCGCGACCGTGCCGAGGCGGCGTGGGGGCTGCGCTTGCGCGGGGCGGGCAGGACGGCGGCCAGCCGGGCGGCCTGCACCCGGGTCAGGCTGTCGGGCGTGGTGCCGAAATATTCCCGCGACGCGGCGCCGATGCCGAAGATGCCGGGGCCGAATTCGGCGATGTTCAGATAGACCTCCAGGATGCGCGGCTTGGACCACAGCCCTTCCATCATCGGCGTCAGGGCGGTTTCGGCCGCCTTGCGGGCCCAGCTGCGGGTCTGCCACAGATAGGCGTTCTTGGCGGTCTGCTGCGTCAGCGTCGACGCGCCGCGGCTGGAGCCCGAGGCCACGACCTTGCGGATCTCGGACATGTCGAAACCCCAGTGCCGGCAGAAATTCGCGTCCTCGGCCGCCACGACCGACCGGCGCATCACCGGCGCGATCCGCTCCAGCGGCACCCAGTTCCGTTCGACCAACGGGTCCTGCCGCGCGGCGCCCAGCATCGTCCACGTCAGGGGCGGGTTCACAAAGGCATAGATCGTGACTGATCCCGCCATCACCAGCATCGCCCGCAACAGAATGAAACGCAGCCAGAAGACCAGATAACCGCGCAGCGACTTCCTGCGACGGCGGATCGGCGCGGCCTCGGGGGGCGGGGCGTCGAAGAAAGGGGTTTCTGGCGTGCGGCGGGACATCATGCCAGCATGTCCCATGCGGCAGGCCCAAGCGTCAAGTTCCCCGACCCTGCCTTCCCCATCTTGCCTTGCTGCGCGGCCGGGGCAATGCTGCGACCCTGTTCATCTGAAAGGAAACCACATGACCAGGATCGTCATGCTGGCCCTGATGGCGGGATGGGCCGGTCAGGCATCCGCCGATCTGGGGCTGACGCTGCCCCTGTCGTCCGACGCCACCATCACTGCGGCGCGATACCAATGCAATGACGGCCGTGACTTGCCGCTGCGCTATGTCACAGCGGGGGGAAATTCCCTGGCGATCATTCCGCTGGAGGGCGAGGATCTGATCTTCGTGAACGTCGTGGCGGCTTCGGGGGCGCGATACGTGGCGGGCATGTGGGAATGGTGGTCGAAGGGCGACGAAGCGACCCTGACACGCGCCGGAGAGCCGGGCATCACCTGCCAGACCACCGCCGACCCGGTAAATTGAGAAAGCGGCCCCGGGGGCCGCTTTCAGGTCTTTTCTTCAGGGTCGGGTCACTCCGCCGGGACGGCGTCCGGTTCCTGCACCGCCTGGATCGGATGGGGCAGGGCCGACAGCATCTCGCGCGGGCAGACCTGCAGGAAGTTGCGCTTTTCGCGATCCCAGTTCGACAGGATGTCGTCAGCGCGGCGCGATCCGGTTTCCTTCAGGTGACGCTCGATCAGGCCCTTCAGCTGATCCTCCCAATGCTCTTGGGTGACCGGGCACATGACCAGCGTCTCGGGGTTGATGTAGTCGCGCGCCAGGCCTTCGGGATCATAGAGATAGGCCATGCCCCCCGTCATGCCGGCGCCGAAATTCGCCCCGATGCGACCCAGGATCACGGCGACACCGCCGGTCATGTACTCGCAACCGTTGCTGCCGCAGCCCTCGATCACCACGGATGCGCCGCTGTTCCTGACCGCAAAGCGTTCGCCCGCACGGCCCGCCGCGAACAGATAGCCGTTCGTCGCGCCGTAAAGCACCGTATTGCCGATGATGGTGTTGTCGGCGGCGACCAGCGGGCTGGCCATCGGCGGACGCACCACGATGGTGCCACCCGACAGGCCCTTGCCGACATAGTCGTTGGCGTCGCCCGACACCTCGATTTTCAGCCCCGGAGCGGCAAAGGCCCCTAGGGACTGACCGGCACTGCCCGTCAGGCGGATCGTCAGGTGATCGGGCTGCAGGTTGTTCCGCATGCCGAATTTCTGGACGATCATGCTGGACGTGCGCGTGCCGACCGTGCGCTGCGTATTGCGCACCGCATAGGACAGCTGCATCTTCTCGCCATCCTCGAAGAAGCGGGCGGCGTCCTTGACGATTTCGCTGTCCAGCGTTTCCAGCACCGCATTGCGCGGCTTGGTGCGGTCATAGACGATCTTTTCCGCGCCATCGACCGTGATCAACAGCGGGTTCAGGTCCAGATCATCCAGGTTCGCGGCACCACGGCTGACCTGGGTTAGCAGGTCGGCGCGGCCGATCACCTCGTCCAGGGACCGTGCGCCGATCTCGGCCAGGATCTCGCGGACTTCCTGGGCATAGAAGGTGATCAGGTTCACCACCTTGTCCGCCGATCCGGTGAACATGGCGCGCAGCTTTTCGTCCTGGGTGCAGACGCCCACCGGGCAGGTGTTCGACTGGCACTGACGGACCATGATGCAGCCCATGGCGATCAGGGCGGCGGTGCCGATGCCGTATTCCTCGGCGCCCATCATCGCCGCCATGACGATGTCGCGACCCGTGCGCAGACCGCCATCGGTGCGCAGCGTCACGCGTTCGCGCAGGCGGTTCATGGCCAGAACCTGATGCGCCTCGGTCAGGCCCATTTCCCACGGCAGACCGGCAAATTTCACCGATGTCGCGGGGCTGGCACCGGTGCCGCCGTTATGGCCCGAAATCAGGATCACGTCGGCCTTGGCCTTGGCCACGCCTGCCGCAATCGTGCCGACGCCCGAGGATGCCACCAGCTTGACGGTGATCTTGGCGCGCGGGTTGATCTGCTTGAGGTCATAGATCAGCTGCGCCAGATCCTCGATGGAATAGATATCATGGTGCGGCGGCGGCGAAATCAGCGTCACGCCCGGCGTCGAGTGACGCAGCCGCGCGATCAGCTTGGTGACCTTCATGCCGGGCAGCTGGCCGCCCTCGCCGGGCTTGGCGCCTTGGGCGACCTTGATCTCAAGCTCCTCGCAGGCGTTCAGGTATTCGGCGGTGACGCCGAAACGACCCGAGGCGACCTGCTTGATCTTGGCGCAAGGGTTGTCGCCATTAGGCAGCGGGTGGCTGTGCGCCGGATCTTCGCCACCCTCACCGCTGTCGGATTTCGCGCCGATGCGGTTCATCGCGATGTTCAGCGTCATATGCGCCTCGGGCGACAGGGCGCCAAGCGACATGCCGGGCGTCACGAAACGCTTGCGGATGCTGGTGATGCTTTCCACTTCCTCGATGGGCACCGGTTTGCCAAGCGGCTTGATGTCCAGCAGGTCGCGGATGTGGATCGGCGGGTTGGCGCGCATCGTTGCGCTGAACTGCTTCCAGATGTCATAGCTGGCCTTTTCACAAGCCACCTGCAGCATCTTCATGGTGTTGGCTTCCCAGGCATGCTTTTCGCCCGCGCGGCGCAGCTTGTAGAAGCCGCCGACCGGCAGCATCTCGGTGTCTTTGGTGTGATAGGCCTTCTGGTGCAGCGCCTCCAGCTTGGCCTGCAGCCCGTGCAGGCCGATGCCGGAAATGCGCGACTGCATGCCGGGGAAATATTCCGCGACCATGGCGCGGGACAGGCCCACCGCCTCGAAGTTCAGGCCGCCGCGATAGGAGGACAGGACCGAGATCCCCATCTTGGCCATGATCTTCAGCAGCCCCGCATCGATCGAGGCGCGATAGCGGCGCATGTTCTCGATCAGGCTGCCGGTCAGCAGGCCCCGGTCGATCCGGTCATTGATCGAATCCTGCGCCAGATAGGGGTTCACGGTCGTCGCGCCGCTGCCGATCAGCACGGCAAAGTAATGCGGGTCGATGCATTCGGCCGATTGCACGTTGACCGAGCAGAAGGTCCGCAGCCCCTTGCGCGTCAGCCAGCTGTGGACCGAGCTGGTCGCAAGGATCATCGGCATCGGCACGCGGGCGGGACCTTGGGCCTTGTCGGTCAGGACCAGGTGGCCTGCGCCCGAACGCACGGCATCCTCGGCCTCGGCGCGGATGCGGGCCAGGCCTTCGCCCAGGGCGTCGGGGCCTGCGTCATCGGGGAAGGTGCAGTCGATATAGGTGACGGTTTCCCCGAACATCTTCACCATCTCGGCGAATTCGCCATTGGCGATGAAGGGGCTTTCCAGCACCACGATCTCGGTCTGGCTGCTGCTTTCGTCCAGGACGTTCTTGAGGTTGCCGAACCGCGTCTTCAGCGACATCACGCGCGTTTCGCGCAAGCTGTCGATGGGCGGGTTCGTCACCTGGCTGAAGTTCTGGCGGAAGAAATGGCTCATGGGGCGGTACTGGTTGGACAGGACCGCGGGCGGCGTGTCGTCGCCCATCGAGGCGATGGCTTCCTTGCCGTCCTCGGCCATGGGGGCCAGGACGTGTTCCAGTTCCTCCATGGTGAAGCCGGCGGCCGCCTGGCGGCGGCGCAGGTCGTCACCCGTGTGCAGCGCCGTTTCCGGCAGGTCGCGCATGATGTCGTTCAGCTGGACGACCTTCTCGATCCATTCGCCGAAGGGCTGGCTGGCGGCCAGACGGTCCTTGATCTCGGTATCGTGGTACAGCTTGCCGTCCCACATATCGACGGCGATCATCTGTCCGGGCCCAAGCGCGCCCTTTTCGACGACATTGCTTTCGTTGACCGGCACCATGCCCATTTCCGAACCCGCGATCAGCAGGTTGTCGCCAGTCACGACATAGCGCATCGGGCGCAGACCGTTGCGGTCCAGACCGCCGCAGACCCAACGCCCGTCGGTCATGGCAAGGGCGGCGGGGCCGTCCCACGGCTCCATCACGGCGTTGCAATAGGCGTACATGTCGGCCCAGGCCTGGGGCATGTCGGTCGTGGCCTTGGACCAGCTTTCCGGCACCAGCATCGTCTTGGTCATCGGCGCGCTGCGTCCCGAACGGACCAGCACCTCGAAGACCGAATCCAGCGCGGCGCTGTCGGACGACCCGGCGGGCACGATCGGCTTGATGTCTTCGGCCGCCTCGCCGAAGGCGCTGGAGGCCATGCGGATCTCGTGGCTGCGCAGCCAGTTCAGGTTGCCCTTCAAAGTGTTGATCTCGCCGTTATGGGCCAGCATGCGGAAGGGCTGGGCCAGCCACCATTGCGGGAAGGTGTTGGTCGAATAGCGCTGGTGATAGATCGCGAAGGACGATTCAAAGCGTTCATCCTTGAGGTCGGGATAGAATTCCGCGACCTGTTCGGCCAGCATCATGCCCTTGTAGATGATCGACCGGCAGGACAGCGAACAGAAATACAGCTGCGGCACCTGCGCCGCGATGGCGGCCTTTTCGATGCGGCGGCGGATGACATAAAGCTCGCGCTCGAACTGGACATGGTCGATGTCCTTTTCGCAGCGGATCAGGATCTGCTCGATTTCCGGGCGGGTCGCATTGGCCTTTTCACCCAGCACGCTGGTATCGACCGGAACGTGGCGCCAGCCATAGATATAGTGGCCCATGCGCAGGACTTCGGATTCCACGATGGTCCGGCAGGCTTCCTGCGCGGCGAAATTCGTGCGCGGCAGGAAAACCTGGCCGACCGCGATCAGCTTCGACTGGTCTGGTTCGTGGCCGGTGCGGCGCACCTGGTCGTAAAAGAAAGGGACCGGGATCTGGACGTGGATGCCCGCGCCATCGCCGGTCTTGCCGTCGGCATCGACCGCGCCGCGGTGCCAGATGGCCTTCAGCGCATCGATTCCCGATTGCACGACCTTGCGGCTGGCCTTGCCGTCGATGTTCACCACCAGGCCAACGCCGCAGGATGAATGCTCGTCCTCTTCGCGGTAAAGGCTGTTCTTGGCCATCCAGTCGCGGCGGGCCTGCTCTTGTTCTTGCCAATCGTTGTTCATGATGCGGCCCTTTCCTGCTGGATCTGCGTCAGCAATTGATCGCAGTCGAATTGTGGGGTGGTCTCGGCAAAGCCCTTGTCGCCGGGGAAGGCGAAAAGAACGGGGCTGTCATTCGTCTTGGTCTGTTCGCCGGTCGCATCGATGCGCGATTCAATGCCCCCGAAGAAGCGACCGAATTCGCGGCTGATGAACTGGGTGCCGCGGCGTTCGCTGATCATCTGGCCGTCGGGTCCGGTGGTGGTCAGCTGAAACTCGGTCCGCTCCAGCTGTTGCCCGTCGATCTGGACGGTTTCGCCGGTCAGCACGTCGAAGCCCTTCTGGTTCAGCACCACGCCGTCGCTGGCGCGGGTGTCAAAATCGAAATCGTCGCGGCCCGTCTGCAGCAGGGTGGAAAAGCTGGCCTCGTCGTCGGCGCCATCCACCAGCGTGTCGGTGATGCCCGACAGGGGCGACGTGCTCTCGATCCAGCGGGTTTCGGCATCGATCACCGACATATGGAACATGCCGTCCTTGCCGAAGATCGCGCTGCGCTGATAACCCTCGGGGTCGGATTGGCAGATGTAATACTGGCTGACCGAACAGCCGCGGTTCTGCACCGTCATCTGCAGGTTGCAGCCCGCGGGCGGCGTGAAGGTCGCCGCCTGCAGGGGCAGGCTGGTCAGGGCCAGCGCGGCGATGAATGATGTCGCAAGATGCTGCTTCATGGCGATCCTTACTGCGCGGCCACGCGGGCATCGCCCGCCAGGAATTGCGCGATGGAATCGGCAGCCTCGCGGCCGTCGCGGATCGCCCAGACCACCAGGCTTGCGCCGCGCACGATGTCGCCCACCGCGAAGACGCCCGGAATCGAGGTGTGATGCGTCTGGAAATTGGCCTTGATGGTGCCCCAACGGGTCACTTCCAACCCGTCCACGCCCCACAGCTTGGGCAGGTCTTCGGGTTCGAAGCCCAAGGCCTTGATGACCAGTTCGGCGGGCTCGTCGTAATCGGCGCCCTCGATCAGTTCGGGGGATTGGCGACCGCTGACGTCGGGCTGGCCCAGACGCATCTTCTGGATGCGCACGGATGCGATCTGCGGGTTGCCCGCGACATCGCCTTCCTGCGCGGTGGCCATGTCGCCGGTCACATGGCCGGTGAACTGGCCCGGTGCCGACAGCCAGACGAATTCGACGCCCTCTTCCTCGGCATTCTGCACTTCGCGCTGCGATCCCGGCATGTTGGCGCGGTCACGACGATAGAGGCATTTGACCGATTGCGCGCCTTGGCGGATGGCCGTGCGTACGCAGTCCATGGCCGTGTCGCCGCCGCCGATGACGACGACGCGCTTGCCGTTGGCGTTCAGCTCGCCATCCTCGAAATCCGGCACGTCGTCGCCGAAATCGATCTTGTTGCTGGCGGTCAGGTAATCGATGGCGCGCACGACGCCGCCGGCATCGGTATTGTCGATGTCCAGGTCGCGGGTCTTGTAGACGCCCGTGGCGATCAGCACCGCATCATGCTTGCCGCGGATGGCGTCGAAGCTGATGTCTTCGCCCACGTTGCAGTTCAGCACGAATTCCACGCCGCTGTCGGCCAGCAGCTGGTTGCGGCGCATGACGACGTCCTTCTCCAGCTTGAAGCCGGGGATGCCATAGGTCATCAGCCCGCCCGCGCGGTCATAGCGGTCATAGATGGTGACCTGAAACCCCTGCCGGCGCAGCATGTCGGCGGCGGCAAGGCCACCCGGTCCGGCACCGATGATGCCCACCGATTCGGCGCGTTCCTGATCGGGGGTGAAGGGCTGGACCCAGCCGTTTTCCCAGGCGGTGTCGGTGATGTATTTTTCCACCGCACCGATGGTGACCGTGCCGTGGCCCGATTGTTCGATGACGCAATTGCCCTCGCACAGGCGGTCCTGGGGGCAGATGCGTCCGCAGATCTCGGGGAAGGTGTTGGTGGCTTGGCTGACCTGGTAGGCTTCCAGCAGGCGGCCTTCGGCGGTCAGGCGCAGCCAGTCGGGGATGTTGTTGTGCAACGGGCAATGCGACTGGCAATAGGGCACGCCGCACTGGCTGCAACGGCTGGATTGTTCCGTGGCCTTGGCATCGGCAAATTCGCGATAGATTTCGTGGAAATCCTCACTGCGTTCGCTGGCCGAGCGTTTTTCGGGCATTTCGCGCGGTGTCGTGGTGAACGTGAGCATCTTTTGCGTGGCCATGGCTGCGCTGTCTCCCTACAGGACCTTCCGCAGCTGGCTTAAACCAAGGCATTTACAATGAAAAGTCAGCAGTGCTGACATAAATGCCAGTTTTTCGCGATGGCGGCGCGATTTTTGCCACCGCCATCGAGATATTTAGTCAGCTTTGCTTACCTACCTGCGGCCAAGGCCAGCAAAACCACGGTTCCCGCAATAATCCGCCACCACGCGAACAGCGAATATCCGTGTTTCGACACGTAACCCAGCAACCAGCGCACCACGAAGACGGCGCTGATGAAGGCTGTGACAAAGCCGATGGCGATGTTGCCCAAGGCTGCCGCATCAAGGATATCGCGATTCTTGATCAGGTCCAAAGTGAATGCGCCCAGCATGGTCGGGATCGCCAGGAAGAAGCTGAACTCGGCCGCCGAACGCTTGTCCGCACCCATCAGCAGCGCCCCGACGATGGTCGCCCCCGAGCGCGAGACGCCGGGAATCATCGCGATACACTGGAAGAAGCCGATCTTAAGCGCCATGCCCAAGGGAAAATCCTCGGCCCGGTGATAGAGGGGGGCGGTGACGCGGCGGTCGACCCACAGCATGATGAAGCCGCCGATGATCAGCATGACGGCGATCAGCATCGGTGTTTCGAACAGCACCGTCTTGATGAAGTCATGCGCAGCAAGGCCGATGACCACGGCGGGCAGGAAGGCCAGCAGCACCGCCGCCACGAAGCGGCGCGCCCCGGGATCATGGGGTGCATCGGTCAGAATCTGCCAGATGCGGCCCGCGTAGACGCCCAGAATGGCGGCGATGGCGCCCAGCTGGATCACCACCTCGAAGGCGCGGCCGGGCGAATCGAAGCCCAGGAAATGCCCTGCCAGAAGAACATGTCCGGTGGATGACACCGGGATGAATTCGGTCAGGCCCTCGAGAATCCCAAGGACCGCCGCGACGATTGTATTGTGTTCCATCAGTTGTCGCGCAGGTTCTTTGCCGAGGCCTTGATGGCGTCATATTGTCCCGAAGGCCGGAACCGCCACAGATAGTCGTCGACCACAGCCTCGGCCGCGACGGGCTGGATGCCCAGTTCCGCAAACCCCTTGGCGCCGTCGCTGACCACATTGTCCTGGCGCAGCAGAGCCAACTGGTCGCGGCTTAGCGGGTTGGTGAACAGCCCGCCCGTCAGGGTCTGCGCGACCCCCAGGCCCGCCGATCCGATCCGCGCCAGGGCGAAGGGCATGTTCGCCACCAGCTTGCGGCGATGGGTGGCCTTCAGCACCTGGTCGACGATCTGGCGCAGGGTCAGGACATCGGGCCCGCCCAGTTCATAGATGCCGGGGGCGGCCTTGCCGGTGGCGCCAAGGACGGCCGCGCGGGCGACGTCCTCGACATAGACCGGTTGCATCCGGGTGTTGCCGCCGACGATGGGCATCACCGGACCCATGCGGGTCATGCCGGCGAAGCGGTTGTAGAAATTGTCGTCGGCCCCGAAGATCACCGAAGGCCGCAGCACGACGGCATCGGGGAACTGTGCCAGCACGGCCTCTTCGCCGCGCGACTTGGCGGCAATGTACTTGCTGTCGGATTCCGTGTCGATACCCAGCCCAGAGATATGGACCAGATGCGACAGGCCCAGTTCCATGGCGATGCGGGCGATATGTTCGGCACCCTCGTGGAACACGTTGGAAAAGGTGCTCTTGCCTTCGGGCGACAGGATGTTGACGCAATTGACGGCGGCATCGGCCCCGGTCAGGGCGGCGCGGACGGATGCCTCGCTGCGGATGTTGCACAGGACAGGGGTGACCTGCCCGACTGCGCCATAGGTGCGGGTGAACAGCGCCTCGTCGGGGCGGCGGACCGCAACCCGGACGCGCCAGCCCTCCTTTGCCATCAGTCGGGCAACCTGCCGACCGACAAAGCCAGACCCGCCAAAGATCGTGACCAGTTTCGCCATGGGCGTCTCGCCTCCTTCGTGCCGATTGTTGGCGTGATCCTTACCCATAGGCGGGGACTGCGGCAAGGCGGCACGGGGGCGCAGCCATTGCCCTGCACGGGGTTTCGCAGGGTCGATGACGATTTCCCCAAAAACTTTCGAAAAGATGTCAGAATCGCATTGACGCCCCCCGTAACTGTCTTTAATCAGCCGCTTACACCACCTGCCCAGGTGGCGGAATTGGTAGACGCGCACGGTTCAGGTCCGTGTGCCGCAAGGCGTGGAGGTTCGAGTCCTCTCCTGGGCACCATTAAAAAGCCCCCGCAAGCTCCGTGCTTGCGGGGGCTTTTCCTTATCCGCCGCACGGATGACACGGGGCCATGCTTTGCGGGTCGAATCATGGGCGATCTGCCCGCCCGGCGACCGTTCCGTTCGCAGGATCGTGCGGCCGCCAAGGGGCCTGGTTTGTCATTTCCGCTGGATCGGAACGCCCGTTTCTGGTCAGAGAGGAGCAAGACAGGCTGACCCTGCATCCGAGGATCGGCGTTCAAAAGCAGGACCGGCAATGAGCATCCATCTGTATCCCAACGACCTTCCCGACGATCTGGTGCTTGGCCCCGTCGTCGCCATCGACACCGAGACCATGGGCCTGGACCCGCGGCGCGACCGGCTGTGCCTGGTGCAGCTGTCATCGGGCGACGGCGAGGCGCATCTGGTCCAGATCGACCGCGGCCAGACCGAGGCGCCGAACCTGACCAAGGTATTGACCGATCCCAAGATCCTGAAGCTGTTCCACTATGGCCGCTTCGACATCGCAGCGCTGGAAAACGCCTTCGGCGTCGTGACCTCGCCCGTGTGGTGCACCAAGATTGCATCCCGGCTGGTGCGCACCTTCACCGACCGGCACGGTTTGAAGATGATCCTGTCCGAGTTGATCAATGTCGATGTCAGCAAGCAGCAGCAGACCAGCGACTGGGGCGCCGAGGATCTGAGCGACGCGCAGCTGGAATACGCGGCATCGGATGTCCTGCACCTGCACAAGCTGAAAGAGGCGCTGGAACAGCGCCTGCGCCGGGAAAACCGTCTGGGGCTGGCGCAGGCCTGCTTTGACTTTCTGCCGGCGCGGGCCCATCTGGACCTGCTGGGATGGTCCGACGACAAGGACATCTTCAACCACTGACATCGGCCTTGGGGCGGATCGCCGTGCATGCGGCGCGCGCCTTGGCCATTGGTGATCACTGCGGGGCGGACATATGGCTGATTACATCGAAACGGCACGACGCGTCATCCAGACCGAGATCGACGGCCTTGCCGCGCTGTCTCAGGGCCTGGACGACCGGTTCACCCGGGCGGTCGAGATGATGCTGGCCGTCAAGGGCCGGGTGATCGTGTCGGGCATGGGCAAGTCCGGCCATGTCGGGCGCAAGATCGCGGCGACCCTGGCCTCGACCGGGACACCCGCGCAATTCGTGCACCCCGCCGAGGCCAGCCACGGCGATCTGGGCATGGTGACGCGCGACGACCTGGCCCTGGTCCTGTCCAACAGCGGCGAAACGCCGGAGCTGGCCGACCTGATCGCCCATACCCGCCGCTTCGCGATCCCGCTGATCGGGGTGGCGGCACGGCCGCAATCCACGCTGATGCGGCAGGCGGATCTGGCGCTGGTGCTGCCCGCCGCCGCCGAGGCCTGCGGCAACGGCATCGTGCCCACCACATCGACGACCATGACGCTGGCTCTTGGCGATGCGCTGGCCATCGCGCTGATGGAACACCGCAAGTTCACCCCCGAACATTTTCGCACCTTCCACCCCGGCGGCAAACTGGGGGCGTTGCTGGCCAAGGTGGGCGATCTGATGCATCCCGACATGCCGCTGGTGGGTCAGGCCGCCCCCATGTCCGAGGCGCTGCTGGTCATCAGCCAGAAGGGTTACGGCGTCACCGGGGTTGTGGACGAGGCGGGCGCGCTGGTCGGCATCATCACCGACGGCGATTTGCGGCGTCACATGCAGGGCCTGCTGGATCTGGACGCGGCGGCGGTCATGACCCGTGCGCCGCGCACCATCGGCCCCGAGGCGCTGGCCGAGGCCGCGCTGGCACAGATGCAGGACCGCAAAATCACCTGCCTGTTCGCGGTGGCGGATGGCAGGCCGCAGGGCATCCTGCACATCCACGACTGCCTGCGGGCCGGGCTGGTCTGAGGCCATGAACCGCACCCGCATCGTCCGCTGGTTGCGCGTCCTGCTGCCGCTGGTGGCGCTGGCGATGCTGTCCACGATGTTCCTGCTGTCGCGCGGATCGGACAGCGAATCGCGCATCCCCTATGCCGAGGTCGATGCCGAGGCCGCCGCCCGCGAGGGGCGGATCGTCGGGCCGGAATACATGGGCGTGACCGAGGACGGGGTGCAGATGTCGCTGGCCGCCAGCAGCGTCGCGCCCGATGCCACGGCCGGGGGCGGCCGGGCGCAGGATCTGCGCCTTGACTGGCGGCGCCCCGACGGGGTCACCGCCGATCTGGTCGCGCCGTCGGGCGGGGCGGGCGAGGGCGTCGTCAGCCTGGAGGGCGGTGTCGTCATGTCGACCTCGACGGGGTGGCAGGTCCGCACCGACCGGATCGAGGCACAGACCGAACGTTCGGTGATCACCGCCGATCAGGGGATCGAGGCCGACGCCCCCTTTGGCACCCTCAGGGCGGACCGGATGCGTCTTGCGCCCGCGGGTGACGTCGATGCGGATGCGGGCGGCGACAAGCCCGCGATATTGAATTTCTCGGGCGGTGTCCGTCTGATATACCAGCCCTGACCTCTTGCAAGGAACGACCTCATGCTTCGCCCCCTGCTGACCGCCCTGGCATTGCTTGCCGCCCCCGCATCCGCGCAGAACGTCACCTTCGGCGGGATGAAGGCCGATGTCTCGGCCCCGGTCGAGGTGGCGTCCGACAACCTGACGGTCAACCAGACCGACGGCAGCGCCCTGTTCGAGGGCAATGTCGTGATCGGGCAGGGCGACATGCGCCTGTCCGCCGATCAGGTGACCGTCCAATATGCCGAAGGCGGGCAGAACCGCATCCAGTCGCTGACCGCCACCGGCAACGTCACCTTGGTCAGTGGCGAAGACGCCGCCGAGGCGCAGAAGGCCGTCTATGACGTCGAGGGCGGCAATGTTGTCCTGACGGGCGACGTGCTCCTCAGCCAGGGCCAGAATGTCCTCAGCGGCGACAAGGTCACGGTCGATCTGGCCACGGGGGCCGCGCAGGTCAATGGCCGCGTCCGGTCCGTCTTGCAGCCGGGCACGAACTGATGTCCGAGGCGGCCAAGGGGCTGGATGTCCGGAATCTGCGCAAATCCTATCGCAACCGTCTGGTGATCCGCGACGTCTCGGTCAGCCTGAACCGGGGCGAGGTCGTGGCCCTGCTGGGCCCGAACGGATCGGGCAAGACGACCTGCTTTTACTGCATCGCCGGGCTGGTCACGCCCGATGCGGGGCAGGTGGCGATCGACGGGCGTGACGCCACGCGCCTGCCGATGTTCCGCCGCGCCCGGATGGGCATCGGCTATCTGCCGCAGGAGATGTCGATCTTTCGCGGGCTGACGGTCGAACAGAACATCATGGCGGTCCTGGAGGTCGCGGTCGCCGATCCCCGTCACAGGCGCGACCGCCTTGAGGAACTGCTGGCCGATTTTTCCATCACCCACCTGCGCCATGCCTCGGCCATGGCGCTGTCGGGGGGCGAACGCAGGCGGGCGGAAATCGCGCGCTGCCTGGCCTCGGACCCCAGCTTCCTGCTGCTGGACGAACCTTTCGCGGGCGTCGATCCCATCGCCGTCGGAGAGATCCGCACCCTGGTCCATGCGCTGAAATCGCGCGGCATCGGCGTGTTGATCACCGACCACAACGTGCGCGAGACATTGGGCATCGTCGACCGGGCCTATATCCTGCATGATGGGCATGTGCTGATGTCGGGCAGCACCGATCAGATCGTGGCCGACCCGAAGGTGCGCCAAGTCTATCTGGGCGACGATTTCCGCATGTCCTGAACCGCGTCCAACGGCCCGTCCTGCATCGAAGAATCCTGATCACGCCCTTGTGGGACCCGTTGACAGATCCGGTCCGCTGTCACCAAATTGAATCATGCGGGCCGGACTGATGACATGGCCCGTGACACCCGTTCCCGCCGTCGCCGGCTGTTTTTGACGGGCCGACGCATGCAGGACGGGCAACCGGAGAGGAAATACGATGCGCTACACCATCAGCGGAAAACACATCGATGTCGGCGACGCCCTGACCACCCATGTCAAGACCGAGCTGGGCGAGACGATCGAAAAGTATTCGCAGCGGCCCACCGATGCGGCCGTGACCTTTTCCAAGGATGCCCACCAGTTCCTGTGTGATTCCGTCGTTCACCTGTCCACCGGGCTGAACGTGACCGCGCGTGGTGCCGCCACCGACATCTATGCCGCCTTCGAGGCCTGCCGCGAAAAGATGGACAAGCAGCTGCGCCGCTACAAGCGCCGCCTGAAGGATCACCACCAGCAGCGCGCCGAGCCTGTTGTCTTCGGACAGGCGGACAGTTATGTGCTGGCCGCCGACGAGGATGCATGGGAATCGCAGGACAGCGGTCTGCAGCCCATCATCATCGCCGAAATGGAATCGCGCGTGCCGACCCTGTCGGTCGGTGATGCCGTGATGCAGATGGAGCTGTCGGGAACCCCGCTTCTGGTGTTCCGCAACGAGAAACATGGCGGCGTCAACGTCGTCCATCGCCGCGACGACGGCAATGTGGGATGGATCGATCCTCGCGGGAATGGCTGACGCCTGCCGCGTTGTGACGCTTGAATGACTGGGGTGCCCCCGACATGCCGTTCGGGGGCGCACAGCATGGGAAAGACACTGGACAATGCAACTGAGTGAAATCCTCCGACCCGGGGCTGTCCGTTCATTGGGGCAGATCACCTCGAAGAAACGGCTGTTTCAGGAGCTGGCCGATCTGGCGCAGGTCGAATACGGGCTTGTCGCATCGGAGGTGCTGGATGCGCTGCAGGAACGGGAGAGCCTGGGGCCGACCGGCGTGGGCCAGGGTGTCGCCCTGCCGCATGCGCGGCTGCACGGGCTGGACAAGGTTGCGGGCATGTTTCTGAGGCTTGAAAAGCCCTTGGATTTCGATGCCGTCGACCGCCAGCCGGTCGATCTGGTCTTTGCCTTGCTGGCCCCCGAAAGCAGCGGCGTGGATCACCTCAAGGCGCTGGCGCTGGTGTCGCGGACGCTGCGCGACACGGACCTGCGGGCCAAGCTGCGGGCCAATGACGATCCGGTGGCGCTGCATGCCGTTCTGGCCGCGGCACAGGGCATCAAGGCCGCCTGAGGGTCGACGGGGGCTTTGAAAATGGCCGAATTGGTCCTATGGTGGTCCGCAGGAGGGCCACCATGACCAAGCATATCGCCGATCAACCCCGCATGCAGGGCACGGCCCGCATGCGCGAATTCCTCAGGCAGGACCGCATCGACAAGCTGCATCCCGCCATCCGCAGCCTGCACAGCCAGCCCAAGTCGCGCGATCCGCGCAGCCGCAAGGCCACCGAATACGCCCGCATCGAGCGGGGCCATCTGACCTGAACCGATGCCAATCCACGCGATAAGGCCGCACCCGAGGGATGCGGCCTTATCTTCGTCGGTCGGTCCTTCGTCAGTTGGTCGGATCAGGCGCGGACCAGCGCCTCATAGCTTTCGGCCACGTCGCGGGTGATCTGGCCGACCTGGAAATGCCAGTCGCCGATCTGGCCCACCGGGGTAACCTCGGCGGCGGTGCCGGTCAGCCAGCATTCGTTGAAGCTTTCCAGCTCCTCGGGCAGGATGCGTCGTTCGTGGACGGTGTAGCCCTTGTCCTTCAGCATCTGGATGACGGTCTGGCGCGTGATGCCGTTCAGGAAACGGTCTGCCATGGGCGTGTGGATCTCACCGTCCTTGACGAAGAAGATGTTGGCGCCGGTCGCTTCGGCCACGTAACCCTCCCAGTCCATGAACAGCGCGTCGGAACAGCCCTTGGCTTCGGCGGCGTGCTTGGACATGGTGCAGATCATATAAAGACCCGCGGCCTTGGCGGCCGTCGGGATGGTCTCGGGGCTGGGACGCTTCCATTTGGCGACGTCCAGTTTCGCACCCTGCCACTTGGCATCGCCGTAATAGCTGCCCCATTCCCATGCGGCGACCGCCATGCAGACGGGGTTGCGCGCAGCCGACACGCCCATGTCGGGCCCCGACCCGCGCCATGCGACGACGCGCACATAGGCGTTCTCGAACCCGTTGGCCTTCAGCACGGCCTCCTTGGCGGCGTCGATCTCCTCGGCGCTATAGGGGATGGGCATGTCCAGAAGTCTGCCCGATTCGATCAGGCGCAGGGAATGTTCATGGCTCTTGAAAATCTTGCCGTCATAGCACCGCTCACCCTCGAAGACCGAGGAGGCGTAATGCATCGCATGCGTCAGGATATGCACGTTTGCGTCGCGCCAGTCGACCATTTCTCCGTTCATCCAGATCTTGCCGTCGCGATCGTCGTAAGCCGCCGTCATGTCTTTCTCCATCCGCCGCCCGATTTTACGATTCTTGCGTATGTCAGGGCGGATTTGGCATGTTTGTTACGCAAGACGGTTGACGGCTAGCAATCACCGGATAGAAAGTCAACAAGACTGCCCTATGGCGGCGATCAACAGGACAGGATGGAACGGATGCAGGACAAAGCGCGGGTTCAGACCATGATGGGCGAGGATCTGCTGTTTCTGACCGACGACCAGCTGCGTCGCGGGATCGAGGCGATGTTCTTTGCCTATCGCGCCTTCACCGCCGATCCCGACATCATCCTGGCCGACATGGATTACGGGCGGGCCCATCACCGGGCGCTGCATTTCATCAACCGCGATCCGGGGCTGACGGTGACATCGCTGCTGGCGGTGCTGGGCGTGACCAAGCAGTCGCTGAACCGGGTGCTGCGGACGTTGATCGAAGACGGGCTGGTCGACAGCCGCATCGGACGGCGCGACCGGCGCGAACGCCAGCTGTATCTGACCGCCGCCGGCACCGCGCTGGAACGCCGCCTGACCGAGGCGCAGCGCGCCCGGATGCGCCTGGCCTATCGCACGGCCGGTCCGCAGGCGGTGGCGGGTTTCCGACAGGTGCTGGAAGCGATGATGGACCCCGAGACGCGGTCGCAGTATCAGGCGCTGAAGGATCTTCCCGAAGACCGCTGACAGCCGAGGCCCCATGACCGCACCCGATGCCCATCTGCTGATCGTCGACGATGATGAACGCATCCGTGCGCTGCTGGCCCGTTTCCTGCGCAAGAACGGCTTCATGGTCAGCATGGCCCGCGATGCCGCGCAGGCGCGTCGCCTGCTGGCGGGGCTGGAATTCGACATGATCGTGCTGGACGTGATGATGCCGGGCGAAGACGGCCTGGCCCTGACGCGCGATCTGCGCACCCGCATTCAGACGCCCATCCTGCTGTTGACCGCCAGGGGCGAGATCGAGGACCGCATCACCGGGCTTGAAAGCGGCGCGGATGATTATCTGGCCAAGCCCTTCGAGCCGCGCGAATTGCTGCTGCGCATCGGGGCCATCCTGCGCCGCGTTCCCGCCGCCGAGGTTGTCCAGCCCAAGTTCCTGACGCTTGGCCAGCTGCGCTATGACACCGAAAAAGGCGAATTGTGGCAGGGTGACACGCCTATGCGCCTGACCGGCACTGAGGCCGCCCTGCTGCGCCGACTGGCCGCCAGCCGCGGCCAGCCCGTCAGCCGCGCCGACCTGATTGAGGATCTGGGCCGCGGCAACGGTGACGAGGCCGAGGGCGGCGAACGCGCCATCGACGTCCAGATGACCCGCCTGCGCCGCAAGATCGAACCCGATCCGCGCGAACCGCGCTTTCTGCAGACGGTTCGCGGCACGGGCTACATGCTGGTGGTGGACTAGTCCGGTCCTTGGCCCTAGCTTGCGGCCTGTGATGGACGGGGCAACATATCAGGGAATCGCGCTGGACGGCGACACCGCCTTGGCGTTGCTGGAATGGCAGATCGAGATGGGTGCGGATGTGCCCGTCATGGACGAACCCATCGACCGGTTCGAACTGCCCGCCCGCGTGGCCGCCCCCGACCTGCCGCCGATCGCCGTCCAGGCCCCCGCCGCCGCACCCGCCCTGCCGGGGCTGGAGGATGACCGGGCCGAGCGTCTGGCCCAGGCCGAGGCGCTGGCCGCCAGCGCCACGTCGCTGGCCGACCTGGCCCGGATTCAGGAAGGGTTCGACGGGATCGAGCTGAAGAAGGGCGCGCGGAACTTCTGCTTTGCGGATGGCAATCCCGCGGGCCGTATCCTGATCCTGGGCGAGGCGCCCGGCGACGAGGAAGACCGCCAGGGCCGTCCCTTCGTGGGGCGTGCGGGGCGGCTGCTGGACCAGATGTTCGGGGCCATCGGCATGGCCCGCGACGCCACGGATGCGGAACGCGCGATCTATATCACCAACGTCCTGCCATGGCATCCGCCCGGCAATCGCGACCCTCATGCCGATGAAATCCTCGTGAGTTTGCCCTTCGTGCGGCGCCATATCCAGCTGGTCGATCCCGATATCATCGTGCTGCTGGGCAACGTCGCCTGCCAGGCGGCGCTGGAAAAGCGCGGCATCCTGCGGCTGCGGGGTCAGTGGACACAGGCTTTCGGGCGTCCGGCGCTGCCGATGACGCACCCGGCCTATCTGCTGCGCAACCCTGCCGCCAAGCGCGAGGCATGGGCGGACCTTCTGTCGCTGGCGGCGCGGCTGGAATCGCTTTCCGTTTAGGTTCCGTTTCCCCATCATGGGTTATCCGGACCGCCCGAGATATGGACCTTTGACGCATGCGCTTCATGACCCGCGGCCTGATGGGGCTGTTCCTGACTTTCCTGACCGTGGCGCTGCTGTTTCTGGCGGCATTTCTGCTGTGGCAGGCATCGCGACCCGTCGAGGATGACGCAGGGGCCGAACGGCAGGCGTCGGAACAGGTCTATGCGGCGCGTCTGGTGACGGTCACGCCGGGGCCGGTGCAGCCGCAATTGCAGGTCTATGGCAGCATCCAGTCACGGCGCGAACTGCAATTGCGGGCCGGTGCCTCAGGGCGGGTCGTGGAACTGGCCGAGGCCCTGCAAGAGGGCGGAACGGTTGCCAAGGGTCAGCTGCTGGCCCGCATCGATCCGGCCCCGGCACAGGCGGCGCTGGACAGCGGGCAGGCCGAACGCGACGATGCCGAAGGGCGGCTGGCGGATGCCCGCCGCGCCGTCCTGATCGCCGGAGAGGACCTGGCCGCCGCCGAACGCCAGGCCGAACTGCGCGAGGCCGCCGTCACCCGCCAGCAGGAATTGTCGGGGCGGGGGCTGGGCACCAGCCTTGACCGGGAAACGGCGGAACTGGCGGCCTCGACGGCGGAACAGGCGGTGATCAGCCGCCGCGCCGCGCTGGCCGATGCCGAAAGCGCCGTCACCGCCGCCGAAAACGCCCTTCGCCGGTCCGAGATCGCGCTGTCCGAGGCGCGTCGCGAGCTGGCCGATACCGAATTGCGCGCGGGTTTTGATGGCCGCGTGACCGATGTGACGGTCGTGCAGGGCGGGCTGGTCAGCCTGAGCGAACAGATCGCCACCATCATCGACCCCGACGCGCTGGAGGTGCAGATCCCGCTGTCGCTGGACCAGTTCGCGCGGCTGGTCGAGACCGACGGCCGGCTTGGCGCGCATCAGGTCACCGTGCTGCTGGATGGCAGCGCGGGTCAGCTGACCGCCCGGGCTGAACTGGACCGGGCCGCCGCATCCGTGGCCGAGGGCAGCGCCGGGCGCATCGTCTTTGCCCGCATTACCGAAGGGGGCGGCGCGTTGCGGCCGGGCGATTTCGTCCGCACCCATGTCACCGAACCCATGCTGGAAGACGCCGCCCTGATCCCCGCCACCGCCGTCGGGGCCGACGGTGCCGTGCTGGCGGCGGGCGATGAGGGGCGGCTGCGGGCCATTCCCGTGACCGTCCTGCGGCGCCAGGGCGACGACATCATCATCCGCGTGCCGCCGGACCTGGCGGGCGGACGGATCGTCGCCGAACGCGCGCCGCAGCTGGGCATCGGCATCCGCATCCGCGACGCCGAAGCCCCCGAGGAGATTCTTGACCCGCAGGCCGATCGTCGCGCCCAAGGCGCCCTGGGTGCCGGACGTGGCTAGGTCGCGCGGCATCCTGTCGCTGTTCGTCCGTCACCGGACGCTGGCCAACCTGGTGCTGGCCGTGATGGTCGTGGCGGGGCTTTATTCCGCGCCGCGCCTGCGGGCGCAGTTCTTTCCCGACACGGTGGTCCAGCAGATCGATGTGACGGTTCGGTGGGACGGGGCGGGGGCCGATGATGTCGACCGATCCGTGGTGGGCGTGCTGGAACCCGCGCTGATGGGCGTCGAGGGGGTCGAGCTGACCGAAAGCCGGGCGACCCAAGGTGCGGCCCGGCTGCGGCTGGAATTCGAGCCGGGCTGGGACATGTCGCGTGCCGCAGCCGAGGTGGACACCGCCATCAGCGCCGCGGGCGACCTGCCCGACGGCGCCGAGGAACCCGAGATCACCCGTCGCGCATGGCGCGATTCCGTGGCCGACGTGGTCATTTCCGGACCCGTCGGTCTGGCCCAGCTGGGCCGCATCGCCGATGACCTGTCCAACAGGCTTTACGAGCGCGGCGTGACGCGCATCTCGACGGCGGGGCTGTCGGCGCCCGAAACGCTGGTCCAGCTGAACATGGCCGACCTGATCCGCCACGACCTGACCATGGAGGAGGTCGCGGGCGTCATCGGCGCCGCTGCCGCCGCGACCCCCGCGGGCGATATCGCGTCCGGCACCGCGCGGGTGCGCACTGGCACCGAAACCCGCGATCCGGCGGCGGTGGCGGCGCTGGTCCTGAAGGCGCTGCCGGACGGCACCCAATTGACCGTCGGCGACGTGGCGCAGGTCACCGACAGCGGCATCGATCGCGACATGGCCTATTTCGTGAATGGCGATCCCGCCGTCACCATCGCCGTCCAGCGCAGCGCGACGGGAGATGCCATCGGCATGCAGCGGCAGGTCGAGGAAGCCGTCGCCCAGATGGCCCCCACCCTGCCGCAGGGCGTCGGCATCGAACTGGTGCGGGCGCGGGCCGAACTGATCTCGGCCCGGCTGGACCTGCTGCTGGACAACGCGATGCTGGGGCTGGCGCTGGTGCTGGGCCTGCTGTTCCTGTTCCTGAACGCGCGCACGGCCATCTGGGTGGCGGCGGGCATTCCGGCATCGCTGCTGGCGGCGGTGGCGCTGATGTATGCGGCGGGCATGACGATCAACATGATCTCGCTTTTCGCGCTGATTCTGACATTGGGGATCATCGTCGACGACGCGATCGTGGTGGGAGAACATGCCGATTACCGGGCCCGCAAGCTGGGCGAACCGCCGATGATCGCCGCCGAACGCGCCGCGATCCGCATGGCTGCGCCGGTGGTGTCATCGACGCTGACGACCGTCATCGCCTTTGCGGGTCTGGTGCTGATCGGTGGGCGTTTCGGGCGGCTGGTGGGGGATATTCCGCTGACGGTGATCATGGTGCTGGCGGCATCGCTGATCGAATGTTTCCTGATCCTGCCCAACCACATGGCGCATGCGCTGGCCCATACCGCCAAGGACCGCTGGTACGACCGCCCCTCGAAACTGGTGAACCGCTGGCTGGATCGCTTTGTTGGCGGGGTCATGCGGCCAGTGACGCGTTTTGTATTGGGCTGGCGCTATCCGGTCTTGGCGATGGTGGTCGTGGGGCTGTCATGGTCGGCGGCGACGCTGATGTCGGGGCAGGTGCCGTGGCGCTTTTTCGACGCGCCTGAGCAGGGCAGCGTAGCGGGTAATTTCGCCATGCTGCCCGGGTCCGACCGCGACGACACGCTGCGGGTCATGGGCTTGGTCCAGCAGGCGGTCGAGGGCGTCGCCAGCGAATACCAGCAGGAATACGAGCTGAATCCCGTGACCCATGTGATGACCATGGTCGGCGGCAATGCGGGTCGTCCCCTGCCAGGCGCCGAAACCAAGGACGAGGACCTTCTGGGCGCCGTTCAGCTGGAACTGATCGATCCCGATTACCGCCCCTATTCCAGCTTTGAATTCGTCCAGGCCCTGCAAGAGGCCATGCCGACCGATCCCCGGCTGGAAACCATCAGCTTTCGCGGGTCGCGGTCGGGGCCGGGGGGTGATGCCATTTCGGTCCGGATGACCGGCGCCGATGCCGGTCAGCTGAAATCCGCGGCCGAGGCCCTGAAGCAGCGCCTGTCGCAATTCCCCGAGGTGTCCGCGCTGGAAGACAGCATGGATTACGACAAGGACGAACTGGCGCTGAACCTGACCCCGCAGGGCGAGGCGCTTGGCTTTACCACCCAAGGGCTGGCGCGCGAATTGCGCCAGCGCCTTGGCGGGATCGAGGCCGCGACCTTTCCCGTCGGCACCCGCACCGGTGCCATCACCGTCGAACTGCCCGAGGATGACCGGCGCGGCGATTTCCTGGACAGCATGCTGATGCGGACCGCATCGGGCCGATGGGTGCCCCTGTCCGATATCGTGACCGTCACCACCGAGGCCGGTTTTTCCGTCGTCCGGCGTGAAAACGGCGAAAGGATGATCCTGGTCACCGGCGACATTTCCGGGGACGATCCGGCGCGGGCGGCGCAGATCACCCAGAACCTGCAGCAGAGCCTGCTGCCTGCCATCGCGGCGGAATACGGCGTCCTCTACGATCTGACCGGCCTGTCGGAACAGGAAAACGAATTCCTGTCGGATGCCCTGACGGGCTTTGCGCTGGCGCTGACCGGCATCTACATGGTGCTGGCCTGGATCTTTTCCAGCTGGACGCGGCCGATGGTGGTCATGTCGGTCATTCCCTTCGGGCTGATCGGCGCGGTCTGGGGACATGCGGCCTGGCAATTGCCGCTGAGCATGTTTTCCATCGTCGGGCTGATCGGCATGTCGGGGATCATCATCAACGATTCCATCGTGCTGATTTCCACCATCGATGAATATGCCGCCGAACGCGGGTTGCGCCCCGCGATCATGGATGCCGTCGCCGACCGGTTCCGCCCCGTGTTGCTGACCACGGCCACCACCGTGCTGGGCCTTGCGCCGCTGCTTTACGAACGGTCGTCGCAGGCGCTGTTCCTCAAGCCGACGGTGGTGACGCTGGCCTATGGCCTGGCCTTCGGGATGGTGCTGGTGCTGCTGGTCGTGCCGGCGGTGCTGGCCATCGGGGCCGATATCGGCGGGGCGGTGCGGGGGTTCCGCCGCGCGCTGTCCACGTCGCGGGCGCCCCGGATGCGCCGCGCGATGCGGGCGGGGGCGATGGGCGCGGGCCTGGCCTTTGCCGTGACCCTGTTGCCGGTGATGGCGGTGCAGGGGGCGGGGGCATCCCTGCCGGCATGGTGGCCCATTGCGGGCCTGGGCGTGGCGATGGGGGTCTATCTGCTGCTGCTGGCGCTGATCATGGCGGGGGCGGCGGTGATGCTGCGCCGCACGGCCTAATCGCGCCGGTCGCAGCCATGGGTTTCATACCCCGTGGGGGTGGTTTCGGGATCGACGATCATCGTGACCCGCAGGTCGTCTGTATCAACATCGAAGGGTTCGCCCGAGGGGGCGACCATTTCGACCGTGGCCCGATTGTCCGCCCCGATCTGCGCCGACGAGATCCAGATGTCGGGCTGGTCGGGCAGCTCGATCGCGGCCATGCCTGTTCGGTCGACGGGCAGATCGACCGCAAGGCGCATGCCGTCCTGCAGCGCGGTCACGCGGCAGGCGGGGCGGGCGTCCAGCACCTGTGATTGCGCCTGCAGCGCCGCCTTGATCTGCGGATCGGGATCGGTACCCGCGGGCGGCGCGACAAGCGTCAGCCGGGCAGGAACGCAGATGGCTTCGCACAAGCCGATCTCGATCTGGCTCTTGATGGTGATGGGGTCGTCCGGATCGGTTGCATGGGCCGTGAAGGGCAGGACCAGCCGGTCGTGATAGCCCAGGTCCAGCTGATCGCCCGACCGGATCGCCTGGGGGGTGGGCCAGTGGAAGGACACGTCCCGCAGGTTTTCCGACCCCTGCCATTCGAAAAGCGGCGGCAGGCCGGTATCGCCCGGCGACCGCCAATAGGTCTTCCACCCCGGTTCCAGCCGCAGTTCCAGCGCCATCATCCGGTCGCCACCCGGCAGGGACCATCCCGGCAACAGCTGCGCCGAAACCAGCCCCGGCGGCAGTTCGGCAGATGTTTCGGGCACCTGCGCCCCGTCGGACCGCCAAGCCGATGCCGTCAATGTCTGTTGGGCGGCTGCGATGCCGGTGGTCAGGGCCAGGACGGCGGTCGCCAGAAGGGGGATGCGTGTCATGCTCCAGACCTAGCGGGCGGGGGGCGGGGCTGGAAAGTCACAAATGCGCGCGAACCTTGCAAGATCGCATCCCAGCCCCGATCTTGAAGGACAAAAGGAGACCAGATGAGCATTACCCCCGAATCCTCGCCCCAGACAGAAACGGCCAACGCGAACCTGACCGGCAAGATCCTGATCGCCATGCCCGGCATGACCGATCAGCGTTTTGAAAGATCGGTCGTGCTGGTCTGCGCCCATTCCGATGACGGCGCGATGGGGCTGGTGCTGAACCATCCCCTGCCCGAGATCAATTTCGGCGAATTGCTGGAACAGTTGGGCATCGAGGTCGAGGAGAATGCCCGACAGGTCCAGATCCGCTTTGGCGGTCCGGTCGAACCCGGACGCGGCTTCGTGCTGCACAAGGTCGCCGAACACGGAACGGACCCTGAAGGCCGGATGCGCATCGGCCATGCGCTGGCCATGACCACCACGCGCGACATCCTGGAGGATCTGGCGCAGGGGCAGGGGCCGGAACCGGCGGTTCTGGCGCTTGGCTATGCCGGGTGGGGCCCGGGCCAGCTGGAATCCGAGATGCTGGCCAATGGCTGGCTGACGGGTGACAGCGCCGAAGACCTGATCTTTGACGACGCGAATGACGACAAGTGGCAGCGGGCGCTGCGGGCTCAGGGTATCGACCCGTCGCTGCTGTCCGCAGCGTCCGGGCGCGCCTGAGGGCGTGGGGGGGGGCGACAGGACCGCCCCCCGCATGCGTCGTTCAAGGGTCGCGCGGCATCAGCCCAGGTCGGGGAAGAACCGGTCCGAAGGCGTGAAGATCTCGAACCCGTTGGCGGTCACGCCAATCGAATGTTCGAACTGCGCCGACAGCGACTTGTCGCGCGTGACGGCGGTCCAGTCATCGGCCAGGACCTTGGTTTCGGGACGGCCCAGGTTGATCATTGGTTCGATGGTGAAGAACATGCCCTCCTCCAGCACAGGGCCTTTGCCCGCGCGGCCGAAATGCAGCACGTTCGGTGGCGCGTGGAAGACCCGCCCGATCCCGTGGCCGCAGAAATCGCGCACGACCGACATGCGCTGCCCCTCGGCATAGGTCTGGATGGCCGCGCCGATATCGCCGAAGGTGGCGCCGGGGCGCACGACCTCGATGCCCTTCATCAGCGCGTCATGGGTGACCTTCAGCAGGCGCTGTGCCTTCAGGGGCGCCTTGCCCGCGACATACATGCGGCTGGTGTCGCCGAACCAGCCGTCCACGATCACCGTCACGTCGATATTGGCGATGTCGCCTTCCTTCAGCACCTTGTCGCCGGGAATGCCGTGGCAGACGACGTGGTTCACGCTGATGCAGCTGGCATGCTGGTATCCGCGATACCCGATGGTGGCGGAGGTGGCGCCCAGTTCGGTGATCCGGTTGCGGATGAAATCGTCCAGAACGGACGTGGCGACGCCGGGTTCGACCAGCGGCCCGACCTCGTCCAGGATCTGCGCGGCAAGCGCACCCGCCTTGTGCATGCCTGCGGAATCCTCGGGCATGTGGATGCGGATACCTTCCTTGGTGATGCGGCTGTCGTCCATCGCTGATCCTTTCTTCATTCCTGCTAGATAGATGGCCGAGGCCACTTGTTCCAGCCCTTCCCACGGGCATAGAAGGATGCATCACGTTTCAAGCCAAGGGGCAGCGCAGATGCAGTCGGACAACCCTACCGCCGCGATTCTGGTCATCGGGGATGAGATCCTGTCGGGCCGTACCCGCGAAGGCAATGCCCACCACTTGGCACAGGTTCTGACGGCGACCGGGTTCGACCTGCGCGAAATCCGCGTGGTGTCCGACGATCACGACAGCATCGTCGGCGCGATCCGGGAATACGACAAGTCGCTTGGCGGCAAATACGACCTGCTGTTCACCTCGGGCGGGATCGGGCCGACGCATGACGACATCACCGCCGATGCCGTCGCCGACGCCCATGGCACCACTGTCGAGATCCACCCCGTCGCGCGCGCCATCCTGCAGGAACGCTGCGACCGCATGGGGACAGAGCTGACGGAAAACCGCCTGCGCATGGCCCGCATTCCGGTGGGCGCGACGCTGATCGACAATTCGGTGTCGGGCGCGCCGGGCTTTTCCATCGGCTGCACCCATGTGATGGCCGGCGTGCCGGAAGTGTTTCGCGGCATGGTCGCCTGGCTGGTCCCGAACCTGCCCGGCGGCCGCCCCGTGCAATCCCTGACCATCGAGGTGCGCCGCGGCGAAAGCGACGTGGCAGAAGACCTCAAGGCCGTGGCCGCCGATTTTGCCGATCTGTCGCTGGGGTCCTATCCCTTCCGCGACGACACGGGTTGGGGCACGAACCTGGTGGTGCGGGGCTTGGATCAGGCCCGTGTCGCGGCGGGCATGTCGGCCCTGCAGGCGCGGCTGTCGCTCTGATGGGGCGGCCCGATGCGGATCTGGCCCACGCCTTCGAGGCCACCTGGCCCGCCGCCGAAACCGTCCGCTGCGGCGGGTTGCTGGTCGGGCGGGGGCTTGGGGCCGGCGGGCGCGTCAGTTCCGGGATGGCCGATGGCCCTTGGACGCCCGGCGATCTGGACGCCGCCTGCACCCAGCATGCCGCATGGGGCCAGCGCCCGCTGTTTCGCGCCTGGGATGACGACCACGACCTGATCGCCGAACTGACCGCCCGTGGGTTTGCGACCGAAATCCCGACGCTGGTCATGTCCGCCCCCGTGGCGTTGCTGACCGACCGGACCCTGCCGCCCGTGATGACCTTTGCGCTTTGGCCGCCTATGGCGATCCAGCGCCAGATCTGGGGAGCGGGCAACATCAACCCCGCGCGGCAGGCGGTAATGGACCGCGTGCCCCATCCCAAGGCCGCCATTCTTGGCCGCATCCAGGACCGCGCAGCGGGCAGCGCCTTCGTGGCGGCGCACGGGCCGGTGGCCATGGTCCACGGGGTCGAGGTTCTGCCCCCTTTCCGCCGCCACGGCCTTGCCGGCTGGATGATGCGGCAGGCGGCCTTCTGGGCCGCCGAACAGGGCGCGACCCGGATCGGGCTGGCGGTCAGCCGCGCCAATGCAGTGGCGCAGGCGACCTATGCCACCTTGGGGTTTTCGGTGGCGGGCAGCTATGCCTATTACGGGCGGGACTAAAGCTCGGTCCGCAATTCCCACAGGTCGGGATAAAGCACCACGTCCAGCATCCGCCGCAGATAGCTGACGCCCGATGTGCCGCCCGATCCGCGCTTGAAGCCGATGACCCGTTCGACCGTGGTGACGTGGTTGAAGCGCCAGCGGCGGAAGTAATCCTCGAAGTCGACCAGTTTCTCGGCCAGCTCGTACAGCTCCCAGTATTGCGCCGGATCGCGATAGACCTGCGCCCATGCGGCGCGGGCGGTGGGGTCGGGCTGGTGGGGGCGGTCCAGTTCGGTCCGTGCGGCCACGTTGAAGCCCGCCGCGCGCAGCCGGTCCAGAACGTGATCGTAGAGCGACGGTCGCGCGGCCTCGGCGCGCAGGGCCTGGGCCAGTTCGGGGCGGTGTTCATGCGGGCCGATCATCGCCATGTTGCGGTTCCCGGCCACGAATTCGATCATCCGGTACTGGAAGGACTGAAAGCCGCTGCTTTCCACCAGCGAAGGGCGGAATTCGGTGTATTCACTGGGCGTCATGGTGCGCAGCACGTCCCACGCGCTGTTCAGCTGTTCCATGATCCGCGACACGCGCGACAGCATCTTGAAGGCTGGTCGCAGGTCGCCCGCGGCGATCCGGTCGCGGGCGGCCGACATTTCATGCAGGGCCAGCTTCATCCAGAGTTCGCTGGTCTGGTGCTGGATGATGAACAGCATCTCGTCATGGGCGTCGGAACGCGGGTGCTGGGCGGACAGGATGGCATCCAGCCCCAGATAGTCGCCATAGGACATTCGCCCGTCAAAGGACATGCGTGCGCCTTCGGACGCGGGATCATAGGTCATTGCTTCAGCCTGAATCGTTGGATCTTGCCCGTCTGGGTCTTGGGCAGCGCGTCGCAGAAGACCACGCTGCGCGGGTATTTGAAGGGGGCGATGCTGTCCTTGACGTGCCGCTGTAACCGTTCGACCGTGGCCTGGTCGGCGGCGACGCCTTCGGTCAGCACGACATGGGCCTGCACGATCTGGCCGCGATCGGGGTCGGGAATGCCGATCACTGCACATTCGGACACGTCGGGATGGGACAGCAACGCGGCTTCGACATCGGGACCGGCGATGTTGTAGCCCGCCGAGACGATGATGTCGTCGCAGCGCGCCGCGAAATGGAAGCGCCCGTCGTCATCCTGCCAGAAGGTGTCGCCGGTCAGGTTCCAGCCGTCCAGCACATAGTCGCCCTGTCGCGGGTCGTCCAGGTATCGGCAGCCGGTCGGGCCGATGACGGCCAGGCGCCCCATCTCGCCGCGCGGGACCTCGGCGCCGTCATCGCCGATGATGCGGGCGCGATAGCCCTGGACGGGGCGGCCCGTGCAGCCGGGATGGCTGTCGTCCAGGCGGTTGGTCAGGAAGATGTGCAGCATCTCGGTCGCGCCGATGCCGTCCAGCATGGGCTTGCCGGTGCGGTCGTGCCAATCCTGCCAGACGGGGGCGGGCAGGGTCTCGCCCGCGCTGACGGCGACGCGCAGGCTGGACAGATCGGCCCCTTGGTCCATCGCCCGCAGCATGACCCGATAGGCGGTCGGCGCGGTGAAGCAGATGGTGGCGCGGTGATCCTGGATGATCTGGACCATGTTCGGCGGCGATGCGTTTTCCAGCAGCACCGCGCTGGCCCCGAAGCGCAGCGGAAAGACCGCCAGACCGCCCAGGCCGAAGGTGAAGGCCAAGGGCGGGCTGCCCACGAAGATGTCGTCGGGGGTGACGCCCAGAACCTCGCGCGCATAGCCGTCGGCGATGATCAGCAGGTCGCGGTGGAAATGCATGGTGGCCTTGGGTTCGCCCGTCGACCCCGAGGTCATGCCGAGCAGCGCTACGTCGTCGCGCCCGGTCCGCACCGCATCGAAACGCACCGGCTTGGTCAGGGCCGCGCGGTCCAGTTCGGCGTCGTGATTAGCGGTGCCGTCGAAGCCGATCACCGTGTTCAGCACCGATGACGCCTTGGCGGTCGTGACCAGCTCCTCCATCAGGCGGGTGTCGCACAGCGCGAATTCCACCTGCGCCTTGTCGACGATCTGGCCCAACTCCTTGGCGCGCAGCATCGGCATGGTGTTCACCACCACCGCCCCCGCCTTGGTCGCGGCCAGCCAGCAGGCGACCATCGCGGGGTTGTTGGCCGACCGGATCAGCACGCGGTTGCCGGGCCTGACGCCGTAATCGCTGACCAGCGCATGGGCCAGGCGGTTCGTCCAGTCGGACAGCTCCTTGTAGGTGCGCGCCCGCCCGTTGCCGACCAGCGCGATCCGGTCGCCAAAGCCGCGTTCGACCATGCGGTCGGTCAGTTCGGCCCCGACGTTCAGCCAGTCGGGATAGTCGTATCCCGACAGGTCGATCACGGGCCAAGCCGCAGCGGGTGGCAGGTGGTCGCGCGTAAAGCTGTCCTGATGTCCGCTTGGTCCTAATGCTGGCATGGTGATCCCCCAGGTTTCAGTCCGGAATGACGGCGGTGGCCTCGATCTCGACCTTGGCGCGATCCTCGACCAGGGCCACGACCTGGACCAGCGCCATGGCCGGATAGTGGCGGCCGATGACGTCGCGATAGGCGGCGCCGACCTCGCGCAGGGCGCCCAGGTATTCGTGCTTGTCGGTGACGTACCAGGTCAGGCGCACCAGGTGTTCGGGCCCCGCGCCGCCTTCGGCCAGGACCGCAACGATGTTTTCCAGCACCTGCCGGACCTGGCCCGCGAAATCATCGGTCCGGAACTGCTGGTCGGCATCCCAGCCCACCAGCCCGCCGGTATAGATGGTGCGTCCGCGTGCCATGACGCCGTTGGCGTATCCGACGGCGCGCTTCCAATGCGCGGGGTGCAGCGGTTCATGCATGATAGGCCTCCAGCGTGGTGCGGATATCATCCGGCCAAGGCGACGGGGTGAAATCGCGCGCCATCCAGACGACGGTGCTGCGCGCCTCCAGCCGGTCTTCGGCGCGGATCAGGAAACGGGCGCTGCTGGTGCCCAGATGGTCCACCTGCAGGTCCCACCGGATGCGGTCCCCAAGGCGGGATGGTTTCCTGAAATCCATCTCCAGCTTGACGGTCGGCATTCCCTGTCCCGCCGCCATCATCGGGCCGAAGCCATGGCCCACGATCTCCAGAAAGAAGTTTTCCACCATGTGATTCACCATCTCGGCATAGCGAGGGTAAAAAACGATCCCCGCCGGGTCGCAGTGGCAGAATTCGATGGCGATGGTGCGGGAATAGATCATGGTGCCTCCAACACGCTGCGGGCGATGATCAGCTTTTGCACGTCGCTGGCCCCTTCATAGATGCGCAAGGCGCGGATTTCGCGGTAAAGGCTCTCGACCGGCATGCCGACCCGCACGCCGTCGCCGCCGAACAGCTGCACGGCCTGATCGATGACCTGCTGGGCGGCCTCGGTCGCGTAAAGCTTGGCCATCGCCGCCTCGCGCGTAATGCGCGGCGCACCCTGATCCTTGGCCCATGCGGCGCGATAGACCAGCAGGGCGGCGGCATCGATCTTCAGCGCCATATCGGCCAGATGTCCCTGCACCATCTGCAATTTCGACATCGGGGCGCCGAACAGCCGGCGGTCACGGACGCGTGCAAGCGCTTCGTCCAGCGCGCGGCGGGCAAAACCCAAGGCGGCAGCCCCGACCGTGGGGCGGAAATGATCCAGCACCGTCATGGCGATGCGGAACCCGTGCCCCGCCTGACCGATCAGCGCATCGGCAGACAGGCGCACATCCGTCAGCCGCAGATGCGCCAGCGGATGGGGCGCCATCACCTCGATCCGGCTGACAACCTGCAGGCCCGGCGTGTCGGCGGGCAGCAGAAAGGCCGACAAACCGCGCGCCCCATCCCCTTCGCCGGTCCGCGCGACGATGACGTAAAGATCCGCGATCCCCCCGTTCGAGATATAGGTCTTCTCGCCCTCCAGCACCCAGTCATCACCATCGCGCCGCGCCGTGGTGGCGGTCCGCGCCACGTCTGACCCCGATCCCGGTTCGGTCAGCGCAAAGGCCGAAATCGCATCACCCGCCCGCGTCCGGTCCAGCCACGCCCGCTGCCCCTCATCGCCGAACAGGGTGACGGCCCCCATGCCCAGCCCCTGCATCGCAAAGGCGAAATCCGCCAGCCCGTCATGACGCGCCAATGTCTCGCGGATGATGCACAGCGCCCGGATGTCCAGTGCTTCGCCGCCCGAATGGCGCAGCCAGCCGCCCCGCCCCAATTCCGCGACCAACCCGCGACATGCCGCGTCCACGCCGCCGTGATCGACAGGCAGATGCGCGCCGCACCATACCTCCAGATCCTCCGCCAGCGCACGGTGGCGATCCTCGAAAAACGGCCAGTCCAGAAAGCTGCGATCCATCTTCTTCTTTGTCCCAAATACCCTCTGGGGGTCCGGGGGGCGAAGCGCCCCCGGGCTGTCAGTTTCCTTGAAAGACCGGCGTCTCCTTGGCGACGAAGGCATGATAGGCGCGTTCGAAATCGCGGGTCTTCATGCAGATGGCCTGCGCCTGCGCCTCGGCTTCGATGGCCTGATCCAGACCCATGTTCCATTCCTGGTTCAGCTGGGTCTTGGTGACGCCATGCGCCCAGACCGGTCCGTCGGCGATCTGCCGCGCCAAGGCCATCGCCGCGCTTTCCACATCATCATGCAGGCTGTTCCAGAACCCCCAACGCTCGCCTTCCTCGGCGCGCAGGACGCGACCGGTATAGAGCAGTTCCGCCGCCCGCCCTTGGCCCACGATTCGGGGCAGCATCGCGCAGGCGCCCATGTCGCATCCGGCCAGCCCGACCTTGGTGAACAGGAAGGCCGCCTTGGCCGATGGCGCGGCCAGCCGCAGGTCCGATGCCATCGCCATGATGGCACCTGCGCCGACGCAGATCCCCTCGACGGCGGCGATCACGGGCTTGTTGCAATGGATCATCGCCTTGACCAGTTCACCGGTCATGCGGGTAAAAGCCAACAGCTCGGGCATCTCCATGCCGACCAGCGGGCCAATGATCTCGTGCACGTCGCCGCCCGAACAGAAATTGCCCCCATTGCTGGCGATCACGACCACGTCCACGTCATCGGCATGGGCCAGATCGCGGAAATGGGCGGCCAGTTCGGCATAGCTGTCGAAGGTCAACGGGTTCTTGCGCTCGGGGCGGTTCAAACGGATCACGCCGATGCGGTCGGTCACCTGCCACAAGAAATGCTGCGGGCTGCGGTCGGCCATCGTCACGGGTGTCATGGGGTTCCTCCGGCGCGGGACAGGATCGCGCGCATGCTGTCCAGATCGGCTTGGTCCAGATTGGCCAGAATGGCATCGACCTCGGCCTCGTGGCCCTTGGCCATGGTTTCAAAGGCGGCTAGGCCCTCGGGGGTCAGGCGGACGCGGATGCGGCGGCGGTCCCCATCCTCGGCCTCGCGCCGGGCCATGCCATCGGCCTCCAGTCGGTCCACCACCGCCGTCGCGTTCCCGTTCGAGACCAGCAGCATCCGCGACAGCTCTGACATGGTGACCCCGTCGCGGCACCGCCACAGTGCCGCCATCACGTCGAAACGCGGCAGGGTCGTGGCATGTTCGCGCCGCAGGTAATCGCGCAGCCGGTTTTCCGCCCCGCGCGTGACCGCCAGCATGCGGATCCAGGTCTTCAGGCGATGCTTGGACAGATCGCTCATGGGCCTTCGCCGCCGTCAATGGTGATGGCCTGGCCGTTCATCGCGCCCGATCCCTCCAGCGCCAGCCAAAGCGCCGCTGCCGTCACGTTGGAGGGCGGGATCAGCTTGCCCTGCGGGTTGCGTCCCGCGATGCCCGCGATGGCCGCCGCGCGGTCGCGCCCGGTCTTGGCCATGACGTTCTCGATGCTGCGCTGCGTCATCTCGGTGTCCAGGTATCCGGGGCAGACGGCGTTGACGGTGATGTCTTTCCTGGCGACCTCTTGGGCCAGGGACCGCACCAGCCCCATCACGCCATGCTTGCTGGCGGCATAGGGCGCGGCATAGGCGGCCCCGCGCAATCCCGCGATGGAGCAGATGGCGATCAGCCGCCCCCCCGGACCCATCTGCGCCAGCCCCTGCTGAAAGGTCAGGAAGACACCGGTCAGGTTGACCGCGATGATGCGGTTCCAGTGATCCATGCTGACCTTGCCGAAGGGCGCGGCCTCGGCGATGCCCGCATTGGCGATGACGATCTGGCAAGGACCGGCGGCGGCGAAAACCTCGGCCACCTGATCGGGGTCGCTGACATCGCCCGAGACAGCGCGGATTCGGCCCCCCGCGACGCGATCCAGTTTCGCGCGGTCGCGGCCGGTGATGACGACGTCATGGCCGCGTTCGGCGAAGGCGCGGGCCATGTCGGCGCCCGTGCCACTGCCGCCGCCGGTGATCAGGACGGTGCTCATGCACGGATCTCCTCGGATTGCTTCTGGGCAAGGCGGCGGGCCTGGTCGCCGCCCGCCAGATAGGGCAGGGGCCATGCGGTGCCCGCGTCGCCAAGCGCCGTCGCCGCATGCAGCGTCCAATAGGGATCGGCCAGATGCGGGCGTGCCAGGCAGACCAGATCGGCCCGCCCCGCCATCAGGATCGAGTTCGCCTGATCGGCCTCGGTGATGTTGCCGACGGCCATGGTGGCGATGCCCGCCTGGTTGCGGATGCGGTCGGAAAACGGCGTCTGGAACATCCGGCCATAGACCGGCTTGGCCTCGGGCGTGGTCTGCCCCGCCGACACGTCGATGATATCGGCCCCCGCGTCATGGAAGGCGCGGGCGATGGCCACCGCATCGTCCGGGGTGATGCCGTCATCGGTCCAATCCGTGGCCGAGATGCGCACCGCCAGCGGCTTGTCCTGCGGCCATGCGGCACGCATCGCGGTCAGCACCTGCAAGGGCCAGCGCAGACGGTTTTCCAGGCTGCCGCCATACTCGTCGGTGCGCCGGTTGGATACCGGCGACAGAAAGCTGCTGACCAGATAGCCATGCGCCGCGTGCAGCTCGATCATGTCAAAGCCCGCCGCATCGGCCATGTGGGTCGCGCCCACGAATTGTCCTCGCACGACGTCCATGTCATGCTGCGTCATCTCTCGCGGGGTGGCATTCTGCGCGGTCCAAGGCAGGGCAGAGGCCGAGATCAGCGGCCAGTTGCCCCGTTCCAGAGGCTTGTCCATGCCTTCCCACCCGATGCGCGTGCTGCCCTTGCGACCGGCATGGCCGATCTGGCAGCAGATCTTCGCGTCGGTTTCGCGGTGCACGAAATCGACGATGCGCGTCCAGGCCGTCTGGTGTTCTGGCGCATAAAGACCGGGGCAGCCCGGAGTGATGCGGCCATCGGCGCTGACGCAGGTCATCTCGGTATAGACCAGCCCAGCGCCGCCCTTGGCACGTTCGCCGTAATGGACCAGATGCCAGTCGGTCGGGCAGCCGTCCTGCGCCTTGTATTGCGCCATGGGGGATACGACGATGCGGTTCTTCAATTCCATGTCGCGCAGGCGGAAGGGGGCAAAGATCGGCGCGCGGTCGGGCTGGCCGCCGGCCTGCTGCTGGAACCAATCCTCGGCCCGGCGGACCCAGTCGGGGTCGCGCAGGCGCAGGTTTTCATGGCTGATGCGCTGACTGCGGGTCAGCAGGGAATAGGTGAACTGGATCGGGTGCAGGTCGAAGTAGCGCTCGACCTCCTCGAACCATTCCAGGCTGTTGCGGGCGGCCGATTGCAGGCGCAGCACCTCGACCCGGCGTTCGTCCTGATAGCGTTGGAAGGCGGCTTCCAAGGTCGCTTCGCTGTGCAGGTAATCGGCCAGCGCGATGGCGCTGTCCAAGGCCAGCCGCGTTCCCGACCCGATCGAGAAATGCCCCGTCGCCGCCGCATCGCCCATCAGCACCACGTTTTCATGATACCAGCGGTCGCAGATGACGCGCGGGAAATTCATCCAGACCGCCGAGCCGCGCAGATGTTCGGCATTCGACATCAGCTTGTGACCGCCCAGATGGTCGGCAAAGACGGCGCGGCAGGTCTCGACGATGTCTTCCTTGGTCATGGATTCGAAGCCAAAGCCGTCCCATGTGTCCTGGCTGCATTCGACGATGAAGGTCGCGGTGTCCGCGTCGAAGGAATAGACATGCGCCCACATCCAGCCATGCGGCGTCTTTTCAAAGATGAAGGTGAAGGCGTCATCGAATTTCTGATGCGTGCCCAGCCAGATGAACTTGCACAGCCGCATGTCGATATCGGGGCGGAAGGTTTCGGCATATTCGGCCCGCACCCGGCTGTTCAGCCCGTCGGCGGCCACTACCAGGTCGTAATCGCGGCGATAGCTTTCGGCAGGGCCGAATTCAGTCTGGAACTGCATGGTGACGCCCAGCTCGCGCGCCCGGTCCTGCAGCAGGGTCAGCAGCATCTTGCGCCCGATCCCGGCAAAGCCGTGGCCGCCCGACACGTCGCGCTGTCCGTCGCGGATGACGGCGATGTCGTCCCAATAGATGAAGTTGTCGCGGATCGCCTTAGCCGAGGGCGGGTCGTTCTTTTCCATCCGCGCCAGCGCATCATCCGACAAGACCACGCCCCACCCGAAGGTGTCGTTGGCGCGGTTGCGTTCCAGCACCGTCACATCGTGCGACGGGTCGCGCAGCTTCATCGAGATCGCGAAGTACAGGCCCGCAGGCCCGCCGCCCAGACACAGGATCTTCATCGGATGCCTCCCACTTAGGGGAAAGCTGGCATGGGTCCGATTTTATTTCAAGCTTGAAATTTCGTCGCGGATCGACCGGGCGATCATTTCGGGCGTCTCGGGCGCAAGGCCAATCGGATCGAGACGCGGGCCGGCAAAGCCCGCCTGATCCAGTGCCTCGGGCAGGTCTTGGGTGACATGTTCGGCCCGCAGCGCGAACAGCGGCAGGCTGACGGCGCGGTCCAGGCCGCGGGCGGCATCGGCGATGAAGGGCTCCTGTTCGACAAAGCCCGTCACCACGCGGGCGAAATGCGGGGCCAGCGTGTTGGCCAGCGCAGTGGTGATGTCAAAGCTGGCCTGCGAGCGTTGCGATCCATGCGCCGACAGCAGCAGCGTCGTCTCGGCCAGATCCCACCCTTGGGCGGTCGCGGCCTGCGCCACCTTTTCCACGATCAGCGCGGGCAGGCCGGGATCGGTGCCGAAGGGGCGCATGATATGGGCACCGGGCGCACCGGCGGCGGTCAGGCGTCGGGGCAGTTCGATGCCGGTAAACCAACCCTCGGCCATGAACATCGGATAGATGACGCAATCGCTGGTGGCGGTTCTGGCCAGCGCCTCGGGCATGGCCAGGGTCGCGCCCATCACCTGCAGGCCGGGCAGATGGGCCGCGACTGCTGCCGCCAGATCCTCGATCGCCTGCTGCTGGGGGGCGGGGTCGCCGGGCTGGCCGTGGGACACGATGACGGCCCGCGACAGGGTCCGCGCAGCATCCGCCTGACGGAACAGCTCGGCGAAGACGGGGGGCATCTGGAATTCCCGCAAGGCGCGGGCGCGCGCGTCCGCGGACATCTTGCGGGCGGTCTTCTCGATGATCCGGGGCATCTTCTCATCGGGCTGCTCGGCCATGAAATCACCCAGATACCAGCGGATGAAGGTAAAGCAGATCACATCCTCCAGCGCCTGCACCTGGGGGTCGCGCTTGATGCCCTGCTTGGTCAGCATCTTGCGGGCGCGGTCGATGTCATCTTCGCCGTAACCCGCATCGGCCATGATCCCCGCGATGCGTTCGGCATGGCGGCGTCCCTGTTCCTGGCGCCATTTCAGGTATCCGGGCCGCCCCATCGGATAGCTGGTGCGCGGCAGGGTCCAGCGTTCGATATGCTGGCCGCGACAGGCGATGCGCAGCACGTCGTCGGCATCGGGGAACAGCCGCTGCTGTTCTGCCGTCATCCGCTGGCCGTAAAGCAGGTTGGCAGGGGTGCCGTCTTCGGATGCGGGGTCCTGCGCATTGGCGGCGTCGATGGCGATGAAGGCGTGATCAAGGCGGGTGGTCATGCGCGGCTCCGGATGATTTGAGGCAGTGTGGCGTGGTCGTGATGGGGGCGCAAGGCTCAGGGCAGGGCGACCAGATCGGGCAGGTCGGTCCGTCCGTCCAGCACCACCTGGGCGGCCATGCGGGCGATGACGGGGGCCATGCCGAAACCGATCTTGAAGCCGCCATTCACGATCAGATGGCCGGGGCGGTCGGGCCAGGGCGCAAGGACGGGCGCGCGGCTGCGGGCACGGGGGCGGATGCCCGCCCATCGTTCCAGCACTGGCGCATCGGCCAGCACCGGGCACAGCAAGCGGGCGCGCAGCAGCAGGTCGTCGATCTGGTGATCGACGCGGTCGTGGTCGAAGACGTTTTCCGAGGTCGACCCGACCGCCACCGTCCCGTCGAAATGCGGTGTCACATACATGCCGTTGTCGAAAACCTGCGGGCTGTCCGGGGCGGCATGGGCCAAGCTGGCCGACTGGCCCTTGACCCCCTGGCCGATCCTGCGGTCAAGCGCGTCGTTCAGATCCAGCAGCCCCTGCGTCCCGGTGGCCCAGATCATCTGCAGCGCATCCGCGGGGGCGGGGCGGCCCGTCACGATCTCTCCGCCCTGCGCGGTGATGGCGGCGGCAAGGGCGGCCAGCGCGGCGCGCGGATGGATGCGGGCCGTCATCCTGTCCATCAGCCAGATCCCCGACGGACTGCGGGGGACGATGTCGGCATCGGGATCGCGGGTCAGAACCATCCCCATGCCGGCGGGCCAGTTCCGTCGTGCTCCGTCGATGCGGTCGGCCAGCCGGTCGGCCGTCGCCTGGTCTGGCACCGGCTGCAGGCGACCGGTGCGGCCATAGCCCGAAGGCAGGCCGGACAGATCCTCGATCTCGGCCCAGAAACCGGGGGCGGCCAGCAGGCTGTCCAGCTGCATCGCCTTTTTCGGGTTCCAGCCGTCGGGGGCATGGGGGGCCAGCGCGCCCACTTGGCCGCCCGATGGCCCCGCGCCCACCTGGTCGCGTTCGTGAACCCGGACCCGCGCGCCGCGCCGGGTCAGTTCCCATGCGACGGCCAGCCCGAAGATGCCCGCCCCCGCCACGTGCATCACGCCGTCCCTTGCCAAATCCGCATCCTTTCCCGAAAGCTGCCCTGCATGAACGATCTAGACCACCAGACGCCCGAAGGCGACCCGCAGCTGGACTGGCGGGACGGGACCATCCCCGTCTCGACCCGGTTCGATGATCCCTATTTCAGCCTCGCCGGGGGGCTGGCGGAAACGCGGCATGTCTTTCTGGCGGGCAATGACCTGCCCGCGCGGCTGGCGGCGGGGTTTCATGTGGCCGAACTGGGCTTCGGGACGGGGCTGAACCTGCTGGCCTTGGCGCAGATCGCCGTCCAGCCCATACGCATGACCAGCTTCGAGGCCTATCCGATGGGCGTGGCCCAGCTGGAACAGGCCCATGCCGCCTTTTTCGAGCTGGCGGATTTGGCCGCGCAGCTGCGGTCCGGGTGGGGCAGCCCGAAGATCCGGGTGGGGCAGGTCACGCTGGATCTGGTCTTGGGGGATGTGGCCGATACGCTGCCTGCATGGCAAGGCCGGGCCGACGCGTGGTTCCTGGACGGTTTTTCCCCCGCCAAGAACCCGCAGATGTGGGATGATGCGATCATGGCGCAGGTGGGGCTGCATACCGCCCCGGGCGGCAGCTTTGCCACCTATACCGCCGCGGGCCATGTCCGTCGCGCGCTGGGCCGGGCGGGCTTCGACGTGTACCGCCGGCCCGGTTTCGGCAGCAAGCGCCACATGAGCGTGGGCAGTATGCCGGACCGCGACATCAGCGGCGCGTGACGCGGGGATGCGGGTGTAGTGGGATTGCGGATGGGGCGGCCGGCCATGGGTACGCGCCCAGAACCGCGGGCCGCTACGCCGCAGGAGTAGCGGCAACGCCAGGACGACGCCAGCCAGAAATCCGCCCGCATGCAGGAACATGTGGGTCAGCAGGCCGTAGGTCAGCTGGTCATGGGTGATGGCGATGGGATAAAGTGCCAGATAGGCCCAGATGGTCGATCCCGTTTCGCTGCCGGGCCATGTCAGGACGAACATCGCGATATTGATCGCGATCAGCGCCCAGATCACGACCGGACGAACAGTGGAGAGACTGTGGTCCCGGATGGGAAGCATGGGTGCGATCCTTGGTTGGGATGGCCCGGCAGTGGACGGCCCGCGCCGCCGCCGCAAGCCGTCTCCCGCAAGGCCTGCCCCGTGGCCAAACAGCCGCCATCCCGGCCCCGATCCCGCGGCGGTCTGGCAAAACGGCCCCCGAATGCCTATCTGCGGCCCGGGCCCATGCGACCCGTCTGCACAAAACTGGAGAATGGCGCATGAGCGCGATCATAGAAATCGACCATCTGTCGAAGCAATATGACAGTGGCACCAAGGCGCTGGACGACGTGTCCCTGTCCATCGAGGAAGGCGAGATCATCGCCCTTCTGGGCCCGAACGGCGCGGGCAAGACGACGCTGATCTCGATCATCTGCGGGCTTGTGGTGCCCACGGGCGGGTCCGTCCGGGTCGGCGGCCATGACATCCGCACCGACTGGCGCGCCGCGCGCAAGATGATCGGGCTGGTGCCGCAGGAAATCGCGCTGGAGCCTTTTGAAAAAGTCATCAACTGCGTCCGCTTCACCCGCCGCCTTTACGGCATGCCCCCCGACGACGCCTATCTGGAACGCATCCTCCGGGCACTGTCGCTGTGGGACAAGCGCGATGCGGCCACGCGCGAATTGTCGGGCGGCATGAAGCGCCGCGTGCTGATCGCCAAGGCCCTGTCGCACAATCCCAAGGTCCTGTTCCTGGACGAACCGACCGCCGGCGTCGACGTCGCGCTCCGCCGCGAGATGTGGGAGGTGGTGGGCGATCTGCGCCGCGAGGGCGTGACCATCATCCTGACCACCCATTACCTGGAAGAGGCCGAGGAAATGGCCGACCGCGTCGGCGTCATCGCCAAGGGTCAGCTGCTGCTGGTCAAGCCCACCGCCCAGCTGATGGGAGAGTTCGGCCGCAAGACCCTGACCATCGAACTGGACGCGCCCTTGACCGGCATCCCCGCCGACATGGCCGATCCCAACCTGACCCTGTCCGAGGATGGCCGCCAGCTGGCTTTCGACTATGACACCAAGGCCGAACGCACCGGGATCGCCCGGCTGCTGGGGGAACTGGCGGCGCGCGACATCACCGTGCGCGACGTGTCCACCCGCCAATCCAGCCTGGAAGAGGTTTTCATCTCGCTGGTCGACGAATCGGAGAATGCGGCATGAACATGGTCAACTGGCACGGCGTCTGGTCCATCTTCCACCACGAGATGATGCGCTTCTTCCGCACCATCTGGCAGTCGCTGGCATCGCCGGTGGTGTCGACGGTGCTGTATTTCGTGGTCTTCGGCGCGGCCATCGGCGGGCGCATCCAATCGGTCGAGGGCGTGCCCTATGGCGCCTTCATCGTGCCCGGCCTGATGATGCTGACGGTGCTGCAACAGGCGGTCAGCAACGCCAGCTTCGGCATCTATTTTCCGAAATTCAGCGGCACGATCTATGAATACCTGGTCTCGCCCGTGGGCTGGATCGAGGTCACCTTGGGTTTCGTCGGCGCGGCCGCGGCCAAGGCGATCCTGATCGCGCTGGTGATCCTGCTGACCAGCTTTGCCTTCGTGGGCGTCCATATCCTGCACCCGTTCTGGATGATCGCCTTCCTGCTGCTCAGCGCGGTGGGATTCAGCCTGCTGGGCTTTATCATCGGGCTGTGGGCCAAGAGCTTTGAACAGCTGCAGATCGTGCCGATGATGGTCATCATGCCGCTGGTCTTTCTGGGCGGGGCCTTCTACTCGGCCAGCATGCTGCCGCCCTTCTGGGGGGGCGTGGCCAAGCTGAACCCCGTGCTCTACCTGATCTCGGGGTTCCGTTGGGCCTTCTTCGGGCTGGCCGACGTGCCGGTGGGGGCCTCGCTGATCGCGGTGGCGGCGATGGTGGTCGTCTGCCTGGCCGTGATCCGCTGGATCTTCGCCACGGGCTGGCGTCTGCGCGAATGACGCCCGTCACTTCTTCCGCAGGCTGTCGCAGATGCGCGCCTGCGGATCCAGCCGGACATAGTCCTGCGCGCTGATCTTCTGCATCTCGAGCGAGCGGTTCCAGCCCGCGAACCACCGTTCGCGGATACCGTTGCGATAGAAATTTCCCATGATCTGATCGACATAGGGCGGGATGATCTGCGTGCCCTGGATGCGGGGCGCGTGAAAGCCGATCGTGGCACCCGGCCCTAGGCAGGCGCGCGGCAGCGTCGTCAGCATGGTGCAGGCCGACCGGCAATAGCCGCGGATGCGAATGGTCTTGCCGGTTGCATCCAGCTGGTTGCGGGTCTGGACCATCTGCAACACGTTGCCGCCACGGTCGTTGACCACATCGATGAACTGCCCCCGATGCTTGATCTCGGCATGGGCGGCCATCGGCATCAGCAGGGTCGTCAGGGCAATCAGGACGGGTGCGATCTTCATGCGCCTATCTTGCGCGGCGCGGGGGCCAAGGGAAATCACGTTCCGGCGAAGCGCCTATCTGATGCGCAGCGTGGCCGTATCGCCCGCCCCCTTGTCCGAGGTGAAGCGCAACCCGTCGCCCGTCCGCTCGACCAGCTGGCAGTTGCGCGGCCAGCTGCGGCTGCCCCAGGCCAGCGTGCGGCAGAACCAGCCCTTGTCCCAGGTCCAGTCGCCGGTGACATCGGCGCCGAAGGCACTGCCGCCGATGCGCCCGTCGGGGGTGACGACCAGGGCCACGCCCATCGTCGTCAGCCGGCGCTGATCGACGGTCCGGAGGAAATCGTCGCGGCTGGTGATCCGCTCGGCCAGGGCAGGGGCGGCGGTCAGCGCCAGCAGCGCGGCGGCAAGAAGGGTGGGGCGGGAAAGGGCGGATGGCATCGGTCGGTCCCCTGATCGGCTGTGGTGATGCAGGAAGATACGCACCGAAGGCCGGAAAGTTGCAGGCGGCGCGACGCACGGGACGTCTTTTCCCGCGACCTCGAATCGCCTATACGCTGCCGATGCAGACAAATCCGCCCGATCTTCGCCCCGACCTTGCCCGTGCCCGCATCCCTGATGACAGGCGCGATGGCCAGCCGACCATCGGCATGGTCAGCCTCGGCTGCCCCAAGGCGCTGGTCGACAGCGAACGCATCCTGACCCGCCTGCGGGCCGAAGGGTATGCCATAAGCGCCGATTACCAGGGCGCGGATGCGGTGATCGTGAACACCTGTGGTTTTCTGGACAGCGCCAAGGCCGAAAGCCTTGATGCCATCGGCGAGGCGCTGGCCGAAAACGGCCGCGTGATCGTCACCGGCTGTCTGGGGGCGGAACCCGAATACATCACCGGCGCGCATCCCAAGGTGCTGGCCGTGACGGGGCCGCATCAGTACGAGCTGGTCTTGGATGCCGTCCACAAGGCCGTGCCGCCGCAGCCCGATCCCTTCATCGACCTGCTGCCCGCCAGCGGAGTCAGCCTGACGCCGCGCCATTACAGCTATCTGAAGATCTCGGAAGGCTGCAATCACAAGTGCAAGTTCTGCATCATCCCCGACATGCGCGGCCGCCTTGTCAGCCGCCCCGCCCATGCGGTGATGCGCGAGGCCGAGAAGCTGGTCGAGGCCGGGGTCAAGGAACTGCTGGTCATCAGCCAGGACACCAGCGCCTATGGCCTTGACCGCAAACATGAGACCGAACGCGGGCACCGCGCCCATATCACCGACTTGGCGCGCGATCTGGGGTCGCTTGGGGCCTGGGTGCGGCTGCATTACGTCTATCCCTATCCGCATGTGCGCGACCTGATCCCGCTGATGGCGGATGGGTTGATCCTGCCTTACATGGACATCCCCTTCCAGCACGCCCATCCGGACGTCCTGAAGCGCATGGCCCGCCCCGCCGCAGGCGCGAAGACCTTGGACGAGATCGCCGCCTGGCGCGCCATCTGCCCCGAGATCACCCTGCGCTCGACCTTCATCGTGGGTTACCCGGGCGAGACCGAGGCCGAGTTCCAGTCCCTGCTGGACTGGCTGGACGAGGCGCAGCTGGACCGGGTCGGGGCGTTCCAATACGAAAACGTCAAGGGCGCGCGGGCCAACGACCTGCCCGACCATATCGATCCGCAGGTCAAGCAGGAGCGTTTCGAACGCTTCATGGAAAAGGCCCAAGCCATCAGCGCCGCCAAGCTGGCCGCCAAGGTCGGCACGCGGATCGAGGTGATCGTGGACAGTATCGACCAGGACGGCGCCACCTGCCGGACCAAGGCCGATGCGCCCGAAATCGATGGCAATCTTTTCATCGACGAAGGCTTTGACCACCTGAAGCCCGGTGATATCGTCCCGGTGACGGTGGACGAGGCCAGCGATTACGATCTGTGGGGGCATGTGTGAACCTGGATGCGCAGCTTGACTGGGACCCTCAAGGGAAACCTCGCAAGCCGCGCGTGATCGGCATCGGCGCCCAGAAGGCGGGCACCAGCTGGCTGTCGGACATGCTGGCCCAGCACCCCAAGATCTGGACCCCACCCTTCAAGGAGGTCCAGTTCTTCAACCACCGCTTCGTACCCGAACACCGCCAATGGCTGCCTTGGCATTACCGCCGCAGCAAGGAAAACCTGATCAGCAGGCATCTGGCGCGCAACCAGCCCATCGATCCGGATGTGGGCAAATACCTGAAACGCATCACCACCGGCGAGATGTTCACTGAGAAATGGTATCGCGCCATTTTTGCCCCTGCGCCCAAGGGCACGCGCCCCATCGACATCACGCCCGAATATTCGACCCTGCCCGATGAGGGCGTCGATTTCATGGCCGAATTCCTGCCCAATGCCCAGTTCATCTATATCCTGCGCCACCCGGTCGACCGGGCGGTGTCGCAACTGAAGATGAACCTGCGCCGCGCGGGCCGCGATCCCGCCAGCCTGTCCGACTGGATGCGCGAGATCGAGGACCCCGTCCTGTTGGATCGGGGCGATTACGCGGCCTATCTGCCGCGCTGGCAGGCACGCTTTGGTCCCGACCGGCTGCTGGTGCTGCCCTTTGGGCGGATCGCCCGCGACCCCGAAGGGCTGCTGCGCCGGGTCGAGGCGTTCCTGGGGCTGCCCCCCGCCCCCTACAAGGGGCTGCACAAGAAGGTCTTCGCCTCGCCCGACGGCTTTGCGGTCCCCCCAGAGGCGCGCGCCGCACTGCGCGACAAGCTGCAGCCGCAGTTCGATTTCCTTGAGGCGTCCATGGATGCGGACTTTCTTGCCGACATGCGCTGACCTTTCACCGGTCGGCATTTTCGCCTAAACAGCCCCATAACCTTTTCCAGGAGAATTCCCCATGGCGGCCTATCAGTTCGTCTATCACATGGACGGTGTGTCCAAGACCTATCCCGGCGGCAAGAAGGTCTTCGAGAACATCCGTCTGAACTTCCTTCCCGGCGTCAAGATCGGCGTCGTCGGCGTCAACGGCGCGGGTAAGTCCACCCTGCTGCGCGTGATGGCGGGCTGGGACAAGGATTTCACCGGCGAAGCCTGGGCCGCCAAGGGCGCGACCGTGGGTTACCTGCCGCAGGAACCGCAGCTGGACGAATCGTTGGACGTGCGTGGCAACGTCATGCTGGGCGTTGCGGCGAAAAAGGCGATCCTGGACCGCTATAACGACTTGGCAATGAACTACTCGGACGAGACCGCCGAGGAGATGGCCGCGTTGCAGGACCAGATCGACGCGGAAAACCTGTGGGACCTGGACAGCCAGATAGACGTCGCGATGGAGGCCCTGCGCTGCCCGCCGGACGACGCGGATGTCACCACCCTGTCGGGCGGCGAAAAGCGCCGCGTCGCGCTGTGCAAGCTGTTGCTTGAGGCGCCCGACATGCTGCTCTTGGACGAACCGACCAACCACCTGGACGCGGAAACCATCGCCTGGCTGCAAAAGCACCTGATCGAATACAAGGGCACGATCCTGACCGTGACCCACGACCGCTATTTCCTGGACGACATCACCAGTTGGATCCTGGAACTGGATCGTGGCCGCGGCATCCCCTACGAGGGCAACTATTCCGCCTGGCTGGAACAGAAGGCCAAGCGCCTTGAGCAGGAGAGCCGCGAGGACAAATCCAAGCAGAAAGTGCTGGAGCGCGAACTGGAATGGATCCGCGCCGGTGCCAAGGCGCGCCAGGCGAAATCCAAGGCCCGGATCAACGCCTATAACGAACTGGCCGGCCAGTCCGAACGCGACAAGCTGACCCGCGCCCAGATCATCATCCCGAACGGCGAACGTTTGGGCGGCAAGGTGATCGAGGTCGAGGGCCTGAAGAAAGCCATGGGCGACAAGCTGCTGATTGAAAATCTGGATTTCGCCCTGCCGCCCGGCGGCATCGTCGGCGTCATCGGCCCGAACGGCGCGGGCAAATCCACGCTGTTCCGCATGCTGACCGGCAATGAACAGCCCGACGAAGGCACCATCACCTGGGGCGACACGGTGCATCTGTCCTATGTTGACCAGTCGCGCGACGCGCTGTCGGACACCAAGACCGTCTGGGAGGAGATCAGCGGCGGGGCCGAGCAGATCCAGTTGGGCGACGCGCAGATGAACAGCCGCGCCTATGCCAGCGCCTTCAACTTCAAGGGCGGCGATCAGCAGAAGAAGGTCGGCCAGCTGTCGGGCGGTGAACGCAACCGCGTCCACATGGCCAAGCTGCTGAAATCGGGCGGCAACGTGTTGCTGCTGGACGAACCGACCAACGATCTGGACGTGGAGACGCTGCAGGCGCTGGAAGCGGCGCTGGACGATTTCGCGGGTTGCGCGGTCATCATCAGCCACGACCGCTTCTTCTTGGACCGTCTGTGCACGCATATCTTGGCCTTCGAGGGCGATGCCCATGTCGAATGGTTCGAAGGCAACTTTGAGGCCTATGAAGAAGACAAGATCCGCCGCCTTGGGCCGGATTCGGTCGAACCCAAGCGCGTGAAATACAAGAAATTTACTCGCTGATCCGATCCCGCACCGGGGTAACAGGGGGCTGCCGCTTGTCGGCGGCCCTTTTTCATGGACGCGGCGGGTGCGCGCGCACCATAGCCGCGGCCATGAAAAAAGCCGCCCCGAAGGGCGGCTTTCGCGTCAGGCCGGGACCGCCGAAGCGGCCCGTTCCCGATCAGAAGTGATAGGACGCGCGGACCTGCACCATGTCGGTGTCCAGGTCCAGGCCGTCGACGTTGTCGACATCGCTGAAGTCCTGCTTGGTGTACTCGGCGCCAACGGTGAACATTTCGGTGACCTTGTAGTCGGCACCGATGCCGTAGGTGACGTCGGTTTCCGACAGATCGCCATCGCCCGAAATATGTGCGGCGCCCAAGGTGACGTAGGGCAGGAAGCGGCCCAGATCGTAACCGGCGCGTGCGCGCAGACGGGTCAGGTCGGCATCGCCGCCATCGTTGTCCAGGTCGATCTTGTTGTAGTCAAGTTCGCCACCCAGGACGTACTTGCCGAAATCGCGGTTGTAGCCACCGTGCACACCGTAGGCGTCGAAATCGGTGTCGGCTTCTTCACCGTCCAGCGAAATGGTGGCTTCGCCTTGGCCGTACTGCAGACCAGCATAGAAACCGGACCAGTCCGAAGCGTCCATCGTCACGACGGGGGCGACTTCGACGGGGGCTGCCTCGACGACGGGGGCGGTATAGCCGCCTGCGTTGGCTGCGCCGGCTGCGATCAGGGATGCAATAGCTGCGGTAACGAATTTCATGATAGTCTCCAAACTCTCGTTGTGAGGCTGATCTAGTCCCCTCGTCCGGCGGATTGAAGATCATCCTGCCGGGCCTTGGCCGGGGCCGTGTCGCAGGCGCAACCACGACGATGTGATGGACCCGTGATCGTCAAATACCTTTACGTCAGCTTTTCAGCATGCCGTGCGGCGACAGCGCCCTTGGCGGTGCTGGGTCGGCGCGATGCAGGGCCCCATGAACCATCAAAAAGCAGCCCATTTTCCAAGGAATCTGCTTGCTCCTATCCTTTGCGGGCCTGTCGCGGGCAGGATGCGGAAGTCGCCCTTGGCATGCTCACGCCCTTGGGAAAGCGCTTGAGATGCATGGCGAAAACCGGAAATGCAGGCGGCGGATGGCGCATTTTCCTGCCGGAATGCGACAGGGAAAGACTTGCACTTGTTGCAAAATGGGAGACGCGATCGCCGGTCAGCGCACCTTGCCGGTAAAGCCCGGAGGGCGTTTGGCGATCCATTCCAGAAAGCGCGCCATGTCGGGATGGGCGCGCAGGGCCGCGATGGTGTTCAGGTTCCGGGCCAGTTCTGTTTCCTTGAAGGTCTTGTGGATCGTCTTGTGGCAGATGTGGTGCAGCAGCACGGTTTCACCGCGCTTGCCGCCGCGCAGCTTGGGGATCAGGTGATGGCGGCTTTGCGGGACATCGGGGGGAATGGGGCGGTCGCAAAGGGGACAGATCGGGTCCGGGGTCTCGGTCTCTGACGCCAACGTGACATCGGCGGGTTCAGGGCGTGGTTTACGCATGCGACGACCTTCGGTTAGCTGGTCCCCATATGATCCCGCCCCCCGCGAAAGGACAACCCATGCTGACCCGCCGCCTGATCCTGGCCAGCGCCGGTGCCACCGCCGCCCTTGGCGTGCTGCCGGCCGCCGCAGCCGAACGCGACAATCCCATGCCCGAGGATCTGCGCAAATCGCTGGAACGCGATCCGACCGCACCCGTTCTGGGCAATGGCGACGGCAACATCACCCTGTCCGAGTTCTTTGACTATAACTGCCAATATTGCCGCAAGATGGTGCCACTGATGTCGCAGCTGGTGCGCGAGGATCCGCAGCTGCGGCTGGTGCATCGCGAATGGCCCGTCTTCGGCGCGGATTCGGAATTCGCCGCCAAGGCGTCGCTGGCATCGCTGAAGCAGGGCAAATATTGGCAGCTTCACGCCGCACTGATGACCATGGAAGGCCGCGCTGAGGAGGCCAGCGTCATGCGGATCGCCCGGCAGGTCGGCCTGGACGAAGCCCGCCTGCGCGAGGACATGCAGGGCCCGGACCCCGAACGCCACATCACCATGAGCTTCCTTCTGGGCGATCACATGGGCCTGCGCGGCACGCCCAGCTTCATCTGCGGCGACGAGGTCGTCTTCGGAGAGATGGACCTGCAGGAATTGCGTGACCTGGTGGCGCGCGGGCGCCAGACCCTGGGCGTCGTCTAGCGCGCGCCCCAGGCCGCGTCCTGCATCTCTCGAAGGCGGCTGGCGGTGCGTTCGAATTCGAAGCTGCCCTCGCCTTCGTTATAGAGCTGCTCGGGTTCGTCGGCGGCGCTGGCGATCAGGCGGACCTTGGCCTCGTAGAGCGCATCGACCAGCGTGACGAAGCGCTTGGCCTCGTTGTAGTTCGACCCCGAGAGGCGCGGCACGCCGTCCATCAGCAGCACGTCGACCGCCCGCGCGACGGCCAGGTAATCGGCGGGCCCAAGCGGCTTGTCGCACAGATCCCAGAAGCTGGCCCGCGCCACGCGGCCCGCATGGGCGGGCAGTTCGACCTGGCGACCCTTGACCTCGATCCGCAGGGGTTCGGGGGTGGCATCGCCCGTCAGATCCGCCCAGATGGCATCCAGGCTGGCGCGGGCCTGCGCATTGGCGGGCGTGAACCAGACCTGCCCGCCGGCGCTGCGGTTCTGGCGATAGTCGGTTTCGCTGTCCAGGCAGGTGACCTGCATGCGTTCGCGGATCAGGTCGATGAAGGGCAGGAACAGCTGGCGGTTCAGCCCGTGCTTGTACAAATCCTCGGGGATGCGGTTCGATGTGGTGACGACGACGACGCCCTGTTCGAACAGCACCTGGAACAGGCGCCCCACGATCATCGCATCGGCGATGTCGGTGATCTGCATTTCGTCAAAGCACAGCAGCCGCACCTGCGCGGCGACCTGCATGGCGACGGGGCGGACGGTGTCCTGATCGCCGCGCTTGCGAGCCTCGTCCAGTCCGGCCTGGATTTCCTGCATGAATTCGTGGAAATGCACGCGCCGGTGGGGAATGTCGCCTGCGGCCTCGGCCATCAGATCCATCAGCATGGATTTGCCGCGCCCGACGCCACCCCACAGGTACAGCCCCTTGACCGCCGTGGCAGGGGCCGCGTTGCCCACGCCCAGAAAGGCCCGCCATGTCGAGCGTTTGGGGGCGGCCTGGGGGGCTTCGGCCATCTCGGCCAGAACGCGGTCCATCTGGGGCAGGACGGCTTCCTGTGCGGGATCGGGCCGCAGCACCCCTTCGGTCACGCGTTGGCGGTATAGATCGCTGACCTGGCCCATGCTTGTTCCCTTCATGACGGACAAAGACCTGCCACAGGGGCGGCGGCGCCTGCAAGGGGCCATCGCGCTTGACCGGATGGCAGGGGGCGGGCAAACCCGAAGGGAAATCCCTTGCAGGTGCGACCGCCCATGATCCAACCCGATACGCTTGCCGATCTGCCCGTGCTGTTCGTGATGGCGGCGCGCCCCGAATACGGCCCCGCCCTGCAGGCCCGCATCACGCCCCTGATGACCGGCATCGGCCCCGTCGAGGCCGCCGTGCAATTGACCGCCGCGCTGGCGGGAATGGCCGAAAGGCCGCGGCTGGTCGTATCTTTGGGGTCGGCCGGATCGGCGCGGCTGGCGCAGACGCAGGTCTATCAGGTGGGATCGGTGGGCTATCGCGACATGGATGCCTCGGCGCTTGGGTTCGAGCGGGGCTGTACGCCGCTGCTGGATCTGCCCGCCGTGGTCGATCTGCCGCACCGCATCCCTGACATCCCCGTGGCCAGCCTTGCCACCGGCGCCAGCATCGTCAGCGGCGCGGGCTATGGCGGCATCGCGCAGGACATGGTCGACATGGAAACCTTTGCCATCCTGCGTGTCTGCCAGCATTTCAACCTGCCGCTGATCGGGCTGCGCGGCATTTCCGACGGGGCCGAGGATCTGCGCGGTCTGTCGGATTGGACGCAATACCTGGAGATCATCGACGGCAAACTGGCCGAGGCCATCGACGCGCTGGAAGGCGCGCTGGCCCGTGGCGACATCCGGGTATGACGAAGCGTCCGCTTGTCCTTTGACGGCACCCGCCCTACACCGAAATCCCCGCATGACAGGCAGGAACAGGCAATGAGACGTGGCGCAAGCACCACCGAAGACCGTCCCACCAGCAAAAAGGTGGGCGCGCTTGGCGCGTTGTGGCCCTTTGTGCGACCATACCGCATTCAGGTGGTTCTGGCCCTGCTGGCCTTGGCCTGCACATCCGGGATCAGCCTGATCCTGCCCCTGGCCGTGCGACGGGTCGTCGACAATTTCGACGATGGCGCGGGCCTGCTGGACAAGTATTTCGGGGCGGCGCTGATCATCGTGGCGCTGCTGGCCCTGGGCACCGCGGCGCGCTATTTCTTCGTCACGCGGCTTGGCGAACGGGTCGTGGCCGATATCCGCAAGGCGGTCTATGGCCGTGTGATCACCCTGTCGCCCGCCTTCTTCGAGCGCGTCATGACCGGCGAGATCCTGTCGCGCATCACCACCGACACCACGCTGATCCAGTCGGTCGTTGGATCGTCGCTGTCGATCGCGCTGCGCAACATGCTGATCCTGGTGGGGGGGATGGCGCTTCTGGCCTGGACGTCGCTGAAGCTGACGGCGCTGGTCCTGCTGATCGTGCCGGCGATCCTGATCCCGATCATCGTGCTGGGCCGCCGGCTGCGTGCCCTGTCGCGGGCCAATCAGGACTGGATCGCCGTGTCGTCGGGCACCGCGTCCGAGACGCTGCTGGCCGCGCAGACGGTCCAGGCCTATACGCATGAGGCCCGCAGCATCGCCCGTTTCGACACCGTCACCGAACAAAGCTTCGACGTCGCGCTGACCCGCATCCGAACCCGCGCGATCATGACCGCCATCGTGATCTTCCTGATCTTCGCGGGCGTCATCGGGGTCCTGTGGATCGGCGCGCGCGACGTGCGCGAAGGGGTGATGACGGCGGGGCAGCTGGTGCAGTTCGTGATCTATGCGATCCTCGTCGCCAGCTCGACCGGGGCCCTGTCGGAAATCTGGGGCGAATTGCAGCGCGCCGCGGGCGCGACCGAGCGTCTGGCCGAACTGCTGTCGGCCGATGACGCGCTGCGCGACCCTGCCCATCCCGTCGCGCTGCCCACCCCCCTGCGTGGGGAGATCGCGCTGCAGGGCGTCGGCTTCCGCTTTCCGACCCGCCCCGACGCCCCCGCGCTGGACGGCATCGACCTGACCATCCGCCCCGGCGAAACCGTGGCGCTGGTCGGTCCGTCAGGGGCTGGCAAGACGACGGTGATCCAGCTGATCCAGCGGTTCTGGGACCCCGTGCAGGGGCGCGTGACGCTGGACGGCGTCGATCTGCGCGACATGCGCCGCACCGATTTCCGCGAACAGATGGCGCTGGTGCCGCAGGACCCGGTGATCTTCGCGGCCTCGGCGGCCGACAACATCCGCTTGGGCAAGCCCGACGCCTCGGACGCGCAGGTGATCGCGGCGGCGAAGGCGGCCCATGCCCATGACTTCATCGTGGGGCTGCCGCAGGGCTATGACACCGCGCTTGGGGAGCGCGGCGTGATGCTGTCGGGCGGCCAGCGCCAGCGGGTGGCAATCGCCCGCGCCATCCTGCGCGACGCCCCCGTGCTGTTGCTGGACGAGGCGACCAGCGCGCTGGATGCGGAATCAGAATCGCTGGTCCAGACCGCCGTGAACCGCCTGGCCGAAGGGCGCACCACCATCGTCGTGGCCCACCGCTTGGCCACCGTGAAGAAGGCCGACCGCATCGTCGTGCTGGACCAAGGCCGCATCGTGGCGCAAGGCACGCATGAGGACCTGGTGGCGCAAGGCGGGCTTTATGCGCGGCTGGCGCGGATGCAGTTCACCGATGGTCCGCAGGCCAGCGACGCGGCCTGAGGCACGCTATTTCTCGGCCGCATAGACGGCTGCCCAATATTGCGTGCGGCCATCGGCGCCGATCGCGCGCCCGATGCCGAAATCCTTCACCTGCGGGATCAGGATATTGGCCCGATGGCCGGGCGAGTTCTGCCATTCGGCCAGCACGCGCGTGGTGTCGAAGGGGCCGGCGGCGATGTTTTCGGCGGTGATGCGGGTGTCATAGCCGCGGGCCTTGACCCGCTGCCCCGGACCCGATGTCGAGGACCCCTGATGGGACATCTGACCGCGACGGGCCATGTCGCAGGCGTGTCCGGCCGCGACCTGCGCCAGCAGGCTGTTGGCCCGCACCGGGGGCAGGCCGGCGGCGACGCGCGCGCGGTTCGTGGCGGCCGCGCCGGTGGCGTTCAGCGCGCTGTCGGTGCCCTTGCAGCTGACGGCGCCAGAGGCGGCATCATTGTCCGAAGGCGGCGTGCCTTGGGTGCAGGCGACAAGGGCAAGGGCAGAGATCGGGGCGATCAGACGGATCAGTTTGAAGGGCATGGGCTTTTCTTTCACTGTGCCGACAGGCTTCTGAACCAGATTGCAGGGCACAATCAAAGGTTGCAAGCACGCAGCATCGAAACCTTTTTTCCGATGGTTTTGCATCCGGATCGAGAAAATTGCGTTAAGTGTCTGGGCCGAAAGGCCCATCAACCATGCAAGAGGTGACAGAATGGCTTTGTGGGAATTCGTGAAAGATGCCGGGAAATCCGTGTTCGGCAAGGCCGAGGCCGCGACGCCCCCCGTGCCCAAGGACGCCAAACCAGCAGATTCGGCTTCCAAGGCAGCCGCGCCGTTGGAGACTGACCGCAAGGTCGCGGCGCTCAAGGATGAGCTGCGCGCCCTGGGCATGGATGGCAGCGACGTCCATCTGCGCCTGCGCGGCGACACGGTCGTGCTGGAAACCAAGGAAGCCAGCCGCGAGCAGATGGAAAAGCTGATCCTGGCGGTCGGCAACATCGAAGGCATTGCCAATGTCGAGGCCGACCTGCCCGAGGCCGAGACCCCGCCCGTCTTCCACACCGTCAAGAAGGGCGAGACGCTGTCGGGCATCGCCAAGCAGCATCTTGGTGACGCCAACCAGTACAACGCCATCTTCGAGGCCAACCGCCCCATGCTGAGCGACCCCGACAAGATCTATCCCGGTCAGGTCCTGCGCATCCCCGCGAAGGACTGAAGACCGCCCCGTCGGCCCGCCATTCCCGCGAACGCCGCGTCGCCCCATCGGGTGACGCGGCGTTTTGACCCATTCCTGCGCCGCTTGATCTTGCCCGGAGAGGTCAATTCGGACCATCCTGCGCAGAAGGGAGGGGCCGTGTGATGCGGCCCGCGAAGGAGGAAATGATGGGCAAGTTCAGCAACTACGCGGATCGCGATCGGGTCGAGGCAGAGGGGGATTACGCGTCCCGCGACCTGCCCGTCACGCTTTACGATTTCGTGGCCAGAACAGCGTCGCGCTTTCCAGACCGTCCCGCGATCTCGTTCCAGTTGCTGTCGGGTCCGCGCGATCCGTCCACCACCCTCAGCTGGCAGAAGCTGCTGGAACGCGTGACCGAAACCGCCAACCTGTTCCGCAGCCTGGGTGTCGGACCGACAGACACCGTCGCCTATCTGCTGCCCAACAGCATCGAAACGCCCGTGGTGCTGCTGGCCGGTGCGACGGCGGGCATCGTCAACCCGATCAACCCCTTGCTGGATTCCAGCCAGATCGCAGGCATCCTGCGCGAAACCGGCGCCAAGGTGCTGGTCACGCTGAAGCCCTTTCCCAAGACCGATGTCGCCCAGAAGGCCGCCGAAGCGGTGGCCCAGGCCCCCGGCGTCACCCATATCGTCCAGATCGACCTGAACCGGCACCTGCGCGGGCTGAAGCGGCTCATCGTCCCACTGATCCGTCCCAAGGTGAAGACCCGCCACCACGCCAAGGTTCTGGATTTCGAAGCCGCCGCCAGCGCCCAGAACCACCGCCGCCTGGACTTCGACCTGCCGCAGCAGGATCGCGTCGCCGCCTATTTCCACACCGGCGGCACGACCGGCACTCCCAAGGTCGCGCAGCACAAGTATTCCGGCATGATCTATAACGGCTGGCTGGGCGGCAAATTGCTGTTCGATGAAAACGACGTGCTGATGTGTCCGCTGCCGATGTTCCACGTCTTTGCGGCCTATCCGGTGTTGATGGCCTGCATCGCGTCGGGCGCGCATCTGGTGATGCCGACGCCTGCGGGTTATCGCGGCGACGGGGTCTTCGACAATTTCTGGAAGCTGATCGAACGCTGGCAGGCGACCTTCCTGATCACCGTGCCGACGGCCATCGCGGCGCTGATGCAGCGCCCGGTCAATGCCGATGTCAGTTCGCTCAAGACCGCGATTTCCGGATCGGCGCCGCTGCCGATCGAGCTCTATAACCGTTTCAAGGCCGCCACGGGGGTCGAGATCGCCGAAGGTTACGGCCTGACCGAGGCCACCTGCCTTGTCAGCTGCAACCCGGTGGACGGGTTGAAAAAGGTCGGATCGGTCGGGATCCCCTTGCCCTATACCGATGTCAGGATCCTGCATCACGACGAACAGGGCAACGCCACCGATTGCGGCATCGACATGGTGGGCGAGATCTGCGTGTCGAACCCGGGGGTCTTTCCCGGTTCGACCTATACCGAGGCCGACAAGAACCATAAGCTGTTTTCGCGCGACCGCTATCTGCGTACGGGTGATCTGGGGCGGATCGACGCCGACGGCTATCTGTGGATCACTGGGCGGGCCAAGGACCTGATCATCCGCGGCGGTCACAACATCGACCCCGCCGAGATCGAGGAAGGGCTGCTGTCGCACCCTGCCGTGGCCTTCGTGGGCGCCATCGGCCAGCCCGACAGCTTCGCGGGCGAACTGCCTTGCGCCTATGTCGAGTTGGTCGCGGGGGCCGAGGTCGGCATCGACGAACTGAACGAGCATGCCAAGACCCATATCCACGAACGCGCGGCCATCCCCAAGCATATCGAGATCCTGCCCGAACTGCCCAAGACTGCCGTCGGCAAGATCTTCAAACCCGACCTGCGTCGCCTTGCCATCAAGCGCGTCTATGACGCCGCCCTGAAGGATACCGGCAGCCATGTCGTCGAGGTGCGCGAGGACAAGAAGCGCGGGCTGGTGGCCATGCTGTCGCGCGACGGCAAGGTCGATGAGGCCAAGGTCAAGGAGACCTTGGGCCAGTTCACCTGCGCATGGGATTGGGCATAGGGGCCGCGGCCCCTTACCCGTTTTCCCGCAGCACCCGCCCCGCCAGATACAGCGATCCGCAGATCAGGATGCGCGCCGAAGGTGCATCCGCCACGATCGCGCGGATGGCATCGGCCGCATCCATTGCGGTCCGGGTGGTCATGCCGACCTGCCGCGCGGCCTCGGCGGTGTCGCGGGCGGGCAGGGTGTTCGGTTCGCCGGGAATGTCGATGGCCGTCAGGCTGGCCGCATGACCCGCCAGCGGACGCAGATAGCCGGTGATGTCCTTGGTGTTCAGCATTCCGCAGACCAGATGCGTCGGGCGGGGCGGCATGGCGGCCAGGGTCGCCGCGACCGCCTCGCCCCCGGCGGGGTTGTGACCGCCATCCAGCCACAGCTGGGCATCGGGACCGGCCAGATCGACCAGCGGACCGCGATGCAGCTGCTGCATCCGGGCAGGCCATTCGGCTTGCGTCACGGCGGCCAGCGCCATCTCCTCGGTCGCGCCCAGCTGACGCAGGGCGGCCAGCGCTGTGCCGGCATTCTGCATTTGGTGATCGCCGATCAGGTTGGGCAGGGGCAGGTCCCACAACCCGTGATCGTCCTGAAAGATCATCCCGTCGCGGTCGCGCTGAATCATCCAGTGCTGGCCATGCGCGATGATCGGCGCGGTCAGCCCCTGGGCCTTGGCCTCGATCACCTGTAGGGCCTGATCCTGCTGGGGGCCGACGATGCAGGGGACCTGACGCTTGATGATGCCGGCCTTTTCGCCCGCAATCAGTGGCAGGGTATCGCCCAGATATTGCGTGTGGTCGATGCTGACCGGCGTGATGACCGTCAGGGCCGGATGGTCGATCACATTCGTCGCGTCCAGCCGTCCGCCCAAGCCGACCTCCAGCAGGGTGTAATCGGCCGGGGTCCTTGAAAAGGCCAGAAAGGCGGCGGCGGTCGTGATCTCGAAGAAGGTGATCGGCTGGCCGTCATTGGCGGCCTCGCATTCCTCCAGCGTGGCGGCCAGCGCATCTTCGCTGATCAGGTCCCCCGCCAGTCGGATGCGTTCGTGGAAATGCGCCAGGTGCGGCGAGGTATAGGCGTGGACGCGCTTGCCCCCGGCCTGCAGCCCCGCGCGGATCATCGCTTGGGTGCTGCCCTTGCCGTTGGTGCCTGCGATGTGAATCACCGGCGGGATGCGGCGTTCGGGATTGCCCAAGGCCGCCAGCAGCCGATGCATGCGGTCCAGCGACAAGTCGATGACCTTGGGGTGCAACGCCATCAGGCGGGCAAGGATGGCGTCGGATTGGCTCATGGCTGATAACGCCGGGGGCAGCCCCCAGGCCCCCGGGATATGTTGTCACGAATGTCGGATCAGTCGGCCTTGATCAGGTCCTGCGGAATGGCAGGCGCCTCGACCGTGGGCGGGGGCAGGTCGGCGCGCGTGGGCGCGGGCATGCCGCCCAGCATCCGCAGGATCGAGACCAGCTCGTCGCGCATCTTGCTGCGATGGGTCACGCGGTCCAGCATGCCGTGTTCCAGCAGGTATTCGGCGCGCTGGAACCCTTCGGGCAGCTTTTCGCGAATGGTCTGTTCGATGACGCGGGGGCCTGCGAAGCAGATCAGCGCATTGGGTTCGGCAATGTGGATGTCGCCCAGCATGGCATAGCTGGCGGTGACGCCGCCCGTCGTCGGGTGGGTCAGCACGACGATATAGGGGATGCCGGCTTCCTTCAGCATCTCGACCGCGACGGTGGTGCGGGGCATCTGCATCAGCGACAGGATGCCTTCCTGCATGCGTGCCCCACCTGCGGCGGAAAACAGCACTAGCGGCTTGCGGGTTTCCACCGCGCGTTCGGCGGCGGCGATGATGGCGTTGCCGACATACATGCCCATCGACCCGCCCATGAAGCTGAAATCCTGGCCCACGGCGATGACGGGGGTGCGGCCCATTTCGCCTTCGGCCACCAGCATTGCCTCTTTTTCGCCGGTCTTGCGTTGGGCGGCCTTCATGCGGTCTGGATATTTCTTCTGGTCGCGGAAATGCAGCGGGTCGGCGACGGGCTCGGGGACCTTCACTTCCAAGAAGGCGCCGCCGTCGAACATCGCGGTGAAGCGTTCGCGCGGCGTGATCGCCATGTGATGGTCGCAATTCGTGCAGACGTTCAGATTGTCCGCCAATTCGCGGTGAAACAGCATCGTTCCGCATTCGGGACATTTCGTCCACAGGTTCTCGGGCACTTCGCGGCGCGAGAAGAGCGAGTTGATATGCGGGCGGACGTAGTTGGTGATCCAGTTCATCGCGGACGGCCTTGGCTGTTTCAGCCCTTCAGATAGGCCGCGACGCGGGGAATTGCAATTACCCGGTGCCGCAAGGATGATGCGCGCCATGTGGGCGACGATCTTCTTTCTGATGCACAGCGCGTTGTCGCTGGCGATCATCGTGCGGGTGCTGTTGCGCCCGCGCATGGAGCCTTCGGTCCGGCTGGTCTGGATCATGGTGGTCGAGGCCGTGCCGCTGGTGGGCGTCATCGCCTATCTGCTGTTCGGCGAGATCCGCATGAACCATGCCGAGGTTCAGCGCATGGCCGACGTGCGCGACCGGCTGACCGGCATGTGGACCAACAGCCCCGCCCAGCTGCGCGATCCGCCCGACCATGCCCAGCCCGTGATCGCGGCCAATGAATCGGTGGGCGGGATGGCGGCGCTGACCGGCAACCGGATGTCATTGATGTCGGAGGGGGATGACGCAATCGACCGCATCGTCAGCGCCATCGACCGGGCCACCGATCACGTCCACCTGTTGTTTTACATCTGGCTGCCCGACATCAGCGGCACCAAGGTGGCCGAGGCGATCATCCGTGCCGAGGGTCGGGGTGTGCAATGCCGGATCATCGTCGATGCGCTTGGGTCGCGCGGCCTGGTCCGATCGCCCCTGTGGGGCCGGATGGAGCAGGCGGGCGCGGAATGCGTGACGGCCTTTCCCTGGGGGCTGCCCTTCATCAGCGTGCTGTTCCAGAGGCTGGACCTGCGCAACCACCGCAAGATCGTGGTGATCGACAACCGCCTGGCCTTCACCGGCAGCCGCAACTGCGCGGATGCGGCCTTTGCCGTCAAGGCGCGCTTTGGCCCCTGGGTGGACCTGCTGGTGCAGGTCGAAGGACCGGTGGTGCGTCAGCTGCAATCGGTCTTTCTGGGCGACTGGATGAGCTATACCGGGCGCGACCTGGGCCACATGCTGCAGCTGGTTCCGGCCGTGCCGGATGGCCAGACGGTGGGCCAGGTGGTGGCGACCGGCCCGGATCTGCGCGCGGGCAGCGTCTCGGACTGCATGGCGGGGATGCTGCATGCCGCGCGGCGCCATGTGGTCGTGACCACGCCCTATTACGTGCCCGATGCGGCGCTGGATGCGGCGATCCGGGCGGCGGCGCGGCGCGGGGTCCAAGTGACGATGATCCTGCCCGCGCGCAACGACAGCCTGATCGTGGGCGCCACGGCGCAGGGGTTCTATTACGGTCTGCTGGCGGCGGGGGTGCGGCTGATGCTGTTCGAACCGGGGTTGCTGCATGCCAAAGTGATGACCGTGGACGGGCGCATGGCGATGCTGGGCAGCGCCAATCTGGACCGGCGCAGCTTCGAGCTGAACTATGAGGTCAACATGGCCATTTTCGACCCGGACCTGGTGGGCCAGCTGGATGCCCGCCAAGCCAGCTATGTCGCCCGCGCGCATCCCATCACTCTGGACCAAGTCCGCGGCTGGAGCCTGTTGCGCCGCCTGCGCAACAACCTGATGGCGCTGGCAGCGCCCCTGCTGTGACCGATCGGATATGTCCGGTCAGACGGGCAGGGCGGTGCGGTATTTCGTCTGGCGCAGTACGAAATGCGTTACCGTGCTGCGGATGATGCCCAAGGGCAGCATCCGGCGCATCAGGAAATGTTCCATCCCTTCGGGATCGGCGGCGACGATCTTAAGCTGATAATCCGATGTGCCGGTGATCGTGGCGCATTCCATGATCTGGTCCTCGGACTGGACGAAGCGGTCGAAGCGGGCCAGCGTCGCCTCGGTATGATCCAGCAGCGAGACCTGCACATGCGCCATCGCGTGCAGCCCCGCCTTGGCGGGTGCGACGATAGCCACCTGCCGTTCGATCACGCCCTCCTCGGTCAGGCGGCGCAGCCTGCGCCATGCGGGCGAGGTCGACAGCCCCGCCGCGTCGGCCAGAGCCTGGGTCGAAAGGGTCGCGTCATCCTGCAGCAGGCGCAGGATGCGGCGGTCTATATCGTCAAGCGGGGGCATGCTGTGCCTCCTGTGAGCGATAGGCAGGAATGATATGCCCCAATATGCACCGCCGGGCGCATATCCGGCAAGGTTTTTTCCGGCCCTGCGGTAATCTGGACCAAAGGGAGGATATGTCATGCCGAAATCGACCGAATATGACGCCAAGCACCCCGACGCGGATGGCTTCATCGCCTATGACGCCGAGGAGGATGCCGTCTGGCGCGACCTTTACGCCCAGCAGCTGCCCGCCGTGCGCCGCCACATGGCCACCCCCTATCTGCGGGGGCTGGAGCTGTTGCAGATGCCCGCCGACCGGGTCCCGCAATGCCCAGACATCTCGGCCCGGCTGGGGGGGCTGACAGGCTGGCGGGTCGAACCGGTGCCGGCGCTGATCGGGTTCGGCAAGTTCTTCGGGATGCTGGCCGACAAAGCCTTTCCCGCCGCCAGCTTCATCCGCAAGCGCAAGCATTTCGACTATATCGAGGAACCCGACATCTTCCACGAGATCTTTGGCCACACGCCGCTGCTGACCGATCCGGCCTTTGCGGGGTTCAGCCAGGCGATCGGACAGGCGGGCACGCGTTGCGACAAGGCCGATTACGCCTGGCTGATCCGCCTTTACTGGTTCTCGATCGAATTCGGGCTGATGCGGCAGGATGGCGAATTGAAGGCCTTGGGCAGCGGGCTTGCCAGTTCGGTGACCGAACTGCCTTGGTCGCTGTCGGGCCAGCCGGAACTGCGGCCCTTCGACGTGATCGACATCCTGCGCACGCCCTACCGGATCGACATCCACCAGCCGGTCTATTTCGTGATAGAAGACCTGGACGACCTGTTCGCCGCCGCTCGCCGCGACCTGCTGGCCGATGTGGCCCAGGCGCGCCGTCTGGGGCTGCACGCGCCGAAATATCCGCCCAAGACCGCCGCCTGAAAGGACGCCGCCATGACCACCTGCAACCTTGCCGACAAGACCTGCGAACCCTGCGCGGGGGGCATCGCCCCCTTCGATGCCGCCACCGCGCGCGACCACGTGGCCCGGCTGACCGACTGGACCCTGTCCGATGACGCGACGCAGATCACCCGCCGCTTTTCCTTCAAGGGTTTCGCCAAGGCGGTCGAGATGGCGAACCTTGCCGCGTGGTTGGGCAACAAGCAGGGCCACCACCCCGACATCGCCTTCGGCTGGGGCTATTGCGCCGTCACCTTCACCACCCACGAGGCCGGCGGCCTGACCGAAAACGACCTGATCTGCGCGGCCCGTCTGGACGCGCTGGTCGCCTGACGGGCGCGTTGGCCGCGAGAGACTTGTTCCGATCCGCATCTGCCGCTATTCCTTTGGGGGATGGTGTAAGGGGCTGTAACGGATGACGGTTCGCCCGGTGACAGCCTTTCGGCCTGTCCTTGCGAAGGCGGCCATCGGCGGATGTCGCGGTTCCCGCGGCGCGGCCCCGAGACTGGCGATCGAACGGGGGCATCGTGCATGGCGCGTCTTGATACTGGCTGGATTTCGCGACGCATCCGCGCCCGTGCCGCCCGGCAATGGCGGCGCCTTCTGGACAAGGCGCAACGCCGCAACAGTGGGGTCCCCGGCGAATTGCGCGACGAGGCGCGCGATCTTCAGCAGATTCTGACCCGCTATCTGCACATCACCGGGACCCGGTCGCCAGGAAGCAGCGATTCCCTGTCGCGGATGGAATTGCCTGCCGGCACCGACTGGCGCTGGCGCCCCGAGATCCTGCGCGCCCGCAACGCGATGCCTGCGCTGGTCGCCCCGGTCAGCGGACGCTGGCTGTCCGACGAGGTGGCGCTGTTTCACGACTGCCCGCAGCGGGCGGTCATCCTGCGCCAGATGCGCAACCGCCGCGCCACCGACCTGTCGGATTACGCCCTGGCGCTGGAGGTGATGGGGTTTGAGGGCAGTTTCCTGTCCTTCTCGCTGGGGCTGCCGCCAGAGGCGCTGGAAGGTCTGGGCGGGCATCACATCCTGCGGCTGGAGGCGACGCTGCAATCGGAACGGGCGATCACCGTCTATGCCCGGCTGAACATCCAGCAGGGTCCCAATACCGAAAAGATCCTGCGGCAGATGGGCGACCCGATCGAGGGCGCCAATTGCAGCCGGCTGATCGAATTCGACCTGGGCTATGCCGACATGTCCCAACGATCGGTCGAAAAGGCCTGGGTGGACGTGATCTTCGAATCCCCCTTCATGAATGCCGTGGCGCTGCGCGACTTGGTGCTGTCCCGCCACGCCCGCGCCCAGATCTGAGGAGACGACCATGATGCAGTTCGACAGCCACGGTCTGAAGGGCGGTCTGTGGCGGGGCCGCCTGACCCATCCGCAAGGCGCACCCGCCCGCATCACCCTGATCCTGAACGGCGAGATCATGGCCGAAGGTCGCATGACCGCCGATGGCGAGGATGCGTCCCTGGTCGAGGTCGACCTGCCCCACGAGGTGCTGTCGGAGGGGATGCAGACGCTGCTGTTGCGCGCGGAGGCCGGCGATGCGGGATCCGAGGCCCATCCCGATACCGCATTGCTGGCCCGCATGCCGTTGTTGGCGGGCCGTCCCCTGGACGAGGATCTGACCGCCGAAATCACCGCGCTGCGCGCCGAGCTGGAGCTGGTGAAGCGCGAATTGCGCCGTTTCGCGGCCAATTCGCGCGGCGGCTGAACGCGGCTGCGCGACCTTCATCGCGGCGTCATGCTTCCTTGCGAAAAGCGGGGGGCATGGCTATATCGCGTGCTTCGTGTCCGCAGCCCCTGCGCTTGAATGATAAGGTTTGCCCATGACTTTGCCTCAGACGCCCCATTACCTGATCGACATGGCGAAACTGCGCGCCAACATGGAAAAGGTCGCATGGCTGCGCGAGGCATCGGGGGCCAAGGCGCTGCTGGCGTTGAAATGCTTTGCCACTTGGTCAACCTTCGATCTGATGCGCGACTATATGGACGGCACCACGTCCTCGTCGCTCTATGAGCTGCATCTGGGCCATGAAAAGTTCGGCAAGGAAACCCACGCCTATTCCGTGGCCTGGGCCGATCACGAGATCGACGAGGCCGTGTCCTATGCCGACAAGATCATCTTCAACAGCCTGTCCCAGTTGGACCGCTATGCCGACAAGGCCAAGGATATCGCCATCGGCCTGCGGCTGAACCCGCGCTTTTCGACCAGCGGCTTCGACCTGGCCGATCCCGCGCGCCCCTTCAGCCGCCTTGGCGAATGGGACATGGCGCGTCTGGAAACCGCGCTGGACCGCATCAGCGGCGTGATGATCCACTATAATTGCGAGAACGGCGATTTCGACCTGTTCGACCGCCAGCTGACCCGGATCGAGGATGAGTTCGGGCCGCTGCTGCATCGTCTGGACTGGGTCTCGCTGGGGGGTGGCATCCATTTCACCGGCGAAGGCTATCCGTTGCAGCGTCTGGCCGACCGGCTGAAGGCGTTCCAGGACCGTTTCGGCGTCCAGGCCTATCTGGAGCCGGGCGAGGCCAGCATCACCCAAACCACCACGCTGGAGGTCAGCGTGCTGGACATCATCAACAACGGCAAGGACGTGGCCATCGTCGACAGCAGCACCGAGGCGCATATGCTGGACCTGCTGATCTATCGCGAGGATGCCAAGCTGCCGCAATCGGGTGACCACGCCTATCAGATCGCGGGCAAGACCTGCTTGGCCGGCGACATCTTCGGCGAGGCGCGGTTTGATCGGCCCCTGCAGATCGGCGACCGGATCAGCATCCAGGATGCGGCCGGATACACGATGGTCAAGAAGAACTGGTTCAACGGCGTGGCCATGCCCGCCATTGCCCTGAAGGAAGAGGACGGAACGATCCGCACCGTTCGCAGCTTTTCCTATGACGATTACAAAGGCAGCCTGTCGTAAAGGCCACCCATACTCTGCCACCCTGTGAAAGGAGACAGAATTGGCGAAGAAGAACGTGCTCATCATCGGTGCCGGGGGCGTGGCGCAGGTCACCGCCCACAAGGTCGCGCAATGGGCGGATGAATTCGGCGATCTGCACATCGCGAACCGGACGCAATCCAAGGCCGACGACATCATCGGGTCCTTGCGCGACAAGGGCCATGACATGCCCTTCACCAGCCACGCGCTGGACGCCATGGACAGCGACGCCGTCGAGGCGCTGATCCGCAAGACGGATGCCGGCATCGTCATCAACGTGGGCACGGCCTTCATCAACATGACCGTGCTGGAGGGCTGCATCCGCACGGGCGCCGCCTATATCGACACGGCCATTCATGAAGATCCGGCCAAGATCTGCGAAACGCCGCCCTGGTACGGCAATTACGAATGGAAGCGCCGCGAGGATGTGGCCAAGGCCGGCATGACCGCCGTTCTGGGCGCGGGCTTCGATCCGGGCGTGGTGAATGCCTATGCGCGTCTGGCCGAGGATGAATATTTCGACAAGATCGACAGCATCGACATCGTTGACATCAACGCCGGATCGCACGGCCGCTGGTTCGCCACCAATTTCGACCCCGAGATCAACTTCCGCGAATTTACCGGCACGGTCTATTCCTGGCAGGGCGGCGAATGGAAGACGAACAAGATGTTCGAGGTTGGGCGCGAATGGGATCTGCCCGTCGTCGGCAAGCGCAATGCCTATCTCTCGGGCCATGACGAGGTTCACAGCCTGTCGGCGCGCTACAAGGATGCCGATGTCCGCTTCTGGATGGGGTTCGGCGAACATTACATCAACGTCTTCACCGTGCTGCAGAACCTTGGCCTGCTGTCCGAACAGCCCGTCAAGCTGGCAAATGGCGACGAGGTCGTGCCACTGAAGGTCGTCAAGGCCGTGCTGCCCGATCCTGCCAGCCTGGCCCCCGATTACGAGGGCAAGACCTGCATCGGCGATCTGGTCAAGGGCACCCGCGACGGCAAGCCGGGAGAAGTCTTCATCTACAACGTCGCCGACCACAAGGACGCCTATACCGAGGTGGGCAGCCAGGGGATCAGCTTTACCGCGGGCGTGCCGCCGGTCGCCGCAGCGATTCTGATCGCGCGGGGTCCGTGGGACGTGCGCAAGATGGCCAATGTCGAGGAACTGCCCGCCCGGCCCTTCCTTGAACTGCTGGGCCAGATGGGTCTGCCGACGCGCGTCATCGACGCCACCGGTGATCACGCGATCTAGATTTGCTTGCGCTCTGCGCGACGTGAGTTGATCTTTGTTATGCCAAGCGGCGGGCCGGAACATCCGGCCCGCCGCTTGCGTTCGCACCGAAAATGAAATGCGCCAGATGCGTTGGGGGACGCGGCGCCGAACGGGGGTTATGATGCCTGGTCCTGAAGGACATCTGTTTCCACGCATACCGCGAAAGGAAGACAGTTCGGTTCCGCGCATGGCCAATTGGGCCGTGATCGGGATCTTTCTGATTCTGGCTTTTTCCGCCTTGGCGGCGGGCCGCGACTTCCTGATGCCCGTGACAATGGCGCTGCTTCTGTTCTTCGTCTTCACGCCGCTACGGCGTTTTGCGCGTCGTCGCGGGGTGCCTGACGGGATCACGGCGCTGGGCGTCACGGTGTCGATCATGCTGGCCGTGGCGATCCTGGCCTATGCGGCCAGCGGTCCGATCAGCCGCGCCATGACCAACATGCCGATCATCAGCCAGCAGCTGGAGTCCAAATTCGACAGCGTCCGCGATTCGCTGTCAGATCTGCGCGACGCCGCCCAACGCATCGACGAGGCACAGGATGTCTCCCCCGAGGACGAAGGTGCCCCCTCGATCAAGGTGGAACAGCAGGGCGCGACGACGCTGGGCACGGTCGTGAAATCCGCGCCGCTGCTGCTGGGTCAGACCTTCTTCACGCTGATCCTGCTGTTCTTCATGATCGCGTCGGGGGATCTGCTGTATCTGAAGATCGTTCAGAGTTTCGACCGGATGCGCGACAAGCGCGGCGCCTATCTGGCCCTGCGCGAGATTGAGGATTCGCTTGGCAACTATCTGGGCGCCATCACCATCATCAATGCGGGCCTTGGCCTTGCGGTCGGTCTGACCATGTGGGCATGGGGCATGCCGGGGGCGTTGCTGTTCGGGGTGGGGGCCTTCGTTCTGAACTTCATCCCCTATCTGGGGGCCATTGTCGGGGTCGCGATATCGGGTCTGGTGGCGCTGGTTGTGATGCCGGGCCTGTTCTGGCCGGCGATGGTCGCGCTCAGCTATCTGGGGCTGACCTCGCTGGAGGGGCAGATCATCACGCCCTACTTCGTCTCGCGCCGCCTGCAGATGAACACCGTGGTGGTGTTTCTGGCCGTCGCGCTGTGGGCTTGGTTGTGGTCGATTCTGGGGATGGTCATCGCCGTGCCTGTGCTGGTCGTGCTACGCGTGCTGGCCGATCACGTTCCGGGATGGGAAAAGTTCGGCAACTTCCTGGCGGGTGACGAACCCCCGGCGCTGGAGGATGAGGATCAGGAAGACGCCCGAGATCTGGTCGAAGCCGGTGCCGAGGCCGAGGACGAGGCCGCCGCCCGCGCCGTCACCGCCGAGGTGGCCCGCACGCATGGCGATCCCGACGCGCCCGACGTCCCGCAGTCCTGATCACCCCACACAGAATGTAAAACGCGGGCCGCTTCAGCGACCCGCGTTTCGTTTTTTCCGGCAGTGGGTTTCGGATCAGCCTGCGGGGGTCGCCGGGGCTGCCTGATTGACGGCGGCCTCGATCTGCTTGCAGGTCTCCTCGACATTGCTGCTCTGGCTTTCGGCCGCATCGCTCAGCGACATTTCGGCGTCACCGATGGCGACGGTGCCGGCCGCACCCTTGTCCTCGGCGGTCTTGCCGGTTGCCTCGTCACCTTTGGGTAGCATGGCGATCAGGTTTGCCTGGGCGTCGACGGCTTCCTGGCCGGAAAAGCCCTGTTCCTGGCAGTATTTCAAAATGCCCAACTGGTTGCGTGCGGCTTCATAGGTCGCGGCGGCATCCATGGGCTGCGGTGCAGGCGCCTCGGCTGCGGGGGCCTCGGCGGGTGCTGCGGTATCCTGTGCCATCACGGCGACAGGGGCGGTCAGTCCAAGGCCAACGGCCAGTGCGATATGGCGGATCATGCGATTTCTCCTTTTCCGTCATGTGAGCGTCTTCCGGCCTTACGGCTTCGCGGCGCTTGAGAGAGAGCTAGGGGTGATCGGCGGGAATTGCCCGCCCGAAATCCGGTGGCGGAAGATTGCGGCGGAAGACTGCCACGAGGGAGGATTTTAACGGGAGACAATCGGCAGGTTCCGGCCTTTCCGGCTCTGGCACCGAGGAAACCCCGGTTTTTTAGGCACATTGCGGTGATGGGCGCGTGATGACGGGCGAGATGGCCTTGGCGCGTCAAAGAATCCTTGGGAACGAATCCGGGGGGCAGAGGCGTTATGAAGGCAATCACATGACGGAGAACGACCATGTTCAATTCCTCGATCAAGACCCTGATGCTGGGCGGCAAGGCCGCTGCGATTGCTGCGCTGATGGCTGGGACCGCCATGGCCGAAACAACCATCATCTCGACCCCGACCGGCAATGACGTGCTGGCCACCGAGAGCGCGATGGACGCCGAAGCCTCCAAGGGCATCGTCTGGGCCGATGACTATCCGGTGCTTGAAGAAGTCGAAAACAACGACGCCATCATCGAAATGATGATCGGCCAAGGTTTCACCGATCTCAAGATCACCCGCAAGGGTCCGATGCTGACCGTGACCGGCCAGCGTGACGGCGTTCCGACCGAGTTGGTCTATAGCACAGCTAACGGGCGTTTGGTGTCGGTGGACGGTATCGAGACTCAGGATCGTTCGGGCGACGCCGAGCCTTCAATCGCCGACCGGGCCATGGATAACGTGGCCGATGGCGACGGAGACGCGGAAATGTCCGCCGATCCGTCCGGAACCGACACCTTGGGCGGTACCGTCGATTCGGGAACCGAGGCGGATGCCGATATGGGCAGCACCGAGGGCACGGACGGTGGCACGGATGCGGGCTCCGAAAGTGATAGCGACACCGGCAGCGATGGCGATGCCGGCGGCGACACCGGCGGCGATGCTGGTGCGGATGGTGGCGACAGCACCAATTGATGGCCTATCTGCAGACGAGAAAAAGTGACGATCAGGAAAAATTAACCGTTTGTAAGCGCACGCTTCTGTCTGTGGTTTCATACCACTATTGTGGTTCGTGCCAGCAATAAGACCTGATTGTAAGCAATTTAACTTATACGGCGGGGGCGCAAATGGTGCGCCTCCGCCCTTTTCCTAAAGCCGTGTCTTATACATGGTGATGATTTGCGAGTGTCGAATTGAATTGCTTGGATCATTTGTACTGCCTTGCAATGGTGCTGATGCCAACGGTTTCCATGATCGGCGGGAACCTGAACGGGAGCTGGCTATGCATTCCGGTGAAATCCAGACGGACGGTGTGAGACAGTGTCGCTATCACTTCCCGGCGCTATATCTGAGGCGTGTCCAGCAGTGCCGAGGAGATCGACCAAGTGACGGGCTGCCGGGCAGTGATGACGGCCCGGTTGCCGTTGTGCCGATTGTGGCGTTGAAGCTGATCCAGCAATCCGTGGTGACCAACTAGAAGAAGATGGCCATTCACTTGATCCATGCTCGTTCCGCGCGCCGGTAATCCAAGCGCACGAGCTCTGGCCCGTCAGACCCTGGTCGAGAGTTGCGCCATCACCGCAACCGCGCTATGCCGCAAGGCTCGAAGGCTCGAAGGCCCGCAACAGCCGCAGCCCGCCGCCGCCGCTGGATCAGCAGCCATGCTCTATGGCGACGGGGGCCGGGCTGATCCCGGTCGGCTTAGCGATCCGGCGATGAAATCCGCGCGCGAGACCCAGACCCCGGCATCCGGGCTGGCAATCAGCCGGGCGCCTGCCTGCGCTGTCCAAGGCCGGTCTATGGCCACCAGCCCGTCCGCCGCCGTACGCAGCGGCTCGACGATGTCGACTACCTTCAATATGTTCAAGATGTTGGCGCCCGTCGCGAGCCTCACCGTCATCCTGACACTTACTAGCCAGTTTCGTAGCCGTTGGCATAGAGCGCCAGACGCTCAAAGCCCCGGTCGCCGGGCCGGCGGGCCTTCTGGTCGGCATTGGTCCAGTTGCGGCGCGGCGCAGCGTTGTGGCGAAAGAAGTTGCTCTCGCATTCGATGCTGATCGCGCGGTCCGTCATGCCAGTTGCCGAACATCAGCGTCGCAGCGTCGAAGGTCGCCATCGGCTTTATTGCGGAAGTCGGAATTATGAGATGATGGCCCTTTCCCCAGCTGAGGTCAGGCCACGCGTTCGATCTCGGCGGTACCGAGGGCCTTGAAGCGGTTCATCGAGGCTACGCGGATGTGGATCTCGGCCGCCTGGCGGTCGGGGTCCCTCGAGGCGATCCGCTCGCTAAAGGGTTTCAGGTTCCTCATCAGATCCTCGACTGGCTGCGGACATGGTGGCCGAATTGTCTTTTCCAGATCGTGCGGCCGAGTCGCCGGGTCGCCCTTGGGGTGTCGTTGCGGGGCGAGGCAGTGTTCGCCTTTGATGGTTGTGGATGGCCCCAGCAGCGGCATCGTGTTGTGCCAAAGTGGTTCTGTGAAGCATCCATCTGGGGGGAGCCATCCATGGACAGCCGAACAGGCACGAACGTCTCTTCCAGCGGGTTGTAATACTGAACCCGGATGGCTTCAGCATGGCGCGTCAGACGAATGCGGATATCGGTTGTGGCACCAGGAACCTCGACAAGCGACCAATGCGACATGTTGTTGGTCACCACGACCGAGAAATAGTTCTTTCCGTCCGTGTGTTCGATGCCCGCCTTGATCCAGTGGCTTTCGCTCAGCCGGATCATGAGCCCTGCCTGATCATAGAGCACCCTGTAGTCGCCACCCACACTCACCTCTGCCGTGAAGTCCCCATCGACGCGCTGATGGGGGAAATGGCCGTTGTCACGATAAAAGCCGTAAAACGTTCCGCGCCAGAAGTCGGTGTGGGCACCTGTTGTGACCCGCAGCACATCGCCGTCCTGCGCTACGTTCTCGGGTGGGTTCAGCCATTTAAGATCAGTCATCTTGGACCTTGCTGCGCCAAAGGTTTCCAATGGAAAGCATGTCGGTTGGATAGGGGCCAGTCACGGCTCTTCGATCAGATCAGCGATACTGCAACGCGTCCTGCTTTCCGATCTCGCGGATGACGCGGGCAGGGTTGCCGCCGCAGATCACGCGCTCTGGTATCGTGCCGCGGACAACCGAGCCCGCCGCGATAACTGCGCCCGACTCGATCACAGCGCCGGGCAGGGTCGAGACCCCGGCTCCGATCCAGACATCGTCCCCGATCATCACGGGACGCGCATATTCCAGCCCTTGGTTCCGCCGTTGGGCGTCCAGGGGGTGACCCGCAGTGTAGATCCCCACGTTGGGAGCGATGAAGCAATTTCTGCCAATGGTTACTTTGGCGCCGTCCAGGATCACCAGATTGACGTTCGCATAGAAGTCCTCGCCAAGCTCAATATTGAACCCGTAGTCACAGTGAAAATGGCCGTCGAACGTCATACGCTCTCCAGCCTTTCCCAACAGGCCCCGGAGGAGTGCATCCCGCCTATCAGACTCGTCAGGGTGCAGCCCGTTCAGCTCATGCAGGATGCGCTTGGCGGCAAGGCGCTGCTCAAGCACGTCGGGGTCGTAGTTGTCGTCGTAGAGCAGGCCCGCTGCGGCTTTCTCGAGTTCGGTCATATTCTGGTCGAGTTGTTAAGGTCAGAGGGCGGGTCTCAGCACTTCGCTCCGATGCCCACCCATAGCACTGGCAGTGGTTGCTGAGCATATATCAGGTTCGGGATCATAGACGAGCACTGCGCACGGCTACTTCGGGCAATTCAACTCTATCTTCTGTCCTTAGCAACGTAACAGCTGCGGGATGGCCTCCGAGGCGCGCGCTCGACCCTTGGCGGCCGCTCGACGGATGCCGCTGCGCCGCTTCTGCTACGCGCAATTTGCTGTCGTTGACCGCCCCAGATATCCGGCCTAACCTCTGCCAGTCTAGAATAGGTTAGGCTCGGGAAGGTTGGCCCGGCCCCCGCCCTGCGAGTCCTTCCGTTGCAAGTCAACGGCCCAAGACTATCAAGGCGTCTGCGCGGTGCAGACGCGGATAGAAAGGGTATAACATGAAACCTAGAATTTCCGTTCTGACGCTCGGCGCAAGCAATCTCGAACGGTCACTTTCTTTCTATTGCGACGGGCTCGGGCTGCCGACGACGGGCATCATCGGGCAGGCGTTCGATCATGGTGCGGTGGCGTTCTTTGATCTAGCTGGCGGGCTGAAGCTTGCCCTCTGGGCGCAGGACGACATCGCCCATGATACCGGATTACCAGTCCAGCCGGTTTGCTCTACCACCCTGACCATCGGACACAATGTAGTGCGACCAGAAGAAATCGATCAGTGCATGGAGACTGCCGTGCCGGCAGGCGCCAAGGTGATCAAAACCGCATAGGCCACATTCTACGGCGGCTACGCAGGCTACTTCCGCGACCCTGACGGGCATCTGTGGGAAATCGTTTGGAACCCTGATTTGCTTCCGCTGGAGGATTGAGCCGCCTTTGTGAAGGCGAATGCCTCTTGACCTGAGCCCCGCATTCTCCTCCGGTTTGAGATAGAATCCGCTTCAAACCGAGGAGACGGA
>NZ_QJPK01000020.1 GCF_003259195.1 Paracoccus sediminilitoris
TGGCCGACGGCGTCACCGAGGAGGAGATCCGGGCCGCAACGCAGGCGAACATCGTCGAATGACAGGATGTCTGCACCGGGTCCTTCCGGTGCACACATACAGCCGGAAAAGCAACAAGAGGGAACAGCCCCCATGCATCAGGACGCACCGATGACCGCCAACCGGATCGAGGCCTTGTTCACCCAATCCGATCAGCGCTTTCTTTGCGCCCGTTGGGGACGGCCCGTGGCACCGGTCATTTTCGGCCTGGCCGATGAATCACTGGACATCTTTCGGGCCGCCATCAAGGCCGGCTTCGCCCATGCTGGCCACCCGGTGATCGAGACCGATCCCGAGATGGGCGCCAATCTGATGGTCTTCTTCCTGCGCAGCTGGGACGAGCTGAAGGATATCCCCGACCTTGCCCATCTGACCGGCGTCGCGGACCTGCCACAGCGGTTGGCCGGGGGCACGGCCGATCAGTACCGACTGTTCCGCTATGACGACCATGGCGGCATCCGGGCCTGCCTGACCTTCCTGAACATGTCAGGTCCGCTGGCCGAGGCGCATCCCGGCCTTTTGGCCGAACGCGTGATGATGCAATCGGCCCTGACCTTCGCCAAGGATTTCACGGCTGACGGGCAGATGGCCGCGCTGATCCGCGCGGCCTATGATCCGGTCCTGCCCGTGGCCTCCGATCAGCCGACCCACGCATTGCGCCTTGCAGCGCGCGTGGCCGCGCAGGCCTAGGGGGTCAGACCTTCGGGGTCGGGCAGTCCATTGGCGCGCGCCGTGGCCGTCAGGGTATTGGCCAGCAGGCAGGCGATGGTCATGGGGCCGACGCCCCCCGGCACGGGTGTCAGGGCGCCCGCCACCTGTTCGACCGATGCCTGATCGACATCGCCCACCAGCCCGTTTTCGGTCCGGTTGATGCCCACATCGATGACCGTTGCACCGGGTTTGATCCAATCGCCCTTGACGAAACCGGCGCGACCGACCGCCGCCACCACGATATCCGCCTGACGGCACAGCCCCGGCAGGTCGGCGGTGCGCGAATGGGCCACGGTCACCGTCGCACTGTCGCGCAGCAGCAACTGGGCCATCGGCTTGCCGACGATATTGCTGCGCCCGATCACCACCGCGTTCTTGCCCGACAGCGAACCCAACCGGTCGCGCAGCAGCATCAGGCAGCCCAAGGGCGTGCAGGGCACCATGGCCTTCTGCCCGGTGGCCAGACGCCCGACATTCAGGATATGGAACCCGTCCACGTCTTTTTCGGGGGCGATGGCATTGATGACCGCGGCCTCGTCCATGTGATCCGGCAGCGGCAGCTGCACCAGGATGCCATTCACCGCCGGATCGGCATTCAGGCGCGCGACCAGCGCCAGCAGGTCGTCCTGCACGGTGTCGACGGGCAGCCGGTGTTCGAACGACTCCATGCCCACTTCGCGCGTCATCCGCCCCTTGGAGCGGACATAGACCTGGCTTGCCGGATCCTCGCCCACCAGAACCACCGCCAGACCGGGCGTGATGCCGCGTTCGGCCATGTTGGCCACCTCGGCTGCGATGCGCTTGCGAAGACGGGCGGCAAATGCCTTGCCGTCGATGATCTGAGCGGTCATGGGCGATCCTTGTTCAAGTGGCGTTCTTCCTGCGCGATGGCGGCCTCGATCAAGGCGCGCCACAACCGATCATAGAGATCGGGGTCAAGCCCGTGTCGCAGGGCATGAGCGCGGATGTTGGCCACGACCTCCTCTACCCTTTCGGGAATGCGGGCGGGCCAGCCATTTCCCGCCTTGATGCGGGCCGCACGATCAATCAGCGCGTGGCGACGGGCCAGAAGCGCCATCAATTCGCTATCCAGCGCATCGATTTCCAGGCGCAGGGCGGGCATATCCGGAATGTCATCGGTCGGTGTCATGATGGCGACCCATTGCACTTTCGGACGCCGAATCGCAAGGGCCTCGGCCCTAGTCCCGGTCCTGCGCGACGATGGATTTGCGCAGTTTCCGGATCATCGCCTGCAGCTGCTGCAATTCCTCCAGCGACATCCCCAATCCGGACACCACGCAGGACCGGATGTGGCTGGAATGGGCCTGCAGCGCCCTTCCCTGATCCGTCAGCGACACGATGACCCGCCGTTCGTCCAAGGGATCACGATTGCGCACGACAAGACCTGCAGCTTCGATGCGCTTGATCAGCGGAGTCAGGGTGCTGCTGTCCAGCCCAAGACTACCCCCGATCTGGCCGACCGTCTGGTCATCCTGCGTCCACAGCGACATCAACACCAGATATTGCGAATAGGTCAGGCCAAGAGGGTCCAGCAGCGGCTTGTAGATCCGCCCGAAGGCCAGATTGACGGCATAGACGTCAAAGCAAAGCATGTCGTCGAACGGGGATTCTTTGATCTGGTTCATTCGCGCATTTTAGGTGGCGCACGATTGGATCGCAACGATTGCTTTTATTCGCAAAGCCATTATATGTCGCGCAATAAATTATCGCGAAAGGTTAATTCATGGTTACCAAGGTCCTGTATCGCACCGCTGCTGTCGCCTCTGGCGGGGGTCGCGACGGCCACACCGCCACCCTTGATGGCAGCGCCGGGTTCGATCTGACCGTCCCCAAGGAACTGGGCGGCATGTCGGATGCAGGGATGAATCCCGAAAAGCTGTTTGCCCTAGGGTATTCGGCCTGCTTCATGGGGGCATTGCGCCATTACGCGGCCTCGCAGAAGGTGCAGGTTCCGGCGGAGACATCGGTCAAGGTTTCGGTGGGAATCGGCCCGCGCGACGATAACGGCTTTGGCCTGGACGTGCAGATCATCGTGGACCTGCCGGGCATGGACCGTGATCAGGCGCAGGACCTGATCCAGGGGGCGCATCACGTATGCCCTTATTCGCATGCCGCCGCCAGCACGTTGGCGATCGCACCGGTCCTGGCCTGAGGCTATGAAAAAGCCCCCGATCCTGTCCGGATCGGGGGCCTATTGCTGTCAAAGCTTTTTCGGGCGTCACGCGGGCGCCGGATCGCCCCCGGGGTTCGGACCGGTTTTTGGCACCGCCGTCACCGATGGGATCTTGGTCTTGGGTGTATCATCGTCATTACTGTCCAGGGAATCGCCGCGGACGATCTTGCCGATCTCTTCGCCGGTCAGGGTTTCGTATTCCAGCAGGCCCTTGGCCAGACGCTCGAACTCGACCTCTTTCTCGATCAGAATGCGGCGGGCTTCCTGGTAGCCGCTCTCGATCAGTTCGCGCACTTCCTGCTCGATCAGCTCCTTGGTCGCTGCCGAAACAGAAAAGCCGCCGGTGCTGCCGTTATAGCCCTCATGGGCTTCGGCGTAATCAACGGCACCGACCTTGTCGGACATGCCCCACCGCATCACCATCGCGCGGGCCAAGGCGCTGGCCTGCTGGATGTCGCCGGCAGGACCGTTGGACACGCCTTCCTCGCCATATTTGATGATCTCGGCAGCCTTGCCGGCCATCGTCATAATGATCTTCTGCTTGGCCTCGTCCTTGTGGAAATTCAGCCGGTCCATTTCAGGCAGGCTGACAACCATCCCCAAGGCACCACCGCGCGGAATGATCGTGGCCTTGTAGACCGGATCGCATTTGGGCAGCGACAGGCCGACGATCGCGTGCCCAGCCTCGTGATAAGCGGTCTTTTCCTTCTGCTCGGGCGTCAGGACCATGCTGCGGCGCTCGACACCCAGCATCACCTTGTCCTTGGCGCTTTCGAAATCTGCCATGCTGACGAAACGGCGGCCGATCCGGGCGGCGGTCAGGGCGGCTTCGTTCACCAGGTTCATCAGATCCGCACCCGAAAATCCGGGCGTGCCGCGGGCGATCAGGCGCAGATCGACGTCGGGGCCCACGGGGACCTTGCGTGCATGGACCGACAGGATTTTTTCGCGGCCCTTGATGTCGGGGTTCGGCACGTGGATTTGACGGTCGAAGCGGCCAGGACGCAGCAGCGCGGGGTCCAAGACGTCCTTGCGGTTGGTGGCCGCGATAATGATGATGCCTTCGTTGGCCTCGAACCCGTCCATCTCGACCAGCAGCTGGTTCAGCGTCTGTTCGCGTTCATCATTGCCGCCGCCGATGCCCACGCCGCGCGCACGGCCCACGGCGTCGATTTCGTCGATGAACAGGATGCAGGGCGAGGATTTCTTGGCCTGCTCGAACATGTCGCGCACGCGGCTGGCGCCGACACCCACGAACATCTCGACGAAATCCGACCCCGAGATGGTGAAGAACGGCACGCCAGCTTCGCCCGCGATGGCGCGCGCCAGCAGCGTCTTACCGGTGCCCGGAGGGCCGACCAGCAGCGCACCCTTCGGGATCTTGCCCCCAAGGCGGCTGAATTTCTGCGGATTGCGCAGGAATTCGACAATCTCTTCCAGCTCTTCCTTGGCCTCGTCGATGCCCGCGACGTCGTCGAAGGTCACGCGGCCATGCTTTTCGGTCAAAAGCTTGGCCTTGGACTTGCCAAAGCCCATCGCGCCGCCCTTACCACCGCCCTGCATGCGGTTCATGAAGAAGATCCACACCCCGATCAGCAGGATGAACGGCAGCCAGACGCCGATCAGCGACATCAACCCCGAGCTTTGCTGCTTGACCACGCGGACATTGATGCCCTGTGCGATCAGCTTGTCGGTGATCTCCTCGCCCATCGGGCGCACGGTGGTGTATTCCTGACCATCCGCGCCGGTCATGGCGACATCCTCACCATCGATGGTGACCGAGCTGACCTGTTCGTTCTGAACGCGCTGGATGAAGTCGGAATAGCTGATCTGGCGGCCATTCATGGCGGTCGAGCCGTCGCTGAACAGATTGAACAGGGCCAGAACCATCAGGAACAGAACCACCCAGAAGGCGAAATTTCGTGCGTTGCCCAAAACGGGTCCTCCGGCGGAATGCGGTTTGAATTGAAAATAGGGATTATCGCGACAGGTTCAATGCGCCTTCACCAGACTGCGGAAATCTGCCGCGCCCCTGAGGGCCGAAACCGTGATCCCCGGCACCTGTCGCAACAGCGGCGCGCCGATCAGGCGGTCCCTCTGCCATATCGCGGGGCTTGCGGCGGCCTCGTCCCGCAACAGACCCGAATCACGCCAGCCAAGCTGCGGCAGCAGATCCGTCCCCAACATGGCCACATGCTGTCCGGGCTGCAAACCCGTGATCCGCCAACGGCGGTCCCAGGTCTGCGTGACCGAACCCATCTGATGCACAGCATCCGCCCGCGCGGCCGCGGCGGCTTCGCGGGTCAGGCGCAGGCGTCCCCCGGCAGGTGACAGCATCACCCCGTCCAGCGTCACTCGCCCCTGCGCCATCATCGCTTCCAGCGCATGCAGCAGCGTCGCGCGGCGTGGTGGATAATCGGCGCCCGTCACCCACCGACAGCCCGCAACCAGAATGCGGCGGCGGATCTCGGGCGGTGCCTCGCGCAACTCCGGCAGGGGCAGCGACAGGCTGCCGCGGTCGAACTGGACGTCACGCGCGACCATCAGCGCGAAATCGCACAGGGCGTCGCGGGCATCCGCAATATGCTGCGCCGACCGCGCCAGCCCTGCGACATCCAGCCCCAGGATGCCGATGGTCTGGCGCACGCGCACCCGGTCGAACTCGGCATTGTCATTGCTGGGGTCGTCGATCCAGGAATGGCCTTTCCGGTGCAGCCATTGCCGCAAATCATCACGCCCGACCCCCAGCATTGGCCGCAGCCAGCGCATGTCGAAAGCATCGCGCCAAGTCGCCATCGCCGCCAGCCCGTCGATGCCCGATCCACGTTCCAGCCGCATGATCAGCGTTTCGGCCACGTCATCGGCCGTGTGCCCCAAGGCCACGGCGGGCAGGTTGTTGCGATGCGCCCAACCCGACAGCAGCCGCAGCCGCGCATCGCGGGCTTGAGCCATCAGGTTGCCGACATCGGTCTGGCGCTGCCACAGCAGGACAGCGTGGGGCAAGGACAGGGCGCGGGCGGCCCGGGCGACGGCCTGCGCCTCGGCGGCGCTTTCAGGGCGCAACCCGTGATCGACGGTGGCGACCATCAGTTTGCGCCCCCTGGCCCAATCGGCGGCGACATGCATCATCGCGATGGAATCCCCACCCCCCGACACCGCCAGCCCAAGCGCGGGCAGATCCCCCGCCAGCTTGTCCAGCGCGGCTTGGATCGTGGCGACGGGATCGGTCATCGCGGGGTCACTGGTATTCGGCCATGTCCGCAGCAGCCTCGGCGTTCAGCGAGGAGTCTAGAAGCGGGTCCAGCGCCCCCAGGTCATCGACGCCGCAGCCCAGTTCCGACACGCGCTGTTGCGCTGTGGCGGCCTGGGGCGTACCGGGAAAGCGTGCGGGTACTTCGGCCAAATACAGACAGGCGGCGGTGGCATCGCCCTGCCCCTCGATCACCGTGGCAATGCCCAGCAGGCTTTCGCCTGCGCGCGGGCCATCAGGATCGGCCGAGAAGCCTTCCAGCCATGCGGCAGCGGCCTCACGCGGCTGACCAGCCAGCTGCAAGGCCTGCCCCCGCAGGAACAGAGCCTCGGCGGTCAGAGGACCACCAGCATGTGTCTGTGCGACATCGGCAAACATCTGCGCTGCACGGGCGTGATCACCCTGATCCAGAACGGCACGGGCAGCGTCGAAATCTTCCTGTTCGCTGCGGGTCGTCGCGGGATCATCGCCAGATGACGGTGCAGGCGCGGCGGGGGCCACCTCCGGATTGCCGCCCGCATGCGGGACGGTCGTCGTCAGGCTGGACAGATCGCAGGTCTCGTCAATCTCGCACAGGCGAAATTCCAGATCGGCCAGCTGACGGTCGGTGTCGCGGGACATGCTGTTGATGCGGTTCTGCAGACGCTCGGCCTGGTTGGTCAGCTGCATCAGGTGGCTTTCCATCGCGTTCATGCGATCGATGGCCGATGCCCCGCCCGCCGCCTGAAAGCCCGCCGTCCCCGAGGCCCGCAATTCCGACCGCAGGGATTGCAACTGGCCGCGCAGATCCGACAGCTGGCCACGCAGATCGGCCAGCGTGGCCGCATCGGGCGCAGCCCAGGCCCCCCCGGCCAGCGACACCGCCAGCATCACCGAAAGCGCGGCCCGTCGGATCATGCGCCGACCCCGCTGTCGTTGACGACGGTCACGGCGCGGCGGTTCTTGGCATAGCAGGCTTCGTCCGAACAGGTCTCGGCGGGGCGTTCCTTGCCGAAGGACAGCGTGCGGATGCGGCCGGGATCAACCCCTTGGGCCACCAAATATTCTTGCACCGCGCTGGCTCGACGGGCACCCAAGGCCAGGTTGTATTCGCGCGTACCGGTTTCCTCGGCATGGCCCTGGATGATGGCCGTGAAATTGCCGTTCTGCGACAGCCAGGCCGCCTGGCGCGCCAGAACCGCGCGGGCATCGGATGTCAGGGTCGTCTGATCGACAGGGAACAGCACGGTATCGCCGACGGTCCCCTGGAAATACTGCGCCGTCGCCTGCGACCCAAGCGTTCCACCATTCAGATCGCCCTGGAACACCGCGCCCCCGCCGACCGCGGCATAGGGGTCGACCACGGGCGGTGCCGCCGGCGGCGCTGGCTGGGCGCAGGCGGCCAAGGCCAGCAGGCACCCCGTCAATGCGGTCTTCGTCGCGATGTTCATCATGTCATCCTCATGGCATCAGGGGGCCCCAGGACGGATCCGAGGCGGCAAAATCGAGGTTCATCGGTCGCATGTTCCGCCCGGTGATGTCCACGGAATGCAACCTCGGCTGACCATTTCCCCCGGGGGTGACGCGCGTGAACATCACCACGCGGCCATTGGGCGCCCAGGTCGGGCCCTCGTCCAGGAAGGATTGGGTCAGCATTTTCTCCGACGACCCGTCCGTGCGCATCACGCCGATATGGAAGGTGCTGCCCATCTGCTTGGTAAAGGCGATCATGTCGCCCTTGGGGGACCAGACGGGTGCACCGTATCGCCCGTCGGCAAAGCTGATGCGGGTCGGCTCTCCACCCTCGATGGGCATGATGTAAAGCTGCGGCGTGCCCGAACGGTCGCTTTCGAAGACGATGCGCTTGCCATCCGGGCTGAAGCTGGGCGATGTCTCGATCGAGGGCGACGTCGTCAGCGGCCGCTCCGCGCCGGTCGCCACATCCATCAGCCAGATGTCGGTATTGCCGCCGTCTTCATGCGAATAGGCCACCCACCGCCCGTCGGGGCTGAAGGACGGCGAAAACGCCATCGTGCCCTGGTCGATCGTCAACGGTCGCGACGTCACCGTGGCCACATCCATCAACTGGATCTGCGGAAACCCGCTGTCATAGCTGGTATAGAGCAGCTTGCGCCCGTCAGCCGAAAACTTGGGCGCCAGCACAAGGGACGAACTGTCCGTCATCCACAGGATGTTTGCGCCGTCGTAATCCATGACGCCGATGCGCTTGATGCGGGCGTTCTTGGGCCCGGTCTCCTGCACGAAGGCCACGCGGCTGTCGAAATAGGGCTTTTCCCCCGTCAGCCGGGCATAGACCTGATCGGCAATCTTGTGGGCGGCGCGGCGCCAATCGGCGGCGCGGGCGTCAAACTGCATCCCGTCGCCCTGCGGCTGGCCCGACACGACGTCGTAAAGCCGGAACCGCACGCTGATGTTGTCACCGTTCTGCGTCACTTCGGCCGAGACCATGGCCTGTGCATCCACCGCGCGCCAATCCTCATAGCTGACGGCTTCGGCAAAGCTGGCGGGCTTGGCGACATGGCTTTCGGCGGGGATCTCGCGGAACAGGCCCGTGCCGGTCAGATCGTCGGCGACGACTCCGCGCACCTTGGCCGCCAGTTCGGTCGAACCGTGGAACTGCGGGATTGCGATGGTCATCGGCTCGATGACGCCATCGGTGATCTCGATGCGAAGGGGGGCGTCCTGTGCATGGGCCGCGCTGCCGATCACGCCGGTCGAAACCGACAGGGCCATCAGCAAGGCGGGTGCGAGGATAAGCTTGCGGAACATGACGTCCTCATTACCTTGGGTCGGGCGAAAGCGAAAGGCCGCCCTCGTCCCTTGTTATACTTAAAATTCAACGCCGTCGGGGCGGAAATCCACCACGACATCACGCCAGCGCCCGTATTTGGACGCAGGCAGGTCGAAACCCGCGCGCCCGCACATCAAAATGGCACGGCGGGCAACCTCGAAGGCCTGCTGGGCTCCCGTTTCCGAACCACCCCGATAATCCACGATGCGCAAGCTGTTCTGGTCGGGCACCCCCTGCGGGGTCAGGCTGAAGCCCACCGACACGGTCATCCGCGACGCTTCGACCGACAGCGCCCCGACATTCCAGCAGTTCTGGATGGCAAAGCGCAGGCCTTCGCGTTCCGCAAATGACATCGGCTGGCCCATCGGCGCGGCGTTGGCATCATCCTGCCCGTCGCGGGTCTCGGGGGTGACGGGCACCAGCTGCATCAGGTCGCGCGGCGGACCCGAGACGTCATTCTCCGTCCCCTCGCCGCCATTGCCGGCCATGGCGCCGGCCAGCGCCGCCGCCAGCGGGTCCTGCCCCGCCGAAGCGCCGCTGCCGCCTTCAATCGACTGGCGATCCCCGCCAAAGGCATCCCCGGACGAGGCGCTGTCCTGCCCCTCGTTGCCCGCGCCGCCTTCCTGCGCCTCGCGCAGCGCATCCTCCAGCGCGCGCTGGTTCGCCTCCGCCTGCCGCGCGGCCTCGCGGGCGGCTTCCGCCTCGGCCTGGCGTTCTGCCTCAGCTTGGCGTTCTGCCTCGGCCTGGCGCTCCGCTTCCGCCTCTCGGGCAGCCTCGGCCTCTCGCTCGGCTTGGGCCTGACGCTCGGCTTCGGCGCGGCGCTCCTCCTCGGCCTGACGGTCGGCCTCGGCCTGACGCTCGGCTTCTGCTTGGCGTTCGGCTTCGGCCTGACGCTCTTCCTCGGCAAGGCGTTCGGCTTCTTCCCGTGCAGCTGCCGCGCGACGCTCTTCGGCCTCCCGCTCGGCGTCCGCCTCGGCCTCGGCCTCGGTTTCTGCCTGGCGGGCCGCTTCGGCTTCTCGCTCGGCCTGAGCCTGACGCTCCGCTTCTGCGCGGCGCTCCGCCTCTGCTTCCTGCTCTGCCGCGGCGCGACGCTCGGCTTCCGCAGCCGCAGTTTCGCGTGCCTCTTCGGCGCGACGCTCTTCGGCGGCCTGCTCGGCGGCCTCAGCAGCGCGGCGTTCGGCCGCCTGTTCCTCGGCTGCCGCCGCAGCCGCCCGTTCTGCCGCCTGCTCTGCCGCCTCTTGGGCCGCAAGGCGGGCTGCTTCCTCGCGGGCGGCCTCCTGCGCAGCTTGCCTTTCGGCCTCCGCCTCGGCGGCGCGTTCGGTGGCGGCGCGCTGTTCAGCCGCGCGGGCCGCCTCTGCAGCGGCCTGACGTCGGTTGAATTCCTCGACCAGACCAGCCGGGCGATCCTGCGGTCGCGGCGAGGCATCCAGTGCCAGCGCCGAACGCGGCGCAACCGGGGCCGCTGCCGCATCAGGGGCCGCCGCGACCGGCTGGCTGGGCTGGGCCGCGGGTGCGGGCGCCGACGGCGCGGCGGGAATGCGCGGCGCATCCTCGGGCTGCTGATCGGCAGCCGTTGCAGGCAGATCGGTCGCGACCTCGACCGGATCGGCAGCATCGAAATCGCTCAGATCCGGCACGGGCTCGGATCCGTCCGGCTCGGCCAGTTGCGCCGCATCGGCGGGCTGCGGGGGCTGGGCATCCACGGGCCGCGCAGTGCCGTTGACATCGACCTGCTGTTCGGACTGGTCGGCCACGGCCGAGGCATCGGCACCCACCGGCCCTGCCCCCCGCGACGCCGCCGCCAGCCTTTCGAAATCGGACCCGCTGATCGTCGAAACCTGGGTCGAGCGCACCGGCGTGCTGGGCTGGGGACGGAACAGTGCCCCGCCCACGATCGCCCAGAGGATCAGCGCCGCATGCGCGACCCCGGAAACCCAATAACCGGTGCGGCTCTCACGCTCATCCATGGGTTAGCCATCCATCCGGGGGCCGCCGGCCTCGGTGACAAGGACGATGTCGGTGATGCCGGCGGCGTTCAGCGCGCCCATGATCTGGACCACCCGCGCATAGGGGATCGCCCCGTCGGCGCGCAGGAAGACACGGCCCGACTGGCGATCGGCCAGCGCGGTGCGCAGCGCGGCCACGACCTGCGTGTCCTCGACCGGCTGATCCATGACCAGCATCTGCCCCTCGGCGGGGATCGAGATGACCAGCGGTTCCTCCTGCTCGGTCGGAACGGCATTGGCGGCGGTCTGCGGCAGGTTCAGCGGCACCCCCGCCGTCATCAGGGGTGCGGCGACCATGAAGATGACCAGCAGCACCAGCATCACGTCCACGAAGGGCGTGACGTTGATCTCGGACATCGGCTGGTTGCGCCGGCGCCCCTTGCGGCTGACCCGTTTGACGACCGAGGATCCCATGACCTAGGCCTCGTCCATCTGGCGCGACAGCAGGGTCGAGAATTCGTCCGAGAACGCCTCCCACCCGCCAGTGATGCGTTCCGCGTCGCCCGACAGCTTGTTGTAGAAGACGACCGCCGGGATGGCCGCGACCAGGCCCAATGCGGTGGCCAGCAGCGCCTCGGCGATGCCCGGCGCCACGACGGCCAGGCTGGTATCCTGGGACAGCGCGATCCCCTCGAAGGCGGTCTTGATGCCCCAGACGGTGCCGAAAAGACCGATGAAGGGCGCGGTGGACCCGACCGTCGCCAGGAAGGACAGGCCGCGGAACAGGCGCTGTTCCTCGCGCTGGATGGCGACGTTCATCGCCCGGTCGATGCGGCTGATGCCACCGGCGATCAGGCGGCCGTCGTCGCGATGGCTGCGGCGCCATTCGGTCATGCCGGCAGCAAAGATCCGTTCAGAGGCCCCCTTGGGACGATCCCCCAGACGGTCATAGAGGTCGTCCAGCGGTTCACCCGACCAGAAGGCGCGGTCGAAACGGGCGGCCTCGGCGCGGGCGCGGGCGAAGACCATGAATTTCTGCACGATGATCGCCCAGGCCCAGAAAGAGGCCGCGATCAGGATGATCATGACGACCTGAACCGTCAGGGATGCGCGGAAGAACAACGCCATTGCCGAGAAATCGAGGGCCTCAGCGGCCTGAATGGGTTCCATAATCACTGCCTTATCATCAAGGATCGTCGGCCGCTTGCCGCAGCCTGCTGTTGCGCGTCTTTTACCGCGTTCCTAGCAACTGTTTCAGCCCCCGGCGCAACACAATGGCGTCACTTTTACGCAATGCGCAGCCGATATGCCGCAATCGCGCGATAGGAGGGGCGCAGCGCATCGGCCATTTCGGCCAATGCGCCCTGCAACACGGGCAGCGGACCTTCGGGTCCGCCAAAGCCGGTCGAACGGTTCACGGCCTCGTACCAGACCGCGCCCCAGACCCCATCCTCGGGGTGGGGACCGGGGGTCCAGGTCAGCATCGCGGGCGTGAATTCGATCCCGATGGCGGCGCAGAGGGCGCGCAGCGCGCGGTCCGGGTCGCGGCGGATATCGGCACTGTCGATCACCACCGGGGCGGGGCCGCGTTCGGACATCTCGCGGAACATCTGCCACTGGCGGTCAAAGCCCAGTTCGGCCGGATCGGGCAGACCGCGTTTCTGCGCGAAGGACGCAACCACCCGTTCGGGTTCGCGAATCAAAAAGACATTGGTCAGGCCATCGGTCCAATCCAGATTCATGTCGGGCAGCATGTGCTGGACCATGTGCTTCTGGTATTGCAGGGGCGCCGTGGCCTGCGTGGTCAGGTCTGGCAGCACGTCCCGCCAATTCGTCGGCTGACTGGCGATGATGTCGTCGCGCATCGGGTGCGGCAGACCCGTGCGCATCAGGTAATGCGCATAGAAGGGCTCGTCCACGCAGGCGCAATCGCCACGCGCGCCGAAACTGCGCATCATCGCCGTGGACAGGTTGCGCGGCCCCGACCACATGGCGATGCGCCGGGTCATGACAGCAGCGCCCCTGCCAGACCCGCAGGCAGGCGCACGGGGCGGCCCTTGCCGTCCAGGCAGGCGATGGTGACGCGGGCGGTGAACAGGGTTTCGTCACCGCGCAGAACCCTCTGATCGACGACGACACGGGCCGCACTGCCCTGCGCCAGGTCTGTCGTGACCGTCAGCAGGTCGTCGAACCGGGCGGGGCGCAGGTAGTCGGCCTCGACCCGCCGGACGGCAAAGACATGGCCCGTGGTCCGCTGCATCGCCAGCTGGTCAACTCCCAGTGTCCGCAGCCATTCGCTGCGCCCGCGTTCGATGAATTTCAGATAGTTGGCGTAATAGACGATACCGGCAAGGTCGGTATCCTCGTAATAGACGCGAAGAGTGATGTCATGGCTCATGGCGCGCAGGCTAAGGGGCCGAAGGCGCCGGTGCAATCGGCCTTACTCGGGGAACAGCGTCGCCTGACCGGGCGGGGTCGGCACGTCCAGCCCCAGATGCCGCCATGCGCGGGTCGCCAGCTGACGCCCGCGCGGCGTTCGGGCGACCAGGCCCTGCTGCAGCAGATAGGGCTCGATCACCTCCTCGATGGCGTCGCGGCTTTCCGACAGCGCCGCCGACAGCGTCTCGACCCCGACCGGCCCGCCGGCATAGTGCTGGGCCATCAGCGTCAGATAGCGGCGGTCCGCCCCGTCCAGGCCCAGATCATCCACTCCAAGCCGGTTCAGTGCGATATCCGCGATCTCGCGCGTCAGGCGGCCGTTGCCTTCCACCAGCGCAAAGTCCACCACGCGGCGCAGCAGGCGGCCCGCGATGCGGGGCGTGCCACGGGCGCGGCGGGCGATCTCCATCGTGCCTTCGGGGTCGGCGCTGATCCCCATCAGGCGCGCGCCGCGCTGTACGATCAGGTCCAGTTCAGCGATTTCATAAAATTGCAGGCGCGTGGGAATGCCGAAGCGGTCGCGCAGCGGCGTCGTCAGCAGGCCAAGCCGAGTTGTAGCCCCGACCAGCGTGAAGGGCTGCAATTCGATGCGGACCGTACGGGCGGCGGGGCCCTCACCGATCACCAGGTCCAGCTCGAAATCCTCCATCGCGGGGTACAGGACCTCCTCGACCGCCGGGTTCATGCGGTGGATCTCGTCGATGAACAGGACGTCGCGTGCCTCGAGATTCGTCAGGATCGCCGCCAGGTCGCCCGCCCGCGCGATGACCGGCCCCGAGGTCATGCGGAAATTCACGCCCAGTTCGCGTGCCATGATCTGCGCCAAGGTCGTCTTGCCCAGACCCGGAGGGCCAAAGAACAGCGTGTGGTCCATGGCCTTGCCGCGCATCTTGGCGCTTTCGATGAACACCTTCAGGTTGGCGCGGGCCTCTGCTTGACCGACGAATTCGGACAGGTTCTGCGGGCGAAGGGCGCGGTCCTCGGCATCACCCTCCAGCTTTTCGGGGCGCAGATCGGGGTCGGGATGGGTCATCAATCGCTCCAGGGACCCTCGCGGCGGCTGGTGCCGCTGCGGGGAATGCGGGTGCCGGCCGAAGGTGCGGAGGGGCCAGGCGTCTTCGTGTCCCGCATCGCCATCAGCCGGGCAATGCGCTCCTCGGTCGGGGGATGTGTTGTGAACAGCTTGTCCATCCGCAGGCCGGACAGAGGGTTGATGATGAACATCGCCGCCGCGGCAGGATTGCGTTCGGCAGGCATGTTGACCGTGCGCCCCGCCGCGGTCGCGATGCGCTGCAAGGCAGACGCCAAGGCCCGCGGCTGGCCGCAGATCTGGGCGCCGGTGGCGTCGGCCTCGTATTCGCGGGCGCGCGAAATGGCCATCTGCACCATGGTCGCGGCCAAAGGCGCCAGGATCATCGCGGCGATCGAACCCAGCATCCCGCCCCGGTCGTCCCGCCGGGTGAAGATCATCATGTTCCCCATCATCGCGATGGCACCGGCCATCGTGGCCGTGATCGTCATGGTCAGCGTATCACGATGCTTGATATGGGCCAGCTCATGCGCGATCACGCCAGCCAGTTCGTCGGCCGTCAGCGTATTCACCAGCCCCTGCGTCACGGCGACGGCGGCATTTTCGGGATTTCGTCCCGTGGCAAAAGCATTGGGCTGTTCGGTCGGCAGCAAATAAAGCCTGGGCATGGGCAGGCCCGCCCGATCGGCAAGGTCGGCCGTCATCCGGTGCAGGGCGGCGCCCTGCGTCGGCGACAGTTCGACGGCACCCTGCTGACGCAGCACCATCTTGTCGCTGTTCCAATAGCTGAAGAAGTTCATGCCCCCTGCGATCAGGAAGGCGATGATCACCCCTCCCTGCCCGCCCATCATCCAGCCCAATGCCATGACCAGGGCGGTCATGGCGGCCATCAGCAAGAAGACCTTCGCGTTACCTGCCATCTGTGCTTCCCCTTGGATCAATCCTTGGGCGCCAAGGCCCTCAGCGCCGCGCGGATCAACGCCTGCATGGATGCCGCGGGTTCCCGTGCCTGCGCCTCGGCCACGGCGCCAGCCGCTTCGGACGGACCATAGCCCAGGTTCGTCAGCGCCGACAGCGCATCCGCCATGGCCTGCCCCGCATGCGCATCGTCGGCGGCCGGGCGCGCCTTGGTGCCGGGGATCGACCCCGGCGCCAAGGCGGCGGGCGCGCCGGGCTCGATGCCCGGCTCGTCCGCACCCCCGCCTGCCATCTGTGCGCCGGCATCGACCGTGAAGCTGCCGCCCAAGGCCATCACCGAAGGCGCCTTGTCCTTCAGTTCCAGCACGATGCGTTGCGCCAGTTTGGGCCCCACTCCGTTTGCCTTGCGCACGGATGCCCAATCGCCCAACGCGATGGCCCGGCCCAAACCCTCGGGACCAAGTGTCCCAAGGATCGCCAGCGACACTTTGGCGCCCACGCCCTGCACGCTGGTCAGCAACCGGTGCCATTCCTTTTCCAGCATGGTGGTAAAGCCGAACAGCTGCAGCAGATCCTCGCGGACAACCAACTCGGTATAGAGGGCCACCGCCTGCCCGACGGGTGGCAGCCCCGCCCCCGTCCGTTCGCTGACATGCACGATGTAACCCACGCCCCGCACATCAATCAGCACGTTATCCTGGGCGCGGTGGATGATGATCCCGGCGATCCGACCGATCATGCCGCACCGGCCTTGGGTTGCGCCACGCGCAGGCTGCGGCCCTGCAGATGCCGGGCATGACAGATGGCAATGGCCAGCGCATCGGCGGCATCCGCGCTTTCGAACTGCACCCCTGCCAGCTGGACGCGCACCATATGCTGCACCTGCTCCTTGCCGGCATGCCCCACGCCCACGACCGTCTTCTTGACCGCGTTCGGGGCATATTCACCGACCGTGATCCCCGCCTCGGCCGGGGCCAGCAATGCGACGCCGCGGGCCTGTCCCAGTTTCAGCGTTCCGGTCGCATCCTTGTTGACAAAGGTCTGTTCCACGGCGGCCTCGTCGGGCTGATGCGTGGCGATCACCGCGCAAAGCCCGCGGAACAGGACCGACAGACGCGCGCCCAGAGTTTGATCGCCGTCCGAGTGGATGACGCCATTGGCGACATGGCGGATGCGGGACCCGTCCACCTGGATGATCCCCCATCCCATGTTGCGCAGACCGGGATCGATGCCCAAGACCTTCATGCTGCCCCCTTTTTTTCTCATGACTAGCACGAAGCGCGAACATCCGCCAAGGCGCTATTCTTCCAGCACGTCCAGCACGCCGGGAACGGCCCGCAGCGCCTGACGCGCCGGGGTGCTCAGGGGGGCGTCGTTCGCGATTTCGATCTCGATGACCTCGTCGCCTTCGCGCAGGCGCAGACGCACCGGGCCGCGCGACCGCGAGGGCACGATGATGTCGCTACGGATGCGGCCCAAGACCTCGGCCAGGCGCGGAATGGTGTCGGCGCCCTGCATCTCGACGGCCAGGCACCCGGCACCCGCATCCGCCACCGCGTCTTCCAGCGCCGTCACGGAATTGGCCAGCATCTTGACCTGATCGCCCGATGGTTCGACCTTGACCTGCAAGACCACGTTCTGCCCCGGTTCCAGCCGGTCACGCGAGGCGTTCAGCAGGTCGGAAAACACCGTGACCTCATAGAGCCCGGTCGGGTCGGACAGGCTGACAAAAGCGTATTGCGTGCCCTTGGCAGATTTGCGTTCCATGCGCGCGGCGACGGTGCCCGCGATCTGGGCCACCAAGGGACCGCCCAAGGCCTCCTGGCTGATCTCGGCCAGCGTCTGGACCTTCTTGCGGCGCAGGGCCGGGATGTAATCGTCCAATGGATGGCCGGACAGATAGAAACCGACGGCCTTGTGTTCTTCGGCCAGTTTTTCGGCCGGCAGCCAGATGCCCGCGATTGGCGCGCGCGGCGGCGGCAGATCCTCTCCGCCTCCGAACAGCGATGTCTGGTTGGAACTGGCCTGTTCCTGCACCGCCGCCGACCAGGCGACCAGCCCGTCCAGCGACTTCATCACCCGCGCCCGGTTATCGTCCAGCTGGTCGAAGGCGCCCGCCCGGGCCAGCATCTCCAGCGGGCGCTTGCCGACGCGTTTCATGTCCACCCGGCGGGCGAAATCGAACAGGTCGCGGAACGGCTCGTCGCCCCGCGCGGTCTCGATCAGCTTCATAGCGTCCAGACCGACGCCCTTCAGCGCGCCAAGCGCATAGTGGATGCGGCCTTCCTTGACGGTAAAGGTGGGCGCAGACCGGCTGACGCAGGGGGGCACGATCTCGATCCCCATCCGGTCGCATTCGCGTTTGTAGATCGCCAGCTTGTCGGTCAGGTGGATGTCGCAGTTCATTACCGCGGCCATGAATTCCACCGGGTGGTTCGCCTTCAGCCAGGCCGTCTGATAGCTGACCACGGCATAGGCCGCCGCGTGCGATTTGTTGAAGCCATAATTGGCGAATTTTTCCAGCAGGTCGAAGACCTCTCCGGCCTTCTTTTCAGGGACCTTGTTCTCGATCGAACCCTTGATGAATTTCGGGCGTTCCTTGGCCATCTCCGCGGCGATCTTCTTGCCCATGGCGCGGCGCAGCAGGTCGGCACCGCCCAGGGAATATCCCGCCATGACCTGGGCGATCTGCATCACCTGCTCCTGATAGACAATGATGCCCTGCGTTTCGGCCAGGATGAAATCGATGCTGGGATGGACCGATTCCAGATCGCGCAGCCCGTTCTTGACCTCGCAATAGGTCGGGATGTTCTCCATCGGGCCAGGACGGTACAGCGCCACCAGCGCCACGATATCCTCGATGCAGGTGGGCTTCATGCGGCGCAGCGCGTCCATCATGCCGCTGGATTCCACCTGGAAGACCGCAACCGTGCGGGCGCTGGCGAACAGGTCATAGCTGGCCTTGTCGTCCAGCGGGATCAGGTTGATCTGATTTTCCGTCCCCGGCGCGGGGTCGTAAAGCTGCCGCCCGTCGGCCGCGATGTGCAGAGGACGCCCGCCCCCGTTGATCAGATCGACCGCGTTCTGGATGACGGTCAGGGTCTTCAGACCCAGAAAGTCGAACTTGACTAGCCCGGCCTGTTCCACCCATTTCATGTTGAACTGCGTCGCCGGCATGTCGGACGCCGGATCGCGATAGAGCGGCACCAGCCGGTCCAGCGGACGGTCCCCGATCACCACCCCCGCCGCGTGGGTGGATGCGTTGCGGTAAAGCCCCTCCAGCTGTTCGGCGTAATCCAGCAGGCGCTTGACGACCTCCTCGCGGGCTGCCTCGCGCAGGCGGGGTTCATCGGCACGGGCCTTGGTGATGCTGACGGGCTTAACGCCCTCGACGGGGATCATCTTGGACAGGCGGTCCACCTGACCGAAGGGCAATTGCAGCACCCGGCCCACGTCGCGCACGGCGGCCTTGGACAGAAGCGCACCGAAGGTGATGATCTGGCCGACCTTGTCGGCACCATACTTGCCTTGAACATAGCGGATCACTTCTTCGCGGCGGTCCATGCAGAAGTCGATGTCGAAATCCGGCATGCTGACCCGTTCTGGGTTCAAAAAGCGTTCGAACAGCAGGGAATATCGCAGCGGGTCAAGGTCGGTGATGGTCAGCGCATAGGCGACCAGCGATCCCGCGCCCGAACCCCGTCCCGGCCCCACAGGGATGCCCTGATCCTTGGCCCAGCCGATGAAATCGGCCACGATCAGAAAATATCCGGGGAAGCCCATCTGCTCGATGATGCCCAGCTCGAAATCCAGGCGGGCGTGGTAATCCTCGACGCTGACGGCATGGGGGATGACCCTCAGCCGCGCCTCAAGGCCTTCACGCGCCTGCCTGCGCAGCTCGGCGACCTCGTCATCGGCGAATTTCGGCAGGATCGGCGCGTGCTTGGCCACGGCAAAGGCGCAGCGGCGGGCGATCTCGACGGTGTTCTCGATCGCCTCAGGCAGGTCGGCGAAGAGGACCACCATTTCCTGCGGCGTCTTGAAATAATGCTGCGGCGTCAGGCGGCGGCGGGGCTGGGACTGGTCGACATAGGCCTTTTCCGCAATGCAGATCAGCGCGTCATGCGCCTCGTACATGGTCGATTTCGGGAAATAGACGTCGTTCGTCGCGACCAGCGGCAGGTCGCGCGCATAGGCCAGCTCGATCAGCCCGGCCTCGGATGCGGCTTCGGCCAGCATCAACTGGCCGTTTTCGCCCGGATGGCGTTGCAATTCGACATAGAGCCGCGTGGGGAAGGCCTTGGCCAGCCTGTCGGCCAGCGCGGCGGCCTTGTCGGCCTGCCCCTGCGCGATCAGCAACCCCAAGGGACCCATCGCGCCGCCGGTCAGACAGATCAACCCTTCGGAGCGTTCGCACAATTCCTCGACCGTCACATGCGGCAAGGCCCCCCCCCCGTCCCGCAGGTAAAGACACGAGGACAGCGACATCAGGTTCAGCCAGCCTGCCTGGTTCTGCGCCAACAGGACGACCGGCCCGGTGGTCTCGGCCTGCAGCGTCACCTGACAGCCGACGATGGGCTGCACGCCCTTGTCGCGGGCCTTCACGCTGAATTCCAGCGCCGCGAACATGTTGTTGCTGTCGGTCAGCGCGACCGCCGGCATGCCGGCATCTGCCGCCAAACTGGGCAGCTTGCCTACGGGAATGGCACCTTCCAGCAAGGAATGCTCGGAATGTGTGCGAAGGTGGATGAATCGAGGGGATTTTTCGGCCATGATCGGGACAGTATCTCAGCCTGACCAAACAGCGCAATTGCCCTGACGGGGATTTGCAGTCTAAGCAGGTCAGGTTTTGACCAAGGGGACGAAATTTGAACAGCACCGCCGTCTTTCGCGCCGAGGGGATCGGCAAGTCCTATCCCGGCGTCCGCGCCAATGACGACGTGTCCTTCCAGGTCGATGCGGGGCAGATCCATGCGCTGCTGGGCGAAAACGGCGCGGGCAAATCGACGCTGGTCAAGATGATCTATGGCCTCGTGCGCCCGGACCAGGGGCGGATGTCGCTGATGGGCGCGCCCCATACGCCCGCCGATCCGCGTGCCGCGCGTGCGGCGGGCGTAGCGATGGTGTTCCAGCATTTCAGCCTGTTCGACGCCCTGACCGTCGCCGAAAACATCGCCCTGGGGATGGAGAACCCGCCCCCGCGCCGTGAACTCTCGGCGCGCATCACCAAGGTCAGCCATGATTTCGGCCTGCCGCTGAACCCAGCACGGCGCATCGTCACCCTGTCGGCGGGCGAACGCCAGCGGGTCGAGATTATCCGCTGTCTGCTGCAGAACCCGCGCCTGCTGATCATGGACGAACCCACCAGCGTCCTGACCCCGCAAGAGGCCGAGTTGCTGTTCGCCACCCTGCGCAAGCTGGCGGGCCAAGGCACCGCCATCCTTTATATCAGCCACAAGCTGGACGAGATCCGCACCCATTGCGACTGCGCCACCATCCTGCGTCATGGCCGCGTCGTTGACAGTTGTGATCCCCGCGCCCATTCGGCCCGCGAACTGGCCGCGATGATGGTCGGAGGCGAGATGCGCGACATCGACCGCTCGGGTCGTCAGGCGGGCGACGTGCTGCTGACCGTCCGCGACCTGTCGCTGCCCGCCCCCAGTGCCGAAGGGACGGCGCTGAAATCGGTGTCGCTGGACCTGCGCGCCGGTCAGATCCTGGGGATCGGCGGCGTGGCGGGCAACGGCCAGGAGGAATTGCTGGCCGCCCTGACGGGCGAGGTCCGCGCCCGCCCTGGCACCATCACGCTGGAGGGGGCCGACCTGTCGCACCTGCCCCCCGAACAACGCCGCAAGGCCGGGCTGCTGACCGCCCCCGAGGATCGCCTGGGCCATGCCGCCGTCCCCGATTTCAGCCTGACGGAAAACACGCTGCTGACCGCAGGGGCCCGCAAGGGTCTGGTCAGGAACGGAATGGTCGACCACCGCGCCGCGCGCAGCTTTGCCGAAAGCGTCATCTCCGCTTTCGACGTCCGCACCCCCGGCCCCCATGTCGCGGCGCGCGCCCTGTCGGGCGGCAACCTGCAGAAATTCGTGATCGGGCGCGAGGTGCTGCAGGATCCCCGCGTGCTGGTCGTCAACCAGCCCACCTGGGGCGTCGATGCCAGCGCCGCCGCCTTCGTGCGGCAATCGCTGCTGGATCTGGCGCGGCAGGGGGCGGGTGTCATCGTCATTTCTCAGGACCTGGACGAGCTTTTGGAACTTTCCGACCAATTCTGCGCCCTGAACGAAGGCCGCCTTTCCGAACCCCAGCCTACCGAGGGGCTGACGCTGGACCAGATCGGCCTGATGCTGGGCGGCGCGCATGGCATGCAGGAAGCGGCGCTATGATCCGGCTTGTTCCGCGCAGCACCGCATCGACCTTCTGGCAGATCGCGACGCCGGTCATGGCGGTCCTGGCCACGATGATCGCGGGCGGCATCCTGTTCGCCATCATGGGCCATGATCCCGTCACGGCCATCCGCACCATCTTCTGGGACCCGCTGTTCGGGCCGGCGGCCTCCTATTCCCGCCCGCAGCTGCTGGTCAAGGCGGCGCCGCTGATCCTGATCGCCAGCGGTCTGGCGATCGGTTTCCGCGCCGGCATCTGGAACATTGGCGCCGAGGGTCAATACATCATCGGCGGGCTGACCGGGGGCGCCGTCGCCTTGGCGGCCTATCCCGCCGAAGGGGCGTGGATCTTTCCGGCCATGGTCATCGCGGGCGCTGCCGGGGGCTGGGCTTGGGGCATGATCCCCGCCCTGCTGCGCAACTGGTTCGGTGCGTCGGAAATCCTGGTGTCGCTGATGCTGGTCTATGTCGCCCAACGCGTGGCGGCCTGGATGGCCTTCGGGCCGATGAAGAACCCCGAGGGCTTCGGCTTTCCCGGATCGCGCAACCTGCAGCAATATCCCGCCGCCTCGAACCCCGAACTGATCGCGGGCACCGGCGCGCATTGGGGCGTCGTGGCCGCCGCCGTCGCCGTGCTGGTCACCTGGGTGCTGGTCAGCCGTCATATCCGCGGGTTTCACATCCGCGCGGCCGGTTCCGCCCCCCGCGCGGCGCGTTTCGCGGGCGTGAACCCCGCCACGCTGGTCGCCTTCTGCCTGGGCCTGTCGGGCGCATTGGCAGGTATGGCGGGCCTGTTCGAGGTCGCGGGCCCGGCCGGTCAGATCACCGACAAGCTGGGCACCGGATACGGCTTCACCGCTATCATCGTGGCCTTCCTTGGCCGCCTGCACCCCCTGGGCATCCTGCTGGCGGGGCTGCTGCTGGCGCTGACCTATATCGGCGGCGAACTGGCGCAGCTGACCATGCAGCTGCCCGCCGCCACCGTGCAGGTGTTCCAGGGGATGCTGCTGTTCTTCCTGCTGGGCTTCGACGTGCTGACCCGGTTCCGCATCCAGCGAAAGGGTCAATCATGATCGATCCACTTTCGATCTTTCTCCTGCTGCTGTCGGCATCGACGCCGATCCTGTTCGCGGCCCTGGGCGAACTGGTCGCGGAACGCGCGGGCATCCTGAACCTGGGCGTCGAGGGGATGATGATCGCAGGCGCGCTGGCGGGTTTCGCCGCCGCCTATGCGACCGGCAATCCTTTCCTGGGCTTTGCCGTCGCGGCGCTGGCGGGGGCCGCCATATCGTTGCTCTATACCCTGCTGACGCAAGTGTTTTTGGCCAACCAGGTCGCATCGGGCCTGGCGCTGACCCTGTTCGGGCTGGGTCTTGCCGCCATGTTCGGCAAACCCTTCGAGGGCGTGAAGGCACCGCCCATGCCGGACGGCCCCTTCGGCATCAACTGGATCGTCTGGCTGGGCCTGCTGATGGTGCCGGTCATCTGGTGGTTCCTGAACCGCACCCGCCGCGGGCTGATCCTGCGCGCGGTCGGCGAAAACCACGAGGCCGCCCATGCCCTTGGCTATGACGTCCACCTGACGCGCACCGCGGCCATCGCTTTCGGGGGCGCCATGGCGGGCGTCGGCGGCGCCTTCATCAGCATCGCCACCGTCCTGCAATGGACCGAGGGCATGACCGCGGGCGCGGGCTGGATCGCGCTGGCCATCGTGGTCTTTTCCAGCTGGACGGCCTTCGGCGTCCTTGCGGGGGCCTGGCTTTTCGGCGGCGTCACCGTTTTGCAGCTGCGCCTGCAGGCGGCCGAGGTCGATGTACCGGTGCAGCTGTTGTCGATGGCCCCCTATCTTGCCACGATCATCGTTCTTGTGCTGATCTCGGCCCGGCAGACCTACAGCCGCAAGGCTGGCGGCGCGGCCCCCGGATCACTGGGCAACAACTTTCACGCGCTGCGCTGAACGCGGCCGGATACCCTTCCAACAGAGGATACATTCCATGCAACGCAGAACCCTTCTTGCCTCGGCCTCCGCGATCCTGATGGCGCTGGCCGTCCCCGCCATGGCGCAGGACGAACCGCTGAAGGTCGGCTTCATCTATGTCGGTCCCGTGGGCGATGGCGGCTGGACTTATCAGCACGACTTGGCCCGTCAGGCCGTCGAGGCCGAATATGGCGACAAGGTCGAAACCACCTTCATCGAAAGCGTCCCGGAAGGTGCGGATGCCGAACGCGCGCTGACCCAGCTGGCGCTGGCCGGCAACAAGCTGATCTTCGCGACCAGCTTCGGCTTCATGGACCCGGTGATGAACGTCGCCGCCAAGTTCCCGGACGTCAAATTCGAACATGCGACCGGCTACAAGACCGCGCCCAACGTCGCCACCTATGACGCGCGCTTCTATGAAGGCCGCGCCGTCATCGGCACCATCGCGGGCCACATGACCGAGTCGAACAAGATCGGCTATATCGGGTCCTTCCCGATCCCCGAGGTGATCCAGGGCATCAACTCCAGCTTCATCCATGCCAAGAAGGTGAACCCGGATGTCGAGATGAAGGTGGTCTGGGCCTATAGCTGGTTCGACCCGGCGAAAGAGGCCGACGCCGCCGCCGCCCTGCTGGCCGAAGGCGTGGACGTGATCCTGCAGCACACCGATTCGACCGCCCCCCTGGCCAAGGCGCAGGAGGCAGGCGCCATCGGCTTTGGCCAGGCCAGCGACATGGCGGCCTTCAAGCCCAGCCCGCGCGTGGCCTCGATCATCGACGAATGGTCGCCCTATTACATCAAGCGCGTCGGCGCGATGCTGGACGGCACCTGGGAAACCGGCTCCAGCTGGGCCGGGATCGGTGACGGCGAGGTCGTGATCGGCGAGATCACCGACGCCGTCCCCGCCGAAGTCAAGGCCGAGGCCGAGGCCCTGCGCGACAAGATCGGCGCCGGCGAATACCACCCCTTCACCGGCCCGCTGAACAAGGCCGATGGCAGCGAATGGCTGGCCGAGGGCGAAACCGCCCCCGACAGCGACCTGCAGGGCATGAACTTCTTTGTCGAAGGCATCACCGCGCAGATCCCGCAGTGATCCCCAAGCCGTGACGTCACGCCCCGCCCCGTCCGAAAGGGCGGGGCGTTCAAAATTCCGACGGTCTCGGCCGCCGCGATCTTGCAGATCGAGCAAGCCCCTGCGCATGATGCCGGGACCGTGACCGCCGCAGCCCCCTTTATTGTCTGCGCCCCAAGATACAGGCCCAGATGCTATCCCCGAAGCGCCGCGCGCAAGCCAAAGACATCTATCGCCGCCTGCCCGCCGTTGGACCCATCGCAATCGATGCGCTTCAACGCCGCCGCCATCCCGCCCGGCGCGAACCTGCGCATCTGAACGTCATGACCTCGCTTGGCGGGGATGATGCGGATGTGCTGCAGGTGATGCTGCTGTCGCTGTCGCAAAGCCATTCCGGCGACCAGATCGACTTCTGGCTGTTCCACCTGACCCTGTCGCAGGACAAGCTTCGCGACCTTGCCGCCTTCTGCGACCGCTTGCCGAACCTGACGCTGCACGTGATCGCCGTGCAGGAACGCAAGGATTTCGCCCAGCTGAGCCAATTGGGCAGCCGGCCCTTCGGCGCGCGATTCCTGTGGTATATCGCCCATCAATACCTGCCCGAGACGATGAACAGGGTCCTGTATCTGGATCCCCTTGACACGCTGGTGACGGATGACCTGCTGCCCTTCGCGACCCAGCCTCTACTGGGAAATTACGTCGCCGCCTGCCGCGAGGTGCCCATCACCCCGCCGGTCCTGTCAGGCCCCGTCCCCGAGGCCCATGCCAAGGGCATGCCGAATTACCGGCTGCGCCGCATCTGTGCAGGCATCTTCAACAGCGGAACGATGGTCATCGACCTGCAGCGCCTGCGCAAGGACGGCGTCGGACTTCAGCCCTATCTTCGGACGGCGGCCTGGGCGCAGGAAAAGGGTCTCGAATTCGGGGATCAGGGGCTGTACTCGATGACGCATGGCAGCAATTATCTGCGCGCCCATGACCGATACAACTATCGCTTCCACGATTTTCCGCGGGATTTCACCCCCGCGGTGGTCCATTTCGCAGGAAGGATCGCCAAGCCCTTCCACCTGCGCCTGACCGCCGAACAGGAAGGGCAGATCCGCGACCATCTGACCGCCACGGGCGACCGGGCGCTGCGGATCAACCCGTTCCAGACCATCAAGGCCGAAGACATGGTCTATTACCGCCAGTGGTGGGAGGTCTGCGCCCAGACACCGGTCTTCGACCGCATCGCCCCCATCGCCGCCGAATACACGGATCATGTCCTGAAAGGGCCGCGCCTGCCCCTGTTCTGACGCGTCTCAGCCCATGCGTTCGCTGGCATAGCTGCCCGGAGAGGCCGGGAAGACCACCGTCTTTGCAGCGTTCAGGAACACGCGACCGTGGATATGGGCGTGGACCGCGCGGGCCAGCACCTGCGCCTCGACGTCGCGGCCCAGCGACACGTAATCGCCAGCCGATTGGGCATGGGTCACGCGCACCGTATCCTGTTCGATGATCGGGCCTTCATCCAGATCGGCGGTGACGTAATGGCTGGTCGCGCCGATCAGCTTGACGCCCCGTTCATAGGCCTGCTTGTAAGGGTTCGCGCCCTTGAAGCTGGGCAGGAACGAATGGTGGATGTTGATGATCCGCCCCGACATCTGCTGGCACATCCGGTCCGACAGCACCTGCATGTAGCGTGCCAGAACCACCAGCTCGGTTCCAGTCTGGTCGATGATCTCCATCTGCCGGGCCTCGGCCTCGGCCTTGTTTTCGGGCGTCACGCGGATCATGTGGAAGGGGATGTCGTGGTTCACGACGACCTTCTGGTATTCGTGGTGGTTCGAGATGACGCCCACGATGTCGATCGGCAGCGCGCCGATGCGCCAGCGATACAGCAGGTCGTTCAGGCAATGCCCGAAGCGGCTGACCATGATCAGCACCTTCTTCTTGACGGCGTCGTCACTGATGGCGACCTCCATCTTCAGGCGTTCGGCCACGGGGGCGATATCGGCGCGCAGGCTCTCCAGCGTGGCCTCGCCTTCGGACCGGAAACTGACGCGCATGAAGAAGCGTCCCGTCTCGACATCGTCGAATTGCGCGCTGTCGGTGATGTTGCATTGCGCATCCGCCAGAAAGCCCGAAATCGCCGCGACGATTCCGCGGGTCGAGGCGCAGGTCACGCGCAAGGTATAGCTTTTCATCTGACGTTCGTCCCCTTGATTGCCGTGGCGCGGAATGTCACATCCCGCGCCCCTGCATTTCGAACGATTGCCGGGGAATGACAATCATGTTTGCGACCGCTGACATGCAGGCCGCGACATCGCCATCGGTGGGGGCATCACGCGGCGGGCAGACGGGCCTCGACCATGCCGGCATACCAGCTGGAACCGGCGGGGATCGCCTCGTCATTGAAGTTGTAGGCGGGGTGGTGGACCATCGCCGTGTCGCCGTTGCCGACCCAGATATAGGCGCCGGGACGTTCGTTCAGCATATAGCTGAAATCCTCGCCGCCCATCATCGGCTGCATGTCCATGTCGACGTCGCCACTGATCTGGCGGGCGATGTCGGCGGCCCATTCGGTCGCCTGTTCGTTGTTCATGGTGACGGGATAGCCGCGCTGGTAATCGACCTCGGCCACGGCGCCCATGGCTGCGGCCATGTTGGTGGCGACGCGCTTGATGCCTTCCTCCAGCTGGTCGCGGACCTCGGGGGCCAGGCTGCGGGCGGTGCCCTTCAGCCGGACGACCTGCGGGATGACGTTGTAGGCGGTCGAATCCGTGCTGACCACGCAGACCGAGATGACGGCGTTCTTCAGCGGATCGACATTCCGCGCCACGACCGATTGCAGCGCCACGACGATCTGGGCGGCGGTTAGGGTGGTGTCGATGCATTCGTGGGGCTTGGCGGCATGTCCGCCCTTGCCCGTGACGGTGATGTCGAACTGATCGGCCGCCGCCATCATCGCGCCGGGCCGGATCGAGAACTGGCCCACCGGCATGCCGGGCATGTTGTGCATGCCATAGAATTCGTCGATGCCCCAGCGATCGACCAGACCGTCCTGGATCATCGCCTCGGCCCCTGCCCCGCCTTCCTCGGCGGGCTGGAAGATGACCACGGCGGTGCCGTCGAAATTGCGGGTCTCGGCCAGATATTTCGCCGCGCCCAGCAGCATGGCGGTATGCCCGTCATGGCCGCAGGCATGCATCTTGCCGGGGGTCTTGCTGGCATATTCGACGCCGGTCTGTTCGTTGATCGGCAGCGCGTCCATGTCGGCGCGCAGACCCACGGTGCGGCCTTTGGTGTCGGTGCGACCCTTGATGACCCCCACGACGCCGGTGCGGCCGATGCCCTCGGTCACCTCGTCGCAGCCGAACTCGCGCAGCAGTTCGGCGACCTTGCCGGCGGTGCGATGCACTTCGTACAGCAGTTCGGGGTTTTCGTGGAAATCGCGGCGCCAGGCGGTGATCTCGGGCAGCAGTTCGGCAAAGCGGTTCTTGACGGGCATGTTGTTCTCCTTCGGCGTCAGGTTGGCGCGTTCCTGCAGGTCGTGCAAGTCCGGTTCAGCCATGCGTGACGGGATCGACCAGCACCCGGTGCCCCGGCGCAACCTCGCGATAGACCGACGGCTGGGGCGTGTAATCGACCGGGTGGATCGGCGAGGGGATCGGGCGGAAGTTCAGATCCTCGGAGATCTTCTTCTGCCGCGGATCGGCCACCGGCACGGCCGACATCAGCTGGCGGGTATAGCTGTGCTGGGGGTTTTCAAACACCTGCGCGCGGGTGCCCATTTCGACGATCCGGCCCAGATACATCACGCCGACATGGTGGCTGACGCGTTCCACGACGGCCATGTCATGGCTGATGAACAGCATGGAAATGCCCATGTCCTGCTGCAACTCCATCAGCAGGTTCAGCACCTGCGCCTGGACCGACACGTCCAGCGCCGACACGGCCTCATCGGCGATGATCAGCTTGGGGTTCAGGGCCAAGGCGCGGGCGATGGCGATGCGCTGGCGCTGACCGCCCGACATCTCGTGTGGATAGCGGCGCATGAAATGGCGGGGCAGTTCGACCCGGTCGAACAGGGCCGCGATGCGGTCCTCGCGCTCGCTTCGGCTGCCGATGCCATAGTTCTGCATCGGTTCGGCCACTTGGTCGTACAGCTTCATATGCGGGTCCAGGCTGGCGAAGGGGTCCTGAAAGATCATCTGCATGTCGCGCCGCGCCTTGCGCAGCGCCCGCTGTGACAGCGCCAGGATGTCGGTCCCGTGCAGATCGACCTGCCCCGATTGCGGTTCCACCAGCCGCAGGATCGACCGCCCGCAGGTGGATTTTCCGCAACCCGATTCCCCCACCAGCGACAGCGTCTCGCCGCCGTTGATGGTAAAGCTGACATCCTCGACCGCGTGGACATTGGCCAGCGTTCGCCGCAGCACGCCGCCCTTGACGGCAAAACGCGTGGTCAGGTTCTGAACCGTCAGCAACGGCTTGGGATCGGCGACGATGATCGGCTCGGGGGTGCCATGGGTGCCGTCACGCATCAGGCGCAGGCGTTCGGGGGCGGGCTTGCCGGTCATCTCGCCCAGGCGGGGCACGGCGGCCAGCAGCATCTTGGTGTAATCTTCGCGCGGGTTTTCAAAAATCTGTTCGACCGGCCCTTCCTCGACCTTGTCGCCGCGATACATGACCACGACACGATCTGCCATCTGCGCGACCACGGCCATGTCATGGGTGATGAAAAGAACGGCAATCTGCTTTTCCCGCTTCAGACGGTCGATCAGCGCCAGGATTTCGGCCTGGATGGTGACGTCCAGCGCGGTCGTGGGTTCGTCGCAGATCAGCAGGCGCGGTTCGCAGGCCATGGCGATAGCGATGACGATTCGCTGCCGCATCCCGCCCGAGAGTTCATGCGGATACTGGTCCAGCCGGCGCTCGGGCTCTGGCATGCGGACCTGGCGCAGGATCTCGAGCGCGCGGGCCCGGGCCTGCGTGCGGTTCATGCCGCGATGGGCCATCAGGCCCTCGGCCAGTTGATCTCCCACGGTGAAGACCGGGTTCAGCGCGGTCATCGGTTCCTGGAAGATCATGCCAATGCGGTTGCCGCGGATGTCGCGCATGGCCGGGCTGCCCTGCGTCGCCAGGTCCACCACCTGCCCGTCGCCTTTATCGAACATCAGCCGCCCGCCCGCGATGGTGCCGCCGCCGAATTCCACCAGCCGCATCAGCGACAGCGAGCTGACCGATTTGCCCGACCCGGATTCGCCCACCACGCAGACGCATTCGCCCGGCTTGATGTCAAAGCTGACATCCTTGACGCCCACCACCACGCCGTCATTCGTTTCGAACTCGACACGAAGTTTTTCGATTGAAACGAGCGGTTTGTCGTCAAGCATGCTGTCCCCCGGCAAATGTCCAAGCCCGAAGGCTAGTCGCTGCCCTGCAAAAGTCAAAGCGCAAAGGCGGCGGCCGCGTCTGCGCGATGGGACTTGCTTTCGGATTGGGCTTTGACGGATGATGACCTCATTCCGCAGGGACGGCGACATCACGAACATGCCCAACAAGACCGGGACAACCGAACCAAGAAACGGCCCTCAGAATGGCCGACGATGCGCAGACGCCCCGCGGGTTCATTCCCAACAGGAGAGCCTGATGAAACTGAGAACCGTTCTGATGGGCGCCGTCGCGTCGCTGACGATGGCCCCCGCCGCATTCGCCGAACGCGGCAGCGACGGTCAGCTTGGCCTGATCATGTGGCAGGCGCCCACGACCATGCACCCCTATCTGTCCGGCGGCACCAAGGAGGTCATCGCCAGCAGCCTGACGCTGGAACCGCTGGCCGGCTATGACGCCAAGGGCACCATCTATCCGCGCCTGGCCGCCGAACTGCCCAGTCTGGAGAATGGCGGCATCGCCGAGGACATGACCTCGGTCACCTGGAAGCTGCGCGACGACATCAAGTGGTCGGACGGCACGCCCTTCACCGCCGATGACGTCGTCTTCACCGCCAATTACTGCATGGACCCCGATGGCGGCTGTTCGCAGCTGGCCAAGTTCGAAGGCATCAAGACCATCGAGGCCGTCGATCCCCATACCGTCAAGATCACCTTCAACGCGCCGCGCCCGGACCCGTTCTCGGCCTTCGTGGGGGCGCAGTCGCCGATCCTGCAGAAGGCCCAGTTCGAAAACTGCACCGGCGCCAATGCGCCCACCTGCACGGAACAGAACTTCAACCCCGTCGGCACCGGCCCCTTCCGGGTGACCGAGTTCCTGACGAACGACACCATCTCGCTGGAAGCGAACCCCGAATATCGCGACCCCGACAAACCGGCCTTCGCGACCGTGCTGGTCAAGGGTGGCGGCGATGCGGCGGGTGCCGCGCGTTCGGTCCTGGAAACGGGTGAGTTCGACTATGCCTGGAACACCCAGCTGGCCCCCGACGTCATCGCCGGGATGGAGGCGGCGGGCCGCGGCAAGGTCACGGCCGCCTTCGGCAGCCTTGTCGAACGCCTGCACGTCAACCTGACCGACCCATCGCCGAACCTGCCCGCCGAAACGCGGTCGACGCTGGAACATCCCCACCCCTTCCTGTCGGACCCGGCGGTGCGCAAGGCCCTATCCATGGCCATCGACCGCGAGCTGCTGGTCGAAATCGGCTATGGTCCCGCGGGCAAGGCCACCTGCAACTATGTCCCCGCCCCTGCGGCATGGGCGTCCGAAAACACCGAATGCCTGACCCAGGACATCGAGGGCGCCAATGCCCTGTTGGATGAAGCGGGCTGGGTCAAGGGCGGCGACGGCATCCGTGAAAAGGACGGCGTGCGCCTGTCGATGCTCTACCAGACCTCGGTCAACGCGGTGCGCCAGGACTTCCAGGCGCTGATCAAGCAGTGGTGGTCGGAAATCGGCGTCGAGACCGAGCTGAAGACCATCGATGCCTCGGTCTTCTTCGGATCGGATGCGGGCTCGCCCGACACGCTGCAAAAGTTCTATGCCGATATCGAGATGTATGCCGACAACTTCGACGGCAACAACCCGGCACCCTATCTGTCCAAGCACACCTGCAACAAGGCACCCAGCCCCGCCAACCAGTGGCAGGGTGAGAACACCAGCCGCTTCTGCGATCCCGAATACGATCGCATGGTGTCGGAACTGGAAGGCATCGTCGATGCCGACGAACGCGCCGCCATGGGCCGCAAGATGAACGAGATGCTGACCAAGGATACCAACGCCATCATCCCGCTGGTCTATCGCGGCACCGCCTCGGCCCATTCCAACACGCTGGAGGGCGTTCAGCTGAACGCATGGGACAGCGAGATCTGGAACGTCGCGGACTGGTCGCGCGCGGCCGAGTGACACCAGCGGCCGCCCCTGACCGGGGGCGGCCCCTCTGGCGCAGGGCGGGGCAGGTCCCCGCCCGCAACCCTTCGACCGAGGCACCATGCTCAATTTCACCATACGCCGGCTGCTGCTGGCGATCCCGACATTGCTGTTCATCTCGCTGGTGATCTTCCTGCTGCTGGAAGCATCCCCCGGCGATCCGCTTGGCGATGTCCCCCTGACCGTCCCCCCCGAGGTGCGCGACCGCATGCGCGCCGCCCTGGGCCTGGGCGAACCCTGGCCCATCCGCTATGTCCTGTGGCTGAAGCAGTTCTTCTGGGTCGAGCCGCTTTACTGGTTCGACCAGGCTTTCGGCACCGGCTTCAGCGACGGCATGCAGCGCATCATCAGCTTCCAGTCGCGCAGCCCCGTCTTCGACGTGATCGCGCAGCGCGTGCCGCAGACGCTGACGGTGGTCGGCATGTCCTATGTGGTGGGCATCCTGATCGCGATCCCCATCGGCATCCTGTCGGCCTACAAGCAATACAGCTGGTTCGACCAGATCGGCACCTTCGTGTCGATGATCGGCTTTTCGATGCCGACCTTCTTTACCGGCGTGGTGCTGATCATCATTTTCGGCGTGAACCTGCAATGGTTCCCTTCGGTCTATGACACCACCCTTCAGGTGCGGGACTGGGACAGCTTCATGGCGCAGGTCCGCCAGATGGTCATGCCCGTCACGGTGCTGGCCCTGTACAACGCCGCACAGATCAGCCGCTTCATGCGGTCCTCAATGCTGGACAACCTGGGCCAGGATTACGTCCGCACCGCCCGCGCCAAGGGTCTGTCGGAACGCGTCGTCGTGCTGAAACACGTGTTGCGGAACAGCCTGATCCCCGTCGTCACCGTCATCGCGCTTGGCCTGCCGGCCGTCTTCGGCGGCGCCATCATCACCGAGCAGGTCTTCAAGGTAAACGGGCTGGGCCAGCTGCTGATCACCGCCATCCACGGCAACGACATTCCGATGGTGCTGACCCTGACCTTCATCTTCGCGATCCTGATCGTCGTCTTCACCCTGATCGCAGACATCCTCTATGGGGTGCTGGACCCAAGGATCCGATATGACTGACCCTGCCGACAAGACCACCACCCTGACCGCCGGCAACGCGGCAACCCCCGCCGCCGCATCGCCCCCCGTCGCCCCTTCCCCCAACCGCAGCCAATGGGGCGATGTCTGGCGCCAGTTCCGCAGCCATCGTGGCGCGATGGTGGCGCTGGTGCTGTTCGTGGGGATCATCCTGTTCGTGTCGGTGGGGCCGCTGATCTGGCGGATGGACCCGACCTTTGTGGACATCCGTGCGCGCAACCAAGGCTTTTCGCTGGCCCATCCGCTTGGCACCGACCAGCTGGGCCGCGACATGCTGGCGCGCCTGATGGCCGGGGGACAGGTGTCCATCGCGGTCGGGTTGACCGCCATGGCCATCGCCATCTTCATCGGCAGCCTGATCGGCGTGTCGGCGGGCTATTTCCGCCGGTTGGACGGCCCGCTGATGCGCGTGACCGAGCTGTTCCTGGCGCTGCCCTTGTTGCCGCTGTTGCTGCTGATGGTGACCCTGTTCCGCGAACCGCTGTCCCAGACCTTCGGCGCGGCCTTCGGGATCTTCCTTCTGATCGTCTCGGCCATCGGGGCAACCAGTTGGATGCAGGCCGCCCGCATCGTCCGGGGCGAGGTTCTGGGTTTGAAAGAGCGTGAATTCATCCTGGCCGCCCGCTCGATCGGCACGCCCAGCCATCGGATGATCCTGCGCCACATCCTGCCGAACGTCATGTCGCCGATCATGGTGGCGGCAACCCTGGGGATCGCCACGGCGATCATCACGGAATCGGCCCTCAGCTTTCTGGGACTGGGCTTCCCGCCCGATTTCCCGACCTGGGGCCGGCTGCTCTATGATGCGGTGGACCAGATGGTGCTGTATCCGTCGCGGGTGATCTTTCCCGGTGTCCTGATCTCGCTGACGGTGCTGTGCGTCAACTACATCGGTGACGGCTTGCGCGACGCGATGGACCCGCGCATCCGCGGACGGTGATGCGAAAGGGGGGGCCGCGCGGCCCCCCTTATTCGTCAATAGGCCGCGCTGCCACTGCCCGCAGGCAGCGCGCCATAAGGCAGCCAGATCGTCTTTTGCCGCACGGCATGGTTCAGGAAATCCTGCCCCTGCGCGTCATTGCCCGTCCAGTCGCGATGCGGGACGGGCCAGACGGGTTTCAGGTTGCCGCTGGCGGCCTGATCGACGGCCTCGTGCCCTTCGGGGGTGCCGCAATACCAAAGGGCCGCGACCTCATCATGCAGGGCCAGATGCGTGGCCAGCGCGTCGCGCGCGCCCGTCACGATGTTCACCACCCCGGCTGGCACATCCGAGGTATCCAGCACCTGATACAGATCCGCCACCGCCAGCGGATCGTTCTGCGCGGGGATCGCCACGACGCTGTTGCCCATCGCGATGGCGGGCAGGACCAGCGACAGGAAACCTGCCAGCGGGTTCCGGTTCGGACAGGCGATGCCGATGACGCCCATGGGTTCGGGGATGACATTCACCAGATGGCCCGGCTTGGCCTGCACATTGCGCCCGTCGAACTTGTCGGCCCAGGCGGCATAGTGGAAGGCGCGCGCGATGGCGGCCTCGACCTCGCGCTTGTTGGTGCGGGCGTCGAATTCATCGGCGCGGGCGGCCAGGTTCTCGGCCAGGAAATAAAGAACCTGGGCGCGGGCACGTCCGCCCATCGCAGCCCATTTCCCGGCCTTCGAGGCAGCCTCGACCGCATTGCGGATGTCCTTGCGGCCGCCAAGCGGCGCCAGCCCGCCCGGCACGGCATAGCTTGCCCCGCCATCGGGACGCTTCTGCGCGCCGCCGATATACATCTTGGCGGTGCGGTCGATGCCCTGCGGCTTGGCCGCATCGCCGTCGGTCATGGCATCCAGGGGCTTCAGCTTGCCCTCGCCGCCATTCTTGGGGCCGGGGGCGGTCAGGTAATCCAGCATTCCCGCGTGGCCGCCCTCGCGCCCATATCCGCTTTCGCGATAGCCACCGAAAGGCGCGGCCGCGTCGAACATGTTGGCGCAGTTGATCCAGATGACGCCCGCCTTGATACGCGCGGCCATGTCGGTGGCAACCGTCGCGCTTTCCGACCAGACCGAACCGGCCAGACCATAGCGGGTGTTGTTGGCCAGCTCGATCGCCTCATCGGCGGTGCGGAAGGTCGAGAGCGTGGCGATGGGGCCAAAGATTTCGTCCTGCATGCCGGGATTGGCGGGCGCGATGTTCTTCAGATAGCCCGGCGCGATGAAACAGCCCTCCTGCGGCTGACCGCCGACCAGATCGGCCCCGGCATCGGACGCGGCCTTGCAGATCGACAGGATGCGGTCCTTTTGCACCGGATCGACGATGGCGCCGATATCGGTGGATTTGTCCAAGGGCGCGCCGACGCGCAGGCGGTCCATGCGGGCGCGCATCAGGGTCTCGAACCGTTCGGCCACGGATTCCGCCACCAGAATGCGCGAACCCGCGCAGCAGACCTGGCCCTGGTTGAACCAGATGCTGTCCACGACACCTTCGACGGCGGCGTCCAGATCGGCATCCTCCATCACGATGAAGGGCGACTTGCCGCCCAGTTCCAGCGTCAGCCTGCGCCCGGTTCCCGCCAAGGCCCGCGCGATGCCGCGCCCGACCTCGGTCGATCCGGTGAAGGCAATCTTGTCCACATCCGCCGCGACCAGCGCCGCGCCCGTGTCGCCGTCACCGGTCACGATGTTCACGACACCTGCGGGCAGGCCGACCTCCTGACAGATTTCGGCAAAGGCCAGCGCGGTCAGGGGGGTGTATTCGGCGGGCTTCAGCACCACAGTATTACCGGCGGCCAGCGCGGGCGCGACCTTCCACGCCAGCATCAGCAGCGGGAAGTTCCACGGGATGATCTGGCCGCAGACGCCCAGGGGCCCGTGGTCCGGGAACTCCGTGTCGCGCAGCTCGGCCCAGCCTGCGTGGTGATAGAAGTGGCGTGCGACCAAGGGGATGTCCCCGTCGCGCGCCTCGCGGATGGGCTTGCCGTTGTCCAGCGTCTCCAGCACCGACAGAAAGCGTTCGCGTTTCTGAATATGGCGCGCGATGGCATAGAGAAACCGCGCCCGTTCCGTACCCGAGAGGTTGGCCCAGGACTTCTGCGCCTTGCGGGCCGCCTTGACGGCCGCGGCGATGTCATCGGCGGTCCCTTGGCTCACGCGGGCCAGCACGTCGCCGGTCGAGGGGTCGCGGGTGTCGAAGACCTGACCCGGTGTCGTGAAGCTGCCGTTGATGAAATGGCCGAAGGTCCCGCGCCGGGCCAGCCAGTCGCGGGCGGCCGAGGCATCCTCGGACGAGGGGCCATATTCCATGGATTGCATGATGTCGTTCACAAGGCTCATCCCGTTTCCTTACGCAAGTGCCAGGCGATGGGCGGCGGCATAGCGGCCCGTCACGTGATGACTGATCTGTCGTTCGATATCGCCCAGAAGGCTGCTGGCGCCGATCCGGAACAGATCGGGCGTCAGCCATTCGCGGCCCAGCTCCTCGGCCATCAGGATCTGCCAGCTGATCGCGTCCTTGGCGGTGCGCAGGCCGCCCGCAGGCTTGAAGCCCACCTTGTGGCCGGTGCGCATGCCGTGATCGCGGATGGTGCGGCACATGACCAGGCTGACTGGCAGGGTCGCGTTCACGCCCTCTTTCCCGGTCGAGGTCTTGATCCAGTCCGCTCCCGCCTGCATCGCGACATGGCTGGCACGGGCGACGTTTTCCAGCGATTTCAGATCGCCGGTGGCCAGGATCGCCTTCATGCGGGCCGCGCCGCAGGCCTCGCGCATGGCGCGCAATTCGTCGTAAAGCGCCGCCCAGTTGCCCTGCAGCACATGGGCGCGGGTGATGACGATGTCGATCTCATCCGCGCCTTGGTCCAAGGCATAGCGGATCTCGGCCAGGCGCAGGTCCAGCGGCATCAGGCCGGCGGGAAAGCCCGTCGCGACGCTGGCCACCGGAATGCCGGAATTGCCCAGGGCGCGCTTGGCGGGGCCGACCATGGTCGGATAGACGCAGACCGCGCCGGTGGTCAGGCCGGTGACACCCATGGCGTCCAGCAGTTCGGGCGCGATGGGCTGGCGCGCCTTGGCACACAGGCGCGCCACGCGGTCGGGCGTGTCGTCGCCAGCCAGCGTCGTCAGGTCGATGCAGCGCACCGCGTTCAGCAGCCAGGCCGCCTGGTGATCCTGCTTCAGGCTGCGCCGCGTGGGCAGCGTCGCCGCGCGCCGTTCGACGGCGGGGGTGTTGATGCGCAGGTCCGCGAACCAGTCGGTCCGCAGGTCGATGCCGGGGTTCTGGGTCATCACTTGGCCTTTCGGTTCAGCCGGTCACGCATCGGCGTCAGCCCGCGTTCCTGAAATTGTGCCCACATCCGCCAGATCAGCGCCAGCAGCACCAGCATGACCGCGCAGATCACCATGGCGGGCCAGTTCGTGGGGCGTTCGTCGGGGCCCGCGACGGTGTTGATGGAGATGGCGTTGGGATAGGTCGACATCCACGGGATGCGCCAGCCATAACCCGTCACGCTGACCCAGATCGGATCGCTGGCCGAGGATTTCAGGTTCGTCGCCTCGGCGTGCAGGTTCGAGCTGTCGTATTTGAAATAGGGCGGCCAGACCCAGCCGGTGTCTTCGTTGCGATAGACGAAGACGCTGCCGCCGGCACGCACCGTGTCGATGAAGCGCACGTCGCGCTGACCGGATGCGTTTTCCACCGTGCCGGTGCTGTCCGCGGCCCAGAAGATCGTGGCCGAGGGTGGGATCGATGTCAGCCGGTTATAGGTGTTGCTGATCCTGACCGTGTTCTTGGACGGCAGGGTGTAATCCAGCAGCGCAAAGGCCATGATGCCGAACAGAACGCCGATGGCGACGCGAAGGTAATACATGTGACGGCAGCTCCTAGTGCCAGTTGACTAGATAGACGATGACCAGGATGGCCAGCGTCGGCAGCACGAAGACCAGCAGCGTCAGACGCGCCCTCAGGCTCTTTTCAAAGCCCGTCATCGCCTTGGCAATGAAGGCGCGCCGGGCCGCGCTGTCGCCGGGCCGGTCGGGATGACGCCCGTCCCAACGGTGTTCCAGACGTTCGACCTGCTGGGACCGGACATAGATACGCAGCAGCACATAGAAAAGCAGTTGGACCGCCAAGACGAACAGCCACAGCCGGATCAATGCCACCTTGCCCCTGTCCTTCCCTTGGGTCGCGTCGTCCAGCGTAACACGCGGGCGCAAGCGGGGACCAGATGTCGCGTCACGTCAGGCAACCCATGCGCGGGGGGCCGCGTTGGCACTCCAGCCACAACCACCATGGGAATGTCCAAGATGACCCTGCCCGTCCCAGACGATCTGACCCGACAGCTTGACCGCCTGGCCGCCCGGCACCTGCGCGGCCGCAGCCTGCTGATGCGCGGGGTCGAGGCCGTGGGCCGCCTGACCGAAGGGGCCGCGACGACCGTGCTGGGCATGTCGCCCGTCGCGCTGGAGAAGGTCTTGGAAAGTGCCTTCCAGCAGCTTTACGACCTGTCAGGACGGACCGACCAGATCGGCGTCGTCCGCCACGCACCGCTGATCGCCAATCGCGCGGCGGCGGTGGTGTCGGGTGCGACGGGCGGTTGGTTCGGCTTTGCGGGGCTGGTGCCCGATCTGGTCGCATCGACCACGGTGATCTTCAATTCGATCCAGAAGGTCGCGCGCCAGCATGGGTTCGACACCAGCGATCCGCAGGTGCGGCTGGAATGCCTGGCGGTGTTCCAATACGGCGAACCCGGCAAGGATGGCGACGCGGTCGCGCAATCTTTCTTGGCCAACCGCGTGCTGACGAACGGCCAGACGGTTTCGGCGCTGATCAGCCGCTTTGCAGGGACCTTCGCATCGCGTGTGACGGCCAAGCTGGGCGCGCAGACCGTTCCCGTCCTGGGGGCAGCCACGGGTGCCGCCATCAACTATGCCTTCGTCGAACATTACGAAACGGTGGCCGGCATTCATTTCGGCCTGCTGCGCCTGGCCGCCGATCATCCCGATCAGGATATCGACGCGCTTTACGCCGCGGCGCTGGAACGGGCGAGCCACACGCCCCGGATCGGCCGCCGCCGCAGCGCCTAGAAAGGCACGTCGTCGCCGCCACCCGCGGGTTGGACATAAGCGGCCTTGATGTTCTTGAAGCCCGCGGCGAACTGGATTGTCAGCGTGTCCTCGGCCACGCCCATCACCTGGCCTTCGCCGAACTTGGCATGGCTGACCTTGTCACCCACCGCAAAGCGACTGGCGGGGGCGGCGTCGATGGTGACGGGGGTGCGATGGACCGGCGCGCGACGTTCGGCGGCTTTCGCCTGCATCCGCTTCCAGCCGGGCGAGTTATAGACATCGGCCTTGGCCGCCCGGTCATGCATCTGTGCGCTGCCGGCCGATGCCATCGCCGCACCATAGCCGCCGCCGTAAAGACCCGGAGGGGTCAGAACCTCGACGTGCTCCTCGGGCAGTTCGTCAACAAAGCGAGACGGCAGAGAGCTTTGCCACTGGCCGTAAAGCCGCCGGTTGCCCGCAAAGCTGATCGTGGCCAGCCGTTCGGCGCGGGTGATGCCGACATAGGCCAGACGCCGCTCCTCCTCCAAACCCTTGGTGCCCTGTTCGTCCATGGCGCGCTGGTTGGGGAAAAGCCCGTCTTCCCACCCCGGCAGGAAGACCACCGGGAACTCCAACCCCTTGGCACCGTGCAGCGTCATGATGCTGACCTGTTCGGTCTGCTGGCCGTCATCACGGTCCATGACCAGCGCCACATGTTCCAGGAAACCCTGGAGGTTCTCGAACTCCTCCAAAGCTTTGACCAGTTCCTTGAGGTTTTCCAGACGACCCGGCGCGTCTGGCGACTTGTCGTTCTGCCACATGGCGGTATAGCCGGATTCGTCCAGGATGCGTTCAGCCAGTTCGATATGGTTCGTGCCATTCAGCACCTCCATGTGCGAGCGTCCGATCAGCGCCACGAAGTCGCGCAGGTTGGCCAGCCCCTTGCCGCCGACATGCTTTTCCTCAACCACGATGCGCGCGCCCTCCAGCAGGTTCACGCCGTTCTGCCGCGCGGCCAGCTGGATGGTCTGCAACGCCTTGTCGCCCAGGCCGCGCTTGGGGGTGTTCACCACGCGCTCGAAGGCCAGGTCGTCGTCCGGGCTGGTGACCAGCCGGAAATAGGCCATGGCGTCGCGAATTTCCTGCCTTTCATAGAAACGCGGGCCGCCGATGACGCGATAGGGCAGACCGATGGTCATGAAGCGGTCCTCGAACGCCCGCATCTGGTGGGATGCCCGCACCAGGATCGCGATATCGTCCAGCGACACGCGCCCAAGGGCCGCGCGGTGGCCGCCCTGAAATGCCTCGATCTCCTCGCCGATCCAGCGGGCCTCGGCCTCGCTGTCCCAATGGCCGATCAGGCGCACCGGTTCGCCCGGTTCGGCATCGGTCCACAAGGTCTTGCCCAGACGCCCGCTGTTCGCCGCGATCAGCCCCGAAGCCGCCCCCAGAATCTGCGGGGTCGAGCGATAGTTCTGTTCCAGCCGGATCACCTCGGCGCCCGGAAAATCCTTTTCGAAGCGCAGGATGTTGCCCACTTCGGCCCCGCGCCAGCCATAGATCGACTGGTCGTCATCGCCCACGCAGCAGATGTTGCGATGCGATTGGGCCAGCAGGCGCAGCCACATGTACTGGGCGACGTTGGTATCCTGATATTCGTCCACCAGCACATAGCGGAACCGGTCCTGCCATTGCCGCAGCACGTCGGGATGGGCCTGAAACAGCGTCACGCAATGCATCAGCAGATCGCCGAAATCGACCGCGTTCAGCGTCAGCAGGCGATCTTGGTATTGGGCATAGAGCTTGCCGCCCTTGCCGTCAAAGGCCGCACCCTCGCCCTTGGGCAGGTTAGCGGGGGTCAGGCAGCGGTTCTTCCAGCTGTCGATCAAATGCGCCAGCTGCCTTGCGGGCCAGCGCTTTTCGTCGATGTTCTCGGCGCGGATCAGCTGCTTCAGCAGACGAATCTGGTCGTCGGTGTCCAGAATGGTAAAGCTGGGCTTCAGATGCAGCCCGTCGCGTCCGATCAACTCGGCATGGCGGCGCAGGATCTTGACGCTGATGCTGTGGAAGGTTCCCAGCCAGGGCATCCCCTCGACCGTCTCACCCAGCAGCTTGGCGATGCGTTCCTTCATCTCGCGCGCGGCCTTGTTGGTGAAGGTCACGGCCAGCAGCTGACCGGGCCGCGCCTTGCCCTGCATTAGCAGATGCGCGATGCGCGTCGTCAGGGCGCGCGTCTTGCCGGTCCCTGCCCCGGCCAGCATCAGGACCGGCCCGTCCAGCGCCTCAACCGCGGCGCGCTGCGCGGCATTCAGCCCTTCCAGATAGGGCATCGGGCGCGCGGCCATCGCACGGCGCGACAGCGGCACGGGGGTCTTTCCTTCGGAATCGTCGATCACATCCATACCTTCAGCATAGGCGCAGAGCCGTCGCATGAAAAGCCCGCGTTCTTATTTCGTTCTGGATCGCCCTCAGGCCTTCAGCGCCGCGAACGTCGTCGGATCCAGCGATTCCTGCGCGAATGTCGCCCCGCTTGTCAGCAGGCTGACCGCATCATGGGAATGCAGCGATTCCTGGTGGCTGGCGATGACGCGAAAATCCCCGATGCGCGGATCGGCCAGCAATTGCGCGGCAAAGGCGCGCACCGCATCCTCGACGAAGATCGGGTTGGCGGCGTTCAGTTCCGCAAAGGCCTGTTCATCCTCGCGCTTGACCATGACCTGCGTTTCGGTGGGCACCGCGCGGCGGCAGAGGTCGATGACATCCTCGAACCAGATCTTCTCGGCCCCCTCCATCACCAGCGATATCCGCGCGACCGAGCGCTGCGAATGCGGCGTCGCCAGGCGCCCGCGGGTTTCGCGCGCATGCTCGGACAGTTCCAGCGAACAGGGGCAGGTCGAGGAATAGACGTAATCGACATGCATCACCCGCAGGCGCTGGCCCTTGTGTTCGATCACCTCCAGCGCGATGTCGTAATACTGCCAGCCCGACAGGCCTGAACGCAGCGAATCCACCCGCATCGGATAGGAAAATCGCATCTGGATGCGCGCATCCAGCGCGTCCAGGTGGGATTTGTAATCCTCCAGCGCGGCTTCCAGCACCGACAGGCTGAACAGATGTTCGGAATGGCCATAGAAGGACCGCATGATGCGGCTCATGTTGATGCCCTTGCGGTCGGCCTCCAGGCTGACGGTGCCGGTCACGCTGGTCTCCAGAACGATCTCTCCGCCATTCACCCCGTCGTCGCGGGTCTGATAGCGGATCGGCAGCCGGAAGTTCGAGATCCCGACATGCTGGATGGGCGCGCGGGCCCCGATGATCAGGCTGGCAGGACCGTTCTGCAGGTCGGGCAGATCGGCCTTGTAGGCCTCGTCGACCTTGAAATCGGCATCATAGGTCCGCTTCAGCGCGGGATAGGCGGGGGTCAGGGGGCGGGCTTGGGTCATCATGGCCTCCGGGGGCAGCGTCCGGGCCCATATAAGCAACCCTGCGGGAAATGTCAGTGCAAAGCGCATCCCGGCATCATCATGGCCGGGATGCGCAGCAGGGTGTCAGCTCAAAGCGTTCAGCAGGTCGCGGGTCAGATCGCCCGCATCCTCCAGGCCGATGGACAGGCGGATCAGGCCGGGCGTGATGCCCAGATGCGCCTTGTCGGCATCCGACAGACGCTGGTGGGTCGTCGTCGCGGGATGGACCGCGATGGATTTCGCATCGCCCAGGTTGTTCGAGATCTTGATGATCTCCAGCCGGTCCAGGACCGCAAAGGCCGCCTCCTTGTCGCCTGCGACCTCTAGCGCGATCATCGTTCCGCCTGATCCGATCTGGCGCATGGCCAGGTCATGCTGGGGATGGTCGGCCAGCCCCGGATAGATCACCCGCGACAGCGCCGGATGGCCATGCAGGGCCGCAGCGATCGAGGCCGCCGCATCCGCCTGCGCGCGCACCCGCAGATCCATGGTTTGCAACCCGTTCAGCATGATCCACGCGTGGAAGGGGCTGATCGCGCCGCCGGTATGCTTCAGATAGGGTTCGGCCACTTCGCGCACGAATTGGCGCGTGCCGCAGATGACGCCGGCCAAGGCGCGCCCGCCGCCGTCGATATGCTTGGTCGCGGAATAGACGATGACATCCGCGCCCAGTTCGGCGGCCCGCGAAAAGACCGGCGTGGCAAAGACGTTGTCCACGACGACGGTCGCGCCGACGGCATGGGCCATATCGGCCACGGCCTTCAGGTCAATCACCTCCAGCGTGGGGTTCGACACGCTTTCGAAGAAGACCGCATGGGTGTCGGGGCGGATGGCCGCGCGCCACTGGTCCAGATCGGTGCCGTCGACGAAACTCACCTCGACCCCGAATTTAACCAGCAGGTCCAGCACGTAAAGGCAGGACCCGAACAGCGCGCGGGCGGCCACCACATGATCGCCGGGCTTGCACATGGCAAACATCGCGCCGTTGACGGCCGCCATGCCGCTGGCGGTGGCAAAGGCATCCTCGGTCCCTTCCAGCGACGCGATGCGATCCTCGAACATGCGGCTGGTGGGGTTGCCATAGCGGGCATAGATGAATTCGTCCGGCCCCGTCCCCTGGAAGCGGCATTCTGCCTGGGCGGCGTTGTCATAGACGAAGCCCTGGGTCAGGAAGATCGCCTCGGCCATCTCGCCGTACTGGCTGCGGCGGGTGCCGTGATGGACGGCACGGGTGCGGGGGCTGAGGTCCTTGTCGGACTTGGCGGTCATAAGTTCTGCCTTTCGATGACGGCTGCGGGCTTTACAGGTAATCGCCGCGCTGCAATCCGTATTTTGCCATTTTCTCGTTCAGGGTCCGACGCGGCAGGCACAGTTCGTCCATGACGCTGGCGATGCTGCCCTTGTGGCGGCGCATGGTGTTGTCGATCAGCATCTTCTCGAAGCTTTCGACATATTCCTTCAGCGGCTTGCCCTCGGTCGTGGTGGCCTGCTGGTTATCCTCGCCATCCGCCATCAGCAAGGAGGCGATCGACCCCGATCCGCGACGGTTCTGCAACACGGCGCGTTCGGCCACATTGATCAGCTGGCGGATGTTGCCAGGCCAAGGCGCCTGCAGCAGCTGGGCGGCCTCCTGTGCGCTGACCTGCGGGGGTTCGCAGCCGTATTCTTCGCTGAACTGCTCGGTCATGCGAGTGAACAGCGCCAGGATATCCTCGCCGCGCGCGCGCAACGGCGGCAGGGTGATCTTCAGCGCCGAGAGGCGATAGAACAGGTCGGGACGCAGCGAATCCTCGGCCTTGCGGCCCTCTCCGCGGGCGTTGCTGATGGCGATGATGCGGGTTTCGGCGGGCGTTCCCTGCTCGCTGATGAAGGCCAGCAGACGCGCCTGCAGCGGTTCGGACAGCGCCTCGATATCTTCCAGACACAGGGTGCCGCCACGGGCTTCCTCGACCGCAGGCAGGCCTTCCTCCATGGGGCCGAACAGGCGCGTGGCCAAGGCCTCGTCGTTGAAGGCCGCACAGCTGACCGGCACGAATTTCTTGGACGCGCGCGGACCGACCGCGTGCAGCGCATGGGCCACCAGCGTCTTGCCGGTGCCGGTTTCCCCGTCGATCAGAACGTGACCGTCAGCTTGCCCCAAGTCCAAAATATCCTCGCGTAGGCGTTCCATCACCGGGCTGGCGCCAATCAGCTTGGACATGACCTGCTGGCCCTCGGACAGGTCGCGGCGCAAGGCGCGGTTGTCCAAGGTCATCCGCCGCGCCTGCGTGGCCTTTTTCGCCAGCGCCGTCATGCGGTCGGGGTTGAAGGGCTTTTCCATGAAGTCCATCGCGCCAAGGCGCATCGCCTCGACCGCCATGGGCACGTCGCCATGGCCGGTGATCATGATGACCGGCAGGTTGCTGTCCAGCCCCATCAGCCGCTTCAGAAAGGCCATCCCGTCCATGCCGGGCATGCGGATATCGGTCACGACGACGCCGGGCCAATCGGTCCCGATGACCTTCAGCGCATCTTCGGCGCTGGCGAATGTCTCGGTCTCGAAGCCGGACAGGACCAGCCACTGGCTGATGGATTCCCGCATGTCGGGTTCGTCATCCACGATCGCGATCTTCAACTTCCGGGACATTCTGCAATCCTCTCGTTTGTCGTCATTCGGCCGCAAGGGCCTGACGGGGCTGTCCGGGTCGGTGCAAGGGCAGCTCGACCCGGAAGACGGCGCCGCCTTCGGTTTCGTTATGGGCGGTCAGGCGACCCCCGAAATCCGCCACGATGGTGGAGGAGATGGCCAGCCCCAGTCCAGTGCCCTCGCCGGGCTTCTTGGTCGTCCAGAAGGGTTCAAACAGCTTTTCGAGGTCCGATACACCCGGCCCGTTGTCGCGAATCGACACATAGGCGTGAGCGCCGGCCTCGACCGTGATCTCGATCGCGGCATCGGGGCGGCCCTTGACCGCATCGACCGCGTTGCGCAGCAGGTTGATCAGCACCTGTTCCAGCCGGATGCGGTCGGCCATGACCATCACCCTTTCGCGCGGCACGTTGCGGATGATGCGGATCGGGCGCGTGCGTAGCTGCGGTTCCATCATGGTCAGCGCGCTGCTGACGGCGGCGCGCAGGTCCACGGGCTCGACCGCCTCGCCGCCCTTGCGGGCATAGGATTTCAGCTGGCGGGTGATGGCCCCCATCCGGTCGATCAGGTCGTCGATTCGCTGGAAGCTGGACAGCGCCTCCTCGGGGCGGGACCGCTGCAGCAGCAGGCGCGCGCCCGCCAGATAGGTCTTCATCGCGGCCAGGGGCTGGTTCAGTTCGTGGCTGACGCCCGCGGACATTTCCCCCAGCGCGGCCAGCTTGCTGGATTGCTGCATGGTCTGTTCGGCGACGCGCAATTCCTTCTGCACCCGTTCGCGTTCCGCGATCTCGCGCGTCAGGCGGGCATTCAGGGCGCGCAGATCGGCGGATTCGCGGCGATAGGCGGCCGATTGCAGCCGCGCGCGGCGCGACATCAGCCAGAAGGTCCCCGCCAGCAGGATGGCAAAGCCCATGATCTGCAAGGCCAGGATTGCGTTGACCTTTTCGCGCACCGAACTGTAGGCGGTAAAGCTGATCATCCGCCAGCCGCGGAAGGGCACGCGCGCCTCGGACCGCATGACGGCGCGGCCTTGGACATAGGCATCGGCGGGCGTCGCCGTCCAGTCGGCGGTCACCTGGAAGGCGCGCTGGATGGCCGATGGTGCCGACCGCACCGCCAAGGCCTGCGGCATGGTCAGGCCCCGCCAGCGCGGTTCGGTGGACAGGATGATGTTGCCCTCGCTGTCGGTGACGGCCACCGCGTCCGAAATGCCCGCCCAGGACCGTTCCAGCTGGGACAGATCGGCCCCCACGACGATGACCCCCAGGGTCTTGCCATCCGACACGACAGCGCGGGAATAGGCGAATTCATAGGCCCCCGAGGCCAGTTCGGATACTGTAAAAACGGTATCGCGGGCACGCAGGGCCTCGACGAAATAGGGGGCGGCGACGCTGTTCACCCCGATCTGATAGCGGTCCGTCGATCCGACCACCCGCCCCGAGGCATCCAGCAGCCGGATCGAGGCGGCGCCGATCTCCTCTTGCGCGGTCATCAGGCGCGCCGAAGTGGTCGAGAAATCATTTCCCAGCAGCGCCGCGATCAGCGCCGGGTCCCGCGCCAGCAGCAGCGGCACCACGGAATTGCGCTGCAGTTCCGACATCAGGTTGCCACTGTAGAGCGCGATGCGCAGTTCGGACCTGACGCGGGTGTTTTCAGAAAACCGGTCGGTCAGCCAAGCGTTGGTCGTCCAGATCGTTGCCAGCGCCGTCAGGAAGATCAGGACGACGGTGGAGCGCAGCCACCACGGGTTAGACAGGCGCGACCGTCTGGCCCGCCTGCGTTCGACCCTGTCCTGAATGTCCTCTTCACCGCCCACACACCGGCCCGTCCATTTCGCGTGACTGACGCAATCTAGGACCAACCGGCGCGCGGCTCAAGTCAGGCATGGGCAAGCGCGTCGACCAGCCCCCGGAACAGGGCTGCGCCATCCGTGCCGCCGGTGACCGGATCGACCGCGCGTTCGGGGTGGGGCATCATGCCCAGCACGCGACGGTTTTCCGACAGCACGCCCGCGATATCCTGGACAGATCCGTTGACGGCGGGGGCATAGGTGAAGGCAATGCGGTCCTGATCCTGCAGCTGCGCCAGCCCGTCGGCGGTGATCTGATAGTTGCCGTCATGGTGGGCGACGGGGATGCTGATCTGCTGGCCCTTGTCATAGCCCGCGGTGAAGGCGCTGTCGGCGGTGGCCACCTTCAGGGTCGTGGGCTTGCACAGAAAGGTCAGGCCGGTGTTGCGCATCAGCGCGCCGGGCAGCAGGCCCAGTTCCGTCAGGACCTGGAAGCCGTTGCAGATGCCCAGTACATAGCCGCCACGGGCCGCATGGGCCCGCAGCGCCACCGCGATGGGCGATTGGGCCGCAATGGCTCCGCAACGCAGATAGTCGCCGAATGAAAAGCCGCCGGGGACGCCCACCAGGTCGATGCCTTCGGGCAGGCTGTCATCCTTGTGCCAGACGCGGGTGACGTCGGCCCCCGCCTGTTCCAGCGCGACGGCAAGGTCGCGGTCGCAGTTCGATCCGGGGAAAGTGACGACGGCGGCTTTCATCGCAAGGACTCCTGTCAGCGGGGATGGGCGGGACATAGCGCAGCTTTTCCCACGAAGAAAGGGGCCACCGGCCCCCCTCATGCGAAAGGGGCCGGGCGATGCGCCCGGCCCCTTCGCGGTTCCGACTTAGGCCAGAGCCTTGTTCAGGTATTCGTCCACCTTTTCCAGATAGCCCATGGTGGTCAGCCACTTCTGGTCGGGGCCGACCAGCAGCGCCAGGTCCTTGGTCATGTGACCGTCTTCCACGGCCTGGACGGTCACCCGCTCCAGCGTCTGCGCAAAATTCAGCAGCTCGGCGTTGTCGTCCAGTTTCGCGCGGTGCTTCAGGCCGCCCGTCCAGGCAAAGATCGACGCGATCGAGTTGGTCGAGGTCGCATTGCCCTTCTGGTGCTCGCGGTAGTGGCGCGTGACCGTGCCGTGGGCCGCTTCGGATTCCACAACCTGTCCGTCGGGCGTCATCAGCACCGAGGTCATCAGGCCCAGGCTGCCGAAGCCCTGCGCGACGGTGTCGGACTGAACATCGCCGTCATAGTTCTTGCAGGCCCAGACATAGCCGCCCGACCATTTCATCGCCGATGCGACCATGTCGTCGATCAGGCGGTGTTCGTAATGGATACCGGCCTTTTTGAACTGGTCCTCGAACTCGGCCTCGTAGACTTCCTGGAACAGGTCCTTGAAGCGACCGTCATAGGCCTTGAGGATGGTGTTCTTGGTCGACAGATAGACCGGATAGCCGCGCGACAGACCATAGTTCATCGAAGCACGCGCAAAGTCGCGGATCGAATCGTCCAGGTTGTACATGGCCATCGTCACGCCCGAGGACGGGGCGTCGAAGACTTCATGCTCGATCGTCTCGCCGTCTTCGCCGACGAACTTGATCGTCAGCTTGCCCTTGCCGGGAAAGCGGAAGTCGGTGGCGCGATACTGGTCACCAAAGGCGTGACGACCGACGATGATCGGCTGCGTCCAGCCCGGCACCAGGCGGGGCACGTTCTGGCAGATGATGGGTTCGCGGAAGATGACGCCGCCGAGGATGTTGCGGATGGTGCCGTTGGGGCTGCGCCACATCTTCTTCAGGCCGAATTCCTCGACCCGGCCCTCATCGGGGGTGATGGTCGCGCATTTGACGCCAACGCCGTATTTCTTGATGGCCTCGGCCGCATCGATCGTGATCTGGTCGTCGGTGCGGTCACGCTCCTCGATGCCCAGGTCATAGTATTTCAGGTCGATGTCCAGATAGGGCAGGATCAGCTTCTGCTTGATGAAGTCCCAGATGATCCGCGTCATCTCATCGCCGTCAAGCTCGACGACGGGATTTGCGACCTTGATCTTCGACATGGGGTCCCCCTTGGCGTTTGAATTGGATGCCCCGCCTATAGCCCGAATGGGGCTGCTTGGGAAGACGGTATGCAATTGTATGCGAACCATGCCAACGCTGCCGACAATTGGACACGAATTTGTGTAAACATATAAAGGTGTACAAATAGAACAAATGCCGCGGAACTGCTAGGAGACAACTTTACCAGCACCGAAGGTTTCATGATGACCTCTTACAGCAGCGCGACGTGGATGTACTTCGGCAACAAGCCGCAGATCAATGCGGATTGGAACACCACCATGACCGATGCTCAGGCTGACAGCCTGAACGGATACAAAGCGGTCGGCCCCAATCAAATCAGCGCCGTGACCGTCACGGCCCAAGATCGTTTCGTCGGCATCGACAACCAGAGCACCAAGGTCTGGGCGACCACCTATAACCATCACCCTGACGGTTACAGCGTGATGAATTATACATCACCCACCTCGGGAACGGCTGTCAAAAGCGCGATCACCGGGTTTGCAAAGGTCAATTACCGCATCACCCTGCCTGATGGCACGACGCAGGATCAGTCCGGCGTGATGATGCAGATGTATAACGGCGACATGTTCTTCCGCCCGGCACTGCAAACTGTCGATTCTTGGAAAGACATCACGCAACTGCATTCGGTCGAGGTTCTGGAAGCGGATCCGCAGCCAAGTTCGACCTATGTCGCGCAGGTTTCCTTCAAGCCCAGCATCTTTGATCTGGACATCGTCTGCTTTGCTGCCGGCACCCTGATCCGCACCGACAAGGGCGACATCGCCGTCGAGGCCCTGCGGGTCGGCGACATGGTCTGGACCCGCGACAATGGCTTCCAGCCGCTGCGTTGGGCCGGTGTCAGCCATCTGGATGCCATCGACCTGGCCGCCAAGCCCAAGCTGCTGCCGATCCGCATCAAGGCGGGCGCACTGGGTGCGAACATGCCCGCAGCCGACCTGGTCGTGTCGCCCCAGCATCGCATCCTGGTCCGTTCGGCCATCGCTCAGCGGATGTTCGGCGCGCTCGAGGTTTTGGTTCCGGCCAAGCATCTGACCGAATTGCCGGGCATTGACGTCGATGCCGCGGTGACCTCGATCACCTATCATCACCTGATGTTCGACGCACACGAGGTCGTGGTGTCGAACGGTGCCGACAGCGAATCGCTCTATCCCGGCCCGCAGGCCCTGCGCGCGCTTGGCGCCAAGGCGGTAGCCGAGATCGAGGCGATCTTCCCCGGCGTTCTGATGGCATCGCCCCAGACCGCGCGGCCCTTTGCACGCGGCGCCAAGGTGCGGCAGATGGTGTCGCGCCACGTGGCCAACAAGCAACCGCTGGCATCCTGATTCTGACGCAGCCCGACCACGGTCGGGCTGCGGTTCAGGCGGCGGCGAAGTGACGCGCCAGCCGGTCGTGAAGCCAACCCCACAAATCCGATGACGCGCGTCCGACAGGTTGTCCGACGCGCGTTTCCATTTGTGCCAGCGACACGTCATATTCGATCCAACCCAAACCGCCCGCATGCAGATGCTGGATAGCGGGCTGGGCGCGATCCAGCCCCTTGGCAAAGATCGCGTCCGGGGTCTGCTGTTCTTCGAATTCCTGCCACAGGGCCAGGAACTCGGCCCCCTGTCCCGCGGGCAGCAGGCCGAAGATGCGGCGGGCGGCGGCGGCTTCGTCGGCTTGGATCTGCGCCGAACCATGCGCCTGCCCCCCCGCCGAATGCAGCGGCACGTCACCCACGTCGATCTCGACCAGATCATGGATCAGCAGCATGCGGATGACGCGACCGATATCCACGCCGGGACCCGCCAGATCCGCAAAGGCCAGCGCGTAAAGCGCCAGATGCCAGCTGTGTTCGGCGCTGTTTTCATGGCGCGACAGGTCGATCAGCGTATTGGCCCGATGAACCGATTTCAGCTGATCGGCCTCGGCCAAAAAGGCCAAGCGGCGGGACAGATCATCATCCGGCAAGGGTTGGCCCGCCAGCAGCAGCCGCGCCGCCTGAATGATCTGCGGCCATTCGTGGTTCAGACGCGCGGCGCGCCCCCGATCCAGGTTGTCGCGCACGATATCCACATGCTCGGCCACAGGCCGGGGCGCCTGCATCACCTGGAACAGGGGATGCACATGGTCCATCCGCTTGGCCATCACCGCGTCATCAGACCCGTGGGATTCGAATTCGGACCACAGCGTCAGAAGACGGTCGGCATCGGGCGACAGGCCGAAGATTCGGCGGGCGGCGGCAAGCTCGGCCCGGTTCAGGGCGGCGACGTCATGGTCCAAGTGGATGGGCTGATCGCCCACGTCGATCTCGACCAGGTCGTGGATCAGCAGCATGGCAATGGCGCGGTCGCTGGCACCGAAGACCATCGCGTAAAGCGCGACGTGCCAGCTGTGTTCGGCGCTGTTTTCGTCCCGCGACAGGTCCATCAGGACATTGGCGCGGGTGACGGATTTCAACCGGTCGGCCTCGCACAGGAAAATGACATGCTGGCCGATCCGGTTGGTCATTGGCAAGGCGTCCTCAGCGCGTGGTTTCGGTCAGACGCTTGCGGACATAGGTCTGCATCAGGTCGATCATCGGCTTCATGTGGGCCTCGTCGTCGCGGAAGAAGTGATCGGCGCCTTCGATCTCTTCATGCGTGATGGTGATGCCCTTTTGTTCACGCAGCTTGCCCACCAGCGTGTGGGTGTCCTTGGGGGGCGCCACGCGATCGGCGGTGCCATTCACGATCAACCCTGAAGACGGGCACGGTGCCAAGAAGCTGAAATCATACATGTTCGCGGGCGGCGACACGCTGATGAAGCCGGTGATCTCGGGACGGCGCATCAGCAGCTGCATCCCGATCCAGGCGCCGAAGCTGAAACCCGCGACCCAGCAATGCTTGCTGTTGGGGTTCATCGACTGCAGGTGATCCAGCGCCGATGCGGCATCGGACAATTCGCCGACCCCTTGGTCGAATTCGCCCTGGCTGCGGCCCACGCCGCGGAAGTTGAAGCGCATGACGGTAAAGCCCATGCGATGGAACGCATAGTGCAGGTTATAGACCACGCGGTTGTTCATCGTGCCGCCGAACTGGGGGTGCGGATGCAGAACGATGGCGATGGGCGCGTCGGGCTTGCCGGGCTGGGGGTGGTAGCGCGCTTCGAGACGGCCTTCGGGGCCGGGGAAAATCAGCTCGGGCATGGTCTTCCTTCACAGGGCTTTCGGGTTTCTTGACGCTTGCGCGCATGGCTTCTAGACGGGATATCTGGGAAGCCCGCGCGGACTTGGCAAGAAACATGCTGGGCTGGGCATAGCGCGCGATGACGGCGCCCGTCAATGCAAGGCACATGTTTCGGTGCCGCTTAAAAGAGGCTGTGCCATGAAACTGTCGACCAAGGGGCGTTACGCCATCATCGCGCTGGTGGATCTGGCCATCGCCAAGAACGACGAACTGACCTCGCTGGCCGAAATATCGAACCGGCAGGACATCTCGCTGCCCTATCTGGAACAACTGTTCGTGCGCCTGCGCCGCGCGGGGCTGGTGTCATCGGTGCGGGGTCCGGGCGGCGGCTATCGCCTTGCGCGCGCACCCGAAACGATCCGCGTGGCCGAAATCCTCGAGGCGGTCGATGAGACCGTCAGCGCCATGCATATCGGGGCCGGCGCTTCGGGGGGCATCTCGGGGTCGCGGGCGCAGACGCTGTCGAACCGGCTTTGGGAAAGCCTCTCGGCGCATGTCTATGTGTTCCTGCACAATCACAGCCTGGCGGACGTGGCCAAGAACCAGCTGCTGCCCTGCCCCGCGCTGCCCAAGATCCTGAACGTCGTGGACGAATGATCCACCCGTTCACGGGGTGATGAAGTTTTTTTGATCCGGCGTGCATCCGGTCACCTCCGGCCCGAGTCATCGGTGCCAGAGGCCACGAACGGGCCTTGGTGCACATCGGATGAGGAGAACGTCATGTCAGCCACCCCGAAACACTCCATGAAGATCGCGACGCTTTACGGCAGCGTCGCGTTTGTCGCGCTGATCGGCGGCGCAGGGCTCGCGCGGGCCGATACCACGGCGGATTGCAACACGGGCGCGGGCACCAATTCGGTGGAATGCGGCGTGAATTCGACTGCGGATGGTGAATTCTCGGTCGCCATCGGCGATGGTGCGATGACCGATGAAACGGCGGTCGACGGCGTGGCCATTGGCGGCGTCGCCATGGCGTCGGGTCCCTCGACCACCGCCGTGGGCGGCGAGAGCGTCGCGACCGGACCGGGTGCATCCGCCATCGGCTGGCAATCCATGGCATCCGCCGAACGCGCCCAGGCCTTTGGACATCTGGCCACCGCGCAGGGCGTGCGCTCGCTGGCCATTGGTGAGAACGCCGATGCCCAAAGCGACCTCTCGACCGCCATCGGCAATGAGACCATCGCCAATGGCACCGACGCGCTGGCCATCGGTGATACCGCTGCGGCCAACGGCCCTTCGACCACAGCTGTCGGCGGCGAATCCGTCGCGACCGGCCCCGGTGCCTCGGCGATCGGCTGGCAGTCCATGGCGACCGCTGAGCGCGCCCAGGCCTTTGGTCCCCTTGCCACCGCGCAGGGCGTGCGCTCGCTGGCCATCGGTGATACCGCTGCGGCCAACGGCCCTTCGACCACCGCTGTCGGCGGCGAATCCGTCGCGACCGGCCCCGGTGCCTCGGCGATCGGCTGGCAGTCCATGGCGACCGCTGAACGCGCCCAGGCCTTTGGTCACCTTGCCACCGCGCAGGGCGTCCGTTCGCTGGCCATTGGCGAGAACGCCGATGCGCAGACTGATCTGTCGACCGCCATCGGCAATGAAAGCATCGCAAACGGCACCGACGCGCTGGCCATCGGCGACACCGCTGCGGCCAACGGACCCTCGACCACCGCAGTCGGTGGTGAGTCCGTCGCGACCGGCCCCGGTGCCTCGGCCATCGGCTGGCAGTCCATG
>NZ_QJPK01000021.1 GCF_003259195.1 Paracoccus sediminilitoris
CCGCCATCGGCAATGAAAGCATCGCAAACGGCACCGACGCGCTGGCCATCGGCGACACCGCTGCGGCCAACGGACCCTCGACCACCGCAGTCGGTGGTGAGTCCGTCGCGACCGGCCCCGGTGCCTCGGCCATCGGCTGGCAGTCCATGGCGACCGCTGAACGCGCCCAGGCCTTCGGGCACCTGGCCACCGCCCAAGGCGTGCGCTCGCTGGCCATCGGTGAGAACGCCGATGCCCAAAGCGACCTCTCGACCGCCATCGGCAACGAGACCGTCGCCAACGGCGTCGACGCACTGGCCATCGGCGACACTGCCGCTGCCAACGGCAACTCGACCACTGCAGTCGGTGGCGAAAGCGTCGCGACTGGCCCCGGCGCGACGGCCATCGGCTGGCAGTCCGTCGCAGGTGCCGAACGCGCCCAAGCCTTCGGTCACCTGGCACAGGCGACCGGCGTCCGGTCGACCGCCGTGGGCGAAGCCGCCATGGCTTTGGGTGCAGGATCGATCGCCATGGGCGACCAGGCATCGGCAGCCGCCGACAATTCGGTCGCCATCGGTGCCGGCGCGTCGGCAACCCGAGCGAATGAATTCGTGCTGGGCAACGGCCAGAACACCTATCGCGCGGCGGGCATCGCATCGCAGGCCAGCACCGCGGCGCAATCGGGTCCGGTGGGCATCGTGACCTCGGACGCGCAGGGCAACCTGGCGGTCGACCGGTCCATCGGCACGCAGATGTCGCAGCTTGACAGCCGGGTGCGTTCGCTTGGATCCTCGATCGAGGACAACAAGGAAGGCATCGCGATGGCCATGGCCCTGAACACGCCCTATGTCCCCGAGGACAAGACCTTCGCCGTGTCGACCAGCCTGGGTGCCTTCGACGGCACGACGGCCATGGCGGCCTCGATGGGCTATCGCTTCAATGCGAACACCCAGCTTGATGCCGGCGTCACCTATGGCTTCGACCGCAACCAGGTCGGCGGACGCATCGGGGTCACCTACGCGTGGTAAGCAATCGCATATCCACACCAGGGGCGCTGCTGCGTGCAGGGGCCTTGGGCCTTGCGCTGGTCCTTCCGGGGACCGGCGCCTTGGCGCAGGACGATCCCGCCCCTGCCACCCTGGTCGAACCCAGCTATGCCACCGCCCTGATCCGCGATGTGCTGGCGGCGGTGAACCACGGCAATTGGACGGGCAATTACACCGTGCTGCGGGACTATGCTGCGCCCGAATTCGCGCAGGCCAATGACCCGACCCGCCTGGCGGGCCTTTTCACCGATATCCGGGCCGAGGGCCTGGACCTTCTGCCGGTGATGTCCGCCGATCCGGTCCTGCTGGATACGCAGCTCAGCGACAGCGGGCGCGAATTGCGCCTGACCGGCTATTTCCCGCTGCAACCGCGCCATGTCAGCTTCGACCTGATCTTCGGGCTGGAGGGACGACGCTGGCTGCTGTTGGGTATCTCGGTCGGCACCTTCGACGCCATCGAAAAGCCCTAGGGCAGAAAATTAAAGATACGCTCCTTGGGCCGGCACAGCACGGCCCCTTCAGGACCGAAGACGACCGGACGCTCGATCAGGATCGGGTGTTCCGCCATGGCCGCAATCAGCGCCGCATCGTCCAGCGCAGGGTCCGACAGCCCCAGTTCGTCAAAGGGCGTGCCCTTGCGGCGCAGCAGTCCCCGGGGGCCGATGCCCAGCAGGGCCAGCGCCTGTTCCAGTTCCACCACCGAAGGCGCGTCCTTGATGTAATCGCGGACGGTCACGTCGATCCCCGCCTCGCGCAGCGCGTTCAGCACAAAGCGCGACGTGGAACAGGTGGGCTTGTGCCAGATCGTCCATGCCATGGTCACGCACCCTTCTGCGACAGGTCGGGGATGGGCAGCGCGCTGGAGGCCTTGATCTCCTCCATCGACAGCAACGCTGTGACGTTGTGGATCTTCACCTCGGAAATCAGTGATTGATAGAACCGATCATAGGCACGCGCGTTACGCACCTGCACCTTGAGGATATAGTCGATGTCACCTGCCAATCTGTGCGCCTCGACCACCTCGGGGCGATCGCGCAAGGCCTTCAGGAAACGGCCCGCCCAATCCTTGTCGTGTTCGCTGGTGCGGACCAGGACGAAGAAGCAGGCCTCCAGCCCCAATGCCTCGGGGTTCAGGATCGCGACCTGCTTGCGGATCACGCCCGCCTCACGCAATTTGCGGATACGGTTCCAGACGGGGGTCTTGGATGCCCCCACACGCTCAGCGATCTGGTCCAGCGACAGGCTGGCATCCTGCTGCAACTGGGACAGAATTTTGCGATCCACGTCGTCCAGACGGACGGAAATTTGCGCTGTGCCGCTTTCTGTGGAAACAGGTTCCGACATTCGATGCCCTCCGGTCAGGTCATCCTTATTTCGCGCGCCCCCTCGCAAGAATCCAGAACAAAATTCTATATAAAGACCAGTATCAGAAAGGTCCGAGTCATGAGCAAAGCCTTCACCCCGACGGCAAACAAGCCCGGTGTCATCACCGCCAACGATCTGCGCGAAGGCTTCAACGTCTGGATGTGCGATGACGGCTGGACGCCCGATCCGCGCAAGGCAACGCTCTATGAGGATGAGGCCATCGCCGAGCTTGCCATGCTGCAGGCCATCGGCCAAGCCGACCGCGTCGTCGGCCCCTATATCGTCGAGGCCAAGCGCGGCCCGGACGGGCCCGAACCCGTCCATTTCCGCGAAGCGTTCCGCCAGCGCGGGCCTTCCAACTATTTCCACGGCATACAGGCCGAACAGCAAGCCGAGGCCAGCAATGTTTGATGTCCGCCCCGTCGAGATCGACTATGTCCAGCACCGTGCCCAGCAATTTCGTGATCAGGTCGCCCGTCGCCTTGACGGCAGCCTGACCGAAGAGGAATTCCGCCCCCTGCGCCTGATGAACGGCGTCTATCTGCAGCTGCATGCCTATATGCTGCGGGTGGCGGTGCCTTATGGCACGATCAACCCCGACCAGATGCGCACCTTGGCGCTGTTGGCCCAGAAATGGGACAAGGGCTATGGGCATTGGACCACCCGCCAGAACATCCAGTACAACTGGCCCAAGCTGGTGGACATTCCCGACATGCTGGACGAGCTGGCAAAGGTCGGGATGCATGCCATCCAGACCAGCGGCAACACGATCCGCAACGTCACAACCGACGCCTTTGCGGGCGCGGCTTTCGACGAAACCGCCGATCCGCGCCCCTATGCGGAACTGCTGCGCAGCTGGTCGACCGATCACGCCGAATTCCAGTTCCTGCCGCGCAAGTTCAAGATCGCCATTTCCGGCGGCAAGAAGGACCGAGCCGTTATTGCGGCCCATGACATCGGGCTGCGCCTGAAGGAACAGGACGGCAAGACCGGTTTCGAGGTCTGGATCGGTGGCGGCCTTGGCCGGACGCCGCTGCTGGGCCAGGTGGTCCGCGACTTCCTGCCCGAGGAAGACCTGCTGCCCTATGTCGAGGCGATCATCGCCACCTACAACCTGGCCGGCCGTCGCGACAACAAGTACAAGGCCCGCATCAAGATCACCGTCATGGAACGGGGCCTCGATGTCATGCGCGCCGAGATCGAGGAAGAATTCCTGGCCCGCCGCCGTGATTTCCACGGCGCCGACCGCGAGGCGCTGGCCATCTTCAAGGACCGCTTCCACGCACCCGCCTTCCGCAATGCCGCCACCGACGGCTTCGAGGCCGAGCGTCAGGCGAACCCCGCCTTCCGCAGCTGGACCGATACGAACCTGCATCAGCACCGCATCGAGGGCTATGCCAGTGTAATCGTGACCTTCAAGGCGCCGGGCCAGACGCCGGGCGATGCCAGTGCCGAACAGATGCGCCTGATCGCGGATCTGGCCGAACGCTATGGCCATTCCGATATCCGCATCATGCACGACCAGAACGTGGCCTTGCCGCATGTCCACAAATCGGACCTGCCCGCGCTTTACGCGGAACTGAAGGCCGCGGGGCTGGCAACCGCCAATGCCGGACTGACCAGCGACATCATCGCCTGCCCGGGCATGGATTATTGCGCCCTGGCTACCGCCCGGTCGATCCCCATCGCCGAGGAAATCGCCGACCACTTCCGGTCCGTCGGGTTGGAGGAAGAGATCGGCAATCTGAACATCCGCATCTCGGGTTGCATCAATGCCTGCGGCCATCACCACCTGGGCCATATCGGCATCTTGGGGCTGGATCGCGCGGGCATCGAAAACTATCAGATCACGCTTGGCGGCGATGCCTATGACATCCCGGCCATCGGCCAGCGCGCCGGTGCAGGCTTCCCCGCCGAAGAGGTCGTGCCCGCCATCGACCGTCTGCTGCGCGCCTATCTGGAGGTCCGCGAGGATGAGAGCGAACGCTTCATCGACGCCTATCGCCGTCTTGGACAGGCGCCCTTCAAGGCTGCCCTCTATCCGGAAACGGCCGATGCTTGATGGCAACCTGGACACGCGTGCGGGGCGGTTGAACGACCGCTATCGCCACCATGCCGCCACCGAGGTGCTGCGCCGTGCCGTCACCGACCCCGATCTGGGTCGCGTGGCGCTGGTGTCCTCATTCGGTGCGGAATCCGTGGTGCTGCTGCATATGGTCAGCGTCGTGGCCCCCGGGCTGCCGGTGCTGTTCATCGACACCCAGATGCTGTTCCCCGAAACGCTGGAATACCAGCGTGAGGTTGCATCGAAGCTGGGCCTGACAAATGTGCAGGTCATCACCGCCAGCGAAGACGAGATCGCGCTGAATGACCCCGATGGGACGCTGCACAAGGTCAATCCCGACGCCTGCTGCAACTTCCGCAAGACGGTGCCCTTGGAAAACGCGCTGTCGGGCTATGACGCCTGGATCACGGGCCGCAAGCGCTTCCAGGGCGGTCAGCGGACCGAGCTGGAGTTTTTCGAGCCCGAGCCCCCGCATCGCCTGCGCGTGAACCCGCTGGCCCACTGGCGGTCCGAGGACGTTCAGGACTATATGATCGAAAACAACCTGCCGCGTCACCCGCTGGTTGCCAAGGGCTACCCCTCGATCGGCTGCGCCCCCTGCACCTCCCCCGTCAAACCTGGCGAGGATCCGCGCTCGGGACGCTGGCGCGGTCAGGAAAAGACCGAATGCGGCATTCACTTCATCGGCGGACGGATGGTCCGCAGAAAGGCAACGGCATGAGCGACGAGACCCTGTCCCAGGACGTCCTGGCCCGCGACGACGGCTTCCATCCGATCGATCAGGATGCGCCCATCGTCCTGGCCCCCGATACCGACCCCGCCACCCTGCCCGACCGCATGCACCACCCGCTGATCGCCATCGACTTCCCGGCCTTCAACGACGGTCGCGGCTTCACGCTGGCCCGCATGCTACGGGAACTGGGCTATAAGGGTACGCTGCGCGCCTCGGGCCGGCTGATTGCCGATCAATACGCCATGGCCCGCCGCGTCGGCTTTGACGAGGTTCAGGTGGCCGCCGACATCGCCGCGCGCCAACCGCAGGAACAATGGCTGGCCCGCGCCGACTGGAAGGCATGGGACCACCGCGAAAATCTGGCCGGTTAAGACCGCCAAACGGAACGAACAGGAAATATCATGACGCTGGATCTGCCCGCGGCTGACGCTGCCCCCAAGAAGACGCTCCCCGACGCACAGACCGTGACCTCGGTGACGCATTGGACCGACACGCTGTTCTCGTTCCGGGTGACGCGGCCGGCGTCGCTGCGGTTCCGGTCTGGCGAATTCGTGATGATCGGCCTGCCGGGGGATAACGGCAAGCCGATCCTGCGCGCCTATTCCATTGCCTCGCCCAACTGGGACGACGAACTGGAATTCTACTCGATCAAGGTTCAGGACGGTCCGCTGACCTCGCGCCTGCAGCACATCAAGCCGGGCGACGAAATCATCCTGCGCCCCAAGCCGGTGGGCACACTGGTGCTGGACGCGCTGCTGCCGGGCAAGCGGATGTGGTTCCTGGCCACGGGCACGGGCTTTGCCCCCTTCGCCAGCCTGATGCGCGACCCTGAAACCTATGAGCGCTACGACCAGATCGTCATGATGCACACCTGCCGCACCGCCGAGGAGCTGACCTATGGCGCGGAGCTGGTCCAGAACCTGCGCCACGATCCGCTGCTGGGCGAACTCTACGGCGAGGATTTCGCCAATCGCCTGATGTATTATCCGACGACCACCCGTGAGCAGACCCCTTTCATGGGCCGCATCACCGACAACCTCACCTCGGGCAAGGTCTTCCAGGATCTGGGCCTGCCACCCATCAGCCCGGAAACCGACCGCGCCATGATCTGCGGCAGCCTGGCCTTCAACGTTGACGTCAAGAAGGTGCTCGAAGACTTCGGCATGCGCGAAGGGGCCAACTCTGACCCGAAGGAATTCGTGGTCGAAAAGGCCTTCGTCGGCGAAGGCGTCTGACCTCCCGACCAGATGCGAAAAGGGCGCGGGATCATCTCCTGCGCCCTTCTTCTTTGTCCAAATACCCTCGGGGGGTCCGGGGGGCGACGCGCCCCCGGGCCTGCCGCTCAGAAGAACGCCTGCAACCCCGTGATCGCACGCCCCAAGATCAGGGCATGGACGTCATGCGTGCCCTCATAGGTGTTGACCGTCTCCAAGTTCACCATGTGGCGCATGATCTGGTATTCCTCGGAAATCCCGTTGCCGCCATGCATGTCCCGCGACATTCGGGCAATCTCCAGCGCCTTGCCGCAATTGTTGCGTTTGACGATGGAAATCATCTCCGGCGCGGCCTGTGCCTCGTCCAGCAGGCGACCGACACGCAGGCTGGCCTGCAGGCCAAGGCTGATCTCGGTCATCATGTTGGCCAGCTTCAACTGATGCAGCTGGGTCTGCGCCAAGGGCTTGTTGAATTGAACGCGGTCCAGACCGTATTGGCGCGCGGCGTGCATGCAATATTCCGCAGCGCCCAGAACACCCCAGCTGATGCCATAGCGGGCACGGTTCAGACAGCCGAAAGGACCTTTCAGGCCCTCGACATTGGGCAACAGCGCATCCTCGCCTACCTCGACGCCGTCCATGACGATCTCGCCGGTGATGGATGCACGCAGGGACAGCTTCCCGCCGATCTTGGGCGCCGACAGGCCCTTCATGCCCTTCTCCAGCACAAAGCCGCGGATCTTGCCGCCATGGGCTTCGGATTTCGCCCAGACCACGAAGACATCCGCGATGGGCGAGTTGCTGATCCACATCTTGGACCCGCTGATGACATAGCCACCATCGGCTTTTTTGGCGACGGTCTTCATGCCGGCAGGGTCCGAACCCGCGTCAGGCTCGGTCAGGCCGAAACAGCCGATCCATTCGCCCGATGCCAGCTTGGGCAGGTATTTCTGGCGCTGCTCCTCGCTGCCATAGGCATAGATCGGGTACATCACCAGCGACGACTGCACCGACATCATGCTGCGATAGCCGCTGTCCACGCGCTCGACCTCGCGGGCGATCAGGCCATAGCTGACATAGGACGCGCCGATCCCGCCATACTCCTCGGGGATGGTCACACCCAGCAACCCCATCTCGCCCATTTCGCGGAAGATGGCGGGGTCGGTATGTTCCTCGCGATAGGCGTCGATGACGCGGGGCTGCAGCTTGTCCTGCGCATAGGCGCGGGCGGCGTCGCGCAGCATCCGCTCTTCCTCGGTCAGCTGGTCGGACAGACGGAACGGGTCCTCCCAATCGAAACGACCCAGGTCGGGGGCATCCTTCGCCTTCAAATTCACCAGCATGATCCTCTCCTCTTCTCTCTTGAGGAATGATTAGGGGGCTTGGCCCACGGGCGCAATGGCACGGCTGCATCACGTGCAAGTCACGGTGATTTGGGGAACCCTTCCGCAAACGGCCTGTTAAACCGTCAACAAGAGTTACGCGAACGATCGCAAAGGAGCCTCCATGTGCCGGATCATCCATAATAGCACGGCCATCGTGACCTGCCTGTCCCTGCTGATGCCGCAAATTGCCGCAGCTCAAGATCAGAGCTCGAATCAGGACGGGCTGTCCGCCATCATCGACCAAGTCAAGAAAGCGGCCCAGGATCAGGAAGACGCCGCCAAAAATGACGCGGACCGGCCGACCAAGCGGGCCGAGGGTGATCGCAAGTCCCAAGACGAACTGGGCCGGGCCCTGAAGGCCGAGGAGGCCAAGAAGAAGCCCAAGGAGAAGCCGCAGAAGGCATCCAAGGACGACGCCAAGCCCAAGGCCAAACCGGGCAATCAGGGCAAGGGGAACAACGCGAATAACGGCGCCAAGGGCGACGGCAAGGACCGCGATCGGCAGGAAGACGGCCAGAACAAGCCCGCCAAGAAACCCGAGACCCCCAAAGCACAGAATGGCAAGGCGCAGGATGGCGCGCTTCGCCTCGGTGGCGGTGATGTCCAGGCGACGCGTGCCTCCGCGATGCCGCGTCTGGCCGCGGTCCTGGAGAATGAGGTTCAGGCAGGTCTGACGCAGAATCAGCTGAAATGCCTGCAGGGGGGCGGTTTTCCCTGCGCCGATGGAGATCGCGCCATCACGCCACGCGGTGTGGTTGTGGAACCCAACGGTGGTGGTGCCTTCCGTCTGGCCGACAGTGGCAACCAAATGTACCGCGTGGGCACATCCGGCCAGCTGATCGAGCGCGCGGCCGAAGAGGACACGCGCGAGACCCAAGCCGCCCGCGAGGCCGCACGGCAGAACGCGCCCGTGTCGGCGGCGGCGCTGAATGCGTCGGAAGGATCGGGCAAGGTGACCGAACAGAAGGTGACCAAGGACGGCACACGGTCCTCTTCGGAGGATTTTGCGACCAGTCTGCGCGATGCGCTGTCCGGCGACACCAAGCCGACATCGAACAGCAGTGCCAAGGATGACGATGACAGCAGCGACCTGACCAAGGCCTTGCTGTTGGGTGCCGGTGCGCTGGCCGTCGGGTCCTTCCTGAACAACAATCGCCAAGTCGCGCTCAGCGCCCCTGACCGTGTCGTCGTGACCCGCGAGGATGGCAGCCAGGAAGTCATCAAGGATGAGGTCGCGCTGCTGCGCCAGCCCGGCTCGAATGTCACGACCGAGAATTTCGACGACGGATCGTCGCGCACCATCGTGACGCGCCAGGACGGCAGCCGCGTCGTGACCATCCGCGATGCCGATCTGCGCGTGCTGCGCCGCACGCTTGTTTCCGCCGACGGGACCACGACGCAGCTGATCGACGACACGACAAACGTGCAGCCCGTGGATGTCAGCCAGCTGCCCGAACCGGCCGAGGTGCAATCCTCGGACGCGCCCATGGACGAGGCCGCGCTGCGCGCAGCCCTGCGCCGCGAATCCGACATCGAGCGTCGGTTCACCCTGTCCCAGATCCGCAACATCCCCGAGGTCCGTTCGCTGGTGGCGCCCGTCAATATCGACGCGATCACCTTCGATACAGGTTCGGCCGCGATCCGACCCGATCAGGCCCGCCAGCTGCAATCGCTTGGTCGTGTGATCCAGGATTCGGTGGCCGACAACCCGTCTGAGATCTTCATGATCGAAGGCCATACCGATACGGTCGGTGCAGATGCCTTCAATCTGGCTCTGTCGGATCGCCGGGCGGAATCGGTGGCCTTGGCGCTGACGGAGTATTTCGACGTGCCGCCGGAAAACCTGGTGACGCAGGGCTATGGCGAACAATTCCTGCGCGTCCGCGCGCAAGGTGATATCCGCGACAACCGCCGCGCCTCGGTGCGCCGGATCACCGAGCTGCTGCGCACCGCCGACGCGCAATAAGTCGCCCATCACTGAACAAAGCCCCGGTCGCGACCGGGGCTTTTTCATGGCCGAACCATTGCGGACAGGGATGCTGGGCGGACCCTATGCGTCTTCGGCCGCCAGAAACCCGCCGGACTGGCGTTCCCACAGCCGCGCATAGATCCTGCCTCGCGCCAGCAACTGGGCATGGGTGCCCTCTTCGACGATGCGGCCCTGATCCATCACCACAAGCCGGTCCATGGCGGCAATGGTGGACAGGCGATGCGCGATGGCAATGACGGTCTTGCCCTCCATCAGCACGTCCAGACGCGACTGGATGGCGGCCTCGACCTCGCTGTCAAGCGCGCTGGTCGCCTCGTCCAGGATCAGGATGGGGGCATCCTTCAGCGCCACGCGGGCGATGGCGATGCGCTGGCGCTGGCCGCCCGACAGCTTGACCCCGCGCTCACCGACATGCGCGTCCAGCCCCCTGCGCCCTTGGCTGTCCGACAGGTTGGGCACAAAGCCGTCGGCCTCGGCCATGCGCAACGCGTCCTGCACCTGCCGGTCGGACGCGTCAGGGCGGCCATAGGTGATGTTGTCCCGCACGGAACGGTGCAGAAGCGAACTGTCTTGCGTCACCACCCCGATGGCACTGCGCAGGCTGTCCTGCGTCACTCGTGCAATATCCTGCCCATCGATGGTGATGCGTCCGTCATCAATGTCATGAAACCGCAACAGCAAATTGATCAGCGTGGATTTCCCCGCCCCTGACCGGCCCACCAGTCCCACCCGTTCGCCCGGCCGCAGGCTCAGCGTCAGATCGTCCAGCACCGCCATGGGCTGCGCCCCCGCAACGCCGCCATAGCGGAAGGTCACGTTCGTGAACTCGACCGCGCCCGGACCCGGCAGCAGCGGCATCGCACCCGGCGCGTCCAGCACCTGACGGGGCAGCGACAGGCTGGTGATGCCATCGCGCACGGTGCCGATGTTTTCAAACAGCGCCGCGAATTCCCACATGATCCAATGCGCCATGTTGTTCATGCGCAGGGCCAAGGGCACGGCGACCGCAACCGCCCCCACCGCGATCGCGCTTTCCGACCAGAGCCACAGTCCCAGCCCCGCGACCGACGCCACCAGCCAGACGTTCAGCAAGTTCAACGCCACGTCCTGAATGCTGGCCAGCCGCATCTGGCCATGAACAGTCACCAGAAAGCGGTCCATGCCGTCGCGCATCCAGCGTTCCTCGCGGTCGGAATGGGAAAACAGCTTCACCGTTGCGATATTGGTATAGCTGTCGACGATACGACCGGTCATCTGGCTGCGCGCATCGGCCTGCGCCTGCGCGACGCGCCCCAGCCGCGGCACGATCTTCCACAGCAGAACCCCATAGCCGATCCCCCAGACGGCAAAGGGCATCGCCAACCGCCAATCCTGGCTGGCCGCCAGCAGCATCGCGCCGATGAAATAGGTGACGACATAACTGCCGACATCCATGATCTTCATCGCCACCTCGCGCACCGCCAGCGAGGTCTGCATCAGCCGCTGCGCGATCCGGCCTGCGAATTCGTCCTGGAAGTACCCGACCGACTGGCGCAGCAGATAGCGATGCGCCAGCCACCTGATCCGCTGCGGAAAATTGCCCATCAGCGATTGGTGCAGCACCATCGTCGTGACGAGGTTCAGCCCCGGCAGCACGATCAGCAGCACCACCGCCATCATCATCAGCGTGCTTCCCTGCTGGGACCAGAACTGGTCGCGCGGCGTGTCGGCCAGGCGGTCGATCAGCGTTCCCAGCCAGCCGAACAGGGTCAGCTCGATCACCGCGATGATGGCCGACCCGATGGCCAGCAGCACCAGCCACGGGATCGCGCCCCGGCTGTAATGCAGCACGAACCGGAAAAGCGTGGCCGGCGGCATCGTCGGCTCGGCCATGGGATAAGGGTCGATGCGCCTTTCGAACCATCCGAACATGGTGCAGTCCTTTCGCGATGCGTCGTTGCGCTGTTGCTGGCCCGCACCCCCGCCAAAGTCAAGCGGACCGGGATCTTTGCAAAGCGGGTGGAACGACCCGCCCAAGATCGCGTTGTCCCTGCAGCACCCGAAAGGGAACACAGAAAGGTAACGCCATGACCATGAACACGCTGAAAGACCTTTATCTTGACCAGTTGCAGGACCTGTATTCGGCCTGCAAGCAGTCGATGACCGTCGTCACCGAAATGGGCCGGGCGGCTAAATCGCGTGAATTGTCAGAGGCGCTGATCGCCGGCAACAAGGGCATTTCCGACGGCATGGACAAGATCGCCCAGCTTTGCAGCGATCACGGCGTCGACCCGACCGGCGAACATTGCAAGGGCATGGAAGGTCTGGTGACCGAAGCGCGCAAGCACGCCATCGACGCCTCCTATGGTGATGACGATGTCCGCGACGCCGCGATCATTACCCAGTATCAGCGCATGGCCCATTATGCGATCGCAGGCTATGGCTGCGTCCGGACCTTCGCCAACCGTCTGGAACTCGACGGCGATGGCAAGATCCTGCAGGAATGCCTGGATCAAACCCAGGAAGGCGACGTTCACATGACTGCCATCGCTGAAGGTGGTGTCAATCAAGCCGCTACGACGTAAGTCCGGCGGAACGGACAATCGAAGGGCTCGGGGACACGTTCCCCGGGCCTTCTTTTGTCACTGATAGCGGCCGCCGCGCTGCAGGACTTCGATTTCGTACCCGTCGGGGTCCTGAATGAAGAAGAACCGGGCGATGACGTCGCCTGCAGGCGCGAAATCGACCAGCTTCCGCGGCGACAATCCAGCCTTGGTCAGTCGGGCGTGTTCGGCGTCAACGTCATCGACGGAGAACGCCAGATGGCCATAGCCGTCGCCCAGATCATAGGGTGTCTGGCGATCCTTGTTGACGGTCAACTCTAACTCCGTCCCGGTTTCCGGATTGGACAGGTAGATCAACGTGAAACTGTCGAAATCCAGGCGATCGGCCACCTTGAGGCCGAAACAGACATCGTAGAATGCGACCGATCGTTCTTCGTTCAGCACACGGATCATCGAATGGATATACTTGGCCATCGGGCATCTCCTTTCAGAAGTCTTTCGAAACGGGGCGACCACGTCGGGTCTCATGGCAAAAGGGCCGCCCTTGGGGGCGGCCCTTCTTCGTCCTGATATCCGTTTCCGGATCAGCGGATGATCGCGTAGCGGATGGCCCTTGCGGGCCGCCCGATCAGGCGATGATTTTGGAGACGACGCCTGCGCCGACGGTGCGGCCGCCTTCGCGGATAGCAAAGC
>NZ_QJPK01000022.1 GCF_003259195.1 Paracoccus sediminilitoris
CCATCGCCTTCGAGCGAAAGGCACGGGAAGTGAGCTAAACGCTCTCCACAAAAGCCGGGCAAGTCCAAAAGCACGCGAAATCGCATTGGAGAATAAGCGCCAGGTGCGTGGTGGTGTGGATCCCCTACAAGCCCGAAAAGCTGCAGAGGCCATACCGACTTTCGAGGAGGCGTCCCACACGGTTCACAAGCTGCATGAGCCGACCTGGCGCAACAAGAAGCATGCAGCGCAGTTCATCAGTACCCTGGAGACGTATGCCTTTCCTCGCATTGGAAAGATGAAGGTGGGGGAGGTCTCCACCAGCGATGTGCTGGCCGTGCTGGCGCCGATCTGGAACGAGAAGCGCGAGACAGCCCGACGGGTCAAGCAGCGCATCGGCACTGTGATGAAGTGGGCCGTTGCTCAGGGCTGGCGGCACGACGATCCGTCGATGGCGATCACTCAGGCGCTGCCGAAGGACAAGCAGGCCAAGGAGCATCGCAAGGCGCTGCCCTATTCTGAAGTTGCGGCCTGCATGGCGGCAGTGGAGGGCAGCACCGCTAGACTGACAACCAAGTTGGCCTTCCGGCTGTTAATCCTGACGGCCAGCCGATCGGGAGAGGTCCGGCTAGCACGATGGGGCCAGATTGACTGGAAGAATGAGGGAGGACCGATCTGGACGCGACCGGCGTCGGTGATGAAGGCGAAGAAGGCGCACAGCGTGCCGCTGTCAGAGGCGGCAGTGTCGGTCCTTCGGGCGGCACAGGAGGTCTCGAACAGTGACGATCCTGAGGCGTTGATTTTTCCAGGCGTCGTGAAGGGCAAGCCGTTGTCAGACGCCACCTTGCTCAAGCTGGTACGAGAGCAGGGATATGCGATCGACATTCACGGGTTCCGCACGTCATTTCGCATCTGGACACAGGAACGGACGATATTTGCCCGCGAAGTGGCCGAGGCTGCACTGGCTCATACGATCCAGAACAAGTCCGAGGCATCTTACGCCCGGTCAGAGCTGATGGAAAAGCGCCGGGCGCTGGGAGAGGCTTGGGCACTATATTTGGCGCAGGACCTTGGCAAGGTGGCGAAGCTGGCATGATATCCGAAACTCCAACGAACGCCGCTTCCGCTGATGCGCAACGACCAGCCTCATCAACCAAATCACCTGAAAGAATTGCTGCAGCTGAAGCAATTAAGGAGGGTATTCGTCGTTGGTCCGGCGGCCTCTACACAGATGGTCCGCAGCTACCCGTCGTCAGGGCAGGCGATATCATCGAACACTTCGGTTCTGAGGCAAACGATCCTGTCGAACAGGTCCTGAGAGGCAGTGTTTTGCCGTCGGAGAAGCGCACCGCGGAAGACCGAGAGCGGTTGGCAAAACTTGCATCCAGCTTACGCCAATGTGCTAGCGCATGTTCTGCGTTCGAGGACGCCGAACTCCGAAAGCTTGCAAAAGGCACGAGGCGCGGGCGAACCACTGAGGAGCGCGTATCCTTCGCTTTGGACGTCGAGAAAGCACTTTTGGCGAGCATGACGTTGCTCCTGGAAGCGGCGGAAGAGCGTATCGCTCTATTGGACAAGAAGGCTGAGGAACAGCCTCGCAAGCGCGGCAGGAAGAAAGATACTGCAGTTTACACTGTGGCGGCCGCTCTTGCTCAGCTGTACGCGAAAATCACGGGGAAGCGCCCAACGTACTCCGAGGGAGCGGATGGGCTTTCCGGCGAGTACACTCCGGTCCTGCGGAATGTTTTTGATGCCTTAGGGTGGAAGAAGACTACTTTACGAGGCCCGGCGAAAGCTGCTGTTTCCGCGGTGACAGCGGCAGATTTGCACCTGAAAGAATTGCCGCCACCTCTAGGATTATCACCGTCTTCCTCAGGTTGCGTACCTGAACACATGAGGTCAGCCTTCCAGCGTATTCTAAAAGAAGCGCAGGAAGAACCAGATGACCCACCACATCCTCCGTAGGCCCGAGGTCGAGCGCCTCACTGGCCTCAGCCGTTCGACGATCTACCGTTTGATGGCAGATGGCGAGTTTCCAAAACCTGTCAAGTTGACCCGTAAGGCCGTCGGCTGGCAGCAGAACACCATTAACGAATGGCTGGCCCAGCGTCCGCTGACGGACTGATAGTGAGCCGCCGCCCGGCAAAAGGGCAGCGGTGCTATTCGTTTCGGTTGAGGTGATGCTCCGAAATGTAGCGCGAGCCCCCTTTGTCGGCAAGACACAAGGATCTCAAGAGATGAACCATCTTTGCGGTCTGGAGCGGGTACAGCCTGTTCAGACCACCCTTCCGGAATGCCCGGACGTCTTCCGCGCGCATCAATCAACGAACCCCGCTTGCTTCGGGGTCTACGGTCGTCGTCTCGTGCTGACGATCAAGCACATCGCGGTGCAGGTCGGTCTTAGGGGCGCTTTGCATGGCTGATGCGCGCACCCTAACCCTGCAACTCGGAGGTAAGTGGTATGGCCGCTACGGCATGACCTGCTGCCCTGCGCACGGCGATCGCAGGCCCAGCCTGACTCTGGCGGACGGGACCGATGGACGCTTGCTTCTGCACTGCAAGACGGGCTGTGGCTTTGAGGATGTTCTGAAATCCCTGCGCGACAGGGGTTTGCTGAATGGACATCCCCGACACCAGCCGCCCGACGTTATGGGACTGGCCCTGCGCGAGGCGCAGGACCGAGCCGACGCAGAGCGCGCCGAACGCAAGGCTCTGGCCACGTGGCGCGAGGCGCTGCCGATCAGCGGCACGATCGTGGAAACCTATTTGCGCGGTCGGGGCATCACCTGCGCTCTACCGGACACGCTGCGCTTTCATCCCGAATGCTGGCATCCGACCGCTCGACGCTTCCCGGCGATGGTGGCGCTGATTGAAGGGCTGCCCCGCACCGCGATCCATCGCACCTATCTGCGCCCGGATGGCAGTGGTAAGGCCGATGCTGAACCGACCAAGGCCATGCAGGGCGCAGCTTCGGGCGGCGCTGTAAGAGTTGCTGAGGCCGTTGGACCTCTTGTGGTGGCTGAGGGCATCGAGACGGCCTTGAGCCTGTCCTGCGGCTTGCTGCGCACGCCTGCAACCATCTGGTCCGCATTGTCTGCTCCGGGCATCGCCGCCCTTCGCCTTCCCGACCGCCCGCACTACCTGACCATCGCCAGCGACGGTGACCCAGCCGGAATGGCAGCCGGACACAAGCTGGCCGAGCGTGCCGATGCCTTGGGCTGGTCTGTCAGTCTGCTTCCCGCGCCGCAGGGGCGCGACTGGAACGACATCTTGTTGATGAAAGGGGCTCGCGGATGAACGCCCTGCCCGAATCTACTCCCTTCAAGGCCGAAGGGCCGCAGCCGCTGTTGCGGGAGATCCCGCCTGGTGCCGCTTATCCCGCCCATGCTCTTGGTCCGCTGCGGCAAGTCGTCGAGGCTGTGCAGGACATTACCCAAGCACCCCTGGGCATTGCCGCGCAATCGGCCTTGTCTGTTGCCTCATTGGCCGTGCAGGGTTTCGCTGACGTGGAAACGCTAGGCGGTGACGCGCCTTGTTCGCTGTTCTGCCTGACCATTGCCGAAAGCGGCGAACGCAAATCGTCCTGTGATCGGTTGCTGATGCAGGGGGTTCGCGACCATGAGAAAGATCGGGCCGAAGCTTATCGTGAAGCCGTAGCAGAATATGAGGTTGCGCGTGAAGTCTGGACCGGCCGGCGAAAGCGGATGCTGGTCGAGGCGGCAGGGACAGACAACATTAAGGCGGCCGGGGCGGAGGCCGATCTTCGTGCCTTGGGCCCAGAACCCCGCGCACCGCTGTTGGCCAACGTCACGGCGCAGGAACCGACGTTCGAGGGGCTGTTGAAACTGTATCAGATGGGGCGGCCGGCGCTGGGGCTGTTCTCCGATGAGGCAGGTGGCTTCATCGGGGGGCACGCCATGAACAGCGACAACAAGTTGAAGACTATTGCGGGGTTGTCCCAGCTTTGGAACGGCGACACCGTGAACCGCATCCGGTCCGGCGACGGAGCCAGTAGCTATCCGGGCCGTCGGCTTGCCATGCACCTCATGGCCCAGCCTGTGGCTGCGCGGCCGCTGATGGCTGATCCGCAGGCGTCGGGACAGGGCTTTCTGGCGCGCTTCCTGATCACCGAGCCGCCGAGTACCATCGGCACCCGGCTGCGGCGTGGGCGTAAGGAGGCGAGCGATGTGGCCGTGGTCGCGTTCAAGGCCCGCCTGCGCGAGCTGTTGGATGCACCGATGCCGACTGGCGATAGCCCGCAGGAACTAACACCGGCACGGCTGCCGCTGTCGGGCGGAGCGAGGGAAATGCTGTGGCGCTTCTATGATGCGGTGGAGCGGGCGCAGGGGCCGGGGCAGTTGATGGAGCATGTCCGGGCCTACGCCAGCAAGTCAGCAGAACAGGCGGCACGCATTGCCGGGGTGCTGACCCTGTTTCACAGCTTGGACGCCGTTGATGTGACGCCGGAAGCGATGGGGTGGGGAGTCGAACTGGCACAGTTTTATCTGGGCGAGGCGCAGCGCCTGGCTGAGGCTGGCCTTGTTTCTGAGGAAACTACGAAGGCTGAACAGTTGCGCTTGTGGCTGCTGGATAAATGGCAGCATGATGAGGTGGTGCCGAGTGATATCCTGAATAAGGGCCCAAATGGGCTGCGGGAACGCGCCAGACTGAAGAAACCACTGGAACTGCTGGTCAAGTCCGGGTGGCTTGCGCCTCTTCTGCCGGGGACAGAGGTGCGCGGCATATCGCGAAAAGAAGCTTACCGGATCCTTAGGCCGCGCCATGCTGTTTGACGTAAAAGCCGCGCTGGCCGAAATTCTAGACGGGCCTCAAGCACGCTGCGATTTTTGCGATACTTGCGACTCAGCGGAACTGAAATCGCGGGGATCGCGGGAATCGCAGCTGTACTCTGCTGCTAACTCCGCACCGATCGAGTTGCACATGTCTGCTGCACTCAAAGATGCCGGATCATGTGCTTTGCCGCCCACCCCACCTTCTGGATCACCGCCGAATGAGTTGATCCCGAGCGCTGAGGACTATCGCCGCACCTGGACAGGCCGGGTGGTGTCTATGGATGAATGGCGCCAGCTTTCAGTCTGGGACCAGCACGGCCCGGCAGGGCGGCTGTTCTGCGGCATCTGCAAGGCTTGGGTAAGCCGTGATGGCGATTGTAGCCAGACCGGATGCTGTAAAGGGCAAGGGTTGTGACATGACCGGAGCCGAGTTGGCGGCCATTCGTAAAGCCGCCGGACTGTCGCAAACCGAACTGGCACAGCGCGCAGGTATAGGCCGTCACGCTGTCAGCTATTGGGAATGCAAGGCGAAGGTCGAACGCAGCGCCTGGGCGGTGGAACGCATGGGTGAGGTGCTGACCCTGCCGGATGCGCTCGTAGTCCTGCCAGTCAGGAGGTCCTCGATAGATCGCCGAGCACAAGAGATGGCACGCCAAGATGCACTGATGCTAAACACGATTCAGGCCGTGGAAGCGCGCCTAAAAGCTATCAAAGCCAACCGTCGGGTGCGCTGTAAGGCGAAGACGCGCAAGGGCACAGCCTGCCAGATGAAGTCAGAGCCCGGCAAGCGACGCTGCAAGTTTCACGGAGGTAGATCTACCGGACCTACAACCGTCGAAGGCAGAGCTCGGATCGCCGAGGCTCAGCGCAAGCGCTGGGCAAGATGGAGAACGAGCCAGGCCGTGAAGGCTGCCGGGCTAGTCAGTTAGCAGACCGTAACTATTCTTCCGAGCGCAGCTGCCTCCATGGGGTATTAGACGACGCGCTCCGCTTGATCTGCCCCGGAAAACACCGATACCCCCGGTTTCGGGCTCTGTGTCTACACCACCGGGCGCAAGGGGTTTGTGCTGATCTTACCGGATCGCGGGCCAGCAAAAGCGCTTCACGATCGGGGTCTGGCCGACATGGTCGGTCACCGCCGCCCGGGATGAAGCGAGGCACCTAATCCGTGAAATCGATCGCGGGGATGACCCCCTCGACACCCGCAAGGCAGCCCGTGGGGCGCCCACGGTTAAGGAACTGGCCGAGCGCTTCATTGAGGAACACCTGCCGAAGCTGGCCCCGACCAACGCCTCGGACCAGAAGAGCATGCTGGAAAAGCTGGTCCTGCCCGAGTGGAAGAACCGCAAGGTGGCGGACATCACACCGACGGATGTTGATCGCCTCCTGACCAAGATCGCCGCGGGTCGTGCCCGGCCGTCGAAGAAGAAACCAACCCAGAAGCGGCGCAAGAAACTGGCCCCGCCCAAGCCCACGCCGGTCCGCGCCAACCGGGCGGGCGAGATGCTGCGCAAGATGTTCAACCTCGCCATGCTGTGGAAGATGCGCCCCGACAATCCGACCTTCGGCTTTCGGAGGCGGCCCGAGGTGGCCAGCGACCGGTTTCTGTCCTTCGAGGAGATCGAACGCCTGGCCAACGCCCTGGCCGTCGACGAGGATCAGCGCGCCGCCAGCATCATCCGCCTCTGCATGCTGACCGGCGCCCGTCTGGGCGAGGTCCGGACGGCCACCTTCGATCAGTTCAACCTCGACCTTGCGATCTGGACCAAGCAGGCCGCCTACACCAAACAGCGCCGCATCCACCGCGTGCCGATTTCGCACGAGGCGGTCGCGTTGATCCGTCTGCGCCGTGAAATCGTCCCCAAGGGCTGCCCGTTCCTTTTTCCGGGCGACGTGCCCGACCAGCCGGTCGGTGATCCCAAGCGCTTCTGGCCCAAGATGCAGAAGGTGGCCCAGATCCCCGACGTCCGCATCCACGACCTGCGCCACACCTTCGCATCGCTACTGGTCTCGGGCGGCGCATCGCTGGAAATGATCGGCCGCCTCCTCGGTCACACCCAGATCGGCACTACCCAGCGCTACGCCCACCTGATCGATGCGCCCCTGCGCGCCGGGGTCAATGCCGTGGGGGAGATGCTGAAGCCCAGGCTGAGGGTGGTGGGGGAGGGCGAAACCGCCAGTGTCCGATCGAACGTCGCTTGAAAGCTGGTCGTGGCCTGCGCACCTTCGAACAAGGAGGGGGCCATGGCCAGCATCACGATTCGCAATCTGGATGATGATTTGAAACGCCGCCTGCGCGTGCGGGCGGCGAAGAACGGCCGTTCGATGGAAGCAGAAGCGCGGGAAATCTTGCGCGTGGCGCTTGCTCCCGCCGGAGCCCCCAGGAATCTTGGGCAGTCCATCCACGACAGGTTTGCGGCGCTGGGCGGGGTCGATTTATTGCCAGTTCAGCGAGAGCCAGGGCGTGCAGTAGGCGGGCATTAATAACCCGTCTGCTTCATGCGGCTCGGTTCCAGTAGCAGTCACTGCATCAGCGCGATTCAGAACAACAGAGGTTGCTAAGTTCGGCCAAAATGGCCAAAAGTGCGCATGACAAGGGGCGGAGTACGGCGTGCAGACCCTCAGTGCAAAAGACGCCAAATACGGCTTCGGTCGTCTGATCGATCTGGCTCGATCTGGGCCCGTCGCGGTTGCAAAACATGGGCGACCAGTCGTTGTGGTACTGGCGATCGAAGAGTACGATCGCTTGAAGGATATTGAAATGGGCCAACAAAAGAGCCCCGATAAAGCTGGCAGGGTAGACGAGTGATTGAGCAAGCAATTGGCGCAAAGGCAATCGCGGGCCTGGGGGCAACAGAGGCCCGGCGAAATCACGCTTCCGACCGGGTCCGGGAAAACCCGATCACTTCGACGGGATGTTTCACGCAATGAGTGCTGCCATACCTATGAGCAAGGCTGAGCGAGACCTTGAAGAGGATCTGGTCGCCAAGCTGCGCGACCTGAAATATGAGTATCGCCCGGATATTCGTGACCGAGCCTCCTTGGAAGCAAACTTCAGGAGAAAGTTCGAACAGCTGAATCGGGTCACGCTGACCGATGGCGAGTTCCAGCGGCTTCTTGACGAAATCGTCACATCGGACGTTTTCACAGCGGCCCGCACCCTAAGGGAGCGGAACAACTTCACCCGCGATGACGGCACGCCGTTGAACTACACGCTCGTCAACATCAGGGACTGGTGCAAGAACTCGTTCGAGGTTGTCAACCAGCTCCGGATCAACACGGACAACAGCCACCACCGCTATGACGTTGTTCTCCTGATCAACGGCGTGCCGGTCGTTCAGATCGAACTGAAGACCCTCGGGATAAGCCCGCGACGCGCCATGGAGCAGATCGTCGAGTACAAGAACGATCCGGGGAACGGCTATACCAAGACCATCCTTTGCTTCCTTCAGCTGTTCATTGTCAGCAACCGCGATCGGACGTTCTATTTCGCAAACAACAACGCGCGCCATTTCGCCTTCAACACGGAAGAGCGCTTCCTGCCGGTCTACGAATTCGCGGACGTCGACAACAAGAAGATCGTCCATCTCGAAAGCTTCGCCGAAACTTTTCTGGTGAAATGCACCCTCGGCCAGACGATCAGCCGATACATGGTGCTCGTCGCAAGCGAGCAGAAGCTTCTGATGATGCGGCCCTATCAGGTCTACGCGGTCAAGGCGATCGTCGACTCCATCGCCCAGGACTGCGGAAACGGCTACATCTGGCATACGACGGGCAGCGGCAAGACGCTTACCTCCTTCAAAGCGTCAACGCTCCTTAAGGACAATCCCGACATCGAGAAGTGCCTGTTCGTTGTGGACCGCAAGGATCTCGATCGCCAGACCCGCGAAGAGTTCAACAAGTTCCAGGAAGGCTGTGTCGAGGAGAACACCAATACCGCCTCCCTCGTTCGTCGCCTTCTATCTGACGACTACGCCGACAAGGTCATCGTCTGCACGATCCAGAAGCTTGGGCTGGCGCTGGACGAGAACAGCAAGCGCAACAAGCGGCAGAAGAAGGACGGCAAGAAGAGCTTCAAGGAACAACTGGAGCCTCTGCGCGACAAGCGCATCGCCTTCATCTTCGACGAATGCCACCGGTCGCAGTTCGGCGAGAACCACAAGGCGATCAAGGAGTTCTTTCCGCGCGCCCAGCTCTTCGGTTTCACCGGCACGCCTATCTTCGACAAAAACTCAAACCGCGAGAAGATCGAAGATACCCAAGCCAGCATGATGACGACGGAAGACCTCTTCCAGCAGCGCCTTCACACCTACACGATCACCCATGCCATCGAGGACGGAAACGTTCTCCGGTTCCATGTCGACTATTTCAAGCCGCAGGGCAAAACTCTGCCGAAGCCAGGCGAGCCGTTGGCCAAACGGGCTGTGATCGAAGCTATCCTTGCCAAGCATGACCGGGCCACGAGTCACCGCCGCTTTAACGCTCTGCTCGCCACATCGTCGATCAATGACGCCATTGCGTACTACGACCTTTTCAAGATCATGCAGGCAGAGAAGCTGGCCGCTGATCCTGGCTTCCGGCCGCTGAACATCGCCTGCGTCTTTTCCCCGCCTGCCCAGCTTGCGGAAACCCCTGAGGCGAAGAAGGACATAGAACAGCTTTCGGAGGACCTTGAAAACGAGAGGGAAGACAACAAAGTCGAGCCGGAGAAGAAGAAGGAGGCCCTGAAGGCCATCCTCGCTGACTACAACGTCCAGTACGGCACCAACCACAAGATCGGCGAATTCGACCTCTACTATCAGGATGTGCAGAAGCGGATCAAAGACCAGCAATGGCCGGATGCCGACCTGAAGAAGGCTTACCCGAACCAGCCGCACCACAAGATCGACATCACGATTGTCGTAGACATGCTGCTGACCGGCTTTGACTCCAAATTCCTGAACACCCTCTACGTCGATAAGAAACTCAAGCATCACGGTCTGATCCAGGCCTTCTCGCGCACCAACCGGGTACTGAACGCCACCAAGCCCTATGGCCACATCCTCGACTTCCGCCAGCAACAGAGCGCAGTCGATGCTGCCATCGCGATGTTTTCAGGTGAAGCCGCTGCAGAAAAGGCCAGCGAAATCTGGTTGGTCGACAAAGCCCCGGTGGTCATCCAGAAGCTGGGAGCTGCGGTGCAGAAGCTTGACGCTTTCATGAAGTCGCAGGGCCTTGATTGCGCCCCGGAAGCCGTGCCGAATCTCAAGGGCGACGCAGCCCGTGCGGCGTTCATCGAGCATTTCAAAGAAGTCCAGCGGCTCAAGACACAGCTTGACCAGTACACCGACCTGACCGACGAACACCGCAACACCATCGAACAGGTCCTGCCCCGCGACAACCTGCTTGGCTTCCGCGGCGCCTATCTGGAAACCGCCCAGCGCCTTCGGGCCCAGCAGGGCAAGGGCGCGGACAAGCCCAGCCAGGATGCCGACCAGCTGGATTTCGAGTTCGTTCTCTTCGCCTCGGCCGTGATCGATTATGACTACATCATGGGTCTGATCGCCCGCTATTCCGAGGCGACGCCTGGCAAGCAGAAGATGAGCCGCGAGGAGCTGATCGGCCTGATCCAGTCCGACGCCAAGTTCATGGAAGAGCGTGAGGATATCGCGGCCTACATCGGCACCCTCAAGGCGGGCGAGGGCCTTAGCGAGAAGGCCATCCGTGACGGTTATAGCCGCTTCAAGGCAGAGAAGAACGCGGCGGAACTGGCGGGGATCGCGGGCAAGCACGGGCTGGCAACCGAGGCGCTGCAAGGCTTTGTCGATGCTATCCTGCAGCGCATGATCTTTGACGGCGAGGCGCTGACCGACCTGATGGACCCCCTTGGCCTGAACTGGAAGGCGCGTCGGGTGAAGGAACTCGACCTGATGGCCGACCTGATGCCGCTGCTGCTGAAGCGGGCCGGTGGGCGGGAGATTTCGGGGCTGAGCGCTTATGAGCAGTAAGGGGAAGTCATCGGTCGAGATGGGCGGCGGAACAGCCTTGATACCGAAGCTGCGGTTTCCTGAGTTCGAGGAGGCTGATGGTTGGAAAGAGATACCGCTCCAGAAGCTTGCTCGACCTGTAACTGATCGGGCGACAACCGGCGACGCGGACAACGTGCTAAGCCTTTCGGGCGAGCATGGCCTTGTTCTTCAGAGCGAATACTTCGGAAAGAAGATCGCTGGCAACAGCACTGATCGCTATCTGAAGATTCGCAAAGACGACTTCGTCTACAATGACCGGACAACCAAGGCGTCAAGCTTCGGAACGATCAAACGGCTTTCCGTCCATGAGGGTGGGATCGTCTCGCCGATCTATAAATGCTTCCGCTTCCATTCGAGTGAAAACCCAGCCTTCTGGGAATGGTACTTCGAGTCGGGAAGCCACAATCCAGCGCTGGGTGGGCTCGTAAATGAGGGCGCCAGAGCAGGCCGGTTCAATATCTCCGTTACTCAGTTTTTGTCGACAAACGCATGGCGGCCGGACGAGGCCGAACAGAAAAAGATCGCTGACTGTCTGGACTCGGCGGACGCGCTGATTGCCGCGCAGGGGCGGAGGGTGGAGGCGCTGAGGGCCCACAAGAAGGGCCTGATGCAGCAGCTTTTCCCCCAGGAAGGCGAAACCCAACCCCGCCTCCGCTTCCCCGAGTTCGAGGGTGCGGGGAAGTGGGACGAGGTTCGGTTAAGCACGTTGGGCGAGCTCGTTTCGGGCCTGACTTACAGCCCAGACGATGTTCGGGACGAGGGACTCTTGGTTCTGCGGTCATCAAATATCCAAGGCGGGAAGATCGACCTAAATGATTGCGTCTATGTGGAGCCGAACATAAAGGGAGCGAACCTATCCCAGCCGAATGACATCTTGGTTTGCGTTCGAAATGGTTCGACAGCCTTGATAGGAAAGACGGCCCTTATTCCTCGTGGAATGCCTCTTTGCACGCATGGCGCCTTCATGACCGTTTTCCGATCTCATGCCCCGGAATTCGTCTTTCAGCTTTTCCAGACGTCAAGATACCAGAAGCAGGTCGCCGGAGACCTTGGAGCGACGATCAATTCCATCAACGGTGCGCAGTTCTTGCGCTACAAGTTCTTTGTGCCGAAGCCCTCTGAGCAACAGCGCATTGCCGAATGCCTCACCTCACTGGATGACCACATCGCCGCCGAGGCCAAAAAGCTCGACGCGCTTAAAACCCATAAGAAGGGGCTGATGCAGCAGCTTTTCCCTAAGGTCGGGGAGGATGAGGCATGAGCACTTACAAGAACCTGAAGAGCTTGGTGGGCAGGCTTCGCGACGATCTGACCAATCCAACCGGGGCAGCGTCGCTGGTCTTGATCTATGCCTACAACCGGACCGGCAAGACTCGCCTGTCGATGGAGTTCAAGGACGCAGGCAAGCGCAAGAACAAGAAGAACCCGACAGGCACGCCCGACACACTGTATTTCAACGCCTTCACCGAGGACCTGTTCGTGTGGGAGAACGACCTTGAGGGTGACAGTGTGCGCCGCCTGCAACTGAATGAGAAGTCGTCGTTCTTCAACGCGATGACGGAACTTGCGCTGGACGAAACCATCGCCCGTTACCTTTCCCGCTACGCCGACTTCGAGTTCGACTTCACCTACAAGGACGTCCAGCAGGGCAAGGACACCATCTCCAAGCCGGATTTCGTCAGCTTCCGCAAGGGTGGCGAGGCCAACATCAAGGTATCGCGGGGCGAACAGAACATCTTCATCTGGTGCATCTTCATGGCCATCTGCGAACGGATGCTGGATGGGCATGAATCCTATCAGGGAAAGAAGTACCTCTATATCGATGACCCGATCTCGTCGCTGGACGACAACAACGCGATTTCCGTCGCCTGCGACCTGGCCAAGCTCCTTCGTCGTGCAGCCACGCGAAAGGACGCGGAAGGCAAGCCAGCCCCGATCAAGGTGATCTTCTCTTCGCATCATGCGCTGTTCTTCAACGTCATGTGCAACGAGCTTGGTCGGAAGATCGATGACGCGCCGTCGGTCGACCATCGGCGCTATTTCCTGCACCGGCCAAGTGGCGACGGGACCTACACGCTTCAGGCAACGGAGGACACGCCCTTCTTTCACCATGTAGCCACGCTCGCCGAATTGCAGCGCGCGGCTGATCCGAAGAAGGGCAAGCTCTACACCTTCCACTTCAATGCCTTGCGCAGCGTGATGGAAAAGACAGCGTCGTTCTTCGGGCACCCGAGCATCGCCTTTTGCCTGAAGGCACTGGACAAGGATGAAGATCGGGCCTTGTTCAACCGAGCCCTAAACTTGTTGAGCCACGGCGCTTACGCCATCCACGAACCCACAGAGATGGGTGAGGACAACAAGGAACTTTTCCGGCGCATCCTGAGCGAATTCCTCACGCGGTTCGAGTTCGCCTTGCCAGGTGCCGCTCCGACCAAGCCTCCAGCCACAGCGACAGCCCCGGCGCCCGCGCCCGTTCCTCAGGAAGCCCCCGCACAATGAACGACCAAATCCAACAAAAGCTGGGCAAGACGCTCTGGAACATCGCCGACACGCTGCGCGGGGCGATGAACGCGGACGACTTCCGCGATTACATGCTGTCCTTCCTGTTCCTGCGCTATCTGTCGGACAACTACGAGGCCGCGGCGAAGCGGGAACTCGGCGGCGACTATCCAAGTGACGCAGACGTTGCCGCCGAACGAGCGCGGGTGTCAGCACACAGGGCCGAAGCCTCTGAACGAGCGGCGAAAGCGCGGCAGAACGCTCGCAGCATAGATGAGGTGCAAGTCAATCTTGACGATCCGAATAACTCGGACATCGCAACGCCCTTGCAGCTCTGGTATCGGCGCAACCTCAGTGATGTCGGCGATTTCGAAAAGCAGATGCGCCGCAAGGTGCACTATGTGATCGAACCACTCTATCTGTGGAACAACATCGCCGATTTGGCGAGACGGCAGAGCGACGAGCTTATCGGCACGCTCTACGACGGGTTCAAGCACATCGAGAACGAGTCCTTCCAGAGCACGTTCGGCGGGCTATTCTCAGAGATCAACCTTTACTCGGAAAAGTTGGGCAAGACGCAGGCGGACAAGAACAAGAAGCTCTGTTCGATCATCGCCGAGATCGCGAGAGGGCTGGCAGAGTTCTCGAACGAGGTCGACCATCTGGGCGATGCCTATGAATACCTGATCGGCCAGTTTGCTGCCGGTTCGGGCAAGAAGGCGGGGGAATTCTACACGCCGCAGCAGATTTCGGATATCCTTTCGGCGATCGTCACCCTCGACAGCCAGGAACCCGCGACAGGCCAGAAGGATCGCCTGGCAAGCGTTTTGGACTTTGCTTGCGGATCGGGCTCGCTCTTGCTGAACGTGCGCAAGCGGATGGGCGCGCATGGCATCGGCAAGATTTTCGGCCAGGAAAGCAACATCACGACCTACAACCTCGCCCGTATGAACATGCTGTTGCATGGGGTGAAGGACACCGAGTTCGAGATCTTCCACGGCGATACCCTGGCCAATGACTGGGATATTATGCGCGAGCTGAACCCGGCCAAGAAGCCTTCCTTCGATGCCGTGGTCGCCAACCCGCCCTTTAGCTTCCGCTGGGAACCGACCAAAGCGATGGGCGATGATGTGCGGTTCAAGAACTACGGACTGGCGCCGAAGTCAGCCGCTGACTTCGCCTTCCTCTTGCACGGCTTCCACTATCTGAAGGATGAAGGCGTGATGGCCATCATCCTGCCTCACGGTGTGCTTTTCCGGGGCGGGGCAGAGGAGCGTATCCGCACCAAGCTGCTGAAGGACGGGCACATCGACACGGTGATCGGCCTTCCCGCAAACCTGTTCTATTCCACCGGCATCCCGGTCTGCATTCTTGTGCTGAAGAAGTGCAAGAAGCCGGATGACGTGCTCTTCATCAACGCAGCCGAGCACTATGCGAAGGGCAAGCGTCAGAACCAGCTGACAGATGAGCACATCGGCAAGATCATTGAGACCTACCAGTTCCGCAAGGAAGAAGATCGGTACTCCAAGCGTGTGAGCATGGAGCGCATCGCCGAGGAGGGTTTCAACCTCAATATCTCCCGGTACATCAGCACAGCGGTTGGAGAGGAGGAGATCGAACTAGCAGAGACCCAAAGGGAACTGGTCGAAATCGAGAAGCAGGTGCGGGAGGCAACTTCGAGGCACAATGGCTTCTTGAAGGAACTCGGCCTGTCCCTGCTTCCAGGCGGCGATTGAGGTGAAGCCTCTGATCGATCTCATTTTTGGTGCGTCATGACCGGCGAATCTGTAACCTTTGCCCGGGCTATCGGCATCGACTACTCGGGCGCCGAGACGGCCAACTCGAGCCTGAAGGGGCTGCGGGTCTACATGGGCGACCGGGGCGAGGCGCCCCGGGAGGTTGCCCCGCCGCCCTCACCGAAGCGATACTGGACGCGGCGCGGGATCGCGGAATGGCTGGTCGAACGACTCGCCGAGGACATCCCGACGGTCGTCGGGATCGATCACGCTTTCTCGTTTCCCTTGCGCTACTTCGAGGTCCACGGATTGCCGCCAGAATGGCCCGCGTTCCTCGATGATTTCCAGCGACATTGGCCGACGGATGCTGATCATACCTATGTCGATTTCGTGCGCTTCGGCACGGCCGGGAACGGGGCGGCGCGCGAGGGAAGCCCGCGCTGGCGCCGCATAACGGAAGAGCGATCCTCCGGGGCGAAGTCGGTGTTTCATTTCGACGTGCAAGGGTCCGTGGCTAAGTCCACGCATGCCGGAATCCCTTGGCTGCTTCATATCCGACGCGAACTGGGCAATCGAGTTCACTTCTGGCCCTTCGATGGCTGGGAGGTGCCGGTGGGAAAGTCGGTGGTCCTCGAGGTTTACCCACGACTGTGGAGCGCGCGCTATCCTGTGGAGGATCGCACACCGGATCAACACGATGCCTACAGCGTGGCGGCCTGGCTCTCGAAAGCGGCTGCAGACGGGGGGCTTCTGAAGGCGATGACGCCCGAGCTCTCGCCGCCCGAAATGGCAGTGGCACAGGTCGAGGGCTGGATACTGGGAGTCTCTTGGGCGCCAACGAAAAGGCCAAGCCCACCGCAAAGCCTAAGGCAAAGGTGGCAGGCGCTAGCAGTGGCGGCAAGACGACCAAGGCGGGCTACGTGAACAAGAACGGCCAGGAGGTTTTGCAGGCTACCGATCTGCCGGGCAACGACCACAACCAGGTCGTCTATGTCCTCCGGTGCGGAAGCTGCGGTCATCGCTATGGGGCGAATGGCTCAGATATCTGGCAACGGAAATGTCCGGCCTGCGGCGGCGGGGCAGAGGGGTTAGCATTTTGACGAGTTCGGTCGAGGGCGAAGGTTTCGGGTCAACAATAGGTCAACCTGCCGATCTACGTCTTTCACGGTTTGGGCTACATCTGCTTCCGCCGGTTGCGGTTGAGAGCGGCAAGGTAATCAATCGAAATCAACGGGTTGGCGCGTAAGTGGTTGAAATCTAAGGGCCTGATGTTCTCCTTTTGGTCCGCCTCATAACCTGAAGGTCGCATGCGACTGCTGCAGGACTGCAGCTGTTCGGTTGAGGTTAAATCCTGTCCCCCAAACCACCGTTACGGACCCATTACCAGCCCCGGCAACACGCTGGGGCTTCGTCATGTCCGGACGCCCACCACCCGTAGCGTCTTATGTAAGACCCAAGATCCCCGCACGCTCGCCCAACAGCTCCACATGGTGCCCGCCCGGCGCAGCCGCCTCGGGGACCATCCGGATCTCCCGGATTAGGCCCCGCAGGATTCCCGTTACTGCAGGCCGGCTCATATGGTCTTGCAGCGCCTCCGCCAGCGTTGCGTTCAGCCCCGCCTTCCGCGCCTCGAGAGCCTCCATCTTGGCCTTCTTCGACGAGTGATACATGCCGTCCTTAATCGCCGTCAGCAGGCCCGCGGTCTTCGCCTCGACCTGCGACAGCTCCTCGGCCGACTGCAAGGGCGCAACGACATGATCGTGGCGAAGCGCGCCGCCGTCATGTTGTAGGAAATGTCACAGCCGGCCAAAGCATTGAAGGCTGCCGCCGTCAGCCCTACGCCCTCCAGCGACGAGCGAGCTTCCAGAGTGATCCTGGCTATGGGCACAAGAAGGCTGCAGGACCCAAGGGGTTGGCAGTATCTTGCGGCATGATGCGTCTGACGTCTTTCTCTCCGCAAGACTAGGCGGGAGCGCTCCTAGGGATAATCGACAGATCAGAAGCCTAACCAATTTCGCGTCGTTCCGAGCCTTTTGATTCTCAACCCGTCCCACTGCTACCCGACACGCGTGGGGGGGCAGATGGGGGGATAAAAAACTAGCACCCAAAATTAACCTTAAAATACAGCCGGTTCGGCTGATAAATGGCGGAGGCGGTGGGATTCGAACCCACGGTGGGCTTTCACCCACGTCGGTTTTCAAGACCGGTGCATTAAACCACTCTGCCACGCCTCCGACTGGGGCGGATTAGCGCGGCAGCGCGGGCGGTGCAAGGGACTTAGCGCGGCAGCTGGACGGTCTGATTGGCGCCCGAGATTTCGACGGCATAGATCTTGCCAAGCTGAAGGAAGCTGAGCGGCAGGCCGACGATGATCTGGTCGGTCGCAGGGTTCGATGCAAGCCCTGCCGCGGCGGCGTCGGCAGGGGGCGGGCTTGCGACGAAGCGCAGGCGCAGAACGCCATCCGCATCGGGCGTCAGGCGGTCGCCGGGCTGGGGTCGGACGGTGACCAGTTCCGCCGAATGATAGCCCTTGGTGGGGGCCAGGCCGCGCACGACCAGCAGCCGTCCCTCGGACAGGGGTTCCCACTCGGCCGACAGGATCTGGGGGATGGCGGGGCGCTGGTCTTCGGGGGTGACATAGCCGCCTTCGGGGGCCAGCGATGACGGGACCGATCGTCCGCCCCAGGACAGCGGGTTCCAGCCGCTATCCCCGAACCGTCCGCATCCGGACACCAGCGCGGCGGCGATCAACAGGGGCAGGGTCAGTCTGGTCATGGCGCATCCCTTCGGCATTTGCCCTTGGTGATAGGGGAAACGGGGCGCGCGTAAAAGCCTCTTTGACCTTGGGGCGCGGTCGGGCTAGGCCTTCTTGCGCAAAACGGAGAGACCCATGCCCACCGCCGCTTTCGAGGATATCGCCGAGACGTTCGAATTCCTGGATGACTGGGAGGAGCGCTATCGCCACGTGATCGAACTGGGCAAGGCCATGCCCGGTCTGGACCCGGCCTTTCAGGTGCCCGCCACCAAGGTCGACGGCTGCGCCAGCCAGGTCTGGATCCTGCCGCAGATCGAGAACGGCAGGTTCGATTTTCAAGGCGACAGCGACGCGATCATCGTTCGCGGCCTGATCGCCGTCCTGCATGCCCTGTATTCGGGTCTGCCCGTGGCCGAGGTCGAAAACGTCGATGCCCCCGCCGCGCTGGCACGGCTGGGGCTGGATGAACATCTGTCCGCGCAGCGGTCGAATGGCGTACGCGCGATGATCGAACGGATCAGGCTGCTGGCCGCCGACGCAAGCTGATCCAGCCGCCGCCCAGCACGCGGGTGCCTTCGGGTTCATAGAACACGCAGGCCTGACCGGGGCTGACGCCGTCTTCGGGGTCCAACAGTTCGACCTCGGCGCGGCGGCCGGGCAGGGCGCGCAGGATCGCAGGGCGCGGCGGGCGGGTGGACCGGATGCGGACAAGGCAGGGGATCTCGCCTTCGTAAGCGCCGTCGCCAAGCCAGTTCACCTCGGTGACGTTGACGGTCTTGGTGGAGAGTGCGGCACGGGGCCCGACGACGACGCGGCGGGTTTCGGGTTCCAGCCGGACGACATAGAGCGGATCGCCAAGACCGCCGATCCCCAGGCCGCGACGCTGGCCGATGGTATAGTGGATCACGCCGCGATGGGTGCCCAGGACGTTGCCCTCCATGTCGACGATCTCGCCGGGATCAGCCGCGCCGGGGCGTAGTTTTTCGATGACGGCGGCGTAATCGCCGTTCGGGACAAAGCAGATGTCCTGGCTGTCGGGCTTGTCGGCAACCGACAGCCCGTATTCCGCAGCCAGTGCGCGCGTTTCGTCCTTGCTGACCAGATGTCCCAGGGGGAAGCGAAGGAAATCCAGCTGTTCCTGCGTGGTCGAGAACAAGAAATAGCTTTGATCGCGGTTCGGGTCGGCGGCCATGTGCAGCTCGGCACGGGCGGCACCATCCTTGCGCTGGATATAATGGCCGGTCGCCATGCAATCGGCATCCAGATCGCGCGCAGTCTCCAGCAGGTCGCGGAACTTGACGCGTTCGTTGCAACGGATGCAGGGCACCGGCGTCGCGCCCGCCAGATAGGCATCGGCAAATTCGTCGATCACGGATTCGCGGAACTTGTTTTCATAGTCGAGGACGTAATGCGGAAAGCCCATGCGTTCGGCCACGCGCCGCGCATCATGGATGTCCTGACCCGCGCAACATGCGCCCTTTTTCGCCAGTGCCGCCCCGTGATCGTAAAGCTGCAAGGTGACGCCGATGACGTCATAGCCTTCGGATTTCAGCTGTGCCGCCACGACCGAGCTGTCGACCCCCCCCGACATTGCCACCACGACACGCGTCTGCGCAGGCGGTTTGGCAAAGCCGAGGCTGTTCAATTCGGTATCGCGCGCATCGGCGCGTTCGGCGGCAATCGTGGTCATCGGATGATCTTTCGCCCCCGCGGGGCTTTGGGCATGCAGTGCAGGATTGCGTCAAAATATATGTAAATGCCCGCTATTCTCAACCCCGCGCGGGGCAGAAAAGCCGCTTCGACTAACCCGGACTTAAAAGCTTTGCGTCACGAAAGAAAGGACAGGAAGAAAAAGGACACCATGTATGTTCGTGAAGAAAACGACCGGACCGCGGATTGCGGCGCTTGATGACGGACGCATCATCAGCGTGGCGGACCTGCCATCGCCGCAGACGCGGTGGGTGGCCAGCCGCAAGCAGATCGTCGTGCTGGCCGTGCAGCACCACCTGATCGCGCGGGACGAGGCGCTGCGCCGCTATGGCCTTTCGGCCGAGGAGTTCGACGGGTGGTGCAAGGCGTTCGAAAGACACGGTGCCCCGGCATTGAAGACGACATCCCTACAAAAGTATAGACAACTCTAGGTTGATACGTGCAGCATGACGTTAGGGTCGATAAACCGCATGTTAACCATTTCATCCGAATGTCGGCCCATGACATTGCGGCGAATCGGGGGAAAGATCAGCCATGCGCATTCTTTTGGTAGAAGACGATCCCAGCACGGCACGTGCGATCGAACTGATGCTGACGGCGGCCAGCTACAACGTCTTTCTGACGGATATGGGCGAGGAAGGGATAGATCTGGCCAAGTTGTATGATTACGACCTGATCCTGCTGGATCTGGACCTGCCCGACATGCACGGAATGGAGGTGTTGCGCCATTTGCGACTGGCGCGCATCGACACGCCCATCCTGATCCTGACGGGGTCGGACGATACCGAAAGCAAGCTGCGCGGGTTCGGATTTGGCGCCGACGATTACATGACCAAGCCCTTCAACCGCGAGGAGCTGCAGGCCCGCATCCAGGCGATCATCCGACGTTCCAAGGGGCATAGCCAGGCCCTGATCCGGACCGGCGAGATCACTGTCAACCTGGACGCCCGTTCGGTCGAGGTGAAGGGCAAGCCCGTGAACCTGACCGGCAAGGAATATCAGATCCTGGAACTGCTGAGCCTGCGCAAGGGCACGACCCTGACCAAGGAGATGTTCCTGAACCACCTCTATGGTGGCATGGACGAACCCGAACTGAAGATCATCGACGTCTTCATCTGCAAGTTGCGCAAGAAACTCTCCGAGGCCTTGGGTGGGGAAAACCATATCGAAACCGTCTGGGGCAGGGGCTATGTCCTGCGCGACCCTGCGGCCGGGTCGGACCAACGCATCGCGGCCAGCGCCTGATCGATCACGGGTGCTGGACGACCGCGCCCCCTTGCGCGATACCCTGATCTGACAAGGACCGATGGCCGGATGCGTTCCGGCCATGCCGAGGCAGAGAGGACACGATGGCGCAGAATGTGGCAGGGCGGCCGCCCGTAGCGGATCTGGATCACGTCCAGGCCGCATTCGAGATTGCGGAACTGTCGGCGCAGGTCGGCGCCGCGAACACCGCCTATCACGGTCAGGATGCGCCGGTCATCTCGGATGCCGACTATGATGCGGCCAAGACACGGCTGGCGCTGCTGGAGGAGGCTTTCCCCGATCTGGCCCGCCCCGACAGCCCCACCGCGCAGGTGGGTGCCGCCCCTGCCGAGGGCTTCGGCAAGATCACCCATGCGCAACGGATGATGTCGCTGGGCAATGCCTTTTCCAAGGAGGACGTGGCGGATTTTCTGGCCCGGGTGCGCAGCTTTCTGGGGCTGGCCGCCGACGCCCCCCTGCACGTCACAGCCGAGCCCAAGATCGACGGGCTGTCGCTGTCCCTGCGCTATGAAAAGGGCCGGCTGATACAGGCGGCCACGCGCGGCGACGGGTCGGTGGGCGAAAACGTCACCGCCAATGCCGCGACCATCGACGACATTCCCCAAATGCTGTCAGGCGATGTCCCCGACATCCTGGAAGTGCGCGGCGAGGTCTATATGACCCATGCCGATTTCGAGGCTTTGAACCGGGCCGAGGGCGGTCGCGTCTTTGCCAATCCGCGCAATGCGGCTGCGGGGTCTCTGCGGCAGATCGATTCGGCCGTGACCGCCAGCCGCCCGCTGCGGTTCTTTGCCTATAGCTGGGGCGAACTGTCCGCGCCCTTGGCGGCGACCCAGATGCAAGCGGTGCAGCGTCTTGCCGACCTGGGCTTTCAAACCAATCCGCTGACGGAACTGTGTCAGGATGCGGCGGGGTTGATCGCGGTCTGGACGCGGATCGAACAGCAGCGCGCGACCTTGGGCTATGACATCGACGGCGTCGTCTACAAGGTCAACGATCTGTCCTATCAGGCGCGTCTGGGGTTCCGGGCCACCACGCCGCGTTGGGCCATCGCGCATAAGTTTCCTGCTGAAACGGCCTGGACGCGGCTGGACCGGATCGAGATCCAGGTGGGCCGCACCGGCGCGCTGTCACCTGTTGCGCGGCTGGAACCCGTGACGGTCGGCGGCGTCGTCGTGTCGAACGCAACGCTGCACAACGAGGATTACATCGCCGGTCGCGACAACACCGGCGCGCCGATCCGCGAGGGGCGCGACATCCGCGAAGGCGATTGGGTCAAGGTCTATCGCGCCGGGGATGTGATCCCCAAGATTGCGGATGTGGATTTGTCGCGCCGGCAGAACGACACCCCGTATGTCTTTCCGACGCGTTGCCCGGAATGCGGATCGGATGCGATCCGTGAGCCGGGCGACAGCGTCCGGCGCTGTACCGGCGGCATGATCTGTCCGGCACAAGCTGTTGAAAAGCTGAAGCATTTCGTCAGCCGCGCGGCCTTCGACATCGATGGGCTGGGCGCCAAGCAGATCGAAATGTTCTTTGCCGACCCCACCCTGCCGATCCGCGAACCTGCCGACATTTTCACCTTGGCCGAACGCGACGGGGCGCAGCTGGCGCGGCTGAAAAACCGCGACGGTTTCGGCGAACGCTCGGCCCGCAAGCTGTTCGATGCCATCGAGGACAAGCGGGCCATCCCCCTGTCGCGCCTGCTGTTCGCGCTTGGCATCCGCCATCTTGGCGAGGTCGCCAGCGCCACCCTGGCCCGGCATTTCGGAACCTGGGACGCGCTTGTCACCGCCATCGACGGGGCCGCTGCCGAACCCGCCTTCAAGGCGCCCGATGACAAGGCCCGCCGCGCGGCGCTGGCCGAAAGCCCCCATTGGGCCGAACTGACGGGTATCGACGGTATCGGCAGCGTTCTGGTGAACTCGCTGGTGACCACATTCGCCCAACCGGCCGAACGCCAAGGCATCGACCGCCTGCTGGCCCAACTGACCGTTCAACCCGTCGAGGCCAAGGCCAGCGCCCAGACCGAAGTGTCGGGCAAGACGCTGGTCTTCACCGGCACGCTGGAGCGCATGTCGCGCGCCGAGGCCAAGGCCCGGGCCGAGGTCATGGGCGCCAAGGTGGCCGGATCGGTCAGCGCCAAGACCGACCTGCTGATCGCGGGGCCGGGGGCGGGGTCCAAGGCGACCAAGGCTGCCGATTTGGGCGTCAAGGTGATCGATGAGGACGAATGGCTGCGCATCGCGGGGGCCGAATGACCCAGCCCAAGGGCCGTCCGCCGGCGCTGTTTCCCTTGTTCGCGGGGATCGACACCCTTCCGGGCATCGGCCCCAAGGGGCGTGCTGCGCTGGAACAGATGGGCGTCGAGAGGCCCCGCGACCTAGTGATGACCCTGCCTGCCAGCGGCATAACGCGCCGCCGCATTGCCGCCCTGTCCGAGGCACGGCCGCCCGAGATCGTGACCATCGCGGTGACCATCCTGCGCCATCATCCGCCGCAGGTCAGGGGCAGGCCGTGGCGGGTGCATTGCAGCGACGGCACGACGGACCTGACGCTGGTCTTCTTCCGTCCGCGCGAAAACTGGATCGAGGGCCAGTTGCCCACAGGCCAGCGCCGCATCGTCAGTGGCAAGCTGGAACTGTTCGACGGCCACGCCCAGATGGTTCATCCTGACCATATCCTGTCCGAGGCCGATCCGCTGCCGCCTGCGTTCGAGCCGGTCTATCCCCTATCGGCGGGCCTGACCCAAGGGGTGATGACCCGGTCCGCCAAGGCGGCGCTGCAGCTGGTCCCCGAGGTGCAGGAATGGATCGACCCGCAGCTGATCCGCGAACGTGGCTGGCCGTCCTTCACGCAGGCGCTGGCGCAGGCCCATGCGCCGCAATCGCCTGCCGACATGTCGTTGGACAGTCCCGCACGGGCGCGTCTGGCTTATGACGAATTCTTGGCGCATCAGATGACCTTGGCGCTGGTGCGGCGCGAAAAGCGGCGGCTGAAGGGGCGGGCCAGTGAGGGTGACGGGCGGTTGCGGCGCGCGGTGCTGGACCATCTGCCATGGCCTCCGACGGGCGCGCAGGCCCGCGCGGCTCAGGAAATCGCCGATGACATGGCCAGCGACCGCCGTATGAACCGACTGCTGCAGGGCGATGTCGGCGCAGGCAAGACGCTGGTCGCCATGCTGGCCGCCTTGGTGGCGGTCGAAGCCGGGGGGCAGGCCGTGCTGATGGCCCCGACCGAGATCCTGGCCCGCCAGCATGCCCGCGCGCTTGAGCCCCTGGCCCGCGCCGCAGGTATCCGGCTGGCAGCGCTGACCGGGCGCGACAAGACCGCCACCCGGCAGCAGATACTGGCCGACCTGGCCGACGGCGGCATCGACATTCTGGTCGGCACCCACGCGGTCTTTCAGAAAGACGTGCATTTCAACGACCTGAGGCTGGCGATCATCGACGAACAGCATCGCTTCGGGGTAGGACAGCGGCTGGAACTGGCCGCCAAGGGCGATGTTCCGCCCGACATGCTGATCATGACCGCGACCCCCATCCCCCGATCGCTGGCGCTGTCGCAATATGGCGATCTGGATGTCTCGGTGCTGGATGAAAAGCCGCCTGGCCGGCAGCCTATCACCACGGTGATGATCAGCGACCAGCGCCTGGATCAGGTCACGGACCGCCTGAAGGCGGCGCTGGCGCAGGGCGCGCGCGCCTATTGGGTCTGTCCGCTGGTAGACGAAAGCGAGGTCAGCGACCTGACCGCCGCCGAGGCGCGGTTCACCAGCCTGCGCGCCCAGTTCGGCGATCTGGTACGGCTGGTCCACGGCCAGATGCCCACCGACCAGCGCGACGCGGCGATGGCCGATTTCGCCTCAGGCGTGGCGCAGATCCTTGTGGCGACGACGGTGATCGAGGTGGGGGTGGATGTCCCGCAAGCGACGATCATGGTGATCGAACGCGCCGAAAGCTTTGGCCTGTCGCAGCTGCATCAGTTGCGGGGCAGGGTGGGGCGCGGGACCGGGGCCTCGACCTGCCTGCTGATGTATCATCCGCCGCTGAACGAGACCGGTGCCCGACGCCTGACCACCCTGCGCGATACCGAGGACGGCTTCCGCATTGCCCAAGTGGATCTAGAGATGCGCGGTGCGGGCGATGTCATCGGAACGGCGCAATCGGGCCTGCCGCGGTTTCGAATCGCGGATCTGGAACATCAGTCCGGCCTGATGGCCGTGGCGCGAAAAGATGCGCGCGCCCTGCTGGAACGCGACCCGACGCTGGACAGCCCGCGCGGCGTGGCATTGCGCCACTTGATGTGGCTGATGCAGCAGGATCAGGCGATTCGACTGGTTCAGGTCGGCTGACAACCAAAATGTTCTTAAAATGTTCTTTACAGTGATCGCTGAATGTGAGAACAAAGCAGCAACGGAAAAGGAGTTGCTGCCCATGAACCGCGATTTTCTCTGTGACCTTGTCGGCGTGACGGCCCTTGCGACCACGACTGTGGTGACGCTTTGGCTGCCTGCGATCCTGCAAGCCTGATCTGTTCCCTCTGCCCCGCGTTGCGATGCGGCGCCCTGCCTGTGCGCCGCCACTGTCCAGCACGCGCAACTTGACCGGCCCTGGCAGGGGCCGGTTTTTTTCATTCAAGATGTTCGAAAATTGTCAGGCGGCGGCCTTGTCCATCGCCTCGATCGTCGCGTCCCATGCCAGCAGGATCGAGGCGTGGCGGTTGGGATAGGCACGCGCCGGCAACAGCGCCTCAAGGTCGGCAAAGGGGGCGGCGGGGGGATGGCCATCCTGCGTCAGCATGGCGCGCAGCTGATCGCGCACGGACGCGACGGTGTCGCGGTCCAGCCCGATCACCGCCTGGCCCAGCACTGAGGCCGAGGCCTGCCCAAGCGCGCAGGCCCGCACCTCTTGCGCGAAATCCGAAATGGCGCCGTCGGTCATTGTCAGATGCACCGTCACCGACGATCCGCATTGCGGCGAGCGTTTCAGCACGCTGGCCTGCGCACCCTCCAGCTTGCCCTGATGAGGGATCGCGGTGGTCAGCGCCAGGATCCGGCGCGAGTAAAGCTGCATGAGGTCGCTGTCGGCCATCAATCTGTCCTGCGGTCTTTTCGGCACCTGCCTTGGGGATTAGATAGGGACGCGACCCGCGAAAGGAAACCCGATGTTCGACCCTCTCAGCCTGAAATATGACGACAAGGGGCTGATCCCCGTGATCGCGCAGGATGCTGACAGCGCCGAGGTGCTGATGATGGCCTGGATGAACGCCGATGCGGTGGCCAAGACATTGGACAGCGGACGCGTCACATACTGGTCGCGGTCGCGGCAATCCTTCTGGATCAAGGGCGAAAGCTCGGGTCATGTTCAGGAACTGGTCGAGATGCGGGTCGATTGCGACAGCGACTGCCTGCTGGTGCTGGTGCGCCAGACCGGTCCCGCCTGTCACACAAACCGCCGCAGCTGTTTTTATACCGCCATCCGCGACGGGGCCGAGGTCGAGATCCTTCAGCCGATGTCCTGAAGCCCGACCATCGCGCGGATATCGGCGGGGGTCACGCCTTCGTCGCGATAATGCCGGATCGCGCGGGCATCGTCGCGCTTGGCCAGCCGCTTGCCTGCGTCGTCGCGGATCAGGCGGTGGTGCAGATAGGCGGGCGTTGGCAGGTCCAGCAGGTGCTGCAGCAGGACATGGATCCATGTGCTGTCGAACAGGTCCTTGCCGCGCGTGACCAGCGTGATGCCCTGCGCCGCGTCATCGATCACCACCGCCAGGTGATAGGAAGTCCCCATGCCGCGCCGCGACAGGATGACGTCGCCGATCCCGTCCAGAAACTGGCTGCGGGTCATCTGGTGCGCGGTGCCCTGATCGACAAAGCCGATCCGGTCGACCCCAAGCACATCGAAGGCCCGCCCGACATCCAGCCGGATCACGTCGTCGGGGCCGGCGTCGCGCATCGGGCGGTGGCGACAGGTGCCGGGATAGATCAGTCCATCGGGACCGGCGGGCAGGGCGCCTTCCTGCGGGGCCGACAGCGCGGCACGGATATCTCCGCGCCGACATTGGCAGGGATAGGTCAAGGGCGCCAGACGCGTCAAAGCGTCGCGATAGGCCCCCATCCGGTCCGACTGGCGCATGACGGGACGCGGCCAATCCAGCCCCAGCCACGCCAGATCCTCAAGGATCGCCTGTTCGTATTCCGGCCTGCAGCGGTCGCGGTCGATATCCTCGATCCGCAGCCGGAAATCCCCCGCCCGCGCCGCCATCAGCACCGAGAACGCGTGTCCCAGGTGCAAAAGCCCCGTGGGCGAGGGCGCAAAGCGCGTTACTGGGCGGCCAGCCATGCGTTGAAGTCATCCTTGGCGCGCTGCGTATAGGCGGGATAGCGGTCCTTGCGGCCACGACGACCGCTGCGGCCTTCCTCGACCGGGGGGAACAGACCGAAATTCACGTTCATCGGCTGGAAGGTCTTGGCCTCGGCCCCGCCGGTGATGTGGTTGACCAGTGCGCCCATCGAGGTCGTGTAGGCGGGTGGTGCAAGGTCTTGCCCCTTGGCTTGCGCGGCGGCCATCCGGCCCGCCAAGAGCCCCATCGCGGCGCTTTCGACATAGCCTTCGACGCCCGTCACCTGACCGGCAAAGCGCAGGTTCGGCTGGCGTTTCATGCGCATCCGGTCGTCCAGCAACGTGGGCGAATTCAAGAAGCTGTTGCGATGGATACCGCCCAGACGCGCAAAGCTGGCATCCTGCAGACCGGGGATCATGCGGAACACCTGGGTCTGGGCGCCGTATTTCATCTTGGTCTGGAAACCGACAATATTATAAAGCGTTCCCAACGCGTTATCACGGCGAAGTTGAACCACTGCATAAGCTTTTTCATCGGGCTTGTGGACATTGGTCAGACCCACCGGCTTCATCGGGCCAAAGCGCAAAGTCTCACGGCCGCGTTCGGCCATGACCTCGATCGGCAGGCAGCCGTCGAAATATCCGGCGGTCTCGCCCTCGTGGAACTCGGTCTTGTCGGCGGCCAGAAGGGCGTCGATGAACGCCTCGTACTGGTCCTTGGTCATCGGGCAGTTGATATAGGCGCGCTGTTCCTCCAGCGTTTCGCCCTTGTCGTAACGGCTCTGCTCCCAGGCTATGGACATATCGATGGTGTCGGCATGCACGATGGGCGCGATGGCGTCAAAGAAGGCCAGCGCCTCGGACCCGGTGATGCCGCGGATGGCCCCCGCCAGCGCGTCCGAGGTCAAAGGCCCCGTTGCCACGATCCAATTGCCGGTGGTGGGCAGTTCGGTGATCTCTCCGGACTGGATTGTGATCAGCGGTTCCGCCTTCAGCGCCGCGGTGACGGATGCGGAGAACGCCTCGCGGTCGACGGCCAGCGCGCCGCCTGCGGGCAGCTTGTGCTTGTCGGCCATCGCCATGATCAACCCGCCCGCCGCGCGCATTTCCCAGTGCAGCTGACCCACGGCGTTCATCACGTCATCGTCGGACCGGAAGCTGTTGGAACAGACCATCTCGGCGCAGTCGCCGGATTTATGGGCGAAGGTTTCGACGGTCGGGCGCATTTCATGCAGCACGACGGGGACGCCTGCGCGTGCGATCTGCCAGGCGGCCTCGGACCCGGCAAGGCCGGCACCGATGATGTGGACGGGTTCCATGCGGATCTCCTGCAAGGGATGCGGGGCGGGGCTAGCAAAGCTTGTCCCAAAAGAAAAGGGGCGGCGCCAGTGGCACCGCCCCACAGGTCATGCGACCCAAGCGCGCGGGATCACTCCTCCGCGGCGGCCTCGGCCTCTTCGCCTTCCGCATCATCACCTTCCGAACGCAGAGCGGACGGGGCAGCGATGTTGGCGACGACGAAGTCGCGGTCGATGGTCGGCTTGGCGCCTTCCGGCAGCTTGACGCTGCTGATGTGGATCGAGGTGCCGATGTCGACGCCTTCCAGGTCGACGGTGATGTGGTCGGGGATGTCGCCCGCGGTCACGATCATTTCGACTTCGTTGCGAACCGTCACAAGCGTACCGCCCTTGCGCAGGCCGGGGCACTTGTCTTCGTTGATGAATTCAACGGGGATGAACAGGTTCACCTTCGAGGTGCGGCGAAGGCGCATGAAGTCGATGTGGATCGGCAGATCCTTGACGACGTCGCGCTGAACGCCACGGCAGATGACGCGAACGTCTTCCTGGCCTTCGACCTTCAGGTTCCACAGCGTGGACATGAAACGGCCCTTGCGCAGCTGCGTCAGCAGCTTGTTGAAGTCAAACGCGATCGCAGCCGGCTCGACGCCGTTGCCATACACGATACCGGGCACCTTGCCGTCACGGCGAGCTTGGCGGGCGGCCCCCTTGCCTGTCCCCGCGCGTGCCTCAGCCACCAGATCCGGAATCTCTTTGGCCATGTTATCTATCCTTAACCATATGTGATGACGCCGTCCTCCAAGGGTGCACGGCGACCAAGCGGTGCCCATAACGCAATCGGTGCGGGTTGTGAAGGATGAAAATGACGTTCGCGTGTGCCAGCACCGCACCGTGCAACCACGGTTTGACTTGACCCGGCAATCGCAGATAACGCCCCTGTTCGACATGGGACTGTGAAACGGAGACGCAGGGTGCAGGGCAGGGTCATCTCGATCGATTATCTGCGCGTCCTTCTGGCGGGCTTCGTCGTGCTGGGCCATTCGGGCTTTGCCCGCGACGTCATTGGCGACACGGGGTTGGCGGTCGGCAACAGCATCCTGCGCGTGGCCGTGCCGGTCTTTACCATTATCGCCGGCTATTTTCTGGCCGCGACGCTGCGCAGGGGTCGCTTGTCGCCTTGGGTGGGGCAGCTGCTGGCGATGTACGCGATCTGGTCGCTGGTCTATATCGTCTTCCTGTGGCCCTATTTCAGCGCACGCCCCGTATCGTTGACGCTGCGCGACCTGACGCTTGGTTTTATGCATCTGTGGTTTTTGCAGGGCATCGCTATCGCGGGCATCATGCTGGGCGGATTTCGCCGCCTTGGTCTGCGCGCGGTCATCCTGTCGGCCGTGGCATTCGCGCTGCTGGGGCTGGGGCTGCAATATGCGCGCATGGCCGACCTGTCGCAGGTGCCGATCGAACATTACCGCAATGGCCCGTTCTATCTCTATCCCTTTCTGGCCATGGGCTGGCTGATCGCCGAAGGGATGCGGATGCGCATGGCCGCCTTGGCCGCCATCCTCGGCCTTGCCCTGACTGTGGCCGAGAACATGATCTGGATTGCCCGCATCGGCCATGATCCCCTGCTGGAGATCCCCTTGGGGCATTTCCTGCTGTGCCCGGCCATCTTCATGCTGGTGCGGCGCATCCCGATGCCCGCGACCAACCTGCCCTTGGGGGCGGCGGCCGCGGGCATCTACGTGATGCATGTGATCGTGCTGCAGGGCCTGCCGCTGATCGGGGTGGACGACCTGCTGGTCGCCGTCATCCTGGGCATCGCGCTGCCATTCGGGGTGGTCTGGGCAAGGCAGGCCATCGCCGTCAGACGATCGAATATTCGTCCGTGAAGCCCTTGGGAACCAGCAGGTTCTGCGGCCCCACATTCTTCAGATCACGTTCCCCGCACAGGGCCATGCTGATGTCCAGCTCCTTGCGGATCACCTCCAGCGCGCGGGTGACGCCGGCTTCGCCCATCGCCCCCAACCCGTGGATATAGGCGCGTCCGATCCAGGTCGCATGGGCGCCCATCGCCAGCGCCTTCAGCACGTCCTGGCCCGACCGGATGCCGCTGTCCATATGCACCTCGACCTGGTCGCCGACCGCCTTGACGATATGCGGCAGCATCCTGATCGAGGACAGCGCGCCATCCAGCTGACGTCCGCCATGATTGCTGACGATGATCGCATCCGCGCCGAAATCCGCGGCGATGCGGGCGTCCTCGGGGTCCAGGATACCTTTCAGGATCAGCTTGCCGCCCCACATCTCGCGGATGCGGGCGACCTTGTTCCAGTCCAGCTTGGGGTCGAACTGCTGGGCCGTCCAGTCCATCAGCGAACTGGTGTCCCCGACCCCCTTGGCGTGGCCCACGATATTGCCGAAGAAACGGCGCTTGGTCTTCAGCATCCCCATGCCCCACCGCCAGCGCGTGGACAGATCCAGCATCGTCGGCAAGGTCATCTTGGGCGGCGCGGTCAGGCCGTTCTTCAGGTCCTTGTGGCGCTGGCCCAGGATCTGCAGGTCAAGCGTCAGCACCAGCGCGCTGCAATTTGCCGCCTTGGCGCGTTCGATGATGGCGGCCAGGAAATCCTGATCCTTCATCACGTAAAGCTGGAACATGAAGGGCTTGGTGGTATGGGCCGCCACATCCTCGATCGAACAGATGGACATGGTGGACAGGGTATAGGGCACGCCGAACTTCTGGGCGGCGCGGGCGGCATGGATCTCGCCATCGGCATGCTGCATGCCGGTCATGCCGACCGGGGCCAAGCCCACGGGCATGGTGACGGGCATGCCGATCATGTCGCCCGCCAGCTTGCGATCGCTCATGTCGACGGCCACCTTCTGGCGCAGCTTCAGCTTGGCGAAATCGGTCGTGTTCTCGCGGAAGGTCTGCTCGGTATAGCTGCCCGATTCCGCATAGTCGTAAAACATCTTCGGCGTTCTTGCGCGATGCAACGCCTTGAGGTCATCGATCGATGTGATCACCGCCATCTGGCCCATCCTCCCCCTGTGCAGGGGAATTGGTAACAGCGCCCATGGCCCCGTGCAATCACCGCATCGCGGCGCGGCGCAGTTCCTCGGGGACGACCGGCCCCTGCAGCGCGCGGGCACGGGCGCGCAGCGCCTCGGCACGGGCATCCGTCGCGGCCTCGACCAGGGCGGGATCGGCCGCGGCAGCCTGGGCATGGACCGGAACCACAGGTTCCGCCAACAGCTGGCTGGTCGGCAGCAGGTCGGGATAATCGCCCTCGGTCCCGCAAGCGGCAAGCGCCAGGACAAACATCAGGACAATGGGCAGGGCAGGGCGCGACACATGGTTCATGGCTGCAGGTTACGCGCAGGCCGGGCGGGCGGCAACGGCCCTCGTGACCTGTCGCGATCCCTTTTCACCGCCCTCCGCGCAGGCTAGAACACCGCATGGCCCGCACCCAAGGTTCCCGCGCCGAGATCACCGGCCCCCTGCTTCGCGACCAGGCCCGCCGCCTGTTCGCGCGACAGGGCTATGCGGCGGTGTCGATGCGCCAGATCGCGGCGGCGGTGGGCGTTCAGGCGGGCGCGCTCTATGCCTATACACCAGACAAGCAGGCGCTGCTGCACGACCTTCTGGAAAGCCACATGCAGGATCTGCTGGCCGCCTGGTCGGATGCGCCCGATGCGGAACCCCTGGCGCGGCTCGAACGCTTCGTCCGCTTCCATATCGGCTTCAGCCTGGACAATCCCGACGCGGTCTTCCTGTCCTATATGGAACTGCGCAATCTCAGCCCCGAAAATTTCGCCGCCATCGCGGAACTGCGCGGCCGCTATGAAGCCGCGCTGGAAGGCATCCTGAGGGACGGCATCGCCGCCGATGTCATGCGGATCGAGGACCCCAAGCTGACCACCCTTGCCCTGATCGCCATGCTGACCGGGGTGACAAACTGGTATCGCGAAGGGGGCCGTCTTGATCGCGTCCGCATCACCGATATCTACTGGGGTCTTGCGCGCGGCGCGGTGGGCGCGCATTGAACGCGTCTTCGTCTTTGCCCAAATACCCATTCCGCCCCGCTTGCCGCAGGGCGCATCATTGCAGATAATCAGACCATGGCCCTACCTCCCGGTTTCCTTGACGAGATTCGCAATCGCGTTCCGATCAGTCGCGTGATCGGCAAGAAAGTCGTGTGGGATCTGCGCAAGTCGAACCAGGCGCGGGGCGACTGGTGGGCGCCGTGCCCCTTCCATCAGGAAAAATCGGCCAGCTTCCACTGCGACGACCAGAAGGGCTTCTATTACTGCTTCGGCTGCCAGGCCAAGGGCGATGCGCTGTCCTTCCTGCGCGAGGCAGACGGCCTGGAATTCATGGATGCCGTCAAGCTGCTGGCCGCCGAGGCGGGCCTGCAGATGCCCGAACCCGACCCGCGCGCCCGCGAACGGACCGACCTGCGCAGCAAGCTCTTGGAGGTGACCGAGGCCGCCTGCCGCTGGTTCCGGCTGCAATTGCAGACATCATCGGCGGCTGCCGCCCGCGATTACCTGGATCGGCGTGGCCTGGATGCCGAAGCGCTGGAACGCTTCGAGATCGGCTTTGCCCCCGACAACCGGCAGGCGCTGACCACGGCCCTGCGCGACAAGGGCTTCGCCGAGGCGCTGATCATCCAGGCCGGCATGTCCGCCAAGCCCGACAATGGCGGCGCGATCTATGACCGCTTCCGCGACCGCATCATCTTTCCGATCCGCGACGGGCAAGGGCGCTGCATCGGCTTTGGCGGGCGCGCGATGGATCCGAATGCGCGGGCAAAATACCTCAACAGCCCGGAAACGCCGCTGTTTGACAAGGGGCGCAATCTCTACAACCTCGGGCCTGCGCGCAGAGCGGTGGCCAAGGGGCAGCGTCTGGTCGTGGCCGAAGGCTATATGGATGTGATCGCCTTGGCGCGGGCGGGGTTCGAAGGGGCCGTCGCCCCCCTGGGGACCGCCATCACCGAAGAACAGCTGCGGCTGATGTGGCGGGTGTCGCCCGAACCGATCATCGCGCTGGACGGCGATGCGGCGGGTCAGCGCGCGGCCCAGAGGCTGATCGATCTGTCCCTGCCGATGACCGGGCCCGGACAGGCGCTGCGCTTTGTCATCCTGCCGGCGGGGCAGGACCCCGACGACCTGATCAAGGCGGCGGGGCCGGGGGCGATGGGGGCGTTGCTGGATGGGGCCAAACCGCTTCTGGACCTGCTCTGGGCGCGCGAAACCGAAGGGCAGGTCTTTGACAGTCCCGAACGCAAGGCCGCGCTGGATCGTCGCCTGCAGGAGGCCGTCGCCCGCATCCCCGACGAACTGACCCGCAGCCACTACACCGAGGAAATCCGCCGCAAGCGGTGGGAGACCTTCGGCGGCGGGGCCCGCAAGCAAAGCCGCAGCAACTGGCAGCCGGGCAACGGACGCAACATGACCGGCAAGCGCGGCGCGCAGTCGGCCATTCCCCGCGGACCGCTGCCCCCGGTCAATCTGAACATGCCAGAACATGGCGAGGATCTGCTGGAGGGCGCGGCGCTGCTGATCTGCGCGCTGCGGCCGACCATGGTGACGATGGTCGAGGCGCGTCTTGAGCGGCTGATGCCGCGCAACGCCGAACGCGGCGCGCTGCTTCACGATCTGCTGACCCAAGGCGAAAGCCAGATGGGACGCCGCTGCCTTGAAACCTTGCGCCGTGACGCCCATCTGGGTCTGACCCCGAACGTGATTCAGCAGCAAGAGGACGCCGCAGCCATCGCAATCCTGCAGAACCTTCTGGACAGGCTGGAAGCGGCCCGCGCCACCAGCCACGAACTGGCCCGTGCCGAAAGCGAGATCCAGGGCGAGGCGGATGAAGGCCTGACCTGGCGGATCAGCCAGACGACCCGCGCCCGGCATCTGGCCGAACGTCCCGAATTGGAGACCAGCGGCGACATGGATGAAGACCGCAGCGCACTCTCTGCACAGCTGTCAGGCTGGCTGGACGGCCAGATCTGGCGAAAGCCGTCGGGAAGATGATCCGGCATGGCGAATGCGAATCGCCCGCTGAACGGATCGCGAATCATCATTGCGGACGGCCTTTGATTCGGCCGGGAACCGCGCTAGAAACGTCATAATTCCGCAGCGATTCGCCGTACCTGCCGAATCGACTGCCCAAGACCGCGCCGAGAAGGAGCCCTGGATGGCCGCCAAGGACGACGACCACGACAAGACCGACAAGGACGACAACGCCCATTCGTTGGACATGAGCCAGGCAGCGGTCAAGAAGATGATCGCCGAGGCGCGCGAACGTGGATACATCACCTACGACCAGTTGAACGCCGTCCTGCCACCCGAGCAGGTCAGCAGCGAACAGATCGAGGACGTGATGTCGATGCTGTCCGAAATGGGCATCAACGTCATCGAGGACGAGGACGGGGCCGAGGAATCCGAAGGTGGTGCCATCGTCACCACCGGCAGCGGAAACCGCGAAGTCGCCGTCTCGACCACCGAAACCGAAAAGCTTGACCGTACCGACGACCCCGTCCGCATGTACCTGCGCGAGATGGGCAGCGTCGAGTTGCTGTCGCGCGAGGGCGAGATTGCCATCGCCAAGCGGATCGAGGCCGGCCGCAACACCATGATCGCGGGGCTGTGCGAAAGCCCGCTGACCTTCAAGGCCATCACGCTCTGGCGCGACGAGCTGTTGGATGAGGACATCCTGCTGCGCGACGTCATCGACCTGGAAACGACCTTCGGTCAGTCCATGGAAGGTGAGGAGGGCGACGAGGTCGTCGTTCCCGTCGCAGGCGGCGAGACCGGCGGCACCCCGTCGGAATCCGGCAAGCGCGAGGAATATGACGCCGACGGAAACCCGCTGCGTTCCGACGACGAGGATGACGAGGACGAAGGGGCCAACCTGTCGCTGTCCGCGATGGAGGCCAGCCTGAAGCCGCGCGTTCTGGAAACGCTGGAATCCATCGCGCTCTACTATGAGCGTCTGTCCGACATGCAGGATCTGCGCATGTCTGCGACGATGAATGAAGATGACAGCTTCTCGGCGACGGCAGAGACCGATTACCAGACCCTGCGCAGCGAAATCGTCGTATTGGTGAATTCGCTTCACCTGAACAACGGCCGCATCGAGGCGCTGGTCGATCAGCTTTATGGCATCAACCGCCGCATCGTCACGATCGACAGCGGCATGGTCAAGCTGGCCGACGCGGCCCGCATCAACCGTCGTGAATTCATCGATGCCTATCGGGGCAGCGAACTGGACCCGACCTGGGTCGACCGCATGGCAGGCCAGGCCGGTCGCGGTTGGCAGGCCCTGTTCGACCGGTCGCGCGACCAGGTCGAAAAGCTGCGCGGCGACATGGCCGAAGTCGGTCAATACGTCGGCGTCGACATCGAGGAATTCCGCCGCATCGTGGCCCAAGTTCAGCGCGGCGAGAAAGAGGCCCGCCAGGCCAAGAAGGAAATGGTCGAGGCCAACCTGCGCCTGGTCATCAGCATCGCCAAGAAATACACCAACCGTGGCCTGCAATTCCTTGATCTTATTCAGGAAGGCAATATCGGCTTGATGAAGGCCGTGGACAAGTTCGAATACCGCCGCGGCTACAAGTTCTCGACCTATGCGACTTGGTGGATCCGTCAGGCGATCACCCGGTCCATCGCGGACCAGGCCCGCACGATCCGCATCCCGGTCCACATGATCGAGACGATCAACAAGCTGGTCCGCACCGGCCGCCAGATGCTGCACGAGATCGGTCGCGAACCGACGCCCGAGGAACTGGCCGAGAAACTCCAGATGCCGCTGGAGAAGGTCCGCAAGGTGATGAAAATCGCCAAGGAGCCGATCAGCCTGGAAACCCCGATCGGGGACGAGGAAGACAGCCAGCTTGGCGATTTCATCGAGGACAAGAACGCCGTCCTGCCGCTGGACAGCGCCATTCAGGAAAACCTCAAGGAAACCACGACCCGCGTCCTGTCCAGCCTGACCCCGCGCGAGGAACGTGTCCTGAGGATGCGTTTCGGCATCGGCATGAATACCGACCACACCTTGGAAGAGGTCGGCCAGCAGTTCAGCGTCACTCGCGAACGGATCCGTCAGATCGAAGCAAAGGCGCTTCGCAAGCTGAAGCATCCGTCGCGCAGCAGAAAGCTGCGGTCCTTCCTTGACCAGTGATCTGAGGGACATCGGCGGGCTGGGGTATTTCCTGTATCGCAGTTCGGCCGCATCGGAACTGAGCGGTGGTGACACGCAGGACATTTTGCGCTCTGCCCGCCACCGCAATCAGGCCTTGGGGTTGACCGGCTGTCTGCATTTCGAAGACGGGATGTTCTTTCAGTGGCTGGAAGGCCCCAAGGACGGGCTGTTGCAAGTTGTCGACCTGATCCTTGTCGATGATCGCCACCAAGAGATCACCATCCTGGATCAGGGCGCCCTAGACCAGCGGCGCTTTCAGGATTGGCGGATGCGCTTTTCCGACAGGGACCGGGCTTCGCTGATGGATTGGTTCGCCAGTTCCGACAAATCCACCGTGCGGCCCAAGGATTACGCCGGTGCCGTCGTCGCCTTCCTGATGTCCATCGCGATCTGACGGCTGGCCTTGCAGGCCGGGCACGAAAAGTGAACACTGGCCAAAAGATCCGGGGACAGTGGCAGGATGCAGGCTTTGGAAGACATGATCTGGTGGCAGGGCGGCCAGGCTTTGGCGGCGGCAGGCGTGATCGCGCTGCTGGCGGCATTCGGCTGGTTCAGGGCGGCCGGACGCCTTCGCCGAACCACTGCCGATCTGGCCGATCTGCAGATGCAGCTGCACCAGCGCGACGTTGCCCTTGGCCAGCAACAGGCGCGCCATGACCTGAACGCGGCCCGGCTGTCCCAGCTTGAGGAAGAGCGTGACGGCTTGACCGATGCGCTGCATCAGGCCCATCAGACCGCGAACCGTCTGGAAACCCAATTGGCTCAGCATCGTCTTGGCGCGCAGAAGGACGCCGAAGCCGCCGCGCGGGAAATCGCCACGCTGAAGGAAATGCGGGCCGAAATGACGACGCAGTTCAAGCTGCTGTCGGCCGAAACCCTGCGCACCCAGCAAGGCCAAATCCAGCAGGCGCAGAACGATCAGCTGAACGCCCTGCTGAACCCGTTCCGCGATCAGGTGAACCGTTTCCAAACCGAGATGCAGACCCGCAACAAGATCCTGGACGAGGAATCCGCCCGGCTGCGCGAGCAGATCCTGTCGCTGCACAACCGCTCGGAGCAGATCTCGCGCGAGGCGGTGAACCTGGCGCGCGCGCTCAAGGGTGACAAGCAGCAGCAGGGGGCCTGGGGCGAGATGGTGCTGGAACGGATCCTCGAAGAATCCGGCCTGATGGACGGCACCCATTACGATCTGCAATCCACCTGGCGCGATGACGACGGCAAGCTGTGGCGGCCCGATGTGGTCGTCAAGATGCCGCGCGGCAAGGTCATGGTGATCGACAGCAAGGTCTCATTGAACGATTATGAAGTCTCGGTGACCCATGACGACCCCGTCGAGGCCCAGGCCGCCCTGCGCCGGCACGTCACCGCGATCCGCACCCATATCACGACGCTGTCGGCCAAGGGCTATCACCGCATGGATGATGCCTCGGTCGATTACGTGCTGATGTTCATCCCGATCGAAGGGGCGTTCTCGGATGCGCTGCGGGCGGACCCCACGCTGGCCTCCTTCGCGATGGAGGGTCGGGTGGGCCTGACCACGCCGACCACGCTGATGCTGACCCTGCGCACCATCGAACATATCTGGGCCGTTGAGCGACGCGAAAGCAATGCGATGGAAATCGCGCGTCGTGCGGGGCAGCTTTACGACAAGGTCGCAGGTTTCGTCGACGCGATGGAGGGGGTCGGCAAGGCGCTGGACCAAGCCAATCACGCGCATGGTCAGGCCATGGATCGCCTGACGCGCGGATCGGGCAATGTCATCCGGCAAGTGGAGATGCTGCGGGGCCTGGGCGCGCGCAACACCAAGCAGATTGCATTGGACCATGATCGGGGCGACGATGAGGCCTTGGCAGGACCGGAGGCCGCAGAATGATCACCGAATTCAGCATCGACACCCATGGCCCCGCCTGCCACGAATTCACGCGCGATGTCGCCGATTGGCTGACGCGCGCCAAGGTGGGCGATGGCCTGCTGACGCTGATGGTGCGGCACACGTCCTGTTCGCTGCTGATCCAGGAAAATGCCGATCCGGATGTGCAGGTCGATCTGCTGGCGTGGCTGGACCGCGTCGCACCGCCCGCGGATCATCCCTCCATGGGCTGGATCACCCACCGCTATGAGGGGCCGGACGACATGCCGGCGCATCTGAAGGCCGCCGTCCTGCCCGTCAGCCTTCAGGTGCCTGTCGCGCAGGGGCGGATGAGCCTTGGCCGCTGGCAGGGGATCTATCTGGTCGAACATCGCCGCGCGCCGCACAGCCGGCAGGTCGCGGCGATGTTCCAGCCGCTTTAGTTCTGCGGCATCAGATAGGTTTCGCGGATGACCGCGCGGGCAGGGGCTTCGATCATGTGCATGACAGCATCGGCCACGTCCTGCGGCTGCAGCTTGTCCGGGGCGCCGTCATCGAAGAAGGCGGTGTCGACCATGCCCGGTGCGACGACCGAACAACGCCCGCCCCATTCGCGCATCTCTTCGGCCAGGTTGCCCGCATAACCGTGCACGAACCACTTGGTCGCGCCATAGATCGAGCCCTGGATATGCCTGCGCCCCGCCGCCGATCCGGTCAGAACCAGCGTGCCCTTGGTCTTGCGCAGCTGGGGCAGGGTCGCGCGGGCGGTCATGATCACGCCCATGACGTTCAGGTCGACCATGCCCTTGATGTCATCCAGATCGCCCGCCTCGGTGCCGGGCTTCGACAACCCGCGACCGGCATTGGCAAAGGCCGCGTCGATGCCGCCGAAGCGCTCGGCAGTCTGGGCCACGGCCTGGGTCAGGTCGTCGATATTCGTCGCGTCGCCAGTCGTGACCAGTGCCTTGTCGCCCAGCTCTTGGGCCAGATCGGTCAGCTTGTCTTTGGACCTGGCGAACAGGGCCACGTTCCAACCTGCCTTGACGGCGCTTCTGGCGGTGGCTGCGCCGATGCCCGACGAGGCACCGGTGATGAACAGGGTCTTGCCCATGATTTTTCCAATCCTGTCAATGTTCGGGAAAATGCTGCCGTCGAACGCGGCTTTCGCGTCACAGGTTCCAGAGCGGCTATCTTGTGTGCAGCCGATATCCCTACCCAAGCTCTGCCAAGATGCCTATAGTGGATGGGGATTGCCGGATCGAAGGGACAACGGAATGCGCTGCCCATTTTGCGGGAACGTCGACACTCAGGTCAAGGATTCGCGTCCGGCCGAAGACAATGTGGCCATCCGCCGTCGCCGGTTCTGCCCGTCCTGCTCGGGGCGCTTCACGACCTACGAACGTGTTCAGCTGCGTGATCTGGTCGTCGTCAAATCCAATGGCAAGCGCGAGGATTTCGACCGCGACAAGATGGCCCGTTCCATCCGCATCGCCATGCAGAAGCGCCCGGTCGAGCCCGAGCGGATCGAACAGATGATCAGCGGCATCGTCCGCCGTCTGGAAAGCACGGGCGAAACCGACATTCCCTCCAAGGCCATCGGCGAGATCGTGATGGAGGCCCTGTCACGGATCGACAATGTCGGCTATGTGCGTTTCGCCAGCGTCTACAAGAATTTCCAGGATGCGAATGACTTCGACAAATTCGTGTCCGAACTGCGCCCCGGCGCCACCAAGATTGACCTCTGATCCCGCACAGGACGCCAGCCACATGGCCCATGCCCTGCGCCTTGCGCGGCGCGGGCTTGGCAATGTCTGGCCCAATCCCGCCGTCGGCTGCGTGCTGGTGCGCGACGGTCGCGTCGTAGGACGGGGCTGGACGCAGCCCGGCGGTCGCCCCCATGCCGAACGCATGGCGCTGGATCATGCAGGCGACTTGGCGCGCGGCGCGACGGCCTATGTCACACTGGAACCTTGCGCCCATCACGGCCGAACGCCCCCCTGCGCCGAAGGGTTGGTCGCGTCAGGCGTGACCCGCGTCGTGACCGCGCTGACCGATCCCGATCCGCGCGTGGCGGGCAAGGGGCATGCCATGCTGCGCGCGGCGGGCATTGCCCTGACCCAAGGGGTGCTGGCCGATCGCGCGGCCGAGTTGCAGGCGGGGTTTCTGAGCCGCATCACGCGGCGCCGGCCCTTCGTGACGCTGAAGCTGGCCAGCAGTCTTGACGGGCGGATCGCCATGGCCAGCGGGGAAAGCCGCTGGATCACCGGGCCGGACGCGCGCGCCCATGTGCATGCACTGCGCGCCCAGCATGACGCGGTGATGGTCGGGGGGATGACGGCGCGCGCCGACCTGCCGCAGTTGAACGTGCGCGGCATCCACACGCCTCAGCAGCCTGTCCGCATCGTGGTCTCCAGCCAGGCATTGCCGCCGCTTGCGCCGCAGGATGCCGATCATGGCCCCCTGTGGCGGGTCGACGGCGCGCCTGAACAGATCATGGCCGATCTGGCGGGGCGCGGCATCACCCGCATCTTCTGCGAGGGCGGTGGCCGCTTGGCCGCCGGCCTTTTGGCGGCGGGGCTGGTCGATCAGGTCATCGGTTACAGCGCGGGGCTGATGCTGGGATCGGATGCGCGGCCCTTCGTCGGGCCGACCGGATGGGAACGGCTGGCCGAGGCACCACGGTTCCGGCTGGTCGAAACGCGCCCGATCGGGCCCGACCTGTTCCACCGCTGGCGGGTGCTTTAGCGCCGCCAGATCCAGGCATGTCCGGCCAGCGCCCCCTGGGCCTTGGCCAGCAGGCGAAGCGTCGGAGGCTGCCCGCCGGTTCCCATCCGCAGGCGGTCCAGCGCAACCTCGGGCGGGCAGGGCAGGCCGGTCAGCGGATCGCGATAGCGCGGATAGGCGATCAGGCAGGCATGGACCAGCGCTGCCAGGTCCGGCCTGGCCTGCCTGCGCGCAGGTATCGGTCCCAGATCCCGCGTCAGGCCCCAGCCCGCATAGAAGGGCGCGCCAAGCGTTGTCACCGGAACTCCGCGCAGCAACGCCTCGAACCCCATGGTCGAGGTGATGGTCCAAAGCTCGTCCACGTTGCCGATCAGCGCGACGGGATCGGCCCGATCGGCGACGTGATCGGCCAGTTGGCGGGCGTCGATCCGGCCGGGGCGCAGGCCGGCCTCGACATCGGGATGGGGCTTGAAGACGATGAAGGCGTCCGGGTTTTCGGCGCGCACGCGTTCCAGCAGCGCAAGGTTCGTGCGTTCGACCCCCGCCCCCTTCAGGATCGAGGCGTCGTTTTCCACCTGACCGGGAACCAGGATGCGACGGCAATGGTCGCATGGCGGCAGGTCAGTGACGCCGTCCAGATTGTATTTCGACAGCCGCGCGGCGATCAGGGTTGCAATCAATCGCTGCGCCCGGTCATGCCCGCCCGGCGGCAGGTCCTGGGCAATCAGGCGTTCCAGCCGCGACGGCGCTGTCGGGTCGAAATAAATGCCCAGATCGTCGGCCACGACCGACAGCGGCGGCGTCAGCGCCGCCCCAAGGCCGCGCGATCGCAGAAAGCCGTCCTCGACCCGCGTGGCCCGCGGAACGTCCCCGGCATGGCCGGCCCAAGCCAGCGTCACCTGCGCCGAGGGCTTGGCCGCGAAACGCAAGGGGGCAGCATCGCCGAATTCGCGGGCGATGAAGCGACGTTTCCACAGCCGCATGCCATAGGCCAAGTGGCCGCCGCGATCCTGTCGAAAGGCCCGCGTTTCCGCCTGCATCTGGTCCAAGGCGCCGTCGAAATCGGTCAACCGGTCGCGGCAGGGATCGTACCATGTCGAGCCGTTCAGATGGCTGGCCGCGAAAAGCGCGCTGCGGGTCGCAGTACCGCGATGCAGGGGCAGGTCGTCTTGGGTCAAGCCCCATCCCGCATAAAAGGGCTGGCCAAAGAGCCGGGGGGTATGCCCGGCCAGCAGCGCCTCGTATCCCAGCTGAGAGCTGACGGCATAGACCGCGTCCGCCGCCTCGACCAGTCGCCAAGGTGAAACCAGCCCGTCGCAGATCAGGTCGCCCGGTCGCAGATCGTCTGGCCCAAGATGCCCCTGCCGAAGTCCCGAGGCGGTTTCGGGATGGGTGCGGATAATAATGCGGCGGCCCGGATTTTCGTCCCGTGCGGCGGTCAGCATCTGCAAAAACCGGTCCCGTCCCGCCCCCTGCAGCGATGCATCGCCACGCGTCTGGTCGATGACCAGCACGTAACCCGGCGCGGGCGGCGGCAGGTCGGGATCGTGCATGTTGTATTTCGACAGATCCAGAGCCCGCAGCCGCGCCAGACCCTGATCGGCCTGCGCGATCTGCGCCCTGGACAGGGGCTGTGCGATCAGCCGCTCCAGAAGCGAGGGCCGCGAGGGGTCGAAATGGAGGCCGATCGGGTCGATCAATAGCCCGATGGGGCCGCGTCGCGCCAGCCGTTCCCGGCTGCGCCCCGGCAGGATCGACCGCAGGAATGCGTCTTCGACCGTGACCACGGGGCTGGCATGGCGGCGCGCAATGGCCCGGCCGCGCCAAGCGGTGGGACTGGCCCCCCAGATGCCTATCGCATCGCCGGGACGCGGCAATCCGATGACGGGCCGCCATCCGGCAAGGGTCAGGATCCGCGCCAGCCGGGGGCGGTTCAGGAACCCCAGGTTGAAAATGCAAAGCCGCCGGGGGGTCCCGGCGGCTTTGTCGTCATTATCCATCATCGAAAGGTCAGTTGCCGATCGAGCTGAGGCTGTCGGCCGTCGCCGCGCTGCCGGTGACGGCGGACAGGGTCTTCTGCCACTGCACATAGGGTGCCTCGGTCACATAGACGGTGTCGCCGTCGCGGATGACGAAGTCGCGCGCCAGGAACAGGCCGTTGGGACGCGTCAGGTCCAGCACATAGGCGAAACGCTGCGACCCGATGACCGGTTTGCCCAGAACCCGGCTTGCCACCGATTCCGGTTCGTCGCGCAGAACGAAGACGCCGGTCGGATCGGCCAGGGTCGAATTCAGACCGCCGACCATGGCGATGGCTTCGGCCGCGTTGATGGTTTCATTGCCCAGGGGCACGCGGGTCTGGCCGCCAAGGGCGCCAAGGGCGGTGAAGTTGCGCTGGTCTTCCTCGACCACGATCAGGTCGCCCGGACGCAGGGCAATGTCGTTCGACGGGTTGGCATAGAGATCCGTCAGCCAGACGCGACCGCTGTCATTGCCACGCTTGACGGTGACGACGGCGACCTCGGGTGCGATGGCGACGCCGCCGGCGCGGGCCAGCATGGCCGACAGGCTGCGGGTCGGGCGTTCGATCGGATAGACGCCCTGGGCGCTGACGCTGCCGACGACGGACACCGTGGCGCCGTCACCGGCCATGCGCTGCACCGTCACCTGGGGATCGGGGGTCTGGGCGGAAAGACGCTCGGTGATGGTCTGGCGCAGCTGGTCGGGGGTGCTGCCGGCGGCGCGGACGCGGCCTGCATAGGGCACGAAGATGAAGCCCGCGCTGTCCACCTGGATTTCGGTCAGCTGGGTCGAGCTGCTGCCGAGCGATGCCAGAAGACCGTCATCGACGTTCTCCCAGATCGACAGGCCCAGCACGTCGCCCGCCCGGATTTCATCCGCCCCGACCTGGCCGGCCGAACGGAAGCTGTTCGAGAACCCGTAGGAGGGCGCAAAATTGGCGGCCCTGGTCACGTGGTCATTCACATAGATCACCTGGGTGTTGCCACCGCGTTCGACCGCGCCATCGAAAATCTCGCCCTTGTTGGGGCCCGAACGCGGCAATGCACAAGCCGATACGAGGACCATAGACGCCATCAGAAGCAGCCTGACCGGCGCCTTGAACCGAAACAAAACTGTCACCTCGCATACTCCTGTTATCCAGTTCCGGTCTTTGAAGACCGGTTCGTCATTAGCTTAGCCTTGCCATCCTTGGCAGGCTATCGAATCTCGTCGCGCCGGCATCATCCGTCGCGGTCGCCAAGCTGCTGACGGGGAAGCGTGCGCCCCGATGCCAGCGCCTGATAGGGGTCTTCGGCCGACAGCATCATGTCCGCGACCTGCCGCAGGGCATGGGCGCGCGATCTGCCGGCATAGTAACCGCCCGGAACCTGGCTGGTCTGTAGCAGGTAGTCGCGGAAGACGCGATAGGCCTGCGGGTCGGGGGCATCGGGCGATTGCAGGAAATCCTCCAGCGATTGCTCTGATACCAGTCCCGGCTTTTCATAGACGGCACGGCCCAGGGTCTTGACCGGGATGCCGCGCCACAAGGCCTGCTGGGCGGCGGTGGAATTGACCGTGACGACCGCGCGTGCATGGGACAGGATTTCGGCCAGCTTGCCGCCGCGGATATAGTGGACGCGTTCGGGGATGCCGGCGGCAGCGGCGGCGGCCCGGATGGCGGCACGGTTACCCGCGCGCCCGTCCTCCAGCGGGTGGGCCTTGAAAACCAGGTGGTGGTGGCGCGGGGCCGATCGGGCAAAGGCCGCGATGACCACCTGGATGAACTGGGCATTTTTGGTGAAGGGTGAATGGCCCAGGAAATTCGAATCATGTTCCAGCTGCATCGGCACCAGCGCATAGGGCCATCCCGACAGTCGCAGCCTTCGCCATTGCAGCGCGCGCCCCAGGTTATAGGCAGGCGCCAGCATGAAGCGGCGCAGGTTCAGACGGAATTCCTGCACCACGGAAATCGCCCGGTGCCCGTGATAGGCGCGATAGCGCCCATTCGCGATCAGGATCAGGAAATGATAGAAGGCGCCATAGAACTTGTGCTGGCGCATGTCGCCCCAATGGGCGGGGGGGCGGCGCACCTCGTTGATCTGTTCGCGCAGCACGGCGCGCATTTCGTCCAGCCCGATCCCCAGCAGCGCCGAATTTCCGTTCGACCCGTGGCGTTCATAAGTGATCCAGTAGGGACGCAGATAGCCTTCCTCGAAGACGTGGAAGCGGATGCCTTGGGCGGCGGCCTGCGACCGTGCGGTGTCGTGGATGGCGCGGACATCGCCGTAAAGCACGATATCGGTCACGCTCTTGTCGCGGATCAGGTCGGCCAGATGGTCGGGCCATTCCAGCACGCTGCCCTCGTGCCGGATGAAATGCGGCTTGTCGCTCCAGAAGAATTCGTCGCCCGCGTTGAAGCCGCAGCGCCAAACCTGCGCCCCGGCGGCCCGCAACAGCCGCGCAAGCCGGTCGAAGAACGGCCCGTGCGGTCCCTGCAACATCAGGAAGACGCGGCCATCGGCGGGCAGGGCGGTCATGTCCATATCATCCGCCGCTGATCCGGTCGTGACGGCCGGATCGGTCCTGTCGGGGTTGGCGGTGTCCAGATCATACATGGGCAACTTGCGAAAATTCCGTATCCTCGCCGACACGTTACCACATGGGATGCCATGAACGCCGTCCCCGATCCAGCAATTTGTCCCGATGGTGCAAATGGTAACGGTTCTGCCACACCGGGGTTGGTCCTTGATCGGAAAGGGGCGATGGCCTAGGTCAATCGCAAAGACGGAAAGGGATGGCTATGTTCACCGGGATCATCACGGATATCGGCATCGTCCGCGCGGTCGAGATGCGCGGCGACATGCGGGCGCGCATCGGTTGCGGCTACGACATGTCGGGTGTCGATCTCGGGGCATCCATCGCATCGGACGGCGTCTGCCTGACGGTCGTGGCCAAGGGCGACGATTGGTACGATGTCGACATCTCGGCCGAGACGCTTTCCAAGACCAATATCGGCAGCGAAGGCTGGCAGGTCGGCCAGCGCCTGAACCTGGAACGCGCGCTGCGCGTGGGGGACGAGCTGGGCGGCCATATCGTCAGCGGCCATGTCGACGGCGTGGCGCGGATCGTCTCGGCGGTGAATGACGGCGACAGCCTGCGCCTGACCTTCGAGGCGCCGCCCGAACTGGCCCGCTTTGTCGCGCCCAAGGGGTCGGTCGCGCTGAACGGCACCTCGCTGACCGTGAACGAGGTTGACGGCAACCGTTTCGGCATCAACCTGATCCCCCATACCCAGCAGGTCACGACATGGGGCGATGCCCGTGAAGGTGACGCCGTGAACCTGGAAATCGACACGCTGGCCCGCTATGTCGCGCGGCTTGCCGAAGCCGGATAACCCGCCCCGCCGACAGGGCCATCAAAGGACAGCCAGATGAAATTCGAAGAACCCGGCCCCGTCGAAAGCGACCTGTCGGCCGTGATCGCCCCCACCGAGGAGATCATCGAGGAGGCCCGCAACGGCCGCATGTTCATCCTGGTCGACCATGAGGACCGCGAGAACGAGGGCGACCTGGTGATCCCCGCGCAGATGGCCACGCCCGACGCCATCAACTTCATGGCCACCCACGGGCGCGGGTTGATCTGCCTGTCTCTGACCGCCGAACGGATCGAGGCCCTGGGCCTGACCCTGATGAGCCCCAAGAACTCCAGCCGTCACGAGACCGCCTTCACCGCCTCCATCGAGGCGCGCGAAGGCGTGACCACGGGCATCAGCGCCCATGACCGCGCCCGCACCGTCAGCGTGGCGATCGATCCCGCGAAGGGGGCGGCCGACATCGCGACCCCCGGCCACGTCTTTCCGCTGCGCGCCCGCGACGGCGGCGTGCTGGTCCGCGCGGGCCATACCGAAGCCGCGGTCGACATCTCGCGCCTGGCGGGGCTGAACCCCGCTGGCGTCATCTGCGAGATCATGAACGACGACGGCAGCATGGCGCGTCTGCCCGACCTTGTGGAATTCGCGCAGCGCCACAAGCTGAAGATCGGCACGATCAGCGACCTGATCCGCTATCGCCGCCGCCACGACAACCTGATCGTGGAACGCAGCCAGCGTCAGGTCCATTCGGCCTTTGGGGGCGACTGGACGATGCGGGTCTTTGCCGATCAGACGCAGGGCACCGAACATATCGTGCTGACCAAGGGCGACGTGACAGGCGATCAGCCGGTCCTGGTGCGCATGCATGCGCTGGACCCGCTGCACGACGTGCTGGGCGTCGGGCGCGAGGCGTCGGGCAGCATCGGTGCCGCGATGAAGGCCATCGCCGAGGAAGGTTGCGGTGCGGTCGTGCTGATCCGCGATCTGACCCACGCCATCGTCGATGCGACCGAAGCCGGGCCCCACACCCTGCGTCAATACGGGCTGGGGGCGCAGATCCTGTCGGCGCTGGGCCTCTCGCAGCTGATCCTTCTGACCAATTCCGCACCGGTGAAGGTGGTTGGGCTTGACGCCTACGGTCTTTCCATTCATTCCACCCGGCCTATCCCCAAGGATTGAGACATGGCCTCGAACACGCAACATCACGAATTGGCATTGCCGCATTTTGATGCGCCGGTGCGGCTGCTGGCCGTCGTGTCGCCCTATTACAAGGACGTCACCGACGGGATGCTGGCGGGCGCGCGGGCAACCGCGCAGCAGGCGGGCGCGGTGTTCGATGTGATCGAGGTGCCGGGCGCGCTGGAGATCCCGACCGCCGTGGGCATGGCCGCGCGCAGCGGCCGTTATGACGGGTTCGTGGCGCTGGGCTGCGTCATCCGCGGGGAAACGACGCATTACGACACGGTCTGCAACGACAGCTCTCGCGGGTTGACGCTGCTGGGGCTGCAGGGCGTCTGCGTCGGCAACGGTATCCTGACGGTGGAAAACTTGGGCCAGGCTCAGGTCCGCGCCGATCCGGATGGACAGAACAAGGGGGGCGGGGCGGCCGCAGCGGCGCTGCATCTGGTCGCGCTGTCCCGCAGATGGGCAGGCACGCGCAAGGACGCCGCCGCCCCGCATGATGTGATCCGCCTGGCAGGCGAGTTGGAAGGGCAAGGCAAAGCATGAGCGACAACGAACAAGAGGGTGCCAAGCGCCCCGACCGCCGGACGCTCAGCAGCGCGGCACGGCTTTACGCCGTCCAGGCGCTGTTCCAGATGGAGGCGATGGGCCAAGCCTCGGACCGCGTCACCAATGAATTCCGCAACTATCGCATCGATTTCGAAGACCGCGACGGCCCTACCGCCCAGGCAGACGAAGAATTGTTCGAGCGGATCGTCGATCACGCCGTCATGTGGCAGTCGCGCATCGATCAGGCCACCGACAAGGGGTTGGTCGAAAAATGGCCGATCGACCGTCTGGACCCTGTCCTGCGCGCCGTCTTTCGCGCCGCCGGTGCCGAATTGGTGCTGAACCGGGCGCCGTTCCGGGTGATCATCACCGAATATGTGCGCCTGACCCAGGCTTTCTTCGCCGAAGGCAAGGAATCGAAATTCGTGAATGCGGTTCTGGACCACATGGCGCGGACGCTTCAGCCCGACTCATTCAACTGACTGCGCTGAACATGTGATATGCAGAGGCCCGGACCCGACATGGTTCGGGCCTTTTTCATGGGATTGTGTCGGTGCGGGATCGGAAATGGGGGTGAAGCGACTGTGACCCCGCCGCAAGATGACGTTGAGATCGTTGTATCTGTGCAACAATCACGGTGCCGTCACCGCCTTTAAAAACTGCCTAATAATTAAACAATCACGCGGATGTTTCAAACCTGTCATCTGATCGCCTAGGTGACTTGACCGTCATCTAACCGCAATTCGGCCAGCATAAACACGACATATAAAAGTCACGCTTTGGTTGCATCATTTTATGTTTCACATTATTTTCGGCAAGTTTTTGCCATTTTTCGTCAAGGGCAGGTTCGCTCACATTTCCGCTAGCAGTTGTTCTGGATACTGGCTCTGTGAACCCAAAGGCGCTTTCATTAATTGATCATCCAGCAGAGACGCTTCGGACCCATGACGGGATCGGAACCCTCCCAACTCAGCTCGTGAGGACATGAAATGAAAAAAGTTACGCTGCTGACCGGCACCGCCGCACTCGTCGCCGCCCTGTCGGCACCTGCCTTCGCGCAGACCCAAATCGCCTCGGGCGCTGATGCTGCGGGCGTTTCGGCCATCGACGATCGCATCACCGACATCGAAGACAATGTCACCGACAACTTCGACCGCGCCGTCGACGCAGACCGCTTCGGTCCCGCCGATCGCCGTCAGGGTCTGTTCGGCACCATGTCGCTGAGCTACTCGGGCCGCACCGGCAACAACGAAAACCAGGATCTGGCCGTCGCCGGCCGCATCAACAACAACCAGGGCCAGTTCGCCCAGAGTGTTGGCCTGTCGCTGGAATTCGGCGAAGATGACAACGGCAACAAGGACCAGGAAGAAGTCAACGCGATCTATGACGCGCAGTACTACTTCAACGACCAGTTCTATGCCTTCGCACTGGGCCGCATCAGCCAGAACGGTCTGGTCGATGGCGAGCGCAACAGCGAAGCGCAGTCGGCAGAAGACTTCCAAGCCGAATTCAGCGACCTGCGCCGTGATGCCTTCCTGGGCTTTGGTCCGGGTTACCGCATCATCAACAACCCCACCACCACCTGGCGCGTCCAGGCCGGTGTCGGCGTTCGCTACACCCAGACCGGTGCCCAGTATGCCGGCTTTAATCGGGTTGAGCAGGCAGATGGGACTTATACTAACGTTCCCGTCTCTGACAGCTCGGATACCGATGTCGGCTACATCGCGTCCTCGCGTCTGTACCACCGCATCAACGAAAACGTCTTCATTACCAACGACACCGACTACCTCGGGTCGAGCGATGCGGATGACGTCATCACCAACGAATTCGGTGTGAACTTCCGCCTGTCGGAGCAGCTGGCCACCCGCGCAAGCTACACCACCGAATATCAGGAAAACCGCAAGATCCGCACCGACAACTCGTTGGGTCTGGCAGTCGTTTACGGCTTCTGATCTTCGGGTCACTTGTCTCTCTGATGGAAGGGCGGTCCGCAAGGTCCGCCCTTTTTCTTTCTTCGGTCAGGAATAGGCGCCAGCCGAATAGGTCAGCTCATAGCTGTGGCTGTAGATTTCGAAGACGATGCCGAAGGGGTCTTCGACATAGACCATGCGATAGGGCTTTTCGTCGGGGAAATATTCACGCACCGGCATCCGCTGCTTGCCGCCCGCGGCGACGATGCGGGCCAGCAGGCCTTCCAGATCGGGGTCCTGGATGGCGAAATGGAAGGTCCCGTGGCGGCGGAAGGGCAGGTTGTCCTCGGGGGCTTCGTTGCCGTCGAACTCGAACAGCTCGAAACCGATGCGGTCGGCCGTTGCCAAGTGGGCTATACGCAGGCTGTTCCAGCCGGGGCCGAAGACGTCCGTGCACATCTGGCCGATATCGCCGTCATCTTCCTTCACCTGCGTGGGCTGCATGACCCTGTAAAAGCCCATCACCTCGGAATAGAATCTGACGGCGGCGTCCAGATCGGGGACCGAGAGGCCGATATGGGAAAAGGCGCGGGGGGCCGGGGTCATGTCTTGTCCTTTCGCTGATTTCTGACCCTCAGCTAGCCAGCGCGGACCCCTATGTGAAATTATCATTCGGCATGGTTTTTATAACGGAACGGAATGATGCTGAATGCGGGCTGGCTTCACACCTTTGCGGCCCTGTGTCAGACGGGCCATTTCACCAAGACGGCCCGACGCCTTGGCATGACGCAACCGGGCGTGTCGCAGCATCTGCGCAAGCCGGAGACACAGGTCGGCCAGCCGCTGATTGTCCAGCAGGGCAAGGGTTTTTCCCTGACCCAGGCCGGCGAAGCGGTGCAGCAACTGGCCCTGTCCCGACAAGAGGAAGAACGTCGCCTGATGCAGGCGCTGCAAACCGACGACCCCGATCAGGGCGAGGTGCGCATCGCCTGTTCGGGCAGCTTTGCCTTGCCATTGGCGCCCGCGCTTTTCCCGTTGATGCAGCAGGCGCCGGGGCTGACCGTCCGGCTGGAGGCCGCCCCCCACGCGCCCGTCCTGCAGGGTCTGCAGGACGGGCGCGTGGATCTGGGCATCCTTGACCACGACCCCGCCCATCCCCGGTTGCAGGCCCGCCATCTGGGGCAGGAACAGCTGTGCCTGGTTGTTCCCACCGTTTGGTCTGGCCCCCCGGCTTCGATGATCTGCAGCGTGCGGGTTTCATCGCGCATCCGGATGGCTTTGGTTATGCCGACGATCTGTTCGCCCTGAATTTCCCCGATGATTTCACCGGATCGGAGGGGTTGCACCTGCGCGGATTCCTGAACCAGATCGGGCAGATCCCGTCCCCGGTGGCGCGGGGCGTCGGCTATACCCTGCTGCCGCGCAGCGGGTTTCAGACACATCCGGACCGTGACGGATTGCGCATCGCGGATCTGCCGCACAAGCGCCATCATCAGCTATGGCTGGTCAGTCGCCGGGACCGCCCGATGACGGCCCGCCTGCGCAAGATCGCGGGACTGGTATCCGATGTGGCCACGCAGCTGGCCGCCCCCGAACAGGACGGCCCCGGGTGATCAACGCGCCGATGTTCAGCCAAAGACCTCGGGGCGATCCAGGCGCAGGCGGTCCAGGATGTCGTTGATATGGCCCAGATGATCGCGCACCGCCAGGGCGGCGGCGTCCGGGTCGCGGGCGCGCAGGGCCGCGATGATGGTGCGGTGTTCGGAAAACGCCGCCTCGGCCCCGAATGACAGGCTGAGATAGCGCACCCGGTCCATGTGCCCTTTGTTTTCCCGCACCAGCGCCCAGACGAAACCCAGCCCCGCCGCCTTGCAGATATCCTGATGGAACTGATCGTCCAGGACGTGGAATTCGGCAAAGCTGTCAGTCTTGATCGCGGCCTCTTGCCGGTCCAGCAGCGCGTCCAGATCGGTCAGGTTCTGGGCGGTCAGGCTGGTCGCGGCATGGCGGATGGTCTGTTCCTCCAGCGCACTGCGGATGAAATAGGCCTGCAGCACGGCTTCCTGGGAAATCGGCGTCACTGTGGTGGCGCGCTGCGGGCGGATCTGGATGAAGCCCAGCTGCGACAGCCGATAAAAGGCATCGCGCACCGGCTGACGCGACACGTCCATCTGGGCTGCCACCTCTGATTCGGACAGCTTGCTGCCGGGGGGCAGGGTCAGGTTGACCACGCGGTCGTAAAGCACGTCGAAGATCTGGTCGGTGACCGTGCGGGGGCGCAGTTCATCCATGCTTGGCAAGGCCTTGAGGCTGGCAGAGGGCATATGCGGCTCCTGTTGACGCGATTTGTAAACTAGCATATTAGTTGACCACATCCAAGGCAAGCAGGGCAGGGGATCAACTGGTGACGCTTTTGCACGAAGACAGGCTTTTTCCAACGGACCCGGCATTGCGCGATCTGGCGCGCGCCCTTTATGACGATGTGAAGGCGCTGCCGATCCTGTCACCGCATGGCCATACTGACCCGCGCTGGTTCGCCGAGGATCAGCCTTTCCCGGACCCCGCCCAACTGTTCATGACGCCCGACCATTATGTCTTTCGCATGCTGTGTTCGCAGGGCATCGCGCTGCGCGACTTGGGCGTGCCGCGGGTCGATGGCGGCCCAACGGAAACCGACGGGCGCAAGATCTGGCGCCTGTTTGCGCAGCATTACCACCTGCTGCGCGGAACACCGTCGCGGCTGTGGCTGGACCACAGCTTTCAGCATGTCTTCGGCATCGACCGCCGCCTGTCGGCAGAGACGGCGGATTGGTATTACGACCATATCGCGGAATGTCTGGCCAAGCCCGAATTCCGCCCCCGCGCATTGTTCGAGCGGTTCGACATCGAGGCCATCGCCACGACCGAAGCCGCGACCGACGATCTGCGCTGGCACGCGATGATCAAGGGCAGCGGCTGGCAGGGCCGGGTCATCACCGCCTATCGCCCCGATGGCGTCATCGATCCCGAGATGGCGGGTTTCGCCGACAATGTTGCGCTGATGGGACAGCAGACCGGCTTTGACACGACGACCTGGGCCGGATACCTGGACGCGCATCGCGCGCGGCGGGCGTTTTTCATCGAACATGGCGCGACCTCCAGCGATCACGGCCATGCCAGCGCCCGGACCGAGGACCTGCCCCAGGCCGAGGCGGCGGCGCTGTTCGCCAAGGTCTTGCGCGGCATCTGCACCCCCGAGGAGGCCGACGCCTTCCGCGGCCACATGCTGACCGAGATGGCACGGATGAGCCTGGAAGACGGGCTGGTCATGCAGATCCATCCCGGGTCCCGCCGCAACCATTCCGACCAGGTGCTGGCGATGTTCGGGCGCGACAAGGGCTTCGACATCCCCGGCCGCACCGATTACGTGACCGCGCTGCGCCCGCTGCTGAACGCGGTGGGCATGGACCCGCGGCTGACGCTGATCCTGTTCACGCTGGACGAAACCGCCTATGCGCGCGAGCTGGCGCCCCTGGCCGGCGTCTGGCCCTGCCTGCGGCTTGGCCCCGCATGGTGGTTCCATGACAGCGCCGAGGGGATGCGGCGCTTTCGCGAGATGACCACCGAAACGGCCGGTTTCTACAACACCGTGGGGTTCAACGACGACACCCGCGCCTTCTGTTCGATCCCCGCGCGCCACGACGTCGCGCGCCGGGTGGATTGTTCCTATCTGGCCACGCTGGTCGCCACGGGTCGTCTTGCGGAAGACGAGGCCCCCGAGGTGGCGCGTGACCTGACCTATGGCCTAGCGAAACGGGCCTATAAACTCTGAACTGCTTATTTTGGGAGGATAAGATGAAGTTCCTGATGACGACGATTGCCGGGCTGATGTGCTCGGTCAGCATTGCCGGCGCGTGCGAGATCACGCTGCGGTCCTCGGACACTCATCCCGACGGGTATCCGACGGTCGAGGGCGTCAAGGCGATGGCCGCCGAGGTCGAGGAAAAGACCGATGGCCGCATTTGCATCGAGGTCTTCCCCTCGTCCCAGCTGGGCGAGGAGAAGGACACGATCGAACAGACCCAGTTCGGCGTCATCGACATGGTCCGTGCCAGCTTCGGGTCGTTCAACGACATCGTGCCGGTCACGCAACTGATGTCGCTGCCCTATCTGTTCCGGTCGGTCGACCACATGCACACCGTGATGGACGGCCCCATCGGCGAGGAGATCGGAGCGGGCTTCGAGGAGAACGACCTGATCGCGCTGGCCTATTACGACGGCGGCTCGCGCAGCTTCTACAACTCGCAAAAGCCGATCCAGTCGATCGCCGACCTGGAAGGAATGAAGTTCCGTGTCATGCAGAACGACGTCTTCGTCGACATGATGAGCGCGCTTGGCGCCAACGCCACGCCGATGCCCTATGGCGAGGTCTATTCCTCGATCCAGACCGGCGTCATCGACGGGGCGGAAAACAACTTCCCCAGCTATGACAGCTCGGGCCATGCCGAGGTAGCCAAGTATTTCACGCTGGACGAACACCTGATGGTGCCCGAACTGGTCGCCATGTCCAAGGCCAGCTGGGACAAGCTGAGCCCCGAGGACCAGGAGATCATCCGCGAGGCGGCCCGCAATTCCGCCACGGTCCAGCGCGAGCTGTGGGCCGAACAGGAAAAGGCGTCGCAGGAAAAAGTCAAGGCCGCCGGCGCCGAGATCATCACCGAGATCGACAAGACCCCGTTCATCGAGGCGATGGCCCCGGTCTATGAGAAATACGTCACCACCCCCGAGGCGCAGGACCTGGTCAAGCGCATTCAGGACACGCAGTGACATCAGGCCGCCCGCGTCATTCGCGGGCGGCTTTCTTCGAACGTGAAGGGAACGCGCCATGCGCGATGGATTGATCCGGCTTGCCCGGATGACGGGGGCTGTCGCCACTGCGGGCCTGTGGGTGGCGGGTATCGGGCTGGTGCTGATGACCGCCTTCGTCTTTGCCCAGGTGGTCTTTCGTTACGTGATCGGCAGCAGCCTGTTCTGGGCCGAACCTGCCAGCGTCATGCTGATGGGATGGTTCATCTTCCTGGGGGCCGCGATCGGCGTGAAGGAAGGGTACCATCTGTCCTTCGACGTTGGCCTGATGGTGGTGCCGGCCAGCTGGCGCCCGTGGTTTCACAGCCTGTCGGACCTTGTCGTCACCGCCTTCGGGTTCGGCATGGCGTGGTATGGCTGGCAGCTGGCCGAACGGGTGGCATCCGGTGTCGTGCCGGGGCTGGGCATCTCGCGACTATGGGATTTCGCGCCGCTGGTGGCGGGCGGCATCCTGCTGATGCTGTTTTCCATCGAGCGCATCCTGCGTCGTGCCGCCGGTCTGAAGACCGCCCGCTTTGGCGAGATGGACGACGCCGCGGACGGGCAGGTGGACGGCGTGGCGGATGGACCCGCCGCGCGGGACGTCCTGAAATCGGGCCCCGCAACGGGCAGCAAGGAATAACGCGATGGAACTTTGGATTCTTTTCGGCAGCTTCACCGCGCTTTTGCTGATCGGCACGCCGGTCGCGTTCTGCCTGGGTGCGGCCAGCTTTGCGACCATCCTCTATCTGGGATTGCCGCCGGTGGTGGTCTTCCAGCGCCTGAACAGCGGCATTTCCGTCTTTGCGCTGATGGCCATCCCCTTCTTCATCTTCGCGGGCGACCTGATGGTGCGCGGCGATATCGCGCGACGGCTGGTGGCCCTTGCGGGGGCGATGGTCGGGCATATGCGCGGCGGCCTGGGCCAGGTCAACATCATGGCCAGCCTGATGTTCGGCGGGGTCAGCGGTTCGGCCGCGGCCGACGCCAGCGCTGTGGGTGGGCTGATGGTCCCCCAGATGAAGGAACGCGGATATGACGTCGATTACGCTGTCAACATCACCGTGGTCAGTTCCATCATCGCGCTGATGATCCCGCCCAGCCACAACATGATCATCTATTCCATCGCCGCGGGCGGCCGTCTGTCGATTGCCGACCTGTTCACCGCGGGCATCCTGCCCGGGATGCTGCTGGCGGTGATGCTGATGGGGGCCGCGTGGTACGTGGCGCGCAAGAAGGGCTATCCGACCGAGCCCTTCCCCGGCCTGCGGATGCTGGGCACGCTGTTCGTGTCGGCGCTGCCGGGCCTGATCCTGATCGCGATCATCTTCGGCGGTGTGCGGTCGGGGGTCTTCACGGCATCCGAATCCTCGAACATCGCGGTGGTCTATGCGCTGCTGATCACGGCGCTGGTCTATCGCAGCCTGCCCTGGTCGGAATTCGTCGAGGCGACCAAGGGTGCCGTGCGCACCACCGCCATGGTCCTGCTGGTCATCGGCTGCGCGGCCTGTTTCGGCTGGCTGCTGGCCTATCTGCGGGTGCCCACGCAACTGGTCGCGTTGCTGGAAAGCGTCTCGGACAATCCGCTGGTCATCCTGCTGTTGATGAACGTGATCCTGCTGATCCTGGGCACGTTCATGGACATGTCGCCGCTGATTGTGATCACCACGCCGATCTTCCTGCCGGTGGCGCAGGCTTTTGGGGTCGATCCGGTGCATTTCGGCGTCATCCTGATCCTGAACCTGGGGATCGGGCTTTGCACGCCACCCGTGGGGGCGGTGCTGTTCGTCGGCTGCGCGGTCGGGCGCATCAGCATCTGGCAGGCCATGCGCACGATCTGGCCCTTCTATGGCGCGGCATTCCTGACGCTGATGCTGGTCACCTATGTCCCCGCCCTGTCCCTCTGGCTGCCTTCGGTGTTCAAATGAGCGATCCCATCCGCACTGTTCTTGCCCATTCGCCCGAATTGATGGTCGTCCGCTTTGCCTTTGCGGCGGGCGACCGGGGCGCGCTGCACAGCCATCCGCATGTGCAATCCACCTATGTCCGCACGGGGCGCTATCGCTTTACCCAGGACGGCCGCGACTTCGAGGTCGGCCCGGGCGACGCCTTCGTGATCCCTTCGGGCGCCGAACATGGCTGCCTGTGCCTCGAGGCGGGCGAGCTGATCGACAGCTTTACCCCCCGCCGCGACGATTTTCTGTGAAAGGACCCTCCATGACCCATGTCGAAACCCGCCACGCCATTCACCCGGAGCACGCGAAGGGCATGGACACCGCCCAGCTGCGCCAGCATTTCCTGGTCGAGGGTCTGTTCGCCCAAGGAGAGATCCGCCTGACCTATACCCATTACGACCGCTTTGTCGTGGGCGGCGCGGTGCCGAACGGCGCCCCCCTGACGCTGGATGCCATCGAAGAGACGAAGACCCCCAGCTTCCTGGACCGCCGCGAAATGGGCATCGTCAATATCGGCGGCGAGGGTCGGGTCGAGGCGGCGGGCGAGGCTTGGGACATGGCCACGGGCGACGTGCTCTATCTGGGCATGGGCGCGGGGGCCGTGACGTTTTCGGGGCAGGGGCGGTTCTACATCACCTCGGCGCCCGCGCATCGCGCGTTGCCGCATCGGCTGGTGACCGTGGCCGAGGCCAAGCATGTCCACATGGGCGCGGTCGAGACCAGCAACAAGCGCACCATCAAGCAGTTCATCCACCCGCTGGTCATGGAAAGCTGCCAGTTGGTTCTGGGTTATACCACGCTGGAGGACGGGTCGGTCTGGAACACCATTCCCAGCCATGTCCACGACCGCCGGATGGAGGCATACCTCTATCACGGCATGGCGCCGGAATCGCGCGTGCTGCACCTGATGGGCGAACCGCAGGAAACGCGCCACCTGTTCGTGGCCAATGAACAGGCCGTCCTGTCGCCTACCTGGTCGATCCATTCGGGCGCGGGCATTGGCGGATATACCTTCATCTGGGCGATGGCGGGCGACA
>NZ_QJPK01000023.1 GCF_003259195.1 Paracoccus sediminilitoris
CCGTCTTCCAGCTCCTGCGCCGCGCGGGCGGCCATGCGGTTGCGGTCCCAGCCCTTGGGTGCCTCGGCCATCACGCGACCTCCTGCTTGCGGGTGGTGCGCTGTTCGATGCGCTTTTCGTGGTGGCCCTGCACGATGCGGTGGACATAGATGCCCGGCAGGTGGATCTGGTCGGGGTCCAGGCTGCCGCGCGGGACGATCTCCTCGACCTCGGCCACGCAGATGCGCCCGCACATGGCGGCGGGCGGGTTGAAGTTGCGGGCGGTCTTGCGGAAGACCAGGTTGCCGGTGTCATCGGCCTTCCAGGCCTTCACGATCGACAGATCCGCCACGATGCCGCGTTCAAGGATATGGGTCTGGCCGTCGAAATCCTTGTGCTCTTTGCCTTCGGCGATCATCGTGCCGACGCCGGTCTTGGTATAGAAGCCCGCGATGCCGCTGCCGCCGGCGCGCATGCGTTCGGCCAGCGTGCCTTGGGGATTGAACTCCAGCTCCAGCTCCTTCGACAGGTACTGGCGCATGAATTCCGCGTTTTCGCCGACATAGCTGCTGATCATCTTGCGGATCTGGCGGGTCTGCAACAGGATCCCCAGCCCGAAATCGTCGATGCCGCAATTGTTGCTGGCGACGGTCAGATCCTTCGTGCCCGCGTCCCGGATCGCCGCGATCAGCAGCTCGGGAATGCCGCAAAGGCCGAACCCCCCCGCCGCGATGAACATCCCGTCATGCAAGACACCCTCAAGCGCCTCCGACGCCGTCCCGTAAACCTTCTTCATCGGGCCTCCTTCCCAAGTTTCCTGCCGTTGCTGGGGTTGTCGCCCGTGCCCCCGCAAGTGTCAATCGCGGCAGAATGTGTTAGCGCCGCCACACTTGGGGTGCGGCGGCGCTTTGGACGGAGCTGATCCTGGGCGTCATTCCCCGGTGGGGGCGTCATCCGGCTTGGCGGTCGTCTTCTTCGCAGCAGGCTTCTTGGCTGCGGGTTTCTTGGCAGCCGTGGCTTTCTTGGTCGCCGGTTTTTTCGCGGCGGATTTCTTGGCTGCCGGTTTCTTCGCCGCCTTCTTGGGCGATTTGGCCGCCTTGGCCGCGATCAGCTCCAGCGCCTGTTCGACGGTCAGGTCAGCCGGTTCGACATCGCGGGGCAAGGTCGCGTTGATCTTTTCCCATTTCACATAGGGGCCATAGCGCCCGCTCATGACCTGGATCGCGCCGCCATCGGGGTGATCGCCCAGTTCCTTCAGGGGTGCGGCGGCGGCTCCGCGACCACGGGTCTGCTTGGCGGCCAGAACCTCGACCGCACGGTTCATGCCGATGGTAAAGACCTCATCCACGTCCTGAATGTTGGCGTATTTCGAACCATGCTTCACATAGGGCCCGAAACGACCGATCCCGGCCTCGATCAGCACGCCATCCTCGGGATGGGGGCCGACGGGGCGGGGCAGGGACAGCAGCTGCACGGCCTGGTCCAGGTCCAGCTTGGCCGCGTCCCAGCCCTTGGGGATGGAGGACCGCGGCGGCTTGGGAACCTCCTCGGTAGCCTCTCCACGCTGGACATAGGGCCCGAAACGGCCGGTCTTCAGGCTAATCTGGTCGCCCGCATCCTCGCCCAGGACGCGGTCGCCCACCGGTTCCTCGCCATCAGGCGCCGAAAGCGGGCGGGTATAGCGGCATTCGGGATAATTCGTGCAGCCGATGAAAGCCCCGCCCGAACGCGCGGTCTTGAGGTTCAGGCGACCCGCATTGCAAAGCGGGCAGACGCGCGGGTCACCTCCATCCGCACGCGGCGGATAGAGATGCGGCGCCAAGGCTTCGTCGATGGCATCCAGCACTTCGGTAATGCGCAGTTCCGAGGTGCCCTCCAGCGCCTTGGAAAAATCCTTCCAGAAACGGCCCAGAACCTCGCGCCACAGGCGGTCGCCGGCGCTGATCTCATCCAGTTCGTTTTCCAGGTTCGCGGTGAAGTCATGGCTGACATAGCGCGGGAAATACTTGATCAGGAAGGTCGTGACCAAGCGGCCCTTGTCTTCGGGGATCAGGCGGTTCTTGTCCTTGCGGACATAGTCGCGGTCCTGGATCGTGGTGACGATGCTGGCATAGGTGGAGGGGCGGCCGATGCCCAGTTCCTCCATGCGCTTGACAAGCGTGGCTTCGGTAAAGCGGGGCGGGGGCTGGGTGAAATGCTGGCGCGCGGCGGTGGACGCGGCGTCGTTCATCAGCAGGCCGGGGGCCGCACGCTGGCCCTTGGGCGCGTCGGGCAGGGGATCGGTCTTGTCGCTCGCCTTGGCGAATTCGGCGTCGAAGCCGCTGGCGACCAGCGTCGCGGCCTCGCCTTCGGTGATGGCGGGCAGGCGGGCGCTGTCCTCGCCCTCATCGTCGTCCCGGCCCTGGTCATAGACGCGCAGGAAACCGTCGAACAGCATCACCTGGCCGGTGGCGCGCAGCCCGACCTGGTCGTCGGGGCTGGCGATTTCGACCGTCGTGCGCTCCATCCGGGCCGCTTCCATCTGGCTGGCGATGGTGCGCTTCCAGATCAGGTCATAGAGCTTGCGCTGGTCATCCGCGCTCAGCTTCAGCTTGTCGGGCGACATCATCATGTCGGTCGGCCGGATGCATTCGTGGGCTTCCTGCGCGTTCTTGGCCTTGTTCTTGTACATGCGTGGCGATTTGGGCAGGTAGTTTTCACCGAACTTGGCCTTGATCGCGTCGCGGGCGGCCATCACCGCCTCGGGCGCCATGTCGATGCCGTCGGTCCGCATATAGGTGATCAGCCCGGCCTCGTACAAACGCTGCGCCGCCGACATGCAGGCCTTGGCCCCCATGCCCATCTTGCGGCTGGCCTCCTGCTGCAGGGTCGAGGTCATGAAGGGCGGCCAAGGATTGCGGCTGGCGGGTTTGGCAGTGACGCCCGTGACGCGCAGATCGCGGCTGGTGACGGCGCTGACGGCCATCGCGGCCTGTTCGGCGGTCGCAAGGTCAAACCGGTCCAGCTTGGACCCGGCCAAGGTTGTCAGCGTCGCGTCGTATTCGTCACCTCCGGGCGTGGCCAGGCGGGCATGGACGGACCAGTATTCGCGAGCCTTGAAGGCCTCGATCTCCATTTCCCGATCGACGATCAGGCGCAGACAGACGGATTGCACGCGGCCCGCCGATTTTGCGCCTGGCAGCTTGCGCCACAGGACCGGCGACAGCTTGAAGCCCACCAGATAATCCAGCGCACGACGCGCCAGATAGGCATCGACCAGCGGCTGGTCGATCTGGCGCGGCTTGGCCATGGCTTCGGTGACGGCGGATTTGGTGATGGCGTTGAAGGTGACGCGGCTGACCTCGCTGGTCTTCTTCAGCGATGTCTGCAGCGCCTCCAGCAGGTGCCAGCTGATCGCCTCGCCCTCGCGGTCGGGGTCGGTGGCCAGGATCAGGTTGGGATCATCCTTCAGCGCATCCTTGATGGCCTTCAGGTGCTTCTTGCTGTCCGCGGCGACTTCCCATTTCATGTCGAAATCATGGTCGGGATCGACGCTGCCATCCTTGGGGGGCAGGTCGCGGACATGGCCGAAACTGGCCAGAACGCGGTAATCGCCGCCCAGGTATTTTTCGATGGTCTTGGCCTTGGCCGGGGATTCGACGACGACAACGGGCATGGGAACCTCGGACAGCTGCAATGGGGCGGCAACATGGGTGCAGGTCGCCCCACTGTCAACGGGTGCCGGACGTGGGGCCGGCTCAGGACAGGGCCAGCCGACCCCCGGCCAGACGCGTGATGCGCCCCTGCAGTTCCAACGACAACAGCGCCGCACTGACCGCCGAGGCGGCCATGCCCAAGTCGCGGATCAGGTCGTTTTCGTCAGTGGGTGAAGGCGTCAGCTGACCCAGGATGCGATCCTCTAGCGGCATCGCGGTCACGGGCGGTGGAATTCTGGCAGCGGGCGGCGCGACTGGTCTGACCGGGGCAGGGGCGGTCATGGTCACGAATTCGCGCTGAGGCGCCTGTTCCAACGCCTCGGCGACGTCGGCGGCGCTGCGCACCAGCGTCGCGCCGTCGCGGATCAGCGCATTGCAGCCCGCCGCTCGGGCATCCATGGGGTGTCCGGGGACGGCCATCACCTCTCGTCCCTGGTCCAGCGCGTTCCGGGCGGTGATCAGCGTGCCGGAGCGCTGCGCGGCCTCGATCACGACAACAGCGCGGGACAGGCCCGATACGATGCGGTTGCGGGTCGGGAAATGGCGCGCGGTCGGTTCGGTGCCGGGGGGCTGTTCCGATACCAGTACCCCGCCTTCAGCGATCTGGGCGGCAAGCGGGGCGTTTTCTGCCGGGTATATGACGTCGATGCCGCCCGCCATGACGGCGATGGTGCCGGTCGCCAGGCTGGCCGCATGGGCCGTGGCATCGATGCCGCGAGCCAGGCCGGCGGCAACGACCAAACCCTGTTCGCCCAGGCCCGCCGCCATGCCCCGCGCCATGCGCAGCCCTAGCGAAGAGGCGTTGCGTGCACCGATGACTGCGACGACGGATGCGGACAGCAACCGCGCATCGCCCCGCACCCACAGGATGGCCGGCGCGCCGTCGATGTCGCGCAGCGATGCGGGATAGAGGGGCGAATCGCAGCGGATCAAGTGCGCGCCCGCCCGTCGCCCGGCGGCCAGTTCGGTGGCGGCCACACCTTCGGGACAGACCTGATAACCGCTGACCCCGGACTGCGCCGCGATATCGGGCAGGGCGGTCAGCGCCGCGCGGGCGGACCCATGTTCCGCGATCAGCCGGTGAAAGGTGGTGGGCCCGACCCGGCGGGACCGGATCAGCCGCAGGATCGACAGATCGTCATCGGCGCTGATCGAAACGCTGCTGTTCATGATGCCTCCGGCCCGGTGCCCGGACAGGAATAGCGCGCGAATGGTTAACAGGCAGTTAGCGGATCACCCCGCCGCCGATCCGCCCACCGTCAGCCCGCCGATCATCAGCGTCGGCTGTCCCACGCCCACCGGCACCCATTGGCCTTGCTTGCCGCAATTGCCGATGCCGGGGTCCAGCGCCATGTCATTGCCGATGCCGCGGATCTGCTGCAGCGCGGTCGCGCCGTCGCCGATCAGGGTCGCGCCGCGAATCGGGTCGCCCACGACGCCGTTCTTGACGCGATAGGCTTCGGTGCAGGAAAAGACGAACTTGCCATTGGTGATGTCCACCTGGCCGCCGCCAAAGCCCACCGCATAGATCCCGTCCTTCAGATCGGCCAAGATCGCCGCCGGGTCGGCATCGCCGCCGGGCATATAGGTGTTGGTCATGCGTGGCATCGGCACATGGGCATAGCTTTCGCGCCGCCCGTTCCCGGTGGGGTCGACACCCATCAGCCGCGCGTTCTGGCGGTCCTGCATATAGCCGACCAGGATGCCGTCCTCGATCAGCACGTTGCGGGCGGGGGGCGTCCCCTCGTCGTCGATGTTGATGCTGCCGCGGCGGTCGGGAATGGTGCCGTCATCGACCACGGTGACGCCGGGGGCGGCCACGCGCTGGCCCATCAGCCCGGCAAAGGCCGAGGCCTTCTTGCGGTTGAAATCGCCCTCCAGCCCGTGACCGACGGCCTCGTGCAGCAGGATGCCGGGCCAGCCCGCGCCCAGGACGACGTCCATCACCCCCGCCGGCGCGGGAACCGAGCGCAGGTTCACCAGCGCGATGCGCAGCGCCTCGTCGACCAGACCCTGCCAATGGGCGGGCTCCATCAGGGCGTCCAAGGCGAAACGCCCGCCGCCCCCGGCATTGCCACTTTCGCGGCGGTCGTTGTTTTCCACGATGACTGCGACATTCAGTCGCGTCATCGGGCGGATATCCGTAGCCAGCCCACCTTCGGGACGCAGGATCGCGACCTCCTGCACGCTGCTGCCCATGGAGGCGGTCACCTGCACGACGCGCGGGTCCAGCTGGCGGGCATAGGCGTCGATCTGGCGAAGCAGGTCGATGCGGCGCGCGATGGTGATGTCCTGCGCGGGGTCGATCGGACGATAGAGGTCCACCGGCGTCATGGCCGGTGCGGGCGCCATGACGCCGCCGCCCTGACCCACCGCCAGCCGCGCGGTTTCGGCTGCGCGTTGCAAGGATGGCACAGTGATCTCGCTGCTGTGGGCGTATCCCGACACCTCGCCGCGCACGGCGCGCAGCCCGAAGCCCTGGCCCGCCATGAAGCTGGAATTGCGCAGCCGGCCATCGTCGAAGAGCAGCGTTTCGGACTGGCTGCGTTCCAGGAACAGCTCGCCATCATCGGCGCCATGCACGGCTTGCCGCAGGATGTTCAGGGCGGTGTCGCGGTCAAGCTGGGCGGCGAAGGGATCGAAGGGCGGGCGGCTCATGCAGGTCTCCTTGCAGGGGCGGGGAGGGGGCAAAGCCGGGGCGCGGCAGCGGGTCGCGTTCCCTCTTTGGCCGGAAATGCTGTAGTCATGTCTTGCCCGATTGGGCTAGATATGGTCATAGAGCGGTCACTGTGAAAGGAAAAGGGGCAGCCTGACGGCAGCCCTTGCGGCCATATTGGCCGGGCCAACGCAACGGGATGGAATGATGGCAAGAGCGATGATTCGCCGTGCAGTCGCGGCAGCTACGGGGTTCGCATCTGCGGGCGTGTTGGCCGGGGCTGCGATGGCGCAGAGTGCCGTGGGCGAACTGCCCACGATCGGCAAACCGGTGGCAGGGGGCATGGGCTTCCAACCCGCCTCGACGGAACTGGCGCGCGACCAGCAATGGCTGGACCATTTCGTGCTGATCATCATCACGGTCGTGACCATCGTGGTCTGCGCGCTGCTGCTGTACGTGATCGTGCGCTTCAATTCGCGCGCCAATCCCGTGCCGGCCAAGTTCACGCACAACACGCCGCTGGAAGTGGCATGGACGCTGGTCCCTGTGCTGATCCTGGTGGCGATCGGCGCGTTCTCTCTGCCGATCCTGTTCCGCAGCCAGGAAATGCCGGCGGACCCCGATGTGGTGGTCAAGGTCACCGGGCATCAGTGGTACTGGTCCTATGAATACCCCGACAACGGCGTCGCCTTCGATTCGCTGATGCTGGAAAAGGGCGACTTGGCCGAGGCGGGCTACAGCGAGGACGAATACCTGCTGGCGACCGACACCGCCGTCGTGGTGCCGACCGGCCAGAACATCCTGCTGCAGGTCACGTCGGGCGACGTGATCCATTCCTGGACCATCCCGGCCTTCGCCGTGAAGCAGGACGCCGTTCCGGGCCGCATCGCCCAAGCCTGGTTCAACGTCGAACAGGAAGGCACCTATTTCGGTCAGTGCAGCGAACTCTGCGGCATCAACCACGCCTACATGCCGATCGTCGTGAAGGCCGTCAGCCCCGAGGTCTATGCGGCCTGGGTTGCCGAACAGGGCGGCACGCTGGAGGAAGAGGCGCAGACCGCAGCAGTCGACACCGACGCCGCCGTCGAGGTTGCCGAGGCCAACTGATCCGAATGATCCCGATCCGGCCGGCATGATGTCGGCCGGATCTGATATTTCCGAACCGATTGCAGGCATGATGGCCGATATCAACGCATATGAGCACACCCCCGAGGCCCAGTTCGGCGATTACGTCGCGCTGCTGAAGCCGCGGGTCATGTCGCTTGTCGTGTTCACGGCATTCGTCGGCCTGTGGGTGGCACCTGGCCCGGTGCATCCCTTCATCGGCTTCTGCGCCGTGCTGTTCATCGCCCTTGGCGGCGGTGCATCGGGCGCGCTGAACATGTGGTACGACCGCGACATCGACGCGATCATGACCCGCACGCAAAGCCGGCCGATCCCGTCAGGACGCGTCGAACCCGGCGAGGCCCTGGGCGTCGGCATCGTGCTGTCGGTGATTTCGGTGATGATGCTGGGGCTGGTCGCGAACTGGTTCGCGGCGGCTTTCCTGGCCTTCACCATCTTCTTCTATGCCGTGGTCTATACCGTCTGGCTGAAGCGCTGGACGCCGCAGAACATCGTCATCGGCGGTGCCGCGGGTGCCTTCCCCCCGATGATCGGGTGGGCCTGTGCGACCGGCGGGATCAGCATTGAATCGCTGCTGATGTTCGCGCTGATCTTCTTCTGGACGCCGCCCCATTTCTGGGCGCTGGCGCTGTTCATGAAGGAAGACTATCACAATGCGGGCGTGCCGATGCTGACGGTGACGCATGGTCGTCGTTCCGCGCGTCGCCACATCTTCGCCTACACGCTGGTGCTGGCGCCCTTCGCCATCTGGCTGGGCCTGACCTCGGTCGGCGGGCCGCTCTATATGGCGGTGGCGGTCGTCCTGAACGCGATGTTCATCCATGGCGGCTGGAAGATCCTGCAGCGTAGCGAAGAACAGGCGATCGCCGATGGCTATGCCGTGGAAAAGCGGGTCTTCAAGCTGTCGCTGGTCTATCTGTTCGTTCATTTCCTGGCGCTGCTGGTGCAGGGCTGGATGGGGGGCTGGTGATGCCGATCCAGGCGGAACACGAAATTCATGGGCGGCGCAGGTCGCGCAATGTCGGTCTTGGCCTTGTGTTGATCGGCTTCGTCGCGCTGGTCTTTGCCCTGACGGTCGTCAAGGTGCGTCAGGGCGGGCTGATCGAAGGATATGACCACCAGCCGCGCGTCTCGCTGACGCCGCTCGACGGTGAAACCAAGGGAGACGCGCCATGAAACGCCTCAGCCCCGAAGGACGCACTGCCGCCACCCTGGTCGGGGTCGTCGTGACCATGGGCGCGCTGGCATGGGCGGCCGTGCCCTTCTACAACTGGTTCTGCCAGGTCACGGGGTTCGGCGGCACGACGCAGGTCGCCGAAACTGTCTCGGACGAGGTTCTGGACGAGACCGTCCGGGTCCGCTTTGATGCCAATACCGACAGCGATCTGGGCTGGACCTTCAAGCCCATGCAGACCCGCATGGACCTGAAGATCGGCGAGAACGGCCTGGCCTTCTACGAGGCGGTGAACAACACCGACCAGCCTCTGACGGGGACCGCCAGCTATAACGTGGCGCCGGACGTGGCGGGGTATTACTTCATCAAGGTGCAGTGCTTCTGCTTTACCGAACAGACGCTGCAGCCCGGCGAACGCGTCGAGATGCCGGTCAGCTTCTATGTCGATCCCGAGCTGGTGACCGACCCGGATGCCGATTACGTGCGCGACATCACCCTGTCCTATACCTTCCACCGGACAGAGCCGCGCTCGGCGGCGCTTGACACGGCACCTGCCGAAAACATCAATTAGACGAACTAGGGGAGCCGACGGGGATCCGACATGGCGCATGCTAAGAACCACGACTACCATATTCTTCCGGCCTCGGTCTGGCCCTTCCTGGCAGCGGTGGCGGTTTTCGTCATGCTGTTTGGTGCCGTCGCCTGGATGACCGGTCAGGTCACCATCGCGGGCGCCGAGATCACCGGCCCCTGGATGTTCGCCATCGGCTTCATCGGCACCTGCTATGTCAGCTTTGGCTGGTGGGCGGACATGGTTCGCGAAGGTGAGCAGGGCGATCACACCCCCGTCGTCCGCATCGGTCTGCAATACGGCTTCCTGCTGTTCGTCATGTCCGAGGCGATGCTGTTCGTCACGCTGTTCTGGAACTTCATCAAGAACGCGCTGTATCCAATGGGCGAAAACAGCCCCATCACCGATGGCGTCTGGCCGCCCGAAGGCATCGTGACCTTCGATCCCTGGCACCTGCCCTTCATCAACACGCTGATCCTGCTGCTGTCGGGTGTGGCCGTCACCTGGGCGCATCACGCGCTGGTCCATGAGGGCGACCGCAAGACGACCATCAACGGCCTGATCGTGGCCGTCGTGCTGGGTCTTCTGTTCACGGCCCTTCAGGCCTATGAATACAGCCATGCCGCGTTTGGTCTGGCCGACACCTCCTATGCCTCGGCCTTCTACATCGCCACCGGCTTCCACGGTCTGCACGTGATCATCGGGACGATCTTCCTGTTTGTCTGCCTGATCCGCCTGATGCGTGGCCAGATGACCCAGAACCAGCATTTGGGTTTCGAAGCCGCTGCCTGGTACTGGCACTTCGTCGACGTGATCTGGCTGGTGCTGTTCGCCGTGATCTATATCTGGGGCAGCTGATACGCCGACCCTGACATCCGGAACGCGCGGGGGGCAGCCTCCGCGCGTTTTTCGTTGCCCCATCCGGAGCCCGTCCATGCGCCGCTATCTATTCCCGCTGATCCTTGGCATCGTCGGTTGCACCATCCTGATCCAGCTAGGCCTGTGGCAGCTGGACCGCATGGCATGGAAGCAGGGCCTGCTGGACCAGATCACCGATGGCATTCAGGCCGATCCCGTGCCGCTGCCGGATCAGGTCGACCCGTCGATGAAATACCTGCCGGTCACCGTGACGGGGACCACCACGGGGCAGGAGATCGAGGTGCTGTCGCAGATGCGCGATCAGGGCGCGGGATATCAGGTCGTGTCGCGCTTTGTCACCGATGACGGGCGCGCGATCCTGCTGGACCGCGGTTTCATCCCGCAGGAGGCGCGGCATCTGGAACGCGGGCCGACCCGGCTGCGCGTCACGGGCAACCTGCATTGGCCCGCCGATACCGGCAGCTCGACCCCGGCGCCCAATCTGGACGAAAACATCTGGTTCGCGCGGGATGTGGACGCGATGGCCAAACACCTGGACACCCAGCCGGTCCTGGTCGTGGCCAGCTTTGTCGAAGGCGAGGCCCAAGGCGTCATCCCCATGCCCATCGCCATCGAGGGTATTCCCAACAACCACCTCTCCTATGCCGTCCAGTGGTTCATGATCGCTGCGGTCTGGGCGGTGATGACACTGGCGCTGATCTGGCGTATCAGACAGCGCAGCTATTGAAGGATTTCCGATGCGTTACGTCTCGACGCGGGGTCAGGCCCCGGTTCTGAACTTTGAACAGGCCATGCTGTCCGGGCTGGCTCGGGACGGGGGGCTGTATCTGCCGGAGACCATTCCGACATTCGAGGGTCTGTCCGATCTGGACGGCCTGTCCTACGAGGAGGTCGCCTTCCGCGTCGTGCGTCCATTCACGACCGGCAGCTTTTCCGAGGATGAGCTGCGCGGTGCCATCGACCGGGCCTATGCGCGCATCAGCCATGCCGCCCGCGCGCCCCTGGTGCAGCTGGCCCCCGGCCATCACCTGCTGGAGCTGTTCCACGGGCCGACGCTGGCCTTCAAGGATTTCGCGATGCAGCTGATCGCGCAGCTGTTCCGCATCGCGTTGAAGCGGTCGGGCCAGAAGATCACCATCGTGGGCGCGACCTCGGGCGATACCGGCAGCGCCGCCATAGAGGCCTTCAGCGGCATCGAGAATGTCGACGTCTTCATCATGTACCCGCATGGCCGCGTTAGCGAGGTCCAGCGCCGCCAGATGACGACGCCTGCCGCCGAAAACATCCATGCGCTGGCCCTGACGGGTCACTTCGACGACTGCCAGGCGCGGCTCAAGGATCTGTTCAACGATCATGCCTTCCGCGACGACGTGGGGCTGGCGGGCGTGAACAGCATCAATTGGGCGCGGGTCGTGGCGCAGATCGTCTATTACTTCACGGCGACGGCCAGCCTGGGCATGCGCCCCACCGATTTCTGCGTGCCGACCGGCAATTTCGGCGACATCTTCGCGGGCAGCATCGCGCGGTCGATGGGCCTGCCGATCCGCCGCCTGATCGTGGCCACCAACCAGAACGACATCCTGCACCGCGCCCTCAGCCAAGGTGAATATCGCGTGGGCGAGGTCGAGCCGTCGATCAGCCCGTCGATGGATATCCAGGTCAGCTCGAATTTCGAACGGGCGCTGTATCTGGCCTATGGCGGCGATGCCGGGGCCGTCAGCCAACTGATGGACGAATTGAAGACCGGTGGCTTTGCCATCAGCCAGGGCGCACTGCAGACCCTGCGCGACCAATACCTGTCGGGCCGCGTGTCCGAGGAGGAGACGCTGGACACGATCCGCGCCATGCGCGAGGCCACAGGCGAAATCCTTTGCCCGCACAGCGCCGTCGGTGTTGCCGTCGCCAACCGCCACCTGGAACCCGGCGTGCCCATGGTGACGCTGGCCACCGCCCATCCCGCAAAATTCCCCGATGCCGTCGAACGTGCCATCGGGGTCCGTCCGGGCCTGCCGCCGCACATGGCCGGGCTGTTCGACCTGCCCGAGCGCGTAACCCGGGTTGAAAATGACGTCGAGGCGCTTAAATCGCTGATCCTCGAGCGGAGAACCAATTGACCCAAGACCCCACCCCCCGACTGACGACCCTTCCCAACGGCCTGTCCATCGTGACGCGCCAGATGCCCGGCCTGCATTCGGCAGCGCTTGGCATCTGGGTCAGTGCGGGTGGCCGCAACGAACGCGCCGAACAGAACGGCATCGCCCATTTCCTAGAGCACATGGCGTTCAAGGGCACGGCCAAGCGCAGCGCCCTGCAGATCGCCGAGGCGATCGAGGATGTGGGCGGTTACATCAACGCCTATACCTCGCGCGATGCGACGGCCTATTATGTTCGCGTGCTGGAGGACGACGTTGATCTGGCCTTCGACGTGATCAGCGACATCGTCCTGAACCCCGCCTTCGATCAGCGAGAGATTGAGGTCGAGCGTGGCGTCATCCTGCAAGAGATCGGGCAGTCCATGGACACGCCCGACGACATCATCTTCGACTGGCTGCAAGAGGCAGCCTATCCCGATCAGGCCATGGGGCGCACCATTTTGGGCCCCGCCGAACGTGTCGGCAGCTTTGGCCGCGCCGATCTGGCGGGGTTCGTCGCCGAAAACTATGGCCCCGGCCAGATGGTTGTCGCGGCCGCTGGTGCGGTCGATCATGACCGGATCGTGCGGCTGGCCGAAAAGGTTCTGGGCCACATGAAGCCCATCCAGCAGGCCCCGCGCGAGGCAGCCACCTGGCAGGGCCGGGAAACGCGTCAGGTCAAGCAGCTGGAACAGGCGCATTTCGCGCTGGCGCTGGAAGGGCCGGGCTACATGGCGCCCGATTTCTATGCGGCGCAGATCTTCTCCTCGGCGCTTGGCGGGGGGATGTCGTCGCGGCTGTTCCAGAAGATCCGCGAGGAGCGCGGGCTGTGCTATACCATCTTTGCGCAATCTGGCTTTCACGACGATACCGGCATGCTGACCATCTATGCCGGGACGGGTGGTGACGATCTGGCCGATCTGACCAACCTGACCATCGACGAGATGAAGCGCGCCGCCGAGGATATGTCCGAGGCAGAGATCGCCCGCGCCAAGGCGCAGCTGCGCGCGGGGCTGCTGATGGGGCTGGAAAGTCCCTCGGCGCAGGCGGAGCGCATGGCCCGCACGCTGGCCATCTGGGGCCGCGTACCGGACCCGGCCGAGGTCGCCGAAAAGATCGCCTCGGTCACCGCCGCAGATGTGCGTGCCCATGCCGAAGGGTTGCTGTCACGGGCCCGCCCGGCGCTGGCGCTTTACGGTCCGGTGGCCGATGCGCCCACGCTTGACGCCTTGGCTGCGCGGTTGGCCGCATGATGCTGGGACGCCGCCGTCCATTTCGGCTGGAAGCCGAACGGATCGTGCTGCGTCTGCCATCCCATTCCGATTTCGGCGCCTGGACGGCGCTGAGATCGGAGAGCCGCGATTTCCTGGTGCCATGGGAACCGGTCTGGTCGCCCGACCACCTGTCGCGGAAAAGCTTTACCAACCGCGTCTATTGGGCCGCGCGCACCAGCAAGGCGGGCACGGCCTTTCCGCTGTTCCTGGTCCGTCGCGACGGCGTGTTGCTGGGCGCGATCACCATGGACAACATCCGCCGCGGCCCGGCGCAATCCGCCACCATCGGCTATTGGATCGGCCAGCGCCATGCGCGCAACGGCTATATGCGCGAGGCGATCGGCATCCTGGTCCATCACGCTTTCACCACGCTGGATCTGTCCCGGATCGAGGCAGCCTGCCTGCCCGAAAACGCCGCATCCCGGGGTGTGCTGGAAAAATCCGGCTTCAAATACGAAGGCGTTGCGCAAAGCTATCTGCAGATCAACGGACGCTGGCGCAACCACGTGCTGTTTGCCAACCTGCGCGGCGACCGGCGCGGCAAGACCGACATCCGCTGAGGGGGAACCATCATGCTGAACGCCGCCGACAAGGCCCTTGCCGCCCGACTGCCCCAAGGCGTGCTGCGCGATCCCGCCCCCCATTACACCGAAGAACCGCGCGGCCGGTATCACGGGCAGGCCGGCCTGATCGCTGCGCCACATGACGTTGAAGAAACCGCTGCCATCATCCGCGCCTGTGCTGCCGCCCGCGTTCCTGTCGTGCCGCGTGGCGGCGGGACAGGCCTGGTCGGCGGTCAGATCATGTCGGACGGCCCCGCACCCCTGATCCTGTCGATGGAACGCATGACCGCCATCCGCGACGTCTTCCCCGAGGAAGGCGTGATGATCGCGGAATCCGGCGTGACCCTGCAGGCTGCGCGCGATGCGGCGGATGCGGCGGGGCGGCAGTTCCCGTTGTCGCTCGCATCGCAGGGCAGCGCCCAGATCGGCGGCGTCCTGTCGACCAATGCGGGCGGCGTCAACGTGCTGCGATATGGCAATGCCCGCGCCCTGTGCCTGGGGGTCGAGGCCGTGATGCCGGACGGCAGCATCCTGCGCGACCTCAAGCGGCTGCGGAAGGACAATACCGGCTATGACATCCGCGACCTGATGATTGGGGCGGAAGGGACGTTGGGAATCATCACGGCGGCATCGCTGGTGCTGGCCCCGAAGCCCGCCGAAACCGGGGTGGCGCTGATGGTGGTGGAAAGTCCCGCCGCGGCGCTGTCGCTGCTGTCCTTGGCGCAGGCGCGCATGGCGGGCGGCGTCACCGCGTTCGAGCTGATCTCGGGGCAGGGGTTGCGGTTCCTGGACGCGGCCTTTCCGGATATGCGCCAACCCTTCGACACGCGCCCCGACTGGCTGGTCCTGACCGAGGTCGGCCCGCCCGCGGGGCTGTCTGCCGACGCCGCGCTGGAGGGCCTGTTCATCGCCGCATCCGAGGCCGGTCTGGCCAGCGACGGGGTGATCGCCCGGTCAGGTCAGCAGGCCGCCGACCTGTGGGCCCTGCGCGAACATATCCCCTTGGCCAACCGTCATGTCGGCGCGATCGCCAGCCATGACATCAGCCTGCCCTTGACCGAAATCACCCATTTCATCCGCGACGCCAGCGCCATGATCGCCGCAGAGGGCGACATGCGGATCAACTGCTTCGGGCATCTGGGGGACGGCAACCTGCATTACAACCTGTTCCCCGCCCTGGGTCGCGTGCGCGAGGATTATGACGATATCCGCAAGGACATGTCCCGCCGCATCCACCAGATGGTCGTGGAACGCGGCGGGTCGTTTTCGGCCGAACATGGGGTGGGTCGCCTGAAGGCCGCCGATCTGGCCCATTGGGGCGATCCGGTCCGCCTGCAGGTCATGCGCGCCATCAAGGCGGCGCTGGACCCGGCAGGCATCATGAACCCCGGTGCGGTGCTGGCCTAGGCGCCTTCGAATTCACACAGCGCGTGTACCGGCATTTCCAGGCTTTCCAGCAGCGCGCGTCCGCCCAGTTCCGGCAAGTCGATGACGAAGGCGCAGCCGACGACCTCGGCGCCAAGGCGGCGGCACAGCTTGATCGCGGCTTCGGCGGTGCCACCGGTGGCCAGAAGGTCATCGACGATCAGCACCTTTTCACCGGGCTTCAGCGCGTCGTCATGGATCTCCATGATCGCTTCGCCATATTCCAGCTGATAGGCCTCGGAGATGACCGCGCCGGGCAGCTTGCCCTTCTTGCGGATCGGGACGAAGCCCGTGGACAGCTGGTGCGCCACCGCGCCGCCAAGGATGAAGCCGCGCGCCTCAAGGCCCACGACCTTGTCGATCCGCGTGCCCGCATAGGCGTGCAGCAATTGATCGACCGCCATGCGAAAGCCGCGCGCATCGGCAAACAGCGTGGTCACGTCGCGGAAGATGATGCCTTCATGCGGAAAGTCGTGGATGGAGCGGACATAGTCCTTGACGGTGCGGTTCATGCAGGGCGGTCCATTTCGAAAAGATCGTGCACGGCGGCGTAATCCTTGTAGCCGAGACGCGCAATCCATCCCCCTGCGGCACGCGGATCGAAACGGCCCTCGACCACGCAATCGTCGCGCATGTGCACGCCGGTGACGACGCCGAAGACGGCGAAGTTGTGTTCGCCAGCCAAGGGCACGATCTGCGTCATGCGGCATTCCAGGTTCGCGGCGGCATGGGTCGCGCGCAGGCAGTCGATCGTGGTGCATTCCGACGATTCGATGCCGGCGGCCTGGAATTCGCTGGTGCCGGCGGGCAGGGGGGCGGAACTGGCATTGACCGCGTCGCGCAGATCGCCGGTGGCGATATTGACGCAGAAGACGCCGGTTTCGATGATCTGGGCGACGCTGTCCTTGGTGCCCTTGCGATCAGCCTTGGCGCCGGTCGAGGCGAACATCACCTGCGGCGGGGTATAGGCGACGGCGTTGAAGAAGGAATAGGGCGCCAGATTGTCACCCTGCGATCCGCGGGTCGAGATCCAGCCGATGGGCCGGGGCGCGATGATCGCGTTGAAGGGATTGTGGGGTAGGCCGTGTCCGGCTTCGGGGCGATAGAACATGTCGGCCTCCTGTTGGTTTGCGCGCCCAACCTGCCACCGCTTTTCCCGGTTCGCAATGTTCCGCCCGACAAAGCGACGTGCTAAAGGGCCGCAAACGCAGAAGGAGGCGCGATGTACGAGATCTGCCCCGAGACCCCGGCAGATACGCCCGAGGTCGAAGCCCTCTATGATCTGTGTTTCGCGCCGGGTCGCACGGCCCTGTCCTCCTATCGGCTGCGCGACGGGGTGCCGCGGGTGGCCGATCTGTGCCTGGTGCTGCGCAGCGACGCCGTCCTGACGGCAGCGATTCGGTTCTGGCCAGTGCGCATCGGGGATTACCCGGTGCTGTTGCTTGGACCGATCGCTGTCCATCCAACCGCCCAGGGCGAGGGATTGGGTGGGCTGTTGATGCGCGACAGCCTGACGCGCGCGACGAAGATGGGTTTCGAACGCGTCCTGCTGGTCGGGGATGCACCCTATTATTCGCGTTTCGGCTTTCAGCGGCTGGACGATGTCATGATGCCGCCCCCCACCAACCCCGATCGGGTTCTGGGGTTGGAACTTCGACCGGGGGCCTGGGTTGGGGTGACGGGCGATGTCGAACGCGCGCCCGAACAACCATCCTCATTGCCGCCCGTTCCCGATCGCGACGATTGTGTCGTGATCGCGCATCCGAAAGAAGACAAAGATGACGCCGCAAACGCCTCAGGTTCTTCCGCCGATCTCTGATCCCACCGTTCATGCCCAGATCGACCGTCTGGCGCTGCGATACGTGAAGGCCCAAGGGTTGGCGATGCAGATGATGGCGCGTCTTGGCAACGGCGCCGAGGGACTGATCCAGCGGCTGCCATCCTTCGTGCGCAACCGTCTGGACGGGGCCACTCGGGCGGCGCTGACGCGGGCCTTCACTGCCGCCTCGGGCAGCCGGCGGGTGCTGCGCGACCGGGGCGATCTGTTCAACCGGATGCTGTCCACCGCCAGCGGCGCGGCGGGTGGTGCGGCCGGTTTCGCCGGTGCCTTGGTCGAACTGCCGTTCACCGTCACGCTGCTGCTGCGGGCGATGCTGGACATTGCCGCCGAACATGGCCTTGACCCGGACAGCGAGGAGGTGCGTTTGGAATGCCTGCGCATCTTTGCGGCCGCAGGCCCGATGACGACCGACGACCAGACGGATCTGGGGTTGCTGGCGGCGCGGCTTTCGGTCACCGGGCAGACGGTCCAAAGCCTCGTCAGCAAGGTCGCGCCGCGTTTGTCGGTGTCACTTGGCCAGAAGATGGCGGCGCAAGCGGCGCCTGTGTTCGGCGCGGTGGCGGGGGCGTCCATCAACTTCATCTTCGCGCGCTATTATCAGGAACTGGCCCGCGTGCATTTCGGGCTGATGCGGTTGGAGCAGGAAACCGGCCTGCCGCCCGAAGCCCTGACCGAAGCGCTGCGCCTGTCCATCGAGGCGCGCCAGGCACGCTGATCAGTCTTCCTGCGCGTCCAGCGACAAGGGCGCCACCTTGGCCAACAGGTCGTCGGTCGACAGGGGGCCTTCGGGGCGGGCCAGCCGCGCCTTGGTCACCCAGTACAGACGTTCCTGCGCCCGCGTGATCGCCACATAGGTCAGACGCTTCCACAGGGGCACGCCAGCCTCGGTCCGGTTCGACCACGCGGCGGCGCTGATGTCGGGGCCAAAGACCTGCACCTGCGGCCATTGGCTGCCCTGCGCCTTGTGAACCGTGACCGCCGCCCCGTGCAGAAAGGCCGCCCCCATGCGCGCGGCATAGGGGATAAAGGGTTCCTCTTGGTCGGGCATCTCGATCTTGACGATGGATGCGGCGGACAGGCGCGGGTCCTCGGCGCCGATCACGTGCAGGCGGGAAAAGCCCGGCTTTCGGCCCGGCCCCAGATAGACGACCTGCGCGCCCTTGATCAGGCCGCGCGCCTCCAGGTCGATACGCTTCTTGCGGTGCTTCAGCGGCAGTTCCAGCCCGTCGCAGATCAGCGGCTCGCCCGGCAGCAGGGCGTCGCCCGGCGCACCGAAGGCGGTGCGGAAGGCATGGATCAACCGGATGCGGGTGGCGTTGCGCCAGACCAGCACGGGGCTGCGGGCCATCAGGTCGCTTTCGACGCGCTCGGCCCAGACCACGCGGTCGTCCTTGCGGGCGGCGCTGCGGATCAGGCTCTCGAAATCCTCGAAGTTCAGCTGATCGTCGGCAAGCGCATGGGCCAGGTCCAGGATGGGGCTGTCATCCGCCTGCCGGTGGATGCGGTTCAGGTACAGACGCTGCGGGGCGGCCAAGCGGTCGAAGACCATCTCGCCCGATTGGCCGACGGGGGCCAGCTGCGCGGGGTCGCCGAACAGAATCAGCGTTGGAAAGATCTCGCGCAGGTCCTCGAACTGCTTTTCGTCCAGCATCGAGGCTTCGTCGATCAGCCCGACATCCAGCCCATCTTCGCGCCGCTTCCAGCCCCGGATGAAATCCGACCCGCGCAATCCCGCCGTCGCCAACGCGCCGGGAATGGACGTGTGGATGTCGTAAAAGGCCTTGGCCTTGTCCAGGGCCGCATCCGACAGCTCCTCGATCACCGGGCGTTCGCCAGTGCCGGTCAGCCATTCGGCGATCTTTTCATATTCCGGGTCATAGACCGGCGTATAGAGGATGCGGTGTATCGTCGTCGCGGGCACCCCGCGCATCCGCAGGACGAAGGCTGCCTTGTTCGTCGGGGCCAGAATCGCGACACTGCGCCGGTCCTTGCGGCGGCGGCCTTCGTAATCAGGGCTGATCAGTTCGACCCCGGCCTCCAGCAGCGCCTTGGTGATCTGCGACAGCATCAGCGTCTTGCCGGACCCCGCCTTGCCAATGACCGCCATGACGCGACCTTTGCCCGATTGCGGGGGGTGGATCTCTTCTGCGATGATGTCGATGCCGGCCGCGCCGAAGGTTTCGGCCAGCGCATCCCATGCGTCGGCCTGATCGGGCGAAAGAGTCGGGGCTGAGGCGGGGATATTCATGCCCTTCCCTTAGCCTGCCTTTTCGCAAAAGCGAAGCGCCGCGCAACTTTTCATGACGTCCAGGCGTGTCTTGGACCATCGAAAGGACGTGTCGCGATGATCGAGCTGTTTTTCGTCACCTGCCTGCTGTCGGACCCCGACCGCTGCCTGGATCACAGCCTTCTGTTCGAGGAGCAGAACGGTTTGTTCACCTGCATGCTGCAAAGCCAGAACGAGCTGGCGCGCTGGATCGAGACCCATCCCCAGGAACAGGTCCGCGAGTGGAAATGCCGCTATGCCGGCGAAACGGATCGCAAGGCCTGACGCCCGAAACTGCCTGAACCGTCGGCAATGCGATGGCGCGACGCCTGCAAAACACGCGCTTTTGCGGTGCGGGGCGAGGGATGCGCCTTGTCGGCTTTGCGGGAATCACCCCAAGCGGCATTCTGTCGTCATGGGAGGGCAACGCAAGGAACTTGCCCATGATCGAATTGCTTTTCGTCGCCTGCCTGTCGGGCGAACCCCAAAGCTGCCGCGACCGCAGCATGATCTTCACGGATGATATCGGCCTGATGGGCTGCATGATGGGCGCACAGGCCCAGTTGGCGAAATGGGCGCAGTCCAATCCCGGCCAGTCGATCAGCGGCTGGAAATGCCGGATGGCTGGTGTGGACGGGCGCGCCGCCTGAGGCCACGGGCTGCCCGCAGGGGACGGCCCGGCCGATGGGTCAGCCGTGACCGGGTTCCAGCGCGTCCTCGAAGGTGCGCAGGCCTGTGCGGGGTGACTGGACCAGAACCGACATGTTGCCGGGCTTGTGTTCGTTGCGGTACATCTTCATATGCGCGGCCGGGATGTCGGCCCAGGGGAAGACCTCGGACATGCATGGGTCCAGCCGGCGTTCCAGCATCAGCTTGTTGGCGGCGCTGGCCTGTTTCAGATGCGCGAAATGGCTGCCCTGGATGCGCTTCTGATGCATCCACAGGTAACGCACGTCGAAGGTGCAGTTGAAGCCCGTCGTGCCCGCGCAGATGACGACCATGCCGCCCTTCTTGCAAACCAGCGTGCTGACCGGGAAGGTCGCCTCGCCGGGATGTTCGAAGACGATGTCGACATTGTTGCCCTTGCCGGTGAAGTTCCAGATGGCAGCGCCGAACTTGCGCGCCTCGGTGAACCACTCCTTGTATTCGGGGGTGTTCACCTTGGGCAGCTGGCCCCAGCATTTGAAGTCCTTGCGGTTGATGACGCCCTTGGCCCCGAGCCCCATGACGAAATCGCGCTTGTCCTCTTCGCTGATGACGCCGATGGCATTGCCGCCCGCCGCGTTGATCAGCTGGATCGCATAGGAACCAAGCCCCCCCGACGCGCCCCAGACCAGCACGTTCATGCCGGGCTTCAGCTCATGCGGTTCATGGCCGAACAGCATGCGATAGGCGGTGGCAAGTGTCAGGGTATAACACGCCGATTCCTCCCATGTCAGGTGCTTGGGGCGGGGCATCAACTGCTGGGACTGGACGCGGGTGAACTGGGCGAAGCTGCCGTCGGGGGTCTCATAGCCCCAGATGCGCTGCGTGGTGGAAAACATCGGGTCGCCGCCGTTGCATTCCTCGTCGTCGCCATCGTCCTGGTTGCAATGGATGACGACCTCGTCTCCGACCTTCCAACGCTTCACCTTGTCGCCCACCGCCCAAACGATCCCCGACGCATCCGACCCCGCGATATGATAAGGCTGCTTGTGCACGTCGAACATGCTGATCGGCTGGCCCAGACCGGCCCAGATGCCGTTGTAGTTGACGCCTGCGGCCATGACCATGACCAGGACCTCGTTGCTGTCGATGGCGGGCGTTTCCACGACCTCTGGCTGCATGGCCTGATCGGGTTCGCCTTGGCGTTCGCGGCGGATGGTCCATGCGTGCATGCGGGCCGGGACATGGCCAAGCGGCGGCATCTCACCCACGGCATAGAGATCCTTGACCGGTGCGTCATAGGGGGCAATCGGGGTCGGTGCGTCGAGGGCCATCGTACTCTCCTGTCATGTGCCGCAGCGCAGAATCGCCGGGCCGATTTCCATCTTGCTATGATATGAAACGCAATAAAGCAACAATCAAGACTTTATATAAGCAATATTGTGTCGTTACGGAACGGAATGCGCCGCGGTGCGGCGAATTGACGTAGTATCATTGTTTCTGTATCGATACTTAAAGCGACACATTATTGCGAGGTTAAGTGATGGCCCAGAAGGACAAACCTTGGCTGTTCCGCACCTATGCGGGCCATTCCACGGCTGCCAAGTCGAACGAACTTTATCGGATGAACCTGTCCAAGGGTCAGACCGGCCTGTCGGTGGCCTTCGATCTGCCCACCCAGACGGGCTATGACAGCGACCACGTGCTGGCACGGGGCGAGGTCGGCAAGGTGGGCGTGCCGGTCTGCCACCTTGGCGACATGCGCGCCCTGTTCGACCAGATCCCGCTGGAACAGATGAATACCTCGATGACGATCAATGCGACGGCGCCGTGGCTGTTGTCGCTCTATATTGCTGCCGCGCAGGAACAGGGGGCCGATATCAGGGCGCTGCAGGGCACGGTGCAGAATGATCTGATCAAGGAATACCTGTCGCGGGGCACTTATATCTGCCCGCCTGCGCCGTCGCTGGCGATGATCACGGATGTGGCGGCCTATACGCGCGAACATCTGCCCAAGTGGAACCCAATGAACGTCTGTTCCTATCACCTGCAAGAGGCCGGGGCGACGCCCGAACAGGAACTGGCTTATGCGCTGGCGACCGCCGTCGCGGTTCTGGACGATCTGAAGGGCAAGGTGCCTGCGGACGATTTTCCTGCCATGGTCGGACGGATCAGCTTCTTCGTCAACGCGGGCATCCGGTTTGTCACCGAACTGTGCAAGATGCGCGCCTTCACCGAGCTGTGGGACGAGATCACCCGCGACCGCTATGGCATCGAGGAGGAGAAGTTCCGCCGCTTTCGCTATGGTGTGCAGGTCAACAGCCTTGGGCTGACCGAGCAGCAGCCGGAAAACAACGTCTATCGCATCCTGCTGGAGACGCTGGCGGTGACGCTGTCGAAGAACGCGCGGGCTCGGGCGGTGCAACTGCCCGCATGGAACGAGGCCTTGGGCCTGCCGCGCCCCTGGGACCAGCAATGGTCGCTGCGGATGCAGCAAATTCTGGCCTATGAGACCGACCTGCTGGAGTTCGGCGATCTGTTCGACGGCAACCCGGTGATCGAGGCCAAGGTCGAGGAACTGAAAGCGGGCGCACGCGCCGAGCTGGACCTGCTGGACCGGATGGGCGGGGCGATTGCCGCGATCGACTATATGAAGTCGCGGCTGGTCGAATCGAATGCCGCCCGGCTTGGGCGGATCGAGACGAACGAGACCATCGTGGTGGGCGTGAACCGCTGGCAGCAGGCCGAGCCGTCGCCTCTGACGGCGGGGGATGGTGGGATCATGGTGGTCGATCCGGCGGTCGAGCAGGATCAGATCGCGCGGCTGGATGCGTGGCGGGCCGGTCGGGACGCCGAGGCAGTCGCTGCGGCGCTGGATGCGCTGCGTGCAGATGCGGCGGCGGGGCGGAACGTGATGCCTGCCTCCATCGCCGCGGCGCGTGCGGGGGTGACGACCGGCGAATGGGCAGGCGTCATGCGACAGGTTCATGGCGAATATCGGGGGCCGACGGGCGTTTCAGCGAACCCCTCGAACCGGACCGAGGGGTTGGAGGAGATCCGCGAGGCGGTGGATGCCGTCAGCCACCGATTGGGGCGGCGCCTGAAATTCCTGGTGGGCAAACCCGGCCTGGACGGCCATTCCAACGGCGCGGAACAGATCGCCTTTCGCGCCCGCGATTGCGGCATGGATATCACCTATGAGGGCATCCGCCTGACGCCCGAACAGATCGTCGCCCGGGCGGCCGAAGAGGAAGCGCATGTCATCGGGCTGTCGATCTTGTCCGGAAGCCACTTGCCGCTGATCCGCGACGTGATGCAGCGCCTGTCAGCGGCGGGATTGACGCATATGCCGGTGATCGTCGGGGGCATCATCCCGGATGAGGATGCACGGGCCTTGTCCGAGATGGGCGTGGCGCGGGTCTATACCCCGAAGGATTTCCAGTTGAACAGCATCATGCGGGATATCGTGACGCTGGTCGAACCCGCCGAGGCAGTCGCCTGATCTGCGTCCCGCGCCCCCCGGACCCCCGTAGGGTATTTCGGCAACGGAGAAATGCGAAACGCCGCCCCAAGGGGCGGCGTCTGCGTGTCTGCAATGGTCGGGGCGATCAGAAGCCGAGACCTGCATATTTGGATTTGAACTTGGTGACGCGGCCACCGGCATCCATGAGGCGGGTGGAGCCACCGTTCCAGGCGGGGTGCGAGGTCGGGTCGATGTCCAGCGTCATCGAATCGCCTTCCGAGCCCCAGGTCGAACGGGTCTGGTAGGTGGTCCCGTCGGTCATCTTGACCTCGATCATGTGATAATCGGGATGGATATCGTTTTTCATCTCGTGACCTCGGTTCAGGCTTTCGCGTCGGATTTGGGGCGGTAGTTGGTCTTCTCGACAATACGTGCCGATTTACCACGACGGTCGCGCAGGTAATACAGCTTGGCGCGACGGACCTTACCGCGACGAACGACCTCGATCGAATCGATGTTGGTCGAGTAGAGCGGGAACACGCGTTCCACGCCTTCGCCGAAGCTGATCTTGCGCACGGTGAAGCTGGCGGCGATGGTGCTGCCGCCTTTGCGCGAGATGCAGACGCCTTCGTAGTTCTGGACGCGCGAGCGGGTGCCCTCGGTCACCTTGTAGCCGACGCGGACGGTGTCGCCGGCCTTGAAGTCGGGAATGTTCTTGCCGAGCTCTGCGATTTGCTCGGCTTCGAGTTCTGCGATCAGATTCATCGCTGTTGATCCTTATCATGCTCGCGGTGGTTCCGCGATTGGTCTGATGCGCCCGAGCGCTGTCGGTCCTTTGCCGGGTCCACATGCGTTTCCGCATATGCCCGCCACAGATCGGGGCGGCGTTCCTTGGTCAGCCGTTCGGCCTCACGGGCGCGCCAGTCGGCAATGGCCGCATGATTTCCCGACAACAGGATGTCGGGGATCTGGCGGTTTTCCCAAAGGGCGGGCTTCGTGTACTGAGGGTGTTCCAGAAGACCCCGGTTGCCGACGGAAAAGGATTCCTCGGCCAGCGAATCCTGATTCCCCAGCACGCGCGGTATAAGCCGGACCGTCGTGTCGATCAAGACCTGAGCGGCGATCTCTCCTCCGGTCAGGACATAATCGCCGATGCTGATCTCCTCGACGTCGTGGGCGTCCAGGACACGTTGGTCGACGCCTTCGAAACGGCCGCAGATCAGCGTGACACCGGGGCCTTGGGCCAATTCGCGGGCGCGGGCCTGGGTCAGGGGTTTGCCGCGGGGCGACATGTAGATGACGGGCAGGCGCGTTCCGCGCGCGGCCTCGCGCAGCGCCGCATCCATCACATCGGCTCGGATCACCATGCCGGCGCCGCCGCCCGCAGGGGTGTCATCGACGTTGCGGTGCTTGCCGACGCCGAAATCGCGCAGGGGAAGGGTCTGGATGTTCCACAGGCCCTGCGACAGCGCCTTGCCGGTCAGCGACAGGCCCAGGATGCCGGGGAACGCCTCGGGGAAGAGTGTGATGACACGCGCGGTCCAAGCACCACGCACCTGCGGTTCGGCCATCAGTTCGCGCGGACGCATGGTGGCGTTGATCGACAGACGCCCATGCGACTTTGGCGGTTTGGTCATTCGTCGGCGCCGGGCGGGTCGGCCACGATGCGGCGCGCGGCAAGGTCGATCGTGGGGACGATGGCCTTGGTGAAGGGCAGCATCAGGATGTCCTTGCCGCCCACGATCTCCAGAATATCGCCGGCACCATGGTCATAGATGGCACGGACGCGGCCCAAGGATTGGCCGCCGGTATCCACGACATCCAGCCCGATCAGGTCGGCGTGATAGAATTCGTCATCGGGAAGCGAGGGCAGGGCCGCGCGCGGTGCCCAGAGCGTCATGCCCTTCAGGGCCTCGGCCTCTTCGCGGGTGGCGATGCCCGAAACGCGGGCGCCGATGCCGCCGGTGACCGGACGGGTCAGCGATACGGCGAAGCTGCGCGTGCCATCCTCGGATGTCAGCGGCGCGTAATTGGCAATGTCGGACGGTTCGGCGCAGAAGCTTTTCAGCCGGACTTCGCCATGGACCCCGAAGGCCCCGGCGATCGCGCCGACACAGATGCGGTCGTCAGCCATTCTCAGCCTCCTGGTTGGTGTCTGGCGGGGTTGCCCCCGCCAGCAGAGATCACTCGGCTTCGGCCGGGGCAGCAGCCTTGGCGGCACGCTCTTCGGCGCGCTGCGTGGCTTTCTTGCCGGGGACGGCCTTCTTCATGTTCTTGCGCTCGGCCTTCTCCTTGACGCCTGCCGCTTCCAGGAAGCGTGCGACGCGGTCGGTCGGCTGTGCGCCCTGGCCCAGCCAGTACTGGATACGCTCGATATCCATCTTGACGCGGTCTTCGCTGTCTTTGGCCAGAAGCGGGTTATAGGTGCCCAGCTTTTCCAGGAAGCGACCGTCGCGCGGCATGCGCGAATCGGAAGCGACGATGGCATAGTGAGGGCGCTTTTTGCTGCCACCACGGGCAAGGCGGATCTTCATGGACATGGGTAGTCTCCTTGGAAAGTCGTGACGCGATGCGTCAGGGTTGCAGTCGTTCATGGTGCCGAATGACTTCGGCGATCACGAAATTCAGGAATTTGCGCGCGAATTCCGGGTTCAGATCGGCCTCGCGCGCGAGGCGTTCCAGCCGCTCGATCTGCTGCGCTTCGCGCGTCGGATCCGAGGGAGGAAGGTCGTGTTCGGCTTTCAGTTTGCCGACGGACTGGGTGTGCTTGAACCTTTCGGCAAGCGTATAGACCAGAATGGCGTCCAGGCGGTCGATGCTGGCGCGATGTTCGGCCAGGATCTCGGCGGCACGCAGGGCCTGTTCGGGGGTATCGGTCATGGTCATTTCTTGCCGAAAAGGCCGCCAAGGCCACTGGGCAGGCCGGCGCGGCCCAGCTGACCGCCAAGACCCTTGGGGTCCTGCAGCATCTTCTGGGCCTCGGCCATCTTGGCGGGGTCCATGTTGTCCATGTCGGGCAGGCCGCCGCCCTTGCCGGTCATGGCGCGCATGGCTTGCTTCATCATGCCGCCCTTGCCCATCTTGCCCAGCTTCTTCATCGTGTCGGCCATCTGCTTCTGCATCTTCAGCAGCTTGTTCAGCTCGGACACTTCAAGGCCCGCACCGGCGGCGATGCGCTTCTTGCGGCTGGCCTGCAGAAGGTCCGGATTGGCCCGTTCCTTCTTGGTCATCGAACTGATCAGCGCCAGTTGATGGCGGACCACCTTGTCGTCGAAACCGGCGGCCTCGGCCTGCTTGGCCATCTTGGCCATGCCCGGCATCATCGACATGACCGACTGCATGCCGCCCATCTTCTGCATCTGCTCCAGCTGGCCGCGCAGGTCGTTCATGTTGAACAGGCCCTTCTGGAAGCGCTTCATCATGCGTTCGGCCTGTTCGACCTCCAGCACCTGTTGCGCTTTTTCGACCAGGGCCACGATGTCGCCCATGCCGAGGATACGACCCGCGACGCGTTCGGCGTCGAAGGTTTCCAGCGCGTCCATCTTTTCGCCAAGGCCCACGAAGCGGATCGGCTTGCCGGTCACGGCACGCATCGACAGGGCCGCGCCGCCGCGACCGTCGCCGTCCATGCGGGTCAGGACGACGCCGCTGATGCCGACCTTGCCGTCGAATTCGGTCGCGACGTTCACCGCGTCCTGGCCGGTCAGGCCATCGACGACGAGGATCGTTTCGCGGGGCTGGGCGATATCGCGTACGGCCTGGACTTCATCCATCAACACTTCGTCGATATGCAGACGACCGGCAGTATCCAGCAGGAAGACATCATAGCCGCCCAGGGATGCCTGCGTCTTGGCGCGCTTGGCGATCTGGGGGGCGGTCTCGCCCTTGACGATGGGAAGCGTGTCGACGCCGATCTGCTGGCCCAGGATGGCCAGCTGCTCCATCGCCGCGGGGCGGTTGGTGTCCAGAGACGCCATCAGCACGCGCTTCTTCTCGCGGTCCTTCAGGCGCAGGGCCAGCTTGGCAGTCGTCGTCGTCTTGCCCGAACCCTGCAGACCGACCATCAGGATCGGGGCGGGCGGGTTGTCGATGCGCAGCGCGTCGGGTTCGCCTTCGCCCTGCAGCACCTTGATCAGTTCGTCATGGACGATCTTGACCACCTGCTGGCCGGGGCTAACCGATTTCGTGACAGACGCGCCGGTCGCCTTGGCGGTGACCGATTTCACGAAGCTGCGCGCGACCTGCAGGGACACGTCGGCCTCCAGCAGCGCGACGCGCACCTCGCGCATGGCGGCGGCGACGTCGTCTTCGGTCAAGGCACCCTGCTTGGTCAGCCGGTCGAAGACGCCGCCCAAACGGTCGGAAAGGTTCTCGAACATAGGCCGGGCCTCCTGCGGTCCAAATACGGTTTTGCCCCCGTGGGCGCGACGCGCTGACGGGGGGCGATCCCCGCATCTGACGGGGACCGGAAGGCTATCCTTCCGGGAATCTTGGGTCTGTTACAGAGAAACGGCCCCCAAGTCAACCTTGGGGGCCGTCTCCGATATCCGCGCCGATCAGGCGGCGATCTTGTCCATGTCTTCCTTGGCGCGGGCCAGGGACGCATCGCGGTCCATCATCAGGCGGTCGGCGGCCACGAAGGACACGTCCGTGATGCCCAGAAAGCCCAGCATGTGGCGCATGTAGTCCGAGGCGAAGTCCATCTCCGACCCGAAGGGCGTCCCGCCCGAGGCATAGGCCACGATGGCGCGCTTGTTCTTCAACAGACCCTCGGGGCCGTTTTCGGTGTAGCGGAAGCTGACCCCGGCGCGCGCGATCTGGTCCAGCCAGCTCTTCAGCGGTGCGGGCAGGGTGAAGTTGTAGATCGGCAGGCCGATGATCAGCGTGTCGGCCTCCTGCACCTCGCCCAGCAGGCTGTCGCTGTCCGAGATCCGGTCCTTCTGGGCGGCGGTCGGTTCGTCCACGCCCTTGCGCACGGATTCGTACCAGGTGTTGTCGATGGCCGGAACGCCCTTGTTCAGGTCGCGATAGGTGACGGTGGCATCGGGATTGGCCTGCTTCAGGCGATCTGCGATGTCGGCGGTCAGCTGGCGCGTCACCGAATCCGAACCGGTCACGGCGCTGTCGATATGGAGGATATGCATGGTCGGCTCCTTCAAGACGATTTTCTGTTGCCTTGGATCTATGGCTATGCACCTGCGAACGAAAGGCCCATAATCGCGCATCACCTGTGCAGGAGCGCACATGACCATCGAAAGTTGGGACGATATCCGCGTGGCGCTGGCCGTGGCGCGGACCGGCACCGTCAGCGGGGCGGCGGCCGATCTGGGCGTGCACCACGCCACCGTCATCCGCCGCATCGACGCGCTGGAGGCGGCGCTGCAGGCCCGCCTGTTCCAGCGCCACCCGCGCGGCTATGCCCTGACCGAGGCCGGGCGCACCCTGTTGGCGACCGCCGACGTGACCGACCAGCGCTTTGCGCAGATGGCCGCCCAGATCGCCGGCAGCGCGCAACGCATCGAGGGTGAGCTGATCGTCACCGTCCTGCCCGAGATGGCCAGCATGGTGATCCCGCGGCTGGCCGATCTGACGACCCGCCATCCCGACCTGCGCTTGACCTATCTGACCGATGCGCGTCTGTTCCGCCTGGCCACCGGAGAAGCGCATGTCGCGATCCGCGCTGGCTCGAAGCCCACCCAGCCCGATTATGTCGTCGTGCCGATGGGCCGCATCCACCACGCGCTTTTCGCCACGCAAGGCTATCTTGACCGGCACGGCCCCCTGACCCAGCTGCGCGACCACCGCTTTGCCCTGCCGGGCCCCGAGGCGCGGAACGCCCCCCTGATGCGCTGGCTGGAGGCGCGGCTGGAACCGCGCAATATCCTGCTGACCGCCAATGATCCGATGGCCCGTGAAATGGTGATCCGCCAGGGGCTGGCGATCGGTCCGTTGGCCCCCGATCGCGCCGAGGGCCTGGTCGAGGCGATGTCGCTGCCGGAATGGGACAGCACCCTGTGGATCGTCAGCCATGTGGACTTGCACCGCACGCCCAAGGTTCAGGCGGCGTTGACGGTCCTGCGCCGTCCCGCCTGAGGGGACTTTCGTTCGCGCACCCGCTGGGGCAGGCTGCGGCCCGAGGAGAATCCCATGACCCATCCCATCAGCCGCTTTGCCGTCCCTGATCTGAACAGCCTTCCCCAGGACATCCGCGACACCATTGCAAAGGTGTCGGAAAAATCGGGCTTCGTGCCCAATGTCTTTCTGGCCCTGGCGCATCGCCCGGCGGAATTCCGGGCCTTCTTTGCCTATCACGATGCGCTGATGGACAAGGATGACGGCCTGACCAAGGCCGAACGCGAAATGATCGTGGTGGCGACCAGCGGCCTGAACCGGTGCCAGTATTGCGTCGTGGCGCATGGGGCCATTCTGCGCATCAGGGCCAAAAACCCGCTAATCGCGGATCAGGTGGCCGTGAACTGGCGCAAGGCCGACCTGACCGACCGGCAGCGGGCCATGCTGCGCTATGCCGAGAAGGTCGCGCTTGCCGCGCAGGAGATCGAGGATGCCGACCATCAGGCGCTGGCGCAGGCGGGTTTCACCGCCGACGAGGTCTGGGACATCGGCGCCATCGCCGCCTTCTTCGGCATGTCGAACCGGCTGGTGAATGCGGGCGACATCCGCCCCAATGACGAATTCTACATGCTAGGCCGACAGGCATGAACGTCGCCGCCCCGCATGCCATCAGCGCCCGCATGGGTGCTGCCGATTGGGGCCAGCTTCTGCTGCTGTCGCTGATCTGGGGCGGGTCCTTTTTCCTGATCGGGGTGATCGTCGGACATCTGCCGGTGCTGAGCATCGTGGCCATCCGTGTGGCGGTGGCGGCCTTGGTCCTGTGGGCGATCGTGCTGGCCACGGGGCGTCACGTGCCGCGCGACACCGGACTGTGGGGGGCGTTTCTGGTGATGGGTGTGCTGAACAACGCGATCCCCTTCGGGCTGATCGTCTGGGCGCAGGCCTCGATCCCGGCGGGGCTGGCCTCGATCCTGAACGCGACGACGCCGTTGTTCACCGTGCTGGTCTCGACCTTGGTGCTGAGCGATGAGCGCGCCAGCCTGATGCGGCTGGCGGGGGTCGCCACGGGTCTGGGGGGCGTCGCCGTGATGATCGGGCTGGACCGCGCGTCGGGAATGGATCACGGCATCCTGCCGCAGGTCGCGATGCTGGGGGCGGCGATCAGCTATGCCTGCGCTGCGGCCTTTGGCAGGCAGTTCCGCAGGCGCGGGATCGATCCGGTGGTCACGGCAGCGGGGATGGTTACTGGGTCCAGCGTTGTGCTGTTGCCTCTGGCGCTGATGGTGGACGGCATGCCGCCCACTGATGTGCCGGGGCGGGTCTGGCTGTCGGTGCTGATCCTTGGGGCGCTGTGTACCGGGCTGGCCTATGTGCTGTTCTTCCGCATCCTGGGCCGGGCAGGGGCCACGAACATTTCGTTGGTCACCTTTCTGGTGCCGGTCTCGGCAATTCTGCTGGCCTGGTTGTTCCTGGGGGAAAGCCTGGGGGCCGTTCAGGTGCTGGGCATGGCTGTCATCGGGCTGGGGCTGGCGATGATCGACGGGCGCCTGAGCGCGCGGGCCGCCCCGCCCGCGTGACCGTATCACGACGTTGCGCAACCATTCGTGATGCGGTTGTGCGCGGTGACTTTCCTTCGCCCCGTCCGACAGTTAGGTTCGCGACAAGGGACAGGACAAGAGGCGACCAGTGGCGCATATCATCGTGGTCGGAAACGAAAAGGGCGGGTCGGGAAAATCGACCACCTCCATGCATGTGGCCACGGCATTGGCGCGCATGGGCCATACCGTCGGCGGCCTTGACTTGGACGTGCGCCAGCGCAGCTTTGGGCGCTATCTGGAAAACCGCAGCGCCTTCCGCGCCCGCGAAGGCATCGACCTGCCCATGCCCGTCTTGGCGCAGCTGGGCGAGGGGTCGGACCCGCTGACCCCCGCGCTGGAGCTGCTGGAAAAGCAATGCGATTTCATTCTGTTGGACTGTCCGGGTTCGCATACCAGGCTCAGCCAGATGGCGCATACGGTCGCGGATACGCTGATCACGCCGTTGAACGACAGCTTTGTCGATTTCGACCTGCTGGCCCGGATGTCGCCCGACGGAGAGGTCTTGGGCCCGTCGATCTATGCCGAGATGGTCTGGAACGCGCGCCAGATGCGGGGGCAGGCGGGGGCCGGACCCATCGACTGGCTGGTCCTGCGCAATCGCCTTGGGACGCAGCAGATGCACAACAAGCGCAAGGTCGGGGGGGCGCTGGCATCCCTCTCCAAGCGCATCGGATTTCGGGTCGCACCGGGTTTTTCCGAACGCGTCATCTTTCGCGAACTGTTCCCGCGCGGGCTGACCCTGCTGGACCTGAAGGATGTCGGGACCGAAACCCTGTCCATGTCCCATATCGCGGCGCGTCAGGAATTGCGCGACCTGATCACCGAGCTGAGACTGCCTGGCGTCACGATCACCTTCTAGGAACTGTGGCCCGCCCCTTCGCATTGACTGCCCAACAAGGCATGAGGCAAAGGAGACCGAACATGGCCAATATTCTGATCATGGCATCCGACGGGTTCGAGCAATCCGAACTGTTCGTTCCGCTGGAGCAATTAAAATCCGCCGGCCACGAGGTCCATATCGCCGCACCCAAGGTCGGCCCGATCAAGGCTTGGGACAAGGACGATTGGGGCAAGACCGTCGATGCCGACCTGGCCATCGCGGACCAGACCCCCGAAGGTTTCGACGCATTGGTCCTGCCGGGCGGCGTCATCAACCCCGACACATTGCGCGTTGATGACAAGGCCGTTGGCCTGATCAAGGCCTTTGCCGAAGCCGGAAAGCCGGTCGCGGCCATCTGCCACGCACCTTGGTTGCTGGTCGAAGCGGGCCTGGTCAAGGGTCGCAAGATGACCAGCTTCACCTCGATCCGCAGCGACATCCGCAATGCCGGGGCCGAGGTCGTCGATCAATCCGTGATCGAGGATCGCGGCGTCATCACCAGCCGCAATCCCGATGATCTGGATAACTTTGTCAAGGCGATCGTCAAGGCCGTGTCCTGATACGATAGTCCTGATGACATGAAAGGGGCCGCGCTTGATCGCCAAGCGCGGCCCTTCTTTTTTGGCAAAGCGAAGTGGGGCCCTACTGGCGGGCCACGCCTTCGCGCTTGCAATATGCGTCGGCCTCCGCCATCGACATGCCTGCCGGGGAATCCGTCGCCCGATCCCAATCGGTCAGCCCGGACGTGTAAAGCTGGCAGGTCACCGGCCCTTGGGGTGTGTCCACCATCACAGGCGGGGATTCGAAATTTCGGGGCGTACAGGCAGCCAACGCTGCAATTGCGATCAGGGCAAAAACGGGTTTCCGGATCATCACGATCCTCCTTTGTCGGATACCGATACCATTGACTGAAACCTGCCAGCCTGCGTGGGCGGGCAAACAAATGACACAGGCGGTAGGCTAGGTTGCCGTACCGCCTGTGTCGATCAGTGCATCGGTATAGAGAACCGGCTATCCGGATGGGTCGTCAGGCCAGCATGCCGATCGGGTTTTCCAGATGGGCGACGATCGCCTCCAGCAGCTGGGCCCCCATCGCTCCGTCGATCACGCGGTGGTCGACCGACAGCGTCATCGACATCACGTTGCGGATGACGACTTGGTCGCCTTCGACCACGGGGGTCTTGACGCCCGCGCCAACAGCCAGGATCGCGCCATGCGGCGGGTTGATGACGGCATCGAAATTTTCGATCCCGAACATGCCCAGGTTGCTGATTGCAAAGCTGCCGCCCTGGTATTCATGCGGGGCCAGCTTCTTGGACTTGGCGCGTCCTGCCAGATCCTTCATCTCGGCCGAGAGGGTGGACAGCGTCTTTTGATGCGCGTCCTTCAGGACCGGGGTGAACAGACCGCCATCGATGGCCACGGCGACGGCCACGTCCGAAGGCGTCAGTTTCAGGATGCGGTCGCCCGCCCAGACCGCATTCGCATCCGGAACCTGCTGCAGGGCCAAGGCCGATGCCTTGATGATGAAGTCGTTGACCGACAGCTTGACGCCGCGACCCTCCAGTTGCTTGTTCAGAGTGGCGCGGAACTCCATCAGCGCATCCAGCTTGGCCGAGCGGCGCAGATAGAAATGCGGGATGGTCTGCTTGGCCTCCGTCAGACGTGCGGCGATGGTGCGGCGCATGCCGTCCAGCTGAACCTCGGTCGTCTCGCGGTCGGCATACATCTTGATGACGGCATCGGTGGACAGACCCTTGGGGGCCTGTGCGGGGGCTGCCGCCGCGGGGGCTTGGGCTGCGGCAGGTGTGGCATCGGCCTTGGCAGGGGCTGCGCCCGGCTTGGCGTTCTCCACATCGGCCTTCACGATCCGACCGCGCGGGCCCGAGCCCTTGATGGCCGAAAGGTCCAGCCCCTTATTGGCCGCAATCCGCCGCGCCAGGGGCGAGGCGAAGATGCGGCCGCCGTCTTCGGCCTTGGGCGCAGGCGCCGCGGCCTTCGCGGGCGAGATGTCGCGATCCGCCTCGCCCTGCACTTCGCGCGGGGCTTCGGCGGGGGCGCTGTCGGCCTTGACATCCGACTTGGCATCCGCTTTCGGGGCCGAGATGTCATCGGCGGATTCGCCGTCCTCCAGCAGCACGGCAATGGCGGTGTTGACCGCCACGCCCGAGGTGCCTTCGGCGATCAGGATCTTGCCGATCTTGCCTTCGTCGACGGCCTCGAACTCCATCGTGGCCTTGTCGGTCTCGATCTCGGCGAGGATGTCGCCGGATTTGACCTCGTCGCCCTCTTTCACCAGCCATTTGGCCAGAGTGCCTTCCTCCATCGTGGGGGACAGCGCGGGCATCAGGATTTCCGTGGGCATCGCGTTGCCTCCCTTACTTGTAGGTGACTTTTTTCACGGCTTCGACGACCTCGGAGGGCGTGATCAGCGCGTGTTTTTCCAGGTTTGCGGCATAGGGCATCGGCACGTCCTTGCCGGTGCAGTTGATGACCGGCGCGTCCAGATAGTCGAACGCGTTCTCCATCAGCCACGCCGAGATGTGGTTGCCGATCGACCCGACGGGGAAGCCTTCCTCGACGGTGACGCAGCGGTTGGTCTTCTTGACCGATTCCAGGATCGAGCCGTAATCCAGCGGGCGCAGGGTCCGCAGGTCGATGACCTCGGCCTCGATGCCCTCTTCGGCCAGCTTGTCGGCGGCTTCCAGTGCGTGGGCCATGCCAATGCCAAAGCTGACGATGGTCACATCGTCACCCTTGCGGGCGATGCGGGCCTTGCCGAAGGGGATGGTGAAGTCCTCAAGGTCCGGGACCTCGAAGCTGCGGCCATAGAGGATCTCGTTTTCCAGGAAGATCACCGGGTTCGGATCGCGGATCGCCTGCTTCATCAGACCTTTGGCGTCGGCTGCCGAATAGGGCATCACGACCTTCAGGCCGGGAATGGCGGCGAACCATGCGGCGTAATCCTGGCTGTGCTGGGCACCCACGCGGGCGGCGGCGCCGTTCGGGCCGCGGAAGACCATCGGCGCACCCATCTGACCGCCCGACATGTAAAGCGTCTTTGCAGCCGAGTTGATGATGTGGTCCATCGCCTGCATGGCGAAGTTGAAGGTCATGAATTCCACGATCGGGCGCAGGCCGGCCAGCGCCGCCCCCGTGCCGATGCCGGCAAAGCCGATTTCGCTGATCGGGGTATCGACGACCCGGCGCGGACCGAACTTGTCCAGCAGGCCCTGACTGATCTTGTAGGCACCCTGGTATTCGCCGACCTCTTCGCCCATCAGGAAGACGGTCTCGTCGCGTTCCATTTCCTCCGCCATGGCCTCGCGCAGCGCCTCGCGCACGGTCATGGTCTTCATCTTGGTGCCCTCGGGCCAGTCGGGGCTGGTGTCGGGGGCAGGGGTCTTGACCTCTTCCACGGCCGAGGTAGTGGGCTTTTCGGCAGGCGCGGCTTCGGCGGGGGCTTCGGCTTCGGCCGGGGCCTCGATGTCGTCGGCGCTTTCGCCTTCCTCGATCAGGACGGCGATGGGCGTGTTGACCTTGACGCCCTGTTCGCCTTCCTGGACAAGGATCTTGCCCAGGATGCCTTCATCGACAGCCTCGAACTCCATCGTGGCCTTGTCGGTCTCGATCTCGGCCAGGATGTCGCCGGATTTGACCTCGTCGCCTTCCTTCTTCAGCCATTTCGCAAGCGTGCCTTCCTCCATCGTGGGGGACAGGGCAGGCATCAGGATTTCGGTAGCCATGTTACGTCACCCCCTCAGGCGTTTTCTTCGGCACTGCCCTGCGGCAGTTCGGTGGCATAGATGTCGGTCCAGAGCTCATCCAGGGCGGGCTCGGGGCTTTCCTTGGCGAACTCGGCGGAGTCGTTGACGACGTCCTTGATTTCCTTGTCCAGCGCCTTCAGCTCTTCCTCGGAGGCATGCTTGCCCTGCAGCAGCAGTTCGCGGATGTTCTCGATCGGATCGCGTTCGTCGCGCATCTTCTGGACTTCCTCGCGGGTCCGGTACTTGGCCGGGTCGGACATCGAGTGTCCGCGATAGCGATAGGTCATCACTTCCAGGATATAGGGGCCCTTGCCCGCACGGCAGTGGGCCACGGCCTTTTCGCCGGCTGCCTTCACCGCCATCACGTCCATGCCGTCGACCTGCTCACCCTCGATCCCGAAAGCCTGGCCTCGGCCGAACAGCGTCGTCGACTTGGTCGAGCGCTTGACGCTGGTGCCCATGGCATACTGGTTGTTCTCGATCACGAAGATGACCGGCAGGTCCCACTGGGCGGCCATGTTGTAGGTCTCGTAGACCTGGCCCTGGTTCGCGGCCCCGTCACCGAAATAGGTGAAGGTGACGTTGTCATTGCCCAGATACTTGTCAGCGAATGCCAGGCCCGCCCCAAGCGGCACCTGGGCCGCGACGATACCGTGGCCGCCATAGAAATGCTTTTCGCGGCTGAACATGTGCATGCTGCCGCCCTTGCCCTTGGAATAGCCGCCCTCGCGGCCGGTCAGCTCGGCCATGACGCCGCGGGCTTCCATGCCGCAGGCCAGCATGTGCCCATGGTCGCGATAGCTGGTGATCCGCTTGTCGCCTTCCTTGGCGCAGGCTTCCAGTCCCACGACCACGGCCTCCTGACCGATATAGAGGTGGCAGAACCCACCGATCAGGCCCATGCCGTAAAGCTGTCCGGCCTTTTCCTCGAATCGGCGGATCAACAGCATGTCCCGATAATATTGCAGCAGCTCGTCCTTCGATATGTTCGAAGGCGCCTCCGTCTGGGGGCTGGGTTTCCTGGCCATGCGGCGTATCCTCCTGGAGCGTGGTAGGGATAGTTCAGCGTTAAACTAATCCGTAACCCATCGGTTGCAGCCGTGCAATGCCGGTCAAAATCGCCCGCGACGCAGCTTAGCGCAGGATGATTTCATCCGAACGCAGCAGTCCCAGCACCTCGCGGGCACGTTCGTCCAGCAGGTCGATATCCAGATAATCGTCCGACAGGCGGTGGGTCAGGTTCTGGATCTGCTCGACCTCGGCCCGCAGGGCGTCACGCTGGCTTTCCAGTTCCGCGGTCTCGGCTTCGATCTGGATGCGGCGCAGGATGCCCGAGGGCCCCTGCACGGCCGCGAAGGCGAAATAGAGACCAAGCGCGCAGATGACGACAAGATAGACGGTCGCGCCGATCGACAGGCGTTGAGGCATGGGGTTGTTCCTTTTGGCACTGCGGATCATGCCACAGCGCAACCGGCGGGGGAATCCCCGTGATGCATCTTGTCAGGCGCGGCTGCGGAAGACCGCTTCCAGCCTGCGGGCTTCCTCGGTCAGGCCCCAAGGCGGGTTGATCACGAACATGCCGGACCCGATCATGGAATGGCCCGGACGCGCGGGCGGAAAGCCGACCTCGGACAGCAGGGCGTCGGGGAACTGGCTGGTCAGCTGCGCTGTCATCGCAAGATGCCGGTGATCCGTCAGGATCGGATACCATAGGGCGATGACGCCGACATTCCACTTGCGCGCCAAGAGGCCGATCTGGCGGGGGACGATGTCATACTCGGCCTTGATCTCATAGCTGGGGTCGATCAGCATCATGCCGCGCCGGGGGGTCGGCGGGCATTGCGCCTGCGCCATCTCGAACCCGTCACGGGCATGCAGGGTAGCAAAACCTGCCACCGCGCGCAGGGCCTGATGTTCCGCGGGGTGCAGTTCGGCCAGATGAATGCGGTCGTCGGGACGGATGAAATGGGCGGCAACCAGAGGTGAACCGGGATAGACATGGGCACCGCGCGACCGCCGAATTGCGGCCAAGGCATCCATCAGCGGATGGTCGTCGGGCAACCAGCCATCGGCGGTGGCGCGGGTTATGCCCGCTTTGGCCTCTCCGGTCTTCAAAGCTTCGGCCCCGGTCAGGTCATAGAGGCCTCGGCCGGCATGGGTTTCCAGATAGGACAGCGGCTTGTCCTTGCGGGCCAGGTATTCCATGGCCACCGCAAGCAGCGCGTGCTTGTGCAAATCGGCCAGATTCCCTGCGTGATAGGCGTGTTGATAACTGAGCATCAGCCACGCTTAGCGCCCTTCTGCGGGCGCGAAAAGACGTCAATCTGCGCGTTTCAATTCGGACCGGCTTTTCAGCACGCGGTCACCGTCATCCTGTTCGATCAGATAGGCGGGATCATCCTTGCTGGCCTTGCGGGTGACGGTGCTGCCCTTGATCTGGCGGCTGACGTCATCTTGGAAGATTTCGGTGATCTTGCCGGTCGCAGTGTGGCCGGACCAGTCCCATTCGACCTTGGTGCCCTTGCGCAGAATCATGATGCCTCCGGTTCGCATGTTCCAGATGGAAATGCGCGATCAGGTGCAGGGTTCCGCTGAAATGAAAATGCGGCGACCCCAGGGAGGAGGAGGGGGTCGCCGCGCAACGCTGGCCCAGGGAGGAGGAGGGGCCGCGTTTGGGGTGCGGTGTTGGCCAGGGAGGAGGAGGGCCTTCACCGCGAACACCGGGGCCTCAGGGAGGAGGAGGAGGAGACCCGGCGTATCTGATTGCCGCGAATGGGGCGGCTATGTCTGATGCGGCGACCCCAGGGAGGAGGAGGGGGTCGCCGCGCAACGCTGGCCCAGGGAGGAGGAGGGGCCGCGTTTGGGGTGCGGTGTTGGCCAGGGAGGAGGAGGGCCTTCACCGCGAACACCGGGGTCTCAGGGAGGAGGAGGAGACCCGGCGTATTTGGTTGCCGCGAATGGGGCGGCTATGTCTGGTGCGGCGACCTCAGGGGGGAGGAGGAGGTCGCCGCCTTCCGCGTGAAACCCGGGGAGGAGGATCGGGTTCCTGCGTAACTTTGGGCGACATCCCTCAGGGAGGAGGAGAAAGGGATGTCGCCAGTCCTGACCACAGGGAGGAGGAGGTGGCCAGGAATTCGAATTCTTACTGGGCCGAGCCGTATGCGGCTTCGCGTGCCAGGCGGGTGATCATGGTGCGGTTGATGCCCAGATCATCCAGATCGCGGGTCGTCAGCGCATTCAGTTCACGCACGGTCTGGCGGTAAACGGCGCGGCGGGCGCGGTTTTCCTGCATACGCTGGATCGCGGTCAGAAAACGGCCACGAAGACCGGTGTCAACGGTGACGTTCTGTGCTTGGGCGAAAACAGCCATGGTGGGTATCCTTTCGGTTCATCTCGTCTGCCGGACCCGGATTGGTACGGCGTTTCGTTGGGATGAAGATGGACCTTGGCGCCGCGATGCACAACGCACGGTTTGCGAATGCTGCCATGCAGCAAACGCATGACTATTCCTGACCTATCAGCTGCCTTGTCGATGATATGACGTCATAAAATTGAAACAATACATTCGTTAGCGGTCACGCTGCGACTGCAAAATCGCAGCAATTGAAAGCGGTTAGTGCATAGCGGGACCAGTTTGTCGCAGGGGGTGTTGAGGCGCTGGCTTCTGTGCTTCATGGTGTCCAGCAAACAAGACACAGGTTTTTCACATGCCCGTTTCCCGCGAAGCGATCCTTACGGCAATCTCGGATATTCCCCTTCCACAGGGGGGAACGCTGGGTGCGGCCGATATTGTCAGGGCCATTTCCATCGATGCGGGGACGGTGCGATTCGTCCTCGAGGTCGAAAATGCCGCCACCGCCAAGGCCTATGAACCCGTCGAGGTCGAGGCCAAGGCCCGCGTCGCCGCCCTGCCCGAGGTGACGGCCGTCCAGATCGTCATGACCGCCCCCGCCAAGCCCGCGCCCCCGAAGGCCGTGTCGGGCGATGCGCCTTCGCTGAAGATCGGCGGCCATCCCAAGCCGCAGGCGGGACCTCAGGCGATTCCCGGCGTTCGCAACATCATCGCCATCGGTTCGGGCAAGGGCGGTGTTGGCAAATCGACTGTCACCTCGAACCTTGCCGTGGCCTTGGCCCGCGCAGGTCGCAAGGTCGGACTGCTGGATGCAGACATCTATGGTCCGTCGCAGCCGCGGATGATGGGGTTGTCCGGTCGCCCCGCCAGTCCCGACGGCCAGCGGATCGAACCGCTGCATGCCCATGGCGTCACGGTTATGTCCATCGGTCTGATGTTGAAGGAGGGCGAGGCGCTGGTCTGGCGCGGCCCCATGCTGATGGGTGCTTTGCAGCAGTTGCTGCAGCAGGTGAACTGGGGCGAGCTGGATGTCCTGCTGATCGACCTGCCGCCGGGCACGGGGGATGTGCAGCTGAGCCTGTGTCAGAAGGCGCCCGTCACGGGGGCGATCATCGTGTCGACGCCGCAGGACGTGGCACTGTTGGATGCGCGCCGCGCCATCGACATGTTCGGCAAGCTGAAGACGCCCGTGCTGGGTCTGATCGAGAACATGTCTTCTTACATATGTCCCAGTTGCGGTCACGAGGCGCATCTGTTCGGCCATGGTGGTGTCGCCACCGAGGCGGAGACGTTGGGGCTGCCCTTCCTGGGCGAGCTGCCGCTGGAGCTGGAGGTGCGCCTGGCGGGCGACTCGGGGCGTCCGGTCGCCTTGGGCGAGGGAAAGGTGGCCGAAGCCTATGCCCGGCTTGCCGAGCGGCTGATCGAGGGTGGTATCGCCTGATTCCCACGGGAGGGGACGGGACGGTCGGGAATTCACGGGAGGTCGCGACATGCGGCCTCCCTTTTTCGTGATGTCCCGTGAGCAGTCGAGGAGATTTCGTCGAAAATTTCCGCAGTTCGCGCTTGATCAACTTTAAACTGTGCTGAAGCTGCCGCAGTTCGCCAAAAAACGCCCCGCTCAATAAATTTCCATATTTGGTGTTGTCCAAATGCAACTATACCATAAGTTGTGCAAAATTTTGGAATTGTGGCGATTCGATGCCGTATATGCAGGTTTTTGCATCGGCGGAATGCGATGCATGGCCCAATAATACCGTTGCTTCCCATGAATTCCCATGCCACAACCAGATCACGAAAACGGGCAGAGAAACGGGGCACCAAAGACCCCGTGAAGGCGAAGCAGACTTCATACAGGCATCCGTTTTCCAAATAGACCGGCCCGCGCGTGCGAGCAGCACCAACCCCAAGGTGGCGCGCGACAGGGCAGGCGACCAACCCCGCAAAGGGGCCCGGGTAACGGGAACGAGGGCGGCGGATCGGGCAGTGGCAGCAGCTCGGTCCGCCCTTTCTCTTTCGGAGGTCCGAAAGGGGCAGGACAGTGAGGGCGGACGCAAAGGTGGCGCGTAAGTTCAGAGGCACCGAAACCGTCAAGGTTGACAGCAAGGGTCGCATGTCGATTCCCGCGCGCCTCAGACGCGTCTTCGACGCCGGTGATCCCGGTTTCGCATCCGCTGCGAACGGCCGCACCCAGCTGGTCGCCGTCTATGGCCCCGATTGGTGGAACTGGCTGGAACTCTACAGCATCGAGGCCATCGAAGAGATCGACGAACAGATCGACCGACTGACCCGCGGCAGCCAGGAACGCCGCTGGCTGGAGCTGTTGATGAACGGACAATCCACCGACCTTGAGATCGACCGCGAAGGCCGCCTGGTGCTGCCTGCGAAGCTTCGCGAAAAGCTGGGCTTTTCCGAAGGGTCGGAAACGATCTTCGAATCGCGCGGGGATTACGTCCAGGTCTATGCGCCCGATTCCCGACCCAAGGATGTCGAGGCGCTTGAAGAATTCACCGCACAGCACGGAGCGGGCTTTGACCCCCGTGCATTCCTGCATCAATCCGAACAGGGGTAAGCCCATGGCCGATCCGCATATCCCCGTTCTTCTGAACCCGCTGCTGCGCGCTGTCGCGCCGGTCGGCGGCGTCTGGCTGGACGGCACCTTTGGCGCGGGGGGCTATGCCCGCGGTCTGCTGGCCGCCGGGGCCGACAAGGTCATCGGCGTTGACCGCGACCCTTCCGTCTTTGCGATGGCCGAGGGATGGCGCGGCGATCATGGCGACCGACTGCAGCTGGTCGAGGGCACGTTTTCCGACATGGACCGGCTGGCCGGCGAAAAGCTGGACGGGGTGGTCCTGGATCTGGGCGTCAGCTCGATGCAGCTGGATCAGGCCGATCGCGGCTTTTCCTTCATGCGCGACGGACCGCTGGACATGCGGATGGGGGGCGATGTGCCTTCGGCCGCCGATCTGCTGAACACCGCTGAAGAAAGCGTGATCGCCGATGTCCTTTATCATTACGGAGAGGAACGCGCCTCGCGCCGCATCGCCAAGGCGATCGTCGCGGCACGTCCGCTGACCCGCACCGCGCAATTGGCCGAAGTGGTCGCATCCTGCCTGCCGCGCCCGAAATTCGGGCAGAGCCATCCCGCGACGCGCAGCTTTCAGGCGATCCGCATCTGGGTGAATGACGAATTCGGCCAGCTGGTCGCGGGGCTTTCCGCGGCCGAACGCGCGCTGAAGCCCGGCGGGCAGCTGGCGGTCGTCAGCTTCCATTCGCTGGAGGACCGGATCGTCAAGCGCTTCCTGCAGGCGCGGTCCGATGCCGGCGGGGCGGGGAACCGCTATGCGCCGGTGACCGAGCTGGTGACGCCAGCCTTCACCATGCCCTTCCGCCGCGCCATCGGTCCCGACCCCGAGGAACTGGACGTGAACCCGCGTGCGCGCTCGGCGCTGTTGCGGGTGGGCGTGCGCACTGATGCCCCGGCGGGCGATGTCGATGCCAAGGCGCTGGCCATGCCGCGCCTGCCGGGCAAGGGGAAGGGCTGATGCGTTCGATCACCTATTTCGCCGGGATATTGGTGGTGATGGGTCTGGCCTTCTGGGCCTATCGCGAAAACTATGCCACTCAGGCCGCCATCGGAGAGATGGCGCAGGTCCAGCGCCAGATCGCATCCCTGCGCGAGGAACTGGGCGTCCTGCGCGCCGAATGGGCCTATCTGAACCGTCCTGAGCGCCTGCGCCAGCTGGTCGATCTGAACTTTGACCGCCTGCAACTGATCCCGGTCGAGACGGGGCAGTTCATCTCGCTCGACAATATCGATTATCCCAAACCGCCTCCTCCGGTCGATCCGCTGGTCGTTCTGGAAGGCATTGCAACCCCCGAGGTTCAGCCATGATCCGCACTCCCTTGCGTCCCTTGGCCCGCATCCTGCGCGCGCGCGAACGTGGCGAGGACCCCGACGATATCGAGGCCGAGAACAGGCGCCTGCGCCACGAGGCCCTGCAGGACCGTGCCCGCCGCCGCGCCGAGGGGCGGCTGATGCTGATGGCGGGATGTTTCCTGCTGGCCTTCGGAACGGTGGGCGTGCGGATGGGGGCCTTGGCTTCCAGCCAGCCGTCCGAGCCGCGCGCCCAGGTGCTGTCATCGCAGATCATGTCGCAGCGCGCCGACATCACCGACCGGCGTGGGCGCATTCTGGCGACGAACCTGCTGACGCATTCGATCTATGCCCATCCCCATCAGATGGTCGATCCGATCGCGGCGGCCGAAGGACTGGCCCGGATCTTTCCCGATCTGAAGCTGGAGCAGCTGAAGGAGGATTTCACCGGTAACCGCAAGTTCATGTGGATCAAGCGCAAGATCAGTCCCGAACAGATGCAGGCGGTCCATGATATCGGCGAACCCGGACTGCTGTTCGGCCCGCGCGAGATGCGCATCTATCCCAATGGCGATGTTGCGGGTCACATCCTGGGCGGATCGGGCTTTGGCAACGAAGGCGTGAACAGCGCCGAAGTGATCGGCATCGCCGGCGTCGAGAAGGCCTTCGATGCGTGGCTGCGCGACCCGGCCAATTCCGGCGCGCCGCTGTCGCTTTCCATCGACCTGACCCTGCAGCAGGCGATGGAGGAGGTGCTGGCCTCGGGCATGGACGTGATGAACGCCAAGGGCGCCGCAGGGGTGCTGATGGAGGTGGCCACCGGCGAAGTCCTGGCCATGGTCAGCCTGCCCGATTTCGATCCCAACGACCGCCCGCGCCCCTTGCTGACGGGGGACCCCTCGGACAGCCCGCTGTTCAACCGCGTGGTCCAGGGCCAGTACGAACTGGGGTCGACCTTCAAGATCTTCCCGATCGCGCAGGCGCTGGACCTGGGGCTGATCAATCCCTCGACCGGGATCAGCGGCAAGACGCCGATTCAAATCGGCAAGTTTCGCATCAACGACTTCCACAATTACGGCGACGTTCTGAGCGCGACGGACATCATCGTGAAATCCTCGAACGTGGGAACGGTGCGGGTCGCGCAGATGATCGGCGTCGACCGACAGAAGGATTTCCTGCAGAAGCTGGGTCTGTTCGATGCGACCCCGATCGAGCTGGTCGAAGCATCGACCGGCCAGCCACTGGTGCCAAAGCGCTGGCCCGCCGTGACCGCAGCCACCGTCAGTTTTGGCCACGGCCTAGCCGCCAGCCCACTTCATCTGGCCAGCGCCTATGCCACCATCGCCAATAACGGGCGTCGCGTGACGCCGACGCTGGTTCATGGCCGCAAGCGCCCCGAGGGCGAACAGATTCTGGCGCCGCGTTCAGCTGCCATGTCCATCGACATGCTGCGCCAGGTCGTGACCCGCGGGACCGCCCGACAGGCGGATGTCCCGGGCTATGAGGTCGCAGGCAAGACCGGCACCGCGGACAAGCCGCGACCCAGTGGCGGATATTACAAGAACAAGGTGATGGCGACCTTTGCCTCGACCTTCCCGGCCAGCGATCCGAAATACGTCCTGATCGTGTCCTTGGATGAACCGAGCGTCGAAACTACCTATGGCAGCGAAAGCCGCACGGCGGGCAACACTACCGTTCCCGTCGCGGCCGAGCTGATCCGTCGCATCGGCCCGCTTCTGGGTCTGTCGCCCAAGGGTGACGAAAATCTGCCGACGATCCGTGCCCGGTTCGAACCCCGTGTTGAACCCGAGGAACCGAGTGGGATAAAGCTCGTCGCAAATCAATGACGGGTGGGACTGTGAGCCAGGACAGAGTGACGCTTTCGCAACTGGGGTTGCGCGCACGCGATGGGCGCGATCCCGAAATCACCGGACTGTCGATCGACAGCCGCACGATCAAGCCGGGGCACCTGTTCGCGGCGCTGCCCGGATCGGCGGTCCACGGCGGCGAATTCATCCAATACGCCCTGCGCATGGAGGCCGCCGCCATCCTGACCGACCGCGAGGGCGCAAGCATCGCGGCGGACCTGCTGGCCGATTGGGATGGCGCATTGGTCGTGGCCGAGGACCCGCGCGCGGCCCTGGCCAGCGCCGCGTCGCTGTGGTTCCGCTGGCAGCCCGAACATCTGGTCGCGGTGACCGGCACGTCGGGCAAGACCAGCGTCGCCAGCTTTACCCGCCAGATCTGGCAGATGCTGGGCCATGGCGCGATCAGCCTGGGCACCATGGGGGTCGAAGGCGATTACAGCGCCAAGCTGGCCCATACCACGCCCGATCCGCTGACCCTGCACCGCGTGCTGGCCGAAGCCACCCGCGCAGGCGTCACCCATGCTGCGATGGAGGCATCCAGCCACGGTCTTGACCAGCGTCGTCTGGACGGGGTTCGCGTGCAGGCCGGGGCCTTCACGAATTTCAGCCAGGATCATCTGGATTACCACGCGGGCTTTGACGAATATTTCGCGGCCAAGGCATTGTTGTTCAATCACATCCTGCAGGACGGCGCGGCTGCGGTCATCAATATCGACAGCCCGCGCGGCCGCCAGATGCTGGACATCGCCACGGATCGCGGTCTGGCGGTCACGACGGTCGGCACCCATTCGGACGCCATGCTGCGCATCCTGGGCCAGCGCTATGACGCGACCGGGCAGGACCTGCGTTTTTCGGTGATGGGCCAGACGCATATGGTGCGGTTGGGCCTGATCGGCGGCTTTCAGGCGGAAAACGTGCTGGCGGCGATGGGCCTGTGCCTGGCCACGGGCGATGCGGCGGACGCGATCATCGCGACGCTGCCGCATCTGGCGACCGTGCGGGGGCGGATGCAACTGGCCGCGCAGCGTGAAAACGGCGCGGCGGTCTTTGTCGATTACGCCCACAAGCCCGGTGCGCTGATCGCGGCGCTGCAATCGCTGCGCCCGCATGTGATGGGTCGCATCGTCGTGGTGATGGGGGCGGGCGGCGATCGCGACACCGGCAAGCGGCCCCTGATGGGGCAGGCCGCACGCGACCATGCCGATGTGGTCATCGTGACCGACGACAATCCCCGGACCGAGGATCCGGCGCTGATCCGCGCCGCCGTGATGGCCGGTGCCGGCCCCGAGGCCACCGAGGTTCCCGACCGGGCCGAGGCGATCCTGCGCGGCGTCGATGCGCTGCAGCCGGGTGATGCACTGCTGATCGCGGGCAAGGGACACGAGACCGGCCAGATCGTCGGTCACGACGTCTATCCCTTCGATGATGCCGAACAGGCTTCGGTCGCGGTTGCCGCGTTGGACGGCCGGATATGAGCCTCTGGACAGCGGCAGAAGCCGCCGCCGCCACAGGCGGGCGGGCGCAGGGGGATTGGTCGGTGGACGGTGTGTCCATCGACACCCGTACTATCGCCAAGGGCGATCTGTTCGTGGCCTTGCAGGCGGCGCGCGACGGGCATGATTTCGTGGCGCAGGCCTTGGACAAGGGTGCCGGGGCCGCGATGGTCACCCATCGGCCCGAAGGCGTCGCGCCGGACGCGCCGCTGCTGATTGTGCCGGACGTGCTGGCCGCGCTGGAGGATCTGGGTCGCGCCGGACGCGCCCGCAGCCGGGCAAAGGTGATCGCGATCACCGGATCGGTCGGCAAGACCTCGACCAAGGACATGGCACGGGTTGCCTTGGCGGGACAGGGGCGCATTCATGCCGCCGAGGCCAGCTATAACAACCATTGGGGGGTGCCGCTGACCTTGGCGCGCATGCCCGCCGACACCGATTTCGCCATCATCGAGATCGGGATGAGCAATCCCGGCGAAATCGCGCCCCTGTCGCGCATGGCCCGCCCCCATGTGGCGATGATCACCACCGTCGCGCCCGCGCATCTGCAGGCCTTCGGCGCGATCGAAGGCATCGCCCGCGAAAAGGGGGCCATCTTCCAAGGGCTTCAGGCTGTCGGCACCGCCATTATCCCCGAAGATCTGGCGGTTACCCAGATCCTGCGGGATTGCGCCGACGAGGCGGGGGCGATCCTGGTGGGCTTTGGCGAACAGGGTGCTGCCAAGCTGATGCGGGCGCAGATCGTGGATGGCAAGCTGAACTGTCATGCCCGTATCCAGGGCGAAACCGTGATCTTTGCGCTGCCTACGACCGGCAGGCATTTCGCCATGAATGCGGTAGGGGTTCTGGCTGCGCTGGCGGCTGCGGGGGCCGACGTCAAGGCGGCTGCCAAGGCGATGGCCGATTGGCAGCCCCCCAAGGGACGTGGCGCGGTCGAGGATCTGGATGGTATCCGGCTGATCGACGATGCCTTCAACGCCAATCCGGCATCACTGGCAGCGGGTCTGGCCACGCTGGCGGGACTGACGGGCCAGCGACGCGTCGCCATCCTGGGCGACATGCTGGAGCTGGGTGCGGACGAGATTGCCATGCATCGCGACGTGGCCGGCGATCCGGCCATGGCGCAGGTTGACCTGGTGCATTGCGCAGGGCCGCTGATGCGGCATCTGCACGACGAATTGCCCGTGGCCAAGCGCGGCCTCTGGGCGCAAAACGCAACTGAATTGGCCGAAATGCTGCCGCAGCTGGTGCAAGCCGGGGATGTGGTGCTGGTCAAGGGATCGAAATCCTCGCGGATCTCGACGGTGGTCGACGCGCTGCGCGCGCGTGCCGCCCAAGAAAAGGAATAACGCCATGCTGTATTGGCTCAGCAACCTGTCCGAGGGGGGGGATTTCTTCAACCTCTTCCGCTATATCACCTTCCGGGCCGGGGCCGCGTTCTTTACCGCGCTGATCTTCGGTTTCATCTTCGGCAAGCCCCTGATCAGCTATCTGCGACGTGTCCAGAAGAAGGGCCAGCCGATCCGCGACGACGGTCCCGAAAGCCATCTGTCGAAGGCCGGCACCCCCACGATGGGCGGGCTGCTGATCCTGTCGGCGCTGATGTTCACCACGCTGCTTTGGGCACGGCTGGACAACGGCTATGTCTGGATCGTGCTGCTGGTGACGGCGGGCTTTGCCGGGATCGGCTTTGCCGACGACTATGCCAAGGTCTCGAAGCACAACACCAAGGGCGTCAGTTCGCGGGTCCGCATGGGGCTGGGCCTGCTGATCGCCGCGCTCGCCGCCGCCGCAGCCAGCTGGCTGCACCCGGCCGAGCTGTCCAACCAGCTGGCCCTGCCGATCTTCAAGGACGTTCTGATCAACATGTCTTTCCTGTTCATCCCCTTCGCGATGATCGTGATCGTGGGATCGGCCAATGCGGTCAATCTGACGGACGGGCTGGACGGTCTGGCCATCATGCCAGTGATGATTGCTGCCGGAACGCTTGGTGTCATCGCCTATACGGTCGGGCGTGTCGACTTCACCGAATATCTTGGCGTCCACCACGTCCCCGGATCGGGCGAGATCCTGATCTTCGTCGCTGCCCTCATCGGCGGAGGACTAGGCTTTCTGTGGTACAACGCCCCCCCGGCGGCGGTCTTCATGGGCGACACGGGTAGTCTTGCCTTGGGCGGCGCCCTTGGTGCCATCGCTGTCGTCACCAAGCACGAGATCGTCCTGGCCATCGTCGGCGGCCTGTTCGTCGTCGAGGCGCTGAGCGTCATCATTCAGGTCCTCTATTTCAAGAAGACCGGCAAGCGCGTCTTCCTGATGGCCCCCATCCACCACCACTTCGAAAAGAAGGGGTGGGGCGAGGCGCAGATCGTCATCCGTTTCTGGATCATCTCTTTGATCCTTGCGCTGATCGGTCTGGCGACGCTTAAGCTGCGCTAGGTTGCGACAATTTGCGGTACAGGTAAGACAGCATGATTCCCGTTGAAGACGTTGAAGGCCAGACCATCGCGGTGTTGGGCCTGGGCCGCTCCGGCAAGGCGACGGCTGCGGCCCTTGCGGCCGGCGGTGCGCAGGTCGTCGCATGGGATGACGGGGTCGATACCCGCCAGGCCGCGCAGGATGCGGGTTTGCGGATCCTGGATCTGACGCGCGACGACAGCTGGCACGGCGTGACCGCACTGATCGTCAGTCCCGGGATCCCGCATCTTTACCCCGCGCCGCATCCGGTGATCGAAAAGGCCTATCGCCTTGGCATCCCGGTGGACAATGATATCGGGCTGTTCTTTCGCAGCTATGCCACCGCCGATTGGGACAGTTTCGATCGCGCGCCACGCGTGATCGCGGTGACCGGATCGAACGGCAAGTCGACAACCACCGCGCTGATCCATCATATCCTGCAGGAATGCGGGCGGCCCACCCAGATGGGCGGCAATATCGGGACGGGCGTCCTGTCGTTGGAGCCTGCAACGGATGGAGAGGTCGTGGTGCTGGAACTGTCCAGCTATCAGACCGACCTGGCGCGGGCGCTGACGCCGGATGTGGCGGTCTTCACCAACCTGTCGCCGGATCACCTGGATCGGCACAGCGGTCATGGCGGCTATTTCGCGGCCAAGCGCCGGCTGTTCGCCGAAGGCGGGCCGGATCGGGCCGTGATCGGCGTCGATGAGCCCGAGGGGCTTTACCTGGCGGGGCAGCTGGCCGTCGGGCCGACCGATGACCGGGTGATCCGCATTTCTTCGGGGCAGAAGCTGGAGCAGGGGGCTTGGACGGTCTTTGCGCGCAAGGGGTTCCTGTCGGAATACCGCAAGGGACGGCAGGCGGCCTCGATTGACCTGCGCCAGATCCAGGGGTTGCCCGGCGCTCATAACCATCAGAATGCCTGTGCCGCCTATGCCGCCTGTCGTGCCGTGGGGCTGGCGCCGCGCCAGATCGAGGCGGCGCTGCACAGCTTTACCGGGCTGCCCCATCGCAGCCAGACCGTCGCCGAGATCAACGGCGTGCGTTACGTCAATGACAGCAAGGCCACAAATGTCGATGCGGCGGCAAAGGCGTTGCAGGCCTTCAGCCAGATCCGCTGGATCGCCGGGGGTCTGGGCAAGGAAGGGGGCATCAGCGCGTTGGCGCCCCATCTTGGCAATGTCGCCAAGGCCTATCTGATCGGTCATTCGGCCCGCGATTTCGCGCTGGAGATCGGCAAGACCCCGCATGAGATCTGCGAGACGATGGCACAGGCCGTGGCCCGTGCCTCCGCCGAGGCAGAGGCTGGGGACACCGTCCTGCTGGCCCCTGCGGCTGCCAGCTTTGACCAGTACCCCAATTTCGAGAAACGCGGCGAGGATTTCGTCCAGCTGGTCCTGGCCCTGCAGGACTCCTGAGACCCGAACAGGCCAAGGGGATCAGTTCATGCCTGGGATCCCGTATGGGCAGGGGAACGGTCATGGACTGCCTTGGCGACCAGACCGTCTTGCATTCCCTTACTGATTGACGACAGCGTGGGTGCAAGGATGTGAGGGGGAAGCATGACGATTGTCATGGATGCGGCGGCACTGAACGCTTTTCTGGAAACAGAATTTCCCCAAGTGGCGGGGGATTATATTGTCGATGCGCTGAGCGAGGATGGTCTGGTGGCGCGGCTGCGCGTAGGGCAGGGCCATCTGCGTCCGGGCGGAACGGTCAGCGGTCCGTCGATGTTCGCGCTGGCGGATCTGGCGGTCTATTGCGCGATTCTGTCGCGGATCGGGCCGGTGGGGTTGGCGGTGACGACGAATGCCTCGATCGATTTCATGCGCAAGCCCGTGGCCGGGGTCGATATGCTGGCGGAATGCCGCATCCTGAAACTGGGGCGCGTTCTGGCGGTGGCCGATGTCCTGATCCGATCGGAAGGCATGACCGAGCCTGCGGCGCGTTGTTCGATGACCTATTCGATTCCGCCGAAACAGCGATGACCGGGCATGCGAAGTGGGGTATTTTGTTACCTATATTTCAAGTCACTGTTTTTGATGGAAATATTGGCGCATGTCGGGCTTGACGGAAGGGGCGCAATCTTCGATACACCCCCATCTCGAATGATTACGACCCTGAAGGGACGACAGATGAAAACCTTTACCGCAAAACCGGCGGATATCGAGAAGAAGTGGATCCTGATCGACGCCGAAGGCGTCGTTCTGGGCCGTCTTGCTACGATCGTCGCCAACCGCCTGCGGGGCAAGCACAAGCCCAGCTACACGCCGCACATGGATATGGGCGACAATGTCATCATCATCAACGCCGACAAGGTGCAGATGACCGGCAAGAAGCGTGACGACAAGAAATACTTCTGGCACACCGGCCACCCGGGCGGCATCAAGCACCGCACCGCACGCCAGATCCTGGAAGGCGCCCACCCCGAGCGCGTGGTGATCAAGGCCGTCGAGCGTATGATCAGCCGCAACAAGCTGGGCAAGCAGCAGATGACCCATCTGCGTGTCTATGCCGGCGCCGAGCATGGTCACGAAGCACAGCAGCCCGAAGTTCTGGACGTCAAGGTCCTGAACCCCAAAAACACCCGGAGCGCATGAGCATGGCCGAAGACATCAAAACCTTGGACGACCTGAAGTCGGCCGTCACCGGCACCTCGGCTGATGCAGCCACCGCCGTTGTCCACGAAGCGCAGATCGACGACCTTGGTCGTTCCTATGCGACCGGCAAGCGTAAAGACGCAGTTGCTCGGGTCTGGGTCAAGCCGGGCTCCGGCAAGGTCACCGTGAACGGCAAGGACATCAACGCTTATTTCGCGCGTCCCGTTCTGCAGATGATCCTGCGTCAGCCCTTCGACGTCGCAGGCGTTGCCGGGCAGTACGACGTGACCGCAACCGTCAAGGGCGGCGGTCTGTCGGGCCAAGCCGGTGCCGTCAAGCACGGCATCAGCCAGGCACTGCAGCTGCACCAGCCCGCCCTGCGCGCAGCGCTGAAGGCAGCAGGCTTCCTGACCCGCGACAGCCGCGTGGTCGAGCGTAAGAAGTATGGCCGTGCCAAGGCACGCCGCAGCTTCCAGTTCTCGAAGCGCTGATTCTTCAACGATCTTTGATGTGTTTTGCGAAAGCGCGGCCTGTTCGGGTCGCGCTTTTTGCGTTTCGGTTGATCGGATTCCCATTTGATCACGTCTGTAGGGAGGAAGGCCGAGTTTTTCGAATGCCTGAAATAACGTTGTTTGCTGGCGTTTTGGCGTTTTTCTCAGAAAAGATGTAACAACGGTGAATTTTGTGCTTGCGTCTGTTTGTTGGTTTGCCTAAACACCGCTTCACCGAAGGCGGGAACGTTGGAGGGGCCG
>NZ_QJPK01000024.1 GCF_003259195.1 Paracoccus sediminilitoris
GTGAAGCGGTGTTTAGGCAAACCAACAAACAGACGCAAGCAGGTTTTTGAAAGTTTCATGAAATGAACGGAAGAAAGCCTGTAAGGCATTACAAAATAATGATTTTACGCGCGACCCAAAACCCGCCCCCACGCCACCCGGCGACGAATCACAAAGCGCGACGCCAGAATCGCCAGAATCACGGCCAGCCAGAAGAACGGCTCACGCTCGTTCACCTTCACGGCCCAGACCCAATGCATGCCGACAAGGATCGCGGCCGGATAGACCAGCTTGTGCAGCTTGCGCCATGATTGCCCGCCCAACCGCCTGATCGACAGGTTATTGGACGTGATCGCCAGCGGCAGCAGCATCACGAATGCCAGCATCCCGAACAGCAGATAGGGACGCTTGATGATATCCCGCCCCATCTGGGCCCACAGAAAGCCCATATCCATGACGATCCACGCCAGAACATGGGGCAGCGCATAGGCAAAGCACAGCACCCCCAAGGCCCGGCGAAAGCGCATCAACGATATGCCGGTCAGGCGCAGCAGCGGCGTCACGGCCAGACCCGCCACCAGCAGGTAAAGCGCGGTCCGTCCCAGACGATGCTCGATCGACTGGATGGGGTCTGCCCCCAGGCCACCCGTGAAGGTGTCCCACAGCAGCAGCGCGAAGGGCAACGCCCCGGCCAGCCAGATGACCGGCACGGGGATGCGGCGCAGGATGTCGTTGATGGCCGCGATCATCAGTAGTTCTCCGAAAGGTCCATGCCCGCATACATCTGGGCCACCTGATCGCCATAGCCGTTGAACATCAGGGTCTCCTCGCGGCCTGCGAACAGGCCCGCACCCACGCGGCGTTCGGTCGCCTGGCTCCAGCGGGGGTGATCGACGTTCGGGTTCACGTTGGCGTAAAAGCCGTATTCCGACGATTGCAGCTGTTTCCAGGTGTTCAGGGGTTGAGTGTCGGTCAGGGTGATGCGCACGATCGACTTGATCGACTTGAAACCGTATTTCCACGGCACGACCAGCCGGATGGGCGCGCCGTTCTGGTTGGGCAGCACTTCGGAATAAAGCCCCGTCGCCAGGATGGTCAGCGGGTTCATCGCCTCGTCCAGGCGCAGCCCTTCGCGATAGGGCCAGTCCAGGATGGCACGCTGCTGGCCGGGCATCTCCTCGGGGCGGACAAGGGTTTCGAAGGCCACGTATTTGGCGCCCGGCTGCACGCCCACCTTGTTCAGGACCGAGGCCATGGGCACGCCCAGCCACGGGATGACCATCGACCAGGCCTCGACGCAGCGCAGGCGATAGATGCGTTCCTCCAGCGCATTGTCGGGCGCGATATCCTCGACGCCATAGCTGCCGGGGCGATCGACCATGCCGTCGACCTGCACCGTCCAGTCGGCGGTGGTCAGGGCGCCTGCATAACGCTTGGGGTCTTCCTTGCCGGTCCCGAACTCATAGAAGTTGTTGTAGCTGGTGATTTCTTCGAACGTGTTCGGGGCCTGATCGGTCGAATATTGCGAGGGCTTGCCCGACAGCGCCAGCGCGGGCCGACCCATCAGCGCGGGGGCCGCCAAGGCGACGGCGCCGGCCGCCATGAACTTGCGGCGATCCATATAGATCGCCTTGGGGGTTACGTGGGACCAGGTCAGCTTCATGTCATCCTCCGGATCTGTCGGGCGCGTGGGCGCAACCCGTGCATCATTACACATGCACGCACGCCATGGTGTTCCAGTGCATCACATTCGGTTGACACTTCGCGGCCAAGGGCCGGAACGTTACAGGTCAGTCGGCCAGAATCTGGTCCAGAAAGGCCGCACCAAAGCGTTCCAGGCGCGCATCATCCAGATGGCGACCCAACGCATCCAGGCTCTGCGGCTTGTGTTCCGCGATGCGCCTGATCTGCTGGGTCGTGCAGGACAGGGGCTTGTCGATGCCGTCCTCGCCGCGCTGCAGGCGCAGCTGTTCTTCCTGCAGCCGGTCGAACAGCTGTCCTTCGGGGCGTCCCGCCAAGGCACGGCGGGCCGGATGCATCTGCGGCTGGTCGCCCGCGATCACCGACAGGAACTGCTGGCCATAGCTTTCCAGCTTCTTGGCGCCGACGCCGCTGATGCCCGCCATGTCGTCGATGTTGCGGGGGCGACGCTCGGCCATCTCGATCAGGGTGCGGTCGGGGAAGATGACATAGGCCGGCACGCGCGCGGCCTCGGCCAGTGCCCGGCGCTTGGCCTTCAGGGCCGACAGCAGTGGCTCGTCCTCCTCCGAGACCTGGGTACGCAACACGTTGGCGCCCTTGGTCCCCTGGGTCGTGTCCTGGCGCAGGGTGACGGTCTCGTCGCCGCGCAGAATGGGATGGGCGGCCTCGGTCAGATGCAGCGCGCCGTGGCGTTCGGGATCGGGGCGGCACAGGTCCAGCCCCATCATCTGCCGGAAGATCGCCTGCCACTGGCCCTTGCCGAAGTCCTTGCCGACCCCGAAGGTGGGCAGCTGGTCGTGGCCGCGTTCGCGGACCTTCTCGGTCTGGTTGCCGGTCAGCACGTCGATCAGATGGCCGCTGCCGAACCATTCGCCGGTACGGATGATCGCGGACAGCGCCTTCCTGACCGCCATCGTGCCGTCGAACAGCTTGGGCGGGGTCTGGCACAGGTCGCAATTGCCGCAATCCTGCGCCACCTCCTCGCCGAAATAGGCCAGCAGGCGGCGGCGGCGGCATCCCGTCGCCTCGGCCAGGCCCAGCAGGGCGTTCAGGCGGGCGTGGTCGGCGGTCTTGCGGGCCGGATCGGCCAGGCCTTCGTCGACTTGGGTGCGGCGCAGGCGAATGTCGTCGGGACCATAGAGGGTCAGCGTATCGGCAGGATCGCCATCGCGCCCCGCGCGGCCGATCTCCTGGTAATAGCTTTCGATGCTCTTGGGCAGGTCGGCATGGACCACCCAACGGATGTCGGGCTTGTCGATGCCCATGCCGAAGGCCACCGTCGCCACGACGATCAGCCCGTCCTCGCGCTGAAAGCGGCCTTCCGCCTCGCGGCGGGCCTCGGCCTCCATGCCGGCGTGATAGGCGATGGCGGGATGGCCTTCGTCGCGCAGGGCCTGGGCCAGCGTCTCGGTGCGGGCGCGCGATCCGCAATAGATGATGCCCGACTGGCCGCGGCGACCCTCCACATAGGAGGTCACCTGCTTGCGCGGGCTGTTCTTGGGCTGGAAGGCCAGCCGGATATTGGGGCGGTCGAAGCCGCGCAGGAAGGTCACAGGTTCGCGGCCGTCGAACAGGCGGGTGACGATCTCGGCCCGGGTTTCCGCGTCGGCAGTGGCGGTGAAGGCCGCCAGCGGCACGTCCAGCGCCCGCTTCAGATCCCCGATGCGCAGATAGTCGGGGCGGAAATCATGGCCCCACTGGCTGACGCAATGCGCCTCGTCGACCGCGATGGCGGTGACATTCGCGCGGCGCAACAGGTTCACCGTCCCGCCCGAGGCCAGCCTTTCCGGCGCCATGTACAGCAGCTTCATCTCTCCGGCCTGCAGGGCCTGGAAGACGGCGTCGGTTTCCTCGTCCGTGTTGCCGCTGGTCAGGGCTCCTGCATTGACGCCCGCCGCGCGCAGGGCACGGACCTGATCGCGCATCAGCGCGATCAGCGGCGAGATGACGACCGTCACCCCGTCCCGCATCAGCGCCGGCAGCTGGAAGCACAGCGACTTGCCGCCGCCGGTGGGCATGATGGCCAGAACATCGCGCCCGCCGGCCACGGCCTCGACAATCTCCTGCTGACCGGGCCTGAAGCCGTCAAAGCCCCAGACCTGACGCAGCAGATCATCTGATGCCAGGTCCCGTGCCATCATACGCCGTAGAAGAAGCCCGCATTGTTGGCCAAGGCCCGCTGCGCGATGATGATCGCGATGAAGACGATCAGGGGGGCCAGATCCAGCCCGCCCATGTCGGGCAGGCGGCGGCGGATGGGGGAATAGATCGGCTCCAGCAACCGGTTAAGACCATCCCAGATCTGGGCGACCAGCGGCTGGCGCAGGTTCAGGACCTGGAAGTTGATCAGCCAGGACATGATGATGTGGACGATCATGATGAACCACAGAACCTGCAGGATCAGTTGCAGCGCCTCGTAAAGCGTTCCCATCGTCGCGTCCTTCTTGTCTAATTGGCAATTCGGCCCCTGTATGCGTGTCCGGCCCGCAGGACGCAAGCGGCTGCGACCCCATGCCGCCGCGTCCCGGTTGACGACATCGCGATCCGGGGCCACGCAAAGGGGCAAACGAAAGGCCCCGCATGTATCCGCTGATCCGCTTCGCCAAAGAGCTGTTGAAATTCCGCAACGCGCCGCCGTTGCCGCCCACCGGCACGCATGTGTCAACCCATATCTGCTGGCCTTGGGACCTGGACCCCTGGATCGAGTTGAACAACGGCCGCACCCTGACGCTGTTCGATCTGGGCCGCATCCCGCTGGCGCGGCGCACGGGGATGATCCCGGTCCTGCGCGCCAACAACTGGGGGATCACGGTGGCGGGCAATTCGACCCGTTATCGCAGGCGCATCCGGGCCTTCGACCGCTTCACCATGCTGTCGCGGATGGTGGGTTGGGATCACCGCTTCGTCTATATGGAACAGTCCATGTGGAGAGGCGGCGAATGCTGCAACCAGGTGCTGATCCGCAGCGCCATCACCTCGGCCAAGGGAATCGTCCCCCCGGCCGAGGTCGTGCGCGCCCTGGGTCACGACATGGAAAGCCCCGCCCTGCCCGATTGGATCACTGCCTGGATCGCGGCGGATGCCGAACGCCCCTGGCCCCCCGCCATCCCCGAGGATGCGAAACTTTCCTTGCCACTCTGACGCGCCGGGGGCCTTATGTCCCCAAGCCGGAACACCGGCACGGGACAGGGGGACGCGATGAACCGCAAGCGCATCTGGGGGTGGTGGTTCTTTGACTGGGCCAGCCAGCCCTTTCACACGCTGCTGCTGACCTTCATCTTCTCGATCTATTTCGCCGAGGTCGCGCGCCGCCATTTCGTCAGCCTGGGCGACAGCGCGGGCCTTGCGGGGGCCAATGCGCAGGCGCTGTGGGGATACGGGCTGTCGGTGGCGGGGGTGATCATCGCCCTGCTGGCGCCGGTGCTGGGCGCCATCGCCGACAGTTCGGGCCGCCGGATGCCCTGGGTCTGGCTGTTTTCGGCGCTGTATGTCGTCGGATCGGCGGGGCTGTGGTTCCTGATGCCCACGCAGCCCGCGCTGATCCAGGCCGTGGTGCTGTTCGGCATCGGGCTGATCGGGGTCGAATTCGCGACCATCTTCACCAATGCCATGCTGCCATCGCTGGCCCCCCGATCCGAGATCGGCCGCCTGTCCGGATCGGGCTTCGCCTTCGGATACCTGGGCGGCGTCGTCTCGCTGGCGGTGATGCTGGCGCTGTTCGCCGAAACGCCGGGCGGGCGGACGCTGGCGGGCATCCCGCCGCTGTTCGGGCTGGACCCGGCCCTGCGCGAAGGCACCCGCTTTGTCGGGCCCTTCACCGCCATCTGGTATGTCGTCTTCATGCTGCCCTTCTTCCTGTGGGTGCGCGACCCGCGCGGGGCCGCGCGTCCCATCCGCGTGCAGGCGGCGCTGCGCGACCTCTGGGCGCTGGTGCGCAGCCTGGGACATCGCGACAGCCTGCGGAACTGGCTGATCTCGTCGATGCTGTCGCGCGATGCGCTGAACGCGCTCTACGGGTTCGGCGGGGTCTATGCGGGCACGGTGCTGGGCTGGCCGGTCTTTCTGGCAGGGATCTTCGGGGTGGTCAGCGCGATCTCGGCGGCGGGGATCAGCTGGCTTGGCGGGCGGGCCGACCGCCGCTTCGGGCCGCGCCGGGTCATCGCCCTGTGCATCCTGGCGCTGACGGCGGTCTGCACGATCCTGGTCGGTATGGACCGCGACGCGATCTTCGGCATCGCGGTACCGGCGCAATTGGTGCTGGCGGGCCTGCGCCTGCCGGACCTGGTGTTCTTTGTCTGCGGCGCGGTGATCGGCGGGGCGGGCGGCGCCCTGCAGGCGGCCAGCCGCACGATGATGGTGCGCCACACGACCCCCGAACGCGCAACCGAAGGCTTTGGCCTTTACGCGCTGTCGGGCAAGGCCACGGCCTTTCTGGCCCCCTTCCTGATCGCAGTGACCACCGATCTCAGCGGCAGCCAGCGCATCGGGTTCCTTCCGCTGATCGTGATCTTTCTTGTCGCGCTGGTTCTGTTACGGTGGGTCAACCCGGAAGGAGAGTCATACCCGTGATCCGCAAGACCCTGACGACCGCCGCCATCCTGATCGGACTGGCAATGCCCGCCACCGCGCAATCGCTGGCCAAGGACGTGTTCGGCTATGCCCCCGGACCGACCGGCGGCACCCCCGCCGCCTTCGGCACTTATAACAAGGGCTGCTTCAACGGCGGCGTCCAGATGCCGGAAAGCGGCCCCACCTGGCAGTCCATGCGCCTGTCGCGCAACCGCAACTGGGGTCATCCCGACCTTGTGAACTTCCTGCAGGGCCTGTCACAGGCCGCCACCAAGATGGGTTGGAACGGTCTCTATATCGGCGACATGAGCCAGCCGCGCGGCGGCCCGATGCTGACCGGCCATGCCAGCCACCAGATGGGGCTTGATGCCGATATCTGGATGCTGAAACCGCAAAGCCTGTCACTGAGCCGCCAGCAGCGCGAGAATATCTCCTCTGTTTCGGTCGTGGCGTCGAACGGGCTGGGCATGTCGGGCTATTGGACGCCGTCCCATGCGGCGCTGATCCAGTCGGCGGCGATGGACCCCCGCGTCGACCGCATCTTCTTGGACGCGGCCATCAAGGACGCGATGTGCAAGGCCAACGGCAATCGCGGTTCCTGGCTGCAAAAGCTGCGCCCGACGCCGAATCACGACTATCACTTCCATGTCCGCCTGAACTGCCCCGCGGGCAATCGCGGCTGCACCAACGGGGCCACGCCTGTCGCGGCCCTGTCGGGCAACGACAATGGCTGTGGCGCGGCGGCGCAGGAACTGGCCTATCGCGCCAACCCCTCGTCGCGTCCCAAGGGCGGGCCCGGAAACCCGAACTATCGCCACCCCCGCACCTATCAATTGGCTGAAATGCCGCGCCAATGCCAGATCATCGGCACCGCGCGCTAGGCGCCATCCTGTCGTCGCTGCTGTTCGCCGCGCCTGCCAATGCAGGCGCGGTTCTTGATTACGTGGGCACCTATGTCTGGTCCCGCGAGGAAGACAGCTTCGGCGGCTTTTCCGGGATCGAGATCAGCCCGGATGGCAGCGAATTTCACGCCCTGACCGACCGGTCGCACCTCTACTGGGGACGTGTCCGGCGCGATCCGCGCGGCATCGTGCGCGACATGGTCGTGGCGGGGCGCGCGCATCTGCAGGACAGCAAGGGCGACCCCCTGCCGCCGGGCTATATCGGCGACAGCGAGGGGCTGGCGATCGGCACCCGGAACGACATCTGGATCAGCTTCGAGGGGCTGGACCGCATCGCGCGCTATGACGACCCGGACCGCCCCGCCGTCACCCTGCCGCGCCCGCCGGAACTTCCCGGCATGGGACAGAACACAGGCCTCGAGGCGCTGGCCATCCGCCAAGACGGCACCGTCTTCGCTATTCCCGAACGATCCGCCGATCCCGAAACGCCCTTCACCGTGCTGTCCTTTGCCGATGACGCCTGGTCGAAGCACACGACCATCCGCCGCGATCCGCGCTGGCGACCCGTCGGCGCCGATTTCGGTCCCGACGGCTGGTTCTATCTGCTGGAGCGCAACTTCCACGGCATCCTGGGCTTTTCGTCGCGCATCCGGCGCATGCACCTGACCCCCGGCCAGGCGCAGGACGACGAGATCCTGCTGGAAACCAAGCCGCTGCAATATGACAACCTGGAAGGGCTGTCGGTCTGGGATGACGGGACCGGAATGCGGCTGACGATGATCTCGGACGACAACTTCCTGTTTGTCCAGCGGACCGAGATCGTCGAATACCGCCTGCGCGCCGAAGACGCGTCGCCACGGGAAAATTGACAAGGGGGTGCGGGCGCGCCTATGGCACCCGCTGCCCATGCCCGATCCGGGCCGGGCCGAGTTCTTCCGTAACCTTGTAAAACGGAAACAATGCTGATGACCCGCTTTCTGCCCGGCATCCTTGCCATGGCCGCCATCGTCGTGGCCTCGAACATCCTCGTGCAGTTCACCGTCGCCGACTGGCTGACCTGGGGGGCCTTCACCTATCCGCTGGCCTTCCTGGTCACCGACGTGATGAACCGCGTCCACGGCCCCCGGGCCGCACGCCGAGTCGTGGTGGCCGGTTTCGTCGTGGGCGTCATCTGCTCGCTGATCGCGGCCCAGATGGACGCGACCACCCTGCGCATCGCCATTGCCTCGGGGGCGGCCTTCCTGACCGCGCAGCTGGTCGACATCGCCATCTTCGACGCGCTGCGCGGCGGGCGCTGGTGGCGGGCGCCCCTGGCCTCGACGCTGGTCGGGTCGGCGCTGGACACGGCGCTGTTCTTCGGCATCGCCTTCGCGGCCGTCCTGCCCCATGACATCAACACCGGCTGGTCGTCGGAAGCCGTTCCGCTGCTTGGTCAAGGACCGGTCACCGCGCTGTGGGTTTCGCTGGCAGTTGCCGACTGGCTGGTCAAACTCTGTCTGGCGATACTGGCCCTTGTGCCCTTCCGGCTGATCGTCCGCAATTTGTTGGGCGATGCACGCAAAAGCTGATTGACAGAATCTGGATATGTGGCAACCTCGGCCTTACAACGGCAAACTTTTGAAAGGAGGTGGTCCAGTGTCTAGAGTGATATTGGAGAGAGGTGTCGGAACAGTCTGGGGGGCCGTGGCCTGAGGGCAGTCCTGAAGGTCGTAAACCCTGATTGGGACCGGACGGGTTTCCATCCCTAACCGGACCATCTCCGTGGAACTCGCGGGCCGCCGTATCTGGGCGGTCCGTTTCCAGTTCGGCCAACCGGGCTTTTTCCCGGCTGGTCGCACAGAAAAAAGGGCGGTCCGATCGGACCGCCCTTTTCCGTTCTATCTGCCGCGGCTGGCGCGCATGGCACCCACGACGATCGCGGCCCAGGCCACGGCTGCCGCCCACCACAGGCCGCCCCCGATCAGCGCCATGCCGATCAGCCCGGCCTGTACCACGTAATAGGCCATGGTGATCAGCGTCTTGCGGATCAGGTCCCCCTCGCGGTCGGTCAGACCCACGGTGGCGGATGCGGCCACGACGTTATGCACGCAGATCATGTTGCCCGCCGCACCGCCGACCGCCTGCAGCACCACGACGACCGTGACGCCCGCCAGGTCCAGCCCGATGCCTTGCGCGGTCGAGAACTGGAACAGCGAGAACATCATGTTCGACACCGTGTTCGACCCGGCGATGAAGGCGCCCAATGCGCCGACAATCGGGGCAAAGATCGGCCATGACGCCCCGGTCGCCGCAGCCATCCCTTCGGCCAGGGTGATGGGCATGGATGCCATCCCCTCGGATCCCGAATTGATGAAGACCTGCACCATCGGCACTGCCAGCAGCAGCGCCGGGGCGGCCGCCAGCATCGTCTTGCCGGAAATGGCCCAGGCCCGACCGTAATCGCGCCCACGCATCCGGAACAGCGCGACCGAGATCAGCGAGGCGACGATCATCACGCTGCCCGGCGCATAGAGAAACTGCGCCGACGCGTTGATCCCCGATCCGAACAGGTCGCGAAAGGCGATAGTCGTGGACGGCCCCGTCAGCCATGCCTTCAAGGGCGCAATGGTGCGGGTCAGGACCAGCAGCACCGCGACGATGACATAGGGCATCCAGGCCGTCAGCAGGGATATCGGCCGCCCTTCGGGGCCCAGATCGGCCTCCTCGGGGTGGACGCTGCCCTGCCAGCCATCCTCCCACTGGTCGCGGGGCGGGAACTGGAAGCTGTCCGAGGGCATGAACCAGCCCGCCCGCGCCGCCGGCACCACGATCAGCAGCCCGATCAACCCGCCCAGCAGCGACGGGAATTCCGGCCCCAGGACGCGCGCCACCAGCAGATAGGGCAGCGTGAAGGCCAACCCGGCGAAGATCGCGAACTTCCAGGCACGGAACCCTTCGGCAAAGCTGCGGCTGGCCCCGAAGAACCGAGTCAGCATCCCCACCATCAGCAGCGGGATCAGCACGCCGATCAGCGCATGGACCAACGCCACTTGGGAAGCCACGACCGGCACGTATTCCGCCACGGTCATCGGCGCGATGGCCGTGTCCACCGCCGCGCTGTTCGACAGGCCGGTGTTGATGCCCACCAGCATGGGCGTGCCCACCGCGCCGAAGGATACCGGCGTCGACTGGATGATCAGCGTGACCATGACAGCCGCCATGGCCGGAAAGCCGATCGCCAGCAGCAGCGGTGCCGCCACCGCGGCCGGCGTCCCGAACCCCGAGGCCCCCTCGATCATCGAGCCGAACATCCAGGCGATGATGATCGCCTGGATGCGGCGGTCGGGCGAAATGTCGGTGAAGCCGCGCCGGATGGTGCGGATCGCCCCCGATTCCTGCACCGTGTACAAAAGCAGGATCGCCCCGAACACGATGTAAAGCAGCGTCACCGCCGTCACCAACCCGTTGACCGTGGCCCCCGCGATTCGCGCGATGGGCGCACCCCACAGCACCAGCGCCAAGGCGACGGTGACCAGATAGGCCGCCAGCATGGCCAGCTTGGCCGACCGCCGCATGACGACCAGCAACACGAAAACAATCGCGACGGGCAACGCCGCCGCGATGAAGTATATTCCCTGTGACACCTCGTCTCCTCCTCGATCTGTCCGGATCAGTCGAGGCGCCCCCTTCAACCAAAGCAAGAAAAAACCGGCCCGAAAAACGGGCCGGTCGCAGGACGTGTCAATTCCGTCTCGTGCTTAGGTCTGAGGTCAGTCCCGCCGGATGGCGATGGCGATGCCCTGACCGCCGCCGATGCACATGGTGATCAGGCCCGTTCGCCCGCCCGTCCGCTCCAGCTCGTGGATCGCCTTGACCATCAGGATGGCGCCGGTCGCACCGACCGGGTGACCCAGTGCGATGGCGCCACCATTGGGGTTCACGCGTGCCGGGTCCAGACCCAGGCCCTTGTTCACGGCCAGGGCCTGGGCGGCGAAGGCTTCGTTCGATTCGATCACGTCGAAATCCGACGCCTTCAGCCCGGTCCGGGCCATCAGCGCCTCGACCGCGGGGATCGGGCCGATGCCCATCACCTCGGGGCGCACGCCGGCCACGGCATATCCCAGGATCCGCGCGCGCGGCGTCAGACCCGCGCGTTCGGCGGCATCCGCCCGCGCCAGCACCAGCGCCGCCGCACCATCGTTGATGCCGCTGGCATTGCCTGCGGTCACGCTGCCGCCTTTCTGGAAGACGGGTTTCAGGCCCGCCAGCTTTTCGGGGCTGGTCTCCTTGGGATGTTCGTCGGTGTCGAAGGCGACCATGCCCTTGCGAGTCTTGACCTCGATCGGGACGATCTGGTCCTTGAAATGGCCCGCTGCGATGGCCGCCGCCGCGCGGCGCTGCGATTCCATCGCGAATTCGTCCTGCTTTTCGCGGGTGATGTCATGTTCGGCGGCGACATTTTCCGCCGTGACGCCCATGTGGCCGGTGCCCATCGGGCAGGTCAGCGCGCCGGTCATCATGTCCAACATCATCTGATCGCCCATCTTGGCGCCGAACCGGGCCGAGGGGATGACATAGGGCGACCGGCTCATGCTCTCGGCGCCGCCGGCGATGGCGAAATCGGCGTCGCCCAGCATCAGCGCCTGCGCGGCCGACACGATGGCCTGCGCGCCCGATCCGCACAGGCGGTTCACGTTCATCGCGGGGGTGGTATGGGGGATGCCCGCCTCCAGCATGGCGACGCGGGACAAATACATGTCGCGCGGTTCGGTGTTGATGACATGGCCGAAGACCACCTGCCCGATCTGGTCGGGCGCGACGCCAGCACGCTCCAGCGCGGCGCGGGTGACGGTGGCGGCCAGCTGGATCGGCGGAATGGCGGCAAGGCTGCCCCCGAAGGTGCCGATGGCGGTGCGGGCGCCGGAAAGGATGACGATATCGTTTGCGGACATGGCGGGCCTCCTCTTGGTTCGGGGGCAGAATAGGCGCGACGCGCGTCCCGGCAAGCATGCGGCGATGTTCCGTCGCGGAACGCGGCTTTTCGCAGCCTGCAAATTGCAGGCGGCCCGCCAAGGCGCTATGCTGTGCGGGAATAACGAACATGAGGCGACGCATGACACAGACCGGCCCCCGGCTGCGCATCAAGCTGCGGCTTGAATACGATTCGCCGCTGATCCTGGGCCCGGGCAAGGCCGAACTGCTGTCGCGCATCGCACGCCTCGGCTCGATCTCGGCCGCCGCGCGCGAGATGGGCATGAGCTACAAGCGCGCCTGGACCCTGGTCGAGGAGATGAACATCGCCTTCGCCCAGCCCGTCATCGACAGCGCCCGCGGCGGCCCCAAGGGCGGCGGCGCGACGGTGACCGAAACCGGGCAGAAGGTGCTGCAGCATTACCGCGCGCTGGAAACCCTGCTGCTGGATGCGGGGGCCACGGATCTGAACGCCCTGAACGATCTGCTGCGCCCCGAGGGCAGCAGCTAGGCCGGGTCCCGCCCATCCACCGGCTTTGTGATTTCAACGCGGCGGTTTTTTCCGTATGATCATGAAAAAACGAACAAGAGAGCAGGACGAGGGCAGGATGAACACGCTTTTGAAGCTGGCCATTGTGGGGCTGGTCGCCTCGTGCGGTGGCGGCAACTACAGCGCGCCGCGCCAGTTGAACAACGCTTGCGCCATCGCGGCAGAGCGTCCGGCCTATCTGCGCGCCATGAAAAAGACCGAACGCCGCTGGGGTGTTCCGGTCCATGTGCAGATGGCCACGATGTACCAGGAATCGAAATTCATCGGCGATGCCCGCACCCCGCATCAATACGCCCTGGGCGTCATTCCGATCGGTCGGCAAAGCAGCGCCTTCGGCTATTCCCAGGCGCTTGACGCCACGTGGGAGGAATACCAGCGCAAGACCGGCAACCGGCGCGCCAAGCGCGACAACATCCGCGATGCCACCGACTTCATGGGCTGGTACATGGATGGCAGCCAGAACGCCCTGGGCCTGTCCAAACGTGACGCGACATCGCAATACCTGGCCTATCACGAAGGCCGCAGCGGCTTTGCCCGTGGCAGCCACCGCAGCAAGGGCTGGCTGATGCGCGTCGCCGCCCAGGTCGGCCAAAGGTCCGAGATGTATCGCCAGCAGCTGATCGCCTGCCGAAAGGCGTGATCTTCGCCGCTTGACGCGACCGCCGCATCAAGGCCTTCTGTTGGAAAAACAGGGGGACAGTCATGTACAATGTCATCGGTACCGCGAAAAGCCGCGCCTTCCGCGTGTTGTGGATGCTCGAGGAACTGGGCCAGCCCTATTCCCACATCCCCGCCAATCCGCGCAGCGACGGCGTCGCCCAGTTCAACCCGGCGGGCAAGGTGCCGGTGCTGATCGACGACGGCACGCCCATCACCGATTCCACCGCGATCCTGACCTATCTGGCCGACCGCCACGGCCAGCTGACCCACCCCGCAGGCACGCTGGATCGCGCGCGCCAGGACAGCCTGACCCAGTTCCTGCTGGACGAATTCGACGCAGCCCTGTGGCTGGCCGCCCGCCACAGCTTCATCCTGCCCGAGGAAATGCGCCTCAGCGCCATCAAGAACACCCTGCGTTGGGAATTCGAGGCCAGCCAGAAGACCTTGGTGAATCGGATGGGCGAAGGCCCCTTCCTGATGGGCGACAAGATGACAGTGCCCGACATCATCCTGACCCATTGCCTGTCCTGGGCCCTGGGCGCGCGCTTCCCCATCGTGGAACATGACCTGACCGTCTATCTGGACCGCATGCGCGAACGCCCCGCTCATCAACGCGCCTCGGCGCTCTAGGCCCCGGTAAGGGCGCGCGCGGCAGCCATCCCCGCGCGGCGCCCGCTGTCCAGACAGGCCGTCAGCAGATAGCCACCCGTCGGCGCCTCCCAATCCAGCATTTCTCCGGCGACGAAGACTCCGGGCAGGGCACGCAGCTGCAGGGTATCATCCACCGCCTCCCGCATGATCCCACCGGCGCTGGAAATGGCACGTTCCAACCCCATCGGACCGTCGTGACGCAACGGCAGCGCCTTGGCCCGCACGGCCCATCCGGCCGCATCTGCCGGCAGGGGTTGCCCCCATTCCAGCAACAGCGCCACCTTCACCGGATCGCCCAGGATCCGGCGCAGCCAGTTCCCCAGCGACAGCTTGCCACGCGGCCGGGCAAACCGTGCCGCAAGGGCTGCCGCGTCCAGGTCGGGGGCCAGATCAACCCGCCCCTCGGCCCCGTCGCGCAGCGACGAGGCCACCTCATAGACGCCGCCACCTTCGATGCCATGCCGGGTGATGACCCATTCACCGCGACTGACTGCACCCCCCGCATGGATCGCCACGCCCTTGACCGCCGACCCTGTGACCCGCGCCATGGCATCGGTCCAGCCGACATGAAACCCCATATTCGCGGGCCGGAACGGCGCAATCGGCACGCCTGCGCCCGCCAGCATAGGCACCCAGGCGCCATCCGACCCAAGCCGAGGCCAACTGGCCCCGCCAAGCGCCAGAACCGCAGCATCAGCATTCACCGTCAGATGGCCGTCCGGCGTCGCAAACCCGAAACCGCCCTCCAGATCGACCCACCGCCAGCGCGTCCGCAATTCGACCCCGCCAGCCCGCAGTCGGACCATCCAGGCCCGCAGCAGCGGAGACGCCTTCATCCCCACCGGAAACACCCGCCCCGAGGACCCGGTGAACATCGGCACGCCCAACCCCTCGGCCCAGGCCATCACTTGGGCGGGACCAAAGGCTTCTCCTTTGTCCAAATACCCCGGGGTCCGGGGCAGCGCCCCGGCGACCTTGCCCCAGAAGGCCGCGTCCGGCTCGGATTTCGTCAGGTTCAGGCCGGATTTTCCCGCCATCAGGAACTTGCGGGCGGGCGTCGGCATGGCCTCGGTCACGACGACACGCCGCCCCTGCCCCATCAGCGTCTCGGCGGCCATCAATCCAGCAGGACCTGCGCCAATGATCAGCGCATCGACCCGTTCGGTCACCGCCGACCCCGTGGCTTCATCGCCAGCCGCAACAGGGCGCGTTCAACCAGGGGCATCTGCGGCGCGCGGCTGGCGCTGCGCAGCGTCATGTCGGCCTGCAGCAGGGTCGAGACCGCCTCCTCCAGCGGCCCCATCCCCCAGCTTTGCGCCTGCCGCGCCATCCGGTCGCGCCGCGGGCCAAAGATCGGCGGACGCGCCCGCGCCAAGGCCACCCCCGGCCCCGCAGGGTCCGCCGCCGCCAGATGCAGCGCGCGAAAGTGGCGCAGGGCCGCGATGCACAGTGCCACCGGCGAAATCCCCTGCCCCTCGATGCGCCGCATCAGCGGGCCGAAATCACCCTCGCGGCGTTCGGCAACGACATGGATCAGCTCGTCCAACTCGGCCTCGATGGTCGCGGGGGCCAGCATGGCGATCTCGTCGGGGGTCAGCGGCGCGGGGTCCTGGTATTTGTACAGCCCGATCTTTTCGATCGTCTGGCGCAGATCGCCGGGGTCCAGCGCACGGGCCAGCAGCATCATTTCCTTCATGGCATCGCGCGGCACCTCGTACAGGCCGACATCGGCCAGCCAGCGCGTCACCTCCTCGGGGCCCGGCGGATCGTCATAGATCGGCGCGGTCACAGCCTGTCCATGCGTCTCGAACAGCTTGCGCAGCGCCGAGGATTTCGACAGTCCACCCGCCGCCACCACGATCACCGCATCGCCCTGACGCCAATCGGTCAGGGCCGCGCGGATCGCATCGGCGGCGGAATCGGGTGTGTCATCCAGCAGAACTACCCGGGGACCGGGAAAGAAGCCCACTTCGCGCACCGCATCAATCAGCTGGGCGGGGTCCTTTTTCAGGCCCGCCCCCGGCATCCGGGTCAGGCGCATCTCCTCGTCGGCCTTTTCGCCGACCAGCGCCTGCACGGCCTCGGCCCGCTTCATCGCCACCCGCATCGGGTCCTGGCCATAGATCAGCAGCCCCGGCCGCGACGGATCGGGGCGCGACAGATAGCGCGAGATCTCGCCGCCTTTCAGCAGCATGGCACCCTCATTCCGGCAATTTCGACGCCGCCGCCAGCAGGCGCGTGACAACCTGGTCGGCCAGCATCAGCGCCAGCCGTTCCCGCGCCCCGCCTTCGGCCGCCAGGGTCGAGACCGTCGTCCCCGTCGTCGAATAGGAGGTAAAGCTGCTGACCCGCCCCTGGGTGATGACCTGCCCGCCCGGACCGGTCAGCGTAAAATCGGCGGTGCCGTTCAGCGAGTAGCGGGTCGTCACCTCGTCGGGGGTGATGGCTTGGGCCGCGACGGTGGCGCTGATGCGGTAATCCAGATCATAGACCGCCGCGTCATCCGGTCCGATCCGTTCGGCCAGCCGTTGGTTGAAGACAAAGTCCAGAGGCGTGTCCGGATCGCGCGGGCGCACCTTGCCGAACAGCTTCGTCCCGCCGCCCCCCGGTCCATAGACCGGGGTCAGCCCGCAGCCCGCCAGGACCAGGGCCGCACCCAGGCCCAGCAGGACCGCGCGGCGAGACAGGCGGTCAGGCAACGACATTTACAATCCGTCCGGGCACCACGATCAACTTCTTGGGGGCCGCCCCTTCCAGGAAACGCTGCACGGTCTCATCGGCCAAAACCAGAGTTTCGATCCGGTCCTTGGGCATGTCCTTGGGAACCGTGATCTCGGCGCGGCGCTTGCCGTTGATCTGGATGGGCAGGGTCACGCTGTCATCCTCCAGCATTGCGGGATCGGCCTTGGGCCAGCCGGCATCGACCACCATGCCCTCTCCGCCCGATTTCGACCAGACCTCTTCGGCCAGGTGCGGTACCATCGGCGCCATCAGTTGGGCGATGATGCGCAGCGCCGCCCGGCGGGCCTCGCCGCCCGCGCTGGACTTGCCGACGGCATTGGCCAGTTCGTAAAGCTTCGCGACGGCCTTGTTGAAGGCAAAGCCCTCGATCGCGCGGGTCACGTCGGCGATGGCGCGATGGGCGGCGCGGGTCAGTTCCAGATCCTCGCCCCCGTCGGCAGGGGCCTCGTCGGCCAGACGCCAGACGCGGGACAGGAATTTGTAGGCAGCCTCGGCCCCGGCGGCGGTCCATTCGACATCACGCTCGGGGGGGCTGTCGGACAGCATGAACCAACGCGCGGTATCGGCGCCAAAGCTTTCGACGATGTTCACCGGATCGACGACGTTCTTCTTCGATTTCGACATCTTGGCCGAGGGGATCACCGTCACCGCCCGCCCATCGGCCAGCTTGCCGTCCGTCACATCCTCGGGCAGGTGATAGACGGGCCGGTCGCGGTCGTCGCGCGTCATGTAGATTTCATGCGTGACCATGCCTTGCGTGAACAGGGCGTCGAAAGGCTCCTTGGCCTTTTCGGGCAGATGGCCGGTCTTGACCATCGCGCGGGCGAAGAAGCGCGAATAAAGCAGGTGCAGGATCGCGTGCTCGATACCGCCGATATACTGGTCGACATTCATCCAGTAATCCGCATCGGCACGGTCGGTCGGCGTCGTGGCATGCGGGCTGGTGAAGCGGGCGTAATACCAGCTGCTGTCCACGAAGGTGTCCATCGTGTCGGTCTCGCGCCGCGCGGTGCCGCCGCATTTGGGGCAGGAGGCCTGACGCCAGGTCGGATGGCGGTCCAGCGGGTTGCCGGGCACGTCGAAGCTGACGTCCTGCGGCAGCAGAACGGGCAGGTTCGCCTTCGCCTCGGGGACGGTGCCACAGCTGTCGCAATGGACGACCGGGATCGGACAGCCCCAATAGCGCTGGCGCGAGATGCCCCAGTCGCGCAGGCGGAACTTGGTGACGCCCTGACCGTAACCCGCGCTTTCCGCATGGGCGATGGCGGCATCGACCGCAGCCTCACCAGTCTGGTCGGCATCGCCCGCGAAACCGCGGACATAGGTCACGGTTTCCGTCTTGGTCGGCACGAAGGGTGCCTTGGAGACCAGCTCGTCGGCCTGATCCTGCGTCATCCCTGGCTGGCCGAAGGTCGCACGGATCGGCAGCCCGTATTTCGTGGCAAATTCATGGTCGCGTTCGTCATGCGCCGGGCTGCCAAAGATGGCACCGGTGCCGTAATCCATCAACACGAAATTCGCGATCCAGATCGGAAGATGCCAATCGGCGTCCAGCGGGTGGGCGACGGTCAAGCCGGTATCGAAGCCCAGCTTGGGCGCGGTCTCGATCGCCTCCTCGGTGGTGCCGATGCGGCGGCATTCCTCGCGGAAGGCCTCAACCTTGGGGTCGTTTGCGGCCAGCTCCTTGACCAGCGGATGATCCGGCGACAGCGCGACGAAGCTGGCCCCCATCAGCGTATCGGGTCGGGTGGTATAGACCTCGATCCGGTCAAAGCCCGCGGGCGCATTGACGGTCGCGAATTCGAACTGCAACCCGCGCGACTTGCCGATCCAGTTGGCCTGCATCAGGCGCACCTTTTCCGGCCAGCCCGACAGACCGTCCAGCGCGCCCAGCAATTCGTCCGAGTAATCGCTGATCTTGAAGAACCACTGCGTCAGCTCGCGCCGCTCCACCGTGGCACCCGACCGCCAGCCCTTGCCGTCGATGACCTGTTCGTTGGCCAGGACGGTCATGTCCTCGGGGTCCCAGTTCACCTGCGCCGACTTGCGCGTGATCAGGCCCGCCTCCAGCATGTCAAGGAACATCGCCTGCTGCTGGGCCACATAGGCGTCGTCGCAGGTGGCGAATTCGCGGCTCCAGTCGATGGACAGGCCCAGGGGCTTCAGCTGTTCGCGCATGGTGGCGATGTTGGCATAGGTCCAGTCGCGGGGATGCCCGCCCTGTTCCATCGCGGCGTTTTCGGCGGGCATGCCGAAGGCGTCCCAGCCCATCGGGTGCAGCACCGAAAACCCCTGCGCGCGCTTGAACCGCGCCACCACGTCGCCCATCGTATAATTGCGCACATGGCCCATGTGGATGCGCCCCGAGGGATAGGGGAACATCTCCAGCACGTAATATTTGGGGCGTTCGTCGCGGATGGCGGTAAAGGTGCCGGCCTCGGCCCAGGCCTTCTGCCAGTTGGCTTCGCTTTCGGACGGGGTATAGGGCATGGGTCAACCTTCGGGCATTTGCGTTGCCACGCGGTTTATACCCCAGACATGGGCGGGTCCAGTGTCCAGACCGACCCGCCGATCCAAAGGCGGGCGACCGAAAGGCGCCTGCCCTTACAGACGGCCGTCCTGGATGCGCAGCTGGCGGGCGCGGGTCAGGATCGCGTCCTCGACCGCGCGCACGGTGCCGGGTTCGACCGCCGCCCCGCCCGGCCCCTGCAGCGACAGGCGCAGGCTGCGCGCGTCCAGCGCCGGGTCGCTGACCTGGATCGTCGCGCGATAGGACCGGCCACCGCCGGGGGGCGTGCCGTAACCCGTCTGAATCACGCCGGTAAAGGGATCGACCGTCTGCACCGGCAGAAAGTTCAGCACCTGAAGGCTGGCGTTCCACAGATATTTGTTCACGCCGACCGTCGCACTGGGGTTTTCCGACCGCAGAAGCACGTCCTGAATGCGGGTCACGCGCTCGGGCTCGCGCGGCGAGGCGCGTTCGGCCGTCCCGCCACAGGCGGCCAGTCCGGCGCAAAGCGTCGTGACGATCATCAGGCGTGCGGCGCGTGCGGTCTTCATGCTGTCCCCCGGGCGTATTTCGCGTGGGCCAGCTTTAACGCGGAACGACCGCCCGCGACAAGCACCTTGGCCACGGGCCGCCGCCGCCACCCCCGGCCACGCCTAAGCCCTGCAAAACGCGGGGTTCCGCGATCACGGAAAGGTGTGGCGGTTGTGCATCACAGGGTCGGGGAAACCCCCGGGGGGCCGGTGATTCCGTTGCATCACGATTTCGAAAGATGGAAACACAACACATACCCAAGGCGGGAGGCCGGTTTGGGCAACAGAGAGACAAGAGGGAACACGACCATGAAAAAGGTTCTTTTCGCGACGACCGCGTTGGTCCTGACGGCCGGCATCGCTGCGGCAGACGTCACCATCTCGGGCTACGGCCGCACCGGCGTGCTGTATCAAGAAGACGGCGTTCGCGGCGACCGCGTTGACGCTGCTGGCAACGTCTACTCCGCCAGCGACGCAATCGTTCAGTCGCGTCTGCGCATGAACATCGACGCGACGACCTCGACCGACCAGGACGTCGAATTCGGTGGCCGCATCCGCATCCAGTGGGATCAGGGCGACCAGGAAACCACCGTTGCACCCGGCTACGTCTACGTGACCTCGAACGGTCTGACCGTCGAAATCGGTAACTCGAACACCGCCTACGACTCGGCCGCTCTGATGTACAACTCGGAAATCGGCATCTACTCGCGTTCGTTCGGCAACTCGCGCGGCGATTTCTTCGCCTACAACACCGACGGCTACCCCAGCTACCAAAACGTCATCGACGCCACCAACCAGCGTCGCGCCGACTACATGGGCGTCCTGGTCAAGTATGCCATCGCCGGTGTGAACCTGCGCTTCTCGCAAGTTGATCCCGACCAAGTCTATGACAACCTGGGTGGCGACGACGAGAAGGAATACAGCGTCTCGGCCGACTACGTCTGGAACGACATGCTGACCCTGTCGGCTGCCTATGTGAAGAACGGTGCTGGCATCGACGACAACGACCAGTTCTTCGTCGGTGGTGAATACGCCTTCAACGACAAGACCGACATCGGCATGCTGTACTTCGACAACGGCGAAGTCGAAAACGACGATTCGGAACTGGGCAAGACCGTCACCCTGTACGGCAGCTACGAAGTTGCACCGCTGACCACCGTCAGCGCCTACGTCACCAACAATGACGCAGAAGACAACGACACCGACAATGCCTACGGTCTGGGTGCTTCCTACGACCTGGGCGGCGCAAAGCTGGCCGGTTCGGTTCAGCGTGGCTACAACGAAAAAGTCACCGCCGACATGGGCGTCCAGTTCAACTTCTGATCTGATCCAGATCACGCAGTTGCGGAAAGAGCGGGCCTTGCGCCCGCTCTTTTCTTTATGTTCAGTGGCTTCATGGGTTTGACAGATATCACCAGCCGCCTTGCCGCGGCCGAAGCCGCCACAGGACGCGCCCCAGGCAGCGTCACGCTGATCGCCGTCAGCAAGGTCCAGCCGAACGAACGCGTCCGGGCCGTGCTGGATGCGGGCCACCGCGTGTTCGGTGAAAACTATGTCCAGGAGGCGCAGGGCAAATGGCCCGACTGGCGCCGGGATTTCGACGGCATCGACCTGCATATGATCGGGCCGTTGCAGTCCAACAAGGCCAAGCAGGCCGTCCAGCTGTTCGACGCGATCCACACGCTGGACCGCATGACGCTGGCCCGCAAGCTGGCCGCGCAGATTGAGGAACAGGGCCGCCATCCGCAACTGTTCGTGCAGGTCAATACCGGGGACGAACCGCAAAAGGCGGGCATCCTGGTGGATGAGCTGCCGGGCTTTCTGTCATCCTGCGCACAGCTGGAGCTGACCCCCACCGGCCTGATGTGCATCCCCCCCGAAGGGCTGGACCCGCAGCCGCATTTCGCCTTGCTGCGCAAGCTGGCCGCCGATCACGGCCTGCCCCATTTGTCGATGGGCATGAGCGCCGATTTCGAAACCGCCGTGGCCGAGGGCGCGACCCATATCCGCGTGGGATCGGCCATCTTCGGCGCGCGTGACTACGGCTGACCCGTCAGGGGTATTTGAACAAAGAAGAAACCGGCGGGACGATCAGCGTGGTGTCGGGGACCGCACGTTCCGCGATCCAGCACAGGTCGCGGCGCGCGAAGGCGATGCAGCCCTCGGTTCCGAAATGCGGGCGGCGCCATTGGTGCAGGAAAATGGCCGATCCGCGCCCCGCTCTGGCCTCCGGCCAGTTCCAGTCGGTGGTCAACACCAGATCGTAAAGCGGATCGGCGCGGCGCATCCGTTCATGGCTGTGGGCAAAGGGCGCGCGGACATGGTGGTTGTAATCCGCGTGCCCGCTGGCGTCGCACCACAGGTCGGCAGGCCCTATGGGGCGCGCCCATGCAGTGGGGCGTTGCAGGCGGTCGGGGCGGTACCACAGGCCGGTGATGCGGTGAACGCCGATGGGGGTGGCACCGTCGCCTTCGCGCTTGGCGGCGGTCAAGCCCGCCTTGCCGATGGCGCAGGGGATGGTGCGCCCGTGAAAGCGCAGGCCTGCGGGCGTCAGGACCATATCGACGGGGGTCACAGCAGATGTCCCGATTTTTCGGCCTTGGTGTCCAGGTAGTCGGTGTTGTGGCGGTTGCGCGGCGTGATCAGCGCCACGCGTTCCGGCACCGCGATGCCGTGGCTTTCCATCATCGCGACCTTGCGCGGGTTGTTGGTCATCAGTCGTGTCGCGCTGAATCCAAGGCCCCGCAGCAGCGCGGCGCCGATGCGAAAGTCGCGCTCGTCATCCTCGAAGCCAAGGCGGTGGTTCGCCTCGACCGTGTCGAAGCCCTGGTTCTGCAGGTCATAGGCGCGCATCTTGTTGGCCAGCCCGATGCCCCGCCCTTCCTGGTTCAAATAGAGCAGCACCCCCGCCCCCGCCTGCCCCATGGCATCCAGCGCGGCGCGCAGCTGCGGGCCGCAATCGCATTTCAGGCTGCCCAACACGTCGCCGGTGAAGCAGGCCGAATGCAGGCGCGCCAGCACGGGGGCATCACGCGGCGGATCGCCGATCTCGACCGCGTAATGTTCGGCACCGCCATCGTCGGGGCGGAAGATATGCAGGCGCGACCGCTCGGCCCATTGCAGCGGCAGGCGGGCGGCGGCAACGGGTGCCATCGCGGATTCGGTCGCAAGCTGCGCGATCACCGGGCCGGGCTGCAATCGGGTCAGTCCGGCGGGCGCGGGGGCGGGCACCAGCAGCATCGCGGGAAGCAGCTGCGCCGATTTCGCCAGCGCCAGCGCCGCCCGATGCGCAGTCACGTCGCCCCCCCGTTCGGATGTCAGCGGACCCTTCATCGGCGTCATCAGATCGCCCGACGGGTCCGCCAGCGCCTGCAGCCATGCCAGATCCGCGCCTTGCGGTACGATCACCCGCGCGACGCCCGGATCATAGGCCCGCGCCTTCAGCGTCAGCGCGCGGCGGTCGGTCAGCGCCAGAACCGGCTGCGCCAGCGCCCGCAGATCGGCCAGCCGAGCGGGTGACAAGGTCTCGACCGCTGCCGCGATATGGTCGCCCAAGACGACGGGCAGGCCCATCCGCAGGTCGGCACGGGCGCGGGCGATGGTTTCGGCAAGGGTCGGGATCAGGCTCATCGGGCCACGCATTCTTGAAACATAGTGAAACATAACGCGCGTTTCCGACAACTCCATGTGAGAATTCCGACATGTTGCTGGACGGAGCGGGTCGCGCACCCCACTCAAGTATCAACAAGCCATAGGAGGCAACATGCCCGGACTTAAAAAAATCCTGCTGGTCGATGACGAGGAAGACCTGCGCGAAGCCCTGGCCGAACAGCTGGTGGCCACCGACGATTTCGACGTGACCGAAGCCGGAACCGGCGCCGAAGCCGTCGAGGCCACCAAGAATGCCATTTTCGATCTGGTCGTTCTGGATGTCGGCCTGCCCGACACGGACGGGCGCGAATTGTGCAAGAAGCTGCGCAAGTTGAACGTGAAATGCCCCATCGTGATGCTGACCGGCCATGACACCGATGCCGACACGATTCTGGGTCTGGACGCGGGCGCCAACGACTATGTCACCAAGCCGTTCAAATTCCCCGTCCTGCTGGCCCGCCTGCGCGCCCAGCTGCGCACGCATGAACAGTCCGAGGACGCGATCTTCCAGTTGGGGCCGTACACGTTCAAACCGGCGATGAAGATGCTGATTGATCAGAAGGACCGCAAGATCCGTCTGACCGAAAAGGAAACCAACATCCTCAAGTTCCTGTATCGCGCCCAGGACGGCGTCGTGCCGCGCGACGTGCTGCTGCACGAGGTCTGGGGATATAATGCCGGCGTCACCACGCACACGCTGGAAACCCACATCTATCGCCTGCGCCAGAAGATCGAGCCGGACCCCTCGGCGGCGCGTCTGCTGGTGACGGAATCGGGCGGCTATCGTCTGGTCGCCTGACGCGCGGGACGGTCGTTCCCGAAGCGGTTCCAGCCCCGGATCGGCAGGCTTTCGCCGGTGCAATCAGGGCGGGAACCGGGACGGGATTTCGACGTTGGAACCATGAAGCCCAGTGGCCGGTGGATGCGGCCACACCCTCCCTCCCTGTTGGACTGCCCGGTGTTTTCGCACCGGGCATTTTTTTCAGCCCCGCCCGTGGGGTTCGTTCCAATCGGCATCGGGTCCGACGGGGATAATACGATGCGGATTGATCATGTCGTGGCTGTAGTAATAGTGCCGCATGAAATGCTCGGGATGGACGGTTCCGGCCACGCCGGGCCGTTGATACAGCTCGCGCGCCCAGGCCCAGATGTTGGGATAGTCGACGATGCGGCGGCGGTTGCATTTGAAATGGGTGTGATAGACCCCGTCAAAGCGGAAGACCGTTGTCAGCAGCCGCCAATCGGCCTCGGTCAGGTGGTCGCCGGCCAGATAGCGGTTTTCCGAAAGCAGCCCCTCGATCCAGTCGAGGCTGGCGAAAAGCGGCCCTACCGCCTTGTCATAGGCCTGCTGGGATGTCGCGAAGCCCGCCTTGTAGACGCCGTTGTTGACCGTGTCATAGACCCGGTCGTTCACCTGGTCGATCCGGTCGCGCAGATCGACCGGATAGTAATCGTCGTGGTTGCCGGTGATGTCGTCAAAGGCGGAATTGAACATGCGGATGATGTCGGCGCTTTCGTTCGACACGATGCTGCCGGTCTGCTTGTCCCACAGCACGGGAACCGTGACGCGTCCGGTCATGTCGGGCTGCACCTTCAGATAGACCTGGCGCAGGTAATCCAGCCCGAACTGGCGGTCGCCCGTTGCGCCTTCGAAATCGGTGCGGAACTCCCACCCCTCGGACAGCATCTCGGGGTGGACGACCGAGATGTCGATGTGATCCTCCAGCCCCTTGACGGCGCGGAAGATCATCGTGCGATGCGCCCAAGGGCAGGCATGGCTGACATAAAGATGATAGCGCCCGCTTTCGGCCTTATGGCCATCCTCGCCCGACGGGCCAGCACTGCCATCCGCGGTCACCCAATCGCGGAATTTGGCCGCGTCGCGCTTGAATTCACCGCCATTGCTGTCGGTATCGTACCATTGGTCCTTCCAGACCCCGTTCACCAGTTGGCCCATCTTTCATTCCTTTCGTGATCCGTTGCGCCAACGGATGGCAGGCCGATCCGTTCCGGCGCTCAGCCGATGGCGCGATCGCGGGTTTCGGTGCGGATCAGCATCAGGGCCGCCGCCGCCAGCACCAGCAGCAGGGCAAAGATGCCGATCGCCAGGGTGAAGCTGCGGGTGAAGACCACGGCCAGCAGGCTGGGCGCCAGGATGCCGCCAAGCCGCGCGACCGCGCTGGCCGTGCCCATGCCCGTGCCGCGCAGATGGGTCGGATAAAGTTCGGGCGTGAAGGCATAAAGCGCGCCCCAGGTCCCCAGCAGCGCAAAGCTCATCAGGATCAGCGCGGTGGCGACCATTGCGGTGCCGCTGGCCATGGTGAACAGGAAACAACCCGCCGCGCTGAGCAGCAGGAAACCCGCGAGGGTCGGACGCCGGCCCAAGGCCTCGACCCCCCATGCGGCCAGCGCGTATCCGGGGATCTGCGCCAGGGCCAGGATCACCAGGAAGCCATAGCCGCGCACGAAGCCGAAGCCTTCGCTGGCCAGTTGCCCCGGGACCCAGATGAAGACGCCGTAATAGGACAGCGACACCAGGAACCACACCGCCATGACGCCAAGCGTCGACCGGCGCAGTGGTTCCGAGAAGATCGAGGTGGCGACGCCCGACGGCACATGGGCCGCCTGAAGATGCGCGTCGGGCGGCAGGGGCGATGCGCCGTTGATGTGCAGAATGCGGTTGATGACGGTGCGCGCCTCGGCCTGTCGGCCCTTACGGACCAGGTACATCGGCGATTCGGGCACCCAGAAGCGCAGGCCGAAGCCGATCACCGCAGGCAACGCCGCCACGAAGAAGATCCAGCGCCACGGTGCCTCGGCGCCCATGCCGGCGGCGGCCCATGCGGTCAGGGCCACGACGATGGTGCCCACCGCCCAGAAACCCTCCAGCCAGACCAGCCAGCGGCCCCGCGACCGTGGTGGCAGGAATTCGGCCATCATCGCGTAATCGACAGGCAGCGTGCCGCCGACCGCGACGCCCGTCAGGAAACGCAGCACCAGCAGCAGCGTGAAATCCCCCGCCATGACCGAGGCCAGGCCAAAGACCGCATCCATCGCGACGGTGGCGATCAGCACCCATTTGCGCCCCACCCGGTCGGCCAGCCGCCCGAAGGCGAAGGCGCCCACGAACATGCCCAGGAAGAAGACCGTCCCGATGTTCAGCGCCGTGACACGGTCCAGCCCGAAGGTCGTGGCGATCGAGGGCCAGGCAAAGCCCACCGCGATGACCTGCATCGCATCCGCCGCCCAGACCAGCCCGAAAAGGAACAGCAGGCGCCACTGGAACAACCCGGTGCCGCCGCGGGTCAAGGCCTCGTCGATGGTCAGTTTCATGGTGATGTCCCCCGATACATCCTGCGTCACCCTTGCATAGCGCGGGCGGCGCACATGGCAAGCCTTGACCTCGACAGGCTGCGGACCCGCCGCTAGGGTCCGCGCGAAACCCGCCAAGGAGTGCCGCCATGTTCACCATCGCCACCTGGAACATCAACTCGGTCCGCCTGCGCGAAGGCTTGGTCGCCCGCTTTCTGGCCGAGGAAGGCCCCGACGTCCTGTGCCTGCAGGAATGCAAGTCGCCCGTCGACCTGATCCCGGTCGAACAGTTCCGCGCGCTTGGATACCATCACATGGTCGCGCGCGGGCAGAAGGGCTATAACGGCGTGGCGATCCTGTCGCGCCTGCCCATCACCGATGCGGGCGACCGCGATTACGCGCAGCTGGGCCATGCCCGCCATGTCGCTGCGCGGATGGAAAACGGCGTCACCATCCACAACATGTACATCCCCGCCGGCGGCGACATCGCCGATCGCGAGGTGAACCCGAAATTCGGTCAGAAGCTGGATTTCCTGACCGAGATGCGCGACGTCTTTTACGCCGACCGCCCCACGAAATCGATCATGGTCGGCGATTTCAACATTGCCCCGCGCGAGGATGACGTCTGGTCGCACAAGCAGCTGCTGAAGGTCGTCAGCCACACGCCGATCGAGGTCGACCATCTGCTGACCGCGCAGGATGCGGGCGATTGGGTGGACGTGACACGGCAGGACATCCCCGAAGGTCTGCTCTATTCGTGGTGGAGCTATCGCGCGAAGGATTGGGACGGTGCCGACAAGGGGCGGCGCCTGGACCATATCTGGGCGACGCGCGACATCGCCCAGGCGGCCCATGGCAGCAGGGTGCTGCGTCCGCTGCGGGGCTGGGAAAAGCCCAGCGACCACGTTCCGGTCATGGCCCGCTTCGACCTGTAAGAAAAAAGCCGCCCCTGCAACGGGGCGGCTTCTGGATCAGGCCGAGCTTTCGTCGCCCAGCGCGTGACCGTCCAGGTCCAGGATATCCTCGTCCTGGCGGTCCCAGTCGCGGCGCTCATCCTCGGTCGCGCGGGGCGAGAACCAGCCCGTCAGCGCGTAAAGGATGCCGATCAGCGGCGCGGTCCAGCAGGCGAAGGCCAGCGGGATATAGAGCAGGTTCGTCAAATCGCCGCTCATGATGTTCAGCGACAGGGCCGTGATGACGAAGGCACCGCCCGCATTCCACGGGATCAGCGGCGACATCATCGTCCCGCCCTCCTCGACGGCGCGCGACAGGTTCAGCGTCGAATAGCCCATGCCGCGATACAGCGGCGCATACATCCGGCCCGGCAGCGCGATCGAGATATAGGGATCGCCCGCCACGACGTTGGTGGCAAAGGCGGTCGCGATGGCGCTGCTCTGGACGGCGGAGAAGCTGGTGACGCGGCTGATGATCGCGTTGATGATCGATTCAAGGCACCCGGTGCGTTCCAGTGCACCGCCAAAGCCCAGCGCGATCAGCATCAGCGAGATGGTCCACATCATCGACTGGATGCCGCCCGCGTTCAGCAGGCTGTCGATGTCCGCGACACCGGTCTCGATCGAGTATCCGTCCTGGGCATAGCTGAAGACGTCATGCAGCCCCGCGCCCTGCCAGAACACCGCGACGATGGCGCCCAGCAGCACGCCGGTGAACAGCGACGGCAGCGGCGGACGCTTGGCGATGGCCAGTACCACGACGACCAGCGCCGGGATCAGGGGAATGATGCCCAGCGTGAACTGCGCCGACAGGGTGTCGGTGATGGCGTCGATGCGCTCAAAGCTGGTCGCGGCCGGGGTAATCAGCGCATAGCCGGCCACCAGATAGACCGTCAGTGCGATCAGCATGGCGGGCACCGTGGTCGGCAGCATGTTCTTGATGTGGTCGAAGATGTTGACCCCCGTCACCGCCGGGGCCAGGTTCGTCGTGTCCGACAGGGGCGAAACCTTGTCGCCGAAGAAGGCGCCGGACACGATCGCCCCCGCGGTCCAATAGGGCGGGATGCCGAAGCCCGCGCCGATCCCCATCAGCGCGACGCCGATGGTCCCGACCGTGCCCCAGCTGGTCCCCAGCGACAGCGACACCACCGCACAGAGGATCATCGCCGCCGCCAGGAATATCTGCGGGTTCAGCAGCGTCAGCCCGTAATAGATCAGCGTCGGAACCGTCCCGGATGCGATCCAGACCCCGATGATCATGCCCACGACGATCAGCACCGACAGCGACGGCATGGACACATGGATGACGTGAAAGACCCCTTCGCGGATATCCATCCATTTCTGACCGCGCAGCACGCCCAGCAGACCGGTGATCGCAAGCCCCAGCACCAGCGGGATGTGTGGTGTGAAATCGCCATAGTAGAAAAGCTGGATCGCCAGCAGCCCCAGCGTCAGCACGATAGGCAGCAAGGCCAGGTGCAGCGGCGGCAGGTCCCGCGTCGTTTCTGTGGTTTCGCTCATCCGGTTCCCCATTCTCTCTCGACGTTGTCGTCACATGCCCGTGAGGGCGTGATGGGGCGGTAACGCGCAATCCGCCCTTTTGTTCAACGCCTTCACCCCCCATATTGGGCGGGACCATGCGAACCGAATGATCCGGGGACAAGATGACAATGCTTTTCGATGGTGCGGGCAACGCACCCAAGACGGACGAATTTATCAAGGACGTGTCGCAGGCCGACTTCATGAAAGAGGTCGTCGAGGCCTCGATGGACGTGCCGGTCATCGTCGATTTCTGGGCACCCTGGTGCGGTCCGTGCAAGACCCTGGGCCCGATGCTGGAATCCGAGGTCGCCCGTCACAAGGGCCGCGTGCGCATGGCCAAGGTCAATGCCGACGAAAATCAGGCCATCCTGGGCCAGCTGCAGATCCAGTCGCTGCCGACCGTCTATGCCTTCTTCAAGGGTCAGCCGGTCGACGCCTTCCAAGGCGCGCTGCCGCAAAGCCAGATCAAGCAATTCGTCGACAAGCTGGCCGAGATGGGCGGCGATGACGGCGGCTTGGCCGATGCCATCGCCGCGGCCGAACAGATGATCCTCGACAACGAGGCCGCCGACGCCATCGAGACCTTCACCGCCATCATCGGCGAGATGCCCGACAGTGCCGAAGCTTGGGGCGGCTTGATCCGCGCCCATCTGGCCGCCGGCGACCATGCCGCCGCTGCCGCCACCCTGACGCAGGTCCCCCCAGCCATCGCAGGGTCGAACCCCGTCGAGGCCGCCCGCGCCCAGCTGCAACTGGCCCAACAGGCCGAAAGCGCAGGTCCTCTGGACGACCTGCAGGCTCGCGTCGATGCCGATCCGACCGATCAGCAGGCCCGGCTGGAACTGGCCCGCGCGCTGCATGCCGCCGGTCAGGTCGAACAGGCGATCGACATCCTGCTGGAAAGCTTCCGCATGGATCGCGACTGGAACGAGGGCGCGGCCAAGGCCCAGCTGATCACCATCTTCGACAGCCTGCCCGGCAAGGACCCGCTGGCACAAAAGGGCCGGCGCCGCCTGTCCTCGATGATCTTCGCCTGATCCATGGCATTGCGTCTGGACCTGCCCGAGCGCATCGCGCTGTTCCCCCTGTCGGGGGCAGTGCTGATGCCGCGCGCCCGCCTGCCGCTGCATATCTTCGAACCCCGCTATCTGCAGATGATCGAGGATACGCTGAAGACCGGCCACCGCCTGATCGGCATGGTCCAACCCGAGGCCGACGGGCTTTCGGCCATCGGATGCGCCGGACGCATCGTGTCGTTCAACGAAAACGACGACGGGCGGATGATGATCTCTCTGGGGGCCATATCGCGTTTCCGGCTGCTGGACGTGCAGGACAGCTTTGCCCCCTATCTTCAGGCAAAGGTGGACTGGTCCTCGTTCGCACGCGACCGGGGCAAGCCCGAACATGATCCGGCGATGGACCGCAAGGCGCTGTTCGACCTGCTGGCACGCTACATGGAAAGCCGGGACCTCTCGACCGATTGGGACGCCGCCGCCCAGGCCGAGGACGAGATGTTGATCAACTCGCTCTCGATGATGCTGCCCCTGTCGCATGGCGACAAGCAGGCATTGCTGGAATCCCCCACATTGGTCGATCGCCGCGAATTGCTGGTCGGCCTGATCGAATTCGCCCTGCGCGGCGACGAACCCGAGGAACGTCTGCAATGACCGAACCCGCCCATGACCGCCACATGCTCGAAGCGCTGGTCTGCCCGGTGACCCACACCACGCTGCATTACGATGCCGACAAGCAGGAACTGGTTTCCTCGGCCGCCGGCCTGGCCTTTCCGATCCGCGCCGGCATCCCGATCATGCTGATCGATGAGGCGCGCCAGATCCGCGCCGATGATTGACCGCGAACCCCGCCTGCCCCTTTGGGTGCGGGCGCTGATCCTGACCTGCCTGCTGGCCGAAGGGATCCTGAGCGTCGCCGATCTGGCGGGCTATCCTGCCCTGCGCCCGGCCACCTTCATGCTGGGGGCCTTCTGGTCGCCGCTGCTGATACAGGGGGTCGGCCTCTATCCCGGTCAGGGCGTGGCGATGTTCCTGACCTATGGTCTGCTGCATGGCGGCCTGCTGCATGTGGCGATGAACATGGTCTCGCTGGCCGCCATCGCGCGCGAACTGAACCGCATGATCGGACCGGGGGCGATGGCTCTGACCTATCTGGTCAGCCAGATCGCGGCGGCGCTGCTTTTTGCCGTGATGCAGCCGCAGGCGGGCCCGATGATCGGTGCCTCCGGCGCGGTCTTCGGCCTTGCGGGCGCGCTGGTCGGCTACGCCGCCATCAACCTGACGCGCCGCCGCAAGGCTCTGACGCCGCTTTTCCGGTCTGTTGGGCTGATCCTGCTGCTGAACGTCGCACTGACGGTGATGATGCCCTCGATCGCGTGGCAGGCCCATCTGGGCGGCGCCGCAGCAGGCTTGATCATCGGCCTTGCCTTGGGCATGCGCAGGTCCTGACCAAGCTTCTCCGTTGCGCCAATACCCTGCGGGGGTCCGGGGGCGCAAAGCCCCCGGCTTGCGCGGGACGCCATCAGCTTGCCCCGGCGTCCTTGCCCGTATCCTCGGCTTCCGGCACTTCTGCTTCGCCCTCGCCTTCGGCGGCCAACAGACGGCGCATCACGGGCCGGAACGTGTCGGCGGGTGTGTGGGCCAGCGTCGCCGCATCATCCTGGGGCGCGGCTGCCAGATGCTCGGCGATCAGCCTGTGACCCAGGCCATAACCGGTCCATTTGCGCAGATCGCCCTTGCCCAGGAACCAGCGCGCATGGTCGTAATCCAGCCGCGCCCATTCGTTCATTGCCTGCCGCGCGACGCCCGATGCCGGACGCACCGCATCCCACGGGTCGGGCTGGCCGCCCAGAACCCGCAACACGAAATGCCCAGCCAGCCCTTCGCTGACCAGGGCCGCCCCCAGCGACTTGCCATAGCCGGGGCCGTCCCACCGCATCAGGTGATGCAGTTCGTGGACCAGCGTGCGCATCAGATGCTCTTCGGAAAAGCGGTCGGGGTTCAGCGTCAGCTCGATGATGCCCGGTGACGGCGCATGGCCCGCCACGCCCCAATCGGGCATTCCGCCCCCCGGCAAAGCCCGGATCACCAGATCGAAATTCGGCAGATCGGCATGACCGCCGGCCAAGGCCACGGCCTGCTTGGCCGCGGCGCGGATATCGGCCATGTGGCGCGTCACCGCATGACGCGCGTTCAGAAAATGCATGGTCCAAAGTGTCATGTCGTTCCTGACGGTGCCTCAGACTTCGGGCACCAGAACCTCACGCTTGCCGACATGGTTGGCCGGGGACACGACGCCCTGGTCTTCCATCTGTTCGACAAGACGCGCGGCCTTGTTGTAACCGATCGCCAGCTTGCGCTGAATATAGCTGGTCGAGCATTTGCGATCCTTGGCCACGATCATGACGGCCTGGTCGTAAAGCGCGTCGTCGCCATTGTCGCCGCCACCCAGACCCAGAACCGCGTCGATATTGTCGGCCTTGTCATCCTCGGGGCCTTCGACCACGCCGGACTTATAGCTGGGCGGACCAAAGGATTTCAGATGGTTCACGATCTCCTCGACCTCTTCGTCGGAAACGAAGGGGCCGTGGATGCGGGTGATGCGCGCGCCATTGCCCATATACAGCATGTCGCCCTGACCCAGCAGCTGCTCGGCCCCCTGTTCACCCAGGATCGTGCGGCTGTCGATCTTTGATGTCACCTGGAAGCTGACCCGCGTCGGGAAGTTCGCCTTGATCGTGCCGGTGATGACATCGACGGATGGGCGCTGCGTGGCCATGATCAGGTGGATGCCCGATGCCCGCGCCATCTGCGCCAGGCGCTGGATGCAGGCCTCGATCTCCTTGCCCGCGACCATCATCAGGTCGGCCATCTCGTCGACGACGACGACGATATAAGGGAAGGCCTCGGGCTGGAATTCCTCGGTCTCCCAGATGGCGTCGCCGGTATCCTCGTCGAAACCGGTCTGGACGGTGCGCTTGAACATCTCGCCCTTGGACAGGGCCTCGGCCACGCGGCCATTGTAGCCTTCGATGTTGCGCACGCCCATCTTGGACATCTTGCGATAGCGGTCCTCCATTTCGCCCACGACCCATTTCAGGGCGACGACCGCTTTCTTGGGGTCGGTGACGACCGGGGACAGCAGATGCGGGATGCCGTCATAGACGGACAGTTCCAGCATCTTGGGGTCGATCATGATCAGCCGGCATTCATCCGGCGTCAGCTTGTAAAGCAGGGACAGGATCATCGTGTTGATGGCCACCGACTTGCCCGAACCGGTGGTCCCGGCGATCAGCAGGTGGGGCATCTTGGCCAGGTTCGCCACGATCGGATCGCCGCCGATATCCTTGCCCAGCGCCAGGGGCAGCGGATGCTTGCCGTCGCTAAAGGCGCGGCTGGCCAGGATTTCGCGGAAGGCGACCTTTTCACGCTTGGCATTCGGCAATTCGATCCCGATGACGCTGCGACCGGGCACGGTGCTGACACGGGCCGACAGGGCCGACATGGACCGCGCGATGTCATCGGCCAGCCCGATCACGCGGCTGGCCTTCAGGCCCGGCGCGGGTTCCAACTCGTAAAGCGTGACGACGGGGCCGGGGCGGACCTCGGTGATCTGGCCCTTGACGCCGTAATCGTCCAAGACCGCCTCCAGCGCGCGGGCATTCTCCATCAGCATCTCTTCCGAGATGGGCGCCTGATCGGCTTCGTCGGGCAGCGACAGCAGATCCAGGGGCGGACGTTCATAGCCGTTCGCATCGTCCTCGATCTCCGGCAGGGCGCGCGAGGCTGCGGGCTTGGGCGTCGCCTTGGGCAGGACCTTGGGCGCGGGCGCGTCCAGGCGCGTCATTGCATCTTCGGCGGGGGCGGGCACGCCGTCGCGCGCCAGCTTCGATGTCACAGCCTTCAGGACCGAGGATTTGGTCGCATGGCTGCGGATTGCGTCGCTGATGCGGCCGCGCACTTCCTCGTCAGTGGGGGCGTCGCCCTCGTAATCGGAATCGCGCTCGATCAGCTCGGGCTCGGGCATCTCCTCCTCCAGCTGGAAGGGCTGGGGTGCGGGACGCGCTCGGGCGGGGTTGGGTTCGACGCGGGGCTGACGGTCGTCAGTGGCGCGGGGCCTGCGCAGGCGCTGGACCAGCGCCCCGCCCGCATCGACCGCCCGCAGTGTGACGTGCAGCGCCGTGGCAAGACCGCGCAAGAAGCGCGTCTTCAGGGCCGTCAGTTCGGCCTTGCTGAAGCCCAGGACGAAAGCACCGGCACTGACCGTGGCCACCGCGACGATCAGCGCGGCCAGACGGATGCCCAGCTGCGCCTTCATCGGTAGCAAGTTCAGGAACGCGCCCATGATCATGTCGCCGAAATGGCCGCCCATGCCGTAATTCTGCTGCCATTCCGGACCCGGCGTCAGCGTGCTGCAATAGATCGAGACCAGAGCCACGGCGATGGGCGTGAAGATGCCGCGCATCAGCCGTTCCTCGCCCTTGTGCAGCATCAGGCGCAGGCCCCAGACGGCGGCGGCGGTCACCAGCATCCACGACCCATAGCCCGCGATCATCATCAGGGGCGCGGCGATGTACGCGCCAAAGCTGCCCAGCATGTTCTGGGCGGGCGCATCGGTCGCCGAAAGGAAGCTGGGATCGTCGGCCGACCAGCTGCCCAGCATCATGCCCACCAGCAGCGCCAGCAGGATCAGTCCGGCGCCCAGCAATTCCTTGCCGCGCCGTTCAAGGGCCGCCTGGGTGGTCTGGTCGAACAGCGGATCGCGGTGTTTCGCCTGCCAACTTGCCATCTGCTCATCCCCTCGCGTCGGTCATGTCATCGTAAAGCACGTCGCGCAGTCGCGTCAGTGCCGTCTCGGTCTGGTCCGCATCCGCGACCAGCGCCACGCGGATGAACCCGCGCCCCGGATTGTTGCCATCCACCTCGCGCGACAGATAGGCACCGGGCAGGACCTGGATGCCCGCCTGTTCCCACAGCTTGCGCGCGGCAGCCTCGCCATCGTCGACAGGCAGCCACAGGAAGAAGCCGCCATCGATGGGCAGGTATCCGGGAATGTTGCCGAAGATACGGTCGGCGATCCGGTATTTCACCTGATAAAGCGCGCGGTTCGCATCCGCATGGGCATCGTCGGACCATGCCGCCTGCGACACGCGTTGCACGGGCAGAGGCAAGGGTGCGCCCGCGAAACTGCGCAGCTTGCGCATCTTCGCGATCTGCGCGCGGCCCCCTGCGGCAAAGCCGGACCGTAGCCCCGGCAGGTTCGACCGCTTGGAGAGCGAATTGAACATCACCACCCGGTCGGCCAGACCCATATCCGTGGCAACCGCCAGCGCACTGGGGGGCGGGGTGTCTCGATAGATCTCGGAATAGCACTCATCCGAGAAGATCAGGAAATCATGGCGTTCGGCCAGCGCGACAAGCCGCTCCAGATAGTCGCGGTCCGCCATCGCGCCCTGCGGGTTGGCAGGCGAACACAGATAGGCGATGGCCACACAATCCAGCAGGTCGGGGTCCAGCGCGGCATAATCGGGCAGGTTGCCGGTTTCAGGCGTTGCGGGCAGAAAGACCGGGTCGGCATTCACCGCCGCCGCCGCCACGGCATAGACCTGATAGAACGGATTGGGCACCAGGATCGCGGGCCGCTGTCCGTTCTTGGTTTCCGGACACAGTGCCAGCGCCGCGTTGAACAGCCCTTCGCGCGTTCCGTTCAGCACCATCAGTCGGTCGGGGGTGACATCCAGCCCGTGGCGACGCCCCAGCCAGCCCGCGATCGCATCCAGCAGTTCGGGCGCGCCTTCGTTCGGGGGGTATTTCGCGAACTGCCCGATGCTGTCGGCCATCACCGGCCCGACGAAATCGGGCATGGGATGGCGGGGTTCGCCGATGGTCAGAACCATGGGGGATTCGCCCGGCGCAAGCCCCGGTTGAATGTCGGACAGCAATGCCCGCAACCGCGGGAACGCGTATTCCGGCAGGTTCGCGAACCGCTTGGGGAATGTCATCTCTGCCTCGCTTTCGGGGTCTTCGCCCCGTTCCTTGGCAGAAACTTTAGCGTGAACATGCCCTTGCGTCCAGCGAAACACCCGATCCGCGCGGGCCGCTGCCTAAGCGGCGGCCAGCGCCCTTTCGGCCCCCGCAGCGACGCGCAGCAGGTGCCGGTCCAGCCCCGCGTGACCCATCAGGGATATCCCGCAGGCAGGCAGCCCCGTCGGCAGCGTGACCGAGGGCAGTCCCAGCAGGTTCGCGATGCGGGTGTTGCGCAGCGTCAGCAGGTTGGCGCGGACGAATTGGGCCTGATCTTCCATCAGCCGCTTCGTGGCGGGGGGCAGGATCGGCACGGTCGGGACCAGCACGGCGTCGTAACCGCCGACGACCTCCTTGATCCACTTGCGGCGGATGCGGGTCAGGCTTTCCCATGCGGCGACGTAATCGGGACCGCTGACATCGGCGCCACCGCGGAAACGCTCAAGGATCGGCGCCCACATCAGTTCGGGCGCATCCTCGATCTGGGCGCGCCAGATGCCATAGGCCTCGGGGGCGAAGACCTGCGGCGACAGGGCCATCGCCTTGTCCAGCCAATCGGTCGAGACATGGGCGATCTGCGCCCCCGACTGCCCCAGCCGGTCCACCGCGTCCTGAAAGGCGGTGACCACGCCGGATTCGGCATCGTCGAAGGGCAACCCCTCCAGCACCATCAGCCGCAAACCCTTGACCGAGGCGTCCTGCAGGTCCGGCGCGGGCTGGTCGGCCATGATGGCGAACAGCTCGGCGCAGTCTTCGACCGTGCGGGCGATGGGGCCGGGAATGTCAAACTTGCGCGCCAGCGGCACCACGCCCTTTTCCGGCAGCGCGCCATGGGTCGGCTTGAAGCCCACCAGCCCGTTCCACGCGGCAGGCACACGCACCGATCCGCCCGTATCGGTACCGATCGCTGCCGCCGCCAACCCTAGGGCCACCGAAACCGCCGCCCCCGAGGACGACCCGCCCGGCGCAAGGTCCGGGTCCAGCGCATTGGGCGGCGTCGCGGTGACGGGGTTCAGCCCCAACCCGGAAAAGGCCAGTTCGGTCATATGGGTCTTGCCCAGGCAGACGGTGCCGCGACGCGCCGCGCGGGCCAGGATGTTGCCATCCTTGCGGGGCACGCGGCCTTCCAGCAGCTTGGATCCGGCCTCGGTCACGGTGCCGCCGCTGTCGATATTGTCCTTCCAGCTGATCGCCACCCCGTCCAGCAGGCTGTGACGGCGTTCCTGTTTGGCGCGGTCATGGGCGGCGACGGCCTCGGATCGGGCGCGGGCAGCGGTCAGGCGGGCATAGATGCGCGCGCAATCGGGGTGGTCCTTGGCGGCGGCCAGATAGGCCTCGGTCTGGTCGATGGGGTCAAGAAGGCCGGCAAGAATCGCGCGGCCCTGCTGGGTGGCGGACTGGAAACGCCACTCCATTCAGAAATCCACCGCGATGCCGTTCTTCTCGTAATCGCCGAAGCGCACCGCCTCGGGGCCGTCGCGACCGCCGTATTCGACCGGAAGGGGCTGATCGACGGCGGCCTTCCGCCGCGCCTCGGCCTCGGCCAGGGCGCGCTGCGCGGCGGGCGGCAGATCGGCGTTGTGGGTCTTGGTCGTATCACTCATGGAAACATCCCCCGAATGGGCGTATGGGTCGCGTTCAGTCTTGAACAACATCTAGGTGAAGGAAAGCGTTTTGGCAAAGCCGGGCGGCGATATGGCGCGAAAGGGCGCATTGCGATTGATCCAGGGGGTGCGCGACGGGCGGTCCCTGTCCGACCAGTCGGGGGCGCTGCGTGCGCTGCCCGTGGCAGACCAGGCCCGCGCGGCGCGGCTGGCGGCGGAAACGCTGCGCCATCAGGGCCGTGCGGATCAGGTGATCGAGGCTTTCGTGAACCGCACCCCGCCCCCGCAGGTGGCCGACGTGCTGCGCCTTGCCGTGGTCGAGATGCTGGAGCTGGGTGCCCCTGCCCATGGCGTCGTCGGCGCCGCGGTCGATCTGACCCGCACGCTTGGGCAGCGCGGTCAGGCGGCGGCGGGGATGGTCAACGCGGTGCTGCGCAAGGCCTCGGGCTTCGAAGGCTGGGCCGATCTGCCGCCCCAAGAATTGCCCGAATGGCTGCGCGATCCGCTGCTGGATGCCTATGACGAGGCGACCATGACCGCGATGGATGCCGCCCATCAGCGCGGCGCGCCCATCGACCTGACGCTGAAGCCGGGCGTCGAGCCGATCGAAGGCGGCGACCTGCTGCCCACCGGATCGCTGCGCATGCGCGGATCGGTCCAGGTCTCGGCGCTGCCGGGATTTGATGCGGGCGACTGGTGGGTGCAGGACGCCGCCGCCGCCCTGCCCGCCCGGATGCTGAACGCGCGGCTTGGCGAAAAGGTGGCCGATCTTTGTGCGGCGCCCGGCGGCAAGACCATGCAGCTGGCCGCCACGGGTGCCGATGTCTTCGCCATCGACATCAACGAATACCGCCTGAAGCGCGTCACCGAAAACCTGGCACGCTGCGGGCTGACCGCGACCGTCATCGCCGCCGATGCGCTGGAATGGGAACCCGATCAGCCGTTGGACGCCATCCTGCTGGATGCGCCTTGTTCGGCCACGGGCACCATCCGCCGCCACCCCGACATGCCCTTCATCCGCGACGGCTATGGCGTGGCCGAGCTGATCGAACTGCAGACCGCCATGCTGGATCACGCACTGACGCTGCTGCGTCCGGGCGGGCGGCTGGTCTATGCCACCTGCTCGCTGATCCCCGACGAGGGCGAGGTCCAGATCGAGGAGGCCCTGCAGCGCCACCCCGGCCTGACCGTCGAACACCCGACGCTGGACGGCATCGAACCCGCATGGATCACCCCCGAGGGTGGATTGCGCCTGCGGCCCGATTACTGGGCAGATCTGGGCGGCATGGACGGTTTCTACATGGCCTGCCTGCGAAAACCCGCCTGATCCCGATCCCTGCTGGACCTTGAGGCCCAGCAGGGGTAACTGACGCCTGACCAGATAAACGAGGCCCCCATGACCCGTCCCGTCGCCCTGAAGCGCGCCCTGATCTCGGTATCCGACAAGACCGGCCTGATCGATTTTGCACGGGCGCTTGACGCCCGCGGCGTGGAAATCCTGTCCACCGGCGGCAGCGCCAAGGCCATGCGCGAGGCGGGTCTGACCGTCATCGACGTGGCCGATGTGACCGGCTTTCCCGAAATGATGGATGGCCGCGTCAAGACGCTGCACCCGGTCGTCCATGGCGGTCTGCTGGCGCTGCGCGACAATGACGAACACCTGGCCGCGATGGAGGCCCATGGCATCGGCCCTATCGACCTGCTGGTGGTGAACCTCTATCCGTTCGAGGAAACCGTCGCCAAGGGCGGTGATTACGACGACTGCATCGAGAATATCGACATCGGCGGCCCCGCCATGATCCGTGCGGGCGCCAAGAACCACGGTTTCGTCAACGTCATCGTCGACGTGCAGGATTACGACGCCCTGCTGGCCGAACTGAACGACAACGGCGGCGCGACGACGCTGGAATTCCGCCAGCGTCAGGCTCAGATCGCCTATGCCCGCACCGCCGCCTATGACGCGGCTGTCAGCAGCTGGATGGCGGGCGCGATCGGTGAGCACCAGCCCCGCCGCCGCGCCTTTGCCGGTACGCTGGCCCAAGGGCTGCGTTACGGTGAAAACCCGCATCAGCAGGCCGCCTTCTATCGCAACGACGAATCCCGCCCCGGTGTCGCCACCGCGACCCAGCATCAGGGCAAGGAACTGTCCTACAACAACATCAACGACACCGACGCGGCCTTTGAACTGGTCGCGGAATTCGACCCCGCCCAAGGCCCCGCCTGCGCCATCATCAAGCACGCCAACCCCTGCGGCGTGGCACGGGGCGAGACCGCGCTCGAGGCCTACAAGCGGGCCTTCGACTGCGACCGCACCTCGGCCTTCGGCGGCATCATCGCCCTGAACCAGCCGCTGGACGGCGCGACGGCGGAAGAGATCGTCAAGATATTCACCGAGGTCGTCATCGCCCCCGATGCCGATGAGGACGCCAAGCGCATCTTCGCCGCCAAGAAGAACCTGCGCCTGCTGACCACCGGCGGTCTGCCCGACGTGACGGCGGCGGCCACGACCTTCCGCCAGGTCGCGGGCGGTTTCCTGGTGCAGGGCCGCGACAACGGTCGCATCACCCGCGACGATCTGAAGATCGTCAGCGAACGCCAGCCCTCGGAAGATGAACTGGCCGACCTGCTGTTCGCTTGGAACGTCGCCAAGCACGTCAAATCGAACGCCATCGTCTATGCCAAGGACCTGGCCACCGTGGGCATCGGCGCGGGCCAGATGAGCCGCGTCGACAGCACCCGCATCGGCCGCCGCAAATCCGAGGATATGGCGCAGGCGATGGGCCTGTCGCAGCCCCCGACCATTGGATCGGCCGTCGCATCGGATGCCTTCTTCCCCTTCGCCGACGGTATCGAGGCCCTGGCCGAGGCCGGTGCACGCGCCGTCATCCAGCCCGGCGGATCGATGCGCGACGACGAGGTCATCGCCGCCGCCAACCGCCTTGGTCTGGCCATGGTGCTGACCGGCCAGCGCCACTTCCGCCACTGATGGGCGGCCCTTCCAAGACAGGCGGGGCCACGCGCGGCAAGGGGAAACCCGTGTCGCGCGGCGACATGCGCATGGTCGCCTGGGTCGCCGGTGCCATCTTCGTGCTGGATCAGGCGCTGAAATACCTGGTCGTCCACATGATGCAGCTGGACGTCAAGCGGTCCATCGACGTGTTGCCGCCCTGGCTGAACCTGCGCATGGCCTGGAACCAGGGCGTGAATTTCGGCCTGATGTCCTCGGAACAGTTCCTGATGCGCTGGATCCTGGTGGGCATCGCGGTGGCGATTTGCCTCTGGGTCTGGATCTGGGTCTGGCGCGGGAACTTCGGGCGCATCGCCAAGGTCTCGGCAGGGTTCCTGATCGGGGGGGCCCTGGGGAACGTGGTCGACCGCATCCTCTATGGCGCAGTGGCCGATTTCCTGAACATGTCGCTGCCGGGATGGCAGAACCCCTACAGCTTCAACGTTGCCGACATTGCGATCTTTGCGGGTGCCATCGGCTTGGTGCTGATGCCGCAAAAGCCCGCCGATGACGCCAAACCGGCGGCAAGGCCCGCGGCGAAACCCAAAGCCGCGCCAAAGACCGTCAAGCCGGCCCCCGCCCAGCACAGGCAGGGCGACCTGTTCAGGGACGGGACCCCGCGCGACAGCACGCGTGACGGCGATGGAAAATCGGGCTAGAACGGCCCAAAGGACGAAGGGGCAGGACATGCGGACAATCGCGCTGATGATCGGAATGGCGGCTGTGACGGCCCTGGGGGCCTGTTCGGGCGAACCACGGCTGAACAACCTCAAGGCCGGACAGGCGGGACCGGACGAATTCTCGATCCTGCCGACGCGGTCGCTGTCGATGCCGCCCGATCTGGCGGTGCTGCCCGCGCCGACGCCGGGGGGTGCCAACATCACCGATCCGAACCCGCAGGGCGATGCGGTGGCGGCCCTGGGCGGCAATCCCGACCGCCTGCGCGACCAGGGCATCGGCGCGGCCGACCAGGCGCTGGTGGCCCAGGCCACGCGCACCGGCACCGATCCGGCCATCCGCCAGACGCTGGCGACCGAAGACGCCAGATGGCGGTCCCGGAATGGCCGGCGCCTGCTGGAACGTGTCTTCGGCACCTCGGTCTATCAGCGCGCCTATGCGCCGATGGCCCTGGATGGGTCCGATGAACAGCTGCGCTGGCAGCGGGCGGGCGCGATCACCTCGACCTCTCCGGCACCCAGGGGCCAATAGGTCTTGGCGGCGGTCTTCGACCCTTCGGCCCCCGGTTTCGGGGCCGATCCCTGGCCCGCCTATGCCGCGCTGCGCGACAGGCCCGGCCTGCCCCATTGGGACAGCTTCGGCGGTTATCTGGCCAGCCGGATGGAGGATGTCCGCGCCATCGCCCTGGACCGCCGCATGGTGCGGGGCGCCGCCGCCTTTGCCGATGCGGATGAACTGCGCCGCATCCAGATCGCCGCGAATTTCCACGACATGCCGTTTCACGAACGCTTCGTGCAGACATCCATGCTGGAGATCGACGGCCCCGCCCATGACAAGCTGCGCCGCGCGGTCTTTCCGTTCTTCACCAAGACGCGACTGGAAAGCCTGCGCGGCTTTGTCACGGGTTGGGTCGACCGCGCGCTGGACCGGCTGATCGCGCAGCGACGCATCGATTTCATCGCCGATCTGGCGGCCCATCTGCCCGGTCAGGTCATCGGGCACCTGATCGGCACGGCCCCCGAACTGGCCCCGCAGATGACCCTTTGGTCCGAGGATGTCGTCAGCTATTTCGACATCGACCGGACGGCGGCCAAAAAGGCCCGCGCCGAGGAATCGACCCGGCAGTTCGCGGAATTGCTGGAGGATCTGCACGCCGCCCGCAGCGCCGCGCCCCGCGACGACCTGATGTCGCAGATGATCCAGGCGGAACAGGCCGGGCTGATGACCCATGACGAGGTGATCGCCACGATCATGCAGATCCTGCATGCGGGCCACGGATCGACCATCGACGTGATGGGCAGCGGGCTGCACGCGCTGCTGACCCATCCGGACCAGCTGGCCCTGCTGCACGCCGATCCGTCGCTGATGCCGCTGGCTGTGCAAGAAATGTTCCGCTTTGCCGCCCCCCTGCCCTTCTTTCACCGCTTTGCATCGCAGGACCTGACGATCTGCGGGCAGGACTGGCCCAAGGGAACGAAATTCGGGCTGCTTTACGCCAGCGCGAACCGCGATCCGGCGGCCTTTGCCGACGCCCATCGGCTGGACATCACGCGGCGCCCGAACGTGCATCTGGCCTTTGGCGCGGGTCCGCATGTTTGCTTGGGCAACAATCTGGCGCGGCTGAACATGGAAATCCTGTTCGCCGCCCTTCTGGACCGCGCGCCCGCCCTGGCGCTGGACGGGCCGGTGCGGTGGAAATCCGGCCTGCAGGCGCATGGCCCGACCTGCCTGCCGCTGGTGCTGGACCGATAGGGCCGACCCCGCACAATCCCGCGAGGGTCCCTTGTGCAGCCATCCTCTCCGGTCCAAGTTTCCAAGCAGCAAGAGGAGGTTGCACTGCCCATGCGTCGCCCGACCATTCGTCCCACCCTGATGCTGTCCTCGGCATTGGTGCTGGGTTCCGCATTGTCCGCCCTGGCCCAGATGCCCGAGGACGTGACCCATTTCACCCTTCCCAACGGCCTGGAGACCGTCGTCATCCAGGATGACCGCGCCCCGGTCGTCGTGCAGATGGTCTGGTACAGGATCGGCGCCGCCGACGAGGTGCCGGGCAAGTCCGGCATCGCCCATTACCTGGAACACCTGATGTTCAAGGGCACCGACAAGCTGGCCCCCGGCGAATTGTCCAAGACCGTGACCGCCAATGGCGGCAGCGACAATGCCTTCACCAGCTGGGACTACACCGCCTATTTCCAGCGCATCGCCAGCGACCGCCTGCCCCTGGTCATGGAGATGGAGGCGGACCGGATGGCGAACCTGAAGATCTCGGATGACGACTGGATGGCGGAACGGCAGGTCGTGCTGGCCGAACGCGCGCAGCGGATCGACAGCGACCCGGCGGCGCTTTTCGCCGAGGAGATGAACGCCATCGTCTATGACAACCACCCTTACGGCCGCCCGATCATCGGATGGCGGAACGAGATCGCCGACCTGACTCGCCAGGATGCGATCGACTGGTACGAAACACATTATTCCCCGAACGAGGCGATCCTGGTCATCGCGGGCGACGTCACCCCCGAAGAGGCCCGCCGCCTGGCCGAGGAAAACTATGGCCCCATCCCCGCCAAGGGCGAGGCCGAACCCCGCATCCGCCCGCAGGAACCAACCAAGCAGACGGCGCGCCGCATCAGCATGTCGGACCCGCGCGTGGCCCAGCCCCGCATGACCCGCAGCGTGCTGGCGACCGAACGCAACCCCGGCGACCAGAAACAGGCGGCGGCGCTGACGGTGTTGGCCGATCTGCTGGGCGGGTCGCCCCAGACATCCGTGCTGGCCCGCGAGCTGATGCTGACGGGCAAGGCGCTGTGGGCCGGGGCGTCCTATGATGGGCTGTCGCTGGACCCGACCGAATTCACCCTGTCGCTGGTGCCCCCGCAAGGGACCGAGCCCGCCAAGGCCGAAGCCGCCCTGGACGAGGTGATCGCCAAATTCCTGAAGGACGGCGTCGATCCCGAGGATCTGGAACGGGTCAAGACCCGCGTCCGCGCGGCCCAGGTCTATGCCCAGGACAGCGCCCATGCCCGCGCCTATGATTACGGGCAGGGCCTGGCCACCGGGCTGAGCGTCGAGGACGTGAATGACTGGCCCGACATCCTGGCCGCCGTCACCGCCGATGACGTGATGGACGCGGCCCGCGAGGTGTTGGCCGACGGGGGCGGCGTCACCGGCTGGCTGACGCCCGAACCGCCTGCCGAACCCGCCGCCAAGTCCGCACCGCCCAAATCCGACCCCGAACCTGCCAAAGCCGAGGTGCAAGGATGATCCGTGCCGCAATCGCCACCGTCCTGACGCTGCTGGCCCTGCCCGCCCATGCGATCGAGATTCAGGACGTCACCTCGCCCAAGGGGATCAAGGCCTGGCTGGTCCAGGACGACAGCATCCCCTTTGTCGCGCTGGATATCCAGTTCAAGGGCGGCGCCAGCATGGACGCGCCGGAAAAGCGCGGCGCCATCAACCTGATGACCGCCCTGCTGGAAGAAGGCGCGGGCAAGCGCGACAGCACCCAGTTCGCCCAGGCCGTCGAGGATCTGGGGGCACGAATTTCCTTTGATGCCGATGACGACACGCTGAGCGTCGGCTTTCGCGCCCTGTCGGAGAACCGCGACGAGGCGGCGGATCTGCTGGCCCTGGCGCTGACCCAGCCACGCTTTGACGAAAGCGCCGTCCAGCGGGTCCGCGCACAGGTCCAGGCCGTCATCCGCTCCGAGGCGACCGACCCCAACAGCATCGCCGCCAAGGAACTGGCGCGGCAGGCCTGGAGCGACCACCCCTATGCCACGTCGCTGAACGGGACCGAGGAGAGCGTCGCCAAGCTGACCCGCCAGGATCTGGTCGCGGCCAAGAACCGCGTCCTGGCCCGCGACCGCGTGGTGGTGGGCGCGGCAGGCGACATCTCGCCCGAGGAGCTGGGGCCGCTTCTGGACCGCATCCTGGGCGGCCTGCCCGAAGCCGCGACCGCGCCCCTGCCCGACAAGGCCGAACTGCAGCTGAGCGGCGGGACCACCGTCATCGATTGGGACAGCCCGCAGACGGTGGTGTCCTTTGCGGGTCCGGGCATCGCCATCGACGATCCCGATTACTTCGCGGCCTTCGTGGCCAATCACATCCTGGGCGGCGGCGGCTTCAGTTCGCGCCTGATGACCGAGGTGCGCGAAAAGCGCGGCCTGACCTATGGCGTCGGCACGGCCTTGGCGACGGGTCTGTTTGGCCAGTCCTGGCAGGGCGGCATGGCGGGTGGCAATGACACCACCGGCCAGGCCGTGGACCTGATCCGGCAGGAATGGGCCGGAATGGCCGAAGGCGTGACCGAAAAGGAACTGACGGACGCCAAGACCTATCTGACCGGGGAATACCCGCTGCGCTTTGACGGGAACGGGCGCATCGCCTCGATCCTGGCGGGGATGCAGCTGATCGGTTTCCCGATCGATTACATCAACACCCGCAACGACAAGGTCGAAGCCGTCACCGCCGAGGACGTGGCCCGCGTGTCCAAGCGTCTGCTGGACCCCGCGCAGCTGCGCTTTGTGCTGGTCGGTCGCCCCGAAGGCGTCGAATCCACCGATTGATGTCCATCGCCGCGCCCTTATCGGGGCGCGGCGACCCTCTGGCGGCGATGCCCCCCCGGTGCTAGTTTCGCGCCGATGAACGCCCCAAGCCCCCATACGCGCCCGATGATCCGTCAGCTGGACGAGACGACCGCCAACCGCATCGCGGCGGGCGAGGTCGTGGAACGTCCCGCCTCCGCCGTCAAGGAACTGGTGGAAAACGCGCTGGACGCAGGCGCCACCCGCATCACCATCGAGATCGAGCAAGGCGGCAAGCGCCTGATCCGCGTCACCGACGATGGCTGGGGGATGACCCCCGACGACCTGCCGCTGGCCTTGTCGCGCCATGCGACCAGCAAGATCGACGGCACCGACCTGCTGGCCATCACCAGCTTTGGCTTTCGGGGCGAAGCGCTGCCCTCGCTTGGGGCGGTGGGGCGGCTGACCATCACCTCGCGCAGCGACGGGTCCGAGGGCGCGGTCATCGCCGTCGCAGGCGGGCGGATCACGCCCCCGCGTCCCGCCGCCGCAAACAGGGGCACCGTCGTGGAACTGCGCGACCTGTTCTTTGCCACGCCCGCACGGCTGAAATTCCTGCGCACCGACCGGGCCGAGGCGCAGGCCGTGGCCGACGTGATCCGCCGCCTGGCGATGGCCGAACCCTATGTCGCCTTCCATCTGACCGCCGATGGTCGCGACATCTTTCGCGCCGATGCCGAACAGGGCGAACTGTTTGGCGCGCTGCAGACCCGCCTGTCGCGGGTGATGGGGGTGGAATTCATCGACAACACCCTGCCGGTCGATGCCGAACGCGACGGGCTGACCCTGACGGGCTTTGCCGCCCTGCCGACCTTTTCGCGCGGCGCGGCGGTGGCTCAGCATGTCTATGTGAACGGCCGGCCCGTCCGGGACAAGCTGCTGACCGGGGCGCTGAAGGCGGGATACATGGACGTGCTGGCGCCGGGGCGGCATCCGGCGGCGGTACTGTATCTGGCCTGCGACCCGCAGCTGGTCGACGTGAATGTCCACCCCGCCAAGGCCGAGGTGCGCTTTCGCGACCCGCAGGCCGCGCGCGGCCTGGTCGTCAGCGCCCTGCGCCATGCTCTGGCCCATGCCGGGCACCGGGCGTCGTCCACCGTGGGCGATGCGACCCTGCAGGCCTTCCGTCCGGAACCGGCCCCCTCTGCCATGCCCGCCCCGCCCCACGACAATCAGACATGGCGTGCGGACAGACCGTCAGGCGCGGCGATCCGCGCGGGGTTGGACATGCAGGCCCCCGTTCTGGATGCGGGTTTTGCCGAAGGACCCTCGGCGCGTTACGAACCCGTCCATGACGAGACGCCGGTCAGCGCGCCCTTGGGCGCCGCCCGTGCGCAGATCCACGAGAACTATATCATCGCCCAGACCGAGGACGGGATGATTCTGGTCGATCAGCATGCGGCCCATGAACGGCTGGTCTATGAGCGGCTGAAGACGCAGGCCGGGACCCGTGCCATTCCCGCCCAGGCCATGCTGATCCCCGACATCGTCGACCTGCCCGAGGCCGATGCCACCCGCATTCTGTCGGTCGCGGATGACCTAGCGGAACTGGGCCTAGTGATCGAGGCCTTCGGGGGCGGTGCCATCGCCATCCGCGAAACCCCCGCCATGCTGACGCAGCTGAACACCAAGGCGCTGATCAACGACATCTTGGACGATCTGGCCGATCAGGGCAGTTCGGACCGGCTGCGGGCGCGGATCGACGCAGTCCTGTCTTCCATGGCCTGCCACGGGTCGATCCGGTCGGGCCGCCGCATGTCGGCCGATGAAATGAACGCCCTTCTGCGGGAAATGGAACGTACGCCAAGGTCGGGCCAGTGCAATCACGGGCGCCCGACTTGGGTCAAGCTGCGCCTGACCGATATCGAGCGCCTGTTCGGGCGTTCCGATTAATCGCCGCGGGTCACGCGGATCAGCTTGCCGTCATCCTCGTCGGTGATCAGCACGATCGCGCCGTCCTCGGCCACCTCGATGTCGCGGACCCGGCCGATCCCTTTCAGGTGGCGGGCCTCGCCGGTGACCTTTTCGCCTTCGATGTCCAGACGGATCACCGAACCGGACTGCAGCCCGCCCAGCAGGGCGTCCCCCTGCCATTCGGGGAACATCTGCCCGTCATAGAACACCATACCGCTGAGCGCGGGCGACGGGTCCCAGTAATAGACCGGCTGAACGGTGCCCTCGACCTGAGTCTGGCCCATCTGCGCGCCGTCGTAATCGGTGCCATAGGTTGCCAGCGGCCAGCCGTAATTGTCGCCCTGACGGATCAGGTTCAGCTCATCCCCGCCCTTGGGACCGTGTTCGTTCATCCAGATCCGCCCATCGGGACCCATGGCCGCGCCTTGGATGTTGCGATGGCCCATGGTCCAGATCTCGGGCAGGGCACCATCGATGCCCGCGCCCGCCGGGCTGCCATCCATCGCGTCGATGCGGATGGTCTTGCCCAAGGTGGCCTGCGGGTCCTGCGCCAGTTGGCGGGGTTCGGGGTTGGATCGTTCACCGACGCCCACATGGATGCGCCCTTGCCCGTCATGGACGATCCGCGCGCCGAAATGCTTGGTCGAGGCCCAAGCCGGGTCCTGTTGCCAGATGCGGGTCACATCCTGCATTTGCGTGCCGTCATCCGACAGCACGCCGGTTGCGACGGCGGTGGCATTGCGCCCCTCGCCCCGCGGTTCGGCATAGGTCCACCAGACACGGCGGGTCTGGGCAAAGTCGTCGGCGACGGCCACGTCGTGCAGGCCGCCCTGATCACGTGCATCCACCTCCGGCAGGCCGCCGATCGGATCGCCCATCGCGCCATCCGCCCCGATCACCCGCATCCGGCCCGGCCGTTCGGTGACCAGCCAGTCGCCGTCGGGCAGCATTGCCAGACCCCAGGGATGGACCAGCCCCTCGGCCAGAACCGTCTGCTGCAGCGCCATGTCGCCCGGCAGGGCGGGGGCGCGGGTCTGTTCCGGGAAGGCGGGCGACTGGTCATAGGCCGCACCGTTCGGTGGCGTGTCGTTGAAGCCCTGGGCCATGGCGCAGCCAGCCCCCAGCAGTGTGGCCAACAACGTGGTCGTGCGTCCGATGCGGTTCATGATCATCTCCTCCGATGCAGTCTTGGGTTGCATCGGGAACGCCGCGCGGTTCAGCCCCGTTCCTGACCTGCGACCATGTGCCCATCCCTATGCCGGTCGAAAATCGCGCGCGCCCGCCCCCAGGGGCCCGTCCCGATATCATCCAGCTGCGCCAGCACCGGCAGCAGCTGGGCCGCATAATCCTGCGACGATTCGCGCGGGAGCATCGAAGGCAGGTTGTCGATCGCCATCACGTCGAGGGGCGGTTCCTCGGCCACGCGCAGGGCCGGGCGATCCCAGGTCGTGGTGCGGTCATAGACCTTGATGGGGGAAAAATCGCTGGTCGGATCGCAGGCCACATCCCCGATGACGCGCAATTCGCGCCCCGGCCCCTTGGCGCTTTCGGGCACGAAGACCGGCACGCCGGGCTGGGCCAGGATGGCGTTGACGAAGATCTGGTGCATCATGATCTGCGGGAAAGGCCCGCCCGATGCGGTTTCGGCCATGTCCCAGGCCGTGACACCAACGCCCATTTCCGCCAGCAGGTCGCAGGCGCCGCTGCCAACGCGGCCCTTGGCACCGATGACGATGGCGCTTGGGCGGGCGGCTTGGGTGGCGTCCAGTTGGGCGCGCAGTTCCTGCAGCAGGTGATCCTTGTCGGGATAGGCGCCGACCGGCCCGCAGATCGTGCCCCGCCTTTGCGCGATCCAGCATTTCAGCGCCACCGCCGCCCCCGCATAGCCGGCCCAATAGCCGAAGGCCGCCAGCCGCCGCCCGTCGTCGTCAGTCAGGTATTCCAGGTCGTAAAGCGCCCCGCCCCCGGCCCGGAACCGGTCCAGCAGCACCTGCCCCGCGGGCTGGCCCTTGAAGGCATGGCCGAACATGATGTGGCGGTGACACAGGGGCGATCCGTCCTCGGGCAATTCCTTCAGACCGAAGACGATCGCGTCGTCCGGGGCGGCGTGCCACGAACCTTCCGGCGCGATGGTGGCGCCTGCGCGGGCATAGGCATCGGTCGGAATGATGCGGCGCGTGCTTTCCTCGACGGTGACGCGCATGCCCTGCGCGATCAGTTGCGCGACGCCCTCGGGGGTGATGCCAGTGCGGTCTTCGTTCGGGCGGCTTTCGGCCCTGACCCACAGATGTGTCATACGGATTTGTCCCATCGCCTGTATCCTTGCCCGCAAGGTTAGGTCACGATGCCGCACGCCCGCAAGCCACTGGAACCGGTCGCGACCCCAAGGGGTTTGCTGGCCAGTCCCCTTAAATCCATCCGATGAAGGAATGATCATGCTGATAAGCCGCCGCACCGGACTGAAACTGGCCGCAGCCCTGCTGGGCAGCGCGCTGATCCCCGCATTCGCCATGGGGCAGGATGCTCCCAAGGACGCCCCAATGGAGATGCCCAAGGTGCTGACCCATGCGACCGATGCGGGCGACGTGGTCATCCATCCCGTCGATCACGCCAGCATGGTCTGGAAAACCCCGGCGGGCGTCATCTATGTCGATCCGGTGGGCGGGGCCGAAGCCTATGCCGACCTGCCCGCCCCCGACCTGATCCTGATCACCCATGAACATGGCGACCATTTCGACCAGCCGACGCTGGATGCCCTGGCCGAGGTTCCGCTGATCACCAACCAGGCGGTCTACGACATGCTGCCCGAGGCCATGCAGGGCCGTGCCACGGCGATGGCCAACGGCGATACCGGCACGGCACTGGATTACGACCTGGAAGCGATCCCCGCCTACAACATCACCGAAGACCGCCTGCAATATCACCCGCAGGGCCGCGACAACGGCTATATCCTGGCCATCGGCGGCAAGCGGTTCCTGATCGCGGGCGATACCGAGGACACGCCGGAACTGCGGGCGTTGAAGGACATCCACGTCGCCTTCCTGCCGATGAACCTGCCCTATACGATGACCGTCGAACAGGCGGCCGATGCGGTGGCAGCCTTCCAGCCGCAGACCGTCTATCCCTATCATTTCCGCGACAGCGACGTCGAGGAATTCGCCCGGCTGGTCTCGGAGGGTGACGCGGAAACTGAAGTCGTGATCGCGGATTGGTATCACACCGCCAGTTGAGGGATCGCCGCCATGCCGGCCCGCATCCTGCGCATCACCTTCGTGCTGGGGTGGGTCGTCATCCTGCTGGCCGCGGCCTTCTGGCTGTGGCCATCCCTGCCCGCGCTGCAATCCGACCTGACGCGGCTGCACGACCTGCTGCAGCATGGCGAAGGTTGGAGGCAACGCAATCCGGCGCTGGCGGTCCTGTCTTATCTGGCAATCTTCGTGGGGGCGGCCAGTTTGCCCCTGCCGGTTGTCGTGGCGCTGACCTTGGCGGGCGGGACCTTCTTCGGCTTCTGGCTGGGACTGACGCTGTCGCTGGCAGGGACCGTGCTGTCGGCCTTGGTCAGCTTCCTTGTCGCCCGTCACCTGCTGGCAGGGGTGGTGCGGCAGGCATTCGGGCACCGCATCCGGCAGATGGACAGCCGGGTCGAACGCGATGGGGCGCTGGCGCTGCTGAGTCTGCGCCTGACGCCCGCGCTGCCGTTCTTTCTGGTCAACATCGTCTCGGGGCTCAGCATCATGTCGGCGCAGCGATTTGCGCTGGTGACGGCGATCGGCGTGCTGCCCAACAAGATCATCCTGACCGCCGCCGGCACGCAGCTGTCCGACGTCCAGCGCGTCTCGGATATTTTTGGGCCGCGGGTCATCGCGCTGATCGCGGCGCTGGCGATTCTGCCTTGGGTCGCACGCTGGATGCTGGAGCAGCTGCGCGCCAAGCGCCTCAGAAGGGGACCGGCGCGCTGAAGCTGTGATGCACCCCGCCATCGGGGTGGCGAAAGCGCAGCGTTTCGGCATGCAGCATCAGGCGCGGATAATCGGCGGCAGGCCCGGTGGCATAAAGCGGATCGCCCAGGATCGGATGACCGCTTTCGGCCATGTGCACCCGCAGCTGGTGGCTGCGCCCCGTCACCGGCATCAGACGCACCCGCGTTTCATCGGCCAAGGTCTTCATCACCCGCCAATCGGTCTGCGAG
>NZ_QJPK01000025.1 GCF_003259195.1 Paracoccus sediminilitoris
GCTCCCCAAGGATGCCGATGATCTGTTCATTCGTGAACCTTGTGCGCTTCATTGTCCGTCCTCAAGTTGGGCCGGACTCTAATCAGCGGTGGAGAAATCCCGTGGCAGGTCAGGCTGCGCCAAGCACATACGTACGGTTTGAGGACGCTGCAGTGCGGCGCCGGACCGATGCTGTCTGGCCGCAATGGGCCAGTTCCCTTGATCACGCATCAAGCCGCCTAAAAAATGCACACGTTGCAAACTTGTGCAGCATACGCGTTCTCTAGGTTGGTCAAGGTGGCAGCACGATCTGGCAGGTTCAGGCTTAGATCGCTACGACCCGCATGAAAGCCGACCAAGGAACAACAAGATGAATCGCACCACTCTTCATGTCAGCGCCGCTGTCATGGCAGCTGCCTCCGCGCTGCCGTCATATGCCGCCGCCGAGGTCTTCGCTCCGAAGGTCCTCGTGATGGCGATGTTCGAGGCGGAAGCCGCGCCTTGGCTTAAAAACCTCGACCTGCCGAACAAGATCACCGTTCCCGGCTTGCCGAAGGAATATGACTCCCTGTCCTGCAACGCAGACCTTTGCGTCATGACGACGACGATGGGCTTCGCGAATGCGGCCAGCTCGGCGATGGCTGTCGGGTTTTCTGACAAGCTCGACCTGTCCCAAACTTACGTGCTGATCGCAGGCATTGCTGGCGTCGACCCCGAAAATGGAACGCTTGGTTCGGCGGCGTGGGCGGATCATGTGGTGGATGCCGGATTGGTCCACAGAATCGACAGTCGCGATGCCCCCTCGGACTGGACCACCCAGATCGTCGAGCTTGGCGCCAAGGCACCTGGCGAAAAACCGGGATGGAGCGCTGGAACCGAAGTCTTCACCCTCAACCCCGCCCTTGTCACCGCCGCCTACGAGGCCACCCAGGATGTCGAACTTGCCGACAGCGAAGGAGCGGCTGCGTATCGGGCGAACTACGCGCAGGAGGCCGCGAAGGCATCCCCGCAGGTGTTGGTGTGCGCTTCGGTTTCGGGCGACACCTATTGGCATGGCCAGACGATCGCACAGGAGGTTGCCGAGCATACTAGCCTGATGACCGACGGGGCAGCGGATTACTGCATGAGTCAGATGGAAGATAATGCAACCCTCACCGCATTGTCGCGCGCTGCCGAGGCGGGACGGCTGGACATGGACCGCATTGCCGTCCTTCGAACCGCATCGAATTTCGACCGTGCATATGAAGGGCAGGACACCGCCGCGTCTCTGGCAGCGGAATCCGGAGGCTTCGGTCCCGCCACCGAGAATGCATTCCGAGTTGGAAATGTATTTGCATCGATGATCATCGATGACTGGGATCGCTTTGCAAAAGGTATTGGCAAAGATTAAGCGAACCTGGCGGTAGGCTTCTTAAAACGTTCCAGCCGCCGGAAGCTCCCCATGCAACAAGCTAGGCATTGGTTGCAGTGAACCAGTATAAACATCCGTATCCACTGACCAAGCTGACTGTATTTCCGCCGACACGCCGTTTGCTTAGCTTTCGCTCTTCGCGGAAGATCTGTGAGCGCGAAGTGCTGACACTGCACCTGCAGTGCATGACCAAATCGTCCACGGACAAAAAACGATGGGTAGCTCTCCCTGCTCCAAGTGCTGACGTCCGGTTTCGGAAAGCCGCAGTGCAGTAGCCTACGAAAGCCAATCGGCAGCATCGGGACGGGGAACGCCGTTCGATTGGGTGGCATAAAAAAAGGGAGCCGCAGCTACGGCTCCCTGATCTGCTGATCAAAGTGACCGAGTGATCAATCGTCCCACTTCGGAAGTTCGCCCATAGCCTCGGCAGTCATCGTCGTTTTATAACGGCCGTCCTCCCAAGTGAGGGCGTCCATCTGCACAACCACGTCGGAATCGCCAAGATCAAGGAACCCGTCGTTGACCTCGATTACCACGGCGACAGGCATGCCAGCCTCATCGACCAGGACGGTTTCAACCTCCCCAATCTTGTTATCGTCGCTTCCGATGACGGCGATGTCGTCGATATTGGTATAGCCAGACACGTCCGCCGTCTGCGCAACTGCGACACTGGCCAGCGGGATCGCCAACGCGGCAATGATTGAACTTTTCAGCATGTAATCTCTCCTTCAGTCGAGTTGCAGTCACAACGCGGGTCAAACTTGGTTGTTCCATGGGCGAGATGCGGCGGCTTGTTGAGCCCTCACCCCATCGCTGCCGCTGCATGGTCGCCTCATCTGCATCCCAAACAGATATTCATGCTCAAGAAGCTGCACGCCATGCTCGACGCGGTGGCCAAACTTGTTTCCAATAATGTCTGTAACCTATTGAAAACCGATAGGTGGACCCCACCCCTGTTTCCCGCGCAAACGTTTGAAAGCTCACCCTAAGCGGGCTCCTGTCGGGTGCACTATCTCCACCATCGCAACCCATGTCACATTGTCCGCGGCAAAGGATGATGACATTCGGAGAGACGACGGGGCCCTCCGAACGATTGCCATCGCCTGCGGGGCGATCCGGTGCATGCAGTTCAGGTCGGTTGCGCGGCCCAGTCGGCAATCTTGGCCAGGAAATCGTCGCAGGCATCCAGCTGTGATTGATCGATATATTCGTTCGGCTTGTGGGCCTGGCCGATCGATCCCGGCCCGCAGATGACGGTCGGCACACCCAGCATCTGATCAAAGCGTCCACCCTCGGTCCCGAAGGCGACCTTGGAATGACCATTGGTGCCGGTCATGCGCTTGATCAGGGTCACGACATCGGCGTTGGGGTCGGTGTCCAGACCGGGGAACTGGGCAAAGACTTCGATCTCGATTCCGGCTTCGGGGGCGATCTTCTGCATCCCCGCCTCCAATTCGGTGGCATAGTCGCGCAATTCCTGCACCAGCGCGTCGGCATCCTCATGGGGCAGGACACGGAATTCGCAGTCGACGGTGCAGCTGTCGGGCACGATGTTCAGCGCCGTCCCGCCGCGGATCACGCCAGTATGGGCAGTGCTGTGGGTGATGTCGTAATCCGCGTCACGGTCCCCCATTGACGCCAGCCGGGCTGCGATGTCCTGCATCCGGACCACCAGGCGCGCGGCATAGTCGACCGCGTTCACCCCTTGGGGCGCCAGCGAGGAATGGCACCCCCTGCCCCGCACCGTCACCCGCATCGAGCGTTTGGCCTTGTGGCCGATCACCACCTCCATCAGCGTCGGTTCGCCCACGATGCACATGTCGGGCCGGATGTTTTCCGCCTGCAGCATCTCCAGCAGGCCGACGACGCCGACGCAGCCGACCTCTTCGTCATAGGAAAAGGCCAGATGCACGGGTCGGCTCAGATCGCGGGCGACAAGCGCCGGAACGGCGGCCAGCGCGCAGGCCAGAAACCCCTTCATGTCGCAGGCACCGCGCCCGTAAAGGCGACCGTCCCGTGCATCCAAAACAAAGGGATCGCTGGCCCAGTCCTGATCGTCCACTGGCACGGTGTCGGTATGCCCCGACAGGATCACCCCCGCCCGGTCGGCAGGGCCGATCGTGGCCCACAGGTTGGCCTTCTGTCCGGTCGCGTCCATTACCAGGCGGCTTTCGACGCCATGCGACGACAGGTACGCCTGCACATGGTCGATCAGCGCAAGGTTGGAATTCCGACTGGTGGTGTCGAAAGCGACCAGTTCTGCCAGGATGTCACGGCTGGAGGGGGTGGGCATCGGTTGTTCCTTTGTCGGGTCAGGCCAGCGGCGCAAGGGCGGGATAGGCGGCACGATCCAGACTGGCGCGTGTCGCCTGCATGAAGGCCAAGGTCGCCGCGGAAGGCGCCTGGCTGGATGGCAGCAGAAAATTCGTGCTGTAGGACAGCGCCGGCATGAAGGGCCGCATCACCACCCCGTCGCCCAGCTGATGGACCAACGGAAAGGGGTTCAGCACCGCGATCCCCAGATCCGCGCGGACGAATTCGATGGCGGCGACATTGGTCGAGGCCTCGATGACGATGTTGGGCCGCACGCCGGCCTTGTCCAGAACGCGATCGATGATGACGCGGCTTGAATGGCGACGCGACAGGGCGATGAAATCCTGCGCCTGCAGATCGTCGGGCCGGATCACGTCCTGTGCGGTCAGCGGGTGGTCCTGCGGCAGGATGCAGATCGCCTGGGTTTCCAGCAGCAGTTCGGACTGGATCCCTTCGTGCGCGGTGACGCTGTCGGTCAGTCCGATATCAAAGCGACGTTCGGCGATCCCGGTCAGCAGGCTGTCACTGGCCAGCACCTCGAAGGTGATTTGCAGGTCAGGGTTCTGCTTCTTGAAGGCCGCGATGCGCGCCGGCAAAAAACGATGCGCTATGGTCGGCGGGGCGACGATGGCCAAGCTGCCGGCATGGGCCTTCTGGGGCTGATCGGCATGGTTGGCGATGCGCGCCAGCGTGTCGAAGACCGGGGTCAGCTGTTCGTTGATCGACATCGCCTCGACCGTGGGGACCAGCCGCCCCCCTGCCCGCATGAACAGCTGAAACCCCAACCGGTCTTCCAGCTGGGCCAGCCTGCGACTGACCGCCGATTGGGAGATGCCCAGCCTGCGCGCCGCATTGATAGCCGTGCCCGCCCCCACAAGGGCCTGCAGCACCTCCAGCTCGCGCAGGGTGATGCCGGATCGGCGGTCCTTGGCCTCGGCTGCCTTGTCAGTGGTCATTTTGGGGGCATCCTGTGGTATTACCAAAACGCATTGATATTCGTGATTGACTTCTGATTATCGCATAATACCGTGACAGCCAAGCTGATTGCACCACCGGGGATCAACTTCGGGGCTGAAAAACGCGAAAAAAATACGACAACAGGAAGGATATCCCCGTGAAAGCACTGACCTTTCCGCTGATGGCCGGTTTCATCGTCGCAGGGCTTGCCCCGGCGATGGCGCAGGATCTGTCGATCGGCCTGAAATCCGAAGCGACCTCGATGGACCCGCAATTCCATCAGCTGTCCACCAACATCCAGGTGGCCAAGAACATCTTCGAGGCCCTGACCACCCAGGACGCCGTGCAGAAGGTGACCCCCGGCCTTGCCGAAAGCTGGGAGGCCGTCGATGACACCACCTGGCGCTTCAAGCTGCGCCAGGGCGTGAAATTCCATGACGGCAGCGACTTCACCGCCCGCGACGTGATCTATTCCTTCTGCCGGGTGCCGCTGGTTCAGAACTCGCCCTCGGCCTTCACGATCTTCACCGGCGGCATCGCCGACATGCAGGCCGAGGACGACCACACCCTGACCATCACCACCAAGGCCACGAACCCCCTTCTGCCCACCGAATTGTGGAGCCTGGCAGTCGTGTCCGCCAATGCCCTGGGCGCCGAGGAGACCGTCACCTATGGCCCCGAAGGCAACTGCGAAGGCATGGGCGACGTGCCCCAGTCGCCGGCCTTCAATTCGCCCGATGTCGCCGTCGGCACCGGCCCCTACAAGCTGGACAACTATACCCGCGGGTCGGAAATGGTCGTCACCCGCTTTGACGATTACTGGGGCGGCGCGCCCGATTGGGATCGGGTCGTCATGCGCCCGATCACCAGCGACGGCCCCCGCGTGGCGGCCCTGCTGGCGGGCGATGTCGACATGATCGAATCGCCCCCCATCCAGGACATCAAGCGCATCGAGGATGCGGGCTTCAACGTCGTCGACGCCCTGTCGAACCGCATCATCTATCTGCACATGCAGCAGACCGAGGACGCCCCAGGCATCGGCGGCACCGATGGCAAGAACCCCCTGCTGGACCCGCGCGTCCGCGAGGCGATCTCAATCTCGATCAACCGGGACGCCATCGCCGAACGCATCATGGGCGGCTATGCCCAACCCGCGGGCGAATTGCTGCCGCCGCCGATGTTCGGCACCTCGGGGCGGGCGGTGGATGCCTATGACCCCGAACGCGCCAAGGAGCTGCTGGCCGAGGCCGGCTATCCGGACGGGTTCACCATCACCCTCGGCACGCCGAACGACCGTTATATCAACGACGAACAGGTGGCCCAGGCAGTGGCCCAGATGATGGCCCGCATCGGCATCCAGACCAATGTGGATGCCAGCACCGCCAGCCAGTTCTTCAGCCGCCGCAACGCGCTGGAATTCCCCATCTACATGGCGGGCTGGGGCGCATCGTCGGGGGACATGTCCTCGCCGCTGAAATCGCTGGTCGCGACCTATGACGCCGACACGGGCATGGGTCCGACGAATGCCGGGCGTTATTCCAACCCCGAGATGGACAAGGTGCTGGTCGAGGCGATGGCCACCATCGACGACGCCAAGCGCGACCAGATGCTGCAACAGGCCGAAACCATGGTCCTGGACGATTTCGGCATCATCCCGCTGCATTACGAACAGACCGTCTGGGCGATGAAGCCGGACCTGACCTACGAGCCGCGCGTCGACCAATACACCATGGCGTCCGAAGTGAAGCCCGCCAAGGCCGAATGATCCGACCCCTCCGGCATCCCTTCGCGGGGATGCCGGACCCTTGCCGAATGCCGGATCGCGAAGGACCTCCGCCATGATCGTCTATCTTGTCCGCCGTCTGGGCCAGAGCCTGCTTGCCGTCATGGCAATGGCCGTCCTGGTCTTTCTTGGCGTCTATTTCATCGGCAATCCCGTGGATGTGCTGATCAACCCCGAGGCCACGCAGGCCGACATCCTGGCCACGACCGAACGTCTGGGCCTGGACAAGCCGCTGTACCAGCAGTTCGGCATCTTCATCTGGAACGCGCTGCAGGGCGATCTGGGCACATCCTTCGTCTATGGCCGCCCGGCGCTGGACATCATCCTGGACCGCCTGCCTGCCACGATGGAACTGGCACTGGTCGCGCTGGCCCTGTCGGTGGGCATCGGCATTCCCCTGGGGGTCTGGGCGGGCCTGCGCCCCCACAGCATCGCGGGCCGCACCATCATGGGCGGGTCGATCCTGGGCTTTTCGCTGCCGAACTTCTGGCAGGGGATGCTGCTGATCCTGGTCTTTGCCGTGCTGCTGGGCTGGCTGCCCGCGGGTGGCCGCGGCGAGACGACCGAGTTTCTGGGGATGCAGGTCAGTTTCCTGACCTGGGACGGGCTGACCCACCTGATCCTGCCCGCCATCAACCTGGCGCTGTTCAAGATGTCCCTGATCATCCGCCTGGCCCGCGCCAACACGCGCGAAGTCTGCCTGCAGGATTATGTGAAATTCGCCCGCGCCAAGGGCCTGTCGGGCCGCCGCGTCGTGCTGGTCCATGTCCTGAAGAACATCATGATTCCGGTGGTCACCATCATCGGGCTGGAACTGGGCTCCATGGTGGCCTTCGCCATCGTGACCGAAACCGTCTTTGCCTGGCCGGGCATGGGCAAGCTGCTGATTGACAGCATCAACCTGTTGGATCGTCCGGTCATCGTGGCCTACCTGATGCTGACGGTGCTGATCATCGTGGGCATCAACCTGCTGGTCGACGTGATCTATTCGCTGCTGGATCCGCGCATCCGCCTGTCGGAGATGAAGGGATGACCGATATCGCCCCCCCCGCACCCCCCGTCCGCATCGACAGCCCGACCCGGCGCATCGCCAAGGAATTCCTGGAGGATCCCGTCGCCGTCGTCGGACTGGCGCTGTTCATCCTGGTGGCGCTGATCGCCATCGCGGCGCCCTGGATCGCGCCGCAGAACCCCTATGACCTGGCGCAGCTGAACATCATGGACAGCGCCCTGCCCCCGGGCGAGACCAGCTTCGGCACCGACATGACCTATTGGCTGGGCACCGACCAGCAGGGCCGCGACATGCTGTCGGCGATCATGTACGGGCTGCGCATCAGCCTGATGGTCGCGCTGGTCTCCCTGGCGCTGGCGATCACCATCGGCACCATCGTCGGCGTCTCGGCGGCCTATTTCGGCGGCCGGCTGGACAGCTTCATCATGCGGATCGTCGATCTGCAGCTGTCCTTCCCGGCCATCCTGATCGCGCTGATCCTGCTGGCCCTGCTGGGCCGCGGCGTGGACAAGGTGATCCTGGCGCTGGTGATCGTGCAATGGGCCTATTACGCGCGCACGGTCCGCAGTTCGGCCATCGTCGAACGGCGCAAGGATTACATCGACGCGGCGCGCTGCCTGGCGCTGTCGGACCGGCGGATCATGTTCCGCCACCTGCTGCCCAATTGCGTCCCGCCCCTGATCGTGGTCGCCACCGTGCAGATCGCCCAGGCCATCGCGCTGGAGGCGACGCTGTCTTTCCTGGGCGTGGGCGTGCCCATCACCGAACCGTCTTTGGGGCTGCTGATCGCCAATGGCTACGACTACCTTCTGTCGGGCAGCTACTGGATCAGCCTGTTTCCCGGCATCGCGCTGGTGGTGACGATCATCGCCATCAACCTGGTCGGCGACCGGCTGCGCGACGTCCTGAACCCGAGGTTGCAGAAATGAACAGATTGCTGGACGTCAAGAACCTGCAGACGCACTTCTTCACCCGCGACGGCGTGGCCAAGGCGGTGGACGGGGTCAGCTTTTCGCTGGAACGCGGCCAGATCCTGGGCCTGGTCGGGGAATCCGGGTCGGGCAAGTCGGTCACCGGCTTTTCCATCCTGGGTCTGGTCGATCCGCCGGGCCGGGTGACCGGGGGGCAGATCCTGTTTGACGGCGACGACCTGATCGCCGGAGGAGAGCCGATGCTGCGCCAGTTGCGCGGCAAGCGCATCGCGATGATCTTCCAGGATCCCATGATGACGCTGAACCCGGTCCTGCGCATCGACACCCAGATGATCGAGACCGTGCGCGCCCATGACAAAGTGTCAAAGGCCGAGGCTCTGGCCCGTTGCCGCGAGGCGCTGGTCCAAGTCGGCATTTCGTCCCCGGACGAACGGCTGCAAAGCTATCCGCATCAGTTCTCGGGCGGCATGCGCCAGCGCGTGGCCATCGCCATCGCGCTGCTGCACAAGCCCGACCTGATCATCGCCGACGAACCGACGACGGCGCTGGACGTGACCATCCAGGCGCAGATCCTGTCCGAGGTCCAGGCGCTGTGTGCCCGGTCGGGCACGTCGCTGATCTGGATCACCCACGATCTGGCCGTGGTGTCGGGTTTGGCCGACCGCCTGGCCGTCATGTATGCCGGCCGCATCATCGAGGAAGGGCCGACCGCGCAGATCATCGCGAACCCGCGACATCCCTACACGCGCGGGCTGATCGACAGCGTGCCGCAGGGCAAGCGTCACGGCGCGATGCTGACCCAGATCCGCGGCATGACGCCGTCGCTTCTGAACCTGCCGGACGGGTGCAAGTTCGCCCCCCGTTGTCCCCGCGCCGACGCCGCCTGCCGGGTCGAGCCGTCGCTGGACCCCGCAGGCGCCGACCGCCATGTGCGCTGCCACCACCCCCATTGCGATGCCGACGGAAAGGCCCTGTCGTGACCCAAGACACCATCCTGACCATCGACGGCGTGTCCAAGCGCTTTTCCAAGGACCTGGACATCGCCGAACGCACCGCCCGCAAGCTGGGCGCCAAGATCGCGCCGGTCACCGTCCATGCGGTCGACAACGTCAGCCTGGACATCCGCCGGGGCGAGGTGCTGGGCCTGGTCGGCGAATCCGGCTGCGGCAAGTCCACCCTGGGGCGGATGGTGGCGGGGCTGGCCGCGCCGTCGGACGGGCGCATCGTCTATAACGGCCAGGACGTGGCGGGCCTGAAGGGTGCCGCCGCCCGCGATGCGGCGCTGAAGATCCAGATGATCTTCCAGGACCCGATGTCGTCGCTGAACCCGCGCATGCGCGTCCGCGACATCGTCGGCGAGGCGCCGCGCGTCCATGGCATCGTGCCCAAGGGTGATGTCGACGGCTATGTCGAGGATATCCTGAACCAGGTGGGTCTGGATCCGGCCACCGCCAAACGCTATCCGCATCAGTTCTCGGGCGGGCAGCGGGCGCGGGTGGGCATCGCCCGCGCGCTGGCGGTGCGGCCCGATTTCCTGGTCTGCGACGAATCTGTCGCTGCGCTGGACGTGTCGATCCAGGCGCAGGTGCTGAACCTGTTCGTGAAGCTGCGGCAGGATTTCGACCTGACCTATCTGTTCGTCAGCCACGATCTGGGCGTGGTCGAACATATCTCGGACCGGATCGCGGTCATGTATCTGGGCCGCCTGGTCGAACTGGGCGATGCCGAGGATCTGATCGCGCGGCCGAACCACCCCTATACCCAGGCGCTGATCAGCGAGATCCCGACTTTCGAGACCGGCAAGCGCAGCTATCACGCCATCAAGGGCGAGATCCCCTCGCCCCTGAACCCGCCCAAGGGGTGCCATTTCCACCCCCGCTGCCCCCATGCCCATGACCGCTGCCGCCTCGAGGTGCCGGTCCTGCGCGAGGTGGCCCCCGGCCGCATGTCGGCCTGCCACCTGAACGACCGGGCGGCCTGACGCCCCCTTCCAAGGAGACTACCATTGCGTAACGACAATCCGATCTGGTCCCATGTCGATGCCAAGGGCCCGGAATTCACCGGCCTGGCCGACCGCGTCTTCGACACCCCCGAACTGGCCTATGGCGAGGTGAAGTCCTGCGCCGCCCACACCCAGATGCTGCGCGACCAGGGCTTTCGCGTGACCGAAAACGTTGCCGGCATCCCGACCGCGGTCATGGGAGAGGCGGGCGCCGGCGGCCCCGTCATCGCCATCCTGGGCGAATACGACGCCCTGCCCGGCCTGTCGCAGGAGCCGGGCCTGGCCGAACCGCGCCAGATTGCCGATCATGGTTTCGGCCATGGCTGCGGGCACAACCTGCTGGGATCGGCCGCGCTGTCGGCAGCCACCGCGGTCAAGGACTGGCTGGAGGCCGAAGGGCTCCCCGGCCGCGTCCGCTATTTCGGCTGCCCCGCCGAGGAAGGCGGCGCCGCCAAGACCTATATGGTGCGCGACGGGCAGTTTGACGATGTGGACATCGCGATCACCTGGCACCCGGCCAGCTTCAACGCGGTCGACGACATGCGGTCGCTGGCCAACACCCGGATCGATTTCACCTTCCACGGCAAGGCGGCGCACGCCGCGGGGGCGCCCGAACTGGGCCGTTCGGCGCTGGATTCGGTCGAGCTGATGAATATCGGCATCAACTACATGCGCGAACACATGCCGGATGCGGCGCGGGTGCATTACGCCTATCTGGACGCGGGCGGCATCGCGCCGAACGTCGTGCAGGCCAAGGCGACCGTGCGCCAGTTGATCCGCAGCCCCAGCCTGGGGGGCCTGTCCTCGCTGGTCGAACGGGTGCGCGCCATCGCCGACGGTGCGGCGCTGATGTCGGGGACCAAGGTCACATCACGCGTCTTTTCGGCGGTGTCGAACCTGACCGAGAACCGCCCCCTGTCCCAGGCCATGCAGGCCGAATTCGAAGCCCTGGGCCCCGTCCCCTTCGACGCCGAGGACGCAGCCTTCGCCACCGCCATCCGCGACAGCCTCTCGCGCGAGGATATCGCCGACACCTTCGAACGCCTGGCGATGAAGCCCGATTACGACATGCCGCTGTGCGATTTCATCGCGCCGCTGGACCGGCCCTTCATGGGCGGGATGGGCTCGACCGATGTGGGCGATGTCAGCTGGGCGGTGCCGACGGTCCAGGCCCGCGTGGCGACCTGCGCAGTGGGCACGGCGCTGCACAGCTGGCAGCAGACGGCCCAGGGCAAGGCCCCGGCCGCGCATAAGGGCATGCTGCACGCCGCCAAGGTGATGGCCGCGACCGCGCGGGCGGCGCTGACCGACCCGGCGCTGATCGCCGCAGCCAAAAAGGCCCATCAGGATCATCTGGCCGAACATCCCTATGCCTGCCCGATCCCGCCGGAGACCAACCCGCCGATCGCCGCGGAATGACCGACGACCCGCCCCCGGTCACGGCCGGGGGTGGGTTCCGATCGCGATGCCTTCGCCGCGCGGATCATGCGCGCCGCTGACATCGCCATCATCGATCCGGATCACGCCCGCGCATCCGAAGATCGGCGACAGGGCGGGCAGTTCCGATACCTGATGCCCCATGTCACGCAACGCTGCCACCATCTGTGGCCCGTGCGACGCCTCGAGCTTGAGGCTGTCGCCGCTGTCCGAAAAGGTCCGGCCCAGCAGAAAACGCGGCTGCGCCAAGGCCTCGGCGGGCATCATCCCCCCGTCGATCAGCGCCGACAGGATCACCGCCAGTGTCTGGGGCTGACCATCGGCCCCTTGGGTTCCGTAAAGCAGATGCGGCGCGCCATCCTTCATCGCGATGCCGGGGTTCAGCGTATAGAAGGGCCGCTTGCCCGGCGCGATGCAGTTCGGATGATCCGGCAGCGTCGAGAAACCGGCGCCGCGGTTCTGCCAGATGATGCCGGTATCGCCCACCACGACCCCGCTGCCCCAGTCGAAAAAGGTGCTTTGCAGCACGCTGGCGCAGCGTCCCTGATCGTCGCGGGCGGCCAGAAAGACCGTATCGCCATGCTGGAACGGTTGCGGCCAGTCCATCGCGCGGTCCGGGCGGATGGCAGCGGCCTTGGCCTGCAGCCGCGCAGGCGACAGCAGGGCGGCGCAATCGACCGGAACCATGTCGGGATCGGCGATCTGATGGCGATCCAGAAAGGCCTGCTTGACCGCCTCGACGATCCGATGCGTGGGGTCGCCCACATCGAGCTGCGCCAGGATGCCCATGATCGCCAGGGTGGTGATGCCTTGGGTCGGCGGCGGCGGTACCAACAGGCGCAGCCCGCGATAATCCAGGGCCACCGGCTCGCATCGCTGACTGCGCGTGGCGGCCAGATCGGGGGGCGTGATCGCTGCACCTAGATCAGCCAGCCCCTGCGCCACCCTCTCGGCCGCCCGCCCATCATAGAAGCTGCGCGGCCCGTCGCGCGCGATCAGGGTCAGCATATCGGCCAGTTCGGGCTGGCGCAGGGGACCGTCGCTGCTGCGGTGGTCGAAACGCCCGGCAAAGCCCGGCCATGCGGGCCAGTCGGCGGCGCGGAAATCCAGCCAGAAATTCTGGCTGCGCGATGGCGTGAACCCGTCCTGCGCCAGGGCGATGGCCGGGGCGATCAGGTCAGCAAAATCCATCCCCCCGTCCCAGACATCCAGCGCCTGATCCCAACTGTCCACTGCGCAGGCCGTGGTCAGCATCGACCCCACCCCGCGCATCGGCAGCGGACCGTCCAGATCGGGCAGCACATGCGGCGCCTGCCCGATCCCCAGGATCGACGTCTCCAGCCCGTTGCGGTCGGCCAGCATCCAGACCGCATCCCCGCCAAGGCCGCAGAAATGCGGCATGACGACGGTCAGGACCGCCCCCATGGCCACGGCGGCCTCGGCGGCATTGCCGCCACGGCACAGCACCTCGGCTCCCGCATGGCTGGCCAGGGGGTGCGGGCTGGTGACCATGCCCGGCATCAGTCGGCCATGATCAGCTGGCGGTCTTCCAGCGGCGGCAGGAAATCGCGGGTGAAAATGGCCGCGGCATCGGGTTTCGTTTCCAGCTGATAGCCTTCGGCCACCAGATCGATGGACCGCGCCAGCCGTTCGTCATCCAGATCACCCAGGCCGATGCGTTCGACCTCGGGCGAGGCGATCAGGTTTTCATAGGAAAACAGCATCCGCGCCTTTTCCAGATCTCGCTTGGCCAGGTTGTCATAGGCCATGACGGCATCGGCGCCCGCCTCGGGGTCCTTGGCGATCTCGACGGCGGCGCGGTTCACGGCGCGGACAAGGCCGGTCACCGCTTCGGGGTTTTCGGCGATCAACGCCTGCGACACCATCATCCCGTTGGAATAAAGATCCAGCCCGAAATCCCCGAAATTCAGCCAGTTGTAATCGGCGGCAGGGTCCTGGCGGTTGTTGATCAGGTTGAACCAGCTGGTGATGTTGAAGACCATTGCGCCATCGATATCGCCGCGGATCAGCATCGGTTCCTGCAGGTTCGGAGCCATGTTCTGAATGTCGATGGCGTCGATATCGACGTCGTTCTGACGGGCCAGCACCGGCATCAGTCGGGTAGTCGGCGTCCCTTGCGCCCCGCCAAGCGTCTTGCCCGCCAGATCGGCGGGGGTGGTGATGCCCGTGGCCTTGGCGCTGACAACCGCGAAGGGCGGCTTGTTCCACAGTTGATACACCATCACCGGGGTTTCGTCGGGGCGGGTCGCGGCGTTCTGGATGATGGCGTTGATATCGCCGAAACCCGCGTCATAGGTGCCCGACATGATGCGGGTGACGGTGGCGGCGGATCCTTCGCCCTGATCGATGGTGACGTTCAGGCCTTCCTCGGCGAAATAGCCCTTTTCCAGGGCCATCAGGAAGGGCGCGTCCGACCCTTGGGTCTTCCAGCCCAGGGTAAAGCGGATATCGGTATCGGCCATGGCGGCGGTCCCTATGGTCAGGGTGGCGACGGTGGCAAGCAGGGTTTTCATCGGCATGTCGGGACTCCAAGGGGGGTTCAGGTGGATGCGAAATCGTCGCGGCGGTTGGCCCATCCCACGAACCGTCCCTCGATGAGAGAGAAGAGGACGTAGAGAGCGACGCCGAGGAAGGCCAGAATGAAGAGCCCGGCAAAGACCAGGGGCACGTCGAAGTTGGAGGACGCGCTCATCATCACGTTGCCGATGCCCTTGTTCGAGGCGACCGTTTCCGCCAGCACGGTGCCGACGAAGGCAAAGGTCGCGGCGATCTTCAGGGATGCGAAAAAGAACGGCATGGTGCGCGGCAGGCCCACGTTCAGCAGCAGGTCCATCTTGCTGGCACCCAGGGATTTCAGCACGTCCTCCAGCTCGGGCTCGGTCGTGGCAAGGCCGGTGGCGATGTTCACGACGATGGGGAAAAAGCACATGGCCAGCGCCGTCAGGACCGCAGGCACTGGCCCTGCCCCGAACCACAGTACGAAGATCGGCACGACGGCGACCTTGGGGATGGACGAAAAGCCGATCAGCAGCGGATAGGCCGTGTCATAGGCGGTGCGCGACGTGCCGATCGCGGCCCCGATGACGACACCGACAATGACCCCCAGCACAAAGCCGATCATCGTGGTCCACAGCGTGTGGATGATATGCGGCACCAGCACCGGAAAGCGGTCGAACAGCGTGGCGAAGACCTGGCTGGGGCGGGGCACGACCAGGTCGGACACGTCCATGGCGATGCACAGGATTTCCCAGGCGGCGAAGAAACCGACGATCAGCAGGGCCGCCCAGATGCGGCGGCGGATGGCATAGGGCATGGTTCAGACCTCTTCCAAGGTTTCGCTGCGGGCATCGATGATGCGTTCGCGCAGGCGCTGGTTCAGGGCGACGAAATCGGGCTGGAAGGTCATCTGGACCGTGCGCGGACGCGGGAAGGTCACGGGGCTGTCGTCGATGATGCGGCCGGGGCGCGCGCTCATGACGCAGATGCGGGTGCCCAGAAAGCCCGCCTCCTTCAGGTCGTGGGTGACCAGCAGCACGGTGGGGCGGCGCTTGGTCCACAGGTCCTGCATGGTGCCCCACAGCTCTTCTCGGGTGAACTGGTCCAGCGCGCCGAAGGGTTCGTCCAGAAGCAGCAGGCTGGGGCCGTGAATCAGCGCGCGGCAGAGGTTGGCGCGCTGCAGCATGCCGCCCGACAGCTGCCAGGGGAAACTGCCCGCGAACTTGCCCAAGCCCACATCCTCCAGCAGGGCATGGACCCGGTCGCGGTATTCGCCGCGCTTCTTGCGGGCAAAGTCGCGGCGGAATGGCTGCACGATCTTCAGCGGCAGCATGACGTTCTGTTCGATGGTCAGCCAAGGCAGCATGGTCGGGTTCTGGAAGGCCATGCCGACACGCAGGGCCCTGGCCGCGACCTCGCGCCCGCCGACGATGACCGCGCCGGTCGTGGGGCGCAGCAGCCCGCTGGCCAATTTCAGGATGGTGGACTTGCCGCAGCCCGACGGGCCGACAAGCGCCAGAAACTCTCCCTCGTCGATGCGCAGGTCGGTGGGCTGCAGGGCCTGCACCGTGGCATCGCCCTGCCCGAAGGACACGCCGGCGCGGGACAGCTGCACCGCAGGGCGCTTTTGTTCGGTCGCGATCTGTGCGATTTCAGGTTGCATGGTGGCTTCCCGTCCAAGATGCATGACGAAAGTGCATGCACTTCACTGCTTCGATCTATGCCGGCATTCCGGCGGGCGACAACAATGTTCGGGACGGGAAGCATCGGGGCAGCGGCCTTGTGCGGGTTTTTTCCGCATTGGACGGGTCGATGCGCAGGAATGATGCAGGCGGGGAACGGGCCATGACGACACGCAAGACGGCAAGCAGATCCGAAGGCGACCGGATGTCCGCCATCTGCCACGGCATCCGCCGCGCCATCATCGAGGGCGCGCTGTTCCCCGGCGACCGCCTGCCCGAGGATGCCTTGGGCGAAAGCTTCGGCGTCAGCCGCACCATCGCCCGCCACGCCTTGGGGCAGCTGGCGGCCGAGGGGCTGGTCGACCTGCGGCGCAACCGCATCGCCACCGTTGCGGCCCCCACCCCCGCCGATGCCCGCGATATCTTCGACATCCGCGTGGCCTTGGAACGCCAGGTCGTGGGGCATCTGGCCGGTCATCTGACCGACGCCCAGATCCGCGAATTGAAGGATATCGTCCGGCAGGAACATGATGCGCGCGACGGCCCCGAGGGCGCCTCGATCAGGCTGGCGACCGAGTTTCACATCAGGCTGGCCGAAATGACCGGCCGTCCGATCCTGGTGCGCTATGTCACGGAAATCTGCTATCGGGCGGGGCTTTCGCTGTCATCGCTTGGCCGGCCGCATTCATCGGAATGCGCGATTAGCGAGCATCTGCAGCTGATCGACACCATTGCCAAGGGCCCCGCCGACAAGGCCGCCCAGATGATGGCCGATCACCTTGAGGCCGTCGCCTCGCGCGCGCTGTTGGGCGGACAGGAGGCGCGTGGCCGCGATCTGGTCAGCATCCTGGCGCCCTATCGCGGCGACTAGCTGCGGGCGATGGAGGGGTCCAGGATCCATTCGGCGCTGTCGTTCCAGACATCGGTATCCAGGATCAGCCCGTCCCTGACCGTGAACCGGTCGACATAACGGTTCCTGTCGAAGGCCGTCCCATCGGGCCATTCGCCATAGAGATAGCCCAGGCTGTAGATCACCGTCTGCCCATCGCCGGGCATCACGTCATAACGCTCGATCCGTTTCCTGACCCATTTGTAACGCCCGGCGTTGAAGCCGGTCGGCCCGTCCGGCGCGTCATAGACCCGCCCGCCGGTAAAGCGGCAGACAAAGCCCGGCGCGACGAAACGCGCCGCCCTTTCCGTGTCGCGCGCCATCGAGGCATCCAGGTAATCCTTGACCGCCTGCAGGTCACGTTCGGTTTTCGGGTCCATGATGCGCCTCTTTGATCCTTGAAGTTTTGGATTCCAACTGCATACACTTATCCCATACACAATAGCACAGGAATGCAAGATCATGACCGCCCCATTCGACCTGCTGCTGCTGAATTCCCGCCTTGATGACGCGGTTTGCGACATCGGCGTCAGGGATGGTCGGATCGCAGGCATCGGCAAGGGTCTTGGTCCGGCGGCCTGCATGCATGATCTGGCCGGGCGGGTGGTCATTCCGGGGCTGGTCGAAACCCATATCCACTTGGACAAGGCGGGCTTGCTGTGCCGATGTGGCCAGGCGGGCGGGCTGGCAGGGGCGGTCGCGGCAGTCTCGGCGGCCAAGCGCGACTTCACCGTGGCCGATGTCCATGACCGTGCGGCCCGCGTCATCCGCAAGGCCATCACCCAAGGCACCATGCACATGCGCACCCATGTCGAGGTCGACCCAAGGGCGGGCCTTCGCAGCTTCCAGGCCATGCTGGCGCTGAAACGCAATTTCGCTTTCGCACTGGATCTGTCGATCTGCGCCTTTGCCCAAGAAGGCCTGACCAACGATCCGGGCACCGAGGATCTGCTGGAACAGGCGCTGGATCAGGGGGCCGATCTGCTGGGCGGCTGCCCCTATACCGACACCGACCCGGTGGGACAGATCGAACGTCTGTTCGCTATGGCCGTCCGCCACGATGTCGATCTGGATTTTCACCTGGATTTCGACCTGGACCCGGACGGGTCGCAGATGGACGCGGTCTGCGATGCGACCGTCCGTCACGGCTGGCAGGGGCGCGTGAATATCGGCCATGCGACCAAGCTGGCGATGATGGATGACGTGCGCTTTGCCCGATATGCGGCCATGCTGGCGCAGGCGGGGGTGGCGGTGACGGCCCTGCCCGCGACCGATCTCTATCTGAACGGGATGGAAATGGGGCATCGTGCGCCCCGCGGCATCGCGCCGGTGCATCTGCTGGCGCAGGCCGGGGTGCAGGTATCGGTGGCCACGAACAACGTGATGAACCCCTTCACGCCCTATGGCGATGCGTCGCTGATGCGCATGGCCAATCTCTATGCCAACGCCATGCATCTGGGCGCCAACCATTTCGCGGGCTGCATGGCCATGATCACCCATGACGCTGCGCGCATCCTGCGGCTGGCGGATTACGGGCTGCATGTCGGGGCCTGGGCCGATCTGGTGGTGCTGGACGCGGCTTCGGCCACAGATGCCTTTGCCGGCATCGCGCAACCGCTGATGGGCTTCAAACGCGGACGGCAGAGCTTTGACCGCCCCGCCGCCACCATCCTGACCCCCTAGGCCGGGATCGGTTCGCCCGCACGCAGACAGGCGACGCGACGCCGCGGACCGGGGCGCTGCGTCGGCGGCAGCGCCTGGCGGCAGGCATCCATGACCAGCGGGCAGCGCGGCGCAAAGGGACAGGCATCGGGGCGCGTTTCCAGCGCGGGGGGCGATCCGGGAATTGCGTCCAGCCGCGTGCCGCGCGCCACGTCATGCAGGTTCGCCGCCAGCAGCCCTTGGGTATAGGGGTGCTGGGGGTTGCGGATGACCTCATGCGTGGTGCCTTCCTCGATGATCTGGCCAGCATACATGACTGCGATCCGTTCGGAAATTTCCACTGCGACGCCGATGTCATGGGTGACAAAGATCACCCCCATGCCGAATTCGCGCTGCAATTCGCGCATCAGCAGCAGGATCTGGATCTGCACGGTAGCGTCCAGCGCCGTGGTCGGTTCATCCGCCAGCAACAGGCGCGGACGGCAGGCCAGCGCCAGCGCGATCATCACCCGCTGACGCATCCCCCCCGAGAGTTCGTGCGGATAGTTCTTCATCCGCCGTTCTGCCGACGGGATGCGGACGCGGTGCAGCATGTCCAGCGCGACCTCCATCGCGTCGGCGCGGCTGATGCCCTTGTGACGCATCACGGTTTCGGCGATCTGCTGGCCGATGGTATAGACCGGGTCCAGCGCCAGCCCAGGGTCCTGGAACACCATCGACACATCACCGCCGCGATAGGATCGCAGCGCCCGCCCCGACAGCGTCATAATGTCGGTGCCGTCAAAGCGGATCCTGCCCCCCAGATCGGTGCGCTTTTCGGGCAGCAACCGCAGCAGCGTCTTCAGCGTGACGCTTTTGCCCGACCCGCTTTCGCCCAGCAGGGCCAGGGTTTCGCCCTGCTTCAGCTCCAGCGACAGGTCGTTGATGGCATGGACATTGCGGGCGCCCTTGAAGCGGACATCCAGATTTTCGATCTGCAACAGCGTGTTGGTCATGCGGGCACCACCTTTCCGGCCTCGGGATGGCCCGAATGGGCGTCATGCAGGTGGCAGGCCACCCAGTGCGTCGACCCCTGCGCACGCGGTCCCAGGACCGGGTGGCGCGTCTTGCAGACGGGGCCGGCCAAGGGACAACGCGTGTGGAAGCGACAGCCGGAGGGCGGGTCGATCGGGTTCGGCGGATCGCCCGCCAGCGGCGGCTTTTCAGTGCGGTTGTCGGGGTCCATGGAAGGCATCGCCGAGAACAGCGACCGGGTATAGGGATGCGCCTGATCGGCCCAGATCTGGTCCACGGGGGCGATCTCCACCACTTCGCCCAGATACATCACCAGAATGCGGTCCGAGATATAGCGGACGACGTTCAGGTCATGGCTGATGAAGATATAGGTCAGCCCGAATTCCGCCCGCAGATCGGCCAGCAGGTTCAGGACCTGCGCCTCGACCGATTTGTCCAAGGCACTGACGGCCTCGTCCAGGACCACGACCTTGGGCGACATGGCCAGGGCGCGGGCGATGTTCACCCGCTGGCGCTGGCCGCCGGACAATTCATGCGGATAGCGGTGGGCAAAGCGGTCAGCGGCCAGACCCACGCGGTCCATCAGGCGCCGCGCGCGGCCCAACGGATCGTCCAGCCCCTGCACCCGCGCCCCGAAGGCCACGCTGTCCAGGATGGTCATCCGCGGGTTCAGCGAGGCATAGCTGTCCTGGAACACCATCTGGATATCACGACGCAGCGCCCGCAGGGTCATGTCGCGACCAAGGGTCCTGTCGTTCAGGACGATGTCCCCCTCGTCCCGGTCGGTCAGGCCGATCAGCAGTTTCGCGGTGGTGGACTTGCCGCAGCCGGATTCGCCGACGATGCCCAGGGTTTCGCCGGGGGCCACGTCGAAGCTGACGCCATCCACGGCCTGCACCATACCCTGCGTGCGGCCCAGGATGCCGCCCTTGATGGGAAAGTGCTTCTTCAGGTCGCGCACGCTCAGCAGGGGTTTGTCAGTCGCGGACATTCATCGCACTCCTCAGGCCGTCGCTGAGCAGGTTCAGGCACAGCGAGGTGGCAAAGATCATCACCCCCGGCAGCGCCGCCAGCCACGGGTTCACATAGATGGCCGAGCGCAGCGTGTTCAGCATCAGCCCCCATTCAGGTTCGGGCGGGCGCACGCCGATGCCCAGAAAGGACAGCCCCGCCGCCAGGATCATGCAGACCGAGGTCAGCGAGGTCGCATAGACGAAGACCGGCGACAGCACGTTGCCGATCACATGCACCCGGATCACCGTCAGCGCGCTGGCCCCCGATGCCCGCGCCGCATCGATATAGTCCAGCTGTCGAACGCCCGATGTCACGGCCTCGGCCACCCGCGTCACGGGCGGGATGAAGACGATGGTCAGCGACACAAGGCTGTTGACGATGCCCGCGCCCAGCGCCCCGGAGATGGCGATGGCCAGCAGGACCGAGGGAAAGGCGAAGAACACGTCGACCACCCGCATGATGATGGTGTTGGTGATGCCGCCGACATAGCCCGCTACGACCCCCAGCGCGCCACCGATGAAGAAAGCCATCACCACCGGCATCAGCCCGATGAACAGCGTCAGCCGCCCGCCATAGATCAGGCGGGCCAGCATGTCGCGCCCCTGTTCGTCCGTGCCCAGCGGATAGCCCGGCGCGCCCGGCGGCTTCAGCCGCGCGATCATGCTGCCCTGATAGGGATCGGCCAGGCCCAGCCAAGGCGCGAAGACCGCCGACCCCACCAGCAGGCCGAGGATGACAAGACAGGTCATGGCCACCTTGTCGCGCCGCAGGCGTGACAGGACGGCCGACCAATAGCCGCGATGAGCGGTTGCCGCGATGGCGGTTTCGGTCTGCGCCATGTCAGCTCCTCTTGATGCGGGGGTCGATGGCGGCCTGCGCCACGTCGACGATCAGGTTCATGCCGACAAAGAACATGGCCAGGATCAGGATCGTGCCCTGCAACAGCGGCAGGTCGCGCTGGAAGATCGCGTTCGACAGCAGGAACCCCGATCCGGGCCAGTTGAAGACGGTCTCGATCAGGATCGACCCGCCCAGCAAGTATCCCAGCTGCAACCCCATCACCGACAGCGCGGTGGCGGCGGCGTTGCGCGCCACGTGGCGCAGCACGTCGCCGCGGCTGAGGCCCTTGGCATAAAGCGCGGTGACGAAATCCATCGACAGGATGTCGCCCGCCAGCGCCCGCACGGTGCGTGCGACGATGCCGATGGGCACCACCGCCAGCGTCACCGCAGGCAGGACCAGGTGGCGCATATGCGCCCAGTCCCACTGCCAATCCTGCGACCCGCCCGGCCCTGCGCCCATCGAGGGCAGCCAGCCCAGATTGACAGAAAAGATGATGACCAGCACGATCCCCAGCCAGTAATTCGGCACCGAGACACCGGTGATCGACAGCGCGGTGATCAGGCGGTCCAGGATCGTGTCGCGGAAATAGCCCGCCAGAAACCCCAGGAAGGTGCCGATCGGAAAGGCAATCACCGCCGCCGCGGCCGCCAACAGCAGCGAATTGCCGACCGCACCGAAGACCTCGTCCGCGACGGGGCGGCCGCTGGCGATGGAGCGGCCCATCTCTCCCTGCAGCAGGTTGCCGATCCAGATCAGGTATTGCACCGGCAAGGGCTTGTCCAAACCGTATGCCGCGCGCATCGCGGCCTGCTGTTCGGCGGTGGCGTCGACCGGCATGATGGCCGTCAGCGGATCGCCCGGCGCGATCTGCACCAGCGCGAAGCACACGACCGAAACCCCGAAGGCCACCGGCAGCACCAGGATCAGACGTCGAAGGAAATAGCTGAGCAATGGATGCGTCCCTGTCTTGGCCGCACCCGTACGGGGCGCGGCCGATATCGGATCACTCGGCCATCGTGATGGACGAGAAGTTCAAGTACCAGTTCTGCGGCTGCACAAAGCCCTGCACCTTGGGCGACATCGCCCGCGGTGCCACGTCATGCGTGACCATCAGGAACAGCGCGTCGTCGACGAATTTCTCGTGCGTACGGCGCAGCACCTCGTCCTGGGCGGCCGGGTCGAAGGTGGTTTTGATCTCTTCGAACAGGTCCTTCATCTCGTCGTCGCAGTAATGGCCCCAGTTGGTGCCGTTCGGGGCGACCAGATCGCAATCCAGGTGCCGGATGAAGCCGGTGAACGGGTCTTGGATGAAATAGGTGAAGTTGATCGACTGCGATCCCTCGACCGACGGATCGGCGGCGCCCGCGCGCCACAGGTTGATCATCTGGTTCCACTCGACGACCATGAACTCGACATCGATCCAGGCCTGGGCCAGCGATTGCTGGATGTATTCGTTCATCGGCAACGGCAGCATCTGCCCCGAACCGGAGGGAGAGATCAGCGCCTTGACCTTCAGCCGGTTGTCGGGACCAAAGCCCGCTTCGGTCATCAGGGCCTGTGCGGCCTCAAGGTCATAGGTCGGCTTGAAATCGGGTTCGCCGAACCACTGCGATCCGGGCGGCACGAAACCTTCGGCGGGGATCATCAGCCCACCCAGCAGCGCGCCCATGGCCTCGCGGTCGATGGCCAGGTTGGCGGCCTTTCGCACGCGGATGTCGTTCCAAGGCGAACCTTCGACCCGGCTCAGGTGCCAGGTCCAGTTATGCGGATAGGCGTTCGATGAGATGACAAAGCCGTTCCCCTGCATCGCGGGAATGGTGTCGGGGGCCGGTGCCTCGATCCAGTCGACCTGCCCCGACATCAGCGCCGCCGAGCGCGCATTGGATTCCGGCAGCGGGATCAGCACCAGCTTGTCCAGCTTGGGGACGCGGGTGTCGTCCCAGTATTCGGCAAAGGGGACCAGTTCGGCCCGTTCGCGCGGCACGAAGGTCTCCAGCTTCCACGGACCGGTCCCCGAAGGGTGCTGCGCGACCTTTTCCCAATCCTTGTCCTGCGCCTCCCAGTTGGCCTTGGAGGACATCATGATCCAGGCCAGCTGATAGGGCAGCGTGGCGTCGGGTTCGGTGGTGGTGATCTCCAGCGTCAGGTCGTCGATGGCGCGATAGCCGGCAATGGCGGGAATGCGCGACTTGCCCTGGGCTGATTGGCGCGGGTCGTATTGTTCGGAACCCTCGTCCAACAGCTTGTCCAGGTTCCAGACCACGTTTTCGGCGTTGAACGTGCTGCCGTCGTGGAAGGTCACGCCGTCGCGCAGCGTGAAGACCCATTTCGTCTTGTCTTCGGCGTCGACCGCCCATTCCGTCGCCAGCCCCGGCACCAGCACCGAGGGCTGGTCCGCACTGGTCAGGTCCCAGTTGATCAGCGCGTCATAGACGGTATAGCCGATGAAGCGCAGCCCCTCGCCGCCCTGATCGGTCTGGCCGGTGGTCAGGGGGATGTCGGATGCCGTCATCCCGATCCGCAGCGTTCCCTGCGCCGCGGCACCCTGGGCGCCCAGCATCGCGACCGACAGCGCCAATGCGGCAAGGCCTTTTCTGAGGTGAAGCAATGTCATTCTCCTTGATGGACAACAGGTCTTGGGACAGATCCGCAGGGGTCTTGATCGCCCGCTTTCGGGACCGACCATTGTCGCGGTCGCCCAAAACCGCACCAGTCGGGGTCAGGAAGACCGGCAGCCAGACATGGATCGGCGCCGACCTGCACAAAGGGCGGTCAGATTGATGACAATTTCTGCATGCAGGAAAACCATGCCTTCGTCCGGGGCATGGCGATGGACATTGATCCGCGACGGACGCGCCCATCGCGGCAAGGAAAAGAGGTCTGCATGATTCTTGTGGTGAACCCCAACAGCAACGCGACGACGACGGCACAGATCTGCGCCATCGCAGCGCCTTTCCTGCCCGATCTGCAGGGGTGGACCGCCCCGCGCGGGCCGCAGGTCATCCAGACGCCGGGCCAGCTGGCCCAAGCCGCCGATCAGGTCGCCCTGCTGGAACTGCCGCCGGGCTGCCGGGGCGTGATCGTGGCGGCCTTTGGCGATCCGGGCGCCGACCGGCTGGCCGCGCGTCTGTCCTGCCCGGTCATCGGCATCGGCGCGGCGGCAGCGCGTGCTGCCAGGGGGCGTGCCTTCGCGGTCGCTACCACGACCCCGGACCTGCGCGACGGCATCGATGCGCTGATGCGGACCCATGCGGGGGATGCGCCCTATCTGGGATGCTTCCTGACCCCCGGGCCTGCTGTGGCGGTGATGTCGGACCCGGATCGGCTGGACCCGGCCCTGCTGGCCGCGACCCATGACGCCGCCCGCGCGGGCGCCAAGGCCGTCATCATCGGCGGAGGCCCCTTGGCGCAGGCGGCCGAGCGCATCGCCGCCCGAAGCCCCGTCCCCCTGATCCGCCCCATCCCCGAGGCCGCCCGCCTGATGCGCCACCTGCTGACATGAAACCTTCGCGACCCTGTCAGAAAACTGAAGGAAATCAGGCGTAGGCCCTGCGGCATCGCGCGGTCACCCTGACCGACGCCGGACACAAAGACGCAAGAGGGGCTTCACCATGAACAAACAGGACATCGCCAACCTGTCGTGGGACGAATATGACGAACTGCGCGACCCGCGCCCGGATACCAACGGTTTCGACGCCGTGGTCGAACGCGCCCTGTCGCGCCGGGGCTTCCTGGGTGCGGCGCTGGCCTTCGGTTCGGGCGCGGCCGTGATGGGGACGGGCATCCTGGGCTCGGCCAGTTCGGCCCGGGCGCAGGCTGCGGCCTTTGCCTTCCAGCCGATCGGCATCGCCACCGATTTCGACGTCCACGTCCCGCAAGGCTATCAATGGAAGCCGCTTGTGCGGTGGGGCGACGCCCTGTTTTCGGATGCCGAGGGTGCCTATTCGGCCGAAAACGGCGTCCCGGTCGAGATGTCGGACAAGGTCTTCGGCGAAAACACCGATGGCATGGAAACCTTCACCGATGGCGACCGGATCATCCTTGCCATCAATTCGGAATATGCCAACCCCGAAATCAACCTGCCCGCCGAAACCGAAGGGATGCCGCAATCCGCTGATCAGGTCCGCATGCTGAAGAACATCCAGGGCGTCACCGTCATGGAGATCGCCGCAGGCGACGATGGATATCAGATCGTTCTGGACAGCCCCTACAACCGCCGCATCACGCATGAAACGCCGATGACCATGGACGGGCCCGCCGCGGGCTCCGCGCTGGTCCGCACCAAGGCCGACCCCGAGGGGATGTCGCCCAAAGGCACGATGAACAATTGCGGGTCGGGCAAGACGCTGTGGGGCACCTATCTGACCTGCGAGGAAAACTTCAACGGCTATTTCGGCGCCGCCGCCGATCACCAGCCGACCGAAGCCGAGACGCGTTACGGCATCGGGGGCGAAAGCCGCTATGCCTATGAGAAATTCGACGAACGCTTCGACCTGATGGCCGAACCGAACGAACCCCACCGCCACGGCTGGGTCACCGAAATCAACCCGCTCGACGCGCAGTCCATCCCCGTCAAGCACACCGCCCTTGGCCGTTTCAAGCATGAGAACGCCGAGATGGTGCAGGCTAAGGATGGTCGCGTCGTGGTCTATATGGGCGATGATGAACGCGGCGAGTTCCTGTACCGGTTCGTGTCGAACGGGACCTGGGCCGAAGGTCAGCCCACCGACGGCCTGCTGTCGGACGGCACGCTGTATGTCGCCCGCTTCAACGACGACATGACAGGCGAATGGCTGCCGCTGACCCCCGAGACCACCGGCATGGCCATGGACGAAATGCTGGTCTTTGCCCGCATGGCCGGGTCCAAGGTCGGCGCGACCACGATGGACCGCCCCGAATGGGTCGCTTGCCATCCGCTGCGCTGCGAGGCCTATTGCGCGCTGACCAACAACAAGAACCGCGGCGTGGAACCCAACGAGGGCGGCGACGCCACCCCGGTCGGCGGCCCGAACCCGCGCGAGGCCAACAATTTCGGCCAGATCGTGCGCTGGCGTCCCTCGGACGAGGATCATGGCGCGACCGGGTTCACCTGGGACCTCTATGTCATGGCAGGCAATCCGACGGTCTTCGACGATGCCTATGCCGGGTCGGAAAACATCAACGAGGGCAATATGTTCAACTCGCCCGACGGGATGGCGTTTTCGTCCGACGGGATGCTGTGGATCCAGACCGACGGCGAGGACAGCAACGAAGGCGAATTCGCGGGCCAGGGCAACAACCAGATGCTGGTCGGCAACCCCGACACCGGCCAGATCGCCCGCTTTCTGACTGCCCCCAAGGGCGCCGAGGTGACCGGCCTGACCTGGTCGCCCGACCGCAAGACCGCCTTTGTCGGCATCCAGCACCCCGGCGGGTCCTGGCCCGACAACACGGGCAAGCCCCGTTCCGCTGTGATCGCCGTCTGGCGCGAGGATGGCCAGACCATCGGCTGATCCCCCGCCCCTTCAGGCAAAGGATGGCGCGCCCGCAACGGCGCGCCATCTGCTTATCCGGTGTGGTCCTGCGTGCAAAGGTCGTGGTTTCCCAACACTTCGATCACGCGGCAATCGGCGATGGTGCCATGCGAACACTGGGTCAGCATCCGCTCCAGTTCCTGCTGCAAGGCGGTCAGCCGCGCGATGCGCGCCTTGACTGAGGCCAGCTGCCGCGTGGCGATGACATCGGCGGCCGCGCAGGACCGGTCCGGGTCGTCGGCCATGGCCAGCAGGTCCTGGATGTCGGACAGCGGAAAGCCCAGGTCGCGGGCATGACGGATAAAAGCCAGCCGTTCCAGCATGGCTGCGTCATAGACGCGCTGATTGCCCGCGCTGCGCCCCGGTGCGGGCAGCAGGCCGATCTGTTCGTAATAGCGGATCGTGGGGACCTTGACCCCGGTCCTTTTGCTCGTCTCTCCGATGCTTGGCATTTTGACCCCTTGAACCTCTAGTGACTAGAGATCCTATGTTCGGATTACGCATCGAACAAGGCCGCCGGAAAAAGAGGACAGCAGGATGGACAATCGCCGTGAATGGACCGTGACGGGGATGGATTGCGCGGGCTGCGCGTCCAAGATCACCCATGCGATGCAGCGCCTGCCGGGTGTCACCGACCCGCGGGTCACGGTGATGTCGCGCAAGCTGACCTTGCAGCTGGACGATGACGCCACCTCGGCGTCGCAGATCGAGGCTGAGGTCCGCAAGCTGGGCTTCGGGATCGAGCCCCCCCATCGCGACGCCGATCACGGCCATGACCACGAGCCGACCGATGGGCCATGGCATGCCTCGGCCAAGGGACGGCTGGTGATCGTCACGGGGCTGCTACTTGTCCTGGCTTGGGCGATCCGCCTGACGACCGCGGGCGCGGTGGGGCATTGGGCCTTTGTCGCGGCGTGTCTGATCGGGGTCGCCCCGGTCGCCCGCAGCGCCCTTGCCATGCTGCGCCGGGGCCAGCCCTTCACCATCGAAAGCCTGATGACCATTGCCGCGGCCGGTGCACTGATGATCGGTGCCGCCGAGGAGGCCGCGCTGGTCGTCTTTCTGTTCGCCGTGGGCGAGGTACTGGAAGGGGTCGCCTCGAACAAGGCCCGCGACAGCATCCGTGCGCTGTCGGACCTGGTGCCCAAGACCGCGCTGCTGGAACAGGACGGCCGGACGCGAGAGGTGCCCGCCGCATCGCTGGAACCCGGACAGGTCGTGCTGGTCCGTCCGGGCGATCGCATCCCGGCGGACGGGCGGATCCTTGAGGGCACCAGCGGCATCGACGAAAGCCCGGTGACCGGCGAAAGCGTCCCCATCACCCGCGGCCCGGGCGAAGATGTCTTTGCCGGCGCCATCAACGCGGAATCCGCACTGCGCGTCACGGTGACGACCGCCGCCGCCGACAACACCATTTCCCGCATCATCCGCTTGGTTGAGGAGGCCGAGGAGTCCCGCGCGCCGACCGAACGCTTCATCGACCGTTTCAGCCGCTGGTACATGCCCGCCGTGGTGGCGTTGGCCGCGCTGACGGTCGTGGTGCCGCCGCTGGCCTTCGGGCTGCCATGGGATGTCTGGATCTATCGTGGGCTGGCGCTGCTGTTGATCGGCTGCCCTTGCGCGCTGGTCATCTCAGTTCCGGCGGCGATCGCCTCGGCGCTGTCGTCGGGGGCACGGCGGGGGCTGCTGATGAAGGGCGGCGCGGTGATCGAGGCCGCCGCCCGCATCCGCCACGTCGCCATCGACAAGACCGGCACCCTGACACATGGCCGCCCGCAGGTCACCGACATCCTGCCCATCAGCATCGACGCCGACACGCTGCTGGCGCGGATGGCCGCCGTCGAAGGCGCCTCCAGCCACCCGCTGGCGCGGGCTATCGTGGCCCATGCGGGCGACCTGCCCCTGCCCGCCGCGACCGAGGCCCGCGCCATTCCCGGCAAGGGCGTGCAGGCGGTGATCGGGGGACGGACCCTGACCGTCGCCAGCCCCCGCCACGCGACCGAGGCGGGCGTGCTGACCGGCGACCTGCTGGGCCGCGCGCAGGCGCTGGAGGCACAGGGCAAGACCGTGACGGTGCTGTTCGGCGATGACGTCCAAGGCATGATCGCCTTGCGCGACGAACCCCGCGCCGATGCAGCCGACGCCATGCGGCAGCTGCGCGATCTGGGCGTGACCCCGGTGATCCTGACCGGCGACAACCCCCGCACCGCCGCAGCCATCGCGGGCACGCTTGGCATCGATCACCGCGCCCAGATGCTGCCGCAGGACAAGCAGGCCGCCATCCGCGACCTGTCCGCCGATGGTGGCGTGATGATGATCGGCGACGGCATCAACGACGCGCCCGCGCTGAAGCAGGCCGATGTGGGCGTGGCGATGGGGTCGGGCACGGATGTGGCGCTGGAAACGGCGGATGCGGCGATCCTGCGCGACCGCGTCACCGACATCGCCGCGATGATCCGCCTGTCGCGCGCCACGATGGGCAACATCCGCCAGAACATCGCGCTGGCGCTTGGGCTGAAGGGGGTGTTTCTGGTCACCTCAATCCTGGGGATCACCGGGTTGTGGATCGCGATCCTGGCCGATACGGGGGCCACGGTGCTGGTGACGCTGAACGCCATGCGCCTGCTGCGCCACGACCCGACGCACCCTGCCGGGACCGCCCGATTGACGCAACGGCAGCCCGCCGCGCGCTGACCCCGGGGTGCCGGTCACCATTTTGCGACGGGGGGACCGGTCGGTTCCCCTTGCCACCCCGGCCCCTTTCCCCCTAAGAGCCGCCAAACACGTCGTTGTCTGCGCCCGCCGCAGGCCGCGCCGTGCGACAAGGATATGGCCATGGATGACAAGCCCGCGATACGAATCCGCGACCTGCACAAGCGTTTTGGCGACCTGGAAGTCCTGAAGGGGGTCTCGCTGACCGCCCATCCGGGCGATGTGATTGCTATCATCGGCGGATCGGGGTCGGGCAAATCAACATTGTTGCGCTGCATCAACATGCTGGAACATCCCAGCGCGGGCGAGATCGCGATTCAGGGCGAAACCTATCGCATGCGGCCGACCCGCGACGGCAGCCTGGAACCCGCCGACCGGCGGCAGGTCCAGCGCATCCGCGCGCAGCTGGGCATGGTCTTTCAGAACTTCAACCTGTGGCCCCACCGGACGGTCCTGGAAAACGTGACCGAGGCGCCGATCCATGTTCTGGGCCAGCCGCGCGCCCAGGCGATCGTCCGTGCCCGCCAGGTGCTGGACCGCGTGGGCCTGGGCGACAAGGCCGATGCCCATCCCGTCCGCCTGTCTGGCGGCCAGCAGCAACGCGCCGCCATCGCCCGTGTGCTGGCGGTAGATCCCTTGGCCATGCTGTTCGACGAACCGACCAGCGCGCTGGACCCCGAATTGGTGGGCGAGGTTCTGGGCGTCATCCGCGACCTGGCCCGCGAGGGCCGCACCATGATCCTGGTGACGCATGAAATGGCCTTTGCGCGTGACGTGGCCAACCGCGTCATCTATCTGCGCGATGGCCGGATCGAAGAGGAAGGCACCCCCGAACAGCTGTTCGGCGACCCGCAATCCCCGCATCTGAAACAGTTCATCCGGTCGGTCATGTGACCCGCCATCCATTTTCCTGATTTTCGGAAGGATTTCCCATGCTCAGCAAATTCACCCTCGCCGCCGTCGCGGCCCTTGGACTTGCGGGTCCGGTCATGGCCGAAACCCTGAAGGTCGGCGTGTCCGCCGAACCCTATCCGCCCTTCTTCACCCCCGATGCCAGCGGCAGCTGGTCGGGTTGGGAGATTGACCTGATGAACGAAATCTGCACCCGGATCGAGGCCGAATGCGTGGTCACCCCCATCGCGTGGGACGGCATCATCCCGGCCCTGACCACCGGCAAGATCGACATGATCATGGGGTCGATGACCATCACGCCCGCGCGGGCCGAACAGATCGCCTTTTCCGACAAGTACTATGCCGCGCCGACCGGGCTGATGACGCAGAAGGGATCGGATATCGAACCGACCGCCGAAGGCGTCAGCGGCGCCTTCGTGGGCGCCCAGTCGGGATCGATCCAAGAGGTCTATGCCAACAAGTATTACGCAGACACCGCAGGCTCGATCCGCATCTATCAGAACCTGGACGAGGAACTGCAGGATCTGGCGGCGGGTCGCCTGGACGCGGTCATCGGCGACACGCTGGCCATGCAGCCCTTCGCCGAATCCGAGGCAGGCCAGGCCTGCTGCGAATACAAGGGTGCCGTCGAACCCGACCCCGAGGTGCTGGGCTATGGCGCCGGTGCCGGCCTGCGCCAGGAGGATACCGAGCTGCTGGCCCGCGTGAACAAGGCCCTGGCCGAGATCCGCGAAGACGGCACCTATGACCAGATCACGCAGAAATACTTCACCGTCGACATCTACGGCGACTGATCCGGCCCCGACCGGCCCTGCGAAAGGACCCCCGCCCCATGTTCCAGTCGATCGATTTCAGCCTGCTGGCGCTGGACGCCCCCGGATGGGGCGGCGCGCTGCTGCAGGGTTTCTGGCGGTCGATCCAGCTGGCGGCGGGGGGCTATGTCATGGGCATCGTCATCGGGATCCTGGGCGCCAGCGCGAAACTCTATGGCGGGCTGGTGATGCGCGATCTGGCGCAGGTCTATACCACCGTCATCCGCGCCGTTCCCGAACTGGTGATGATGCTGCTGTTCTATTACGTCGGTACCGACCTTCTGAACCGTGCGGCGCAGGGCATGGGCTTTCAGGGCATCGAGGTGGACGGGCTGGCGGCGGGCATCCTGGTCATCGGGCTGGTCCAGGGCGGCTACGCGACCGAGGTGATCCGCGGCGCCATCCGCGCCGTCCCCCATGGCCAGATCGAGGCGGCGCAGGCTTTCGGCATGTCGCCCCTGAAGGTCATGCGCCGCGTCACCCTGCCCGCCATGACGCCCCATGCCATCCCCGGCATGGCCAACCTTTGGATGATCGCCACCAAGGACACCGCGCTGCTGGCCGTGATCGGCTTCAGCGAATTGACGCAGGTGACGCGGCAGGCGGCCTCCTCGACGCGGGCCTATTTCCTGTTCTTCCTGTCGGCGGGGGCGCTTTATCTGATGCTGACACTGGTCTCGAACGTGATCCTGCGCCGCTATGAGGCGCGCGCGCGCCGCGGGTTGATCGCCGCCCATCAGGCCCGATGATGCGCAATATCGTGACCCAGATGATGATGCCGCACCGGCTGGTCATGGCCGCGCTGGCCTTGGCCGGGCTGGTCGCCATGGCGCTGACCATGCAATGGGACTGGCTGCCCGAAAACTTGCCGCGCCTGTGGGACGGATTGCTGATGACGCTGGCGATGCTGGCGGCCAGCGTGGCGGCGGGGTTCGTGCTGGCGCTGCCGCTGGCGTTGTTCCAGGTGATGGGACCGCGCCCGTTGCGCTGGCTGTCGCTTGGCTTTTGCACACTGATCCGCGGCACGCCGCTGCTGCTGCAGCTGTGGTTGTTCTATTTCGGGCTGGGGGCGCTTTTCGCGCAATTTCCCGAAATCCGCGACTCCTGGGCCTGGCCCTATCTGCGGCAGGCCTGGCCCTATGGGTTCCTGGCATTGACCCTGTCCTTTGCCGCCTATCAGGGCGAGGTGATGCGCGGCGCCTTCACCGGCGTTCCGCATGGCGAATTGGAGGCCGCGCGCGCCATGGGCATGTCGCCATGGCTGGTCTTTCGCCGCGTCTGGTTCCCACGCGCCCTGCATCGCGCCCTGCCGACCCTGACGGGCGAGATCATCCTGCAGCTGAAATCCACGCCCCTTCTGGCGACGATCACGGTCACCGACCTTTACGCGGTGATCACTCGCATCCGGCAGACCACGCTCTTGACCTATGAACCCCTACTGCTGCTGGTGGCGGTCTATCTCTGCCTCAGCGGCATCCTGATTCTGGGGCTGCGCTGGCTGGAAAACCGCGTCCCGACGGGGCGCTGAACATGAACGAACGGAGCCTTTCCATGGCCAAGATCACCCTGCTTGACGGCGGCCTCAGCCGCGAACTGGAACGCTGCGGCGCGACGCTGCGTCAACCCGAATGGTCGGGGCTGGCCCTGATGAACGAACCCGACAAGGTCCGGCAGGCCCATGAAAACTTCGTCGCGGCGGGCGCGCAGGTCGTCACCACCGCCAGCTATGCCGTGGTGCCCTATCACTTGGGTCAGGACCGCTTTGACCGCGATGGCGCGATGCTGGCGGAACGGTCGGGCCAGCTGGCGCGGACGGCGGCGGATACCGGTCGCGACGTTCGCGTCGCCGGTTGCCTGCCGCCCGTCGGCGGTTCCTATGAGCCCGAGAATTTCGACGCCGTCGCATCGCAGGCGGTGCTGGCGGTACTGGTCGAAAACCTGAAGCCGCATGTGGACCTGTGGCTGGGCGAAACGCTCAGCTGCATCGCCGAGGCGCGCGCCGCCGCCGATACCATCCAAGGCACAGACCTGCCGCTGTGGATTTCCTATACCCTGCGCGACGAACTGCCCGATCAGCTGGACAGCCCCGTACTGCGGTCGGGCGAGCCGGTGGCCGACGCTGTTCAGGCGGCCATCGACGCCGGCGCACAGGCGGTCCTGTTCAACTGCTCGATGCCCGAGGCGATGGAACCTGCCATCCGCCAGGCCCTGCAGGTCGTGGAACGGAGCGGCCGCGACATCCCCGTCGGCGTCTATGCCAATGCCTTCACCGCAGAAGACGAAGGTGCCGCCAACGAGGTCCTGTCCGCGATCCGCAAGGACCTTGATCCCCAGGGCTATGGCGTCTGGGTCGATCGCTGGCTGGCGGCGGGCGCGACGATCATCGGCGGATGCTGCGGCATCGACGCCCCCCATATCGCCGCGCTGAAATCGCATCTGGACCGCCAGGCCTGACCCGCCGCGCTTACAACCCCAGGTCCAGCAGCGCCTGCCGCATCACTGCCGGATCGGCATCCTTGCCGGTCCAGTAGCGGATGCCGATCACACCCTGCTGGACCAGCATTCCCAACCCGTCGGCGGTCTTGCATCTCTTGTCCTGCGCGGCCTTCAAAAGACGCGTCAGCGGCGGGTTGTGGATGCCATCGGCCACGACCATGTCGGGCGTGATGCTGTCCAGGTCGATGTCGGGCATGGCGTCGACATCGGGATAAAGCCCGACCGAGGTCGCGTGGATCACGATGTCGGTCCCCGCTGGAACGCTGAACGTCCCCTCCCACGCGGCATAGCTGGCCTTGGCCTCGGTGTTGTCGTTCAGCAGGTCCACGACCTCTTGGCCACGATCCTTGCTGCGGTTGACGATGGTGATTTCGCCAGCACCCGCCAGCGCGACCTCGACACCCACAGCACGGGCGGCACCGCCTGCCCCGAACAGGACGACGCGCTTTCCCTTGGGGTCGCAGACCTGCTGCAGCGCCTTGACGAAGCCGCGCCCGTCGGTGTTTTCCCCGATCAGCCGATCCCCTTCGCGCACGACCGTGTTCACCGCCCCGATGATCCGGGCCGAGGTTCCCAGTTCGTCCAGATGCGGGATCACGGCGACCTTGTGGGGGATGGAACAGTTGAAACCGCGCCACCCCATGGCCCGCGCGCCGCGCACGGCATCGCCCAGATCTGCCGGATCGACCTGGCAGTTCAGGTAACGCCAATCCAGCCCCATGGCGCGATATGCGGCCTCGATCATGGCGACGGTGGGGTTTTCGGCGGCGGGTTTGGCAAAAGAACCGGTCAGCGGCAGAAGAAAATTCATGTCATGTCCTTGTCAGAGGGTCGGGAACAGGGTCAGGCGGCGGCCAGCAGACGCCACTGCCCGCGCAGATGGTCGCCCACGCGCAGCGCCTGCGCCGCGATGGTCAGGGCGGGGTTCAACGCGGCGCTGGAGGGCATGAATCCGCCATCCACCACATAGAGGTTCCGGTGGTCATGCGCCCGGCACAGGTGATTCAGCGCCGAGGTCGCGGGGTCGTCCCCCATCCGCACGGTGCCGCATTGATGCGACGGTGCCTCGATCCCGAAGCTGTGGCGCAGAACCACCGGAAAACCCGCGCGACGCAGCTGGCTGCGGATATGGCGCACGAAGCGGTCATGACCCTCGCGCCCGCCGGGGGCGTATTCGATCTGGACCCGGTCATCGGGCAACAGGCGCACGCGGCTGTCGTGGTGGGGCAGATCCTCGGACATGCACAGCCAGTCGACGCTGTGCCGGCCCAGCCAATCGGCCATGGCGCGCGGTATCTGCGGATAGGTGGACCGGATCATCGGCCCGCTGATGTTGCCCAGCATCTGCAGGTTGCCCCGCGCATCGGGGTCATCGGGCAGCCCGTGATAGAAATCGTTCACCGACAGCGTCTTGGGAAAGCGTGTCGGGTTCGTGGCAAAGGGGCGCAGGCCCATCAGCCCCGTCAGGTGGTGGTTCATCAGGTATCGCCCGACAACGCCCGACCGGTTCGCCAAACCCTGCGGCATCGCCTGATTGGCCGAGCGCAGCAGGATCAGCGCCGAATTGATCGCCCCGGCCGACAGGACCACCAGGGGTGCCGATATCCGCAAGGGGGTGTTGCCATGCGTCAGCTCGACCCCGGTGATCCGGCCGTCCTGGTCGTCGGAGATCAGGCGCGTCACCTTGGCACCGGTCCACAGCGTCACGTCGGGATGATCCAGCAGGGGACGGATCAGCCGCGTGTCGGCGTCGCCCTTGGCATCCCACCGGCAGGCAAAGGCGTCGCAGGTGCCGCACCGCCGGCACGTCCCGCCCGGCCCATAGTCCACCGCCGAGGGCATGGGAAAGGGATGCAACCCCAGCCTCGCCAGCCGCTCCGCCATGTCGGCGATGACGGGTTCATGGGGGATGGCGGCATAGGCATAGGGGTCGCGGTCCTGCTCGGTCGGATCGGCGCCCGCCTGGCCGCGCACGCCGAACAGACGCTCGGCCTTATCATAATGGGGACGCAGCTGGTCATAGGTGACGGGCCAGCCCGTCGACACGCCCCCCGCAAAGGATTGTTCGCGAAAATCGCTGTCGCGGAACCGGAACATCGCCGTGCCATAGAATTTCGTGTGTCCCCCCACGTGATAATACTGCCCCGGCCGAAAGCGGCGCCCATCGGCATGCTGCCATTCATCGGTGGTGCGATAGCGGGCCTGGGCAAAGACCGCGTCGGGATCGGAATTCTGCGGCTCGTTCGGCAGGAAATCGCCGCGTTCCAGGATCAGGATCCTGGCCCCCGTCCCTGCCAGCTGATGGGCCACCGCCCCTCCGCCCACGCCCGAGCCGATGATGATCACATCCGGCGAAATATCCTGATCCATGCGGCCTCCCTGTCTTTCGGGCTTGGACAGTAGCCCCACAGGCAGAGGACGCCATTCCCACGGGCCGCCTTTTCTTGTAGGATTGCCGCATTCTGCGGGCGCCAAAGGGGTGGAACCATCATGCAACCCTTTTTCGAACAGGTGGGCATTCCACAGGATCGATCGTGGCTGCTTTACGACCGCCAGTTGGCGGAGTTCCCGTTCAACTGGCACTATCACCCCGAATACGAACTGACCCTGACCCTGAACAGCCGCGGCATGCGGTTCGTGGGTGACAGCGTCGAGCCCTATGGTGACGGCGATCTGGTTCTGCTGGCCCCCAATGTTCCCCATGCCTGGCAATCAGGCGCGGTCATTGCCGGGCATTCGGGTCCGGGAAACCTGCATCGGGCGCTGGTCTGCTGGTTCGACGGCACATGGGCGATGCGCCTGACCGAACTGGTCCCCGAACTGGCCCCCATGGCCGCGCTGCTGGATCGGGCGCGCCGGGGGTTGGCCTTCGGGCAGGCGACCTCGGACCGCTTGCGCGACCGGATGCTGGCAATGCCGAACCTGCCCGACATGGAGCGCGCGATCGAGATGCAGGCGATCCTGGGTCAGCTGGCCCGCGCCCCGGACGCGCGACCCCTGGCCGCCGGAGAGATCGTCGTCGGCCAGATCCCACGCGACCGCGACCGGATGCAACGCGTGCTGGACTGGCTGCACCTGCATTACCGCGAACCGTTGCGGCTGGCCCCCCTGTGCGATCTGGCCAATCTGACCGAAAGTCAGCTGCAACGCGTCTTCAAGCGCGCGACCCGCATGTCGATCAGCCAATACGTGAACCAGCTGCGCCTTGGGCAGGCCTGCCAGCTGCTGGTCCGCACCGATCGCAGCATGGCGCTGATCGCGACCGATTGCGGCTTCAGCGATGCGGCCCATTTCGCCCGCCAGTTCAGGGCCGCAAGGTCCACGACCCCCAGCCGCTATCGCACGATGTTTCGCCACGCCATGACCGAATGACGTTTCCCCTGCATCTATGCCAAAGGCTAGCGCTTTATACCTTTGCGGGTTTGTCGCCCGCCCCCGTTCCATGAGATAACGCCGGGACCGCCCTTTTTCAGGATTTGTCAGGAATTTCGCCATGAACATGCTTCGATCGGCGGCGATTGCCGCAATCAGTCTTGCAGGCCTGCAAGCCGCGATGGCGGATGCCGTCGTCGCATCCGAGGTGCTGATGACCATCACAACCACCGAGGGCGAGCGCGAATACGACCTGCAGGCGCTGCAGGCGCTGCCGCAGACCAGCTTTTCCACCTCGACCATCTGGACCGAGGGCGAACAGGAATTCACCGGTGTGCTGCTGTCGGATCTGCTGTCCGATGCGGGCATCACCGACGGCGAGATCATGGCGACCGCCATCAACGATTACGCCGTCGAGATCCCCCTGGACGAGATCGATGACATTGCCCCCATCGTCGCCTATCATCTGAATGGCGAACCGATGTCCGTTCGCGACAAGGGACCGCTTTGGATCGTCTATCCCTATGACATGTCGGTGGATTATCAGACCGAGACCAATTACTCGCGCAGCATCTGGCAACTGGACCGGATCGTGCAGGCCGACTAGGTCCGCCCTGTGGCACACGGATCGGGGTTGCGCCTGATGCGGTATGGCTTCGGGTCGCGCCGCGCCCGGATCGGGCTTGGGCTCTTCTTCCTGGTGATCGTGACGGCAGTCGTGGGCGTCCTGCATTTCAACCGCGACATGCGCGACCAGATCCAGGCACTCAGCAGGGCCAATTCCGACAGCACCCAATGGTTCCTGGCCCAGTCCGAGGTCGAGATGTTCGCCCTGCGCAATGCCGCAATGGCGCTGATCGCAGCCCCGGGCGGGGATTTGGAGGCGCTGCGCAACCGCTTCGACATCCTTTATTCGCGCATTAACACGGTCGAATTCGGGCAGAATTTTGCCCAACTGCGGCAGGAGCCCGCGGTGGCGACGGCGCTGCAATCCGTCAAGACAATGCTGGCGGATGCGATCCCGCTGATTGACGGCGATGACGCCACGCTGCGCGCCGCAGCGCCCGACCTGCTGGACCGGATCAATGCCGTGGCGCCTGACCTGCGCACGATTTCCCTGGAGGGCATCAGCCATTTTTCCCAGACGTCGGACGCGCGGCGTCAGACGGTCGTCGCCACCTTGGACGAATTGGCGGGCATCATCCTGCTGCTGTTCATCGTTCTGGCAGGAGGCGTGCTGTTCCTGTTCCTGACTATCGGTTCGATCATCGCCCAGCGCGACAGCATCACCTTGGCGCGCAACCGGTTGAACGCGCTTTTCGAAACCTCGATCGACGCTATCGTGGTCGCCGATCATCGCGGCACGATCCGCAATTTCAACTCGGCCGCCGAGCGGATCTATGGCTATACCCGCGCCGAGGCCATCGGCGCCGATATCCGCGATCTGCTGACCCCGCCCGAAAGGCTGGAAGCGGTCGAAGCCCTGTTGGAACGCCTGCGCCGCGGCGAACTGCTGGTCGATGACAATGCCGCCGGCATCACCCAGTCGCGCGCCCTGCACAAGCAAGGCCACACCATCCCCGTCGAGGTTTCGGTTTCCTTCAACGAGGACCGCGACGGAAATCTGCTGGTCGCCTTTGTCCGCGACGTGACGCACCGGGTCGAGACCGAGGCCGAACTGATCGCCGCCCGCGACCGCGCGTTGGAGGGGGAACAGGCCAAGGCGCGCATGATCGCCGTCATGAACCACGAGATGCGCACGCCGCTGAACGGCATCCTGGGGACGCTCGACCTGATGCGGGATACCGCACCGACGGCCGATCAGGCGCGCTATCTGGCCGCCATGCAGCACTCTGCCGACCTGCTTCTGCACCATGTCAACGATGTGCTGGACGCATCCCGCACCTATAACGAACAGATCCAGCTGAACCTGACCCCCTTCGATCCCGCAGCCACGATCCGGGATCTGCTGGACGGGTTGCGCGCCAGCGCCCGCCAATGCGGCAACGAGCTGACCTTCGAAAGCTTTGGCCAGGACGACCGGCTGCTTTTGGGCGATGTCGGAAAGATAAGGCAGGTCGTGGTCAACCTGGTCGGCAATGCCATCAAATTCACCCAAGGCGGCCAGATCACTGTCCAGCTGGACAGGATCGGCGGATCGGGCCTGATCGAATTGCAGGTCGGCGATACCGGCACAGGCATCGCCGATCAGGATCTGGACCGCATCTTTGACGAATTCGTCACATTGGGTTCGTTCTTTGACCGCAAGGCCGAAGGCACCGGATTGGGCCTTGCGATCGTCAAGCGTCTGGTCACGGCCATGAACGGAGAGATCGACGTGGTCAGCGAGCTTGGTGAAGGCAGCGCCTTCACCATCCGCCTGCCCCTGGCCATCGCCGATGAAACGGCCAGCATCGCAGCGCAGGATCTGACCCCTGCCAACGTCGTGGCCCATCGCGATGACCGCCACGATGACCGTCGGATCCTTCTGGTCGAGGACAATGAGATCAACCGCCTTGTCGCCCGCGAGATACTGAAAAGCTATGGCTGCGTCGTGACCGAAGCCGTTGATGGCATGGCCGGGGTCGAGGCGGCGCAGCATCACCCCTTCGACCTTGTCCTGATGGATATCAGCATGCCGCGCCTGAACGGCGTGGACGCGACCGGCAGGATACGGGCGGGCGACGGTGCGAATGCCGCGACCCCCATCATCGCGCTGACAGCCCATGCCACGCCCGAGGATCTGGCCCGTTTCCGGGCCGCCGGGATGGAGGACGCGCTGATCAAACCGCTGGACAGGGCCGTGCTCAAGGCGCTTCTGGACCGCCATCTGGTACGCCGCGCCCCCCTGTCGCACCCCAGGCCCGCGTCCGATCTTGCGTCCCTGCTGGGTGCGGATGCAGCCGCGGATCTTCTGGACCGGGTCCGCCGCGAGCTGGACGATGGGCTGGCCCGCCTGTCCGAGGCGCCCGCCGATATGGAGCCCGATGACCTGGCCCGCCTGGCCCACAAGATGGCCGGCAGCGCCGCCGTCATCGGCCAGGAAAGCATGCGCGTCGCGCTGGCCCGGCTGGAGACCGGGTTTCGGGCCGCCCGCACGCCGCAATCGCGCGAAATGATGCGCAAGGACGCTTCGCTGTTGCGTGCAACCACGGATTGCACGAAGCTTCAGATCAGGACCTGATGGCAACCCGCCCGGGTCGTGCCATTGCTAAACAGGTTGATTGATGCGCCTCTTGATTGCCGACGACCATGATCTTGTCCGGGAAGCCATTGCCGCCCTGCTGAAGGGCCAGGGCTTCGCGGATGTCACCGGGGTGGCGTCCCTGCCCTTGGCCGTCGAGGCGATCGAGGCATCTGTCGAACATCCCTTCGATGTCATCCTGCTGGACTATGACATGCCGGGGATGGGCGGACTGGCGGGCTTGCATCGCGTGATGCAGCTTGCCCCGGATGCCGCCGTGGCGCTGATTTCGGGGGCGGCCTCGCCCACGGTCGCGCGACAGGCGCTTGATGCCGGGGCGCGCGGGTTCCTGCCCAAGACCCTGGCCTCGACCTCTCTGGGCATGGCCATTCGGTTGATCGCCTCGGGGCAGGTCTTCGTGCCCTATGAGTTCATGGAGCAGGAGGAAAACAACCCCATCGCCAACCTGACCAAGCGGGAAACGGACGTCCTGCGCGGACTTTGCGCGGGGAAATCCAACAAGGTGATGGCCAACGACCTGCAGCTGGCCGAAGTGACGGTCAAACTGCATGTCAAGACGCTTTGCCGCAAGCTGGGCGCGGTGAACCGCACCCAGGCCGCCCTGATCGGCAAGGAAAAGCTGGGCTGATCCCCTAGCCCAGGTGATGCACCGTCTGCAACCCATGGACCGGGGTCGCGATCCCCACTTGACGGGCCTTCAGCTGCAACGCCAGATACAGCGAATAGTGACGCGACTGGTGCAGGTTGCCACCATGGAACCACAGGCCGGGCTGCTGGGTGGGCTTCCACATGTTGCGCTGTTCACCCTCCCACGGGCCGGGGTCCTTGGTGGTGTCCGACCCCAGGCCCCAGACCTTGCCGACGCGGTCTGCCACGTCCTGACCGATCAGGTCGGCAGCCCATCCGTTCATCGACCCGAAGCCCGTGGCATAGACGATCAGATCGGCAGGCAGTTCCTGCCCCGTGTCCAGCAGCACCCCGGTTTCGGTGATTTCGGCCACCTGCCCATGGGCCAGCTTGACCTGGCCGTCGATGATCAGCTGGCTGGCGCCCACGTCGATATAATAGCCCGATCCGCGGCGCAGGTATTTCATGAACAGCCCGGACCCGTCATCGCCGAAATCCAGCTTGAACCCCGCCTGTTCCAGCCCGGCATAGAAATCCTTGTCGCGTTCCTTCATCTGGTCATAAAGCGGGATCTGCCATTGATGCATGATCCTGTAGGGCAGCGAGGCAAAGATCAGGTCGGCCTTTTCGGTCGTGACGCCGTTCTGCACGGCCTCTTCGGAATAAAGCGCGCCCAGCCCGATCTCCATCAGGCTGTCGGATCTGACGATATGGGTCGATGACCGCTGCACCATCGTCACGTCGGCATCATGTTCCCACAGCGCCGCCGCGATATCATGGGCTGAATTGTTGGACCCCACGATCACCACCTTCTTGCCCGCATAGGCGTCAGGTCCGGGATGGGCCGAGGAATGTTGCTGTTCGCCGCGAAACTTGTCCTGTCCCGGAAAGACCGGGATGCGCGGCTTGCCCGACATGCCGGTGGCCAGCACCAGTTCCTTGGGGTGCAGCGTGACCTTTTCGCCGTCGCGATCAACCTCGACCGTCCATTCGCCCTTCGCCTCGTCATAGCTGGCGCGGGTGCAGGCGCTGCGGGTCCAATAGTTCAGCTCCATCACCTTGGTGTACATTTCCAGCCAGTCGCCGATCTTGTCCTTGGGCGCAAAGACCGGCCAATTGTCAGGGAATTTGATATAGGGCAGATGGTCGTACCAGACCGGGTCATGCAGGCACAAAGACTTGTAGCGCTTGCGCCAGCTGTCGCCGGGGCGGTCGTTCTTTTCGATGATGATCGTGGGCACGCCCAGTTGGCGCAGCCGCGCGCCAAGCGCGATGCCGCCCTGCCCGCCACCGATGATCACGGTATGGGGCTGGCGGTCATAGCCCAGTTCGGCCTGTTCGGCCTCGCGCTCCTCGCGCCAGCTTTGGCGGTTCTTGTCGGCACCATGCTTGGCGCCCATCGGGCGGGCAAAGCCCTTGGCCTCTTCGTGGCCCTTCAGTTCCTGCAGCGCGGTCAGCAGGGTCCAGATGCGGCCGTCGCGCAGCCGCATCAGGCCATAGCCGCGCCCGACCTTGGTTTCGAACCGGAACCAGGCGGTGATGACACCATCCTCCTCGGACGGGATCTCGGCGGGATCCAGCTCCCAGCCCGTGGGTTCGATGTGATCCAGCTGGGCGCGCAGCATGTCGGCAATCTGGTCGCGACTTTCAAAGGTGCGCAGGTTCCAGCTGAAGCTGACCAGATCGCGCCAATAGCAGTCGGTCACGAAAAGCTGGGTAGCACGGTCGATATCGCCCGCCTCCAACGCCTGTCCCAATTCGGTCAGGGCCGCCTGTGCGCGGTCGGCCACGGATGAATCCAGCATGTTTTCCTCCCATCGGAAATGGTCTCCCTGGGGTCAGGCTGGTCCCTTGCCGGGCATCGCGACAGGAAAAACCCACGCGGCATCGCGGCAATTCATCGCTGCGGCGCAGCCTTGTTGCGCCTGCAACAGCGCGCAACATCACGGTTGCGGCTTCAGCCCCGCCCGCTGCATCCGCCGCAGCACGGTCGATCGGTTGACCCCCAGCCGTCGCGCGGCCTGCGCCATGTTGCCGTGGCAGGCCAGCAGGATGGCGCGCAGATCCTCGGCGGGCTCGGGTTCGGCACGCGGGTCCAGCAGCGCGGGCGGCAGGTCGGGAACGTCGATGACCCGCCCCTCGGCCAGCAGGGCGGCGGTATCCAGCGTCATGGCCAGTTCGCGCAGATTGCCCGGCCACAGCCGCGACCGCAGCTCGGCGCGCGCCGCCGCCGACAGGCGCAACCCGTCCCCGTCGCCCCGTCGTAGCATCCGGTCCACCAGCCAATCAAGATCCTGCCTGAGCCGCAACGGCGGAATGTCCAGCCCCGCCCCCGCAATGCGAAAGAACAGGTCGGCGCGGAATTCGCCCCGCCGCACCATCGCCGCCAGATCGGTGCCCGAGGCCGCAATGACCCTCAGCCGCGTGTCGGCCAGCCGCCGCAGCAAGGCCGCCTGCCCCGCCGGGTCCAGATCGCCGGGACTTTTCACCACCAGCGTGCCATGGTCCGGCCAGTCGGCATTCACCAGCGCATCCGCCGCCAGCCCTGCGCAGTCGATGCGGTGAAGGGGCGTGCCGGATGGCAGGCACATGTGGATGGCGCGCGCCAGCCGTTCCTTGCCGCTGCCCGTTTCGCCGGTGATCAGCAACGGCACGGCGCTGCGCGACAGGCGCGCCGCCTGCGCCAGAACCGATTGCATCGCGGGGTCCGGTCCGGCAAGGCTGGACAACCCGCCCGGCAGAACCGGCCGGCCCCGTGGCAGGCGCGCGCTTTGCGGGGCGATCGCGTGGCCGAACAGCGCCCGACCGTCCCGCAGGCAGATCAGGCGTTCCTCGGTCGGGCGGCCGCGCATCAGGTCGGGAAGCTCATCGACCGACAGTTCGGCCACCTGGTCCAGCCGCTGGCCCAGCAGGGGTGCGTCGCCGCCCAGGGCCGCCTGCGCCGCATGGGTCAGCCCAATGATGCGCCCATTGCTGTCAAGGGCGATGGCGGCCTCGGGGTCGACATCCAGAAATTCGGGGCTGGACGACAGCCGCAGCACCCAGTCGCGGCGGGTCATGGCCATCAGGTTCGCCATTTCCACCCGCCGGGCCGAGGTCCGCACCAGCCCCATCGCCAGATCCTGGCTGGCCTTGGCACGGGGCGACCGCAACAGCGACAGGTCCAGCACCGCCGCCAATTGCCCCGACGTGTCGAAGATCGGCGCCGCGGTGCAGGACAGCGGCGTATGGTGCAGGTCGAAATGGTCGGTCTGGTGGATGGTGATCGCCTTCTGCGTCACGATACAGGACCCCACCCCGCAGGTCCCGGCCAGCGGTTCGGACCAGTCGGCGCCCAGATGCAGCCCCGCGCCGCGCAGATCATCCGCCTGGCGCAGGTCGCCCAGAAAATCGACCGTCACGCCCTTGGCATCGGCCAGCAGCAGGACATAGCTTTGCCCCGCCACCTGGCGGAACAGCGCATCAAGGCCCGACCGCGCGATGGCGATCAGGCGTTCGGATTGTTCCCGGTGGCTGCGCAGCTGTGCATCGGACACGACATGGGCGGGCGAAGGGCGCGTGGGGTCCAGCCCCCAGCTTTCGACGCAACGCCGCCAGCTGCTGCGCACCACGTCGTCGCGCCCGGTGGCCTGTCCGCGCAGAACGCGGTCGATCTCGGTCATGTGGTCGGTGTCGCGCATGGCCTGTCCCCCACCCGATGGCAGCACGCAGGACGTTTCCTGTCCATAAGACCTTATGCGGGGCAGCCCTGCGCGCAAGGAAAGGCTTGCATCCGAACCCCTGCATGCCCATTCAGGACGGACAGGACAGGTGCAGCAGATGACATTTCCCCAGCTTTCCGGCCTTGGCTGGACCGATTTCTATGCCGAACAGATCACCCCCGAGGATGCGGGACTGGTGCCCATGCGCATCGCCTCGGTCCATCGGTCGCGGCTCTCGGCGCAGACGGGACAGGACCAGATCCGGCTGGAACTGCCGCTGCATGTCACCACAAACGATTTCGCCGTGGGAGATTGGGTGCTGGTCGATCCCGACAGCCGCGTGGCCATGCGGCGGCTGGAACGGGCGTCCTTGCTGCGCCGCCGGAACGAGAACATGCGCAGTCCCCAGCTGATCGCAGCCAATGTCGACACGCTGTTCATCGTCACCTCGTGCAACGACGATTTCAACGCGGCGCGGCTGGAACGCTATCTGGCGCTGGCGAACGAAGCCGGCACAACCCCCGTGATCGTCCTGACCAAGATCGACAAGACCGATGACGCGGCTGGCTATCGCGACCAGGCGCTGGAACTCCAGCGTGACTTGCAGGTGGTGATGGTCAATGCCAAGGACCCCGATGCGACCGATGCGCTGCTGCCGTGGTCGGGGCCGGGACAGACGGTGGCGCTGGTCGGATCGTCCGGCGTGGGGAAATCGACGCTGCTGAACACCCTGGCGGAAAAGGCCCCAGACCAGCAGCAGCTGACCGGCGGCATCCGCGAAGGCGACGCCAAGGGCCGCCATACGACCACCGCGCGGTCGCTGCACGGCATCGCGGGCGGGGGCTGGGTGATCGACACGCCGGGCATGCGCACGCTGCATGTCAGCGACGTGGCGGCGGGGCTGGAGGTGCTGTTTGCGGAAATCACCGAACTGGCGCCGCTGTGCCGGTTCCGCAACTGCACCCATGAACATGAACCGGGCTGCGCGGTGCAGGCGGCCGTCAAGGCGGGCGATCTGTCGGCCGATCGGCTGGAACGGTGGCGCAAGCTGGATCAGGAAAACACCGCCAATACGCCCGTTCAGACAGGTCCGCGCAACAATCGCGTCACGCTGCCCCGCGGCGGCAAACGCCGCTGAAAACCGCCGCCGCCCCGAAGGGCGGCGACAATCAGGTCACGCCTCTGCCGCCATGCGCGCGGCCTTGCGGCGTTCTACGCGGGCGCGGATCGCCTCCAGGTCGGTCGCCGGGGTCGCGGCGAACAGTTGCTGCGTATAGGGGTGGCGCGGATTGGCGAACAGTTCCTCGCGGCTGCCCTGTTCGACTGCCTCACCCTTGGAAATGACCATCACGTCATCGGCGATATAGCGCACCACCGACAGATCATGGCTGACGAAGACATAGGTCAGCCCCAGTTCGTCCTGCAGATCGGCCAGCAGGTTCAGCACCTGCGCCTGCACCGAAAGATCCAGCGCCGAGACCGGTTCGTCCAGCACCAGCAGCGAGGGGTTCAGCATCAGCGCCCGAGCGATGGCGATCCGCTGCCGCTGCCCGCCCGAGAACATATGCGGATAGCGGTTGAAATGCTCGGGCTGCAGCCCGACCTTGGCCAGCATCGCCTGCGCCCTTTCGCGGCGTTCGGCGGCGGGGACCTTGGTGTTGATGATCAGCGGCTCCATCAGTACGTCCCCGACCTTCTGGCGGGGATTCAAGCTGCCATAAGGGTTCTGGAACACCATCTGCACCTTGGACCGCATCTCGGGGCCCGGGCGGCGGGCGGCGATGTCGACGGGCTTGCCCTCGATCAGGATCTCGCCGGAACTGGGCGGGTCGATCAGCGCGATGATGCGGGCCAGGGTGGATTTCCCCGAACCGCTTTCGCCGACGATGGCCAGCGTCTTGCCCTTCTGCACCTGAAAGTCGATGCCCTTCAGGGCGCGCACCGTGCTGCCCTTGGAAAACATGCCGCCCGCCGCGTGGTAATCGCGGGTGATGGCACGGCCTTCGACTACGGGGGTCATCGCACGGGCTCCTCTTGGAAAAAGTCGGACACGGTCGGCAGGCGGTCGCCCGTCGCATGTTCCGGCAGGGCCGACAGCAGCGCCCGCGTATAGGGGCTCTGAGGGGCCTCGAACAGGGACAGCACGTCGGCCTCCTCCATCTTTCGGCCCTTGTACTGCACCACGACCCGGTCGGCTGTTTCGGCCACGACACCCATGTCATGGGTGATCAGGATCAGGGCCATGCCGTAATCCTCCTGCAGCTTCATCAGCAGGTCCAGGATCTGCTTCTGGATCGTCACGTCCAGCGCCGTCGTCGGTTCGTCCGCGATCAGCAGGCGAGGCTCGGATGCGATGGCGATGGCGATCATGACGCGCTGGCATTGCCCGCCCGACATCTGATGCGGATAAGCCTTCAGCTTGGCCTCGGGGTCGGGGATGCCCACGGCGGTGAACAATTCGACCGCGCGGTCATGTGCGGCGCGCCCCGAAAGGCCCAGATTGATGCGCAGCACCTCCTCGATCTGGAAACCGACCGTGAAGGACGGATTCAAGGATGCGACGGGTTCCTGGAAGATCATGGTGATCTCGCGCCCGATCAGCTTGCGCCGTTCGGCGGGCGACATCTTCAGCAGATCGCGCCCGTCATAGGTCATCTCATCGGCGGTGACGGTGGCGGTGTCGGGCAGAAGGCCCATCACCGCCAGCATCGAGACCGATTTGCCCGACCCGGATTCGCCCACGATCGCCAGAACCTCGTGCCGGTCGACATGGACGTCGATTCCGTTGACGGCCGTGAAGCTGCCGGTGGCGGTCGCGAAGGTGACGGTCAGGTTGCGGATGTTCAGAATGGCCATTCGTCAGCTCCGCTTCAGTTTGGGATCAAGGGCGTCGCGCAGACCGTCCCCCATCAGGTTGATGGCCAGCACCGAGATCAGGATGGCAAGGCCGGGGAATGTCACCACCCACCATGCGCGCAGGATGAACTCGCGCGCCTCGGCCAGCATGGTGCCCCATTCGGGCGTGGGCGGCTGCGCGCCCATGCCCAGAAAACCAAGTGCCGCGGAATCCAGCACCGCCGAGGAAAACGACAGCGTGGCCTGGACGATCAGCGGCGCAAGGCAATTGGGCAGGATGGTCTTGAACATCAGGCGCATGTTGCCGGCACCGGCCACGCGGGCGGCGGTGACGTATTCACGCTCCATCTCGCCCATGACAGCGGCGCGGGTCAGGCGGGCGAAATGCGGCTGATAGACGATGGCGATGGCGATCATTGCGTTGGTCAGTCCCGGTCCCAGGACCGCCACCAGCACCAGTGCCAGCAGCAGCGACGGGAAGGCCAGGATCAGGTCCATGATGCGCATGATGATCGCATCGACCCAGCCCCGGAAGAAGCCCGCGACCAGCCCGATGATGATGCCCCCGACCAGCGCGATCGAGACGACCACGACGCCGATGAACAGCGAATATTGCGCACCATAGATCAGGCGGGACAGCATGTCCCGCCCGACCGCATCGGTGCCCAGCAGAAAGCGGCTGTTGCCGCCCTCCTGCCAGACGGGCGGCAACAGCAGCGCGTCGCGATACTGCGTGGCCGCGCCATGCGGGGCCAGAAGCGGCGCGAAGATCGCCACCACCACCAGCAGTGAAAAGACCACAAGGCCCGCGACGGCCCCACGGTTCTGGCTGAAATAGAACCAGAATTCGGCCAGCATCCTGCGGCGGATGGCGGCGTCGGAGAGTTTGACGGTCGTATCGCTCATGATGCACGGATCCTGGGGTTGATGAGGCCATAGGTCAGGTCGACCAGCAGGTTGACCACCATGACCATGCCCGCGATCAGCAGCAGGCCCGATTGGACCACCGGGTAATCGCGGCGCGAGATGCTGTCGATCATCCATTTGCCGATGCCGGGCCAGGAAAAGATCGTCTCGGTCAGGATGGCTCCGGCCATCAGCACGCCGATCTGCAGGCCGATGGTGGTGACGACCGGGATCATCGCGTTGCGCAGTGCATGCACGCCTATGACGCGGCGTTGCGGCATGCCCTTGGCGCGGGCGGTGCGGACGTAATCCTCGCCCATCACTTCAAGCATCGCCGAACGGGTCTGGCGCGCGATGACGGCCAAGGGGATCGTCGCCAGCACCACGGACGGCAGGATCAGGTGACTGACGGCCGAGGTGAAGGCCCCCTCCTGCCCCGACATCAGGCTGTCGATCAGCATGAAGCCGGTGGCGTCGGGGAAATAATACAGCAGGTCGATCCGACCGGACACAGGCGTCCAGCCCAGGATGCCGGAAAAGAAGATGATCAGCAGCAGACCCCACCAGAAGATGGGCATCGAAAAGCCGACCAGCGCGGCGGTCATCGACACCTGGTCGAACCAGCTGCCCCGCTTGATCGCTGCCAGGACACCGACCGGAACGCCGATGACAGTCGCAATGATGATGGCGAACAGGGCCAGTTCGACCGTTGCCGGGAACAGGGCCAGAAATTCGGTCAGGACGGGCTTCTTGGTGACCAGCGAATTGCCGAGGTCGCCATGGAACAGCCGGTTCAGGAATTCCAGATATTGCATCACCAGCGGACGGTCGAAGCCCAGCTGCGCGCTGAGTTCGGCATGACGTTCCGGCGTGACGCCGCGTTCGCCGGCCATCAGCAGCACCGGATCGCCCGGCAGGATGCGCACGAAGCCGAACGCGATGATCGTGATGCCCAGGAAGGTCGGGATCAGGAACAACAGTTTTGAGAGGATGAAACGGACCATTTGCCCTTTTACCTTGAGGAAAGCGCGGGGCATGGGCCCCGCGCGTCCGGTTGCAGAGTTGCGATCGGGCTGATTATTCGGCCAGGTCGACCGTCTCGAAGGTGTAATCGCCAAGCGGGCTCATGACGAAGCCCGAGACCTTGCTGGACATCGGCACGTATTGCGTCGAATGCGCGATGGTGAACCAGGGCGCCTGATCCTTGAAGACCTCCTGCGCCTTTTCGTAAAGCGCGGTCCGTTCTGCCTGATCGGCGGTGACCTTGGCGTCCTTCAGCAGCCCCGAGAATTCCTCATTGCACCAGAAGGCGCGGTTCGCACCGCCCTCGCCCGCGGAATCGCAGGACAGCAGCACCGACAGGAAGTTGTCCGGGTCACCGTTGTCGCCGGTCCAGCCCAGCAGCACGGCGCCATCGCGGCCCGGCTCCATCGACTTGGACAGGTATTCGCCCCATTCATAGGACACGATCTGCGCGCTGACGCCGACCTTGGACAGGTCTTCCTGCATTAGCTCCGCCGTGCGGCGCGCGTTGGGCATGTAGGGACGCTGGACGGGCATCGCCCAGATGTTCATGGACAGGTCCGTGACGCCCTCTTCCTCCAGCATTGCCTTGGCGGCTTCGGGATCGTACGGATCGTCCTGGATCGCGTCGTTATAGGACCACATGGTCGGCGGGATCGGGTTCTTGGCCGGTTCGGCAGCACCCTGGAAGACGGCGTCCACGATGGCCTGCTTGTTGATGGCCATGTTCAGCGCCTTGCGGACCTTGGGATTGTCGAAGGGCGCGACGGTGGTGTTATAGGCCAGATAGCCGACGTTCAGGCCGGGCTGTTCGTCCAGCTTCAGGCTGTCATCGGCGCGGATCGCCTCGATGTCGGCGGGCGCGGGATAGGGCATCAGCTGGCATTCGCCGGCCTTCAGCTTTTGCAGGCGCACGGCGCTGTCGGGGGTGATCGCAAAGATCAGGTCGTCGATCTTGGGTGCGGTGCCCCAGTAGTCGGCGTTCTTCTGGTACCGGATCACGGCATCCTTCTGATAGGCCAGGAAGGTGAAGGGACCGGTGCCGATCGGCATGTTGTTCAGGTCTTCCTGACGGCCGTCGGCCACCAGCTTGTCGGCATATTCCTTGGACACGATCGACGCGAAGGGCATCGCGATATTGGCCAGGAACGGGGCCTCGGGCTGGTTAAGGGTGAACTTGACGGTATAGTCATCGATCTTCTCGATCGACTTGACCAGCGACGGCATCGCCATCGAGGTGTAGTATTCATAGGTCACGCCGGGGATGTACTGGTGCCACGGGTGATCGGCATTCGCCTGACGCTCATAGGAGAAGATGACGTCATCGGCGTTGAAATCGCGGGTGGGCGTGAAAATCTCGTTCGAGTGCCACTTGACGCCTTGGCGCAGTTTGAAGGTGTATTCAGTGCCGTCCTCGGACACTTCCCAGCTTTCGGCCAGACCAGGCTCGACCTCGGTCGTGCCCTTCTTGAACTCGGTCAGGCGGTTATAGATCGGATGCGCCGAGGCGTCGAAGGTGCTGCCGGCGGTATAGGGCGCCGGGTCGAAACCCTCGGGCGATGCTTCGGAACAGTAAACGAACGTCTTGGCCTGCGCCGCCACGGTCATCAGCGCCAGCGCCGAAACCGCGATCATGCCACGCGAGAGATATGTCATTCGGATTATCCTTCCAGTCTCTGTTGAACCTTGGTCTTCGTGCCCGACTTTTCGCGCCGGTTTCATGATGGTCATTCCTTAGGCATACAACCTGCCGGAACCACGTTCCATCATTTACGCAAATGTCTGGAATATTTTCTGCATGATCTGCAACAGGCGACGTAAGGTCAACTTTATTGACCCTTATGCGCGATGATATTTGACTGAGGTTGAGATGCTTAAAGTTTGTTTTCGCGGTCAGTTCAGGTCCCCTGCTGCTTGGTGCCTCATCCGCTGCGAGGTTAATCCTCCCTCCGGCGCAGCGATGCAGCCCATGATCACCGCGCTCGGCGGATTGTGCAGCCCGGCACGGCGGTTTTCATCCGGGCATCCCTCCTTACTCCGCAGGATGATGAACCCGGTGACCGGGCCTCTGGCCGCGATGGCGCCCTGTCGCGCGACCGCGACAATGCAGTTGTGTCGTCGTTACGAAGTATCAAAAACAGGCTTGGACGAGGTCGCGCCGCCCCTCTGCATGTGTTCCAGACCGCGGGGTCCCGCAGGACGAAATATAAGGTTCGGACCAGTTGTCGAGGATCTCAGTGACAGGGCGCGGACGGTGCGCCTAGCCTCCAATCTTTGCGAAGAGCCTCCCGGCCTCGTCAATCCAGAATGGCATTGCTGGTTGACGATGAAGCGCCATCCGCCGTCCGCGGGGTGGTCGTCGGTCGCACAATACTCCTGACCGCCGTGCACAGGCAGGTTGGGATCGGTCCGCCCAAGCCTGTTCATTTAGGCTCCAGACCCATTGATTTCAGTCCGTTGCCGTGATCCAGGCTCCGCAAGGAGACCTGCTCTATGAGCAATCTTTACTGGCTGGCCGAGGCGCGGATTGAGCGCCTGAAACCG
>NZ_QJPK01000026.1 GCF_003259195.1 Paracoccus sediminilitoris
ATCCTCCGTCTCCTCGGTTTGAAGCGGATTCTATCTCAAACCGGAGGAGAATGCGGGGCTCAGGTCAGCCTCAACACCGCTTCTTCCAGCACGGGACGGCGGATGGATGTCCTTTGCGTGCAGGTGCCGAGCTTGCGCGCGGCCGAGCAGGCCAGATAGTCCCGGCCGACGGCGGCAAACCCTCCACCGCAGGTCCCGCAGCGCAGAAGGTCGGTCAGCAGGTGGATCTGGCCCTTCTTCTCCCAGAAGCGCGTGGCCTTGATCGCCGTGATACGCGGGTCCTGATCGATCTCCCACTGCCGTCCCTTCACCTGCTCCCAAGGCTCCCCTTCGATGATCCTGTGTTCAAGGACCTCTGTGATAATCAGCGCTTCAGGCGGGTTCAGTCGAGAGACACGGCGGCCGGTGCCCGGGTCCTTCACATAGTGCGGTCGGTTCCACACCAGCCGGCCGATGCAGAGTTCGTTGTTCAATAGCCCCGCACCGAGGGTGCAAAGACCGCAGATCCCAGTGAGCGGAAGCTTATATACTAGCCGAATGCGCTACGGTGCAGGTTATTTTATGGTGAACCACGCAATCGTATCCGTCACCACGGGTGACCTACGCGCAGCTTTCGGCCCCGGAAGCCGGGGTTGTAATCTCGACACGACGCTCTGGCCCCTACAATATTTGATGCACTACATGGGCTTCTCGGTTCTGCCGCCCTTCATTTTCTATGGAGTGCAGGGGTATTCTTACAGCTACGAAGACCACATTAGCGTGGAAGAGAGGTTGAGCAAAAACTTTTGGATCCAGACCCACTGATTTTGGACCGATTTCGTCATTAAAACCGCTGCAATTAGACCTGATCTATGAGCAACTTGTTCTGGCTGATCCAAGCGCAGATGGCGCAGCTTCGCCCTTTCTTTCCAAAGAGCCATGGCAGGCCACTTGTCCATGATCGGCCGGTCCTCGGCGGAATTATTCTCATCAATCGCAACGGCTTGCGAAGGTGATACGCACCAAAGGAATATGGACCGGCGAAGACGCTCTATAACCGTTGGAAGCGCTGGAGCGATGACGGTGTCTTCTCCCGGATCATGGTGGGCTTGGCCGCCGATGCAACCGATCCGAAGACAATCATGATCAAAGTGAGCAGGCGAACGCCATACGTTCTAGTGTTCTTGGGCAAGTATCTGAAAGCGCACCACACGGCTTGCAGAATGGGTACAAAAAAGGGGGCGCGATCGCCAGACCGGTCGAACGAAAGGCGGAATGAACACAAAGCTGTTCGCCGTCACCGATGCGAAAGGCGACTTCATGTTGGCGAGACAGCTCAGTGATTATACCGGCGCAGCGGCGCTTCTGGACAGCCTGTACAGGTCAATTGGTTTCGGGCAGACCGGGGCTATGACGCTGACCGGCTTTGACAAACAGTGCCAGACAGAGGAATAAAAGCCTGCATTTCCGGTCGATAGTCTTGTAAGAAGACCGTTAAATACGACAAGTGCCGCTACAAAAGGCGCAATCGCATAGAGATCATGTTCGGGTGGCTGAAACACTGGAGACGTGGCGCGACGCGTAGCACCAAGTGTCCGGAGACCTACCTCTCCGCAATCGCATTGGCCGCCACTGCCCCGTTCTGACCGTAGCTTCATCTGCTATATCCCAAGCTGATAACTGATCGTTTCGGTGGTCAAATGGGCCAATGGAATGGGTGACCCCGATATATTCATTGCCGTGGATATGCTGATGGAAGCGTTTGATTGAACGCTGAAACTTGTCGAATGGGCTGGGGAAGCCCCAGACCGGCAACGCCACACGGCTAGTTATTACATCTGGGCCTTGACGCAGCCGGGAACGGCACCTGAACCGTCATACTGCCCGCGATATTCGTCCAAGTTCGGGGACAAGTTGCATAAGCGCCTGATAATGCGACAAGAACACCCCGCCTGTCAGGTGATGCATGAAGTCGCTGCGCTTCAGTCGGTCCATGACCGGGCCCTTGACCTCGGACAGGTGCAACTGGATGCCCGCATCATGCAACCGGTGCATCATCAGCTCCAGGCTTTCCAGCGCGCTGGCATCGATGCTGTTGATGGCGGCGCAGTTCAGCACGACGTGGCGCAGGTCGGGCCGGTCGGCAACCTGTTGCTGGATGACGGTCTCAATGGCGCGGGCATTGGCGAAGAACAGGCTCTCGTCAATGCGCAGGCCCAGGACCGAAGGGGTGCAAAGGACATCGTGTCGGTTCACGTTGCGGAAATGCTGGGTGCCCGGCACAAGGCCGATCACCGCGACATGCGGGCGCGAGGCCGCCCAGAGGTGCAGCAGCACCGAGACTGCGACGCCGGCCATGATCCCCGCCTCGACGCCAACGCCAAGCGTGACCAGCAGGGTCGCGGCCAGCGCCGCGAAATCGGCATGGGCGTATTTCCAGGTCCGCCGCAGCGCGCCGAAATCGGCCAAGCCCAGCACCGCGACGATGATGGTGGCAGCCAGCACCGCGATCGGCAGGTGATACAGAAGCGGCGTCAGAAAAACGGATGCCAGTGCGATGCCGATGGCGGTGAAGGCCCCCGCCGCAGGGGTCTGGGCGCCGGCATCGAAATTGACCACCGAGCGTGCGAAACCGCCCGTCACAGGATAGCCCGCGGTCAGGGCCGCCGCCAGGTTTGCCATGCCCAGCCCGATCAGCTCCTGGTCGGGGGCGATTGATTGCCGCCGCTTGGCCGCCAGGGTCTGCGCGACCGAGACTGACTCGACAAAGCCGATCAGCGCGATCAGCGTGGCGGCGGGCAGCAGCGTGATCCACAGCGACAGGTCCATCGCAGGCAGCGACAGGGGCGGCAGGCCACGTGGAATGTCGCCCACCACGGCCACGCCTCGTGCGGCCAGATCCAGAACCGTCACCGCAATGATCGAGGCGATCACCACCATCACCGGCCCGGTCCGCGACACCAGTGCGGCGACCCCTTCCGGCACGTTCAGCGCCTGCAGCGTCGGTTTCAACCATCGCCGCGACCACAAGAGAAATGCGGTCGCCGCCATCCCGATGATCAGCGTCGGCAGATGCGTCCGCCCCAGGTTACCCAGCAGCGAGGGGAGGATCTGGACCAGGGTATGGCCCTCGGCCTTGATGCCCAGGATATGCTTCAACTGGCCTGCCGCGATCAGCAGGCTGGAAGCAGTGATGAAGCCTGAAATCACCGGGTGCGACAGCAGGTTCGCCACAAAGCCAAGCCGAAAGATACCCATGGCCAGCAGGATCAGCCCCGACAGCAGCGCCAGCGCCAACGCTGCGGCCAGGTATTCGGGGCTGCCCGGCGTTGCGACGGCGCCGGCCGCGGTTGCGGTCATCAGCGACACCACCGCCACCGGTCCCACCGACAGGGTACGGCTGCTGCCGAACAGCGCATAGACCAGCAGCGGCAGGATCGAGGCGTAAAGCCCGACAACCGGCGGCAGGCCCGCCAGCATGGCATAGGCCAGCGATTGCGGGATCAGCATGATCGTCACGATCACCGCCGCCATCCCGTCGCCCACCAGGGCCTGCCGGTCATAGCGGCGGCCCCAGTCCAGGATCGGCAGGAACCGGCACAGGCCGCGGGCTTTCGGTGCCATGCGCCCTCTCCTCAGAAGCGGTTGACGGGAATCTTCAGATAGCTGTGACCATCGGCCTCGGTCGGGGGCAGGCGGCCGCCGCGCAGGTTGATCTGCAGCGCTGCCATGATCCGGTCGGGCAAGGGCAGCGTGGCGTCGCGTTCGTTGCGCCGCTTGATCCAGTCGTCACGGTCGGTGCCGTCCTTGACATGGCGGTTTTCGGCGCGGTGCTGCGCCACGGTGGCCTCCCATTCGGGTTCGTCGCGGGTGTCGCTGCCGTAATCATGGCCGACGAACAGCCGCGTGTCACCGGGCAGGGCCAGGATCGCCTGGATCGAGTCCCACAGCTCTTCGGTGGTGCCGCCGGGGAAATCGGCGCGCGATGTGCCGACATCGGGCTGCATCAGCGTGTCATGGGTAAAGGCCGCATCGCCGCAGACATAGGTGACGGACCCAAGCGTGTGACCGGGCGACAGCATCACGCCCACTTCCAGATCGCCGATGCGGAAGGTCTCGCCATCGGCAAACAGGCGGTCGAAATCGCGGGGCGGATCGAAGGCGTCGGGCAGGTGATAGAGATCGGCCCAGATGCGGGCGATGTCGGGAGCCTTTTCGCCGATGGCGGTCGGTGCCCCCGTTCGATCGCGCAGATGGGCCGAGGCCATGACGTGATCGGCATGGGGATGGGTGTCCAAAACCCATTCGACGCTCAGACCATGCTTGCCGACAAGGTCCAGCACCTGATCCATGCTGGTGGTCGAAAAGCGATAATTGCGCGGGTCCAGGTTCCAGACCACGTCGATCAGCGCCGCCTTGCGGGTGGCGGGGTCGGCGCAGATATACTGGATGGACCCGGTATCGGGTTCATAGATGCCCCAGACATCGGGGCTGCCTGCGCCGCGGGACGGCGAATGACGAACGACCGGTTGCTTGAGTTTCGAACGGCTCATGCTGATGCTCCTTTCATGTCGGAAAGCCCGCGGGCCTTGATCCGGGCGCCGATCCACAGGCCGACCAGCATGGCCGGCACGAAGACCAAGGTGCCTGGTGCCAACAGGGGAAGTGCGGTGAAGGCGGGGCCGGGACAGAAGCCGCCGATCCCCCAACCGATTCCGAACAGCGCCGCGCCCGTCAGAAGGGGCCTGTCGATCCTGCGGTTCGTGGGAATGTCGAAGGATGTGTCCAGAACGGGCGCCGGGCGCCGCCATGCCATGCGGTAACCCAGAAAGGTCGTGATGGTGGCCCCGCCCATGACGAAGGCCAGGCTGGGGTCCCAGCTGCCCGCAAGGTCCAGGAAGTTCAGAACCTTGGCTGGGTCAGACATGCCCGAGATCACCAGCCCCAGCCCGAAGACCAGGCCAGAGAGAAAGCCCCATAGGATGCGCATCACAGACCCCCCATCACGTGGCGGATGACAAAGACGGTGACGAAACCCGCCGCCATGAAGGTGGCGACCGCCGCCAGCGACCGCCTCGACAGCCGGGCAAGCCCGCAGACCCCGTGCCCCGAGGTGCATCCCGACCCCAATGCGGTGCCGACGCCGACCAGCAGACCCGCAATGCCCATGGCGGGCAGGTTCTGCGGGACGGTCTGAACTACGCTGCCGCCGAAGGCCAGAATGGCCAGCGGTGCCGCCAGCAGTCCCAGCAGGAAGGCCCATCGCCAATCCCTGTCACGGGCGGCACCCTGCAGGGGCACGATGGCGCCCAGGGCACCTTGCGATATGCCCGCGATCCCGGCGATGCGCCCGAAAAGGGCCATGACCATCACCGCGCTGAGGCCGATCAGGATGCCGCCGCCCAGGGATGCCCAAGGCGTGAATGCGGTCTGTGTCACGATCTGCATGGCCGTTCTCCATCATGGCGGCGCCACTTGTCCTGCGGTGCCCGATGCTGTATATATTAAATAACGCTAATTCAGTCAAGGCTAATATAATGGAACTGGACGATCAGGCCTCGCGGATCCTGCAACAGCGGGCCGATCACGTCGCAGGGCGGCTGGCACTGGTCGCCAATGCCAAGCGCCTGCTGATCCTGTGCGAACTGGCCAAGGGGGAACGGTCGGTGGGGACGCTGCAGCAGGCGGTGGGCTTGGGCCAATCGGCCCTGAGCCAGCACCTGGCCAAGCTGCGCGAGGCCGGAATGGTCGATACGCGGCGCGAAAGTCAGACGATCTATTACCGGATCAGCGATCCCGATCTGGAGGTGCTGATGGCGGCCCTCTATGAAGCCTTCTGCAAGGACAACTGAGGGCGCACCGGCTCAGCGTTTGGGCATGCCCGACGGGCGCGCGGCGCGTTTCTGGGCGGCGATGCGGAAGGGCGCGTTCGGCGCGCCATAGCCTGCATACCCGCCCTGACGCTGGACAATTTCAAAGAAGAAGCCATCGGTGCGGGGTTCGCTGTAAAGCTGGAAGAAGTGGCCGTCGGCATCCTCGTCATACATGATGTTGGCGCGCTGCATCCGCGCGACCAGATCGTCCTCCAGCCCGAAACGGGCTTGGATGTCCTGATAGTAATTGGCCCCGATCCGCAGGGGTGCGAATCCCAGATCCGCCAGGCGGTCCGCCGTGGCAAAGATGTCGTCACTGGCAAAGGCCACGTGCTGGACCGAGGCGCCGAAGCTGTCCTCGATGAAGCGGCCCGCCAGGGTGTGGCGCGCCTCGGCGCCGTTCAGCGTCACGCGCAGGCCGCCCAGCTGCACCGCCTGGCTGCGGACCAGCCCGTCGGGGTCCACCACATCCACCATCGGTGCCTTCTGCCCGTCGAAGATCGAGGTATAGAACAGCGTCCAGCTCAGCATCTCGTCATAGGCCATCGTCTGGCCCACATGGTCGATCCCGGTGATGCCCGCCCCGACCGGCGCGGGGGCCGAGCGGAAATCGACCTGCCAGATATCGGCCAGGTCCGATCGGTCATCCAACAACCGGATCACGCTGCCGCCGACGCCGCGGATGGCGGGAATGGCCAGCTGGCCCAGGGGCGCGTCCTGCCGATGGGGCTGTGCCAGCAGCGCGGTGGCGCGGGAAAAGGCCGCCCGCGCGTCCCCGACCAGCAGCGCGATTTCGGAAACGGTGGTGCCATGCGCCACATAGGAGCTGTGCGAAAACCCCATCGGATCGGTGTTGACCAGCAGGTTCGTCGCGCCCTGACGCCACAGGGTGACCTGCTTGGACACATGCTGGCCGGATTTCGCAAAGCCTGCACTGGCCAGCAGGGCCTCCAGCGCGGGGGCTTCGGCCTCGCTGGTGGCGAATTCGATGAATTCGACCCGTTCGACGGGTTGGGGGGCCGAAAGGTCAGGCAGGCCGGGAATGGCCATGGACGACGACCGCCGCACCGCATCCATGACCGCGATCAGGCTGCGATGCCCGTCCTGCGCCACCAGCCGGGGCAGCCCGGCGCGAAACTGATCATTGAAGATCTCCAGGCTCAGCGGGCCGGAATAGCCGGTCGCGGTGACCGCGCGCATGAAGCCTGCCACGTCCAGATCGCCCTCGCCGGGCATGTTGCGGAAATGGCGCGACCAGTACAGCAGGTCCATGTCGATCGCCGGCGCATCGGCCAGCTGGACGAAAAAGATCTTGTCGCCCGGAATCGCCCGGATCGAGGCCGGGTCGATCTTGCGCGCCAGCGTGTGGAAACTGTCCAGGATCAGTCCGATATTCGGGTGATCGGCGCGGCGCACCACCTCCCAGGCATCGCGGTGGTCGTTGACGAAGCGGCCCCAGCACAGCGCCTCGAACCCCACGCGGACGCCGTGGCGGGCGGCCATGTCGCCAAGGTCGCGGAAATCCTGCGCCATGCGGTCGATGCCGCCGATGGCCGCCGGATGCACGGTCGAACAGACCAGCATCAGGTCGGTGCCCAACTGGTTCATCAGGTCGAACTTGCGTTCGGCGCGAGCGAAGGCGCGGCTCCGATGCGGTTCGGGCAGGCCTTCGAAATCGCGGAAGGGCTGAAACAGCGTGATCTCCAGCCCGTGGTCGCGGACCATGCGGCCCACTTCGGCCGGGGCAAAATCCGAGGCCAGGAAATCCTGTTCGAAGATCTCGATCCCGTCGAAACCGGCGGCGGCGATGGCGGCCAGCTTGGTCGTCAGGCTGCCCGACAGGGACACGGTGGCGATCGAGGTCTTCATTCGGTGTCATGCCCCGCTGCCAGATCCGCCCGCAGGCGGGCTTCGTCCAAGGGCAGGCCGGTGAACAACGCCCAGGCATCGACGCCCTGTCCCACGAACAGCTCGTACCCCGAAATGATCTGCAGGCCCGCCGAAGCGGCATCGCTCAGGAATTGCGTCTGGACGGGCGTGTAGACCGCATCGAAGGCCCAGGCAGCACCCTGCATCAGGAGCGCAGGCAGCGGTGTGCCGTCGTAACCGACCATGCCGACGGGCGTGCCATTGACCAGCCCATCTGCGCCACCCGCCATCGCGGCCGCATCCGTGCCTGTCAGGACCGTGACGCTTGGCTGTGCGTCGCGCAGGCTGCGAGCCAGAGCCTCGGCGCGCGCCAGGTCGCGATCAGCCAGGCGGATTTCCGTGGCCCCCAAGGCGATCAGGCCAAAGGCAATGGCGCGCCCGACGCCGCCCGCGCCGATCATCAGCACAGCCCCCGGCGCCCGCTCGCTCCGCACACGCCGGTATGCCGACACAAAGCCGGAATAATCGGTGTTGAACCCGCGCGGGCCATCCGCATCGAACAGCACCGTGTTCACCGCCCCCATCGCCCTGACCAGCGGATCGTCGATCTGCAGCTTTTCCGTCACTCGCTCCTTGTAGGGATAGGTGACGTTGATGCCGCGATATCCCGACACGGCGCAGCGGGCGAAAAGCGCGTCGAAATCCAGCCCCTCCAGGGCGGGGATCAGGCTGTCATAGCTGACCGGGCAGCAGTTCTGCCGGCCCGCCAGCCGATGCAGGCGCGGGGATTGCGACGCCGCGATGTTGTCGCCGATCAGGCCAAGGCGAAGGGGCTCAGTCATGGTCTTGTCTTTCTGCAACGGTTTGGCCGGTGGCCTTGCGGGCGCGCCAGCGCACCCACCAGGGCGTGTTGGTGACCAGGATCATCACGACCGCCAAGAACAGGCACAGCGACAGCGGGCTGGTGAAGATGCCCATCATCATGGCGCCGAAATCCTCGCGTTCGCTGATGATGGCGCGCCGCCAGTTGTCATCCAGCAGCCGCGACAGGATCACCCCCAGGATGATCGGCGCCAGCGGATAGCCGTAAAGCCGCATGAAATAGCCCAAGATGCCAAAGCCCAGCATCCAATAAACATCGGTCAGGCTGTTGTTGATGGCATAGGCGCCGACGATGGACAGGACCATGATCACGGGCAGCAGCACGGTGCGGGGAAGTTCGACGATCTTGACGAACAGCCGGATGCCCGTCAGCCCGAACAGCAGCATGAAGCAGTTGGCCAGCGCCAGCGACCCCACGATGAACCAGAACATGTCCGGCTGTTCGATCATCAGCATTGGGCCGGGGTTCAGGCCGTGGATGAACAGCGCGCCGATCATGATGGCGGTGACCGCGTCGCCGGGGATGCCAAGCGTCATCATCGGGATGAAGGCGCCGCCGACGGCTGCGTTGTTGGCGGTTTCGGGGGCGACCAGGCCTTCGACCGCGCCCTTGCCGAAGGGGGTCTCGGGGTTCCGGGTCACACGCTTGGCGTGGTCATAGGCCATCAGCGCCGCGATGTCGCCGCCCGTGCCTGGCAGGGCACCCACGATCGTGCCGATGGTCGATGTCTGCAGCCCAAGCGGCAGGTGCTTGCGCACCTTGGCCCAGCTGGGAATGATGCCGGCCACGCGCTGGCGCACGGCGGGGCTGTGGATGCTGTGCATCTGGATCAGGGCCTCGGACACGCCGAACAGGCCGATCATCACTGCCACGAAGGAAATTCCGCCGCGCAATTCGTCGATGCCGAAGACGAAGCGGTCCTGGATGGTCAGCGGGTCCATGCCCACCGCACCGATGGCGATGCCGAAGGCCCCCGCGAAGACGCCCTTGACCAAGCTGTCGCCCGACAGCGATCCGACCAGCAGGATGCCCATGATCGCCAGCAGCATGAAGTCGCGCGGCTGAAAGCCGATGGCGAAATCCGACAGCAGTGGCGCAAAGGCCCCAAGGGCGAAGATGCCGATGAAGCCGCCGATGAAGGACACGACCGTGACGATGCCGATCGCCTCTCCGGCACGGCCCTGTTGGGCCAGCGGAAATCCGTCCAGCGCCGTGGCGATGGCCGAGGGCGCGCCGGGGATGTTCAGCAGGATCGCCGTCCGCGACCCGCCATAGACGCCCCCCATGTAGATGCCGATCATCAGCGCCAGCGCCGGATAGACCTCCCATGAGAAGGTGAAAGAGATCAGGATCGACACGGCCATCGTCACCGACAGGCCCGGAATGGCACCGACATAGATGCCGGCAAAGGTCCCCGCGCCGATCAGGAACAGCAGTTCCAGGTTCAAAAGCGGCATCAGAAGGTTTGACAGGATATCCATGGCGCCCTCAGAACAGCGACGTGATGAAAGCGACGATGCGCCCTTCGGGAACGATCCCTTGCGGCATCAGCACCGCAAAGATCAGCCGGAAAATGGCCCAGATGACGATGACCGTGCCCAGGGCCACGGCCAGGCAGAAGCCCCAGGACCGTCGCGACAGGAACCGCACCAGGATGAACAGGAACAGCGCCGAGGTGGGCAGGAACCCCAAGGGCCGCAACAGCAGCGCATAGCCCAGGATCATCACGATCGGCACGACCACGACCGCCGGCAGGATATCGCGACGCAGGCTCTGGTCGCCGCGGCCTTTGCGCAGCGTGTCGCGCAGGATGAACACCCCCGCGATGGCCATGATCGCCGTCGTGGCCATCGGGATTACGCCCGGGGAAGATAGGGCCTCGAACCCCGAAATCCCATAGGCGGAATAGAGCAGGAACAGGCTGGCAAGCATGATCGCCACGTTGAAGATCAGCTCTCCGGGGCGGCGTTTCGGGGGCATGTCCATGGAGGGGTCCTTCCTTGCGGTCACCGGGCGGCGCGGGCAACATCGGCGCAATGGGGGGCTGCCCCGGCATCACCGGGACAGCGCGACATGTCGGCGTCAGGGACGCGGGATGTCGAAGTCTTCGGGAGAGTTCTTGGCGATCTCGCCGTCCCACAGGATCCAGGCGGTCTGGCTTTGCCAGGTGTCCAGGAAGTCCTGCGCCTCGGTTCCGGTCAGCGACAGCATGCGGAAGCCGCGGCCGTCCATCATCGACAGGAAGTCGGGGTTCTGGGCTGCCTGACCATAGGCGTCGGTCAGTTTGGCCACGACGTCGTCGGGCGTGCCAGCCTTGACGAAGATGCCGAAGAACGGGCCCCAGGGCAGAATATCGGCGAATTCTGGATTGGTGTCGGTGATGGCCGGGGTGTCGGGCAGCTGCTCGACGCCTTCGGTATCAAAGATCGCGATGGCCTTCAGGTTGCCGGCCCGCACCGGTTCCAGCGCGGCACCCAGCACGGCAGGCATCACGTCGATGGCGCCGCCCTGCAGCGCCGTCAGCGCCGGGCCGTCGCCGTCATAGGGGACGGCCGTGACATCCAGCGGCGTCTTTTCGTTGATCATGGCGGTCACGACCGAAGGCAGGCCGCCCGGACCGGTCGAACCGAAACGGATCTCTCCGGGGTTGGCGGTGATGTATTCGACCATCTCGGGGAATGTGTCGAAGGGTGCGTCGGGTCGGGCGACCAGAATGGGAATGCCGCGGGCGATGATGTTGATCGGGACAAAGTCCGAGTAATCCTTCTGGCCCAACCCCATCACCTTGTACAGCAGCGGGTTTTCCGCACCGAACAGCAGCGTGTAGCCATCGGCATCCGCCCGTTCGGCTTGGTTCAGGCCGATGGCACCCACGCCGCCCGTGACGTTCTGCAAGATGACCTTGGCGCCCAGGATGTCCTCGGCGTGGGGGGTGACGGACCGGCTGACCGTGTCGGTGGACCCGCCCGCACCCCATTGGATGATGCCTTGGATGTCGCGTTCGGGGTATTCGGCCAGGGCGGGTGCCGCCGCAAGGCCAAGCGCGACGATCGCGCCGCAAACGATGTTCCGCATGTAATCCTCCCTTGGATCGGCCCCGTCCACTGGGGGCTTGTCATGGGGATATCGCAAAACCGTCTTTAACGGCAAATACTGTTTTTGCCGATGTCGTAACATGATGTTAATCTGGGGCGCGATCCCATGTCTCGCGCGCGCGGGCCTTGGCCAATTCGCGGCGGAACAGATGGACCGTCTGTTCGGCAAAGCTGGAGAGCTGGCGACCGCGTTTCTGCACCGACCAGGCGGTGATGATGGCGGGTTCCACCAAGGGGCGCCGCACCAGACCGGGCATATAGACCTCGGCCACCGAAAATTCGTCGATCACCGCCACCCCCAAGCCGTGGCGCACCAGGCTAACGATGGTCTGCGCGAAACGGCCACGCATGGCATGGCGGGGGTTCAACCCGGCATCCAGAAAGGGCCGCGCCAGCGTGCGCCCATAGGGATCGTCGGGGTCCACGCCGATGAAGGGATAGCGGATCAGGTCACGGATCGACACGGCGGACTTTTTCGCCAGCTCATGTCCCTCTGGCATGATCGCCACGATCCGCCCCTCGCAGATGGGAATGCTTTCGACCGCTGGATTGTCCAACGGCGAGGACATGATCACGACCTCGCCCTCCTCCAGCAGCAGATAATCCAGCGTCTCCTCGATCTTCAGGATGTCCAGATCGATGTCCAGATCGGGAAAGCGCTGCCGCAGGCCGGTGATCACCCGCGCCGCGATGAATTGCGCGATCGAGGGCGCCGAGGCGAAGGACAGCGTAAAATCATGCCCCTTCTGCAACGCGCCCACCGCCGCGTTCAGGTTGTCCATCCGGCGGTGGACCTGTTCCAGCATGGCAAAGATGGAATGGGCTTCCTGCGCGGGGACGAAGACGCCGGCGCGTCGTTCGAACAGACGGATGCCAAGCCCGTCCTCGGTATGCTTGATCAGCCGGCTGATGCCGGGGGCTGACACGTTCAGCAGGTTGGCCGCGCCTTGGATCGTGCCCGCGATCATCACGGCGCGCACCACCTCGACCTGGCGCAGGGTAAGTTCCTTCATGCCAGCGATGGTAGGCACGGCGCGGGGGTTTGCAAGACGCATCCTGCAGCAGCGGACGCATCGCGATCGGATGAACGGACGGCCCCTTGGGACCGTCCGCCGAACCCGTTAGCGGGAATAACTGTTCAGCTTGGCCGCCAGGCTTTGGATGTCTGGCCCGGACACCTTGGGCACAATGCGGTAGGCCGCGTTGACAAAGCAGAAGACCGCAAAGCCGACCAATCCCAGGCAGATCCCGATCACCAGGATCTGGCCATAGACTTGGCCCGACAGCCAGGAAAAGGCTTCGCCCGTCCCTCCCGCCTGCTGGGGGTTGGCCCGCCATGTGGCGAACAGGAACAGCAGGCCGACGACGCCCACCACGATTCCATGCGCGATCAGGCCTGCCTTCAGGATCGGATTCCAACGGGTAGTGAACTGGTTGGCCTGAAGCTGCTGGCGGTATTCGTTCGTCCATCCCTGCTTCATGTAATGGATGCCCGCGCCGATGATCAGCAGGGCCGCGATGCCGATGATCCAGCGTCCGCCCGGCCATTGCATCACCGCCCCGACATAACGGGGGATGCTGGACCCCTGGCCTTGGTCGCTGCCGCCGAACAGCAGGGAAAAGGCCAGAACGCCGATGCCCAGATGGATGGCGCCGGTGACCAGCATGCCGATCCGGGCCACGATGCCCTTGGCCTTGCTGCCATAATCTTCCAGATCGAAGGCGGCGTCGATGACGCGCCACAGGGCATAGGCGAACATCCCCAACAGGATGACAAACAGTGTCACGCCCCCCCACAGGGTGTTTTCCAGCCAGCCCAAGGCGGACGAGGTGTCCTGCGCCTGCCCGCCCCGCCAGATCGAATAGAGCGAGATGCCCGCGACGGCCAGATAGACCAGCCCCTTGCCCGCATATCCCAACCGCATCAGCGGAATGGCCCAGCCCAGTTTGTCTTTCGTCATCTTCTCCACGCGCTTGACACCTCTCAGCCGGCCAAAGGGGGCCGAACGGTTTCCGATCATGGAAAGCGCATCCCGACCACGCGGCCGGGACGTTCCGTTCACCATGTTGTGGGGCCAACGAACCGAGGCGACAGGGGTTCCGGGGGAACTGGCGGCATTCATGGATGCGCCGCCCGGGCCGGTCAGTTCAACAGAACGCGGGTCAAGTTGATGATCGTCAGGATCTGCTGCGTCTGCGCATCCACGCGGATCAGGCGGTCCCCGCCGCGGTAACAGCGCCAGTCGTCGCGGCGTTCGATGTCATAGCGGCTGTAATCGTGCACCAGCGTGTAGTCGCCCACGCGCAATCTGTCGCCCACATTGCGGCCATAGTGGATGTCGTTTTGGTGGGCCTGCCCGGCGGCACGCAGGACGGCGACTTCTTGGACAGCCCCGGCGGACAGCCGCTGTGCTGCTGGACCTTGTGCCCATGATGGCCGCCATGTCCGTTGCCCTTGCCGGGGTTTGCCATGGCTGGCAATGCCGTCAACGACAGCGCTGTGGTCAGTGTCCTTTCATGAATACGCAAGGCTGTCATCTTCTGTGCCGGATCGTTCGATGTGACCGTTTAACAGACGAACGGGGCATTCGGCAGCATTCCGATATAGTGACAGGCGGTTCCCCGCTTTCTGTGCGACGGGCCGGAGGTTGACCAGGGTCGCCGGAATCATGCCCTTGGAACAATCGACCACCAGCGGCATGACGGCAGCGGTTATTCGGTCCGCATCGCAACCCCGAATGCCCTGTTCCATGGACAAGGCCTGCCTGCGCGCGACGATACTCTTCAGGTCGGCGTCCCGACGCCCCGTATCCCCGTATCCCCGTTGCCCGTAACCAACGATTACCGTGAGCGCACCGATCCCGAGCTGGTGGGGATCGGCTTATGTCCTACGTCACGGTAGCGCTGTCCTTACGCAGCAAAGCTGCGAGCAAGCCATGGTGCCGACCCCCACGGCGGCAGAGCGCCACAATAGCGCGGGGGCTGCGCATATTTGCCTGTGGAGGGGAGTGCCGCCTTGACGGATGACGCGGACTTACACAGCGCAGCTTTGGAAGCCCGATCCCCTCTCAGCACCATCACATTATGGTAGGTGATAGGATCGCCCCAAAGCTGACCAGGCTTGGACGCGAGGCAGGTTGCCGCCGACCTCAGCGCAGGACGTAATCGACCTGCGATCCGTCCTCGGCTGCAAAGCGGACATGGACCAGCGTCGCGCCTGCGAACCACAGGTCGCGCTTCAGATCGCCCCGCAGCGCGTAATGCGTGGCCTGAACCGGGCCCTGGCCCGTCGCGATGGTCTCGGCGCCCAGATTGCTGACGCTGATCTGGTCGGTGCTGCCGTCGATGGTGTTCAGGACCTGACCTGCGGCCAGAATATCGGCATCCCAAAGGCTGGCGGGGACCAGCGATGTCGCGCCCACGCTGATCTTGTGGGGCGTGCCGTTGTCGTCCGTCTGAGAGGCCAGCGCCGCCAGTTGCCCGCCGCGCCAGGTTTCCGTGCTGGTCTGGCGGAAGCGATAGGCGCTGACGCCGATCACAGGAACCTTGACCGACACGTCGGTGGCCACATCCACGGTCATGTCGCCGCCTTGGCCGCGAAAGGTGACGACATAGTCGCCGATGTCGCGTCCGTTGCGCATCACGTCGAAGGCCAGCCGGCCCGAAGACGGCACGCTGGCGGCAGGGGCGGCATGCGCGGTGCCGAAGGCGGTCAGGGTCAAGGCCAAGGCGGCCAGAAGGGTGCGTGTCATTGGGGTCCTCATGTCAGATCATTCCCATGCCGATGAACAGGTTGCGGTTGGCGTCGGCGATGGCGCGGCGACCATGCATGACGCGGGTGTTGTCCAGGATGGCGATGTCGCCGTCCTGCCAGTTGATCTCGTGCGTGACCTCCTCGGCCAAGGCGCGGATATCCTCGACCTCGGTCGGCGTGACGACGCTGCCATCGGCCATCGCATAACGCGGCGGCTGATAGTTGTGCGACGGACCCATGACGGCGTTGGCAAAGCCCGGGGCGGTGCCGCCCAGAACCGATCCGCGCACCGGATCGACAGTCAGGCGATAGGTCAGCGATCCGTCGTCATGCAGGGTGAAATCCTGCCCCGGCACGCTGGCCTTGAACTGCAGCACATGGTCCATCGTGACCTGGTCGGGGTCGCTGAGGGCCGGGTGTTCGTTCACCAGATAGCGTTTCCACAACGCTTCGGGCAGCACCCGTTCGACGGTCATCGCCTGCGACCAGCGGCTGCGTTGTGCATCATCGAAGCGGTCCCAGACCGCGCGCCCGTCGCAGATGGTGGTCTGCGAGCCCTCGAAGGCGGCGGTCTGCGCGAAGAAGGTGACGATGTCGGGACAGCGCGGCGTATTGCCGTTTTCGATATGCAGGCCGATGGGACCCAGGCCCGCATCGACCATCTGCGTGGTGGCGGTGGTGTGGCTGCGCGCCGGGTCGAAGGTCACGCGGCGGCACAGCGTCGTCACCAGCCCCGAAAAGGCCTGCATGTCGGGATCAAAGCCGCGCAGCAGGGTCCAGCCGTCGCGGGCCAGGTCCCCACGGATGGTGGCCAGCAGGCCGGGGTCGGACAGGCCGTTCGGATGGTCGCGGTGGCGCAGGATGTTGTAGGTCATGGGGTCCTCATGGGCGGGAAATATCGGGTTGTGCGGCGGCGGCGACGGCGGGGTCGCGTGCCAGTCGGATCAGCGCGCGGTCGATCAGCGCCGGGCGCAGCCGTTGCAGGGCGATGAACAGGCGTTCGCGGCTGGCGGGCATCTGGTTCGGGCGGCGTGCGGCGATGGCGCGCCAAGCACGGGCGGCGACGGCATCGGGATCGTCCAGTGTCATGGCCATCGGGCCGACCAGCGACTGGAACCCCTGCGCCGCATTCGTCCGGGTGCCACGCGGCGCCAGATGCGTCACCGCGATGCCGCGCGGGGCCAGTTCCCGGCGCAGCGCGTCGGCCATGCCCCGCAGCGCGAATTTCGAGGCCGAATAGGCCGCGAAATAGGGGAACGCGATCTCTCCGAAGACCGAGCCGACCATCACCACCTGACCCTTGCTGGTACTCAGCGGAACCAGCAGGTCCCGCGTCAGCGCCAAGGGCGCGGCGACGTTCAGCGCCAGAAGGGCCGTGATGTCGGGATCGCTCAGACCCTCCAGCGCGCCCGAGGGGACGGTTCCCGCATTATGGATCAGGATGTCCAGCCCGGTCTGTGCAACCGCCGCCGCGATGGCGGCACGACCTTCGGGCGTGGTCACGTCGGCGGGCAGGACAAGCGCGTCGCGCAAGGTATTGGCGGTGTGCGCCAGCGGCTCGGGGCGGCGGCCCACCAGGATGATGCGGTGGCCATGCGCGTTGGCCTGTTGCGCCAGGGCACGGCCGATGCCGGACCCTGCGCCGGTGATCAGGACGGTGGGACGGGTCATGCCGCGATCCCCCGCGCCAGCGGGATCAGCACGCCGGGGCGGGCGGCGATCTGGCGCGCGATCTGGCGGTCGGCGGTGCCCGATAGCCGGATCAGCCCCGGTTCGCGCGGATCGGCGACGACCAGGGCATCGGGGCGCGCATAATCGGGCAGCTGCGCCAGCCGTGCCATCAGCGCGGCCATGTCGGGCGCGGCGGTCGCGGCCAGGACCAGCACCAGCCGGTCATCCGGCATCAGGACCAGAGCCGCGGCGGGCAGGGCGGGATCGGCCAATGCCTCGGCCTCGACCCATTCGGGGGCGATGTTGCGCCCCGAGGCCCGCAGGATCATCGCGTCGCGCCGCCCCAGAACGGTCAGGCGACCGCCCTCGATTCGGCCCAGATCACCGGTCCGCCATGGCCCCACATGGGACGGGCCATGCAGATAGCCCGCCATCACGGTGGGGCCATCGACCACGATCTCTCCGTCCTCGATGCGCAGGGAAAGGCCGTCCAGCGGCATCATGGCCGACCCTTCAGGCGCGTCCTGCGGGGTCAAGGCCACAACCGAACAGGCTTCCGAGAGGCCATAGCCCTCGGCCACGGGCAGGCCCAGTGACCGCGCCTCGGCGATCAGCGCGGGTGAAACCGGCGCCCCGCCGACGGCGACATAGCGCAGGCCATCGGGCCGGGGTGCGCCCGCACGCAGCGCCGCAACCCACAGGGTCAGCTGGCGCGGCGCCAGAAGGGTCACGGTGGGGCGGACCTGATGCGCGATCCGCGCCAGCGCGCGCCCGTCGCCGGTAAACAGCGCCGATGCGCCGGGCGGACAGATCACCGTCTGCGCGCCCGCCAAGATCGGCAGGAAGACGCCGCAGATCTGTTCCAGCAGCTGCGCCTGCGGCAGGACCGAAAGATAGCGGTCATGCGGTCCCGCAGCCAGCACCCGCGACAGCCCCACGGCCGAGGCCGTCAGCTGGCGATCGCCCAGGACCACCCCCTTGGGCCGCCCCGTCGTTCCCGAGGTATAGATAACCCGCTCTGCCCCGCCGGCATAGGTCAGGGGCAGCGACCGCCCCGCCTGCGGCAGCTGGTCGACCAGCGTGGCACCCGCATCCTGCAGCAGATGGGCGATTTGCCCGGTCGAAAAGAAGCCCGGCACCGGCACCACGCGGCAGCCTGCCAGCGTCGCGGCCAAATCGCCGATGACATAGTCCAGCCCGGAAAGGCGCAGACCGACCGCACGGGGACCCGCGTCGAAGGCTGCTGCGGCTTGCCCCACCGCATCGGCCAGCCCGGCCCAGGTCAGGCGGCGGTCGCCATCGACAAAGGCCGTGGCATCGGGACGTTCCCGCGCGTGGCGGGCCAGGGCGTCGAAAATGGGTGTCATTTCGGATGAACCTCGGTCAGGGGGGTGGCCCGGCGGGGCATGAAGCGCAGGGGCTGGGTGCATTCCTGCAGCGCGCAGACCCAAGGGTCGGTGTCGTAATAGCGGCCCCACCGGGACGCGTCGGGCAGCCGGTCGGGGCGCGCAGGGGCCAGCGGCATGATGGGTACGCCGGTGCGGCGCAGCATCCGCATCAGCGGACCGGTGGCGGTGAACAGGCCCCAGCTGGCGCCACGACGGCGGCCTTCGGCGGTGATCGCCTCGATCAGCGGCAGGGTGGCGGCGGGGGTGGGACAGGCCATCGACACGACCTCGATGACGTCGCCCGGCGCGACGGGGCTGTCCGAAAGGCGGCTCAGTTCCGTGGCCACGGGGCGGTCCAGATAGACCTGGCTGAAAAAGCCCCGACCCGCGTCGCGCAGGCCCGCCGCGCCCAGGATGCGCCCCTGCGCACCCGTGGCGACCGCCAGGGGCAGGGCGGGCAGGGTGACCTGCGCGCCGTGGGTGGCGTGGAAATGTGCCCCGATCATCGCGGCGGCGGCGTGCCATCCGGGGTCGCGCCAGTCCAGGATATCAACCTGCATGGGGCTGGCCTGTCGCGGGATGGGGGAGGGGGTTCGTCATGGGATACCTGCTGTCTGCCTGTATGGCCCAGAAATCCCGCCAAGCTTGCGGCAAGCTTACAGAACAGGGACCGCCGCTCACGTTGGCGTGTTCCATGATGGGCATTGATCCGCGGCGGGCGCCGCGTCATCTGTGGGCAACAGGACAGGAGAACCCGATGCGCGTCTTGATGGTCGAGGACGAGGCCGACATCGCCGATGCGCTTGGGCGTTTTCTGCGCGCGGACGGGCATGCGGTCGATCACGCCCCCGATCTGGACGGTGCCGAAGCCGCGCTGGATGTTGCCGAATATGATGCGATCCTTCTGGATCTTGCGCTGCCGGACGGGTCCGGTCTGACCCTGCTGCGCGATCAGCGGCGGCGGGGCAACCGGGTGCCGGTGATCATCGCGACCGCCCGCGACCAGATATCCGAACGTATCGCGGGCCTGGATGCGGGGGCGGACGATTACGTCGTCAAACCCTATGACCTGGCCGAGATCGCGGCGCGCCTGCGCGCCCATGGCCGGCGCGCCTCGGGCGATCCGGCGGCAGAAAGCTGGCTGGGCCCCTTGCGGGTCGACCGTGCAGGCGCGCGGCTGTTTCTGGAGGACGCCGAAATACGCCTGACATCGCGCGAATGGGCGTTGTTCGACGCCCTGCTGTCGGCGCGGGGACGCGTCCTGTCGCGCCAGGTGCTGGAGGAACGGCTCTATGCCTTCGACAATGCCATCGAGGGCAACGCGGTCGAGGTCTACGTCTCGCGCCTGCGGTCCAAGCTGGGCGCGGGCGTGATCCAGACACGGCGTGGGCTGGGATACCTGATCCCGTGACGCGGCCGTGGTCCCTGCGCGGGCGGCTGGTGCGGCGGGTGGTGCTGGGCGCCAGCCTCAGCTGGCTGGTGGGGGTGGGACTGGCGGCCCTGGTCATCGCGCATGAGATGTCGGAACTGATGGACGATACGCTGGCCGGATCGGCGCGGCTGACCCTGGCGCTGTATCAGGGCGGCGCAGACATGGCGATGGGCGGCGATACGGGTCAGGCCTTGCGCATCATCGCCGAGGGGAACGAAGTCATCGCCGCGCCTTGGCCGCCCCTGGATGCCGATGGCGGCCACGATGTCGAAGGCTGGCGCGTCCTGCGGCTGACCGACGCCGAAAGCGGCATCATCGTCGAGGCGGGCCAGCGCGACGAATGGCGGCGGGACGAATTGCTGGAAAGCATCGGCTGGCTTGTCGCGCTGATGCTGCCGGTGCTGCTGGGCGCGCTGGTGGCGGCGCGGGGGTCCGTGACGGGCGCGCTGCGACCCGCGACGCGGTTCGCGCAGATGCTGCGGTCGCGATCGGCGCGCGACCTGTCGCCGGTTGCCGCCCCCGACCTGCCATCCGAGCTGACGCCGATCCCGCAGGCGCTGAACGGATATCTGGACGATATCCGCGCCATGATCGAGATCGAACGCCAGTTCGCCACCAATGCCGCCCATGAATTGCGCACCCCCATCGCCGCCGCATCGGGTCAGGCGCAGCTGATCGCCGCCGGGCTGGCAGACCGCAACGCAGCAGGCAGGCTGGCGGCCGCGCTGGCCCGCATGGGCCGCCTGGTGGAACGTCTGTTGCAGCTGTCGCGGGCCGAAGGCGGCGCGGCGGGGCGGGGGCCCTGCGATCTGGTGCGGGTCGCGCGGATGGTCATCGCCGACAGCGGCCTCTCTGCGCGCTTTGATGATGCCGAGATGATCTCGGCCCCCGTGGCGGTGGACCCCGACGCGCTGGCGCTGATCCTGACCAACCTGCTGCGCAATGCAGCCGAACATGGCACCGGGGATCTGCGAGTGACCCTTGCGCCGGGGCCGACGATCAGCGTGTCGAACGCCGTCCAGCCGGGCGCGGTCTTCCGTCACGGGACGTTCGAGAAATCGCCCGGTTCGCATGGGGCGGGGCTTGGTTTGGCGATCGTCGCCCGGGTCGCCGAAACCCAAGGCATCACGCTGGACCACGTGATGAATCTGCACCGCGCCACCGTGACGCTGCGCTTTGCCAATGATCCGTCGGCGGGATCACGCTGACGCGGCGTCGAACCGCGGCGACGCCTGTGTTATGCTGCAGTCCGATGACCGGAAGGAGCTGCCCCCATGAGACATCTGACCCGCCGCCACGCCTCGCTTGCCATGCTGGCGGCCCTTGCGGCATGCGGATCGCAGGGGGCAGGGCGCGCGCCTGTCCCGAATTTCGTCCGGTATGACGGCCCCCCGGTGACGCAGGTCGTGGTGTGGAAGGGTCAGCGCCGGATGCAATTGCTGAACGGGCAGACGGTCCTGCGGTCCTATGGTTTTGGTCTTGGCAACCAGCCGGTCGGTGCCAAGCAGTTCGAAGGCGACGGCAAGACCCCAGAGGGGCTCTACTATATCGACCGTTTCAACCCGCGCAGCCGCTATCACCTGTCGGTCGGTATCTCTTACCCCAATGACCAGGACCGCGCCTATGCCGCACAATTCGGTCAAAGCGCCGGCAGCGACATCATGTTCCACGGCCGCGGCCCCGAGGGTAATGCCAAGGCACCGCGCAATCGCGACTGGACCGCCGGCTGCATTGCGCTGACCGACCCAGAGATCGAGGAGGTTTATGCCATGCTGCAACCGGGCATTCCGGTCCTTCTGCTGGCATGATGCAGGGAACCAGGCCCCCGCCGGTCACGATCCCGCGCAGCGGTTCAGAAATGCGTTGATGCGATGCCTGTGGGATCATAGAAAAATTTCATGACCCGTGTGTTTCGCCAACTGGCCGCGCTTATCGTCGTGACGTTGATCACGATGGGTGTCGGCATCTCTGCCGGAAATGCGGGCATGGGTCTGGAATGCCAGATGGCGATGTCCCTGGCGCGGGCCGATCACCATGCGCACCCCGCCGCGGGTGACGTCGGAACCGGGGCGGATCATGCCCATGACGCGGGCCTGTCCCCGCAGGGTCAGGGATCGCATTGCCAAGCCCATCTGTGCCCCGCAACGGCGCTGGCCGTGCCGGTGGATGTGGCACGTGCCCTGCTGATCGGCCGACCGCTGGAGGCCGTCGATACCCTAACGCTGCCGGAAACGACTGTTTTGGACGGGTTGCACCGACCTCCGCGCGCCTGATTCCCGGACCACTGATGATCTCTGCCTTGACCGGTGTCGGACTGATCCCCTGTTCGCAGGGGTGCAGGCCGATGGGCAAGGCCGACACGAACGCTAAAATACGAATGACCCGCAACGATTCAGATCGGAGATTACAATGACCTTCTGCAAGATGCTTGCTGCAACCGCCCTTGTCGTGACTGGGTTGACCCTGCCCGCTTTGGCGCAGGACGCAGCGCAGGACACGGAATTCCGCATGCCCGAGGTCTGCACCGCCGCCGCGGCGCAGGACGGAATGCATGACGGGCACGATCCCGAGGCACCCATGGACCACGCGGCACATGCCAGCGATGCCGAGGATGCGGATGCGTCAGGCATGCCCGAACATGTCCGTGAGAACATGAGCCGCATGAACATCACCATGCCGGCCATGCAGCAGGGCATGATGCAAGCGGATGCCGATGTCGCCTTCGCCTGCGGGATGATCGCCCATCACCAGGGGGCGATCGACATGGCCCAAGTGCTGCTGGAGCATGGCGACGACCCCGAGATGATCGAGCTTGCCGGCGAAATCATCGCGGCCCAAGTCGGTGAAATCGAACAGATGACCAATTGGCTGGCAGAAAACGCCAAGTGATCTGTTCCGGGCCGCGCGATCCAGGTCGCGCGGCCTTTCTGCAACGATTATCGGGCGTCGCGCGTTTTCCAGCATGCCGACAAGGGGTTGCGAAATAAACCTGACAGACTTCTTGACCTTCCTATGGTTGGAAGCCCCATATCGCAGATCATGTCACGACGGAGCCTTGCCATGAACATCGGAGACGCCGCCGCCCAATCGGGTGTATCGGCCAAGATGATCCGCTATTACGAACAGATCGGGTTGATCCCTGCCGCTGCGCGGACGGCGTCGGGGTATCGCGACTATGACGGCCCCGACATCCATATGCTGCGTTTCATCGCCCGGGCGCGGGACCTTGGCTTTCCGATCGCCGAGATTTCGGCGCTGCTTGACCTGTGGCGCGACAAGGATAGGCGCAGCGCCGACGTCAAGGCGCTGGCGCAGGCGAGGGTCCGCGACCTGCGCCACAAGATCGCCCACCTGCAGGACATGGCCGACACGCTGGAGGATCTGGCCAAAGGCTGCGCGGGCAATGACCGCCCCGAATGCCCCATCCTTCACAGGCTGCAGACACGTGACGATGCCGCCGCCCAAGCCCAGGAAAGGACCCCGTCATGACCAGCGCGAACGCCAAGACCGCCACCCTGTACCGGATGGTAATGACCAAGCACATGTGCCCCTATGGGCTGAAATCGCGCGACCTGCTGCGGCGTCAGGGCTATGAGATCGACGACCGCCACCTTACGACCCGCGACGAGGTCGACGCCTTCAAGGCCAAGCACGACGTGCAGACCACGCCCCAGACCTTCATCGATGGTCAGCGGATCGGCGGCTATGACGACCTGCGCCGCCATTTCGGCAAGACCGTCCGCGACAAGTCCAAGACCACATATCGCCCGGTGATCGCGCTGTTCGCGATGGCCGCCGCGATGGCGCTGGCCACCAGCTGGGCCGCGCTTGGCCAGCTGGTCACGGTCGCCGCCGTGGAATGGTTCGTGGCCTTCGCGATGTGTCTGCTGGCCCTGCAGAAGCTGAAGGATGTCGAAAGCTTTGCGACAATGTTCCTGAACTATGACCTGCTGGCGCAGCGTTGGGTGCCTTACGGCTATATTTATCCCTTTGCCGAAGGATTGGCCGGGGTGCTGATGGTGGCCGGTGCGCTGATGTGGCTGTCGATCCCCGTGGCGCTGTTCATCGGCACGATCGGGGCCGTTTCGGTCTTCAAGGCGGTCTATGTCGACAAGCGCGAACTGAAATGCGCCTGCGTGGGGGGCGACAGCAACGTGCCCTTGGGCTTCGTGTCCCTGACCGAGAACCTGATGATGATCGCCATGGCTGTCTGGATGCTGGTCAAGATCACCATGTTGGGCCACTGAGGCGGACCTCACGCCTGCTGACCTGAACCTGAGAGGAAGAAGGAAAGACCCTATGGGATATGGACGCTTCGTCGCGATGATCGCCACATCGACGGTGGTGATGTTCGGCCTGATGTATCTGAACACCTATTCAATCGATCACATCGAATTTTCACAGACCCGGATGTGGATGGCGATGTATATGGGGGCGGTGATGGCGGTGATCATGCTGGCCTTCATGCTGGGCATGTATTCCGACCGGCGCAAGAACATCGCCATCGTCCTGGGGGCCGGTCTGGCCTTCGGACTGTCGTTGTGGCTGGTGCGAAGCCAGCAAACGGTCGAGGATCTGGCTTGGATGCGCGCCATGATCCCCCATCATTCCATCGCCATCATGACCAGTGAACGTGCCGACATATCGGACCCGCGGGTGCGCGCGCTTGCCGATGCCATCATCGAGGCACAGCGAAACGAGATCACCGAGATGCAGCGCTATATCGCCGATATCAAGGCGAATGGCGACGCCCCTTCCGGCACGCCGCGGGCCAAGGCGCCATAGATTGCCGCATCGGGACCTTTGCAGGCCCGGGTACTGGACCTTGGTCCGGTTCGCAGGCGGGCGGGATGTGATTTGATCGAAGGGTGTTCAATGGCCCTTGTGGCCTCGACCCGGAGAAATCAGATGTTCACGAAGACCCTTTTGCCCAGGATGCAGATGCGATCCCGGCTGGCAGTTCTGCTGCTGGCAGGCGCTGCGATCACTACCCCCGTCATGGTGCGCGTCGATGCGCAACACGGCCTGCGCCTGCTGCCGGCGATGGCCCATGCGAAGGATGGCGACCGCAGTGGCGATGACCGTGGTGGCGACGATCGCGGCGGCGATGACCGTGGCGGGCGTGGCGGTGATGACCATGGTGGCGATGATCATGGCAGTGACGACCATGGCGGCCGCGACGACGCCGATGATCGCGGCGATGACGACCGCGGCGGCCGACGCGGCCGGGGGCGCGACGACAAGCCCTCGGGTCCGGTCGGTGGCGGCTATGCGGGCGCCCGGCCGACCGAGGTCGAGCGTTCCACCCGCGGGATCGAGGTGACCTATTCCGACGGCTGGCGCGAGGAAGTGGAAAACGGCCGGTACGAACTAAAGGATGCCCAGGGCCGCACCGTGATCGAACGCAGCGCGACCGCGCAGGACCGGGCGCGGCTGGCCTCCTTCACCCGCTGAGACCGCCCATCCACCGGCGCAATGGCTAGCCGTTGCGCCATTCCTTTTGCGCCAGCAGCGCGGCCTCGGTGCGGTTGCGCAGATGCAGCTTTTGCAGGATCTGCGTCATGTGATGCTTGACCGTGCGTTCCTGGACCTGCGTGCGGCGGGCGATTTCCTTGTTGGACAGCCCTTCGGAAACCAGGCGCAGCACCTCTTCCTCGCGTGGGGTCAGCAGGTCCAGCCCGTCGCGCGATGTGGGGGCGGGGCTGCGCATCCGCGCTAGCATCCGGGCCGCAAGCGACGGCGCGACATGGCTTTCGCCCTCCATGATGCGATCCAGTGTCGCGACCAGCTCGGCCCCGCCGATCCCCTTGAGCAGATAGCCCCGCGCACCCCCCTCCAACGCGGCAAAGACGGCGTCGCCATCCTCGGACACGGTCAGCATGACCATCACCGGCGCGGGGTCCTGAAGTGCGATGCGTTCCAGCGCCCAAAGCCCGCCCTGCGGCATGGACAGGTCCAGCAGCACTAGGGCAGGCGCGTGCAGCCGCGCGCTTTCGACGGCCTCGGCGCCCGATGCGACCGTGGCTACGACGTCGAAATGGCCGCTTTCCTGCAGCGTTCTCGCCACCCCTTCGCGATAGAGCGGATGGTCGTCCGCCACCAGAACCCGATGCCCGCTCATGTCTCGACCTCCATCCACAATTCCGTCCGTCCGTCCCGGCGCTCCATCCCGAAGCGACCGCCCAGTGATTCGACCCGGTCGCGCAGCCCCCGCAACCCCAATCCGGGGGCGTGGTCGGGGGCGGGACCGGGGCCGGCATCCGATACCGTCACCCGCAGCCGATCCGCGTCCCCCTGAAGGCGCACCGTCAGATCCGCGCCGCCGGCATGGCGGGCGGCGTTGTTCAACCCCTCTTGGACGAAGCGGAACAGGCAGATGCGCAGTCCCGGCGACAGGGGCGGATCGCCCTCGGCCTCCATATGCAGGGCGACCGGGGCGGGACAGCGCGCCTGATGCGCCTCGACCGCCAGGCGCGGAATGGCGGCGGCGGACAGATGCGCCAGTTCCGGCAGCGCCAACCCGTGCGAGATCTGGCGGATCTCGGACATGGCACGGTCCAGAGCCTGCTGGATGGCCGCCAGTTCGCCGGGCTGGGGGGTGCTGCCCCCGTCCAGGGCGTCCAGCCGCAGCCGCGCATAAGCCAAGTCCTGGGCCGGCCCGTCATGCAGATCGGCGCCGATGCGGCGCAGGCCGCCCTCGGTCGTGGCGGCGGCGCGGCCCGCGGCCTCCTGGATCCGCGCCCGCAGCTGTCCGTTGCGATGCGACAGGCGGCGCAGGTCTTCCAGCTGTCGGTCCAGGTCGCGGCGTTGGCGGTTGATCGTCCGGCTGCCCTGTCGCACGATCGCATAGAGGATCAGCCCAAGGGCCAGGCCGCCGCCGCCGACCCCGGCCCAAGCTGCCGCACGCGCCGCCGCCAGATCCGCCTTCAGCGCCGGATCGGCGATATAGAGTTCGGCCACGGCGATGATCTCTCCGGTCCAGTCGGCGCGGATGGGGCTGTAGATTTCCAGCAGCGGCAGCCCCAGGGCGTGTTCGCTGCGATCCTCTTCCTCGGCCTCATCCTCGAAGATGGCGGCGATCTGTCCCGACCAGGCGCGCGACAATTCGTGCGATGGTGGGAAATTCCGCCCCATCAGGTCGGCATTCGACGCGGCGATGACCAACCCACCCTTTCCCCACACCTTGTAGGAGACGATCCGCTCGGCCATGCCGGTGGCGGGCAGGACCTCGGACAGGGCGCGTCGCATGGCGGGCGAAGGCTGGGTGCCGGGAATGTAATCCTCGACCAGCGGGTGCAGAAAACTGTCCATATAGAAGGCTGCGGCCGTGGCCGTGTTGCGGATCACCACCTGTCGGATGCGGTCGGCCAACAGCCAGCCCGCAAGACCCATGAAGATGGCCAGCACGACGCCCCCCACCACCGCGAACCGGGTCGAGAGGCTGGCATCACGCCAGAAACGGGTTGCGGAAAGCGACTGCATCATGGCGACACGCTGCGGCATTTTACCGGGCTTTGCTACTGGACAGAAGGGCAGCCTTTCCGACGGCGCGGGGGGCTGATGGCCCATGTCCGAAAAGAACCGCGCCATGCCGGGGGATTCGCGACAAGTCCCGGTTCGGGGCGCCGTCCATGCCCGCTTTGATACCTTATGCGCGCGTGAACCTATCCTTTTGCATCTCTCAACCCTCTGGAAAAAAAGCGATAATTCGGTAATATGTTAATGGTAGGGAACGCGCGTATTTGCCGTTCCAGTCACAACGGAGCGGGCAAGAACACAGGCGATCTTCATCAGCCAGAACTTGATGTCGAAGCAAGCAACTTTTGCCCGACCGGCCGCACTCAGGCCTGCATCACCAACCAGATCCACCGGTTCCGTCATGACGCACGGACCCGCCCCTCCCCTGCATTCATCGCTCTCAGAGGACTACGACATGGCGACCACCTTCAACGTCATCAACCTGGGCACCTTCACCAACCTTGATGCGGTGGAAGGAGGACAGCCCGAAAACGCGTCCCTTCTGAACAACCGGGTCTTCGGTGGCTCGACCGATCCGCTCTATAACCGCATTCAGACCTTCGCGCCGGCGGGGAACGGTGCCGGCGGGACAGGCCTGCCGACGCAATACGAAGGTCAGGGCGATCTTGACCAGTTTTCGATCAATGGCGGTCCGGTGCAGACGGTCGAGGCCTTCATCTTCATGCCCGCCACGATCACCTATATCGACGGCACGACCGCGACCATTTCGGGACGCGTCATGCAGGGCACGAATCTGCAGCTGTACCTGGTGCCGTCGGTCACCCAGGATGCCTCTCAGAATGCGCTGGAGGCCAAGCCGATCCAGTCGATCACCTTCGGCACCTATGCCCCGCCCCCCGTTGACCAGACCTATGTCATGGTGGCCGATCGCGACGCCAACGAATTGGCCCCTGTGATCGAGGGGACGAACAACGATGACACGATGAATGTCGGCCATGCGGATCAGTTGAACAGCAACGCGACCGCACCCGTCATCGACAACAATGCGAACTTTGTCCTGGCCGGGGGCGGAAACGACTCCATCGAAGGCGGCGGCGGCAACGACACCATCTTTGGCGGGGCGGGCAACGATACGATCCAAGGCGGCACCGGCGCCGACAGCCTTGTCGGCGGCACGGGCATGGACACGCTGGACTATTCCGAGAATACGACCGGCATCAATGTCAATCTGGGCACGAACACTGCCTCGGGGGGAACGGCGCAGGGCGACATCATCAGCGGGTTCGAAAACGTCGTCGGCGGGTCCGGCAATGACACGCTGACCTTGTCGAACACTGCCGGAACGGCCGATGGCGGGGCGGGCAATGACGTTCTGACCGGTGGGACCGGAAACGATGTCCTGCTGGGCGGCATCGGCAATGACACGCTGTCGGGCGGGGCGGGCATCGACACGGTGACCGGGGGCGATGGGGCCGATACCTTCGTTGCCGACGGGACGGGCGACCTGATCGTCGATTTCGGCCAAGGTGGCGGCTCGATCACCGATGACGACCAGTCCAACAACGACTTTGTCGATCTTTCGGCCTTCTACAACAGCACGACTCTGGCCGCCTGGAACGCGGCCAACCCCGACAACCAGTATGACAAGGTGCTTGACTGGCTGCGGGCCGACTATGCCGACGGCGTCTTGAACCAGGCCGGCGGCCTCAGGATCCGCGACGGTAACGGCCAGCTGGTCGATCCCAGCTTCCTGAACTCGGAAACGACGAATGTCTGCTTCACGACGGGCACGAAGATCGCGACCCCCAACGGTCCCGTCGCGATCGAGCATCTGCGCGTCGGCGATCTGGTCGAGACGGTAGATCACGGCGCATGCCCCATCCGCTGGATCGGGTCGTCGCGCGTCGGTTCGCTGAGCCTGGCCAACAACCCCAAGCAGCGCCCGATCCGCATCCGTGCCGGAGTCTTGGGCCGTGGTCTGCCGCAGGCGGATCTGCTGGTGTCGCCGCAGCACAGGATCCTGGTCCAGTCGCGCATTCTGGAGCGGATGGTCGGCGCCAAGGAAGGGCTGGTCGCGGCCAAGCACCTGCTGGGGATACCCGGCGTCGAGGTGGCCGATGACGTGACGGTCGTGACCTATTGGCATTTCATGTTCGACCGCCATGAAATCGTCTTTGCCGAAGGTGCCGCCGCCGAGTCGCTGTTCACCGGCCCCGTCGCGCTGAAAAGCGTTTCCGCCGAAAGCCGCGAGGAAATCCTGTCGCTGTTTCCCGAACTGGCCACGCTGGACCACCATGCGCTGACCGCGCGCGCGGCCAGGACATTAGTCACCGGTCGCATCGGCCGCAACCTGGTGCAGCGCCATGTCAGGAACGACCGCGCGCTGGTGGAGCAAGACATCCGCTCCTGACCGCCTGCAGGGCGCCGCCCCCGTCGTCGACAACAAGGCCCGCATCGCATCACACGGTTGCGATGCGGGTTTCGCATGTGTGCGGCCTTTATCCGGCCAGATGGTCTTCGGTCGACACGACATCACCATAGGCGAAGGCAAGGGCGGCCATCATGGCGGTATGGACCTGGGCCGCGGGAACGGATTTGCCCTGGAATTCCAGCTGGCGGGTAGCGCAGGCGTCGTGGATGGTGGTCGTACCATATCCCAGATCATTGGCGGCCCGTACGGTCGCGTCGATGCACATATGGCTCATCGCGCCGACGACCACGACCTGTTCGATGCCGTGGGAGGTCAGCAGATCATGCAGGCCGGTGTCTCGGAACGCGTTGGGAAAGTTCTTGGTGATCACCGGTTCGTCATCAGCGGGTCGGACCGTATCGTTGATGCGCGCGCCGTCGCTGCCGGGCACGAAAAACGGGGCGTCGGGCATTTCGTGGCGGATATTGACCACCAGATCGCCCCGGTCGCGGGCATGGGTGATGACGCGCGCGGCGTTCGCGGCGGCGGTCTCGATCCCGTCAAGCGGCAGGTTGCCCGTGGGCCAGTATTCGTTCTGCAGATCGACGACGATGACGGCGCGATTGGTCATGGCGGATATCCTTCGGGTTTGTGGGCCGGGTTCGTCGGCTTGTCTGCAAGCATGGCAGCCCGCGGCATGTCCCGCCATTGGCAAAACGTCACAAGGCTACCAGTCAGGGCACCGGGCCAAGGTCAGCGCGGGGGAAGCGGTTGTGGCCAGACGTCGTCGCGCGACAGCTGGATCACCGTGTCGCGCAGCCGCATGGCAAGGGGCGACAAGGGGCGGCGGCGCAGGCTGAGCAGGTAATAGGGTGATACGCGGATCTCTCGGCGCGTCTGCAATATGGCAAAGCCCGCCGCGACCGGCGGGCGGATCAGCAGGTCGGCCACCTCGTCCGAGATCGGCGCCACGGCATCGCTTTGCGCCAGATAGGCGATGGTCAGCAGCAGCGACGGGCTGTTGACGATGTTGCCCGGCTCGGACAGGCCGACGCTGGCAAAGGCGGCCAAGGCGGCTTCGCGGATCGGGGCGCCGCGCTGCTGCATGATCCATTCGTAATCGGACAGCTCGGTCAGCGTCACCCGCGCCGCGCGGGCCAGCGGATGACCGGCGCGGACCAGGAAACAGACCTTTTCATCGCGCAATTGCAGGATGTTGAAGTCGCGGCTTTCGAATTCCGGCAGGATGCGCGCCAGCACGAAATCCATCTCCCCGGCGGCCAGGTGGCCCAGCAATTCGCGCGAGGGCATGACATCCACGGTTATCTCGGCCTCGGGGGATTGCTGTTTGATCTGGCGGATCGCCGAAACCAGCGTGCCGACCGCGGGGCCGGTGACCGCCCCCACATGCACTGAACCCGCCAGCCCGCCACGAAGCGCCGTGACGTCGGCGGCCATGCTGTGCATCTCGCGCAGGATGACGCGGGCGCGGCGCAGGACGGTCAGGCCGATCTCGGTCGGCTCCATCCCCGTGGGCTGGCGCAGGAACAGGGGCGCACCCACCTGCGCCTCGATCGCGGCCAGCATCCGCGATGCGGCGGGCTGGGTCATGGCGCTGGCCTGGGCTGCCAGCTGCAGCTGCCCGTGTTCGGCGATTTCCTGCAGCAGGCGCAGCTGCGCGGGTTTCAACATCAGACGGGCAGGGGTGTTTTGCATATCATTCCCGGCATGCAGATGGCTTTGAATATCATTTTACCAGCATGCTGTCATCTTGCTAGGGTCTTGTCGCGGCCCCCCAAGCTTTCGGGGGCCGCAAAGGGGATAGGCGGGTTGGAGAGCCGCCACAGGGAGGACAAGATGAAAATCAAAACCGCCGCGGTCGCGCTGGCGATCGGAGTCTCGTGGCTGGCGACCGGCGCGATGGCCGAAACCGTGGGCATCTCGATGCCAACGAAATCATCGGCCCGCTGGATCGATGACGGAAACAACATGGTCAAGCAGTTCCAGGATGCCGGTTACGACACCGATCTGCAATATGCCGAGGACGACATCCCGAACCAGCTGGCCCAGGTCGAAAACATGATCACAAAGGGTGTCGACGTTCTGGTGATCGCCGCCATCGACGGCACCACGCTGTCGAACGCGCTGGCCAACGCCGCGGCCGCCGACATCAAGGTCATCGCCTATGACCGCCTGATCCGCGACACGCCGGATGTCGACTATTACGCGACCTTTGACAACTTCAAGGTGGGCGTCGAGCAGGCCAATTCGCTGGTCCGGGGTCTTGAGGAACGTTTTCCCGACGCCAAGCCGTGGAATGTCGAGCTGTTCGGCGGCAGCCCCGACGACAACAACGCCTATTTCTTCTATGACGGCGCCATGTCGGTCCTGCAGCCGCTGATCGACGACGGGTCGGTCGTCATCCCGTCGGGGCAGACGGGCATGGACAAGGTCGGCACGCTTCGTTGGGACGGGGCAGTCGCGCAGGCGCGGATGGATAACCTTCTGTCGGCCAATTACACCGACAAGCAGGTGCATGGCGTGCTGGCGCCCTATGACGGGCTGTCGATCGGCATCCTGTCGTCGCTGAAGGGCGTGGGATACGGTTCGGGCGACATGGCGATGCCGATCGTGACGGGCCAGGACGCCGAGGTCCAGTCGGTCAAGTCGATCCTGAGCGACGAGCAATATTCGACCATCTTCAAGGATACCCGCGAACTGGCCAAGGTGACGGTCGGCATGGTCGAAGCCATGCTGAAGGGCGGCGAGCCCGAGATCAACGACACCGAAACCTATGACAACGGCGTCAAGGTCGTCCCGTCCTATCTGCTGCAGCCCGTGCCGGTCGACAAGTCGAACTGGGAGCAGGTGCTGGTCGACAGCGGTTACTATACCCAAGACCAGATCCAGTAACGCACATGCCAGACGGACCGCCCGACACCTGCCACCGAAAGGGGGCCGGGCGGTTCCCCGCACCGGAGACCACGCCATGACCGCGCTGCTGGAAATGCGCAACATCACCAAGACATTCCCGGGCGTCAAGGCGCTGGACAATGTCACCCTGTCCGTCCGCGAAGGCGAGATCCATGCCATCTGCGGCGAAAACGGTGCCGGCAAATCCACGCTGATGAAGGTGCTCTCGGGCGTCTATCCGCATGGCAGCTATGACGGCCAGATCATCTATGACGGCCAGCCCGCCAGCTTTGCCGGCATCCGCGACAGCGAGGATCGCGGCATCATCATCATCCACCAGGAACTGGCGCTGGTGCCGCTGCTGACCATCGCTGAGAACATCTTTCTGGGCAATGAACGCGCCACCCGCGGCGTGATCGACTGGCCGGTGACCTTCCAGCAGACCGAGACCCTGCTGGCCAAGGTAGGCCTGCGCGAAACGCCCGGCACGAGGGTGGACAGCCTGGGCGTCGGCAAGCAGCAGCTGGTGGAAATCGCCAAGGCGCTGTCCAAGAACGTGCGCCTGCTGATCCTGGACGAACCCACCGCCGCGCTGTCGGAAAGCGACAGCCAGGCGCTTCTGGACCTGCTGCTGGAACTGAAGGGGCAGGGTGTCACCAGCATCATCATCAGCCACAAGCTGAACGAGGTCCGCCGCGTGGCCGACAGCGTCACCGTGATCCGTGACGGGGCGACCATTTCCAGCATCGATGCGCGCGGCGGCGATTTGACCGAGGATCGCATCGTCCGCGACATGGTGGGCCGCGACATGGCCAGCCGCTATCCCGAACGCGACCGCCGCGCGGGGGATGTCGTCTTCGAGCTGCGGAACTGGAACGTCTGGCATCCCGAACATGCCGACCGGCAGGTGATCCGCGACCTGTCGATGTCCGTCCGCGCAGGCGAGGTCGTGGGCATCGCGGGCCTGATGGGCGCGGGCCGGACCGAGCTGGCCATGAGCATCTTCGGCAGGTCCTATGGGCGCAACATCTCGGGGCAGGCGCTGATGCACGGAAAGCCGGTCGATGTGTCGACGGTGGATCGCGCCATCAAGGCCCGGATGGCCTATGTGACCGAGGACCGCAAGACGCTTGGGCTGATCCTGGAGGAGACGATCCGCCGCAACACCGTCCTGGCCAATTTCGAGGCCGTCGCCACCCGCGGCGTCATCGAGGAGAACCGCGAGACGGAGGTGGCCGAAAGATACCGCAAGGCGCTGCGCATCCGCACGCCCTCGGTCTTTCAGAAGGTGATGAACCTGTCGGGCGGCAACCAGCAGAAGGTCGTCCTGGCCAAGTGGCTGTTCACCGATCCCGACCTGCTGATCCTGGACGAACCAACGCGTGGCATCGATGTCGGCGCGAAATACGAAATCTACAACATCATCAACGAACTCAGCGCGGCCGGAAAGGCCGTCATCATGATCTCGTCCGAGATGCCCGAGCTGCTGGGCATGTGCGACCGGATCCATGTCATGAACGAAGGTCGCTTCGTGGGCGAACTGTCGGCGGCCGAAGCCAGCCAGCAGGCCATCATGTCGCTGATTGTCAGGGAATAGGGGGAAGGTCGTGGAACAGACGGACCGCGCGCCGGGCACAAGCATCGGTGCCTATATCACCAAGCATATCCGCGAATACGGGCTGCTTTTTGCGCTGATCGCCATCATGGCCTTCTTTCAGGTCGTGACCGGCGGCGTGCTGCTGAAGCCCGTCAACATCACCAACCTGTTCCTGCAGAACAGCTATATCATCATCATGGCCCTGGGCATGCTGCTGGTCATCGTGGGCGGCAATATCGACCTGTCGGTCGGATCGGTCATGGGTTTCATCGGGGCCTTGGCGGCGGTGATGATCGTCAGCTGGGACATGCCCGTGCTGATTGCGGGGGCGATCTGCCTGGTCGCGGGCATGGTGATCGGCGGGGTGCAGGGCTATTTTGTGGCCTATTGGAAGATCCCGTCCTTCATCGTGACGCTGGCGGGGATGCTGGTCTTTCGCGGCCTGTCGTTGTGGCTGCTGGCGGGGCAATCCATCGGGCCTTTCCCCAGCAGCTTCCAGTCGCTGTCCACCGGCTTCATCCCCGACCTGTTCGGTGTGGGCCGTCCCAACGGCCTGGCGCTGGCGGTGGGTGCGGTGTCGGTCGGGCTGATCGTGTGGACCGGCCTGCGGGCGCGGGCGCGCAACACCCGCTACGGCATCGAGGACGAGCCTTGGGCCCTGTTCCTGCTGCGCAATGGCATCGTCGCGGTGGCGCTGCTGTTCGTGACCTGGAAGCTGGCCTGGTTCCGCGGCCTGCCCAACGTGCTGCTGTCGATGGTCGTGCTGACGGTGATCTATGTCTTCATCACCGAACGCACCATCATCGGTCGCCGCGTCTATGCGGTGGGCGGCAATGCCAAGGCCGCCAAGCTGTCGGGCATCCGGACCGAGCGTCTGACCTTCCTGACCTTCGTGAACATGGGCTTTCTGGCCGCGCTGGCGGGCCTGGTCTTTGCAGCCCGGTTGAACACGGCCACGCCCAAGGCCGGCTTCGCGGTCGAGCTGGACGTCATCGCGGCGGTCTTCATCGGCGGAGCCTCGATGGCGGGGGGCGCGGGCAAGATCGTCGGCGCGGTCGTGGGGGCCTTCATCATGGGGGTGATGAACAACGGCATGTCGATCATGGGGATCGGCATCGACTATCAGCAGGTCATCAAGGGATTGGTGCTGCTGGCCGCCGTGTTCTTCGACGTCTACAACAAGAACAAGGAAGCCTGAGATGTTTTTGTCGCAACTGACATTGCCCGATGGCAGCCGCGCCGTCGCCATGCGGCAGGAGGGGACAGCGCATCTGGTTCCCGGCACCGCCAGCACCCGCGACCTTGCCTTGGCGGCCATCGCCGCGGGCCGCAGCCTGGGCGATGAGATCGCCGCGCGCGGGCAGGGCGCCCCCGTCGATCTGGCCCAAGCCCTGGCGCAGGGCCGGATGCTGCCGCCCTTGGATCACGACGACCCCGCCCATCTGCATCTGACCGGCACCGGCCTGACGCATCTGGGCAGCGCCTCGACCCGGGATTCGATGCACCAGAAGGCCGACCCCGAGGACATGACCGACAGCATGAAGATGTTCCGCATGGGGCTGGAGGGCGGCAAGCCCGCCGCGGGTCAGGTGGGCGCGCAGCCGGAATGGTTCTACAAGGGCAATGGCCATGCCGCCATCGCCCCCGGCGCGGCCCTGCCCAGCCCCGGATTTGCACTGGACGCGGGCGAGGAACCCGAGATCGCAGGGCTTTACGTCATCGCCCCCGACGGCCGGCCCTTCCGTCTGGGGTTCGCGCTGGCCAATGAGTTCTCGGACCACGTGACCGAACGCGGCAACTATCTGTGGCTGGCCCATTCCAAGCTGCGCCCCGCCAGTTACGGCCCCGAGATGCGCGTGGGCGATCTGCCCGGCCATGTCGAAGGCGTCAGCCGGGTCATCCGCGACGGCGCGGTCATCTGGGAAAAGCCCTTCCTGTCGGGCGAGGCGAACATGTCCCACAGCCTTGGCAACCTGGAACATCACCACTTCAAATACGACCTGTTCCGTCAACCGGGCGATGCGCATGTGCATTTCTTCGGGACCGCCACGCTGTCCTTTGCCGACGGCATCACCACACGTCCGGGCGACGAATTCGAGATCGCCTGCGACGCCTTCGGCCTGCCTTTGCGCAACGCCGTCCTGCAAACCCAGACCGACGCGGCCCCGGTCGCCGTCGCAGCCCTATAGGTGCGCCATGTCCTTCACCCCAGCCAAATGGCCCCGCAGGTTGCGTTCGCAGGAATGGTATGGCGGCACGTCCCGCGACACGATCTATCATCGCGGTTGGATGAAGAACCAAGGCTATCCGCATGACCTGTTCGATGGCCGGCCCATCATCGGCATCCTGAACACCTGGTCCGATCTGACGCCCTGCAACGGGCATCTGCGCGAACTGGCCGAAAAGGTGAAGGCCGGTATCTGGGAGGCCGGCGGCTTTCCGGTCGAGGTGCCGGTGTTCTCGGCCTCGGAAAACACCTTCCGCCCGTCGGCGATGATGTTCCGCAACCTGGCCGCCCTGGCCATCGAGGAAACCATCCGCGGCCAGCCGATGGACGGGGCCGTGCTGCTGGTCGGATGCGACAAGACCACGCCCAGCCTGATGATGGCGGCGGCATCCTGCGACATCCCGTCGATCGTGGTGACGGGCGGTCCGATGCTGAACGGCTATTTCCGCGGCGAACGCGTCGGCTCGGGCACGCATCTGTGGAAGTTCAGCGAGGCCGTGAAGGCCGGAGAGATGACCCAGGACGAATTCCTGGAGGCCGAGGCCAGCATGTCGCGGTCATCGGGCACCTGCAACACGATGGGCACGGCCAGCACGATGGCATCCATGGCCGAGGCGCTTGGCATGGCGCTGTCCGGCAATGCCGCCATCCCGGCGGTGGACAGCCGCCGCCGCGTCATGGCGCAGCTGTCGGGGCGGCGCATCGTGCAGATGGTCAAGGACGATCTGAAACCGTCCGACATCATGACCAAGGCGGCCTTCGAAAACGCCATCCGCACCAATGGCGCCATCGGCGGGTCGACCAATGCGGTCGTGCATCTGCTGGCGTTGGCGGGCCGGGTGGGCGTCGACGTGACGCTGGATGACTGGGACCGTTGCGGCCGCGACGTCAAGACCATCGTGAACCTGATGCCGTCGGGGAAATACCTGATGGAGGAGTTCTTCTATGCAGGCGGCCTGCCCGTCGTCCTGCGCCGCCTGGCCGAGGCGGGGCATCTGCACAAGGACGCGCTGACCGTCAGCGGCGGCACGATCTGGGACGAGGTCAAGGATGTCGTCAACTGGAACGAGGACGTCATCCTGCCCGCCGACCGGCCGCTGACCGACCAAGGCGGCATCGCGGTGCTGCGCGGCAACCTGGCGCCCAAGGGCGCGGTGCTGAAACCCTCGGCCGCCAGCGCGCATCTGCTGGTCCATCGCGGCCGCGCCGTCGTCTTCGAGGATATCGACGACTACAAGGCGAAGATCGAGGACGAGGATCTGGATATCGACGAAACCTGTGTCATGGTCCTGAAGAATTGCGGGCCGCGCGGCTATCCCGGCATGGCAGAGGTCGGTAATATGGGTCTGCCACCCAAGGTGCTGCGCAAGGGCATCACGGACATGGTGCGGATCAGCGATGCGCGCATGTCCGGCACCGCCTATGGCACGGTCGTGCTGCACACCAGCCCCGAGGCCGCGGCGGGCGGCCCCCTGGCGGTGGTCCGCGACGGCGACATGATCGAGTTGGACGTGCCGAACCGCCGCCTGCACCTGGATATATCCGATGCCGAAATGCAGGCGCGTCTGGCCGCCTGGACGCCGCTGTCCGGCCAGCCCGAAAGCGGTTACGCCTGGTTGCACCAGCAGCACGTGATGGGTGCAGATACCGGCGCGGACATGGATTTCCTGCGGGGCTGTCGCGGCAATCCGGTTGGAAAGGACAGTCACTGATGGACATCGCATTGGTCGGCATCGGCAAGATCGCCCTGGACCAGCATGTGCCGGCACTGGCCGCCAGCGGCGACTGGAAATTGGCCTCGACCGTCAGCCGCCATGGCACGGTGGACGGCGTCGAGGCCTTCACCGATCTGGAAACCATGCTGGCAGCCCGCCCCGATATCGGTACCGTCAGCCTGTGCCTGCCGCCCGTGCCGCGTTTCGCCGCCGCGCAGGCGGTGCTGCGCGCGGGGCGCCACCTGATGCTGGAAAAGCCGCCCGGCGCCACCCTGGCCGAGGTGCATATCCTGCAGGGGATGGCCCGTGCCCAAGGCGTCAGCCTCTTTGCCACATGGCATAGCCGCATGGCCCATGGCGTGGCCGCGGCGCGGCGCTGGCTGTCCGGGCGGACGATCCACGAAGGTCGCATCACTTGGCGCGAGGATGTGCGCAAATGGCATCCCGGTCAGGACTGGATCTTTGCGGCAGGCGGCATGGGGGTCTTCGATCCCGGCATCAACGCGCTGTCTATCCTGACGGAGATCCTGCCCCAGCCGGTCCATCTGACAGATGCCCAGCTGGATTTCCCCGCCAACCGCCAGGCACCCATCGCAGCCCGCCTGTCCCTGTCGCACGGCATCGAGGCCGATTTCGATTTCCGCCAGCAGGGTCCCCAGACCTGGGACATGGAATTCCGGACCGATGCCGGCCATCTTGCGCTGCGCATGGGCGGCAACCTGCTGGAAATCGACGGTCAGCGTGTGGGGGGGCAGGACAGCATCATGGGCGAATACCCCGCCCTATACGCGCGCATGGCCGATCTGGTCCGCGATGGCGCATCCGACGTGGATCTTGCACCGATGGTGCTGGTCGCGGATGCATTCACGCGCGGGTCACGCAACAGCGTCGATCCGTTCGAATTCTGAAGGAGTGAACATGACCTATACCCCGTCTGGCAAACATCTGATCCGTGGCGAATGGGTCGGGGGTGATGCGCAGTTTTCCTCGGACCCCGCAGAAGGCCCGTCGCACCGCTTTGCTTCGGGGACGGTCGATCTTGTCGATCAAGCCTGCGAGGCTGCTGAAGACGCCTTCTGGACCTATGCCAATACCAGCCGCGCGGATCGCGCCGCCTTCCTTGATGCCATCGCCGACGAGATCGAGGCCCGCGCCGAGGACATTACCCTGATCGGCACCCAAGAAAGCGGCCTGCCGTCGGCACGGTTGCAGGGCGAACGGGGCCGCACGACAGGTCAGCTGCGGCTGTTCGCGGACCATATCCGCGACGGCGCCTATCTGGACCGCCGCCACGATGCGGCACTGCCCGACCGCCAGCCCCTGCCGCGCCCCGACCTGCGGATGATCCAGCGCCCCATCGGGCCAGTCGCGGTCTTTGGCGCGTCGAATTTCCCGCTGGCCTTTTCCACGGCGGGGGGCGACACGGCATCCGCGCTGGCGGCGGGCTGCACGGTGGTCGTCAAGGGACACCCGGCCCATCCCGGCACCGGCCAGATCGTGGCCGAGGCGATCGATGCCGCCATCCGGCGCTGCGGCATGCCGGCGGGCACCTTCAGCTTTATCCACGGCGACACGCATGAGGTCGGGCAGGCGTTGGTCCGGCATCCGCTGATCAAGGCGGTGGGCTTTACCGGCAGCCTTGGAGCCGGGCGGGCGCTTTACGATTTGTGCGCGGCACGTCCCGAACCGATCCCCTTCTTTGGCGAACTTGGGTCGGTGAACCCGATGTTCATGCTGCCGCAGGCGATGTCGGCGCGCGGTGGCGAATTGGCCAAGGGTTGGGCTGGGTCGCTGACGATGGGCGCGGGCCAGTTCTGCACCAATCCCGGCATCGCCGTGGTCCGGCAGGATCAGGCCGGGGCATTTGCCGACGCCACGCTGGCCGCGCTGCGCGAAACGGGTGCCCAGGTGATGCTGACCCAAGGCATCGCCGCTGCTTATTCCAAGGGTGCCGACAAGATCAGGGATCAGCCGGGCGTGCGCGATCTGCTGACCCAGACCTGCGACGATCGCCGGGCGCTGCCACGGCTCTATATGGTCGCGGGTGACGACTGGCAGGCCAACCATGCCCTGTCCGAGGAAGTCTTTGGCCCCCTGGGCCTGATCGTGACAGCAAAGGACGACGACCAGATGGTCGCGTTGGCGCGCAGTTTTGCAGGCCAGCTGACCGCAACGCTGCACATGGATGACGGGGATTCCGAACTGGCCAAGGGCCTGCTGCCGGTGTTGGAACGCAAGGCGGGCCGCATCCTGGCCAACGGCTTTCCGACCGGGGTCGAGGTTGCCGACGCGATGGTCCACAGTGGCCCCTGGCCCGCCAGCACGAATTTCGGCGCAACATCGGTCGGCACGCTGGCGATCCGTCGCTTCCTGCGCCCGGTCTGCTTCCAGAACATCCCCGCGGCCATCATGCCAGAGGATATCGCGGGCTGAGAGGACAGCCCGAACAAGGTCATCAACCCAAGGGAGGATAACATGACCAAGACCCTGATGAGCACCGTCGCCGCGCTGGCGATTTCGGCAACGGCCGCGATGGCCGAAGGCGAGACGGTGGGCTTTGCGCAGATCGGATCGGAATCCGGTTGGCGCGCGGCCGAAACCACCCTGACCAGGCAACAGGCCGAGGACCGCGGCTATCAGCTGCAATTCTCGGACGCGCAGCAGAAGCAGGAAAACCAGATCGCCGCGATCCGATCCTTTGTCGCGCAGGGCGTCGATGCCATCCTGCTGGCCCCGGTCGTGGCCACGGGGTGGGATTCGGTTCTGGAGGAGGCCAAGGAAGCCGAAATCCCCGTCGTCTTGCTGGACCGGCAGGTGGACAGCAGCGACGACCTGTATCTGACCGCCGTCGGATCGAACCTTGTCCACGAAGGCGAGGTCGCGGGCCAGTGGCTGGCCGAAACCGTCGGCGACAAGGAATGCCGCATCGTCGAATTGCAGGGCACCACCGGCTCCAGTCCCGCCATCGACCGCAAGACCGGCTTTGAAAACGCGATCAAGGGGCATGACAACCTGGAAATCGTGCGCAGCCAGACGGGCGATTTCACCCGTGCCCAGGGCAAGGAGGTGATGGAGAGCTTCCTTCAGGCCGAAAACGGCGGCAAGGATATCTGCGCGCTGTATGCTCATAACGACGACATGGCGGTGGGCGCGATCCAGGCCATTAAGGAAGCCGGGCTGAAGCCGGGTACCGACATCCTGGTCGTGTCGATCGACGCGGTGCCGGACCTGTTCCAGGCGATGGCCGCGGGCGAGGCGAATGCCACGGTCGAACTGACGCCGAACATGGCCGGTCCTGCCTTCGACGCGCTGGAAGCCTATTGGAAGGACGGCACCATGCCCGAAAAGTTCATCCAGACGGAATCCAAGCTTTATACCCAATCCGACGATCCGCAGGGCGAATATGATCGCCGCAAGGATCTGGGATATTAAGCCGATATCCGGGCCGCGCAGGTCGTGGCCCGGACCCTGACGGAAAGGCCATCCCATGCTGTTGTCGATCAGGTCGCTGACCAAGACCTTCCCCGGAACCCTGGCGCTGGACGGGGTCGATTTCGACCTGCGCGCCGGCGAGGTCCACGCCCTTTTGGGCGAAAACGGCGCGGGCAAATCCACGCTGATCAAATGCCTGACCGGGGCCTATCGCCGCGATGGCGGCACGGTCGCGCTGGAGGGTGCGCAGATTGACCCCCGATCGACCGTCGAGGCGCAGGATCTGGGTATCGGCACCGTCTATCAGGAGGTCAACTTGCTGCCCAACCTGACGGTGGCGCAGAACCTGATGTTCGGGCGCGAACCGCGCCGGTTCGGCCTGATCGACGCCCGTGCCACGCGGTCCGAGGCGCGGGCGATGTTGCGCCAATACGGGCTGGACCTGGATGTGGATCGCGATCTGGGCAGCTATTCGGTGGCCATCCAGCAGATCATCGCCATTGCCCGTGCCGTGGCGCTGTCGGGCAAGGTGCTGATCCTGGACGAACCCACAGCATCGCTGGACGCGGCCGAGGTGCAGATGGTCTTCGACGTGGTGCGCGGGTTGCGCGACAGGGGCCTGGGGATCGTCTTCGTGTCGCATTTCCTGGATCAGGTCTTCGATCTGACCGACCGCGTGACGGTGCTGCGCAATGGCCGCCGGATCACCACGCTGGACACCGCCGATCTGGACCGCGTCCAGCTGATCGAACACATGCTGGGCCGTGCCTTGGAGGACGCGGTCGGGGACGCTGCCGCCGATGGCGCCGGAAGCGTCCGCCCCGAGTTGTTGAGTTTTCAGGGCTTCGGCCGTCGCGGCGTGATCGAGCCTTTCGATCTGTCCGTGGGGCAGGGCGAGGTCGTGGGGCTGGCCGGGTTGCTGGGCTCGGGGCGGACCGAAACCGCCGAGCTGATGTTCGGCGTCCGGCCCGCGCAAACCGGCAAGGCCCACGACGCCAATGGTCAGCTGGATCTGTCGAACCCCCGCGCGGCCATCGCGCAAGGCTTTGGCTTTGCCCCCGAAGATCGCAAGACCGATGGCATCGTGCCCGACCTGTCGATCCGCGAAAACATCATCCTGGGGCTGCAGGCGCAGCGCGGTTGGGCACGCCCGATCCCGCGGGCCGAACAGAACCGGCTGGCTGACGACTATATCCGCCGGCTGGACATCCGCACCTCGGGGCGTGAGAAACCGATCGGAGAGCTTTCGGGCGGCAATCAGCAAAAGGCCGTCCTGGCGCGCTGGTTGGCGATGAACCCGCGCTTTCTGATCCTGGACGAACCCACGCGCGGCATCGATGTCGGCGCCCATGCCGAGATCCTGCGCCTGATCCGTGAACTGACCGATGCCGGCATGTCCGTCCTCGTCATCAGCAGCGAGATCGACGAACTGGTGGCGGTCGCTGACCGGGTCATCGTGGTCCGCGACCGCCGTCACGTGGCCGAACTGAAAGGCACGCGGCTTGGAGGCGACGAGATCATGCGCGCCATCGCCGACAGCGGAGAGGTCGCATGACCCTGTTGAAACGCATTGCCCCCCAGCTGATCGCCCTGGTCGCGCTGATCGCGCTGGTCAGCATCGTCTTTCCGGGCTTTCTGTCCGTGCAGTTCATCGACGGGCGGTTGGTCGGTCCGGTGATCGATGTGGTCAAACGCGGCGCGCCGGTCGCGCTGTTGGCCGTGGGGATGACGCTGGTCATCGCCACGCGCGGAATCGACCTGTCGGTGGGCACCATCATGGCGATCTGCGGTGCGGTCGCGGCTGCGGCGCTGGCGGGCGGTTGGGGCATGGCCCCGGCGCTGGCCGCAGGGATGCTGACCGGGGCGGCGGCGGGGTTGTGGAACGGGGTTCTGGTCACCGTGATCGGCATCCAGCCTTTCGTGGCAACGCTGATCCTGATGACGATGGGTCGTGGCATCGCGCAGCTGATCACCGAAGGTCGCATCCTGACCTTTACCGATCCGGGCTTTGCCTGGTTCGGATCGGGGACGTTGCTGGGCCTGCCAGTGCCGGCCTGGCTGTGGCTGCTGACCGGGGCAGGGGTGGCGCTGCTGATGCGGCGCACCGCCTTGGGTCTGCTGATCGAATCCATCGGCATCAACCGCCGCGCCAGCGCCCTGGCCGGGGTGAACGCGACGGTCCTGCTGATCGCGGTCTATATGGCCTCGGGGTTGTGCGCGGCGCTGGCCGGGATCGTGGTGACCGCCGACATCCGCGGCGCGGATGCCAACAATGCCGGCCTGTGGCTGGAGCTGGACGCCATTCTGGCGGTGGTGATCGGCGGCAATTCCCTGCTGGGGGGTCGGTTTTCCATCATCGCATCGCTGATCGGGGCGATGATCATTCAGACCATCGACACGGGCATCCTGCTGGCCGGGTTTCCGTCGGAATACAACCTGGTGATCAAGGCCGGTCTGGTGCTGGTCATCCTGGTCCTGCAATCGCCGCGCATCGCGGCCGAGTGGCGCCTGTGGCGCGACAGTCACCGCGTTGATCGCGAAGCACGGCTGGAAGGGAAGGCCCGATGAACACCCGCGCGCTGCCACTTTACGCCACCATCGCGATCTTCCTGATCGCCTATCTGCTATGCTGGCTGCAATTTCCCAACATCCTGTCGACCCGTGTCATCGGCAACCTGCTGACCGACAACGCTTATCTGGGCATCGTCGCGGTGGGCATGACGCTGGTCATCCTGTCAGGTGGCATCGATCTGTCGGTAGGCAGCGTCATCGCCTTTTCCGGCGTCTTCATCGCCGTGATGCTGCGCGATACTGGCTTGCATCCGCTGGTGGTCTTCGCGATTCTGTTGGCGATCACAACCGCCTTCGGCGCGGCCATGGGGTTCCTGATCGACCGTTTGGCCATGCCCGCCTTCATCGTGACGCTGGCGGGAATGTTCCTGGCACGGGGCGCGGCCTACATGCTGTCGATCGATTCCGTCCCGATCCAGCATCCGTTCTTCAAGACGCTGCAGTCCGCCTATTACCTGATGCCCGGCAAGGGACGGCTGACGCTGATCGGGGTGCTGATGATCCTGACCGTCGTCGCGGGAATGATCATCGCCCACAGGACCCGTTTCGGCCTGTCGGTCTATGCGCTTGGCGGGGGCGAACAGACCGCACGGCTGATGGGGGTCAGACAGGGGCGCACGACGATGCTGGTCTATGGGTTTTCGGGGCTGATGGCGGGGCTGTCGGGGATCGTCTTTTCGGTCTATACCGGATCGGGCTATTCGCTGGCCACGGTGGGAACCGAACTGACCGCCATCGCGGCGGTAGTGATCGGTGGCACCCTGCTCAGCGGGGGCGCGGGCTACATGTTCGGCACGCTGGTCGGCGTCTTGACCATGGGGCTGATCCAGACCTACATCGTCTTCGACGGGTCGCTGTCCAGCTGGTGGACCAAGATCGTCATCGGCATCCTGCTGCTGGTCTTCATCCTCCTGCAGAAGGGTCTTTTGAAACTCTCACGCACGAGGTTGGCATGACGCCTGCGCATGCGGGGCTGTTGCCCGACGGACGGCTCGTTGAACGCTTCACCCTCCGCGGCGGCGGGCTGCGGGCAGAGATGCTGACCCTTGGCGCCATCGTACAGGATTTGCGCTTGGACGGCGTGGACCATCCCTTGGTGCTGGGCTGCCCCGACCTAGCGGATTATTTGGATGGCGGCCGCTATTTCGGGGCCATCGTGGGGCGTTTCGCGAACCGTATCGGCGGCGCAGGGTTCAGACTGGACGGCCGTGATTACCGGACGGACCAGAATTTTCGCGGCAGGCACACGCTGCATGGCGGGTCCGACGGATGCGACCTGCAGATCTGGCAGATCGTGGCATTGGCCGAAGACAGGGCGACCCTGACGCTGGACCTGCAAGATGGGCATATGGGCTTTCCGGGCCGGATCGAGATTACCGCCCAGATCGCCTTGGCCGACGGGGCGCTATGCTTTACCCTGTTCGCCCGCAGTGACGCCCCGACGCCCTGCAGCCTGGCGCATCATGGCTTCTTCGATCTGGACGGGACGGGCGACATCCGCAACCACGACCTGACCATCGCGGCCGCCCATTACCTGCCGGTCGATGACGACCTGATCCCCACGGGCCAGATCGCGCCGGTCGTTGGGACCGCTTTCGATTTCCTGACCCCGCGACGTATCGGTTCAGCGGGGTATGACCATAATTTCTGCCTGTCCACCACGCCGCAACCCCTTCGTCCGGTGGCCCAGCTGTCCGGACAGTCGGGCCTGACCCTTCATATCGAAACGACGGCCTGCGGGCTGCAATTCTATGACGGCGCCTATATCGATAGGGTTCGGGGGATTGGAGAGCGCGTCTATGGCCCCCATGCAGGGTTGGCGCTGGAAACGCAGGCCTGGCCCGATGCGCCGAACCGCGAGGGGTTCCCCGACGCCATCCTGCGCCCCGACCAGACATGGTGCGAGGTGACGCGATACCGCTTCCGAAGTTGACCGCACGATCTTCTGGCCTTGCATCGGTGGCCAGGGCTAAAGGCATGCGGCTTGGCGGATGGCGACAGTTCCGCTTCGGACTCAGATATAATGTTGTCACCAAGTTAAAACGTCGCGTGTTCCGCCATTTAGAAATATCGCTGCCGGTGCGGCTGTGTGATGAGCCGGCCCCGGCCCGCTCTCTCCACAAAGGGCCGTAGGGGCGGGGCCGGCGGCTTTGGGCTCCCATGTCGTCATTCTGCTGGCGGCGGTGCAGCGGCCTGCGCTTCAGCCGCACGCCGTTCAAGCCCGCTTATCCTGCCGCCGCCACGCTTGCGCGTGGGAGTATAGCGGGTGCGCTGCTTGCCGACCGCGCCGACCAGCGGAGGATCGGCGTCCTGCTGCGTCTCGATGAAGGCCAGCATGTCGCCAAGGCGCTTGTTCTCGGTGATCGCGGTGTGGGTCACGCGCTGCTGGCTGGGGTTGAAGATCCGGTAGGGCAGTGGGATGCCTTTCCAGCGGATCTCGAACGGCCGGTCAGCAAGGCGTAGGTCTCGACATAGCGCCTAATCGCGCTGCGCGCATAATCGCTGTCCTCGAGGATGAACTTCCGGCGCTCGTAATGCACCACCAAGCTCGCGCCGACCCGTCGCTGGTCGCGAACGCAGAGGATGTCGCTGCGGCGTGATGCCGGCAGATTGAATGGCCGATGCAGGTTGTCGGGCCGGGCAGGGGGATAGGCAAAGCGCAGGTTGTGCCGAGCGATGAAGCAGGGCAGGAAAGCGTTGCTCGCCGCCATGTCGCTGATCCCGGCCAGCCGCAATTCCTTGAAAAGCCGGTCCTGCAACGTTCGGTTCGCCAGTTCCACCCTGCCCTTGGCCTGTGAACTGTTTGCACATAGGATCTCGATGTTCAGTTCGCTCAAAGCGCGGCCGAACTGTGTCATTCCGTGCCCGATGCGGGCCTCTGTCTTGTTGACGCGGAAAACGCTGTGCTTGTCGGAATAAAAGGCCACCGGCAGACCATGCTCGTGCAGATAATCCGCCAAGACTGCGAAATAGCTCTCGGTTGACACCGAGCGCACGAAGCGCAGATGCATGAGCGCACCCGTGGCATCGTCGATGAACACCAACAGCGTGCAGGCAGGGCCGCGGTCCTCAAACCAGCGATGCTCGGAGCCGTCGATCTGGATCATCTCACCCAAGGCTTCCCGCCGCATACGGGGCTGATGCACCCGGCGCCTTTGTGATCGGCTTTGCCAGATCCCGTCCGCGATCATCCATTTGCGCAGCGTCTCCGAGGAGACCCGGATGCCGTGCCGCTCGGCCAGCGTCTCGGCCGCCAAGGTCGGTCCCAAGTCGGAATAGTCGATGCGGATGAGCGACAGGATGTAATCGCGCTTCAGATCGCCGATGCGGTTGTTTGACGGCCGGCAGCGCAGCTTGTGGCGCAAAGCCATCGCACCATCAGCACGAACTCCTCGGATCAACCGCTGCACCTGGCGCGGGCTGAGACCCAGCTGGCTCGCCGCCGTCACGCTGCGCAGGCTGCCGTCCAGCACCTCAATGCGTTGAAGCTCGTGCTCGCTCATTAGGATAAGATAAGCCCCATGTCGAAAACCCTCGTGCCATGCTGCTTAGCTCAGCGCAGTGTCAGCTTTCAGGGCAGAGGCGACAAATCAACTTTGCCGGTTCGAGACAATCTCACTTTGCTCTTACATATAATGTTTTAATAATCCGTCTTATGTAAAATTAAAGGAGCACAGCACCTAATGGAAGGCGATGCCCGGCATGCGCGATAAGCCTTGCAACCAGCCGCCAAACTGAACTGAGGCATTCCAAAAAAATATCGGATGCGGCGTAACGCTTCCCTCGGCTGCGGCGAACTGTCCTTCATCGGACACCACGGGGGTGACCGACTGACTGACGGGAGCTTTCATCATGATGACCAAGACCACGATTCTTGCGCTCGCCCTTCTTGGCGCCTGCGCCGCTGCAACCGGTGCCAGCGCACAGGATATGGAAAATGCTACGGCGTCGCACCCGCCGGAGAGAACGGCTGCGCCGCCCGCCCCGGACCGACCTGTGCCGGCACATCCACCGTCGATTACCAGGGGAACGCATGGTCCCTTGTTCCGGCCGGCAACCGCGAGAAAATGGCCGTACCTACCGCCGACGACGGCACCGAGCGCATGGGGTCGCTGACCGCGTTGGAGCGTGATCTGCCGGCATAACCGCCCCGGACACCGCGCGGCGGATCGAGGTCGCGCGGCAAACCGTCCAGCCCAGAGGGAGACGCGACGTGACACAGCTTCCCGATACGGTGGCATTGGCTTCAAGCGCTCTCATTACGAGGACCTGCGCAGCACGCCGAACGAACTGGGGTTCATCGCGGTCCATGGCGAGAACTACATGGGCGATGGCGGACTGCCCCATGCGCAGCTGGCGATGCTGCGCGACTGCTATGCGCTGTCGATCCACGGGGTCGGTCTGTCCATCGGCAGCTCCGGCCCCCTGGATCGCGACCACTTGGCACGCATGAAGCGCCTGTGCGGCCGGTACGCTCCCGAAAGCTTTTTCAAGCATCTTGCCTGGTCCAGCCATGGCGGCGCGTTCCTGAACAATCTTCTGCACCTGCCCTATGACGATCGGACGCTGTCGACTGTCTGCAATCACATTGACCATGTGCAGGACATGCTTGGTGGCCGGATGCGTCTGGAAAATCCTTCCATCTACGTCACCTTTCAGACGTCCACTCTGTCAGAAACCGATTTCCGTCGATTGATCGTGCTCCGCACGGGTTGCGGGCTGCTGCTGGACGTCAACAATGTCTTTGTCAGCTGTACCAATCACAGCATGGCCCCGCGCCTAGCTGGCCGAATTTCCGCTGGAGGCCGGGGGCGAAATCCTTCTGGGCGGTCACGACGCCGAAGAGCTGCCCTCGGGGCCGCTGTTGATCGACGACCATGGATCGCCCGTCGCGGATCCGGTCTGGACCTTATATGCCGAAACGGTGGCGCGCGGCGGGCCCCGGCCCACAGTGATCGAATGGGACAACAATGTTACGGAATTCCCGGTCCTTCTGGCCGAAGCGAACCGTGCCGCGGCGATCCTCAGCGAGGCTGGCCATGCGCTAGCATCGTGAAACAGAAGCGGCATTCCGCGCAGGCCTCGCCTCGCTAGATGTTCCGCCCGGTGTGACGGCGGTGGGGGATCTGGCGCGCCGTTTTTCAGTCTATCGCAACACTGTCGCGCATTCCATGTAAGGCGCTGGCACGGCGGTTCCCCACCGTGTTGCGGCTTGTGGGGACGGCGTTCTTCAAGGCCACGGCGCGCATCTTCGTTGCGCACCACCCCCCGCGATCGGCGATCCTGCACGAATATGGCACGGAATTTCCGGACTTTTGTGCGGCCTTTCCTCCGGTAGCCAAGGTCCCCTACCTTGCAGACATCGCCCGTCTGGAAGTGCTGCGGTAGAAGCCTATCATGCCGCCGATGCCCTGCCGATATCGGTGGCCGAGGTGACGACCGCATTCGCCCCGGGCCGCGAAACGATCAGCCTGGAACTGCATTCTTCGGTCCGCGTGATCGTGTCACGCCACCCCATCGTGTCGACCTGGGCGATGAACCAAACCGGCGCTTCCCTTGTCCCCCTGCTACCGATCCCAGATGCGGCGGTGATCTTTCGACGGGGTGACGATGCTGTCGTGCTGCGCATCTCTCAGGACACCGCCGGCGACACTGGCCGCTTGGGTGATGGTGCCCCCTTGGGACTGGCCTGCAGCATCGTCGGACCGGACCTTGCGGCCGATGCGGTTGGGACCATCCTGAATTATTGGCTGATCATGGCCCCGAACCCCACATAAAGGCGAAAGAACCATGCACATCATGACAACAAGACCGTATGGCGCCCAAGCCCTTGGCCGCATCAGTCACTTGATCGTCGCGGGAAATGCCATTGCCGGTCGCCTGCCTTGGTCCGTCCCGGCCCTGCTGGCCCTGCTGATCCCGGCATGGGTGTTCTGGTCCTCGGCCCGCACCAAGGTCAATGGTTTTGCCATTGCCGACAGCACATGGTGGTTGTTCAAAAACGAATACGCCCTGCCGCTGATCGCCGCGGCGGCGGCTGTTCTGGCCACCTTGGCGGAGCATGTCTTTTCCGTGGCGCTGGCGTTGGGCATCGTGACCCGTGCGTCCGCCGCGGACTTGTTGGGCATGACGGCGGTGATACAGATTTTCGTCTATCCGTCGGCCTGGGTGACGCATGGCCTCTGGGCCACATGTTTCTTGGCGCTTGTCGCCAAAGGACCGGGCGCGTTGTCGCTTGATCGCCTTCCGCGGCTGGATCGCTGAACAGTACCTTGCCCGGCGTCGGACCGATGATGCCCGACCCTAGCCGAGGGCGTATCCTGTGCCGCGGACGGTTCGGACCGGGTTGTCGCCGCCGTTTTGCATCAGTGCCTTGCGCAGGCGGCCGACATGGACGTCGATGGTGCGGG
>NZ_QJPK01000027.1 GCF_003259195.1 Paracoccus sediminilitoris
TCGCGTTCTCATCCTCGAGCGTCTTCAGCCGCTTCGCCTCCGACACCGTCATGCCGTCGAACTTGGCATTCCAGTTGTAAAAGGTGCCTTCCGATATGCCGTCCTTGCGGCACAGGTCAGCGCAGTTCGCGCCGTCGACGTATACGTCGGCCGTGCTCCCCAAGGATGCCGATGATCTGTTCATTCGTGAACCTTGTGCGCTTCATTGTCCGTCCTCAAGTCGGGCCGGACTCTAATCAGCGGTGGAGAAAAATCCCGTGGTAGGTCACGACATCGACGATCTGGTGCCGCACGACATGATTGCGCTGCCCTTGGGGCAGATGCAGCGGCACGCCGTGGTGGCGTCGCCGGCCTGGGTCGCGGTTCACGGCATGCCCCGGACGCCTTCGGATCTGCCGCTGAACGAATGCATTCGCGTGCGCCTGCCCGATGGCGCGTTGTTGCGCTGGCCGTTTCAGCGCGACGACGCCGTGACGCAGGTCGAGGCCCAGGGCCGTTTGACCTTGGACGAGGCCGCCATCGCCCGCGCCGCCGTGCTGGATGGCGCGGGCGTCGGGTTCTTCATCGAACAGGATGTCGCCGCCGACATCGCCGATGGTCGGCTGGTGCATCTGCTGCGGGACTGGACCCCGGCGAGACCGGGCTTCAGCCTGTATTACCTTGGCCGACGCAACCCTTCGACGGGGTTCACGGCCTTCTTGGGAATGGTCAGGAAGGCCGCCGCCCGCGATGCCGACATCGGCTAGGGCGACTGGTCGCCCGGGCAGATGGCCATTGCCGGCCCTTGGTGCCGACAGCGGGTTTCCGGCGCGGACCGGGGATCAGGCCGGGGGAATGATACCGTCCGCGCGAAGCTGTTCGAACAGGTCAAAGAAGGCATCATCCGTCGCCAGGTAACCCGTAAAGCCAAGCCGGCGGCTTTTGGACATATCCGTCACCACCTCGATCGGACGCCCCAGATCGGCGTCGCTGTGCCAGGGCGAGGCAAGGCGGGTGATGTCGCTTTCGACCAGACCGTGGCGTGCGGCGATCTGGGCCCAGATCGCCGCATCATCCGCCATCTGTTCCTGCAGCGGGCGTTCCGTGCCATCGAACTCCTCGGCCTCGATGCCGAACCAGCCCGCGATGCGGAACCACATCCAGTTCCAGCGGAAGACGTCGCCGTTCACGACGTTAAAGTCCTGGTTCTGAGCCTGCGGGGTAACCGCCGCCCAAGCCATCTGCGCGGCCAGCTGACGGGCATCGGTCATGTCGGTCAGCGAATCCCATTGGACCTGCGATCCGGGAAAGCGGAACTTGCGTCCGGTCTCCTTGCAGATCGTGGCATGGACGGCCAGCGTCTGGCCCATGTTCATCGCATTGCCGACCGCCTTGCCGATCACGGTATGCGGGCGGTGGACGCTCCAGGTGAAACCGTCCTGCCGGGCGGCGGCGAACAGTTCGTCCTCTTGGGCATAGTAGAAATTCTCGACCTCCAGACGTCCCTGATCCTCGCGGAAGGGAGTCTTGGGCAGGGTGCCCTTTCCATAGGCTTCGAAGGGCCCAAGATAATGCTTCAACCCGGTGGCCAGCGCCACGTGCTGCACCGAACCGGCCGGGCGCAGGGCGTCAAAGAGATTGCGCAGCATCTGCGCATTGACGCGGATATTTTCGGCTTCGGTCTTCATCCGCAGCCAGGCCGTGACAAAGACATGGCTGGGGTCGATGCCCTGCAGGGCCCGTCCCAGATCATCGGGGTCCAGCAGGTCGGCCGCCACCGGGGTGACCCCGTCCCGGTCCCCGGGCGTGCGGGCCAGTCCGAAGACCTCCCATCCTTCGGCGACCAGCTTGTCCGCCAGGGTGTTGCCCTGGATGCCGGTGACGCCGACCACGAGTGCGCGTTTCGTCATGTCGTATTCTCCGTGTTAATTCGGACTGGACCTAGGCATGCGCGGCGTCCTGCGCTAGACGGCACCAAAATGGGACATAGGCACCAAGAGGTAACCATGCGATCGGGCAGCGATGAAGGCGAATGGCGCGAGGATTGCGCCCCACGGCGCGTGCTGGACATCTTTTCCACGAAATGGACCAGCATGATCCTGCACACGCTGCAGGCGCGTCATAACGGCCAGGCACGGACCGGCGTCCTGCAGCGCAGCGTGCCGGGCATCTCCAAGAAGATGCTGGTCCAGACCCTGCGCGAGATGGAGGCCGCAGGCCTGATCGGGCGGCATGTGGAAAGCGCCGTGCCCCCGGCCGTCCGCTATACCCTGACGCCGCTTGGCCTGCGCTTCGTCGACCTGGTCGAACTGACCTATGACTGGGGACGCCGCAACGCGGATGCGCTGGACGACATGCAGGCCAACCTGTCATCGCGTCAGGGCGACGGCTGACAATGGGCTTTTTCACCGGTCCATGCGCAGGATGCATGGGCGCGATCTTGACGGGAGGCGCGGTCCATGGCGAATGTCGCGTCAAAGGACATATCCCATGACATCCCCGGCCATCATCCCCATTCTGCTGCTGCTGTGTTCCAACGTCTTCATGACCTTCGCCTGGTACGGCCATCTGAAATTCGGCAGCAAGCCGGTGATGATCGTGATTCTGGCCAGCTGGGGGATTGCCTTTCTGGAATATTGCTTTGCCGTGCCCGCCAACCGCATCGGCCATCAGGTCTATTCCGCGGCCGAGCTGAAGGTGATCCAAGAGGTGATCACGCTGACTGTCTTCATGGTCTTTTCGGTGACCTATCTGGGCGAAAGGATCACCATGAACCATGTGGTGGGCTTCGGACTGATCTGCGCGGGCGCCTTCTTCATCTTCAAGGGTCCCTTCAACTGACCCCGATCCGATCCTGGCCAAGCGGCCTGTCCCACGGCAGGATGACCGATCGCATCATGCCTTAACCACCAAGGAGCCGACGATGACCATCACGCAGCAGGATGAGCTGGACGGCCTGCACAAGATCGGCCGGATCGTCGCCAACACCATGCATGCCATGGCCGCCGCGATGGAGCCCGGCATGACCACCCGCGATCTGGACGGCATCGGAGAGGCGCTGCTGGAGCGTGAGGGCGCGGTGTCGGCACCCCGCGCGACCTATGATTTTCCCGGCACCACCTGCATCAGCGTCAACGAGGAAGTCGCCCACGGCATTCCCGGCACGCGCAGGCTGGCGGCGGGCGATCTGGTCAATATCGACGTCTCGGCCTCTTTCGACGGTTATTTCGCCGATACCGGGGCAACCTTTGCCTTGGGTCGCATCGACGCCGGGCTGTACCGGCTGTGCCGCGACGGAAAACGCGCCACGCAGATCGGCATCGCGCAGGTGGGACATGACAAGCCGCTGGCGGGCATCGGCCATGCCATCGGCGCCTTCGCGTCCCGTCGCGGCTATACCCTGATCCGCAATCTGGCCAGCCACGGCGTCGGCAGGGCGCTGCACGAAGCCCCCGAAGAGATCCCGACCTGGCCCACCAAAGGCGACAGGCGCCGGATCCATGACGGCCAGGTGCTGACGGTCGAACCCTTCCTGTCGCGCGGCGGCCAGTGGGCGACACCCGGCCGGGATGACGAATGGACGCTTTACAGCCAGCCTGCGGCACCGGTCGTGCAATATGAACACACGGTCGTGGCGACCCGCCGCGGCGCGATCATCGTCACCCTGCCGGGGTGACGGGTCAACGGTCGATCAGCAGCAGCTCGGCGGTGATGCAGACGGGATTCGGCCCGGACAGCCAGCCTTGGCGCACCGTCCCCGCCTGACCGACCGATGCGATCCGCAGGTTCGCGCGGTCCTGGCCCAGAACCAGGATCTCGGTCGCGGGGCCAGGCAGGGGCGGCCCCTTGGACAGTGCGGTGCCGACCAGGCTGCCCAGCCCCATGACGCGGGACCGGCCACCCGCCATCGCACCGATTGTCGCCCCCAGATCCAGATGCGGACGCAGCCGGACCAGCCGCGCGGGCAGGCCGCCGGGGCGGCGGCGGGGCAGGGTACGGGGGCTGAACAGCGCAAAGCCGGTCTCGGCATCGGGTTCGCGCCGGAAGGTGGCCCCGTCCAGCCCCCAGGCGGCGACATGCGCGTCGCGCGACAGCCGGGTCGCCTCGGGGCGCAGGTGGCCCATGCGCAGCACGCCGGTGGCGTCAGTCCACAGGCCATGGGCGTGGATCGCCCCGCCCTGTCCCAGATGCAGGCCCGCCGTCACGATGCGCGCGCCGCGCCCCAAAACATGGGTGTCGCTGTAAAAGGCCACGCGCCCGTCGCCCGGCGGTGGCGCGGGAATGACATAGGCCAGCTGGTCGCAGGACAGGTTCTCCAGCATCAGCCAGCCGGCCGCAAATCCCGCGCCCCGCGCCGCCGCCGCGATGGCCCGGTCCAAAGGCAGCCCCGCCCGCAGGCGCAGGCGCAATGGATGGGCGCGACAGGGGACGGCGCGGACCCGCTGCGGATCTGCGGGTCCGGGATGGGTCAGCATGCCGGTTGCGGCCATTGGTTGCGGGCGATCAATTCGTCGCGAATCATCTTGCGGGTGATCTTGCCATAGGCGGATTTGGGCAGCGCATCCCACAGGATCAGCCGTTTGGGGCGTTTATAGCTGGCGATGCGCGGCGCCAGCCAGTCCAACACCGTCTGCGGGTCGGGGGTGGTACCCGCGCGCGGGACGCAGACGGCCAGCCCGGCCTCGCCCCAGACCGGGTCGGGGGCGCCCAGCACGATGACCTCGGACAGGTCGGGATGGGTCAGCAGCTTTTCCTCGATCTCGCGCGGGTGGATGTTCGATCCGCCCGAGATGAACATGTCCGACGACCGCCCCGTCAGATACAGAAACCCCTGCGCGTCCATGTGGCCCAGATCGCCGGTCAGGAACCAGCCGTCCCGAAAGGATTTCGCATTGGCCGACGGGTTGTCGTGATAGCCCGCAAAGACCGCCGGGCCGATCACGGCGATCTCTCCGGTCTCGCCTGGGGGCAATTCCTGCCCCTGGTCGTTTTGGACCTGCACATGCATGCCGGTGCGCGCCAGCCCGCAGGTGCCGATGCGCATCGCCGCGTCGTCGGGCGAATGATGCGCGGGCGGCAGGACGGTGATGTTGCCGGTCACCTCGCCCAGGCCGAAATACTGGACCAGCACGGGGCCCAGGGTTTTCAGTGCGCGGATCTGGTCGGCGCGATACATCGGCGCCCCGGCATAGATGACATAGCGCAGGCTGGAATGGTCATGGCGGGCGACGGACGCATCCTCGACCAGCAGCTTCAGGATGGTGGGGACGGTGAACATGTTGCTGACCCGGTGGCGTTCGACCAGCGTCCAGATCTGGGCCGCATCGAAGCGGTCGCCCGCAGGCAGGATGGTCGGCACGCCGCGGGCGATCTGGGTCAGGGCATGGATGCCCGCACCATGCGACAGCGGCGCCACCACCAGCGAGGCATCCGCTTCGGTCGTGCCGGGCATCAGGTCGCACAGGTGGTTGGTGACGACGAAGGCCATCTGGCCATGGGTCAGTACCGCGGCCTTGGGGTGCCCGGTCGTCCCCGACGTATAAAAGAACCAGGCCGGATCGTCCCGGGCCACCGCGACCTCTGGCGGCATCCGGCCCATGTGGCGGCTGATCAGCGCGTCGTGGTCGAGGCCCAGGGGTGACGGGCCGATGGGGATGATCGCCGGGATGTGGGCCGCGCAGGCTGCCGCGTGGTCGGGGAACTGCGCCCCGCAGAACATGGCCCGCGCGCCCGATGATTGCGCCAGCCAGGCCAGGTCATCGGGTGAGAGGCGGAAATTGGCGGGCACCCAGACCGCGCCGATGCGCCAGCAGGCGAACATCGTCTCCAGCATCTGCAGGCAGTTGGCAGATTGCACCAGCACCCGGTCGCCCTTGCTCAGACCATGATCGTGGATCAGCGCATGGGCCAGCGCACCGACGCGGGCCTGCATCTGCGCCCAGGTGGTGACATGGTCCCCATGGATCAGGGCGGGGGCGTCGGGCAGGCGGCGGGCGTTCTGGGTCAGGAAATGCCCCAGGTTCATCACCCGGTCCGAAACGGGGATCATCGCACCCGCTCCAGGATCGAGACATAGTTCGTCACCGCGGCGCCCCCCATGTTGAAGACCCCCGCCATGGTCGCGCCCGGCAGTTGCATGTCGCCGGCATCGCCCATCAGCTGCATCGCAGCCATGACATGCTGGGACACGCCGGTCGCGCCGATGGGGTGGCCCTTGGATTTCAGCCCGCCCGACAGGTTCACCGGCAGGCGGCCTTCGCGGGCGGTCACGCCGTCCCGGATCACGCGGTGGCCTTGGCCAGGTTCGGCCAGCCCCATCGCCTCGTATTCCAGCAACTCGGCGATGGTGAAACAGTCATGGGTCTCGACCAGCGACAGATCGTCCAGCGTGACGCCCGCGCGGTCCAGCGCCTGCGTCCACGCCGACCGCGCGGCGCGCATTTCCAGCATGTCGCGGCGCGATAGGGCCAGCGGGTCGTTGGCCTGCGTCCGGGAGCGAAAGGCGATGGCGCGGCGCATGGTCAGCGCGGTTTCGGCATCGGCCAGCACCAGCACCGCCGCCCCGTCCGAGATCAGCGAACAGTCGCTGCGCCGCAGGGGACCCGCCACACGCGGGTTGCGGTCCGACACGGTATTGCAGAAGGCCACGCCCAGATCCTTGCGCATATGGGCATAGGGGTTGCGCATGCCGTTTTCGTGGTTCTTGGCCGCGATCATCGCCAGTGCCTGCGACCGGTCGCCGTGGCGCTGGAAATAGCTGGCTGCGATCTGACCAAAGAGGCCTGCAAAACCGGCATCGATCTGCCCCTCCTCGGCGTGGAAACTGGCGCCCAGCAGGATGTCGCCCACATCTGCGGTGGGGGTCGCGGTCATCTTTTCCGCCCCCACCACCAGCGCGATCCGGCCCCGGCCCGCGGCGATGAAATCCATCGCGCCATGCAGGGCGGCCGACCCGGTCGCGCAGGCGTTTTCATACCGTGTGGCGGGGACATGGGCCAGCTCCGGCACGGCCATCCCGACCAGCGCACCCTGGAAATCCTGGGGTGAAAAGCCGTTGTTGAAAACACCGGTAAAGATGCCGTCCACATCCGCTGCCGTGATGCCGGCATGGTCCAGTGCCAGGGGCACGGCCTCGGCCATCAGGGCGCAGGTGTCGGGGGCGTCGGATTTACCGAACCGCGTATGGCTCCAGCCGACGATCATCGGGTCGGTCATGTCAGTTTGTCCTTCTGCGTCAGGCGGTTTTCGATCTGCGCAGCCTCGGCGCGCAGGTGGCGGATCAGGTCGGGAAGGCGGTCGGGACGCATCCGCGCCTCGACCGTGGCGACGGACAGCGCGCCCGCCAGCCGCCCGTCGGGGTGATGCAGCGCGATGCCCAAGCCCCAGGACCCCTCGATCACCAGGCCGGGGTTCAGCGCCACGCCCTCGGCGCGGGTCCGCGCGATCAGGGCGCGCATGCGGTCAGGGGTCAGGGTCGGATAGCGGTCGGCCAGAACCGGCGCGATGGCCCGCAGGATGGTGTCGGCTTCGTCATCCGGCAGGGCTGCCAGCATCGCCAGCGACCCCGCACCGACGCCCAAGGGATGGGTCTGACCCGCGACCAGCGCATGGCTGCGCAGGGGATAGCTGCCTTCCTCGCGCATCAGGCACAGCGAACTGGCTCCGCGCCGCACCGACAGCAGCGCCGCATCGCCGGTGATCTGCGCCAGGCGCATCACGCTTTCGCCCGCTGCCGCCATCAGGCCCGGGCGCCGCGCCGCCTGCGCGCCCAACACCTGTATCTGTTCGCCCAGGTGATAGCGGCTGGCGGCGTCCTGTTCGGCCATGCCCGCCCGGATCAGCGCCAAGGCCAGCCGCCGCACGGTGGCCTTGTTCAGCCCGGTCTCGGCGACCAGACTGGCAAGGCTGGCGCCCTGTTCGCCGCTGGCACCGATGCGCCGCAACAGCATCAGCGCCCGGTCGACGCTTTGCGTCCCGGTATCCGGGGTGTCCACGATATGGACCGATGGTTCGGGCTGGGTCATGCATCTTCCCGTTGATTCATGCAAAGATGGCAAGGATATCGCGGATTGCGCAAGTTTTTTCTTGCCACGCCGCGAAAGGTCGCACCATGATATGAACCGACGCCACGGGAGGGTGGCAGGTTCAGGGAGGAATTGCGATGTCACGGACGGGATGGGGACGGCTGGCGTTGGCCACGGCTTTGGTGTCGGCGATGGGCATGGGGGCCGCGCTGGCCGAAACGCTGCGCCTGTCGCACAACACCGGCGACGGCACGACCTGGCACAAGGGCGCGGAACGGTTCGGCGAATTGCTGGCCGAACGCACCGACGGGGACATGGAACTGCGCGTGTTCCCGAACGCCCAGCTGGCGGGCGGCGACCAGATGCGCCAGGCCGACATGGTGGGCCGCGGCGCGCTGGATTTCGTGATGACGTCTGCCATCAACGTGACGCCGCTGGTGCAGGAAATGGCGGTGTTTTCGCTGCCCTACATGTATGAAAACTATGCCCAGGTGGATGCCACCACCGCTGATGGCGGCCCGGCCGAGGCGCTGCGCGAGATCCTGCGCGGCAAGGGCATCGAGGTTCTGGCCTGGGGCGAAAATGGCTTTCGCGAGGTGACGAACAACACCCGTCCGATCACGACCCCCGCCGACATGGCAGGCCTGAACATGCGCGTGGCGGGGCCGATGTATATCGACGTGATGAATGCGCTGGGCGCCAACCCCCAGCAAATGCAGTGGACCGAGACGATGACCGCGCTGCAGCAGGGGGTCGTCGACGGGCAGGAAAACCCCATCGGTGCGGTGATCATCCCGCAGCAGGTCTATGAGGTGCAGAAATACCTGACGACCTGGCACTATTCCTATGACCCGATCTTCCTGGGGATATCGAAGGCCAAATACGACGGCTATGACGCCGAAACCCAGACCATGCTGCGCGAGGTTGCGGCCGAGGCGATGGAATACCAGCGCCAGATCACCCGCGAGGGCACCGAAACCGGCGTGGCCTTCCTGCGCGAAAAGGGGATGGAGGTTCATGAACCTACCCCCGAGGAACTGGCCGCCTTCCGCGAGGCGACGCAGCCGGCCTTCGACCAATGGGCCGAACGCGTCGGACCCGAGCTGGTCGCGTCCTTCCAGGATGCCATCGCGCAGGCACAGTAACCCGGACGGGGGGCAAGGCGCCCCCCGCTCTGCCCGGAGGTCCCCATGTTGTCATTCCTGTCGCGCGAGGCCGAGCGGCTGATCTGCGCCGTCCTGTTTCTGGGCATGACCCTGTTGGGGTTCGCCAATGTGGTCGTGCGCTATGCCACCAACTATTCGCTGGCCTCCTCCGAGGAACTGCTGACCAACGGTTTCCTGCTGCTGACCGTCTTCGGCGCGGCCATCGCGGCGCGGCAGGGTCAGCACCTGGCCGTCACGGCGGTGGTGTCGATGCTGCCGCGCCGGGCGGGGCAGGCGGTCGTGATGCTGTCGGTGGTCCTGTCGGTGGGGCTGCTGATCGCGTCGGCCTGGCTGGCCTGGGGGGCGGTCGCTGTGCTTTATCGCAACGGTCTGACGTCATACGCGCTGCGGATTCCGATGTGGTATTACCAGGCGGCGGTGCCCTTCGCGTTTCTGCTGATCGCTTGGCGCTTCGTTCAGCATGCCATCGAAGAACTTCGGCAGGCGGGGGCGGATCATGGCTGATATCGGCGCCGGCACGCAGATGATCGTGCTGTTCTTCCTGCTGCTGGCGCTGCGCGTGCCGGTGGCGTTCTCGTTGGGCCTCTCGGCGCTTTACGCCATGGCGCGGATGGGCTTCGGGCTGGAGCTGGCGGGCGATCTGATCACCGCGGGCGTCGCGCGCTATTCGCTGCTGGCCATCCCGTTCTTCATCCTGGCGGGCGCGCTAATGGGGTCGACCGGCATCGCGGAACGGATGATCCGGTTCTTTCGCGTCCTGGTGGGTGGTCTGCCCGGCGGCATGGGGGTCGTGGGCACGGTCGTGTGCCTGTTCTGGGGTGCGGTCAGCGGGTCGGGGCCGGCATCGGTCGCGGCCATCGGCTCAATGATCATCAAGGGGATGGAGGAAGACGGCTATACCCGCGCCCATGCCGCGGGGCTGGTCTGCGCGGGCGCGGCGCTGTCGATCGTCATCCCGCCCTCGATCGGGCTGGTGCTGTTCGGGGTCATCGCCGAAGTGTCGATTTCCCAACTGTTCCTGGCGGCGATCATTCCGGGGCTGTTTATGGGGCTGGCCATGCTGGTTGTGCTGCCTTTCATCGCGCCGAAAGGCGCGGGCGGGTCGCTGGACCGGCTGATTCCCGATCCGCATGCCGGCCTGCCCTACGGCACCCGCCTGTGGCGCAGTTTCCGCGACAGTTTCTGGGGACTGATGACGCCGGTGGTGATCCTGGGGGGCATCTATTCCGGCATCTTCACGCCCACCGAGGCGGCGCTGGTCGCCACCGTCTATGCGCTGCTGGTGGGCGGGCTGATCTATCGCAGCCTGTCGCTGCGCGCGCTTTACGACACCTTGGCGGATGCGGCGGCGTCTTCGGCGACGGTGATGCTGATCGTGGCCTATGCGGGCCTCTTCGGATGGGTCATCACGGTCGAGGATCTGGTCGGCACCTATTCCAGCGGCCTGCTGGGACTGTCCGAGAATGAATGGGTGATCCTGCTGGTCATCATGCTGATCCTGCTGGTCGCGGGCATGTTCATGGACGCGATCACGGTGATGTTCATCACCCTGCCCATCGTACTGCCGGTGATGCAGGAACTGGGTTGGGACCCGGTCTGGTTCGGGGTTGTGGTGATGATCAACCTGGCCATCGGGCTGATCACCCCGCCGGTGGGCGTCAACCTGTTCGTGGCCGCCAACGTGGCCCGCCTGCCGATCGAACGCGTGGCCCGCGGCGCGCTGCCGTTTCTGGTGGCGACGCTGGCCGGACTGGCCGTGGTCGCGGCCTTTCCCCAGATGTCGCTGTGGCTGATCCACTGGCTGAGATGATTTCCCGAAAGGACGAACCATGACCGACAAGACCGCCATCATCACCGGGGCCGCGCGCGGCATCGGTCTGGCCACCGCCCGGCTGTTGTCGCAGCGCGGATGGCGCGTGGTGCTGGCCGATATCGATGCCGATGAACTGGCCCGCGCCGCCGCCACCCTGCTGGATGCGCATGCCATCCCCTGCGACGTGTCCGACCCCGATCAGGTCGATGCGATGGTGGCCGATGCCGTCGCCTGGTCGGGTCGCATCGACGCGCTCGTCAACAATGCGGGCGTCGCCGATTTCCGCCCGATGGGCGAGACCGACCTGGCGACGTGGCGGCGCGTCATGGCGGTGAATCTGGACGGGGTCTTTCTGTGTTCGCAGGCCGCGATTCCGCATCTGGCCCGGACGCATGGCGCGATCGTGAACATCGCCTCCATTTCGGGATTGCGGGCCAGCACGCTGCGGGTGGCCTATGGCACCTCCAAGGCGGCGGTGATCCATCTGACCCGTCAACAGGCGGCCGAACTGGGCGAACAGGGCATCCGCGCCAATTGCGTGGCCCCGGGTCCGGTCGATACCAAGCTGGCCTTGGCGGTGCACAGTCCGGCGATCCGCGCGGCCTATCACGACGCGATCCCGCTGAACCGCTATGGCCGCGAGGATGAGATCGCGCAGGCCATCGCCTTTCTGTGCAGCGACCAGGCCTCCTATGTCACCGGGCAGGTGCTGGCCGCCGATGGCGGGTTCGAGGCGACGGGCGTCGGCCTGCCGGCCCTGCGCGCGGGGAACTGAGCGGCCTCACGTCAGCGAGGCCAGCGTCACCGAGGCGCCCGTCGCCATCGACCGTTGTGCGGCAAGGCCCATCAGCACCGCCCATCGGCCGTCGTCCAAGCTGACCTCGGCGGCGGTGCGGGTGCCGCGCACCAGTTCCAAAAAGCGCTGGTGCTGATAGAAGGTCGATCCGTTGTGATCGCCCGCCTCCAGCAGGACGGGGTCCACCGGGACCGGCTCCAGCCGCGGTCCCTTGGGGCTGCGGGGCGAGATCACGACCTCGGGCACGGGGGCGGGGCCCAGATCTTCGGGCCAGAAGCGGCCCGGCCCAGGCACGAAGGCCTCGATCTTGCCCAAGGGACCCATGGCCGAGATCTGTTCCTGGAACCGCGCCCCTTCCGCGAACATGCACAGTTCCAGCATGGCGCGGGCGCCGTTGGCGAAATCGACGATGACATAGCCGTGGTCAAAGATGTCGGCCGGACGCCCGTCGGGCCGTTCGTCCAGGTGATTGACCGCCTGACCGCCCGACGCCATGACCCGCACCGGGTCCGATTTCAGCAACACCCGCATCAGATCGAAGAAATGGCAGCATTTCTCGACGAAGGTGCCGCCGGTCTGGTCGTTGAAACGGTTCCACGCCCCCACCTTGTCCAGAAAGGGAAAGCGGTGTTCCTGGATGGTCAGCATGCGGATGCCGCCAGTCGCCTGCTGCGCCTGCTGGATTATCTTGGCCACGGGCGGCATATAGCGGTATTCCATCGCCACCCAGACCGGCGCGGGATAGCTGGCAGCAAAGGCGTCGATCTGGGCCAACTGGGTCAGGTCGGTGAACAGCGGCTTTTCGACCAGGACCGGCAGGGGCCGGCGCGCCGCGATTGCCTGCAGCTGTTCCAGATGGCGGAAATTGGGGCTGGCGATCAGCAGGCAGTCCAGATCCGCGACCTCCAGCAGGGCCTCGACGCTGTCGACGAACTGCGCCTTGGGGGCCAAGGCGCGGGCGGCGGCGCGCATGCCCGCATCGGGTTCGAAGATGGCACCGATGGCGGTATCGTCCAGCAGGGCGATGTTGCGCAGGTGTTCCTGTCCCATCATGCCGCAGCCGATGATGCCATAGGATACAGTCCGGGTCTTGGCGTGAACCAGGGTCTGGGTGGTCATGCGGGTCTCCTCAGATCAGGCGCTGCACGTAAAGCGCCCTGTCGGTGTCGTACCAGGTTCGAGAAAACTCGACGGCACGGGCGGTCTGTGCCCATGACAGGCGCTGGATATGGGCGGTGATGGTGCCGGGGCGGGGGGCAAAGCGGTCATGCGACCAGTCGGGGACCGGGGCGATGCCCACGCGGTCCTCGGCGCGGGTGATCCACAGCTTCAGCGCACGCTTGTAGGTCAGATAGAGCGAATCCTGCACCTTGTCGCGGGGCACGCGGCCCGCACCGCCATCCAGCCAGATCTCCTCGACGGCGATGGGAATGTCGTCCAGGAATCGCAGGCGGCGAAAGCGCGTGCCGTGGTCGGATGTGCCGTAATCGGGTTGGGCGGCATCCTTGGGCAGGTAATCGACTGACATGATTTCGGCATTGGGCAGCCCGCCCCCGCCCGTCGCATGTTCCAGCCGGAACATCGAATAGACCGAAGCCACCTGCTGGCCCGCACGGACATAGTTTCCCGACCCCTGCCGACGCTCGATCAGGCCCTTGTCTTCCAGCTGGGCCAGGGCCTTGCGCAGGGTGCGGACGGTGGTGTCATGGGCCTCGGCCATCTCGCGCTCGGGGGGCAGGCGCTGGCCGTCGACCAAGCGGCCCGCCGCGATGTCGCGGATGACCAGTTCCTCGATCTGCAGATGGATCGGCAGGGCATCGGGGCGGGCTGTCGATGTGCGGCGGGTCGAATTCAATTCCCCGACCTCCACTCTGGAATAATTGATACACCATTGATCTACATCAAGGCCAAGGCTATGCAAGGGGAAAGTTCGGATGAACCCGCGGAGGAAAGCATGACCGTCGTTCCCGTCACATCGGCCGATCTGGACCGCGTCGAGGTCGCGTGGTTCTCCGCGCTCTGTTCGGATGATTTCCGCCATCTGGGGGTTCCCGACGATGACCTGCGGTCGTCCTGGGCGCATTGTTCCGATATCGTGAAGACCGCCGAGGCGCAGGGTTTCGGCAACATCCTGTGCCCGTCCTCCTATCAGGTGGGGCAGGACACGCTGTCCTTCGTGGCGGGCTGCGCGCCCATCACCGACCGCATCAACATGCTGGCCGCGGTGCGCTGCGGGGAAATGCAGCCGATCATGCTGGCGCGCACGGTCGCGACGCTGGACCACATGATGCAGGGGCGGCTGACGCTGAACATCATCTCGTCGGATTTTCCGGGCGAAAAGGCCGACAGCGAGTTCCGGTATCAACGCTCGCGCGAGGTGGTGCAGATCTTGAAACAGGCTTGGACGCAGGACCGGATCGACTTCCACGGTCAGGTCTATGATTTCAGCGATGTGACCACGGACCCGGCCAAGCCCTATCAGACGGGCGGGCCGATGCTCTATTTCGGCGGCTATTCCCCTGCGGCGCTGGACCTCTGCGGCGAACATTGCGACGTCTATCTGATGTGGCCCGAAAAGACCGAGGACATCGCCGACCGGATGAAGGCCGCCCATGCTGCGGCCGAACGTCACGGGCGGGTGCTGGATTACGGCTTTCGGTCGCATGTCATCGTCCGCGACACCGAGGCCGAGGCACGCGAATATGCCCGCGAACTGGTGTCGAAATTGGATGACGAACAGGGCCGCCTGATCCGCGAGCGTGCGCTGGATGCAGGCTCTCTGGGCGTCAGCCGACAGGCGCGCAACCGCGAGCTGGCCGATCTGGAAGGGTATATCGAACCGAACCTGTGGACCGGCATCGGGCGGGCGCGGTCGGGCTGCGGGGCGGCCATCGTCGGATCGACTGATCAGGTGCTGTCCAAGTTGGAGGAGTTGCAGAAGATGGGCATCCGGTCCTTTATCCTGTCGGGCTATCCGCATATCGATGAGGCCGAACATTTCGGAACCCGCGTGCTGCCGCAGATGAAGACATGCCAGTTGAACCGCGAATGGGGCCGCGTGCCCGCCACCACACCGCAGACGCCGCTTGGCGCAGGAGAACGTCGCTGAATGGAACGCGTCACGATTGCCGAAGGCCTGTCCCTGTCCCGCCTTGTCTATGGCATGTGGCGGGTGGGCGATGATGCCGACACCTCGGTCGCGCATGTGCGCGCCAAGATCGATGCCTGCCTGGACCAGGGCATTACCACGCTGGACCAAGCCGACATCTATGGCGACTATACCGCCGAAGCCATCCTGGGCGCCGCTTTGAAGGCCGACCCGGGTCTGCGCAGCAGGGTCGAACTGGTCAGCAAATGCGACATCGTTGCGCCCTGCGGAAAATACGCCGATGCGTCCTGCAAGCATTACGACACCTCGGCGGCGCATATCCGCGCCTCGGTCGAAAGCTCGCTGCGCGATTTCGGCACCGACCATCTGGACCTGCTGCTGATCCACCGCCCCGATCCGCTGATGGACCATCACGAAACCGGCGGCGTGCTGGATGCGCTGGTCCGCGAGGGCAAGCTGCGCGCGGTGGGCGTGTCGAATTTCCGCCCTTGGGATGTGGAATTGCTGCAATCGGCGATGAACACCAAGCTGGCCACCAACCAGATTGAACTTTCGCTGGCCAGCGTGGCGCCCTTCACCAATGGCGATCTGGCCTTCCACCAGAAGCGGGGCGATTGCGTGATGGCGTGGTCGCCCCTGGGCGGCGGCAGCCTGATGACCGGCGAAGGCCCGGTGCAGGCGGTGCTGGATGAACTGGCGGGCGAATTCGGCGTCGATCGCGCGGCGATGGCCGTGGCCTTCCTGCTGCGCCATCCGGCGACGATCCTGCCGGTGCTGGGCACGAATGCGCTGCCGCGCATTGCTGCCATCTCGGATGCGGCGAAGGTGGATCTGGATCGTCAGCAGTGGTTCCGCCTCTATCAGGCGGCCCTGGGCCACGAGGTCGCGTGATGAAGCATGGCGCGGCCACCAGCTTTGTTCCCGCCGCTGACAACAGCCGCGACCTGCGCGACGCCTTCGGGCGGTTTGCGACCGGTGTCACCATCGTGACGGCGCAGGGGCGGAACGGCTGCGTGGCGATGACCGCCAACAGCTTCGCCTCGGTCTCGATGCAGCCGCCCTTGGTGTTGTGGTCGCCGGGACGGGCCTCGTCGCGCTATCCGGTCTTCGTGGGGGCCGAACATTACGCGATCCACGTGCTGGGGGCCGAACAGGAATCGCTGGCCTTCGCCGTGGCACGCGACCAGGCGGCGCTGCCCGTCGACAAGCTGAGCCTGAACGAAAACGGCGTACCGGTGCTGTCGAACTGCCTTGCGCGCTTCGACTGCGTCCGCCATGCCGTGCATGAAGCTGGCGACCACGCCATCATCGTGGGCGAAGTCCTGCGGGCCGAAATGCGCCAGGGCGATCCGCTGGCCTTCTTCGGCGGTCGGGTGACGCGGCTGGACAACAGTTAGGCGCCGCCGCATCCCGCAGGAGGAGGCGGGGCGCGGAACGGGGCGGAGGGGAATGATGACGTTTCTGAGCGGGCTGATCCGGCCCTTGTCCTGGCTGAATGACCACGTCCTGCGGGTCGGCCGCGCCGTGGGCATCACCGCCGTGGCGGTCATGGTCGCCGTGACGCTGCTGCAGGTGTTCAGCCGCTATGTGCTGAACAGCGCACTGGCCTGGCCTGACGAGGCCGCGCGGTTCTGCATGCTGTGGATGACCGGGCTGATGGCGCCGACGGCCTTTCGCACCGGGGGTTTCGTGGCCATCGACGTGCTGCCGGAAATGTTGCCCGCAACCGTCGCGCGCATCCTGAACCTGATCCTGCTGTGCCTGTCACTGCTGGTCCTGTATTTTACCATTCCCATCGCTTGGGCCGAGGTGACGGGCATTGGCGGCCGCTTTGCCAGCGCATCCCTTTATCTGCCCGTCTCGCTTGATTTCAGCCAGTGGTACCGGGTGCCGCGGTCCTGGATGATGGCATCGCTGCTGGTGGGGGCGGTGATGCTGTTCGTGGTCAACATCGAATTGCTGCTGCGCAACCTGGCACTGCTTCTGGGGGTGACGGGCCTGCCGGAAATTCCGAAAACCGATACGCAAGGGGCCGAATGATGCTGGTCTGGTTTCTTCCGGTCTTCCTGGTCTTCCTGCTGGTCGGCCTGCCCGTCTTCTTCGCGCTTCTGGCCGCGCCGGGGCTGCTGTTGTTCCTGAACGGTCAGGAACGCGACCTGACGCTGCTCTATCGCAACCTCTATAACGGCATCGACAGTTTTCCGCTGATGGCGATCCCCTTCTTCATGCTGGCCGGCGAGATCATGAACCGCGGCGGCATCACGCTGCGGCTGGTCGAATTCAGCCAAGCGCTGATCGGGCATCTGCGCGGTGGTCTGGCGCATGTGAACGTGCTGTCATCGATGCTGTTTGCGGGCCTGTCGGGCAGCGCGGTCGCCGACACGTCCGCCTTGGGATCGATGCTGATCCCCGCGATGGAGAAGCAGGGCTATACCCGCAAATTCGCCGCCGCCATCACCGCCGCCAGTTCCGTGATCGGGCCGATCATCCCGCCGTCGGGGATCATGATCATCTATGCCTATGTCATGGGCGAAAGCGTTGCGGCGCTCTTTTTGGCGGGCATCGTGCCGGGTGTGCTGGTCGGCGTCGGGCTGATGGCCCTGATCAAGCTGATGGCCGACAAATACGACTTTCCCGTCGCGTCGCGCAAATACACTTGGCCCGAACGCGGTCAGGCCAGCCTCAAGGCATTCTTTCCGCTGATGACCCCGGTCATCATCCTGGGCGGGATCCTGTTCGGCATCTTCACGCCCACCGAGGCCGCCGCCGTCGCCGTCCTTTATGCGCTGGTGATCAGCCTTTTCGTCCTGCGGACGTTGCGGGTGCGCGAATTGCCGGACGTGCTGGGCAAGGCGGGGCTGACCTCGGCGGTGGTGCTGCTGCTGGTGGGCGCGGCAATGTCGTTCAAGACCGTCGTCTCGCTCAGCCATGCGCCCCAGCAGCTGGCGGAATTCATCCTGATCCTGACCGACAATCCGCTGCTGCTGCTGTTCCTGATCAACATCCTGCTGTTCATCGTGGGCATGTTTTTGGATGCGGGGCCGGCGATCATCATCCTGGGACCGATCCTGGGACCTGTCTTCACCGGCATGGGTGTGGACAGCATCCATTTCGCCATGATCATGTGCGTCAACCTGACGGTGGGACTGGCGACGCCGCCGATGGGGTTGGTGCTGTTCGTCGCCTCGGCCGTGTCGGGGGAAAGGGTATCGACCATATCGCGGGCGATCCTGCCCTTCCTTGCGGTCGAGATCCTGGTAATCTTTCTGATCACCTATTTCCCCGCCATCTCGCTGACGATTCCGCGCCTGACCGGCTTTGCAAACTGACTGAATTCTGTGGGAGGAACACGATGAAGACGACACTGACATTGGCCGCCGCACTGGCCTTGGGCACGGCCATCGCCCTGCCCGCCATGGCGCAGGAATACACCATCCGCGCCGTGGCCAACTCGAACGAGAACGATGAGGATTACGACGGCCTGCAGGTCTTCAAATCCTATGTCGAGGCCGCCTCGAACGGCGCCATCGCGGTCGAGATCTATATGGGCACGCAGCTATGCTCCAACGGTGCAGAATGTCTGCAGGGCGTGGCCGAAGGGTCGATCGACGTCTATATTTCGACCTCGGACGGGGCGGCGGGGCTGTTCCCCTATGTGCAGGTGCTGGACTTGCCCTATATCCTGCCCAACGACCGTGTGGCGGAAACCGTGCTGTCGGGCGATTTCACCCGCGACCTGCGCGAACGCATGCTGGCCGATTCGGGCGACACGCTGCGGCTGATGACCATCGGCAACACCGGCGGCTGGCGCAATTTTGCCAATACCAAGAAACAGGTCAGCACCCCCGCCGATCTGGAGGGCATGAAGCTGCGCAGCGTCGTGGCCGACCTGCCGCAGGAACTGGTCCGCGCCATGGGCGCATCGCCCACCCCGATCCCCTGGCCGGAGCTGTTCACCTCGCTGCAGACCGGCGTGGTCGAAGGCACCCAGAACGGCATCACCGACATCATGTCGATGAAATTCCCCGACGCGGGGCTGAATTACATCACGCTGGACGGCCATGCCTATATGGGCGCGTTCTGGTGGATGTCGAACCAGACCTTCCAGTCCTTGCCCGAAGACATGCGCGTCATCGTCAATGACGGCTTTTATCAGCTGCAACAGGCGACCTTCGCCTCGCCCAAGCGCAAGTCGATCCCCGCCTACGACGAATTCACCGAGGCCGGCGGCCAGATCTATGTCCCCACAGAGGAAGAGAAGAAGGCCTTCGCCGACGCCGCCCAACCCGTCTATGACTGGTTCACCGAGAATGTCGATGGCGGCGCCGAGATCCTGGAGACCCTGCGCGCCGACGTCGCCGAGGCCCAGGCCCAGATGGACGAAAACCGCGCCCGCGACATCCAGTAAGACCGCAAGGGGGGCCACGCGCCCCCCTTCACCAACCCGGACAATCACGACATGACGCAGATCACATCCGCCCGCCATGCGGCGCAGGCGTTGCAACGGCTGTTTCCCGGCATCGCGCTGGCGCTGATCGTGGCGATGGCCGCGCAGTTCCTGTCCGACCATTATGGCGCGCCGGTGATGCTGATGGCGATCCTGCTGGGCATCGCCTTCAACTTCCTGTCCGACCATGACCGCACCGGCCCCGGCATCGCGGTCGCGGCGCGTGTATTCCTGCGGGCGGGGGTGGCGCTGCTGGGCCTGCGGGTGTCGCTGGACATGGTGCGCGAGATCGGCTGGGGTTTCGTCTTGGTGATGGTGGGCTGCGTGGCGGCGGTGATCCTGCTGTCGGTGCTGCTGGCGCGGCTGATGGGGCGCGACCGCGCCTTCGGCTTTCTGACGGGTGGGTCGGTGGCGATCTGCGGGGCCTCGGCGGCCATGGCCATCGGGTCCATCCTGCCGCAGCGCGACACATCGGAGCGCGATCTGGCCTTCACCGTCATCTCGGTCACGGCCTTTTCGACGGTGGCGATGATCCTTTATCCGATCGTGGCGGGAGCCTTGGGGCTGGATGATCACCAGACGGGTCTGTTCCTGGGCGGGACCATCCACGACGTCGCCCAGGTCGTGGGCGCGGGCTATTCCGTGAACGAGGAAACTGGCGACATCGCTACGGTCGTCAAGCTGATCCGCGTCACGCTGCTGGCGCCCACGGTGCTGATCGGCGCGCTGGTGCTGCGCCGCCACCATCCGACGACCGGCAAAAGGCCGCCCCTGATGCCGGGTTTCGTGGTGGCCTTCCTGCTGCTGGCGACGCTGAATTCGCTGCACCTGGTGCCGCAGGCGGTGACCGACCCCGCCTCGACCCTGTCGCGCTCGCTGCTGGTGACGGCGGTGGCGGCGGTGGGCATGAAGACATCCTTGGGGCGTCTGGTCGATGTCGGGGGCGCGGCCTTCGCGATGCTGACCGCCCAGACCCTGGCGCTGGCCTGCCTAGTGCTGGTTCCGCTGCTGATGGGCGTGATCTGACGCCTGCCCGCCCCGGCAGCGCCAAGTGTGCCGGCCCCCCGGACGGGCGGGCCGTTCCGGGGCACGTTCCATGGCTTGGCCGCATCGGGCCCCCATATCTCTGGGGACCGACCGGCCACAGGGCCTTGGACAAACTGCCCATGTGACATCAGTGCGCTTGCGATAGGGAACCTTCGGGGACTAGCCTTGCTTGAACGACGCCACCCGATGCGCAGCCCGTCTTGTGCCGGGCCAAGTCTTTGCCAAGAGGTTCCTGATGTTCGAAACCGTCGATGCCGTCCTGCTGGCCCGGATACAATTCGCCTTCACGGTCAGCTTCCATTTCCTGTTCCCGGCTTTCACCATCGGCCTGGCCAGCTTTCTGGCGGTGTTGAACGGGCTGTGGCTGTGGACGGGCAACACGAAATATCTCGACCTGTTCCGCTATTGGGTCAAGATCTTCGCGCTGGCCTTCGCGATGGGCGTCGTGTCGGGCATCGTCATGTCTTATCAGTTCGGGACCAACTGGTCGGTCTTTTCCGACAAGGCGGGTCCGGTGATCGGCGCGCCCATGGCCTATGAGGTGCTGTCGGCCTTCTTCCTGGAAGCGGGCTTCCTGGGCATCATGCTGTTCGGCCGCGACCGCGTGGGGCCCGCGCTGCACATGATCGCCTGCCTTGCGGTGGCAGTGGGGACGGCCATTTCGGCCTTCTGGATCCTGTCGGTGAACAGCTGGATGCATACACCCGCAGGCTTCGAGATCGACCCCGACACCGGCCAGTTCCTGCCCACCGATTTCTGGCAGGTGATCTTCAACCCGTCCTTCCCCTATCGCCTGATGCACACGGTGACGGCCGCCTATCTGACCACGGCCTTCATCGTCGGCGGCGTGGCGGCGCTGCACCTGCTGCGTCATCGCCACCGCCCCGACCTGGTCAGCCCGGCCACGCGCACGATGTTTTCGATGGCGATGTGGATGGCAGCGGTCTTTGCGCCCGTCCAGATCTTCCTGGGCGACATGCACGGGTTGAACACGCTGGAACATCAGCCTGCCAAGGTCATGGCGATGGAGGGGCATTTCGAAAGCCACCCCGACGGCGCGCCGCTTTACCTGTTCGGGCTGCCGAACCAGGATGAACAGCGGCTGGAATACGCCATCGGCATCCCCAAGCTGTCCTCGCTGATCTTGAAACACGACCTGAACGCGCCGCTGGATGGCCTCGACACCATCCCGCGCGAGGATCAGCCCCCCGTCGCCATCGTCTTCTGGTCGTTCCGCGTCATGGTGATGCTGGGCTTTGCGATGCTGGGGATCGGCCTGTGGTCGCTGGTGGCCCGTGTGCGGGGCCGACTTTACGAATGGTCGATGCTGCACCGTGCGGCGGTCGTCATGGCGCCCTCCGGCCTGATCGCGGTCCTTGCGGGCTGGATCACCACCGAGGTCGGGCGTCAGCCCTTCACCGTCTATGGCTTCCTGCGGACCGCCAACAGCGCCGCGCCGCTTGATGCGGCGGCGGTCGGCGCATCCTTGGTGGCCTTCATCATCGTCTATTTCGCGGTCTTCGGTGCCGGAACATACTATATCCTGCGGCTGATGAATCGCGCGCCTGCGATTTCGGAACCGCGCCTCATGGATGTCACCAACAGCCCGACGCGCACGGCAGGGACCACGCCCGCCCAGCAGCACATGACCCGCAAGATCAGCCCCGTTCATCCCGGAGAGTGACCATGACCATTGCAGAAGGCGTTTCCTTCGACCTGACCGTCATCTGGGCATTCGTGATTGCCTTTGCGGTCCTTGTCTATGTCGTGTTGGACGGTTTCGATTTGGGCCTTGGCATGCTGTTCGCGACCGAGGCCGAGGGCGAGGATCGCGACGTCATGATGAACTCGGTCGCCCCGGTCTGGGACGGCAACGAAACCTGGCTGGTGCTGGGCGGCGGGGGTCTGTTCGCGGCTTTCCCGCTGGCCTATTCGCTGATCCTGCCGGCGCTTTACGCCCCCATCATCGCCATGCTGCTGGCGCTGATCTTTCGCGGCGTCGCCTTCGAATACCGCTGGCGCACGACGCGCTGGCGGCCGGTTTGGGACGTGGCTTTCATCGGCGGCTCCGCCGTGGCGGCGCTGGCGCAGGGGATTACCTTGGGCGGCCTGCTGCAGGGGATCGATATCGACAAGCCCGGTCGCGCCTATGCGGGCGGCTGGTGGGATTGGTTGACGCCCTTCACGGTAATGGTGGGGATCGCGGTCATGGTCGGCTACATGCTGCTGGGGGCGACCTGGCTGGTGATGAAGACCGAAGGCCCGTTGCAGGAACGCATGCGCCGCAAGGCCTGGGTGCTGGGCATCGCCACGGTGGTCTTCATCGGCATCGTCAGCCTTTGGACGCCCTTCCTGCAGGACGGCTATTACAGCCGCTGGTTCGGGGGCTGGAACATCGCGCTGGCGGCGGGCGTGGGCATCGCGGTCCTGGCGATGGCCTTCGGGATGTTCCGCACGCTGACCGTGCGCCACCACGACTACTGGCCCTTTGTCATGGCCCTGGGGCTGTTCGTGCTGGGCTTTGCGGGTCTGGGCTTTTCGATGTTCCCCTATATCGTCCCCGTCGAGATCACCATCTGGGAGGCCGCCGCCCCCCGCAACAGCCAGGTCTTCATGCTGGTCGGGGCGGCGGTGCTGATCCCGATCATCCTGACCTATACCGCGTTTTCCTATTGGGTGTTCCGCGGCAAGATCATCCCCGGCGAGGGGTATCACTGATGCGGCAGGGCATGGGCCGTTTGGCTTGGTTCGTGGGGATCTGGCTGGCCAGCGTCGCCTGCATCGGCACCGTGGCCTTCCTGATCCGGCTGTGGATCGTCTAGGGCTGCGCGCAATCGGGGGCGGACCACAGGTGCAGCGGTCCGTCCCCTTCCGGCAGGGCGTGACAACGGCCATTCGCGCATAACCGCCAGCCGCCACCTGTGGCGCCGGATGCGCCCAGCCAGACGTTGCGCTGCGGCGGCAGATCAAGCGCATAGTGCCAGGCACCATCGCGCAGAACCGCATCGGGCGGGGGTTCCATCCCCGCCCCTGATGCGCTGATCCAGGCTTGGACGGGGGCCAGCCCAAATTCTGTGACTTGCCAGCGTTCCCACCAGGTCGTGCGTTCCACCGAATGCGTCCAGTCCAGGGTGAATTCGGTCGTGGCCAGCGACAGCAGCAGGGCGCCGCCGGCCACGCAGAGCATCAGGCGACCACCCGGCGCAGCCGCAGCCAGTGCATCGCCCCGAAGGCCAGCGCCAGTCCAAAGCCCAGCTCGTCCGAGAGCGGCATCGCCACGATCAGCGAAACCCCCGCCGCGAAGGCCAGGACCCGTTCGACGATATTGGTGCGGTCCAGGAAATATCCGACCATCGCCACGCCCCACAGACCGACCCCCAGGACCGTCTTCAGCAGGATATAGGCGACCTCGATCGGATAGCCCCAGGTCGCGGCGATGGGGCCGCCATCCTGCAGCATCAGCGACGGTGTATAGACGGCCATGAAGGGGATGATGAACCCCGCCGCCGCCAGCCGGATCGCCTGCATGGAGATCTTGAGCCCCGAGGTCTTGGCGATCGGCCCGGCGGCAAAACAGGCCAGCGCGACGGGCGGCGTCAGGTCGGCCATGATCCCGAAATAGAAGACGAACATATGGCTGACCAGCAGCGGCACCCCCAGCTCCATCAGCGCCGGTCCGGCCAGGGACGAGGTTATGATATAGTTCGGGATCGTCGGGATCCCCATGCCCAGCACCAGGCAGGTCAGCATGGTCAGCACCAGCGACAGGAACAGGTTGTCCTGACCGATGGCGATGATCGCGCCGATGAAGGTCGATGCGATGCCGGTCAGCGTCAGCGTGCCGATGACGACGCCGACGATGGCGCAGGCCATGCCGACAGGCAGGGCGTTGCGCGCGCCCTGCGCCAGCGCGTCGCGGACGATGCCGATGGTGGGGCGGGTGCCCTTGAAGGCCGCGCAGGCCAGCACCAGCAGGGTGATGACCGCCACCAGCAGGTTGATCCCGTATTTCAGGAACAGCGCCGAGGCGACCCCAAGCGCCAGCCAGAAGATGACGCGAAAGGCATAGGGCCCGATCATCGCCGCCAGCGGCGCGCCAAGGATCAGCACCGTCACCAGCGCCAGACCCATGGTGCCCGCAAAGATCGGCGTATAGCCCGCGAACAGCAGATAGACCAAAGCGGCCAGCGGCAGGACCAGCGGCCATTGATCGCGCACTGCGTGCCAAGGGTTCGGCAGGCTTGCACGCGGCAGGCCGCGCAGATCGTCGCGCCCGGCCTGCAGCCAGACCATCCAGAAGACCACCCCGAAATAGAGCAGCGCCGGAATGATCGCCGCCTTGACGACCGACGCATAGGGGACGTTCAGGGTCTCAGCCATGATGAAGGCGACCGCGCCCATCACGGGGGGCATGATCTGCCCGCCCATGGATGCCGTCGCCTCGACTCCGCCCGCGAAGGCAGCCTTGAAGCCGGATTTTTTCATCATCGGAATGGTGAACTGCCCCGAGGCCACGACATTGGCCACCCCCGACCCCGAGATGGTCCCCATCAGCGCCGATGACAGCACGGCCACCTGCGCGGGCCCGCCGCGCACGCCGCCGACCAGCCCCAGGGCGAAATCGTTGAACAGGTTCAACATGCCCGCGCGTTCGAGGAAGGCCGCGAAGACCACGAAGATAAAAATATAGGCGCTGCTGACATAGATCGGGCTGCCATAGATGCCCTCGGTCCCGAAGGCGAAATGTTCGACGATCTGTTCGAACCCATAGCCGCGATGGATGAAAGGCGGCGGCAGATGCTGGCCCAGGAAGCAATAGGCCAGGAAGATCCCCGCGATCACCGCCAGCGGCCAGCCCATCAGGCGCCGCGCGCCTTCGAAGACCAGCAGGACCAGGATGGTGCCCATGACCAGGTCCATCTGCGTCAGGAAACCGGTGCGGCGGATCAGGTCGTTATATTCGACCCAGTTGTAGATGCCGGTGCTGAATCCCAGCACCCCAAGCGCCCAGAAGAACGCCTGCCCCCGCGTCGATTTGGCGACAAGGTTGCCGACCAGGCCGAAGCCCAGCAACAGCAGGAACCCCACATGCATGGCGCGGACGACCTGACTGGGCAGGCTGCCGTATCCGGCCGCCCACAGCTGGAACAGGGAAAAGGCCACGGCCAGCCAGAAGGCCACGCGGCCCATGATGCCGGTGCCGAAGCCGGGGGGCAGGCCCTCGCTGAATTCGGCCTCGGCGGTGGGATCAAGCGTGGCGGGCCCGCTTGCGGGGGGATGGGATGCGGACATCGGGGACCTTTCCTGGGGATCGGCCCGCGCCGGGTGGCGCGGGCCATGGGGCGCTTATTCGATCAGGCCGATTTCGCGGTAATACCGCTCGGCGCCCGGATGCAGCGGGATCGAGATCCCGTCCAGCGCGGTGTCGGTCGAGATGCCCCCCGCCGCAGCATGGGCCGAGGTCATGCGGTCCAGGTTTTCGAACAGCAGCTTGGTCATCTGATAGGCGGCCTCCTCGGAGACGCCGTCATGGCTGATCAGCATGTTGCCGACGGCGGCGGTCGGCACGTCCTGATCCTGGCCGTTATAGGTGCCCGCCGGGATCACGCTGGGCACGAAGGGCGCGCCGATGGCCGTCACGGTTTCCTCGGGGATGGCCACGATGCTGATGTCATGGGTCGAAGACAGGTCCTTGATGAAGGCCACCCCCAGCCCCGAGGATTGCAGCGTCGCCTCCAGCTGGCGGTTCTTGATCAGCTCGCCCGATTCCGCGAAGGGCAGGTATTCGACCTTGCCCAGGTCGTCATAGCTCATGCCCGCGGCGGCAAAGATGGCGCGGGCGTTCAACTCGGTCCCCGAGGCTGGCGCCCCCACGGACATGGTCTTGCCGCGCAGATCCTCCAGCGTGGTCACGCCGGCCGATGCGTCGGCGACGATCTGGATATAGTTGGGATAGATGGCGGCGATGGCGCGGAGTTCCTCCAGCTTGCGGGGAAAGCCTGCCTCCTCGTTGCCCTCCCATGCAGCCTGGACGCTGTCGCCAAGGGCAAAGGCGATCTCTCCGCGGCCTTGGGCCAGCAGGTTCAGGTTCTCGACACTGGCCTTGGTGGCCTGCACCTGCGTGCGTGCGCCGTCGATACCTTCGGCATAGATTTCTGATAGGGCGACGCCAAGCGGGTAATAGACGCCCGAGGTGCCGCCCGTCAGCACGTTGATAAACTCCTGCGCCTGGGCCATGGGCGCGGTGGACATCAGCCCCCCAAGGGCGGCCGCGGGAATGGCGGCGGCGATGCGATGGAACATGTGGTTTCCTCCCGTGATGTTCTGGGGCCGAGGTTAGCAAGCAATCACCCTTGCGGGAACATGATGTTTGCAGCCCGTGAACTTATCCCAGATAGGCGCGCAGACCGGGGGGCGGGTCGTCCAGCAAGGGGCCCGTGTCGCGCGGGGGATGAGCGCGGCCATCCTCGACCAGGATGGTCTTGGGCGAAAAGACGCGGGCATCCTGCGGATCATGGGTGACCATCAGGACCGTGGCCTGCGTGCTGTCGGCAATATCGGCCAGCAGGACCAGCATCTCGGCCTTCAGGGCAGGGCCGAGGGCCGCAAAGGGTTCGTCCAGCAGCAGGACGGGACGTGCCCGCAGCAGCACGCGGGCCAAAGCGACCCGGCTCTGCTGGCCGCCGGACAGCGCGGCGGGACGGCGATCGCCGGTCCCGGTCAAGCCGACCTGGTCGATCACCTGCGAGACGCGGGTGGTCTGATAGCGGTTCAGGCGCAAATCAGGGCGCAGGCCCATGCCTATATTTTGTTTTACGGTCAGATGCGGAAACAAGTTGTGGTGTTGAAACAGGGTTGAGATCGGCCTGTCCCCCGGCGGAACCCCCGTGATGTCCTGCCCCTGCCACAGGATCCGCCCGCTGTCGGGCGCCAGAAACCCGCCGATCAACGAAAGCAGCGTGGACTTGCCCGACCCCGACGCGCCGATCACCGCAAAGCGCCCGCCCTGTTCTAGGGACAGATCGGCGCTGAGGCTGAAATCATCCTGACGGATCGCGATATCTCGCAGTTCAAGCATCCAACCGCCCTCCCTTGTCGAAGACCCAGAACAGCCCGAAGCTGAGCGCCATCAGCAGCACCGCCGCCCCTGCCGCATCCGCCATGCGATAGCTGTTCATCAGCTGATAGAGCTTCAGCGGCAAGGTCGGCTGATCGCTGGCGAACAATGTGATCACCCCCAGGTCACCCATGGCAAGGGCTGCGGCAAGCCCCCCGGCAAAGCCCAAGGGACGCACCAGCCGGGGCAGGGTCAGGTATCGCAACCGCGCCCAGCCCCGCAGGTCCAGCGAAGCCGCCAGCTGGCCGTAATCGTCCTGCAGGCTGCGCGCCGCCGGGATCAGCGCCTGCAGCCCGAAGGGCAGGGCCATGGCGGCGTTGATCGCCACCGTCACTGGCAGGGCCATCTGCTGCGGGCTGGCAAGGTCGCGCAGCAGGATGAACAGCCCCGTCCCCAGGACCAGAGGCGAGGCGATCAGCGGCAGCATGCCCGCCGCCTCGATCCAGCGTCCGGCACCGCGGGCGATGGTCAGCGCCAGCGTCAGGCACAGCGTCACCGCCAGCAGAGCCGAGATCACGGCCATCACCACCGACCGCCCCGCGGCCCACCAGATATCGGCCTGCAGCGCCGGCAGACGCGGCACGCCCACCACCATCACCGCCACCAGCGGCCACAGCAGGAAGCCCGCCGCCAGCGCGATGACCGCCGCATCCGCCGCGACGCGCCAGCCGCGCGGACCGGTCGGGCCCTGGCGTTCATCCATGCCCGCCCCGAATGCCGCCGGAATGGCGATCCAGCGCGCGACCATCAGGGCGGCGATACACAGCGCGATCTGCACCAACCCAAGCGTCGCTGCCCGCCCCAGGTCGAAATCGAAGCGGAAGGCCTGATAGATTGCCAGCTCGACCGTGGTGGCGCGCGGGCCGCCGCCAAGGGCCAAAGCGACGGTGAAAGACGTCAGGCAGACCAGAAAGACCGCCAGCCAGACGCCCGGCAGGGCCGCGCGCAGCATCGGGCGTTCCAGATGGCGGGCGATGTCGGCGGGCGCAAAGCCCAGGCTGCTGGCCAGGCGGAAGCGTTCGGACGGGATCGCCTGCCAGCCCTGCAGAAGCAGCCTTACCGAAAGCGGTAGGTTGAAGAAGACATGCGCCAAAATCACCCCCTGCCAGCCATAGATGCCGATCTCCGGCAGGCCCAAAATACGCAGGCCCTCGTTCAGCGCGCCATTGCGCCCAAAGACCGAGATCAGCCCCATGATCGCCACGATCACCGGCAGGATGAAGGGCGCCCCTAGCAGCGTGACCAGCAGGCCGCGCCCCCGGAACCGCCTTCGCGCCAGCGCCCGCGCGACGGGCACGGCCAGCGCCGCCGACAGCGTGGCCGACAGCGCCGCCTGCCAGATGGTGAAGCGCACCGCGCGCCAGTCCCATTCGCCCAATCCCGACAACCCGCCCGCCTGCCATGCGACGGCGGCAAGCGTGCCAAGGATCAGGGCACCCAGTCCGGCGGCGACGATGCGTCCCGCGATCACCCCGCGAAGGCGCGCAGCCATTCGTCCAGCGCCGGTTGGCGCAGGGCTTCGGCCTCGTCCTCGGAATAGAACAGCGTCTTGTCGGGACGCGGCAGGTCGCGCATGACCTGCGGCCAGTCGTCCTGCGGCAGCTTGGCGGGCAGGGACCAGTTGGCCAGCGGAATGGTCTTCTGGAACTCGGGCGTCAGGATCCAGTCCATGAACTGCTGCGCCAGTTCGGGCTGATCGGTCGAGGCGACCTGGGCTGCCAGTTCGGCCATGAAGTAATGACCCTCGGGGAAGATGGCGGCCTTCTTGGTCAGGTCGTCCTCGGCCGCGATGTGATAGGCGGGCGAGGTGGTGTAGGAGAGGACCATGTCCGCCTCTCCGTCCGTGAACATGCCATAGGATTCCGACCAGCCACGCGTCACGGTCAGCACCTTGGGCGCCAGCTTGGCCCAGGCATCCGGCGCATCGTCGCCATAGATCTGCTTGACCCACAAGAGCAGCGCCAGACCGGAAATTGACGAACGCGGGTCCTGGATCACGATCTTCAGGTCGTCGGGCGCGTCCAGCAATTCCTGAAAGCTGGCGGGCGGGTTTTCCAGACGGGTGTCGTCATAGACGAAGGCGGTTTCGCCCCAGTTATAGGGCAGGAAGATGTCATCGGTCCATTCCACCGGCAGCGACAGGTCGGACGTGTCCTGCCCATGGGGCGCGAACAGGCCGGATGCGCGGGCGCGGGCGGTGACATCGGTGTTCAGACCGAAGACGATGTCGGCCTCGGTGCCCTTCCCCTCCATCAACAGGCGGGGCAGGATGTCGCCGGTGACGAAATCCAGGGTGCAATCGCAAAAGGCCTCGAATTCGGATTTGATCGTCGGGCCGGGGCCCCATTCGCTGGCGATGTAATCGCTGGCATAGACGGTCAGCACGCGATCCTGCGCCAAGGCGGGTGTCGCCGCCAGCAGGGCGGTGGCGATAAACAGGGGTTTCAAGGCAGCCTCCTTTCAAACGGGTTTCGAAAGAAAGGACAGCCGTCACCTTCCCTCCGCCGGGTATCAACCGGATCAGGTTCAACGGGTCCGCAACTGCGTCTCAGCCCATGCAGGGCACCCCGAGGTAGGCTTGAATGTAATGGTTTCACCGCAGCGCGCAAGCGGCTAGATACGGGGGCCAGAAGGAAGCCCAAGGACCGTCATGACCGACCAGCCCACCCCGATGATGGCGCAGTATCTTGCGATCCGCGAGGCGAACCCCGGTGCGCTGCTGTTCTATCGCATGGGCGATTTCTATGAAATGTTCTTTGATGATGCCGTGCAGGCCGCCGCCGCACTGGATATCGCGCTGACGAAACGCGGGACGCATGCGGGCGAACCGATCCCGATGTGCGGCGTGCCGGTCCATGCCGCCGAAAGCTATCTTCTGACGCTGATCCGCAAGGGGTTCCGCGTGGCCATCGCCGAACAGATGGAGGACCCCGCCGAAGCAAAGAAGCGCGGGTCGAAATCGGTTGTCGCCCGCGATGTGGTCCGCCTTGTCACCCCCGGCACCCTGACCGAGGAATCGCTGCTGGAGGCGCGCCGACACAACTTCCTTGCCGCCTATGCGCAGGTCCGCGACGAAGGGGCGCTGGCCTGGGTCGATATTTCGACCGGGGCGTTTCAGGTGATGGAATGCCCGCCCGCGCGGCTGGCCCCCGAACTGGCCCGCCTGACCCCGCGCGAGGTTCTGGCCGCCGGTTACGAATTCGAGGAGCTGGTGCAGGACGCAGGCGCCGCCCTGACCGACCTGCATCCCGGCGCCTTCGACAGCGGCGCAGGGGCCAGGCGGCTTTGCGCGCTTTACGGTGTCGAAACGCTGGACGGCTTCGGCACATTCACCCGGGCCGAGCAGGGCGCGATGGGCGCCATCGTCGATTACCTGGACATGACGCAGAAGGGCAAGCTGCCGCTGCTGCGCCACCCTGTCCGTGAACAAGCGGGCGGCGCGATGCAGATCGACGCCGCCACCCGTCGCAACCTGGAACTGACCCAGGCCCTGTCCGGCGGGCGCGAGGGATCACTGCTGGCGGCCATCGACCGTACCGTGACGGCCCCCGGCGCGCGCTTGCTGGAACGTCGCATCAGCGCCCCAAGCCGGGATCTGTCGCTGATCCATGCCCGGCAGCAGGCCGTGGCCATGCTGGTCGACGATCCGCGCCTGCTGGCCGATCTGCGCAGCGCGCTGGCCCGCGTGCCCGACATGGACCGCGCCCTGTCGCGGCTGGCGCTGGAACGCGGCGGGCCGCGCGATCTGGCGGCGATCCGGGCGGGGCTGACCCAAGGGGCCGCCGTTGCCGAACGCCTGCCCGAAGATGCCGCGCCGGTGCTGCGCGATGCGGTGGGTGATCTGACGGGCCATGACGCCCTGATCGATCTGCTGGACGACGCGCTGGTGGCCGAGCCCCCGCTGCTGGCCCGCGACGGCGGTTTCGTGGCCGAGACCTATGACGAGGATCTGGACCAGACCCGCCGGTTGCGCGACGAAGGGCGCGGCGTCATCGCAGGGATGCAGGCGGACTATGCCGCCCTGGCCGGTGTCGGCAGTCTGAAGATTAAGCATAATAACGTCTTGGGCTATTTCATCGAAACGACCGCCACCCATGCCGAACGCATGATGGCCGCGCCGCTGAACCAGACCTTCATCCACCGCCAGACGACCGCCAACCAGATCCGCTTCACCACGGTCGAGCTGTCCGAGCTGGAGACCCGCATTCTGAACGCCCGCGACCGCGCGCTGGAAATCGAGCGCGGTATCTTCGACCGCCTGCGCGCCGCCGTGCTGGATCATGCTGGGCCTATCGGGCAGGCGGCGCGGGCGCTGGCCGAGATCGATTTGGCGGGCGCCTTTGCCGATATCGCATCGGGCGAAGGCTGGGTGCGTCCGCGCGTCGATGACAGCCGCGCCTTTTCCATCACCGGCGGGCGGCATCCGGTCGTGGAACGCGCCCTGAAGCGCAAGGCCGAAAGCTTTGTCGCCAATGACTGCGACCTGACCCAGGGCGCAACCCCTGCCATCTGGCTGCTGACCGGCCCCAACATGGCGGGCAAATCGACCTTCCTGCGCCAGAACGCCCTGATCGCAGTGCTGGCGCAGGCGGGGGCCTTTGTCCCGGCGCGGCAGGCCCATATCGGCATCGTCAGCCAGCTGTTCAGCCGCGTGGGTGCCGCCGACGATCTGGCGCGGGGCCGGTCGACCTTCATGGTCGAAATGGTCGAAACCGCCGCCATCCTGAATCAGGCCGACGACCACGCGCTGGTGATCCTGGACGAGATCGGGCGCGGCACGGCCACTTGGGACGGGCTCTCCATCGCCTGGGCGGTGATGGAGCATCTGCATGCCGCCAACCGCTGCCGTGCGCTGTTCGCCACGCATTATCACGAAATGACCGCCCTGACCGCACGGCTGGAGGGCGTCGAAAACGCCACCGTGGCGGTGCGCGAATGGGAAGGGGACGTGATCTTCCTGCATGAGGTCCGCAAAGGTGCCGCCGACCGCAGCTATGGCGTGCAGGTGGCGCGGCTGGCAGGGTTGCCCGCATCGGTCGTGGACCGCGCAAGGCAGGTTCTGGACGCGCTGGAATCGGGCGAACGGCAGGGGGCGGCGCGCCCCGCCGCGCTGATCGACGACCTGCCGCTGTTCCGCGCAGCCCCGCCCGCCCCTGCGCCTGCGAAATCATCCCCGCTGGACGCCGCGCTGAAAGCGGTGCATCCCGACAGCCTGACCCCGCGCGAGGCGCTGGATCTGGTCTATACCCTGAAAGCCCTGACCGAGGACGCCGGACCATGAGCTACAATACCTTCGGCCGCGAATTCCGTTTCACCACCTGGGGCGAAAGCCACGGGCCCGCCCTGGGCGCGACCGTCGACGGCGTCCCCCCCGGCGTCCTCCTGTCCGAGGATTACATCCAGCGCTTCATGGACCGCCGCCGCCCCGGCACCAGCAAGCACACCACCCAACGGCGCGAGGCCGACCAGGTCCGCATCCTGTCCGGCGTCTTCGAGGGTGTGACGACCGGCACCGCGATCCAGCTGATGATCGAGAATACCGACCAGCGGTCCAAGGATTACGGCGACATCGCCACCAGCTTTCGCCCCGGCCATGCCGATATCAGCTATCACCTGAAATACGGGGTGCGCGATTATCGCGGCGGCGGCCGGTCATCGGCCCGCGAAACGGCGGCGCGGGTGGCGGCGGGGGCCGTGGCCCATGCGGTTCTGGCCAAGCTGGCCCCCGACATGCAAATCATCGGATACATGGTGCAGATGGGTGCGCTGCATCTGGACCGCGACCGCTTTGATGCCGACGCGATCGACGGCAACCCGTTCTTTTTGCCCGATGCGGGCGCGGTCGAGGCCTGGTCCGATTACCTTGACGGCATCCGCAAGGACCGGAACAGCGTCGGCGCCGCGATCGAGGTGCTGGTGCGGCATTGCCCGCCGGGGCTTGGCGCGCCGGTCTATGCGAAGCTGGACACCGATCTGGCCGCCGCGATGATGTCGATCAACGCCGTCAAGGGCGTCGAGATCGGCGAGGGCATGGCCGCCGCCGGCCTGACCGGCGTCGACAATGCTGACGAGATCCGCATGGGCGAAGACGGCCCTATGTTCCTGTCGAACCATGCGGGCGGTATCTTGGGCGGGATTTCCACCGGTCAGGACATTGTGGTGCGGTTTTCGATCAAGCCAACCAGCTCGATCACGACGCCCCGCCGGTCGATCAATTCGCGCGGCGAAGAGATCGAGGTCATCACTAAGGGCCGCCACGACCCCTGCGTCGGCATCCGCGCCGTCCCGGTGGCCGAGGCGATGGCCGCCTGCGTGTTGCTGGACCATCTGCTGATGGACCGCGCGCAGACCGGCGGCCTGCGCGGGCGCATCGGTCAGGACTGAGCGTCCAGAAAGGCATCGACCTCGGCGGCGGTGGGGATGGCATCGCCCGACCCCGGCCGCGTCACCTGCAGCGCCGCCGCCGCCGATGCGCGGCGCAGCGCGTCGGGGATTGCCAGCCCCGCGTCCAGACCGGCGGCGAAATAGCCCGCGAAAGTGTCGCCCGCGCCTGTCGTGTCCACCGGCGTCACCTTGAATGATGCCTGTTCATGCGTCCTGCCTGTCGTCAGGTCGCGGTATTCAGCCCCCTTCGATCCGCGCGTGATCAGCAGGCCCTGCACCGGCAGATCGCCGGGCATGGCGGCGAACAGCTGCGCGGCCTCGCCTTCGTTCATGGCCAGAATGGTGACATGGTTCAGGATCTGGCGGACGGCCTGCAGGTCGAAGGGCGCGGCGGAATAGATCACCCGCGCGCCCGCGACCTGCGCCGCTTGTGCGGCCGCGACCTGACCGTTGGTCTCGTTCTGCATCAGCAGTGTGTCGGACGCCCCAATCCCTGCCAGCGCCTGCGCCAGACGGTCGTCGCCAATGGCGCGGTTCGCACCGGGATGAATGACGATGGCGTTTTCGGCATGAGCATCGACCATGATGATGGCGTGGCCCGTGACCTGATCGTCCATCCGTGCGACGTGATCTGTGCCGACACCTTTTTCGGCCAGCCGCTCGATCACCCAGTCATCGCCAGATCCCATGGCGCCTAGGTGATGCGTCACCGCGCCCGCGCAGGCCGCCGCGACCGATTGGTTCGCGCCCTTGCCGCCCAGGCCCGAATCATGACTGCGCGACGTCAGCGTTTCCCCGGGCAGCGGCAGGCTGTCCAGCCGATAGACCCGGTCGATATTGATGGACCCCAGATTCCAGATCGCCATGGCCGTCTCCTCCGTTCGACGGGCGACATCTGACCGAGGGGGCGGTCCCTTGTCCAGAGACGAAAAAACGCGCCCGTTGCGGGGCGCGTTCGTTCAGGTCGGGATGATCGCCGGCGATCAGTGCTTCAGCTTGCCCTTGTGGGGTGCCCAGAGGCGCTTGTTCACCAGATACAGCAATGCGCTGAGGATCAGCAGGAACAGCACGGCGACAAGGCCCACGGACTTGCGGTCCATCATCTTTGGCTCGGCAGTCCACATCAGGAAGGCCGAGACGTCGGTCGACATCTGGTCGACGGTCGCCGCCGTGCCGTCGGCATAGGTCACGCGGTCTTCCGACAGCGGGGGCGGCATGCCGATCCAGCCACCGGGGAAGGCGGTATTGCCGTAAAGGACCGAACCGGCCTCTTCCTTTTCCTCACCGGTGTAACCGGTCAGGACGGCGTGGATGTATTCCGGGCCGCCGATGCCCTTGACCAGCTGGTTGATCCCCAGGCCGACGGGGCCGTGAAAGCCCGCACGTGCCTTGGCCATCAGCGACAGGTCGGGACCCATGCCCATGCCCGAGATGGTCGGGAAGTGGTCGGTGGCCACGCGGTCGCGCTCCTCGCCGGTGGCTTCGTCCAAGATGGGCAGAAGCATCGCGGCATAGGCGCGGACCTGATCCTCGGGCAGGCCGGGGCCGCCTTCATCGGACAGGGTGCGGATCGGGACGAATTTCATGCCGTGGCAGGCCGAGCAGACCTCGGTATAGACCTGAAGGCCGCGCTGCAGCTGGAACTGGTCATAGCTGCCGAAGGGGCCTTCGAAGCTGAAATCGATATCCTCGATATGGGCAGCGCCGTGGTCGCCCCCTTCTTCGGCGTGACCGGCATCTGCATGCTCGGCCTCGCCTTCGGCAGGTTCGGCCCCGGCTTCGGCCTCGGGCTCGGCCGCTGCGGGGTCTTCCGCAGCAGCCTCGGTGGTTGCGGTTTCGGCCGCGGTCTCGGAGGGCGTTGCGACGAAGGTGGTGCCTTCGGCGGGTGCCTGTTCGGCATCCGCCGGCTGCATCGGCACCGTGGTCGTGGTGGCCTCCTGCGCCAGCGCGAAGCCGGTCGCAGAGATCGTCAGGGCCAATGCGGCCGTGAGCGTCTTGGTTCTCAGGGTCATTCCTTGGCTCTCCTTACTCGGCCGGTGTCGCCTTGGCGCTGTAATGCGCGTTGAAGTCTTCCTCGATCGTGGCCGGCATCGGCTCGGGCTTCTCGATGACGCCCAGAAGCGGCAGGATGACCAGGAAGTAGGCGAACCAATAGGTCGAGGCCAGCAGCGCGATATAGGGGTAGGGACCCGTGGTCGGCATGGCGCCGACCCACATCAGCACGACGAAATCGACGGCCAGCAGCCAGAACCACCACTTGAATTGCGGGCGGTAACGGCCCGAACGCACGCGCGAGGTGTCGAGCCAAGGCACCAGCGCCATGACGATGATCGCACCGAACATCGCCAGCACGCCGAAGAACTTGGCGTCGACGATGCCGAAGGACAGGAACTGGACCAGCTGCACGGCCCAGACATCGCCGTCGAAGGCGCGCAGGATCGCGTAGAAGGGCAGGAAGTACCATTCGGGAACGATATGGGCAGGCGTCGCAAGCGCGTTCGCCTCGATATAGTTGTCGGGGTGGCCCAGATAGTTCGGCATGAAGCCGACGATCGCGAAGAAGACGACCATGATGACGGCCAGCGCCAAGAGGTCCTTGATCACGAAATAGGGCCAGAAGGGCAGGGTGTCCTTCTGCGCTTCTTCTTTCGAACCGCGGCGGACCTCGATGCCAGTCGGGTTGTTGTTGCCGGTCGAGTGGAAGGCCCAGATGTGGACGATCACCAGGCCCGCGATGACGAAGGGCAGCAGGTAGTGTAGCGAGAAGAAGCGGTTCAGCGTCGCGTTGCCGACGGCTGGTCCGCCCAAGAGCCAGGTCTGCAGCGATTCACCGATGCCCGGAATGGCACCAAACAGTCCGGTGATCACGGTCGCGCCCCAGAAGGACATCTGACCCCAAGGCAGCACGTAGCCCATGAAGGCCGTGGCCATCATCAGCAGATAGATCAGCATGCCGACGATCCAGGTCACCTCGCGCGGGGCCTTGTAGCTGCCGTAATACAGGCTGCGGAAGATGTGCAGGTAAACGGCCACGAAGAACAGCGACGCGCCGTTCGCATGCAGGTAACGCAGCATATAGCCGCCGTTCACGTTGCGCATGATATGTTCGACGCTGGCGAAGGCCATGTCGACATGGGGCGTGTAGTGCATGACCAGCACGATGCCGGTGATGATCTGCAGCGCCAGGCAGAAGGTCAGGACGATGCCCCAGATCCACATCCAGTTGAGGTTCTTGGGGGTCGGGATGACAAGCGTGTCATAGAGCAGTCCGGCCACCGGCAGACGACGGTGCAGCCAGCGTTCGAAGCCCGATTTGGGCTGATAATGGTCGTGCGGAATTCCGGCCATGAGAACCCTCCTCAGCCCAGCTGGATGGTGGTGTCGTTGATGAACGACGCCACGGGAATATGCATGTTCTGGGGCGCGGGACCCCGGCGGATGCGGCCTGCCGTATCATAGTGGCTGCCGTGGCACGGACAGTACCAGCCACCGAAATCACCCGCACCATCCCCGATCGGCACGCAGCCCAGATGGGTGCAGACGCCGATCTGGACCAGCCATTCGCCGGCCTCGTCCAGGGTGCGGTTTTCGTCGGTGGCGGGCTGGTCCGCGGGAAGATTGGGGTTCTGCGCGTTCTGGTCGACCAGTTCGTTCAGTTCGACCGCGCGTCCGGCCTCGATTTCCTCGGCGGTGCGGCGACGGATGAAGACCGGCTTGCCCAGGAACAGGACGGTGATCTGCGATCCTTCGGCCACGCCGCTGACATCGACCGGGATCGAGGCAAGGGCCTGGACATCAGCCGAGGGGTTCATCTGGTTCACAAGCGTCCAGGCGGCGGCACCGGCGGCCACCGTGCCTGCGCCCGCCGCGGCATAATAGAGGAAATCCCTCCGGGTGCCTACGTGGTCATCTGCGTGGGACACGGGTCATACTCCAATTCGGGCCGAAATTCAGGCCGATACGACATTCCGGGCCACGTCCAAGACGCAGCCTTCGCGTCGCGGTTCTACCGTTCAAATTCATGTCAGTCCAGACTGTAACCCGGAACAAACCGGCGCATTTCGCCGCATCTGTCGCAAATGCACCACGTTCCGGTTACAGCAGGCCTTCGGAACGGAAACTGAGTTCGCGCGATTTGCCGATGATCAGGTGATCGTGGATGGTGATGGACATGCTTTCGGCGGCCTGCGCGATGCGGGTCGTCATGGTGATGTCCGAATCCGAGGGCGTCGGATCACCCGAGGGGTGGTTATGCACCAGAATGAGCGCCGAGGCATTCAGCTCCAGCGCCCGGCGAATGATCTCGCGCGGATAGACGGGGACGTGATCGACGGTGCCGCGGGCCTGCTCCTCATCCGCGATCAGGACGTTCTTGCGGTCCAGATACAGGACGCGGAACTGCTCGATCTCCCGATGGGCCATGGCGGTGTGGCAGTAATCCAGCAGATCCTGCCAGCTGGACAGCACGGGACGGTGCATGACGCGGGCTCGGGCCAGGCGTTGGGCGGCGGCCTCGATGATCTTCAGTTCTGTCACCACCGCGGGGCCCACGCCGTCGATGGCCTGCAGTCGCGCAGGGGTGGCGGTCAACACGCGGTTGAAATCGCCGAAGGCTTCGATCAGGCGGCGGGCCAGCGGTTTCACGTCCTGCCGGGGGATGGCGCGGAACAGGATCAGTTCCAGCATCTCGTAATCGGGCATGGCAGCGGCGCCGCCCTGCATGAAGCGGTCGCGCAGCCGCGCGCGGTGATCGGCCAGATAAGAGGGGGTCGTCTTGCCGCGTGTCGAGACCGCCTGCACCACGTCGTCAGGTGCGGGGGCGAACAGGGGCAGGGGCATTTCGCCAAAGGAGCGATTCGGGTCCATGCCCGCAAACATGGGCCCGATCGGTAAACAAAGGGTTAAACCGCGATCAGCGGGTCATCCCGTCCCAGAAGCTGCGGACCTTGTCGAAAAATCCGTCGGACTGGGGACTGTTGTCGGCCTTCTGCTCCTCGAACTCGCGCAGCAATTCACGCTGGCGGGCGGTCAGGTTCACGGGGGTTTCCACCGTCAGCTCGATCAGCATGTCGCCCAGCTCTCCGCCGGCACCGGCACCATGGCGCAGGGGCGGCATGCCCTTGCCGCGCAGACGCATCTGGCGTCCGGTCTGGCTGCCCGCCGGCACCTTGACCTTGGCGCGACCGCCATCGATCGTCGGCACCTCGACCTCGCCGCCAAGGGCGGCAGTGGCCATGCTGACGGGCACCTGGCAGGCCAGCATCTTGCCATCGCGCAGGAAGATCGCGTGTTCCTGAACCTCGACGAAGATGTAGAGGTCGCCAGCAGGCCCGCCGCGCAGCCCGGCCTCGCCCTCGCCGGCAAGGCGGATGCGGGTGCCGGTCTCGACACCGGCCGGGATGTTCACCGACAGCGTGCGTTCGCGTTCCGTGCGCCCCGCGCCATGGCAGGCCTTGCAGGGGTTCTTGATGATCTGGCCGGCGCCGCCGCAGGTGGGGCAGGCGCGTTCGACGGTAAAGAAGCCCTGCTGCGCACGAACCTTGCCCATGCCCGCGCAGGTCGGACAGGTTGCGGGCTGGGTCGCGCCCTCGGCGCCCGTGCCGTCGCATTCGTCGCAGGCCGCCGAGCCCTTGACCGTGATCGGCTTTTGCACGCCGACATAGGCGTCTTCCAGCGACACCCGCAGGTTATAGCGCAGGTCCTGACCGCGCTGCGCGCGCGACCGACCGCCGCCGCCTGCGCGACGTCCGCCCATCATGTCGCCGAAAAGATCTTCGAAGACATCCGCGAAGGCCGATCCGAAATCGCCTTGGCCGGCACCGCCGCGACCGCCGAAGCCACCACCGAATCCGCCGCCGCCACCTTCGAAGGCGGCATGGCCGAAGCGGTCATAGGCGGATTTCTTCTGGTCGTCCTTCAGGCAGTCATAGGCCTCGTTCGCTTCCTTGAAGCGGGCCTCGGCCGAGGCGTCGTCCGGGTTGCGGTCGGGATGCAATTCCTTGGCCTTGGTGCGATAGGCCTTCTTGATCTCGTCGGCCGAAGCCCCGCGGCTGACCCCGAGCACCTCGTAATAGCAACGCTTGCTCATGTGTCGTCCTGTTCAATTGTCCCAAAAAACGCGGGCCGGTCCGCGAAAGCAGACCGGCCCCTTTTTGAGAGTCGGCCCCGATCAGCCGCGCTTCTTGTCTTCGCCCAGATCTTCGAAATCGGCGTCCACGATATCCTCGTCAACCTCGCGTTCGGTATCCTCGGACGAGCCGGCGTCGTCGTTGCCTTCCTGGGCCTTGTAGATGGCCTCACCCAAGCGCATCGAGGCGTCCATGACGTTCTGGATGCCCGAGCGGATCTTGCCCGAGTCCTCGGATTTCAGGGCTTCTTCCAAGGCGCCGATGGCCAGTTCGATGGCTTCGACGGTCGAGCTGTCAACCTTGTCGCCATGATCGGCCAGCGACTTCTTGGTCGAATGGATCAGGCTTTCGGCCTGGTTGCGGGCCTCGACCAGTTCGCGACGGTTCTTGTCGGCCTCGGCATTGGACTCCGCATCATCGACCATCCGCTGGATGTCTTCGTCGGTCAGACCGCCCGAAGCCTGGATGGTGATGTTCTGTTCCTTGCCGGTGCCCTTGTCCTTGGCCGAAACCGAGACGATGCCGTTGGCGTCGATGTCGAAGGTCACCTCGATCTGGGGCATGCCGCGCGGTGCGGGCGGGATATCCTCCAGGTTGAACTGACCCAGCATCTTGTTGTCGGCGGCCATCTCGCGCTCGCCCTGGAAGACCCGGATCGTCACGGCGTTCTGGTTGTCTTCGGCGGTCGAGAAGATCTGCGACTTCTTGGTCGGGATCGTCGTGTTGCGGTCGATCAGGCGGGTGAAGACACCACCTAGGGTCTCGATGCCCAGGGACAGCGGCGTCACGTCCAGCAGAACCACGTCCTTGACGTCACCCTGCAGCACGCCGGCCTGAATCGCGGCGCCCAGTGCCACGACCTCGTCGGGGTTCACGCCCTTGTGGGGTTCCTTGCCAAAGAATTCGGTCACTTCCTGCACGACCTTGGGCATGCGGGTCATGCCGCCGACCAGAACGATCTCGTCGATCTCGCCCTTGGCGCAGCCAGCATCCTTCAGCGCGTCTTGGACGGGCTTCATGGTGCGCTTGATCAGGTCGGCGACAAGGCTTTCCAGCTTGGCGCGGGTCAGTTTCATGACCATGTGCAGCGGCTGGCCGTTCGAGCCCATGCTGATGAAGGGCTGGTTGATCTCGGTCTGGCTGCTGCTGGACAGTTCGATCTTGGCCTTCTCGGCGGCTTCCTTCAGGCGCTGAAGGGCCATCTTGTCCTTGGTCAGGTCGACGCCATGCTCTTTCTTGAACTCGTCAGCCAGATAGTTGACGATCCGCATGTCGAAGTCTTCGCCACCCAGGAAGGTGTCGCCGTTGGTCGACTTGACCTCGAACAGGCCGTCGTCGATTTCCAGGATGGTGATGTCGAAGGTACCGCCGCCAAGGTCATAGACCGCGATGGTCTTGGTCTCTTTCTTGTCTAGGCCATAGGCCAGGGCAGCCGCGGTCGGCTCGTTGATGATGCGCAGGACTTCAAGGCCGGCGATCTTGCCCGCATCCTTGGTGGCCTGACGCTGGGCGTCGTTGAAATAGGCCGGAACGGTGATCACGGCCTGGGTCACGGTCTCGCCCAGATAGGATTCGGCGGTTTCCTTCATCTTCTGAAGGATCATCGCGCTGACCTGCGAAGGAGAGTAGTTCTCATCCTTGACCTGGACCCATGCGTCGCCATTGCCGCCATCGACAATGCTGTAGGGAACCAGCTTGCGGTCTTTTTCTACGGCTTCGTCACCGATGCGACGGCCGATCAGGCGCTTGACGGCAAAGACGGTGTTGCTGGGGTTCGTCACGGCCTGACGCTTGGCGGGCTGGCCGACCAGACGTTCGCCATCCGTGAAACCCACGATCGAGGGCGTGGTGCGTGCGCCTTCGCTGTTTTCGATGACCTTGGGCTGGCTGCCGTCCATGATGGCCACGCAGCTGTTGGTGGTGCCAAGGTCGATGCCGATGACTTTAGACATATGAATATAACCTCTCTTGCGGCGATATTGTGAGCCTCGGGTCCGTTTTGGCCCCCGCGGCCCGATCCCTTGCTTTGAATTAGGCCCGGAACCTCCGGACTGCTTCGGGGGTGTATATAGGGATGCAATTCAGCCCCGCAAGCACCGCGGCAGCGCAAAATCGGCCCCCTGTGCCGCCTTTTGCGGCCTCGCGGGGGGGCAATCCTACTGCGTGGCGGCCCAGCTGATCGATTCGTGCTTGCGGGTGGTGAAGTTGATCAGGAGCCCGATCATCAGCATCGCGATGGAAAACCACAGCGGATACAGAAGCACCGTCTTGTGCGGCGAATAGTTGATGAACAGGAAGCCGCGTTCCTGGTCGATCAGGTGGAACAGCGGGTTCCAGATGAACCAGGGCAGGATGAAGTTCGGCATGGTGTTGGCCACGAAGAACTTGCCCGAGGCGAACATGTTCACCCGCTGGTACAGCGTCGTCAGCACCTTGGCGGTGGCGGGCGACCAGGGCCTGATCCCCAGAAAGACCAGCCCCACGCAGCACCCCGAAAACCAGGCCAGCAGGAACAGCGCCGCCGCGCCCAGGGGGTCATAGATGGTGATCGGCTTGAACAGCACGTGATAGGCCAGCAGCAGCACGATGATGCTGATCGCCTGCTTGTAGAGGATCGCCAGCGCCGCTCCCGAGATCAGCACCGCCGCGTTCAGCGGTTCGTGCTTGATGATCCCCGATGAGACGGAATGGCTGGCCGACACCGCCCCCACCGCCTGCACATGCAGCATGAAGACGAAGATGCCCGACATGATATAAAGGAGGAAGTCGCCCCGCAGCGGCGCCGTCTTGATGCCCACCAGCGCATAAAGCGCCAGGAAGACCAGCATGAACAGCGATGTCTGGACGATGGTCAGCAGCAGCCCGACCGCCGCGTTTCGGTGTTCGGTCCGCAGGTTGTAGACGGTCTGGTGATAGATCAGGGCCAGCGTCGTGAAGGCGGCCTGGGCCATGTTGCGGCTTTGACGTTGCTTGAACAGCATTCCGACCCCTTGGCCTTGAATTGATGCGGGATTGTCGCAGCATCGGGGCTGCCACGGTGGCGGTGCTTGCCGATATTCCCCCGGCACAGCATAAGGATGGCAGCACACTCAGACAATCCGGCATGGCCGGACCGGCCCCGCCACGTAAAGGAAAGTGAATGCAATTCGACCGATTGACCACCGAAATGCGCCGCCTTGCCCTGCTGGCAGGCGAGCGGATCATGGAAATCTATCAGTCTGATGATTTCGAGACCCGCACCAAGGCCGACGATTCGCCCGTGACCGAGGCCGATGAGGCCGCCGATGCGATCATCTCGGCCGGCCTGCGCGAGGCCTTTCCCGACATCGCCCTGGTGACCGAGGAGCAGGCCGACACCCATGGCCAGTCGCTGTCCACCTTCCTGATCGTCGATCCCCTGGACGGCACCAAGGAATTCGTCCAGCGCCGCGGCGATTTCACCGTCAACATCGCCTATGTCGAAAACGGCGTTCCGGTCCGGGGCGTGGTCTATGCCCCCGCCAAGAACCGCCTGTTCTATACCAGCGCCGACGGCATGTCGGTCGAGGAGAAGGCCCCCTTCGGCGAGGCCCCCGGCAAGGTCGAGCCGATCGGCGTCAACGCCATGCCCGACAACCGCGCACTGCTGGTCGTGGCCTCCAAGTCGCATCGCGATGCGGCCACCGACGCCTATATCGGCCAATATGCGGTGCGCGACATGACCAGCGCCGGGTCGTCGCTGAAATTCTGCCTGGTCGCCACGGGCGAGGCGGATCTCTATCCGCGGCTGGGGCGGACGATGGAATGGGACACGGCCGCCGGTGACGCCGTCCTGCGCGGCGCGGGCGGCGAGATGGTACGTTTCGACGACCACAGCACCTTCGTCTATGGCAAGCCGGGCTTCGAGAACCCCTTCTTCATCGCCTATGCCCCCGGCGTCCTGCTGGCGAAGTCGTGAGATGTCCGTCGTCATCGTCATCCCCGCCCGCCATGCCTCGACACGCTATCCGGGCAAGCCGCTGGTCGAACTGCGCGGGGCGGGCGGCGCGGCGCGCAGCCTGATCCGGCGCAGCTGGGATGCGGCCATGGCGGTGTCCGGCGTGGACCTTGTGGTCGTCGCCACCGATGACGACCGCATCCGCGACCATGCCGAAGACTTCGGCGCCCAGGTCGTGATGACCAGCGCCGAATGCCGCAACGGCACCGAACGCTGTGCCGAGGCGATCGCCAATCTGGGCATCACCCCCGAGATCGTCGTGAACCTGCAGGGCGACGCGCCGCTGACCCCCGCCTGGTTCGTCGAGGATCTGGTCGCGGGCCTGCGCGCCGCCCCCGAGGCCCAGGTGGCCACGCCGGTCCTGCGCTGTTCGGGCCGGATGCGCGCCGACCTGATCGCCGATCGCCATGCCGGTCGCGTGGGCGGCACCACGGCGGTCTTCGGGCATGACGGGCAGGCGCTCTATTTCTCGAAGGAAGTCGTGCCCTTCGTGCCGGGCGACATCGACGACGATGCCGACAGCCCGGTCTTTCATCACGTGGGCGTCTATGCCTATCGCCCCGCGGCGCTTGCGGCCTATGCGACCTGGCCGGAAGGCACGCTGGAAAAGCTGGAGGGGCTGGAGCAGCTGCGCTTTCTGGAACGCGGCCGACCTGTCCTTTGCGTCAAGGTCGAGGCCCGGGGGCGTCAATTCTGGGAACTGAACAACCCGCAGGATGTTGGGCGGCTTGAACAGATGATGTCCGATATGGGTCTTCAGTGACAGCCTGCCATCAACACTGCCGTTCCCTTGGGCGATAAATGTTAAACATTTGTAGCATTCCGGCAGAATGGCTTGGCGGGTAACTGCCTAGAATATAGTCTGTCTATTGAAATTCGGGCCCCTGCGTGTAGTGCAGTGGCTGCAATTAGGGCGGCCGCCTGGTCCGTCACGTTATCAGAGGTAGTTGAAATGGGTCGCAAGGTTACAAAAGCCATCTTTCCGGTCGCGGGTTTGGGAACACGCTTCCTTCCCGCCACGAAGAGCATTCCGAAGGAAATCCTGTCCCTGGTCGACAAGCCGCTGATCCAATACGCGATCGACGAGGCCCGCGCCGCCGGGATCAAGGAATTCATCTTTGTCACCTCGCGGGGCAAGGGCGCGCTGGAAGATTATTTCGACCACTCGCACGAGCTGGAATCGAACCTGAAGAAGGCCGGCAAGGACAAGCTGCTGGAAACTCTGCGCCAGACCAACATGGATTCGGGCGCCATCGCCTATATCCGTCAGCACAAGGCGCTGGGCCTCGGCCATGCCGTGTGGTGCGCCCGTCGCCTGCTGTCCGATGACGAGCCCTTCGCCGTCGTGCTGACCGATGACGTCATCCAGGGCGAGCCGCCCTGCCTGCAGCAGATGATCGAAGCCTATGGCGAGACCGGCGGCAGCATGGTCGCCACCATGGAGGTCGCCCCCGAGAAGGCCTCGGCCTATGGCGTTCTGGACGTGGCCGAGGATATGGGCGCCATCGTCCGCGCCAAGGGCATGGTCGAAAAGCCCGCGATGGGCACGCAGCCGTCGAACCTTGCAGTCATCGGCCGCTATATCCTGGCCCCGACCGTCATGAAGAACCTGAACAAGCTGAAGCAGGGTGCCGGTGGTGAAATCCAGCTGACCGACGCCATCGCCGAGGAGATCGAGGCTGGACGCGACGTCTTCGGCCTGCGCTTCCGCGGCCAGCGCTTCGATTGCGGGTCCAAGGCGGGCTTCCTGCAGGCCACCGTCGCCTTCGGCCTGGAGCGCGAGGAACTGCGCGACGAATTCGCCCAATACCTGCATCACGTCATGTCCACGAACCGCGCGGCCGAGTAAACTTTATGACCAAGTACGTTCTGGTCACGGGCGGTGCGGGCTATATCGGCTCGCACGCCTGCAAGGCCCTGTCGCAGGCGGGATATACCCCTGTCACCCTGGACAACCTGACGACCGGCTGGCGCGATGCCGTCAAGTTCGGCCCGCTTGTCGAGGCCGACCTGATGGATCGCGCGGCGCTGGATGCGGCATTCGCCGAATATCAGCCCGTGGCCGTGCTGCATTTCGCTGCTCTCAGCCAAGTGGGCGAAGCCATGGCCGAGCCGGGGAAATACTGGCGCAACAACGTCGCGGGTTCGCTGAACCTGATCGAGGCGGCGGTTGCGGCGGGTTGCAAGAACTTCGTCTTCAGTTCGACCTGCGCCACCTACGGCGACCGCGACGGCGAGGTTCTGGACGAGGATACCCCGCAGGCGCCCCTGAACGCCTATGGTGCCAGCAAGCGCGCCATCGAGGACATGCTGGTCGATTTCGAGGCGTCCCACGGGCTGCGCCATGTCATCTTCCGCTATTTCAACGTGGCGGGCGCCGATCCCGACGGTGAGGTGGGCGAATTCCACCGCCCCGAGACGCATCTGATCCCGCTGATCCTCGATGCGGTGGACGGCAAGCGCGCGGCGCTGACCATCCATGGCACCGATTACCCGACGCCGGACGGCACCTGCATCCGCGACTATGTCCATGTGATGGATCTGGTCGATGCGCATGTGAAGGGTCTGGAATGGCTTCAGGCCGACAAGGGCAGCCGCGTCTTCTGTCTGGGCACCGGCGACGGCTTCTCGGTCCGCGAGGTCGTGGATGCCACGCGCCACGTCACCAACCGCCAGGTGCCGATGGTCGATGGGCCGCGCCGTGGCGGCGATGCCGTCAAGCTGGTCTGCGGCAGCCAGCGCGCCAAGACCGACCTTGGCTGGACCCCGGACCGGTCCACCATGAAGCAGATGATTGCCGATGCATGGCGCTGGCATCAGGCGGGCGACTATCGACAGTGAGCCTTGACCCGCTTCGCCACGCCTGGCAGGTCTATCGGGCTCGGTGGAAGCGACGTGAACTGATGTGGCGCGCCATCAAGGCGCGTCGCGATCTGCAGCCCATCGCCGACCGGACCCGGGCGATCAAAGCCGACGACATCTTGGTCGTGACGACGCTGCGCAATGAAATTTCGCATCTGCCGGGATTTTTTGACCACTACCGTCGATTGGGGGCCGCGCATTTCCTGATCGTGGACAATGCCAGCGATGACGGGTCCGACGAGTTTCTGGCGGCACAGCCCGACGTGTCCCTGTGGCGCTGTCAGGCCAGCTATCGGGCGGCGCGCTTTGGGTTGGACTGGACGAACGCGCTGCTGATGCGGCATGGCCACGGCCATTGGTG
>NZ_QJPK01000028.1 GCF_003259195.1 Paracoccus sediminilitoris
GGGCGGCGCGCTTTGGGTTGGACTGGACGAACGCGCTGCTGATGCGGCATGGCCACGGCCATTGGTGCGTCACGGTCGATGCCGACGAATTGCTGATCTATCCCCATCACGACACCCGTCCCCTGCCGCGGCTGGTCGCGCATCTTCAGGCGCAGGGCATCGCCGGAATGGGGGCGCTGATGCTGGATCTTTATCCGGACGGGCCCGTGGGCAGCGCGGATGCCCCCGAGGGTTCCCCCCTGGCGCAGCGGCTGCCCTGGTTCGACGCCGGTCCCTATCGCGCACGGCGCATGATGCCGCGACGCAACTTGTGGGTGCAGGGCGGGGTGCGCGAAAGAGCCTTCTTTGCCGACGATCCGGTGCGGTCCCCGACCTTGAACAAGCTGCCCCTGATGCGTTGGAGTTGGCGGCAGGTTTATATGAATTCGACCCATTCGCTACTGCCGCCAAGGTTGAACGACCTTTACGACGGGCCGGGTGACAGGCGGCTGTCGGGGGTTCTTCTGCATGGCAAGTTCCTGCCCGGCATCGTCGAAAAATCCACCGAGGAACTGACCCGCCGCCAGCATTTCGTCCGCCCCGAGGCCTATGCCGATTATCATCGCGCGGTGGCGCGGGGGCCGGTCCTGCGCGATGCGAATTCTCTGCGCCTGACGGGTTGGCGTCAACTGGTGCAGTTGGGCCTGATGGGTACAGGTGGCTGGCCGGACGATCGCGAAACCTGAAAAAACCTTGCCAATCGGATGCATGCAGCACATTGCTTGGTATCATGACTTGGTTGCGGAACTCACGAAATTCGGTCGGCGGTGGCGATGCGTATCTCTAAACTGCCCATCTCGGATCGGCTGCGTCGGCGGATCGAACGTCAGTACATGATCGCTCGGGCCTTCAATCGTCGCCGCGCGCTAAAGACGATTGTCAACCGCACCGGCCAGATCCGCAAGGGTGACGTCCTGGCCTTTGTCACCATGCGCAACGAACGCGTCCGCCTGCCTTTCTTCCTGGATTATTACCGCAACCTTGGGGTGAAGCACTTCCTGTTCGTCAACAACAACAGCCAGGACGGCAGCGGCAACTACTTGGCCGAACAGCCCGACGTGTCGCTGTGGTGGACCAATGCCAGCTACAAGCGGTCGCGCTTCGGGATGGACTGGATCAACCGGCTGCTGATGAAATACGGTGACGGGCATTGGTGCCTGACAGTCGATCCCGACGAATTCCTGATCTATCCGCATTGCGACTCGCGCCCTTTGCGGGCGTTGACCGACTGGCTGGACGCATCGGGGCGGCGGTCCTTTCCGGCGATGCTGCTGGACATGTATCCGCGCGGCAATATCGAGGACGAGCCCTATGAGGAGGGTGCCGATCCCTTTTCCATCGCCAAATGGTTTGACCCGGCGAATTACACGATCACCAAGAACTGGTATTACGGCAATCTTTGGATCCAGGGTGGACCACGGACGCGGAACTTCTTTTCATCGGACCCGATCTCGGGGCCCGCGCTGAACAAGACGCCGCTGGTCAAATGGTCGTGGCGCTATGCCTATGTCAGCTCGACCCACCTTCTGCTGCCGAAATTCCTTAACCGAGTCTATGATGAGGATGGCGGCGAACAGGCATCGGGTTGCCTGCTGCATGCCAAGTTCCTGTCGACCTTCGCCGAAAAATCCGCCGAGGAGCTGGACCGTCGTCAGCATTATGCCAACAGCAAGGAATACAAGGCCTATCACGCCGGGCTGTCCAAGGGCACCAACCTGTGGTGCAGCGAATCGCGCGAATACACCGACTGGCGCCAGCTTGAGGATCTTGGCCTGATATCGCGCGGGAACTGGGCATGACGGGGGCCGCCGACATCCGCCTGGGGGTTGTCTTGCTGTGTCACGCCCAGTTGCAGGTCGCAGCCCATATGGCGCGCATCTGGGTCGAAGGCGGCGCCCGGGTCGCCATCCATATCGACGCCAAGGCCCCGGCCAAGGCGGTCGCCAGCATGAAGGAGACGCTGCAGGATCTGCCGGGGATCATCTATTCCCGGCGCGTGTCCTGCGACTGGGGACGCTTTTCGCTGATCGAGGCTACGCAGGATGCCGCGCAGCTGCTGCTGGAGCAGCATCCCGATCTGACCCATGTCTATCTGGCCTCGGGGTCTTGCCTGCCCCTGCGTCCCGTGGCCGAACTGTGTGGCTATCTGGCGCTGGACCCCGCACGCGATCACATCGAAAGCGCCAGCGCCAATGACGTGGGCTGGACGGTGGGCGGCCTGAACGAGGAACGCTTCACTCTCTATTATCCGCTGGACTGGCGGCGGCAACGCTGGCTGTTCGATCGGCTGGTGGACTGGCAGCGCCGCCTGAAGATCAGGCGCAGCCTACCCAAGGGTATCGTCCCCTATCTGGGGTCGCAATGGTGGTGCCTGACGGCCTCGACCCTGCGCGCGATTTTGGGCGATCCGCGCCGCGCGGAATTCGACCGTTACTTCCGGCTGGTCTGGATACCCGACGAAAGCTATTTCCAGACGCTGGCCCGCCGCCATGCCATGCGCATCGAAAGCCACAGCCTGACCCTTGCCAAGTTCGACCAGGACGGGCGTCCCTATCAGCTTTACGACGATCACGCGCGCATGCTGGAAGAATCGCATTGCTTCGTGGCGCGCAAGATCTGGCCGGGGGCGTCCCTGCTGCTGGAACAGTTTCCCGTCGCGCGGACGGCCGGTCCCGAGCTGCGCCCCCCGCAGCCGCAGCGTTTTGAACGGATGATCAGCCGCACCGTGCGCCGTCGCACCCAAGGCCGGCCGGGCCTCTATATGCAGAGCCGTTATCCCCGCAAGGACAGCGAAAACGGCAAGACCTCGGCGCCCTATGCGGTCTTCCAGGGCTTCACCGACATCTTTCCCGAATTCGAGGCATGGTTGGCGGGCATCATCGACGCCGACATCCACGGCCATCTCTTTTCCCCGGAAATGGTGGAATTCGCGGGCCGTCCGCGGATCGGGCCGGGGGCGATCTCGTCCAACCCGCTGATCCGCGACCGCGATCCGCAGGGGTTTCTGACGGCGCTGATCCGCATCACGTCGCGCATGCAGGTCTTCCAGACCAGCCCGCGCGACAACCAGGCGCTGAACTGGTTCATGGCCACCGATCCCAATGCCCATATCCATGTCGTCACCGGTGCCTGGATGCTGCCGCTGCTGGAATCGGACATGCCTTTCGACGACATCCGCCGCGTCACCGCCATCCTGCAGCGCGCCGAGACCCGGCATCTCGAGGTGCTGAATTCGGTCTGGGTCAAGGCGCGGGTCCAGGTCCACGAGCTGAACGATTTTCTGGCACGTCCGCAGGGGATCATCATGCAGGCGCTGCAGCAGATGCCCGTGACGCCGGACCTGCTGGACAGCATGCCGCGGATGCGCAATCTGGACGGGTTGTCCGAATTGCTGCGCAGGCTGCGCAATTCCGGGCTGAAGCCGCGCCTGTCGGGCGACGGCCTGCCGCTTGTCGATCCATCCCTGTCTGAAAGGACGGCCGCCGAATGACCGAACCATTTCGCAGCTTCGTGATCTTTGCCGAGATGCGGACCGGCTCGAACCTGCTGGAGGCGACCCTGAACGGGCTGCGCGGCGTCACCTGCTTCGGTGAGGCCTTCAACCCCTACATGATAGGCTGGCCCGACAAGGACGAACTGGAGGGCGTCACCCGCGCCGAGCGCGAGGCCGACCCGTTGGTCCTGCTGAACCGGCTGATCGACAAGCCCGGCCACATGTCGGGCTTCCGCTATTTCCACGATCACGATCCGCGTGTCTTCGATGCCATCATGAACGACGCCAGCTGCGCCAAGATCATCCTGACACGCAACCCGCTGGACAGCTATGTTTCGACCCGGCTGGCATGGGAAACCAACCAGTGGAAGCTGAACGAGACCGAGACCCCCATTCCCGCGTCCATCACCTATGACGGCCCCGAATTCCGCCAGATGCTGGACGCGGTCGAACGGTTCCAGGCGCGGGTGCTGCACCGCCTGCAGGTGTCGGGGCAGACGGGGTTCTGGCTGGGATACGAGGATCTGCGCGATGCCGACGTGATGACCGGGCTGGCGCATTGGCTGGGACGAAGCGACGTGGCCCGACTGGAACCGGCTCGCGACCAGGTCCCGCAGAACCCGCGCGAACTGGCCGAAAAGGTGAAGAACTTCGACCAGATGCAGCAGGACCTGCAGCAGGTCGACCCCTTCATCCTGCGCCGCATCCCGAATTTCGAACCGCGCCGCGGGCCTTCCGTCCCCAGTTTCACCGCCGTCGAGGCGGGGCAGGGTCTGCTCTACATGCCGGTGCGCGGTGGGCCGGGCCCGCAGGTGCGCGACTGGATGGGCAAGCTGGGCGATCTGGGGCAGGATTTCACCCAATCCAGCCTGCGGCAATGGAAGCGCAAGCATCCCGGCCACCGCAGCTTTACCGTGCTGCGCCATCCGCTGCATCGGGCGTGGCGTGCCTTCCAGCAGGTGCTGAGCGAAGGGCCACCCGAACTGCGCCAGCTGCTGCGCGATGTCCAGCGCGTGCCGCTGCCCGATGATGGCGATCTGTCCGGGCTGTCGCAGGATCAGCAGCTGGACCTGTTCAAGCCCTTCCTGAACTTTCTGCGCCGCAACCTGAACGGCCAGACGACACTGCCGACCTATGCCGCATGGGCCAGCCAGTCCGAGGTGATCTCGGGCTTTGCGCGCTTTGCCACGCCCGACATGCTGATCCGCGAGGATCGGCTGGCGCAGGACATGGAACTTCTGGCAGGGGCGGCGGGGATTGGCAATGCCAAGCTGCGTCACCTGCAGATCGATGCCATGCCGGAATTCCTGCTGCGCAAGCCGCTGATCGAAGCGGCGCGGGCGGCCTATCTGCGCGACTACATCGCCTTCGGGTTCGAAGACCCGGCGTAATGGAAAAGGGGCCGCATCGGGTTGATGCGGCCCCCTTCGGGATCAGGCTTTCAGCAGGGCAGCCAGCTCGGCCTGCTTTTCGCGGACCAGGGCTGCATCGCCGTCGGCCTCGACGTTCAGACGCACCACCGGCTCGGTGTTCGACTTGCGCAGGTTGAAGCGCCACTTGCCGAAGTTCAGCGACACGCCGTCCAGATCGTCACGGCTGTCGGCCTTGGGCTCATAGGTCTCGATCAGGCGGGCGATGGCCGCATCCGGGTCCTCGATATGATAGTTCGTCTCACCCGAGGAGGGATAGAGGCTCATCCGCTCTTCCAGCATCTCGGCCAGGGTCTTGCCCTTGCGCGACAGCAGTTCGATCATCAGCAACCACGGGATCATGCCGCTGTCGCAGTAATAGAAGTCGCGGAAGTAATGGTGGGCCGACATCTCGCCGCCATAGATGGCGCTGACGTCGCGCATCTTGCGCTTGATGAAGGCGTGACCGGTCTTGCTGACCACGGCCTCGCCCCCGGCTTCCTCGATCATGGCGCGGGTGTTCATGATGACGCGGGGGTCATGCACGATCTTCTCGCCCGGCGATTTTTCCAGGAAGGCCGCGCCCAGAAGGCCGACGATATATTCGCCGGGGATGAAGCGGCCGTTTTCGTCGAAGAAGAAGCAGCGGTCGAAGTCGCCGTCCCATGCCACGCCCAGATCGGCCTTTTCGGCGATCATGCGTTCGACGGTGGGGGGCTGGTTCTCGTCCAGCAGCGGGTTCGGGATGCCGTTCGGGAAGCTGCTGTCCACGTCGTGGTGCATGCGCACGAAGGTCAGCGGCGCGCCACGGCGTTCCAGCTCGGCGGCGATGGCGTCGAAGGTCGGGCCCGCGGTGCCATTGCCCGCGTTGACCAGGATCTTCATCGGGCGCAGCGCGTCGATATCGACGAAATCGACCATGCGCGATGCGTATTCGGCGCGGGCATCGCTGAAATCGGTGACGCTGCCCTTGGTGGCGGGGGCGAAATCGCCACTGGTCGCCAGATCGACGATGGGCGGCAGTTCGGTTGCGGGATCAAGCGGCGCCGAGCCGCGGCCCACGATCTTCATGCCGTTGTAGTTGATCGGGTTGTGCGAGGCCGTGACCTCGATCCCGCCATCGGTATCCTGGTTGCCGGTGTGGAAATACACCTCCTCGGTGCCGGCCAGACCCAGGTCCAACACGTCGGCGCCGCCATCGGTCAGCCCTTCGATCAGGGCCTTGGCCAGTTCGGGCGAGGATTCGCGGCTGTCGCGGCCCACGACGACGCGCTTGGCCGCGCGCGCCTGCGCAAAGGCGCGACCGATGCGATAGGCGACATCGGGGTCGAGGTTCTTGCCCAGTTCGCCGCGCACGTCATATGCCTTGAAGCAGGTGATCTCGCGCCTGCCTAGCTGATCTTTTCCGGTCATTCCGGGTCCTCCGATGGTATCTTAGCTATCAGCGCTAACAGGTTCAGGCTTAAATTCAAGTCGCCGGGATGGCGAGGGGATGAAATGCCCACCTGCAACCTTGGAAGCAGGTGACGACGCATCGACAGGGCGTTAAGTTCCCTGAGAACAGCCAAGAGGACATCCATGGACGCCGTCACCCTGATCCAGACCTATTACGATGCCTTCAACGCCGGTCAGACCGACCGCATGCTGGATCTGCTGCATGATGACGTGGAACATCACGTTAACGAGGGACAGATCCGCAAGGGGCGCGACCTGTTCGCGGCATTCAACGCCCACATGACCGAATGCTATCGTGAAAATCTGACCGACATGGTCGTCATGGCCAATGGCGATCGTGCGGCCGCCGAATTCGTGGTGAACGGCACCTATCTGAAGACGGACGAAGGCCTGCCCCCCGCCGATGGCCAGACCTATCGCCTGCCCGCAGGGGCCTTCTTCACCATCCGCGACGGCAAGATTGCCCGCGTCACCACCTATTACAACCTGGCCGACTGGATGCGGCAGGTCGGCGGATGAGCGTCGCGACCCGCGTCCTGACGGGACAGGCGCTGGCCGATGCGCTGGACGACGTGGCGCGGTTGCGGATGACGGTCTTTCGCGACTGGCCCTATCTCTACGACGGGGACGAGGATTACGAGCGCGATTACCTGCAGGCCTATTTGTCGCCCGGCGCGGTCGTGGTGGCGGCCCTGGACGGCGACCGAATCGTGGGCGCGGCCACGGGCGCGCCGATGGTCGACCACGCCGCCGATTTCGCCGCCGCCTTTCAGGATCGCCCCGAGGATCTGTCCGACATCTTCTATTGTGCCGAATCGGCGCTCTTGCCCGAATATCGCGGGCAGGGCATCGGTCACGCCTTCTTTGACGCGCGCGAAGATCATGCGCGTGCCTTGGGTCACCGCTTCAGCGCCTTTTGCAGCGTGATCCGCCCGGGCGACCACCCCGCGCGCCCCGCCGATTACCGGCCGCTGGACCCGTTCTGGCGCAAGCGCGGCTATGCTCCGCTGCCGGGGGTGATCGCGCGCTTTGCCTGGAAGGATATCGGTCGGCCCGAGGAAACCGACAAGCCGCTGCAATTCTGGATGAAAGCCCTGTGAAGATCGCCGCTGCCGCCTATCCCATCGACTGGTTCGACGATTTCGACGCCTACCGCTCCAAGATCAGCCGCTGGGTCGTCGATGCGAAGGGGGCCGATCTGCTGGTCTTTCCGGAATATGCGGCGATGGAGTTGGCTTCGCTGGGCGGGCGCGATGTGGCGGGCGATCTGGAGGCCAGCCTGCATCAGGTCGCGCGTCATGCCGATGCCATGCGCGATCTGCATGCGGCGCTGGCGGCGGAACATGGCTGTCATATCCTGGCGGCGTCCGGTCCGGTTTTCGACGGCGCGCGCCCGGTGAACCGCGCCGTGCTTTATGGTCCCGGCGGCGTCATCGGCCATCAGGACAAGCAGATCATGACCCGATTCGAGCGGGAGGATTGGGACGTGACCGGCGGTCCGGGCTTGCGGATCTTTGACACGGCGCTGGGGCGGATCGGCATCCTGATCTGCTATGACAGCGAATTTCCCCTGCTGGGGCGCATCCTGGCCGAAGCCGGCGCGGAACTGCTGCTGGTGCCCAGCTGCACCGATACGGTGGCGGGGTTCCACCGGGTGCGCATCGGGGCGATGGCGCGGGCGCTGGAAAGCCAATGCGTGGTGGTCCAAGCCCCGACGGTGGGTGCCTGCGACTGGATGCCCGCGCTGGACGAAAACCGGGGGCAGGCGGCGATCTATGGTCCGCCGGACGGGTTCTGGCCCGAAACCGGCATCATCGCGGAAGGCGCGATGGACGAACCGGGATGGGTCATTGCCGAGGTCGACCTGTCGCGCGTGCGTCAAAGCCGCGCCGATGGGGCCGTTTTGCCCTTCGCGCATTGGCCCGAGCAGACTGCAAGCCGCCTGCTGACCGATTAGTGTCCATATTTACCGCAAATTAACCGGTTTGCGCTTTAACTGTGTCGGTAACGCGCCATATCCTGTGGTCATGCTCTATGTCACCGACAACATCTCCATCGAGGAATGGGAACTTTCCGAACAGTTCACCCGGTCGCAAGGCCCGGGCGGGCAGAACGTGAACAAGGTCGAAACCGCGGTCGAATTGCGGTTCGAGGCCGCGCGGTCGCCCAACCTGTCCGACCCCGTCAAGCGCCGCCTGCAACGGCTGGCCGGACGGCGATGGACCTCGGAGGGCGCGCTGCTGATTCTGGCGCAGGAAACCCGCAGCCAGGCGCGCAACCGCGAACTGGCGCGTGAACGGCTGGCCGAACTGATTCGCCAAGCCCTGACCGCCCCCAAGCGGCGCATCGCGACCCGCCCCACCCTGGGCAGCCAGCGCCGCCGCCTGAAGGCCAAGACCGTACGGTCGGGCGTCAAGGCGATGCGCGGCAAGGTGGATGACGCAGAATGAGCTGGTTTCGCGGTGCGATGGACATGCTGCTGGGGCGCAGGCCGGTGTCGATGCAGGTGGGTGCGGTCTGCTGCGATCCGGTCGCGCGCAAGGTGTTGCTGATCACCAGCCGCGACACGGGGCGTTGGGTCATTCCAAAGGGCTGGCCGATGGCCGGGCGCAGCCTGCCCGGTGCCGCCGCCCAGGAAGCCTGGGAAGAGGCCGGCGTTCGCGGCGAGATCGCCGCGCAGGAAATGGGGCGCTTCACCTATGACAAGGGCCAGGATCGCGGCTTTGCCGTCCCGGTCGAGGTGCGGGTCTTCCTGCTGTCGGTCCACAAGCTGCACGACGATTTCCCCGAGGCCAGCGAACGCAAGCGCCGCTGGTTCGCCCCCGCCGACGCCGCCAACATGGTCGTCGAACCGGAATTGAAGACGATGCTGAGCGCCCTGGCCCACCATGATTTCCAGATCTGAGGCCCGGACCCCCGCATGAGCCCACGCCCCAGCTTTCGCACCCTGGACAAGGATCTTGGCCGCATCACCCATGCCGAGGTCGCCCAGCTGCACGCCTTTCGCCCCGTCTGGCGCCTGGGGCTGAGCGTGCTGGCGCTGGTGGGCGGGCTTCTGGTCTTCCTGGCGCTGTCGGGGGCCGCGCCGGGGGTTCTGGCGACGGGGGCGGGCCTGATCGTGGCCGCTTGGCTGGGTGTGGCGATCGGGTCGAACGATGTTGCGAACTCGCTTGGGCCGGCGGTCGGGGCGGGGGCAGTTCCGCTGCTGCCGGGGCTGGTGCTGGTGGCGGTGGCGGGGCTGCTGGGTGCCTTTCTGGCAGGCGGCGCCGTGTCGGACAGGCTGGCGGGGGGCATCATCGACCTTGCCCCACTGAACCAGGGGATCCGCGGGCCGATGGTCATGGTCGCGGCGCTGATCGGGGCGGCGTCCTGGATCACGCTGGCGACAGGGATTGGCCTGCCGGTCAGCACCTCGCATTCCATCGTGGGCGGGATCACGGGGGCGGGCGCGGTGGCCCTTGGGGTGTCGTCAGTGGCCTGGACGACCGTGCTGATGATCGCCTCGGTCTGGGTGGCGACGCCCTTGGTGGCGGGTGGGCTTGCGGCCCTGCTGCTGGTCTTCTTGCGGGCCAATGTGGTGGATGCGCCTGACCGGGGGGCGGCGGCCCTGCGGTGGCTGCCCGGAATGGTGGCGACGATGTGCGCCGCCTTTGCCGTCTATGTCTGCGTCCTGACCTTCGACGGGTCGCAACTGGTGCTGCTGCAACCGGCCGCCGCCGCCTTGGCCGGGGCAGCGGGCTATGGCATCACCCATCGCGGCGTCCTGCGCGAATTGCGCGACCACCCCAAGAAGCCCAGCACCAAGCGCCTGCTGCGCCCCGCCTTGCTGATCGCGGTGGTCATCATGGGCTTTGCCCACGGGGCGAACGATGTCGGCAATATCGCCGGGCCTTTGTCGGTCATCCTGCAGGGCCATGCGGTCAGCGGCCAGATCGGGGTCGTGCCTGCCGCCATCTTGATCGGGGGTGGACTGGCCATCGCCGCGGGCACCCTGCTGTTCGGGCGGCGGCTGGTCACCATGGTCGGCAGCGGCATCACCAAGCTGAATGCCGGGCGTGCCTTCTGCGTGTCGCTGGCGACGGCGGTCACGGTGCTGGGGGCATCGGGCTTTGGCTTGCCGGTATCGACGACCCATGTGGCGGTTGGTGGGATCTTTGGCGTGGGGTTTGCACGCGAATGGCTGGACCGTCGCCGCGACACCCGTCACGACGCCATGCCTGCCGAGGAATCCCGCCGGCGCATGCTGGTCCGGCGCAGCCATGTCGTGACGATCACGGCCGCATGGCTGATCACCCTGCCGATCACGGCGGGTTTGGGCGCGCTGGCCTGTGCGCTGGTCCTGCGCGCGACCGGCGTCTGACGGGCCCTAGACCGTGACGGCCTGGCTTTCCTGGGCGCCGACGCCGAAGACCCGCTTGTAGCGTTCGATCTCGGCCGCGGGTCCGGTGGCCTTGGCGGGGTTGTCCGACAGCTTGACCGTGGGCCTGCCATTCGCCGCGACCGCCTTGCAGACCAGGCTGAACGGCGCCAGCCCATCGCCCGGCACCAGCCCGCGGAAATCGTTGGTCAGCAGCGTGCCCCAGCCGAAGCTGACCTTGACCCGCCCGTGGAACTGCCTGTGCAGCGCCACGATCCGGTCCTGATCCAGCCCGTCGGAAAAGATGATCAGCTTCTGGCGCGGGTCTTCGCCCCGGTCCTTCCACCACTGGATGGCGGTTTCCGCGCCCGTCGCGGGATCGCCGCTGTCGATGCGGATGCCGGTCCAGCCCGCCAGCCAGTCGGGTGCGTCGTTCAAAAAGCCCGCGCTGCCATAGGTGTCGGGCAGGATCATCCGCAGGTTGCCCTCGTGTTCCTCGTGCCAGTCGGCCAGCACGTCATAGGGGGCCTGCTTCAGCGCCGCGTCGGTTTCGGCCAGTGCGGCATAGACCATGGGCAGTTCATGCGCGTTCGTGCCGATCGCCTCGATGTCGCGATGCATGGCGATCAGGCAGTTCGAGGTGCCGGTGAACCGGTCGCCCAACCCTTCGATCATGGCCTGCACGGCCCAGTCCTGCCACAGGAAGCTGTGGCGGCGGCGGGTCCCGAAATCGGCGATGCGCAGATCGTCCAGCTGGCGCAGGGCCTCGATCTTTTCCCACAGGCGCGTCATGGCGCGGGCATAAAGCACCTGCAGCTCGAACCGGCCCATATCCTTCAGAACGGCGCGGGACCGCAGTTCCATCAGGATCGACAGGGCGGGAATTTCCCACAGCATCACCTCGGGCCACTTGCCCTCGAAGGTGAGTTCATACTGCCCGTCATGCTTGCGCAGGTGATAAGCGGGCAGGCGCAGCCCCTCCAGGAATTCCATGAAATCGGGGCGGAACATCTGGCGCTTGCCATAAAAGGTGTTGCCGCGCAGCCATGTGCTCTCGCCCCTTGTCAGGGACAGGTCGCGCACATGGTCAAGCTGTTCGCGCAGTTCTCCCTCGTCGATGATGTCGGCCAAGCGCACCGATTTGCTGCGGTTGATCAGGCTGAAGGTGACGGTGGTGTCGGGATGGTTGCGAAACACCGACTGGCACATCAGCAGCTTGTAGAAATCGGTGTCGATCAGGGACCGCACGATGGGGTCGATCTTCCACTTGTGGTTATAGACGCGCGTGGCGATATCGACCATGACCGCATTCCTTATGGCATTTCGCCTTTCGTGCCCGTTCCGGCATCGGGGCGCAAGCCCACGTCAAGTCGCGTCAGGCCAGCGTGACGCCGGCATCGCGCATGGCCTTGCGGGCCGCGGCCAGGCTGCCATCCATGTCGATGGCCCGGCAGGCATCTTCGATCACCTGCGTCGCAAAGCCCAGCCTGGCGGCGTCGATCGCGCTCCAGGCGACGCAGAAATCATGGGCAAGCCCCACCAGCGACAGTTGCGTGATGCCGCGTTCGCGCAGATAGCCCGCCAGGCCGGTCGGCGTCGCATGGTCGTTCTCGTAAAAGGCGGAATAGCTGTCGATCCCGGCGCGAAAGCCCTTGCGCAGCACCATATCCGCCCGCTTGACCGCCAGATCGCGGTGAAAAGCAGCGCCCGGCGTGCCGATGACGCAATGGCGCGGCCACAGCACCTGCGGGCCATAGGGCATCTGCGTCACGCTGAAGGGTGCGGCGCCGTCATGGTTGTCAGCGAAACTGGCATGATCGGCGGGGTGCCAGTCCTGGGTCAGGATGACGGCGTCGAAATCCTCCATCAGGCGGTTGATCGGGTCAATGATCTGGTCGCCATGCGGCACCGCCAGGCTGCCGCCGGGGCAGAAATCGTTCTGCATGTCGATCACGATCAGCGCGTTTGCCATGGTCCACCTGTGCCATTCCCGGGGCGTCCAGTAAGCCGGGGCCGGGCAGCCATGGTCAAGCCCCGATGCGACGTCCGATGCGACGGTGACCCTTGCCCCGGACACCGGCGCTGTCTAAATCACGCGCATGCTGACCGTTGCCGCCCTTTATCATTTCGCCCGGCTGCCCGACCCCGCGGTCCGGCAGGCCCCGCTGCTGGACCTGTGTCGGGCGCAGGGCCTTTGCGGCACCCTGCTTTTGGCCCCCGAAGGCATCAACGGCACCATTGCCGGTCCCCGCGCGGGCATCGACGCCGTGCTGGCGCATATTCGCGCCTGGTCCGGATTTTCGACGCTGGACTGGAAGGAAAGCTCTGCGGCGACCCCGCCCTTCGCCCGCATGAAGGTCCGCCTGAAGGCGGAAATCGTGACCATGGGCCAGCCCGACGTGGACCCCACCGCCGCGGTCGGCAGCTATGTCGAGGCGCGGGACTGGAACGCGCTTATCAGCGCCCCTGATGTCGCCGTCATCGACACCCGTAACGATTACGAGGTTCAGATCGGCACCTTCCAGGGCGCGGTCGATCCCGGCACGACCAGCTTTCGCGATTTTCCCGCCTGGTGGGAGGAAAACGCCCATCGCTTCCACAACAAGCGGATCGCGATGTTCTGCACCGGCGGCATCCGCTGCGAGAAATCGACCAATTTCCTGATGGCGCAGGGTGTCACGGATGTCTTCCACCTGAAGGGCGGCATCCTGAAATACCTGGAAGAGGTCCCGCAGGACGACAGCCTGTGGCAAGGCGAATGCTTCGTCTTCGACCAACGCGTCAGCCTGGGGCACGGGTTGCAGCAGGGCCGGCATCAATTGTGCCACGCCTGCCGCCGCCCCCTGTCCCCCGAGGACCGCCAGCGCCCCGAATACGAAGAGGGCGCCTGCTGTCATCGCTGCGTCGATGAATATACCGACGCCGATCGCGAACGCTTTCGCGAACGCCAGCGACAGTTCGACCGGAACGGCTGAGGGGCGCCCTCAGCCTGCCGCGCCGACGCCCCCCGCCGCGATGGCCGCCATGTTCAGGATGTCGCTGACGGTCGAATTGGTGGAACAGATCTGGATCGGCTTGGGCACGCCCGTCAGGATCGGCCCGATTACCGTCGCCCCCGCCATTTCCTGCAGCAGCTTGACCGAGATCGATGCCGAATGCCGCGCGGGCACCACCAGCACGTTCGCGGGCGCGGTCAGGCGGCTGAACGGATAGCGCGCGGCGGCGTCCATGTTCAGCGCCACGTCCACGGTCATCTCGCCCTCGTATTCGAAATCGGCGCCCCGGCGGTCCAGCACCTTGGCGGCCTCGGCCATCTTGATGGCGCGTTCGCTGACCGGATAGCCGAAGTTCGAGAACGACAGGAAGGCCACGCGCGGGTCCAGCCCCAAGCCGCGCGCGACGGATGCACCGCGGGTGGCGATATCGGCCAGATCCTCGGCCTCGGGCCATTCATGGACCAGCGTGTCCCCGATCAGCACGATCCGGCCCCGGTGCAGCACGGCGGTGATGCCCACCGCCCCATCCTGCGGGCGCACGTCGAAGACATGGCCGATCTGCGCCAGCACCGGCGCGTTCTTGCGCGTGGCCCCGGTCACCAGCCCGTCGCCATGGCCATGCGCCAGCATCAGGGCGGCAAAGATGTGGCGGTCGCGGTTGGCCAGCTTGTAGGCGTCCTCTCGGTCGACGCCTTTGCGTTGCAGGCGCTGGTACAGGAATTCGTGATAGCTTTCCAAATGGCGGGTGTTACCGGCATTCACCACGCTGATCTCGCGGAAGGCGTCACCCATGCCGAGGGCCTCCAGCTCGGCCTTGACCTCGGCTTCGCGGCCTACGACCAGCGATTGGCCCATGCCACCGCGTTGCCATGCCACGGCGGCGCGCAGCACGCGGGGATCATCGCCCTCGGCAAAGATCATCCGGGCCTGCTTGGATCGGGCGCGGGCATGGATGCCCTGCAGGATCGATGCCGTCGGGTCCATCCGGTTCTTCAACGTCTGGACATAGCCGTCCATGTCGATGATCGGGCGGCGGGCGACGCCGGTTTCCATCCCGGCGCGGGCCACGGCGGGCGGAATCACATGGATCAGGCGCGGATCGAAGGGCGTCGGAATGATGTAGTCACGCCCGAACTGCAGCTTGCGGCCATAGGCGACGGCGACCTCGTCGGGGACATCCTCGCGCGCCAGTTTCGCCAAGGCCTCGGCGCAGGCGATTTTCATCTCGTCGTTGATGGCGCGGGCGTGGATGTCCAGCGCGCCGCGGAACAGGTAGGGAAAGCCCAGGACGTTGTTGACCTGGTTTGGATAATCGCTGCGGCCGGTGGCCACGATGGCGTCGGGGCGGACGGCATGAGCGTCTTCGGGGGTGATCTCGGGGTCGGGATTCGCCATGGCGAAGATCACCGGGTTGTCGGCCATACTGACGACCATGTCCTGGGTCACGGCACCCTTGGCGCTGACGCCCAGGAAGACGTCGGCGCCTTTCATCGCCTCCTCCAGCGTGCGGGCGGTGGTTGCGACCGCATGGGCCGATTTCCACTGGTTCATGCCCTCGGTGCGGCCCTGATAGATGACCCCCTTGGTGTCGCACATGATACAGTTGTCGTTCCGCGCGCCCATCGACTTCAACAGTTCAAGGCAGGCGATGCCAGCGGCCCCCGCGCCGTTCAGGACGATGCGCACATCCTCGATCTTCTTGCCCGACAGCTCCAGCGCGTTCAGCAGGCCGGCGGCGCAGATCACCGCCGTGCCGTGCTGGTCGTCGTGAAAGACCGGAATGTCCATCAGCTCCTTCAGGCGCTGTTCGATGATGAAGCATTCCGGCGCCTTGATGTCCTCCAGGTTGATGCCCCCGAAGGTCGGGCCCATCAGCTTGACGGCATTGATGAATTCGTCCGCGTCCTCGGTGTCCAGCTCCAGGTCGATGGCGTTCACATCGGCGAAGCGCTTGAACAGCACCGCCTTGCCCTCCATCACGGGCTTGGAGGCCAGCGCGCCCAGATTGCCCATGCCCAAGATCGCCGTCCCGTTGGAAATGACCGCCACCATGTTGCCCTTGGTGGTATAATCATATGCCGTTTCCGGCCGGTCCGCGATGGCCTGCACGGGAACCGCGACGCCCGGCGAATAGGCCAGCGACAGGTCGCGCTGCGTCGTCATGGGGGTGGAGGCCACAATATCGTATTTCCCCGGCCGCGGCTCCATGTGATAGGCCAGCGCCTCCTCGGGGGTGATCCGTGTGCTGCGGGTGGTCTTGTCGGTCATGAAATCGTTCCCCGGGGACTGTGTCCCGCATGCTTAACGCGCCGGTTTGGCTGCATCAACGCGCAACGGGTGCGGGGTTGCGCTAACATGCGGGACCGGTCGCCCCGGGGGATTTCAGATGGTGATATTGACGAAGCTGTCGCGCAGGGCGGCGGACCAGGCGGCGCTCATCTGCATGAAATCGGCATCCCCGTCCTGGATGCGGCGGCGCAGGGTGATGCCGCAATGATCCCGCTCTATCACGGCCAGGTCCAGCGGCATGCCCACCGACAGATTGGATCGAAGCGTCGAATCCATCGACAGCAGCACCGCCTTCTGGGCGTCTTGCAGGTTCGTGTCGGGCGTCACCACCCGGTCCAGGATCGGCTTGCCGTATTTGTGTTCGCCGATCTGCAGGAAGGGGGTGTCCTCGGTCGCCTCGATGAAGTTGCCTTCGGGATAGATCAGGAACATGCGCATGTCGCCGCCCTGCCGCTGGCCCGCGACGATCATGCTGGCCGATGCCTGCTGTTTCAGGTCGCGGCACTGGTCAGCGATTTCGCGGCGCGTGCGCGACAGGGTGTCGCCGATGATCGTGGCCACGCGCAGCATCGTCGGCGCCTTCAGGATCGATGTCGTCTCATCGGCCAGGTCGTCCTCGATCGCCTCCTCCAGGCGGGCGATGGTGGTCTGGGTGACCGACAGCGACCCGGCGGTCATGATGGTGATGATGCGTTCGCCGGGGTTTTCGAAGAAGAACATCTTGCGATAGCAGGATATGTTGTCCAGCCCCGCATTGGTGCGCGTATCCGACAACAGCACCAGCCCGGCATCCAGTTTCAGTCCGACGCAATAGGTCATCGGCGGTCTTTCCCTTCGTATTCCGCAAAGCAGACTAGGGGTCTGCCGCGGGCGAGGCAATGCTTCCGAATGGATAGGAGTCGCGCAGAGAAGTCTTGGCAATTCGCCTGCAGTTCGTGCAACTTTCCGGCATCATCATCCCGGAGCCTTCGCCATGTCCAAATCCCTTGCCCTGACCCGCCGCGGTTTCCTGACATCCAGCGCCGCCGGGTTGGCGGTCGTGGTGCTGCACCCCTTCTCGGCCCGCGCCGAGGCGGGGCAGGCGCATCTGCGCATCATGGAAACGACCGACCTGCATGTGCATGTCTGGCCCTATGACTACTACGCCGACAAGCCGGTCGATACGCTGGGGCTGGCCCGCACCGCGGCGCTGGTGCAGGCAATCAGGGCCGAGGCGACGAATGCCATCCTGTTCGACAATGGCGATTTCCTGCAGGGCAACCCGATGGGCGATTACATCGCCTATGAACGCGGCATGGCCGAGGGGCAGATGCACCCGATCGTGTCGGCCCTGAACGAGGTCGGCGTCGCGGCAGGCACGCTGGGGAACCATGAATTCAATTATGGCCTGCATTTCCTGAAGACCACACTGGCGGGGGCAGGCTATCCTGTGGTCTGCGCCAACGTGGTGACCGAACGCGGGGCCACGCCCGATCTGGACCAGACGCTGGTGCCGCCCTATGCGATCATCGACCATCAGCTGACCGACGGGGCGGGGGCGTCGCATCCGATCCGCATCGGCGTCATCGGCTTCGTCCCGCCCCAGATCATGCAATGGGACCGCGCGCATCTGGAGGGCAACGTCACCACCCGCGACATCGTCGAGGCGGCCGAGGCCTGGGTTCCCAAGCTGCTGGAACAGGGGGCCGAACTGGTCGTCGCCTTGTCCCATTCGGGCATCGGCGATGCGGAGGCGGTTCAGGGGATGGAGAACGCCTCGGTGCCGCTGGCCGGGGTTCAGGGCATCGACGTCGTTCTGACCGGCCACCAGCACCTGGTCTTTCCGGGGCCCGACTTCGAAGGCGTCGAAGAGGTCGACGTGGCCGCCGGCACGATCAATGGCAAACCCGCCGTGATGGGGGGCTTCTGGGGGTCGCATATGGGATTGATCGACCTGATGATGGAACGCCAAGGCGATCGGTGGATCGTTGCCAGCCACCAATCCGAGGCACGCCCCATCTATGAGCGTGACGCGGATCGCAACGTGACGCCCCTGGTCGAAAGCGTGCCCGCCATCGAAAAGGTCACCCGGGCCGAACACCAAGCGACGCTGGACTATGTCCGCCGACCCGTGGGCCAGACCAGCGCGCCGCTCTACAGCTATTTCGCGATGGTGGCGGATGATCCGTCGGTGCAGATCGTGTCGAATGCCCAAAGCTGGTATATCGAACAGATGATGGCGGGGACCGCGCATGAAGGCCTGCCCATCCTGTCGGCGGCGGCACCCTTCAAGGCGGGCGGACGTGGGGGCGCGGATTACTATACCGACGTGCCGGCGGGCGATATCGCCATCAAGAACGTCGCGGATCTCTATCTGTATCCCAATACCATCCGGGCCGTCCGGATCACCGGCCAGCAGGTCAAGGATTGGCTGGAGCGCAGCGCCGGGGCCTTCAACCGGATCACGCCCGGAGAGGCGGATCAGGAACTGATCAACCCGGATTTCCCCAGCTATAATTTCGACGTGATCGACGGGGTCAGCTATCGGATCGACCTGTCCCAGCCCGCGCGGTTCGACAGCGAAGGCGCAGTGGCGGATGCCGGGGCGAACCGGATCGTCGATCTGACCTGGCAGGGCAAGCCGCTGGACATGGCGGCCGAATTCATCGTGGCGACGAACAACTACCGCGCCTCGGGTGGGGGGGCGTTTCCGGGGGCGGACGGGTCGACCGTCGTCTTCGAAGGCCCCGATACCAACCGTGACATCATTGTGCGCTATATCGTCGACAAGGGGACCATCGACCCGCAGGCTGACGGGAACTGGTCCTTTGCACCGCTGGACGGGGCCACGGTGATCTTCCAGACCGGGCCGGGCGCTGCCGCCTATGTCGGGGACGTGACCACGCTGGACATTGCCGCCGCGGGCGAGGCCGAGGACGGCTTTGTTGAGTATCGGATCACGCTGTAGGGCCCCCGCAACGGAACAGGGGCGGGCCGGAATGACCGGTCCGCCCCTTGGCATCATCGCGCCCTGTTACTGGGCCAATTCCTCGACCCGGACGGCGACGGCCAGTTCCTCGGAGCCGCTGCCCATAGCCACACCGCGGATCGGGGCCGCGTCCGAGGCATCGAGCCCCGAGCCCAGCCGGACATAGCGTTCGTCGGGGCAGCATTTGTTCGCCGCATCAAAGCCGACCCAGCCCAGCCCCTGGACATGGATTTCGGCCCAGGCATGGGCGGCGTCATTGGCCTTGCCGTCGACGGTCGATTGCAGATAGCCCGAGACATAGCGCGCGGGCAGGTCGCGGATGCGCGCGAGTGCCAGCAGCGCATGAGTGTGATCCTGGCAGACGCCCTCGCCCAAGGCCAAGGCCTCGGCGGCGGTGGTGGCGTGGCCGGTGACGCCGGGCCTGAAGGCGATGCTGTCGCTGACCTGCGTGGACAGGCGGTGCGCCAGATCCAGGCTGTCGGCGGTGCTGCCCTGAACCCCGGCCGCCAAGTCGCGCAGGCTGGCATCGGGTTTCGTCGCCGCCGTTTTGGTCAGATAGGCCATCGGGTGGATCATCTCGCGGTGGCCGCGCAGGACGCCGGCCATGTCGCGGGTGTCGATGCGCCCGTCGATGCGGATGGTGACCTGATCGACGGGGCCGCGCACGGTCCAGCCCTCGATCCAGTCGCCCGCCCCGTCGCGAAAGCCCGGGCCGCGGATGCCGCCCGTCACGTCGATCTGCCATTCATGGACCTTCTGCCCTTCGAAGATCGACGGCGTCAGGCGCAGGCTCTGGACCAAATTGCGGATCGGCTGGCCATAGCGATAGGTCGTTTCATGCGATATGCGCAGTTTCATGGCCTCAAGCGCCCCCCAGCAGGTAATCCTGGTGCACCAGGTTCGAGATTGTCCCCAATTCGCGGATGAACCAGCTGAGGAATTCGTGCAGACCCTCGTCGAAGATCATGTCGATGTCGCGGCTTTGCAGCTGTTCCAGAACCTCGCGGCCCTTGTCGCGGGCATCGGTGCTGACGGCATCGCCATAGCGCCGCGCCAGCCCTTCCAGGTGCCAGACGACCTCATAGAGCGAGGTGATCAGCGAACGCGGGCTTTCGCCGTTCAGGATCAGGAAATCGGCCACCTGTCCCGCCGTGATGTCACCGCCATAGGCCCAGTGATAGGCGCGATGCGCCGACAGCGACCGCAGGATCACCTGCCATTGATAGGTGTCCAGCCCCGATCCCACGAATTCGATCCGAGGCAGCAGGACGAAATACTTGACGTCCAGCAGGCGGGCGGTGGCATCGGCGCGTTCCAGGCCATAGCCCAGGTTCATGAAATGCCAGCCGTCGTTGCGCAGCTGGGTCGCGTTGATGGCGCCCCGCACGGTCGAGGTATGGCCCGTGGTGAAATCCGTCAGCGATGCCGTGTCCAGCCGGTGACGGGGGGTGTTCTCGATCTTGCGCAATTCCTGATAGGTAACGTTCAACGCGTCCCAGACCTGGCTGGTCAGAGCGGTGCGGACGATGCGGCCCGCCTCGCGCGCCCTCTCGATGCAGTTGACGACCGAAGAGGGGTTGTCGCGGTCGAAGAAGATGAATTCCTCGATGTTTTCTTGGCTGAACTCGTCGTATTTCGCAGTGAACATGTCCGATGTTCCCGAGGCCTGCAAAAGCGATCGCCATTCGTTCTGATAACCCGCATCGGTATTGGGCAACAGCGTGATGCGCTGACCCACGTCCAAGAGGCGTGCGGCGGTTTCGGCGCGTTCCAGGTGGCGACCCATCCAGAACAGGTTGGCGGCGGTGCGGCTGAGCATCGTGGAACGTCCCCTCATTCTGACAACACCCAAGTGTCCTTGACGCCCCCGCCCTGGGACGAGTTCACGACAAGGCTGCCGTCGCGCAGGGCCACGCGGGTCAGACCGCCCGGCACCAGCTCGATCCGGTCGCCGCACAGGCAATAGGGGCGCAGGTCCACGTGACGCGGTGCGATGCCTTCCTCGACGAAGGTCGGACAGGTGGACAGTGCCAGCGTGGGCTGGGCGATATAGTTCGACGGGTTGGCCTGGATCTTGGCGCGGAAGATCTCGATCTCCTCCTTGGTGGATTTCGGGCCGACCAGCATGCCATAGCCGCCCGATCCATGGACTTCCTTCACGACCAGTTCGGGCAGGTGTTCCATGACATATCGGTAGTCGTCGTCTTTCCACAGCGTCCAGGTCTGGACGTTGTTCAGGATCGGCTCCTCGCCCAGATAGAACCGGACCATTTCGGGAACGAAGGTATAGATCGCCTTGTCATCGGCCACGCCGGCGCCAGGGGCCGAACAGATCGACACGCCGCCCGAACGATAGACGTTCATCAGACCGGGAATGCCCAGCATGCTGTCGGGGCGGAAGCACAGAGGGTCCAGATAGGGATCGTCGATGCGGCGATAGATGACGTCGACGCGCCGCGGGCCGGTGGTGGTGCGCATATAGACGAAATCACCATCGACAAACAGATCCTGCCCCTCGACCAATTCAACCCCCATCAGGTTGGCCAGGAAGCTGTGTTCGTAATAGGCGCTGTTGTAATGGCCGGGCGTCAGGATCACGCAGGTGGGGCGGTCATTGCACTTGGCGGGGGCCACCGATTCCAGCGTGCGGCGCAACAGGTCGGGATACTGGTCCACCGGCTCAATCCGGTTCTTGCGGAACAGCTGCGGGAACATGCGCATCATGATCTCGCGGTTTTCCAGCATGTAGCTGACACCGGAGGGCGTGCGGCAATTGTCCTCAAGGACATAGAACTCGTCCTTCGAGGTCCGCACCAGGTCGATGCCGATGATGTGGGAATAGACGCCGCGCGGCGGCACGATGCCGACCACGGATTTCTCATAGGCTTCGTTCTGATAGACAAGGCGCGCGGGAATGCGGCCGGCGCGGACGATCTCTCCGCGGCCATAAACGTCGCGCAGGAAGGCGTTCAGGGCGCGGGCGCGCTGCTTGATGCCGCGTTCCAGCTTGCGCCATTCGGCCTGTTCGAAGACGCGCGGCATCATGTCGAAGGGGATCAGCCGGTCGGGATCACCGCCTTCGCCATAGACGGCGAAGGTGATGCCGATGCGTCGGAACAGCGCCTCGGCCTCGGCCTGCTTCATCTGGCGGAAATCGTCGGGCATGGTCTGCACCCATTCTTGCAGACGCGCATAGGGGTCGCGGACCTGGTCGCCCTCGAACATTTCATTGTAATAACTCATCATTCCCCCACTGCCTGACGCATGTTCTTTTTGGGTCTTGCGCAAACATCAGATCCCGAAGCTTTGCGGCAAGTCCATATTCGAACCGTCCGCCATGCCCGTTGGTTCCGCAATCCCCCCGCCGCCCCGAGGTGGAATCAGGCAGAGCATGCACGCTCTGCCCGTTTTCGAAGCAGTCCTAGGCCAGTTCCACGGCCAGGGCCGTACCCTCGCCGCCGCCGATGCAGATGGCGGCGACACCGCGTTTCAACCCGCGGGCCTGCAGGGCATGGATCAGCGTCACGATGATCCGCGCCCCCGACGCGCCGATCGGATGACCAAGCGCGCAGGCCCCGCCATTCACGTTGACCCTGTCATGGGATACACCCATGCGCGCCATGAAGGCCATGGGCACGACGGCAAAAGCCTCGTTCACCTCCCACAGATCGACATCGTCGCGGGTCCAGCCGATCCGTGCCAGCAGCTTTTCAGCGGCGGGGACGGGGGCGGTCGGGAAATCGCCCGGGGCCTGGGCATGGCTCGCATGGCCTATGATGCGGGCGATCGCGCCATCCGCGCGCGTGCCCAGCACCAGCGCCGCCGCTCCGTCCGAGATCGAGCTGCTGTTGGCGGCCGTCACCGTGCCATCCTTGCGGAAGGCGGGCTTCAGCTGCGGGATCTTGTCGGGGCGGGCCTTGCCGGGCTGTTCGTCGGTGTCGATCACGCTGTCGCCGCCACGGCCCGGAACGGTCACGGGGGCGATCTCGGCGGCAAAGGCGCCGGTTTCGATGGCCGACAGGGCGCGGGTCAGGCTGGCCAAGGCGAATTCGTCCTGCGCCTGGCGGGTGAAGGCGAATTCGGAGGCGCAATCCTCGGCCAAGGTACCCATCAGGCGGCCTTTGTCATAGGCATCCTCCAACCCGTCCAGGAACATGTGGTCGATGACCTGGCCATGGCCCAGCCTTGCGCCCCCGCGCATCTTGGGCAGCAGATAGGGGGCGTTCGTCATGCTTTCCATGCCGCCCGCCACGACCAGGTCGGCGCTGCCCGCGCGGATCGCGTCGCAGGCCATCATCGCGGCCTGCATCCCCGACCCGCACATCTTGTTAAGCGTGGTGGCGGGCACCGATTCGGGCATCCCTGCTGCAAAGCCCGCCTGGCGTGCCGGTGCCTGTCCCAAGCCCGCCGGCAGCACGCATCCCATATAGAGCGCCTGCGGTGCGTCCGGCCCCACCCCGGCCCGCGCTAACGCCGCAGCGATTGCGGTTCCCCCCAGTTGCGGCGCCGTGACGCCCGCAAATGCACCCTGCAACCCGCCCATCGGCGTGCGCGCGGCACCCAGCACATAGACCTGTCTGTCGTTCATGGTGTCCTCCCCTGGGTCCACGCTTACCGGATCGTAACCTTTTGCGTCTAGTCAGCTTGGAAACACCAAGGAAGGCCGCCCCATGAAGTTCATCGTCGAAGATGCCGCAACCCATCTGCAGATCAAGGTGACCGAGACGCGGATCGACGCGGCCATTGCCACCCCCTTCAAGGACAAGCTGCGAGAGATCGTGATGAAGAACCGCAAGCCCGTTCATCTGGATATGGCGGCGGTCGATTTCATGGACAGTTCGGGACTGGGCGCGATGATCGCCGTCCGAAAAAGCCTGCCGGCCAACCTGGCGATGGTGCTTTGCGCGATGACGCCGAATGTGGAACGCGTGTTCCGGCTGACGCGCATGGACAGCGTCTTCGACATCCGGGCAGATGCCACTGGCAAGGATATCCGCGAATGACAGCACACGAAGACCGACAAACCGGCGCGGTGGGCTTCAAGGACGTGCCCGGGCAGCCGATGTTCCACCGCGTGCTGAACGCGCAGCCGATGATCGTCCGCGCCACGCTGATGGACGTGCGCCGCCGTTTTGCGCGTGATGTCGGCGACGACACCTTGGGCCGGTTGGAGCTGGTGCTGGCCGAATTGATGAACAACGTCGCCGAACATGCGCCAACCGGTAAGGAACGCCCGCGCCGCGTTCCGGTGATCCATCTGTGCGTGGTGCGCCACAATGGGGGGCTGGCCTGCGCGCTGACCGATGACGGCACTTCGCTGCCCGACGAATGCGTGCTGCCGCGCAGCCTGCCCGCCGCCATTCCCGATGACCTGCCCGAAGGCGGCTTCGGCTGGTTCCTGATCCAGGACCTGACGCAGGCGCTGTGCTATTACCGGCGCGAAAGCCGGAATTATCTGGCGTTCAACATCCCTTTTTCCGCGGACGGAGAGGGCTGAACGCGTCTAGTTGACGTGGGCCGCCAGATGATAGCGGCCATCCTCGAAGGCGCCGAACATCTCGTCGACCTCGGGGTGGTCGAGCGGTTCCCCGGACGCATCCGGTTCCAGGTTCCCCTCCGAGACATAGGCCACGTAATAGGTCGCCTCGGTTTCGGCAAAGAGGTGGTAGAAGGGCTGATCCTTGTCGGGACGCGCATCTTCGGGGATGGAATCGTACCATTCGTCGGTATTGGCGAATTCCGGATCGACATCGAAGATCACCCCCCGAAAGGGGCGGTTGCGATGCTTGACCACCTGGCCCAGGCTGTATTTGGCGCTGCGGCTTGCAACCGGCATAGAGGGGGCATCCATCGTCAAAGTCCGATATCCTTGAAAGACAGCGGGCCTTCTAGCTGGCTTGGGCGATTCTGTCCACCAGATGACCGGTGCATGACGGCCGGGCCATCAGGGGGCCTTGTCGTCCTGGGCCAGGGGAACGGTCGCCAGCGACATCTTGGCAGACCCTTCGGACAGTTCGGCGCTGTGGGCCAGATAGATCAACACCCGGTTCTCCGCGTCATAGATCCGCCGCACGCGCAGCGACTTGAAAATCAGTGACCGGCCTTCGCTGAACACCTGTTCGCCGTCATCGCCGGTGTCGATCTGCGACAGGTCGATGGGGCCGGTCCGCGTGCATTGGATGGCACTGTTCGAGGGATCCTCGAACCAGTTGCCCTGGCTCAGGCGGTCCAGGACCGAACGGCTGAAATAGGCCAGGTGGCAGGTCACGCCCGACACCTTGGGGTCGTGGATCGCCTCGACGATCACGTCGTTGCCCACCCAATCGACGCCCACGCGGGCGACCTCCTCGGCGGCGGCGGTCAGGGGAAGGGCGGCCAAGGCGATCGCGGCGGCAATTCTGCGCATCATCTATTCCATCATCATGGGCACGCGGCCCGTTTCCGTCAGCACATGCACGCCGTCATCGTCGATGACGACCGCGGTCAGTTCGCGGCCATAGGCGGCGCCGCTGTCGATGTTCAACCGGTTGCGATGCAGCATGGGCCGATCCAGCGCGGTATGTCCATGCACGACCAGAGGGCCGTGATCGATATCGTTGTCCAGAAAACCCTTGCGGATCCAGACCAGGTCACTTTCGTCCTGGGCCTGCAGATCGACCCCGGGGCGGATGCCCGCATGCACGACCAGCGCGCGGGGGTGCAAATACCACAGTGGCAGCGTTGCTAGGAACCGCACATGCGACCGGGGGACGGCACGGCGGGTGTCGCGCAGCACCGCATCGCGCGGCATGTCGGGATCGACCCCATAGGAGGCCAGCGTCGCCGCCGCCCCCAGCCCCGCATGATCGACCCAATGCGCACCCGAGGACAGGCCCGGATCGATCCAGTCCGGATCGTCGATGAATTTCGGCAAAAAGCGGTCGTGGTTGCCGCGGGTCACGATCCAGGGCCGGCCATCCGCACGCCCCTTCATCAGGTATTCGACCACGCCTGCGGAATCCGGGCCGCGGTCGATCAGGTCGCCCACATGGGCGATGGTGGCATCGCGCCCGCCATCGCGGAAGATGCGCCCATGCGCGGCCTTCAGCAGATCCAGTTGTCCGTGAATGTCGCCGATCGCGTAAAGTCGCATCCTGTCATCCTTGTCGTGGCGGGCGGCAAGGCAGGCATGCCGCGCGCCCTTGGGTAAGGGCGCGCGGCGTTCAGGTCAAACCTCGAATTGCAAACGGCGGGCCTGAAGGAACTTGCCGGTGTTCTGCAGCGTGGCCAGGGCCTCGTCGCTGATCGCTTCGTCCAGGTACAGGATGGCGATGGCGTCCTTGTCATTGGCCGAACGGCCAAGCGTGAAGTTCGCGATGTTCACACCCAGATCCCCCAGGGTCATGCCCAGCTGGCCGATGACGCCCGGAACGTCCTTGTTGCGGGTGTACAGCATGTGTTCACCCACCTCGGCATCGACATTGATGCCGCGGATCTGGATGAAGCGCGGCTTGCCGTCGCTGAAAACGGTGCCCGCGATGGACCGTTCGCGTGTGGCGGTCACGCAGGTCAGCTTGATGTAACCCTCATAGGCGCCGGCCTTGTCCTGGCGTGTGGTCGCGACCTGCACGCCGCGTTCCTTGGCCATCACGGGGGCCGAAACCATGTTAACGTCCGGGTTCGTCGCCTTCATCACGCCCGCGATGACGGCCGCGTTCAGTGCGTTCAGGTTCATCCCCGATACCGACCCGTCGTAAAGCACGTTGATCGCCTTGATCGGCTCGTCCGTCATCTGGCCGACAAAGGCCCCCAGATGCGAGGCCAGCTTGATCCACGGCCCCATGACGGCGGCTTCTTCGGCGGTGACCGAAGGCATGTTCAGCGCGTTTTCGACCGCGCCCGTCAGCAGATAATCCGACATCTGCTCGGCGACCTGCAGGGCCACGTTCTCCTGGGCTTCGGTCGTGGCGGCACCCAGATGCGGGGTGACGACGACGTTGGGCAGGTTGAACAGCGGGCTGTCGGTGGCGGGTTCGACCGCGAAGACGTCGAAGGCCGCCCCGGCGACGCGACCCTCCTTCAGGGCCTCGGCCAGCGCGTCCTCATCGACCAGGCCGCCGCGGGCACAGTTGATGATGCGCACGCCCGGCTTCAGTTTGGCGATGGCGTCGCGCGACATGATGTTGCGGGTCTTGTCGGTCAGCGGCACGTGGAAGGTGATGAAATCGGCGCGGCCCAGCAGCTCGTCCAGCTCGACCTTGGTGACGCCCAGTTCCTTGGCGCGCTCCTCGGACAGGAAGGGGTCATAGGCCACGACCTTCATGTGCAGCCCAAGCGCCCGGTCGATCACGATCGAACCAATATTGCCCGCGCCGATCACGCCCAGGGTCTTGTTGAACAGCTCGACCCCCATGAAGCGGTTCTTTTCCCACTTGCCAGCATGGGTGCTGACGCTGGCCTCGGGCAGTTGGCGGGCGACGGCGAACATCATGGCGATGGCATGCTCGGCGGTGGTGACGCTGTTGCCGAAGGGCGTGTTCATAACGATCACGCCCTTCTTGCTGGCGGCCGGGATGTCGACGTTGTCGACCCCGATACCGGCGCGGCCGATGACCTTCAGATTGGTCGCGGCCTCCAGCAGCTTGTCGGTGACCTTGGTGGCCGAGCGGATCGCCAGTCCGTCATACTGACCGATCACCTGGGCCAGCTTTTCCTTGTCCTTGCCCAGATCGGGCATGTAGTCGACCTCGACGCCACGATCACGAAAGATCTGGACGGCGGTTTCGGAAAGCTTGTCGGAAACGAGAACCTTGGGCATGTGGTCTATCCTTGTCTGGGGACGTCCGGGCTTGGCCACGCTGACATCCTGCTTCTTCTTTGGAAAAATACCCCGGGGGTCCGGGGGCTCGCCCCCGGACGGTCCGGCTTATTACGCGGCCAGTTCAGCGCGATAGGCCCATTCGATCCAGGGCATCAGGGCTTCCACGTCGCTGGCTTCCACCGTCGATCCGCACCAGATCCGCAGACCGGCGGGCGCATCGCGATAGGCACCCGCGTCCAGCGCAACGTTCTCCTTGTCCAACCGCTTGGCCACGGCCTTTGCAAAGGCAGCGCCGTCCTTGATGGCCGGGTCGGTGAACTTCAGGCAGACGCTGGTGGTCGATGCGGTCGCGGGATCGGCGGCAAGGTCTGCGATCCAATCCTTGTCGGCGATGAAATCGCGCACCGCCTTGGCATTGGCATCGGCGCGGGCGATCAGGCCCGACACGCCGCCAAGCGACTGCGCCCATTTCAGCGCGACCAGGTAATCCTCGACGGCCAGCATCGAGGGCGTGTTGATCGTCTCGCCCTTGAAGATGCCCTCGATCAGCTTGCCGCCCTTGGTCAGGCGGAAGATTTTCGGTAGAGGACGGTCGGGGGTAAAGCTTTCCAGACGCTCGACCGCGCGGGGCGACAGGATCAGCATCCCGTGTGCGCCTTCGCCGCCCAGCACCTTCTGCCAGCTGAAGGTGACGACGTCCAACTTGTCCCAAGGCAGGTCCATGGCAAAGGCGGCGCTGGTGGCGTCGCATATGGTCAGGCCCTGACGGTCGGCGGGGATCGCATCGCCATTGGGCACGCGCACGCCGCTGGTGGTGCCGTTCCAGGTGAAGACGACGTCTTTGTTGAAATCGACCTCGGCGAAATCGACGATATGGCCGTAATCGGCCTTGCGGACGGTGGCGTCCAGCTTCAGCTGTTTCATGGCATCCGTGACCCAGCCTTCACCGAAGCTTTCCCAGGCCAGCATTTCCACGGGGCGGGCGCCCAGCATGGTCCACATCGCCATCTCGACCGCGCCGGTGTCGGAACCGGGGACGATGCCAATGCGGTAGTCGGCGGGAACGTTCAGGACCTCGCGGGTCAGGTCGATGGCCTCGGCCAGCTTCGACTTGCCGATTGCGGCGCGATGCGAACGGCCCAGGGGCGCGTCGGCAAGCATGTCCAGATTGTATTGGGGGATCTTGGCGCAGGGGCCCGAAGAAAAGCGCGGGTTTGCCGGCCGCGTTGCCGGGGTCTTCAGTTCGGTCATGTGACTAGCCTTCCAGCTAAAAGCCCTTCGTTGGGGAAGGGTGTCCCGCCGTCGGACTTAGTGGGCGTCGCTCTCTGGCGCAAGCAAAATCTTTGATCTACACCCCGGATCAGCCCAACGAAGGAACCGCCATGTTCACCGTCTCGCTGATTGCCGCCCCTGCCGCCGCCAACCTGGACGGCGATCTGCCGCAGGGAATTTCCGCGAGGTGGAAGGGCTCGGATCCGCGCTGGCTGGCCCCGGGTATCGCCGCCGAATTCGACATCCCCGAGACGCCCGTCGACATTGATCAGGTCTGGTCGGAACTACAGGCCATCGGCATCGACATGGTCGTCCAGCCTGTCGAGGGCCGCCGCAAGAAGGTCCTGCTGGCGGACATGGATTCGACCATGATCGACCAGGAATGCATCGACGAGCTGGCCGACTTCGCGGGCGTCGGCACCCGCGTCGCCGAGATCACCGCCCGCGCCATGAACGGCGAGCTGGACTTCCACGAGGCCCTGATCGAGCGCGTCTCGCTGCTGGCGGGGCTGGATGAAGGCGTCATCCAGCAGGTGCTGGAAAACCGCATCACGCTGGCCTCGGGCGGGCGGGAACTTGTCGCCACAATGCGCGCGCATGGCGCACATGCGGCACTGGTCTCGGGGGGGTTCACGGCCTTCACCTCAGCGGTGGCCGAACAGTTGGGCTTCGACGAACACCGCGCCAACGTCCTGCTGGCCGATGGCGGCGTGCTGACCGGCCATGTCGCACTGCCCGTTCTGGGCCGCGAGGCCAAGGTCGAGGCCTTGGAGCGTATTATCGACCGATTCGGCCTGACGGCGCAGGACGTGATGGCAGTGGGCGACGGGGCGAATGATCTGGGCATGATCCAGATGGCCGGATCGGGTGTCGCGCTGCATGCCAAGCCAGCGGTGGCCGCTCAGGCGCATATCCGCATCAACCACGGCGATCTGACGGCGCTGCTGTATCTTCAGGGCTATGCGCAGGCCGATTTCGTAACAGCCTGAGCCGACCCCGACCGACTTTCGACGCGCGCCCCTTGGGCCGCCCGTCCCGCAAGCGTGGTGCATGATGCTGGACCTGACTATCGAATTGCTGATCCTGCTGGTCGGCGCCGCCTTTGCGGCGGGATTCGTCGATGCCATCGCGGGCGGTGGCGGGCTGATCACCGTGCCCGTCCTGATGCTGGCGGGCATTCCGCCCGCGCAGGCTTTGGCCACCAACAAGGTGCAGGGCGTGTTCGGCGCCGCGACCGCCGCCGTCAGCTATGCCGCAAAGGGGCTGGTCGACCTGCGCAGCCAATGGCGGTCGGCGCTGATCGCGGGGGCGGCGGGGGCCGCGGGCGCGGCGCTGGTCAGCTGGATCCCGACGGATGGGCTGCGGCTGATCCTGCCGGTGGTGCTGATCGCCATCGCGCTGTTCTTTGCGCTGAAGCCCGGCCTTGACGATCTGGACCGCACGCGCCGCCTGACGCCCTTGGCCTTCGCGATTGCCATCGTGCCGCTGATCGGCTTTTACGACGGGCTGATCGGGCCGGGGGCGGGGGCCTTCTACATGATCGGTTTCGTCACCCTGGCCGGATACGGCGTGCTGAAGGCCACCGCCCATACCAAGATGCTGAACTTCGCCTCGAACCTGGGCGGGCTGGCGGCCTTTGCGCTGGTCGGCAATCCGCTGTGGGGGTTGGGGATCTGCATGGGTCTGGCGCAGATCGCGGGGGCGGCGCTGGGGGCGCGGCTGGCCACGCGAATTGGATCACGGCTGATCAAGCCGCTGCTGGTCGCAACCTCAACCATCCTGGCGCTGCGGCTGATCTGGCAGATGCTGTGAATGGTCGCGGCGCCCTCTCTGCCAAGAGGGCGCCGGTCATGATACGGGACAGGCAAGGCGGGGACCTTGTGCCCGTGATGAAACCATGTTTGCGCGACGGTTTTGTGACGGGTCAGTGCGGAAAGGCGTCGGCGGTGCACATGCGGCCCGTGACGATCCCGCGGCAATTGACGATGGGGCTGTTCAGCAATTTGCCCGCAATCGGGTGCTGAGCGTCCAGCACGCCCAGATGGATCAGCAGTGCGGTGATGGCCGCTTCGCTGGCGCGGGTGGCGCCGTCGGTGATCTTCAGCGCGACGCCCAGACCCTGTTCGGGCAGGATGGCGACAAAGACGCCCTCGGCCCCGGTCTTGACGGTGACCTTGTTGTCCATCGCCTCCATCAGCAGGGTGCAGGACCGGCCCGCCCCCGCCACCATGTCGGGATGGTGGCGCATCGCGTCGGTCAGTCGACGCATGGCGCGGCCGCGCGTGTCGTCGCCAGGATTGGCAAAGCGCGCCATGGCGCGGGCCAGTCCTTCCAGCGAACAGGCCCAGTTCGGGGCCGAGCATCCGTCGATGCCGTAACCGGGGCTGGTTTCGCCGGTCACATCTTCGAAGGCGTCCTTGACGGCCTGCTGGACGGGGTGGTCGGGGTCGATGTAGTCCGGCCCGCCGCCCAGATGGCGATTCAGCGTCAGGAAACCCGCATGCTTGCCCGAACAATTGTTGTGGAACTGGCAGGGGCTTTCGTCCGAACAGGTCAGGCGGCGGTTCTCGTCGGGGTCGCGGGGCATGTGGGTGCCGCAGCGCAGATCGTCCTCGGACAGATCCAGCGCGCGGGTCCAGTCGCGCACCGCCTGGACGTGCATCGCCGATCCCGAATGGCTGGCGCAGGCCAACGCCAGCTGCCGGTCGGTCAGCCCGGCCGCATCCGCCGCCCCGCTTTCCACCAGGGGCAGCGCCTGGATCATCTTGCATGATGATCGCGGAAAGATCGTGCGGCTTGGCTGGCCCCAGGCTTCGACCAGGCCATGGGCGTCGCAGATGACGGCATGGCCCCGGTGCAGGCTTTCCCTCAGGTCGCCACGCCACAATTCGATCATGTCCGCAGACCGCATACGCAAATTCTCCCTGACAATTGCGCGATTTGCATCGTGCACCCTTTCGGGGGCCGCGATTTTCGCTATCCTGACGAGAGACGGTTGAAAAGACCACAGCAATCGGGAACAACGCCGATCGAAGTGGCGAAATGAATGTCAGGAGGCCAGAGCATGATGAAAACTACGCTGCGCGGCATCGGTGCAAGTCTTGTCCTGATCGGCGGACTTGGTACGGCGATGGCACAGGAATCCAACAACGTCGTGGCGACGGAAGGGGACTGGACGGTCTTTGCCGCCGACAACCCCCGCGAATGCTGGGCGGTGTCCCCGCCCAAATCGACGATCAACACCAAGGACGGTCAGCCGACCGAAGTGGCCCGTGGGGATATCCGGCTTTACGTCGCCTATCGTCCGGGTCAGGAGGGCGAGCTGTCCTTTACTGGCGGCTATCCTTTCGCGCCCGATTCGACGGTCGAGGTTGATATCGGCGGTCGCCAGTTCAACCTGTTCACCGAAGGCGAGAGCGCCTGGACGGGCAGCCCCTCGGATGATCAGGCGATCATCAGCGCGCTGCGTGCGGGTTCGGCCGCCGTCGTGACGGGCCGTTCGTCGCGTGGCACGACCACCAAGGACACGTTCAGCCTGTCGGGCATCACCGCCGCGACGAACACGGCGCGCGAACGCTGCAAGTAAGGCGACCTTGGGGGATATCCCCCACGGTTCCATCACGATCGGGCGGGGCTGGTTGATTTCCGGCCCCGTCTGGCATATCTGCGTCGTTTCACCCAAACTCAGGTATCGTCATGTCCGCCCCGATCACGCAGGATGTTCTGACCATCCCCCGCAAGCTGCCCGAATCGGGCCGCATGAACATCGTCGGTCTGACCCGTGACCAGTTGCACGACGCTTTGGTCGCAGCAGGCACCCCCGAACGTCAGGCCAAGATGCGCGTCGGGCAGGTCTGGCAGTGGATCTATCACTGGGGCGTGCGCGATTTCGCGCAGATGACGAACCTGGCCAAGGATTATCGCCAGCTGCTGGCCGATAAATTCGAGATCACCCTGCCCGAGATCGTGTCCCGTCAGGTCAGCACCGACGGCACCCGCAAGTACCTGGTCCGCATCGCCGGCGGGCACGAGGTCGAGGTGGTCTATATCCCCGAGGAAGGCCGCGGCACGCTGTGCGTCAGCAGCCAAGTGGGCTGTACGCTGACCTGTTCCTTCTGTCATACCGGCACGCAGAAGCTGGTCCGCAACCTGACTGCTGGTGAAATCGTCGGCCAATTGCTGCTGGCCCGCGACGATCTGGGCGAATGGCCCGTTCAGGGTGCGCCAAAGGACGAAACCCGCCTGATCAGCAACATGGTCCTGATGGGCATGGGCGAGCCGCTGTACAATTTCGAAAACGTCCGTGACGCGATGAAGATCGTCATGGACAACGAGGGCCTGTCGCTGTCGCGCCGTCGCATCACCCTGTCGACCAGCGGTGTCGTCCCCGAGATCGCCCGCACAGCGCAGGAAATCGGCTGCCTGCTGGCCGTCAGCTTCCATGCCACCACCGACGAAGTGCGCAACAAGCTGGTGCCCATCAACAAGCGCTGGAATATCGAGACCCTGCTGAACGCCTTGCGCGAATACCCGCGGCTGACGAACAGCGAACGCATCACCTTCGAATACGTGATGCTGGCCGGGGTGAACGACAGCGACGAGGATGCATACCGTCTGGTCAAGCTGATCGAGGGCATTCCCGCCAAGATCAACCTGATCCCGTTCAACGAATGGCCCGGTGCGCCCTACAAGCGGTCCAGCAATAATCGCATCCATGCCTTTGCCGACATCGTCCACAATGCCGGCTATGCCAGCCCCATCCGCACCCCGCGGGGCGAGGATATCATGGCTGCCTGTGGCCAGCTGAAATCGGCGACCGAACGCGGCCGCAAATCCGCCGCCGCCATCGCCGCCGAAGCCGCCGGCTGATCACAGCACCGCGCGCAGTCGGGCCAAGAGGCCGTTTAGCTGCGCGCGTTCGTCACCGGTCAGGGCCGACAGCAGCCGCGTCTCGTTCTCCGCATGGGGTCCGATGGCGCGGTCGATCAGCGCCAGCCCCGCCTCCGTCAGACCCACCAGCGTCCCACGGCGGTCATCGGGGTTGGGTTCGCGTCGGATCAGGTCGCGCGCCTGCAACCGGTCCAGCCGCGCCGTCATGCCCCCCGAACTCAGCATCGTCGCCTCGTAAAGCGCGGTTGGCGTCAGCCGATAGGGCGCGCCCGCGCGGCGCAGCGTCGCAAGCACGTCGAATTCCCCCCCCTGCAGCCCGAATCGGTCAAATCCCGGCTGCAGATGGTCGCGGGTGATCAGGGCGGAGAGTTCATTCAGGCGGCCGATGATTTCCATCGCCTCGACATCCAGATCGGGACGTTCGCGGCGCCATGATGCGGCGGCCTTGGCAGCGCGATCCTTTTCGGGCATATGTCTTTCCATCAAGATACTTTCCATCAAGACATTACCCCCCGGAGGCGAGGTGTTTCAATGACCGACCTGCAAGCGCGCATCGTCATGCTGGGATGCCTGGTGACGGCGGGGGCCGCGCTGGCGGTCACCATCCTGATTTCGCGGATGGCATCCGATGCCGGGGCGCCGATGATCTGGTTCCTGGGCGCGGTGCTGGCGGGCAGCGGTCTGGCGCAGCTGGTGCTGGCCCAGGTGCTGGGCCAGGGGCAGGACATGCGACCGATGCTGGTCTTCGCCCTTGGGGCGGGGGCGCTGCTGGCGGGACCAACCGCGCTTGGCTATCTGGCGGTGTCGCATGTGGGGGCGGGCTACATCTCGATGACCTTCGCCTTTCCGATCCTGCTGACCTGGGCGCTGGCCCGGCTGATCGGGCTGGAAGGCGCCGATCGCCGCCGCACGCTGGCCGTGGGGCTGGGGCTGATCGGGGGCCTGATCATCGCGACGTCCAAGCTGACGCAGCTGCCTTCGGATGCGACGCTGTGGCTGTTGGCGGCGACGGCGATGCCGGTGGTAATCGCGGGCGGCAACATCTTCCGCAGCCGCTATTGGCCGAAAGGCGCGCGCCCGCTGACGCTGTCGGGGCTGACGCTGCTAATGGGCGGGCTGGCCTGCGTGCCGGTGGCGGCCCTGATGGACGGATCACCCGCCGCGCTGTGGCATGAGGGAGCGTTGCGCCACCTGCTGGGCGTCGACATCGCCGTCTTCGTCATCCAGTACATCGCCTTCTTCCAGCTTCAGCGCCTTGGCGGGCCGGTGACGCTGTCGCTGTTGGGTCCGGTCGCTGCCCTGACCGGGGCTGCAGGCGCGCTGTGGATCTTTGCCGAACCGCTGCCGCAGGGCTTCCTGCTGGCGGGGCTTCTGGTCGGGACGGGGGTCATGTTGATGCTGATGCGCCGCCGCCCCGCCCCGGAAGCCGCCTAGCCCGCGGGGTCGGACCAGCCGTCGATGATCGCGATGGCCTCCTCGGCGGTCTCGACATAGTGGATCAGGTCCAGGTCGGCATCGCTGATGGTTCCGGCGCGGGCCAAGGCCTTCCAGTTGATGATCTCTTCCCAGAAGGATTTGCCGAACAGCAGGACCGGCACGCGGGCCATGCGGCCGGTCTGGATCAAAGTCAGCGTCTCGAATAATTCGTCGAAGGTGCCGAACCCGCCCGGAAAGACCGTGATCGCGCAGGCACGCATCAGGAAATGCATCTTGCGGATCGCAAAATAGTGGAAGTTGAAGCAGAGGTCCGGCGTCACATGCGCGTTCGGGGCCTGCTCGTGCGGCAGCACGATCCCCAAGCCGATGGATTCCCCGCCCGCCTGTTCGGCGCCCAGGTTGCCCGCCTCCATCACGCCGGGGCCGCCGCCGGTGCAGATGACGAAATCGCGCCCGCCGCTGGCCAGGCTGCGTTCGGTCATCTTCTGGCCAAAGAGGCGCGCCTGTTCGTAATATTGCGACAGCGCCGCCAGTTCCGGCGTGCGGGCCTGATCGGCGCGGTCGGGGGCGGGAATGCGCGCACCGCCAAAGATTACTACGGTCGATTCGATGCCATGTTCGTCCATGATCATCTGCGGCTTCAAAAGTTCCAGCTGCAGGCGGACGGGGCGCAATTCGTCGCGCAGCATGAAGTCGGTGTCGGTGAAGGCCAGCCGATAGGACGGCGCGCGGGTCTGGGGCGTGTCGGGCGTGCGCCTTGCCCGCGCCACGTCCTGATCGCTGTGGGGAAGGGCGTGAACGTGGTCGTCTTTGGGCGTGTCGGTCATCCATGGCCTCATCTGCGGCCACGCGCGGATTGCGCGGGCTTTCCCCGATGCTTATAGCCCGACCAAGACGTTTTCCACCCGCACACCCGATCCAAGAGAGGCCATCATGACCCAAGCCCTGGAAACCGCCATCGAAGCCGCGTGGGAAAACCGCGCCCAGATCAACAATGCCACCACCGGACCCGTGCGCGAGGCCGTCGAACAGACCCTGACCCAGCTGGACAGCGGCGAACTGCGCGTGGCCGAAAAGCGCGGTGACGACTGGCATGTGAACCAATGGGCGAAGAAGGCCGTGCTGCTGTCCTTCCGTCTGAACGACATGGAAGAAATGTCGGGCGGCCCGCAGGGCAGCAACTGGTGGGACAAGGTGCCGTCGAAATTCCACGGCTGGGGCGACAACCAGTGGCGCGAGGCGGGCTTTCGCGCCGTCCCCGGTTCGATCGTACGCCGCAGCGCCTTCATCGGCCAGAACGCGGTGCTGATGCCGTCCTTCGTGAACCTGGGTGCCCATGTGGGCGAAGGCACGATGGTCGACACCTGGGCCACCGTCGGCAGCTGCGCGCAGATCGGCAAGAACGTCCATCTGTCGGGCGGCGTCGGCATCGGTGGCGTGCTGGAACCCCTGCAGGCGGGCCCCACCATCATCGAGGACAACTGCTTCATCGGCGCCCGCTCCGAGGTGGTCGAGGGCTGCATCATCCGCGAAGGCGCGGTGCTGGGCATGGGCGTCTATATCGGCCAATCGACCAAGATCGTCGACCGTGAAACGGGCGAAGTCATGTATGGCGAAGTCCCCGCGGGTTCGGTCGTCGTGTCGGGCTCAATGCCCTCGAAGAACGGCGTGCATCTCTATTGCGCGGTGATCGTCAAGCGGGTGGATGCGCAGACGCGCTCCAAGACCTCGGTCAATGAACTGCTGCGCGACTGATCGCGAAAGGGGGCAGGGATGACGACGCTTTACATCGACGCCGATGCCTGCCCCGTCAAATCCGAGGCGGAACGCGTGGCCACCAGGCTGCGCGTTCCCATGGTACTGGTCTGCAATGGCGGGCTGCGCCCGTCGCAGAACCCCTTCGTGACGTTGCAGATCGTCCCCGAGGGTCCCGATATCGCCGATATCTGGATCGCCGAACATTGCGGGCCAGGCGATGTCGTCGTGACCGGCGACCTGCCCCTGGCCGATCGCTGCCTCAAGGCGGGCGCCCGCGTCCTGCGCCACGACGGAGAGCCGCTGACCATCGCCAATATCGGCGGACGGCTTGCCACGCGCGACCTGATGGCCGATCTGCGGGCCGCCAATCCCTTCATGCAGGGCGGCGGCGCGGCCTTCGGCAAGGCCGATCGCGCAAGGTTCCTGCAGGCGCTGGACCGCGAACTGACCAAGGCTTTGCGCGGCTAGGGAAACCGTCCGGGGGCCACCGCGTTGACGCGCGACATTCCCCAACAGACCGAGGCAGCATGACCGACCATATCAGCATCACGGATCTGGTCGAGAGGGTCAGCCATGCCTCGGATGGCGATCAGACCAGCGTGGCGCAGATCGTTCAGGCCCTTGGTCAGACGTCCTTCCTGCCCAACATGATGATCCCGGCACTAGCGGTCGTGTCGCCTCTGTCAGGGGTGCCGCTATTCTCGTCGATCTGCGGTCTGACGATCGCTTTGGTGGCAATGCAGATGGTGATCCAGCGCGATCACATCTGGTTGCCGGACTTCCTGATGCGCAAGCATCTGAGCACGCAGCGGGTGCGCAAGGCGACTGATTGGATGAAGAAACCCGCACGGTTTCTGGACCGCATCACCAAGGAACGGTTGCGACTGCTTGTCCACCGGCCGTTCCTCTGGGTGACGCAGTTGATTTGTCTGCTGTGCGGTCTGACGATGCCTCTGCTGGAGTTGGTTCCCTTTACGTCATCACTGATGGGGGTGGTGGTCTGCCTCTTTGCCTTCGGAATGCTGGCGCGGGATGGGCTGTTCACGCTGTTGGGGTTGGGGGCATTGGGCGGCGTGGGTTGGGCCGCGATGCGCCTGATCACCTGATGCACCACCGGTAGCGAGAGAGCGCATGAGCCGGCCATCGAGGCCGGCGCATGCGCCGCCGCGGCGTCGGCCTCAATGGCCGACGACGTGGCGATCCTACCTTCAGTCAACGGGCTTTATCTTGGTGGCGGATCCTGTGGCAAAGGCCGCCAGCCGTTCGCGCGCGGCATCCTGGGTGTTTACCACCCCCGCGACCACTGACTCCGCATAGGCGGCATCCAGGGCGCTCATGTTCTGCATGTGGCTGATGGCGGAACAGATGGCGAAATTCGACAAGGGCGGGTTCTTGGCGGCGGCCCGCGCGATGTCCCACGCCTTGGCCTCGGCATCCTCGACCAAGTACTGGCACAGCCCGACATCGACAGCCTCGGTCCCGCGATAGAGCCGCCCCGACAGCATCATGTCGATCATGCGCGCCTTGCCGATCAGGTCCGCCACGCGGATCGTGGCCCCGCCGCCGGTGAACAGCCCGCGCTGGCCCTCGGGCAGGCCGAAATAGGTGTCCGGCCCCGCGACCCTGATATGGGCGGCGCTGGCCAGTTCCAGCCCGCCGCCCACGACCGCGCCCTTCAGCACGGCGATGATCGGCACGCCGCCATATTCCATCTTGTTGAATGCCTCGTGCCAGCGCAGGCACAGATGCATGAAATCGCTGGCATTGCGGTTTTCGCGGTGATGTTCCACCAAGTCCAGTCCGGCGCTGAAATGATCGCCGTTGGATCGCAGGATCACCGCGCGCACGCCCGCGCGGGGTAGGGTCGAAAAGATGTCGACCAGTTCCTCGATCGTGGCGGCATCCAGCGCGTTGCGCTTGGCGGGTCGGTTCAGCGTGACGGTGGCGATGTCATCCTCGTCCACCTCCAGCACGATGTTTTCCAGCGTCAGGTCCGCGATGCCGCGCATGTCCGGGTCTCCTCCCTCAAAGTGACCTGATGGGGATAGCCCGCCACCCCGCCGGGGTCGAGAGGCCCGATCAGGCGGCGATCAACCCGATCACCAGTGGAATGGTGACGATGCTGAACGCGGTCGAGATCAGGATCGCGGTCGACACCCGCTGCTGGCCCACCCCGAAATGCTGGGCCAGGATATAGACGTTGCCCGCGACCGGAAGGGCCGCCGCCGCGATCATGACCCCCGCGGAGAAGGGTTCGACAGCCAGCAGCAGGGCCGCAACGCCCACGGCCAGGGGATGCAGCACCAGCTTGGCGAAACCCAGCCACCCCGACGTCGCCATCCGCCGCAGCTGCCGCCCCGCAAGGCTGGCCCCGATTGCGAACAGCGCGCCGGGCGTGGCGGCCTGTCCCAGAATGGTCAGGAATTCGTCCAGCGGCCCCGGCATCGGCAGATGCAGCAGCGACCAGGACAGTCCCGCCACCATCGACAGGATCATCGGGTTGGCGGCCACCCCGCGCAGCACCGGCAGGATCGCCGCCCCGCGCAGTCCCCCCTGGCGCGCGCCATGGATGATCAGCGTGATCAGCGTGGAAAAGACCAGCATGTCGATGGTCAGCACCATCAGCACCGGCCCCACGGTGCGTTCGCCCAGCAGCACGACCAGCATCGGCACGCCCAGAAAGCCCGTGTTGCCGGTCATGCAGCATTGCGCCTCCATCGCGGCATCAGGCAGGGGCAGGCCGCGCCACCGGCCCACCGCCATGCCGATCGCCCAGACCAGGGTCGATCCCGCCAGATAGGCCAGAACGAAGCGCAGGTCGAACAGCGCCCCCAAGTCCAGCCCCGCCGCAAAGCGGAACAGCATGGCCGACAGCGCGAAGTAGAAGACGAATTTCGTCAGCCACGCGGCTGCCTCGGGCGGAAAGAACCGCGATGCGGCAGCGGCCCAGCCCAATCCGATCAGCCCGAAAAAGGGCAGCGTCTTCAGGAAAATCTCGGTCAATCCAATGGTCCCCGTTGCCGGGGGCGTCATCCGGAACCGATCAGCACCCCCACAGCCAGCACCAGACCACCGCCCACGACCACTTGCAAGGTGGCCCGCCAGAAGGGGGTCTGCATCCAGCGGTTCTGGATCCAGGCAATGGCCCACAGCTCGACGAAGACGACCATGATGGCGATGGTGGTGGCGGTCCAGAAATCGGGGATCAGATAGGGCAGCGCATGCCCCAGGCCGCCCACCGCCGTCATCACCCCCGAGGACAGGCCCCGCTTCAATGGCGATCCGCGACCCGAGATGACGCCGTCATCGGATGCGGCCTCGGTAAAGCCCATGCTGATGCCCGCGCCGATGCTGGCGGCCAGCCCGACCAGAAAGGTGGTCCAGGGGTCCTGCGTGGCAAAGGCCACCGCAAAGATCGGCGCCAAGGTGGACACGCTGCCATCCATCAGCCCCGCCAGTCCCGGCTGCACCCAGGTCAGCACGAAATCGCGATGCGCCACGGCATCCTCGTCGGCGCGGGCGTCGTCACCCAGATGCTGATCGGTCAGTTCGTGGGCACGGTTTTCGTGGCCGCGTTCGGCGGCGGCCAGATCGCCCAGCAGCTTGCGCGTCCCGGCATCATGGCTCAGCTGGGCGGCGCGGGCATAGAAATCGGCGGCGTCGCGTTCCATGCCCGCCGCCTCGGCGCGGATGGTTTCCAACGACAGATTCTGCATCATCCAAGCGGGGCGACGGGTGAAATACCCCGCCACATGTTCGCGCCGGATCACCGGGATCGCGTCGCCGAACCGCGCGGCAAAGGCATCGATCAGCTGGCGACGGTGGCCGTCCTCCTCGGCGCTCATGCCCTCGAAGACGGCGGCGGTGGCGGGATAATCGGCCCGCAGGAAATCAGCCCAGTTGCGATAGATGCGGGCGTCATCCTCCTCGGATGCGATGGCCAGGGCCAGGATCTCGCGCTCGGACAGATCGGTCAGGCGCTTGCGGGTGGACATGAAGGACAGGTTCATCGTTCGTGCTCAAATATCCTCGGGGGGCGGGGCGGCGTGCCCCCGTTGCACCGTGAATTCATGCGCACCGTCAGGCAGGTCGCGCTGTGCCACCATGGCATGACCCGACTGCCCGCAGAAATGCGGCACATCGACCACCGCCATCGGATCGGATGCGACCATCACGACCTGGTCCCCCGGCGCTACCGCCATCAGGGCCTTGCGCAGCCGCAGCACCGGCAGCGGGCACAAAAGCCCCCGCGCATCGACATGGGTCATGACAGCGCCGCCGCCTGTTCCAGGCACCAACCCGCGACGTCGCCGGGTGCCAGTTCGACCGCCAGCCCGCCCGCAAACGCCAGAAAGGCCGCGCGCTGCTGGCGCGGAACATAGAGGACGACCGGCTGGCCCGCGGCGGCGGCCTCGGCGATCAGGCTGTAAAAACCGCGTCCCATCGCTTCCTGCCGGCCGAATTTCGGGATGACGACCAGATCGGCACCGGGCAGGGTCGGGGCGGTGCGGGCCACGACCTCCTCGAGCGCGCCGGTATCCAGCCGACAGCCCGAGGCGCCCGCCCCAAGCGATTGCGAAATCCGCACCGGGGCCGCCCCGTCGCCGATCACCTGCATGTCCATGTCGCAGGCGCAATCGGGGCCCAGGTCGTGGTTGGTCTGCACCGCCCCCGCGATCCGTAGGCCGCGCGCCTGCAGATCGCGGGCCAGATCCGCGATCAGGCGGTCGGCGGCACCGGGGGCGGCGGTTTCATCAAGGCCGAACCATGCCAGCATCGCATCTCTCCTGCTTCAGACGCCGCTATCCAGCGCGAATTTCATCAAGCCGTTGATCCCGTCCACGCCCAGCTTTCTTTTCAGGGCCGATGACGTGTTCGCCGCCGTCTTGTAGCTGACCCCGATCCGATCCGCGATGGTCTGCAGCCCATGACCTTGCCCGATCAACGCCAGCACCTGCCTTTCGCGGTCCGACAGCGCCCCCAGGGGGTCATCCGCCGCCCCCGCCCGCAGCGTGGCCAGCGCCATGGCCTGACGGGGGTCCAGATAAAACTCGCCCGCCTCCAGCGTGGTGACGGCCTGACGGAAATCCGCAGGCGGCGCGTTCTTGGACAGGAAACCCTGCGCGCCCTCCTGCAACGCGCGGGCCGCGAACCCCGTCTGGTCGTTCATGGAAAAGATCAGGATGCGCGCATCCGGCGCCCGTTCCCGCAGGGGCGCCACCAGATCCAGCCCGCCCGCACCGGGCAGGCTGATGTCCAGAACGATCAGGTCCGGCGGGGGCTGGTCCTGCAGTTGCGTCAGGGCCTCCTCGCCGGACATGGCCTGGCCCACATGATCATAGCCCAGATCGCGCAGCAGGCGGCTGGCGCCCAGATGGGTGATGGGGTGGTCGTCGATCACAAGTGCGCGTTTGGTCACGTCAGGGTCCATTCATGATGTCGTCGGACGGGGCAGACTGGCCTGCAGCTGGGTTCCCCGGCCCTCGGTGCCGATGCAAAGGGTCCCGCCCAGAAGGGTGATCCGTTCGCGCATGCCTGTCAGGCCGGTGCCTTCGCGGTGGTCAGGGCCAAGGCCCACCCCGTCATCGGTCAGGATCATGCGCCAATGCGCCGGATCGGTCCAGAGCCGGATCACCACCTGCCGCGCCCCGGCATGGCGCAGCACGTTGGTCGTCCCCTCCTGCACGATGCGGAACAGGGTCAGGGCGGTCGCCTCGTCGGGTTCGGGAAGGCCCGCGGCGATCTCCAGCCGGAAGCGGATGTCGGGCATGCGGCGGGACAGGTCGTCGACGAAATCGCCCAGCACCGTGGCCAAGGGCAGCTGGCCCACCGCCATGGGCCGCAGGTCGTTCAGCAGGTTGCGGTTCAGCTGGCCGATCTGATCGGCGATCGCGGCGATCTGGCGGGCCGCACCTGCGGTGGCGGCATCGGGGGCGGCGGTGGCCATGGCGTCCGCCTCGACGCGCAGGCCGAACAGGCAGGGGCCCATCTCGTCATGCAGGTCGCGGGCGATTGCCTTGCGTTCGGCATCGGCGCGGCTGACGATCTGATGCTGCAGCCGCTGGCGGTCCAGGCGGGCCTGGGCCAGCGTGTCGGCCAGCTGGTCCACGTGGCGGGCCAAGGGCGCAAGATCGGGCTGTCGCAGCCTACCGATCCGCTCATCAAGCTGGCCGCGCGTCATTTCGGACAGGCGGGCGCCAAGGGCCGTGACGGGGCGCAGCGCCTGGCGCACCGCCCACCAGACCAGCGCCCCCTGCAGCGCCGCCATAGCCAGGACCAGCGCCATCAGATCGCGCATGTCGCGCCATGCCACCGCGATCTGGCGCGACGGATCGCCCGAGATCACGACCATCCCCTGCGGACGTCCGGCGATGACCACGGGCAGCCGCGATTCGGTCACGTTGGGCGCGACAAGGTCGCGGAACCATCCCGGCGCGCCATCGGGCCGGTCGATGACGCCTGCGGGCCGTCGCGGCGTTCCGGTGCGCGCGTCCAGGACCGCGATGCGGGCATTCGGGGGCTCGCTCAGGCGTTCGGGCAGCAGCGCCATGATGCGGTCGGGGGGCACCGCGCCCTGCATCGTGCCGATCGTGGCCAGAACCAGGTGACGCGCGGCCTGCGCCCCAAGGCGGCTGCCCGCCGCAATATCGCCGCGCAGCCGGTCCAGGCTGCCCATGGCCAGAACGCCGATCAGCAACAGCTGCGTCGTCAGGATCACGATCAGGATGCGGGTCTTCAGCGTCATGGGCGCAGACTGGCGGCAAGCGGTTGCCGGGGCAATGGGCAAGCGGGACCGATATTTGCACGGGCCGCGCGGGACGGGCTTTTCCGCGCCCTGCCGCCGTCGTAGAGATGGCGCATGAGCGATTATCAAGACCTTGCCGCCCGCATCCGGGCCCTGACCGAGGGAGAGACCGACGAGGTCGCCCTGATGGCCACCATGGCCTGCGAATTGCACCATTCGGACGACCGCTTCGACTGGACCGGCTTCTATCGGGTCGTGGCGCCCGATCTGCTGAAGATCGGCCCCTATCAGGGCGGTCACGGCTGTCTGGTCATCCCCTTCGCGCGGGGCGTCTGCGGCGCCGCCGCCCGCACGCGCCAGACCCAGATCGTCGCCGATGTCGAGGCTTTCCCGGGCCATATCGCCTGCTCGTCCTCGACCCGGTCGGAGATCGTGCTGCCGGTCATCGGGCGCGACGACCGGCTGATCGGGGTGCTGGACATCGACAGCGACCGTCCGGACGCCTTCGACCAGAGCGACGCCGATGCGCTTTCCTCCATGCTGGCCGAGGTCTTCGGCCGGCTTTGATCCGAAACGTCGCGGGCGCGCCGCCTGCATGGGTGCGAAAGGACATCTGATGATCTGGGATACCTTGATGAACATTCCCGCGGGCCAGATGATGGCATTCATCGCGGGCGGGCTGGTGCTGAACTTTGCCCCCGGCCAGGACGTGTTCTTTGCCAGCGCCTGCGGCATCCAGGGCGGCCCCCGCGCGGGCGCATGGGCGGGCTTCGGCGTGGGCCTGGGCGTGCTGATGCATGTCACGCTGGCCACCATCGGCCTTGGTGCCGTCGTCGCCGCCCACCCCGAGGCCTTGCGCGCCATCAAATACGCGGGCGCGGCCTATCTGCTGTGGCTGGCGTGGAAAAGCTGGCGCGCGGGCGACATCGACCCGTCGGCGCGGGGCAGCGTCCGGGTCTGGAACATCATCCGCCGGGGGTTCCTGTCCAATGCGCTGAACCCCAAACCGGTTCTGTTCATGTTGGCCTTCCTGCCGCAATTCACCAACATCGCCTGGGGCCCGATCTGGCAGCAGATCCTGGGGCTGGGGCTGATCTTTGCCTTTACCGGGACCTTGGTGACGATGGGATACGGCATCGTGGGCGGGGTCGCTGGTCATGTCATCGGCAAGCGTCTGGGGCTGGTCAACAAGATCGCCGCCGTGATGTTCGCAGGCCTTGCGATCCGCCTTGTGGCGAAATGACTGAAGAACGTTTCATCTATCAACCGCCGCCCGATGATCCGGTCATCCTGCATGCCGACCATGAAATCCTGGTGGTGGACAAGCAGGCGGGTCTGTTGTCGGTGCCGGGGCGGGGGGATGACCGCGCGGATTGCCTGATCGCCCGCCTGCGCCGCGCCTTTCCCACGGTCCTTCTGGTCCACCGGCTTGATCTGGACACGTCCGGAGTGATGGTCTTTGGCCTGACGCCCCATGCGCAGCGCCATCTGTCCAAGCAATTCGAGGATCGCCAGACCAAGAAATCCTATGTCGCGCGGGTCTGGGGCCGATTGCAGCCCAAGACCGGACGCGTCGACCTGCCGTTGATGGTCGATTGGCCGAACCGCCCGCGCCAGAAGGTCGACCACGAACAGGGCCGCCCCTCGCAGACCGATTGGCGGGTGATGAAGACCTTGGCCGATGAAACGCGGGTGCGTCTGATGCCGGTG
>NZ_QJPK01000029.1 GCF_003259195.1 Paracoccus sediminilitoris
TCTCCTCGGTTTGAAGCGGATTCTATCTCAAACCGGAGGAGAATGCGGGGCTCAGGTCAATGGCGTCGTGGATTCGGATGGCTTTTTCAGTCTAGCCAGCACCGCCGAGGTCGCCACAGAGATGGACATCAGCAAGACTTTTATTTGCGTAGCGCATGACCTGAGCTTGATCATGCATGCTTACACGCTCCGCCCGCTGAGCGAGGACGAGGCTTTTGTGATGGTGACCTCGCTACTGCCCTAGTGTCTGGACGGGCTCTTCAACGATTACACTGATTTCGGGCAGATGGTCGTTGATTCCGTTCAGCCTGTGCCGGTTCCTTTGTGAGCAGCCATGCCAATGCTGTTGATCGACTTGAACGGTTTAACTTGGATGCGCCGTCGCGAGGGCTGCGCCTGAGGTGCAGTAGAAGCGTCAGCCACATCTAGCGCCAGGCCGGAATAGTCTTCGGCTGGGTTCGCGCATATCCATCAGACTGCGCACGGCAGGCCCCATTTAACAAGCTTTGGAAAACGCTTTGGTTTTGTGCCAGCTTTTTCCAAAATCGGTCCTGCCGCATCGTTTGCCAGACACCGAAACTCAGATTTTGAGCGCCCTTTGGCGGACAAAGTTTCCCCTATGTAAAAGCAGCAATCCGCCGATCCGCCCCTGCAGCGGCTTTATTGGTTAACGAACTCTGCTAAGTGCAGCCTTCAAAACACCATGCGGACGGTATGAGGCCGTCTTCTCGTCCAAGGGACCATCATTCCATGCTTCTGCGCGATCTTCTGATAACATTGCCTAGCTTAGCCATGCCTGCTCAACCATCCATCCGACCGGAACAGACGACGATCACCAACCCCTTCCAAGTGGCGGGGCAGAACCAGACCGGGACGTCCACCCTTCGCGATTTCTATGCGCAACAGGGACTGGATGGGGATGCACCGGTCCTGTCCCTTACCCAGACCCCGGAGCCGCAACCGGAGCCCGAACCACAGCCCGAGCCCCAACCACAGCCCGAGCCCGAACCGCAGCCCGAGCCGCCCGTTGTTCTGGAACCCGGCGAGATCGAATTGTCTGCCATGGCGGGGCGTGTCACCATTTTCGAACCTGATGATCTGGACCAGATCGATAGCATCAGGATTCTATCTGGCCCCCAACATGGCCATCTGAGCGTCAACGAGAACAACAGCTTAGCCTTGGTTCTGAGTGAGGACCCAAACCAAAAGCAGGATGTGACTTTTCAGTACGAGATCACCTTTGGCAATGGCGAGACCAAGGTCGTCGATGCTGCCGTCGACGTTACGGCTGGCCTTGCGCCAAAAGGCTGGGGACAGGGTGATTTCTACATGTTGGAGCAGGCCCCGTCCGGCGAGGTTGTGGTCGAGCATGGCGATAACCATCGCAAGGTTTATGTGACTGGTGGGGATCACGGGCTGACTCGGGCCGACATCGCCGAGGCCGAAGGGCTGCAAACCAAGCAAATCACCGACGACTGGCTGCGCGAGCACGCGGAATATGGCGCCAGCGCGGACAGGGCCCTGTCGACCGATGTCGGCATGAGCCTGTGGTACACGGCCACGGACCGCCGGGAGGCGCCCAGTTCAAACTGGCTGCTGCTGGAGCGCGGCTATGAGTACGAGGACATGGGACGCTTGGTCAATCGCGGTGCCTCGGGCGAAAGCCCGCTCCACCCGCTTTACATCGGTGCCTATGGCGACGGCAACGCGCCGAAAGTTGATAGTGAACTGCTGATATACCAAAACAAGAGCAGTAATGTCGTTATCCAAAACTTGGATATTACCGGTGGCGCCACTGTCCTGACTGGTGAAAACATTCTAATTGACGGAATGACGTTTAGCCAGAATGGGTTGAATCTGAAAAGCACTGATGGGCTCACCCTCCAAAACTCCCAGATCATCGATGTGGCGCGCGAAGAATCGGTGCGCGACGGTGATACTTGGCATTCATCCAATGATCGGGTTAGCGGAGTTTATCTGGCAGGGGTCGAGGGCGGTCTCATCCGAGGCAACACATTCGACCGGAACGGATGGGCTGAGGGTTATGACTATAATATGTCAACGGAATATCCGATGCCCCCAAGCTACTTCAATCACAACCTTTATGTGCATCAAGTCAACCAAGATGTCACTGTTTCCGACAATATCTTTTTGAGAGGAGCCTCCTTCGGGGCACAGGTGAGGCCTGGCGGGTTCATTGAGGGCAATTCGTTTATCGACAACAATGCCGCTCTGAATTTCCTCGACGAGAAAAATTATACACTGCTGCTTGATAACGTGGTCACTTCGGCAGGATATAAGTCCGTTGCGGATTTTGAAGGTGCCAGGGCAATGGGCATCGACAATTCCGGGTATCTCTCATCCCTGATCGGAAATATCGTCACGCATCTTGCCGACCCTGGCAATCTTCAAGAACAACTTGAGAAAAAAGCCAATCAGAAGGCCCTTGAGAATAAGAAGGATCCTTATGTTGATGACACCATCATCTTCAACTGGGCAACCGGAGAAAAGGGGCTTGAAGATACCCAAGACAGCAATGTCGGCTATTTGGACACTGAGGTTCTGAACCGTACGACGATCCAGAACTTCGCCGCCGACTTCCTGGGAAAAAGCGACGCCACCATCAGCGATCTGGCCGATTACCTGCGCGGGCAGGCGGACGGACAGCTTGACGGCATTGTCGATGCGGCCGTGATCAACGCCTTTTTCCGTGAGGGCTTCGGCCTGTCGACCGAGCTGCGCGCCAGTGCCGACATGCTACGCTTTTCGCCCGACGATCGCGGCGAGGGCATGCGGTGGGACAACCGCCTGAACTGGAGCACGGATGATCTGCCCGGCACGCAGGCTGGCGACAGCATCGATCTGGGCGGTAATCGGGTACTGTATTCGGCCATGACCACGACGGTGGATGACTTCGTCTTTGGCGACAATGGCAGCCTGAAGGTATCCAGCGGTCGGTTGAACATCGATGGAGACGTCTCCGTGAATGACGGCGGCAACCGGTTGCAGATCGACAATGCCGGCCAGGTCTGGATCGACGGCTATCGCGACGGTGACCTGCTGAGCGTGGACATCCAGGGCGGCCGCTTTGCCAATGCCGGCGATGTCGGCGGCGCGATGCAGGTGGCTCTGGGCGATGACGGTCAGGTCATCCTGGCAAGTTCGGGCGGCAGCTTTGACCTGATTGACGGCAGCAGCCTGTCGATCGAAGGCACTCGCGCCAAGATGGGCTTTGACGGCCCAACCGACGACGCGGCGGTTCTGCGCATGACCGATGGCGCCATGCTGTCCTTCGCGGCCACGAAGGACGGGCTGGGAAGCCTGAACGAGTTCCGTTCGGGCGCTATGGGCGAGACTAACCAGGTCACCTCGGGCGTACGGCTGGATGGCACGCTGAGCATCGACCTGTCGGACTGGAAAGATGCGAAGAAGGCCGGTACCACCACGCTGATCGATGTTGACCAGCTGGTGGGCAGCTTCGACGACTTGCAGATCGACGGCCTAGGCGACCGTCAGGACGCTCTGGTGCGCATCGATTATGTCCGCGACGAGGTTTCCCTGATCCTGGGCGCCCAAGGCAAGGGCAGCGGTGATATGCGCATGATCACCAGCGGCGATGCCGCCTTTGTCGACTATACCGACGATGCCGCGCTGGAACATTTGTGGGATGCGCTTTATTCCTCTGCCAGCCCGGCGATAGACGACCCGCTGCAGTAACACCCTGCGCCGTCTCGCAAGGTTGCGCCTTGCGCAGGCGGCGCCGCCCTCCGGCTCAGCGACGGAAGGGGCAGACCTGCAGCAGCTCCTGCGCCAAGCTGCGGGTCTCGGGGACGGGCCGACACGCGGCCAGCCCGACCAGTTCGTCCAGGGGCATGTCTCCCGCGATGGCGACCGGGCCCGTGATGTCGAAGACGCCAAGCGATTCCAGATAATCGATGTATTTAATGTCATCGCCATGGGCGGAGGCCTGCGTAGCCATCCACCGGCAGGGAATTCCATAGGCATCGGCCATGATCAGGCCGTGCAGCGATGACGACAGAACATGCCGGCAGGCGGCGATATCATCGATGACCTGTTCGATATGTCCGGTCACGTCGATGACGCGGATTTCGGGACGGTCGGCGAACTGGGCACGGACCGCGTCCAAGTGCAGGTAATGAGGAATGATCCCCAACTCCGCCCGATCTTGCCGGACAGACGGGGTGTAAAACAGTGGCATCAACAGCCCTGGATCCCCGAAGACATCGGTCAGCGGATAGCCCAGTTCGGCCAGGCGGGCACGGGTACGCGGTCCGCGAACGGCCAGCACCCGTCGCGGGCGCGCGAACCGATCCGTGCAGGAGATGATGCCGCTGCCCCAGACCGTAACGCGATCGGCCACGTGGATATGGCGCAGGATGCTGCCCACGCCCGCCGTGCTTTGCGCCAGCGACCGCTGGCCGGGCCGAGGCTTGCAATGCAGGGGTAGGCTGCCTGTCATCTTGGCGAAAAGGTAGGGGCCGATCCAGTCTCCGAAATTGCGCGGCTCGTACCAGCTCCACAGCAGGTTGCGATCGTTCGACAGCCCCCCGCGTTGCAGCAGCTTTTCCCAACGCGAGGGGAAACGCATTTTGTAGACATCCAGCGATGTTGTGTCGGCGTGCATGAAGCCCTCGTAGGTGGTGGTTGTAAAAGGCGTGCAAAGGGCTTTTGGAATGAATGGCTTAAAGCTGTCCCCATCGGGATCGGCGCGACCATAGATAGCATGACGGCCACCGCAAGGCATGGTCGAAACCTGCGCGCCATATCGCGTCCAGCAGGCAAGATTTCGCCTGACCGCCCCGGTAAGGGCACGCCATCAAAGCAGGGATAATGCAAGCATGACTTGTGAAAGGGACAAGCCATATCTTGGTGAGCAGTTTCTTTTCTAAGATGACGAAAGCGAATTGGCATTTTTCCCGCAAAGTCTTATGCCCGCCTCAAGCAACTGTATCCTTCACGGGGTCGAAGGCGTCCATTTCTGACAACTTCTACACAGGGCGTTATTCGGGTTGATCAACTTCCGGGCGACCGCCGTCATGATAACCTTGTGCGTGTTCCCTGCTTTTCGCAAACGATCCGCAAAGAAGGTCATGGCTAGGTTTTGATGCGCCATAACCAAGGCAGGCTGGAACATCATTTGCCCCAGAGCACGGCAACGACCTGCCTTCCGCGCAAGGTTCCACTGTCATCCGCCTTGGGGCGTGTCCCGCGAGAGTTGTGGCCTGTGCGCTGGTAATGGCACCAAGCTCAAGCATTTCTGCGATCAGAATCGTGCTTGCAACGGGACCGATCCCGGGAGATGGAGCGCGGAAGACCAGAGGTTTCTGCCAGCACTTCGTTGCTGGATATGGCGGCCCTGATCCTGTCTTGCAGCTTCCTGATCAGCCAGGCGGGGCGTTCCTTCAGGGTCCGTATCGACGCTGTCGAACTGAGGTGCCCCCCGGAAACTGGACACTGACGTAAGCTCCGCTTTGCTGTCAGCTGATTTTTATCACGAAGGAGATCGATGATATCAAAACAAAAGCAGTACGCCCCTGAGTTTAAGACGAAGGTGGCGCTGGAGGCGCTGAAAGCCGAGGCGACGGTGTCGGAGTTGGCGAGCCGGTTCGGCGTGCATCCGACGATGATCAATCAGTGAAAACGCGCTCTGCTGGATGGCGCGTCCGGTGTTTTCGAGCGCGGCGGCCTGAAGGCACCGATGATCGACGAAGACCAAGTCAGGGACCTGCATGCCAAGATCGGGGAACTGGCGGTGGCCAACTCATTTTGGAAAGAAAGCTGAAGCCTTGGGGCGGCAAGTGAGGTGGGGCATGATCGAGCCTGACCATCCAGACTTGTCGATCGGTCAGCAGTGTACCCTGCTATCGATCCCGCGCTCATCGTTCTACTACACCCCGCAGGGTGAGGCAGGGCGGAACCTTTCGCTAATCCAGTTGATCAATGTGCAGTTCCTCGACACGCCGTTCTTCGGCGTTCGTCAGATGATGTGGCACCTGCGCAACGAGGGCCACGAGGTGAACGAGAAGCGTGTCCGTCGGCTCATGCGCCTTATGGGTCTGATGCCAATCTACCAGAAGCCCAATACCAGCCGGCCGATAAAGGGACACAAGACTTACCCCTATCTGCTGCGCGGCCTGCGTGTGGACCGGCCAAATCAGGTTTATGTATGTGGACATCACCTATCTGCCGATGCGTCGCGGGTTCCTCTACTTAGTGGCGATCATGGATTGGCATACCCGGTTGGTTCTGTCGTGGCGGATCTCCAACACGCTGGACACCGAATTCTGCGTTGAGGCACTGAACGAGACCATCTATCGGTTCGGACCGCCGGACATCATGAACAGCGATCAGGGGTCCCAGTTCACGTCGTTTGCCTGAACCGACCGCCTGCGCCAGTCCGGGATCCGCATCTCGATGGACGGCAAGGGTCGCTACTTGAACAACATCTTCATTGAACGGCTGTGGCGGACGCTGAGATACGAGTGCGTCTATCTGCATGCCTGGGAGACCGGGTCACAGGCCCGTGCGGGTGTCCGGACATGGATGGAGTTCTACAATCACCGCCGACCGCACAAGGTCCTTGGCGGCCGACCGCCGGCAGTGGTCTACTCACTGACAGTAGAAGCAACGCAACCCGATCAGCAGAGCAGATCAGAGCTTAAAAAGCGCCAGATCCTGTCCAAAGAAGGGGGAGCACCTCAGATCGCCCGTCGTTGCCAAACTTCTGATACGCACGGAGCTGGCCGGACAGATGGGTCCGCATCTCGACGATCTGGGCCCACTTAGAGTGCAAAGTTCTAAGTAATCTCAGCTTTTCTATGGGGCGAGAACAACCTGCATTGGGTCGAAAAGAAGCAAAGCAGGCAATAAATTTTGTATCAATTCGGTCGGTGTGTGCGCGTGTGCCCCGGCTTCGTGCGAATGCCCTCACCTGAAGGGAGCGGCACTTGTCGGGCGAAGACGCTTTCCGCCTCAAGCGTTTCCCAGAGCTGTCATTATTGTTCGCCGGACGACTCAAAGCTAACGACCGCATCTCGATCGCGGGTAAGTCCAAGTTAATTGAGCAAAACTCAGATGCAGAAGGGGCACGGCTTATTGGTTCCCACACAGTAGCGTAATGCAACGTTCGAAAAACGAGCGGTAAACATGTCTGAACTTTTCCGGCTTGCTGACGAGCAGATGCGCGTCTTGAAGCCTTATTCCGCAGTCCCAAGGCAAACCCCGCATCGATGACTAGCGTGTGTTGAGTAGTGTTAGCTTCGTCAATCGCAACGGTTTAAGATAACGCGAGGCGCCGGGTGCATACGGCCCGCACAAGATGCTTGATAACCGCTGGACGCGATGAAGCGACAAGGGCGTCTTTGCCCGGATGATGGCCGGTCTGGTCGCCCGCAGTTCGAGGATCAGGGTACAGTCCGAGGACTATATGCCGCGAGAACGGGCGGCATGAACAACAAGCTGCACGCCATCTGCAATAGCAAAGGTTGGCCCCTGAACCTGTTCGTCACGGCGAGTCAGCTAAGCAATGATATCGGTGCGCAAACATTGCTGGAGCAACCTGCCGGATGCCGATTGTTTCCGCGAAGCGTTAAAAGGCCAAAAGATATGCGCCTGCATCCTTGGTCGCAAGCAATGGAAGAAAACCGTCGAACACAACGAGCGCCGCTAAAAACGGCGCAACTGGAGCGAAATCATGCTCGGTAGGCTCAAGGTCTGGTGACGTGTGGCGGCCCTCCACGAGAGCGGCCCAACAGACTTCCTCTCAGCCATTGCTCTCACGGTGACCGTCATCTATTGGCGATCAGCCGTGACCCAATTTATAACCAATTGATAAAAATTGCAAACATCTAATGGTTGAACTTTCTTTTTTGTTTCAACGCGACACGGGATGTGGATTGCGTAAAATGCAATTGCTTCGAGCGTTTGGCTTTTTTGAGGTTCCCATGTTTTTTAAGCACCTGTGTCTGTTGCTGGTGGCGGGATGCGGACTGGCATCCGCATCCAATGCAGCCACCATCGTTAATATTGAGATGATTCTTCGCTATGACGGGACCTTTTATACCGATGGTTATATTCGGACCGACGCGGAAGATTACACATTCTTCGACAGCTTTTTGGCCGATGACGATCCACGGGGAGTGCCAACTTTCGATCCAGGTATGAAAGTCGGCGACCACACAACCTTCCGCGCCAGTATCGTCCTGCCGGAAAGCGAAATGATGCAGGCTCATCAATTCGACAATGGTGGTCGCACGCAGGGATGTCAGCTGAGTCACCTAACCTGTGGCACGGTGACCGAGGTCTTTCAATTGCCTGATGGCTACGTCCTGAACTGGGGAGAACTAGAAGGCGTCAGCTTCGGCATGCAGGCCGGTCAACAGTTGACCTATCTTTTCACCCCCGAATACCGAGGCAGCACGCTGGAGCTCAACTGGGGTACGATTGTCTATGCTAACCGTTTCGCCAATTTCACTATACTGGATGTGACACAACCGGCGCCGGTTCCGGTGCCGATGCCGGCCCTGCTGTTGCCCGCGGGTCTGGGCGCTTTCGCATTCCTGCGAAAGCGCCGTCGCATGATCAGCTGATCGTCAGCTGCAGCCTGCCACCGATCACGGCCGCGCCGGCCGGCAGGATGGCACCCTGGTTCACTACTGTCACCCCGGCGCCCGTCAGATCATAGGTGCCGGCGGGCAGCAGGTCGCGACCCTTGATCGCCACCTCCGACCCAGCCACCAGAACAACCTCGGCGGTGACGGTGGGCTCAACCAAGCCGTTTCCGACCATTCCCGAGCGAAAGCGCGCCAGTTGCGGCAGACTTCGAGACAAGATGCCGGCGACGGTTACAGTCTGCATCGTGTTGTAATCCCCATCGTCGGCCACATATTCGGTATAGCCTACCGTCAGCTTCTCACCAACGACAGGAAGCGCCGACAGGTCATAGAGATGCACACGGTTCAGGGAACTGCGGTGACGTTCCTCGAAACCCGACATCGAACCCGTCAGCCCACTGTCGGAGGCCAAGATCGGGCTGCCCGGATCGACCAGACGCTGCTTGTAGAGCGCATCGCCCACCTCGACCGTTGCCCCGGCACCGAACTCCAGACGCCCGCAGACCGTCAGCCTGGCCGTACCCATGCCGTCCCATCCCGTCATCACGCGCGGACCGTCCAGTAGCAGCGTGCTGCCGACCGGGACCACAGCATCAGGACCCAGCAAGGCTTGGGCGGTCCCTTCAACAGTCATGTGCAGCTTGTCAGCGGCTCCTGCCAGCACGACCCGACCGGCTTTGGCGTCGATCGCAAGCGGCGCACCGGATGCGCCCAAGATCATCTGTCCACTGGCTTGGATGCTGACTTTCGCCGCGTCCAGTACCGTGCCGACTGTCAGGCGGCCAGACGATACATCCAGCGTGCCGCCGCCGAAGGTCAGCGCCGCAATGTTGCTGGTCAGTGTGCCGAAGCGGACCATGTTCCCGGCCAGATTGACTGTGTCCGCGACATGGGTGCCCGGCAGCGTCTCGGTGATCCAGTTGCGACGGTTGTCCCACCGGAAGCCGTCCATCCGGTCGTCGGGCAGGAAGATCAGGTCGGCCGGAGCCGTCCGTTGGGGGATGGGGCGACCGAACCTGTTCTTGGTCCATCCGATCGTTTCGCGCACCGCGATCGCGATGTCGCCTTGCGCCTCGAGCCAGTCAATGAAGGCATCAATGCTGTCCCAGGGTTTGCCCGTCTTCAGGCCCGCATAGCGATGGATCGTCGTCTCTTGCAGGGTCTTGAAGTCCAGCCCTTCGACGTTCTCGTTCCTGGGCTGGGCGTTCGCGTCCTCGCGCCATTCCCAGACCTGTGTATCGTTGAAATAGAACCGCTCCGGCGAACTGTAGGGCGCCCCACCCGTCCATTCAGGCCGCTCGTAGTTGGTTCGGGCGGTGTACTCTGCTTGATCATCGGGGTTGGCGCGATGGGCGACGATGTTGCCGACCTGGGTGGTCTGGAAGCCTGTGACGTCCAAGCCTTGGTTCAATGCACCTTGGAAGCTGACGACGCGCTTATGGGCGGCACCGAAGACGACGCTGTCGGCCAAGGTGGCGAATTGGTTGATTGGGCCGACGTCCGTGCGCGAATGGATCGCCAGAGCGAGATTGTTGTCTAGCGCCAGAAGGCGTTCGTAATAGCCCCCGCAGCGGATCTGCGTCCCGCAGGATGCGTTCTGCGAAATGACGGTATCACGCAGCGTCAGGTCGCGGCAGGAGAAGGTCAGATAGAGGCCATGGTTCCGGTCCGAAGGTGGCATAGGAAAAGCCGCGCTGCGGTTATAGTCATAGCCTTTTGCCCATCCGCACATGTCCACGATGACGCCCGACATCATCAGATGTTTGGCGCTGCCGCCAAAGGCCCCGCTTATGCGGTCCTGGCTGCCGTCCCAATAGGTCCGGACCGGGTTGCCCCCCGGCGTCAGCTTGGCGACATTGCGCAGAATGGTGTCCTTCCAGGTCACCATGTAGAGATCGCGGAACTGGCTCTCCTTGTCTCCAGAGATGCGGCAACCCTCCGCGATCACGCCATAGCCATGGCGAGGATGGAAGATCGGAAACTCCAGATCGCGGATCGCCATGTAGCGCGGTCCCAGGCCGATCCATTCAAAGCCGCTTGAAAAAAACGGCCGCGGACCCGATCCCCAGGCTCCGAACAGCATGGGGTGCAGCTCATCCTCACCACGAATATAGCCGGGCCAATGATTACCCCGGGAATAGGTGTAGCCTCGCTCGAATAGGAACCAGTCCGAACGGCTGTCCTTGCCCTCGCCATAAAGCGCCGCGAACAGGGTCTCGAAGACGCTCATCGCGACGGCCTTTTCCGGACTGCCACCATAGACTGGCCGGGCAAGCAGCCAAGAGGCCGTGACTGTGCTGGTCGCCACACCCGCCTCTGCGGCGATCATCGCCACGGTCAGCGCGCTCGGCGCCCCCGAGACATAGATCTTGCGATGGCGCTGTCCGGGCTCGAAGATGAACCGGCCATCCAGACCTGTCGGCAGCCAATAATGAACGCCGCTGGCAAAGCCCCGCTTCTGCTGACGGGGTTCGACGGTCAGCTGGGCCTCACTGCCGTCGCGCATGCGCGCGCTATAGGTCCCCCCATCCGTGTGGCTTAGTAGGTTCAGACCGGCCTTTCCATCGGCGCGGGGCGTAACCTCCAGCCCCTCGACCGAGTCCAAATCAGCCAGCGCGTTCATCCTCCCGGCAGACGCCGTCAGCATCCGAACCCGGGGTGGCATGCCCCATTCGCGGACTGTGAACGTACGGTCCTTGTGCATCAAAGTGAAGGCCGCGCCCGCCAGCATTGGGCTATGAAAATGCATGGTCATCAGAGCACCTCCTTGACCCGGGTCGCCGACAAGATCCGGCTAGCCAGGGGGGTTGCCCCCATGATGAAAATGTAATGCATGGCAACGCGTCCGGCGGTTGGCGTGAAGACATCGCGCCGGCTCAGCTGGGTCTGCCCTGCCGCCTTGGAGATGTCGAAAACGGCAACGTTCAGGGCGTTGTTGGCCCCGGTGGCATCGGACAGCCGACCGACGATCCGCGTCGCATCGCCAAAAGCGATCTCGGTCTCCAGTTCATAGGTCTTGCCCGGCTCGACACCGAAATAGGCACGCGGGTTCGAGGTCGTGCCGACCTGCGTCTGCACGATCAGGTCGCCATTGGCATCCGTGGTGATCAAGCTTTCACCTACGCCATTGGTCGGGCCTGCCTTGAAGACAGGACGGTGCCAGGTGGTGGGATTGATGGCCTGGACCTCGATGAAATTGCTGACCGCCATGCGCGTTCCTGACGGATCGGTCGCCGTCTCGTGATAGATCATGTGTGATGTGCCCTGGGCGATGCCGACAACATAAGTCGTTCCTGTCTCACCCGTGGCCGCATCGTTGCGCCGCCATTCACCAAGGCAGGTCATCTGCTCGGACTGGCTGACCCAAAGGCCCGGCGTGGCGGTCAGGGTCGCCCCTTCAACGGCCGGACCGCTGATCGCGGGGGGCACGACGCAGACCGGACCTAGGGCCAGCTGCACGCTATCGACGACATGGGTACCCGCATAGGCCTCGGGCTCGGTGAGGGTGAAGGTCACCGTCCCGGACGTCGCAGTCAGATTGTCCAGAACAACCCGCTGATCGGACATGACCATCCATTCCCGCTCAGGCTCAGGCTCAGGCTCAGGCTCAGGATCAGGATCAGGCTGATTGGTCTCGGTTATTGGCCAAGTCACGACCTCGCTGGAGATCATGGTCTGGATCGCGGCCTGCCACGCGGTCTCGCCGTGAAGAATGGAAAAACCTTCAAGATCGACCAAGAAGGCCAGATCAAGGCCTGACTGACCCTCCAGGACCTCCCCATCGGCCAGCCACCGCCGCTGGATGGCCAGAGCCCCGAGCGTGGGATCGTATGCCCACAGCCCCGGCTTGGCCCGTAGTGGTGCACCGCTGGTAGCCTGTGAAAGGGCCGGCGGGACCAGGCAGATAGGTCCACGGGCCAAGGCTGCGGGATCGATGGCATAGCTTCCCGCATACTCTGCCAATGTGACGGTCAGAATGTCCTTGTCACGGGTTGCGGGAATATCGGCATTGTCGACTGACAGCGAAATCGGGACCTGGGGCGCAGGTTTCTGTGGCAACGCGCGCCCAAGGCGTGACCTCATGGCCACACCAAGGGACAGCATCATGCCAGAGAGACGATCTGTTCGGCGGTGGTGCCCGTGGCCAGAATGCGTTGGGCACGAATCGGGAAGGGGGCCCCAGGAACGATGAAAACCCGGCCGGTCGTACCAGCGATCGTGGTCAGATTGACAAAGCCCTCCGTGCCGACGGCGATGGCGCGGCTGGCCATCGGCAGGTCCGCATCGTCATCGGGCACAACTGATTCTAGGCGCATCGCCGGGCTTTCAAGTCCGGGAAGATGGTGCTGGAAGCGATCATCCATGGGGCAAGCTCCTTGACTGGCCGCTGCCTCCGCAGGAGCGGCCTGTGGTATGGGGAGCACCAAATGTGGGTCAAACCAGCTTAATGGACCTTTAACCTAGCGTACGCAGGGTCCGTGCGGGGGCGCGCAACAGAGCCGCATGCCCCCGGACCGTCATCCAAAATACATACGCCACAAGCGCTTGCCGCCATACAGTATCGCCAAGCAGAACAGCCCCACCGCGATCAGCAGCGCAACACCACTGCCCAGACCCAGATCGACCATCAGGTCGCGTCCGGGAATCACGAGGCCATGGAACACGTAAATCGGCAGGGCCAGACCGCCGGTGACCAGCAACACCTGCATGGGTAGGCGCAGCGCAGCCGACAGATTGTCCCAGGACAGCAGTAGGCGCAGGAACAGGCCGATGCCGCAGGCCGCGAAAGCTACATAAAAGATCAGCCCCGGCAGCGAGGTGAAGACCGCGCTGTCGCGGTTGTCGAAGACGTGGATGCCCTGCGCCTCGATCAGCGCCATCACCACCAGCACGGCGCAGAGCCCGCCGCCCAGCATCAGAATGCGGGCCGCGGCGGCGCTGTCGCGCTGCCCCGCCAGCCAGACCCCGACCGCCATCCCTGCCGAGGCCACCGCCGTCATCTTGAAGACGTTGTAGCCGCCCACCAGCATCAGCCGCGGCCATTCCAGGACCGACTGCATCTGGGCCGAGGGCAGCAAGGGCGGCAGGATCTGCCACAGCACCCACAGGACAGGCAGTCCCGCCAGTAGCCAGGGGATGGGCCGCGCCAGCCGCGCCAAGGGCGGCAGCCACCAACGCGCAGTGCCCAGCATCAGCGCGTAATATCCCAGCACCCCATAAAAGGCATGCGCGATCTCCAACCCGGTAACGGGGTCGCCTCGCACCACCAGATTGGCCAGCCGGATCACCGCCAGCAGCGTCATGCCCAGCAGGACCAGCCGGAAGGCACTGCCCATGCGGCGCAGGACGGATACGGACTTGGTCGCGTAATCGGGCAGCATGAAATAGCCGATGCCAATGCCAAACACTGCCGCAAAACCGGGCGTGCCCATGCGATAGAGGAAAGACAACGCCGTCTCGGCCGGCTGCGCCACCCCCAGCCTGCCGAAGAAGCCCGGCCCCCAATGCGACAGGATCACGGACAGCGCCATGATCGCCCGCATCATGGTAATTGACCAGCTGCGCCGGGCCGCATCAGGTAGGGCTGCGGGTGCTGCGGCGCGGGGCTCTGCATCCTCAAGAAGGGCCGCGACCTCGCGCAGGCTGCGCCCTTCCATCGTGGCGCGGACGGCGGCGCGCGGCAGGCCCGCGCCCTCCATGACCAGCCCGATCTGCACCGAGCTGAGCGAGTCGCCACCCAGATCGTAAAAGCTCGCCTCGGGCGCAAAGCGGACCGCGCCTACAACCTGCGCCCAGATATCCGCGATGCGCGCTTCCGAGGCATCCAGATCGGTGGGGGCGGGATCGGCCGCACCCAACATCAGGCCAGGGGCAGTATCGTCACCCTGCCACAGCTCAGGCAGGCGGCGGCGCTGCACCTTGTCGGTGGCGGTCCGGGGCAGCCGGTCCAGCTGCAACACCTTCAGCGCTGCACCGGCCCCCTGCCCCACCTGCACGCCGCGTCGACCCAGAACCAGACGGGCCGCCTCCTCGATAAGCCGTGCCTGATCCTTGTGGCCCGCCTCGATCGCCAGCAGCACCGCCTCGCCGCGCATGGCATCGGCCAAGGGCGCCACGGCAAAGCCCTCGCCCGCGGCGGGCAGCAGGGCGCGGATCTCGGCCTCGATCGCCTCGGCGCCCAGCTTGACCCCGGCCACGTTTATCTGGTCGTCCAGCCGGCCCAGATAATGCAGGAAACCCTCGCGGATCTCTCCCCGGTCGCGGGTGATTAGCCAGCCCTGGTCATCCGCCAATGGCACCAGCGCGCCATCTTCGCCCAGAAGGCCCGGCGCCACATGAGGGCCGCGAATGGCGATAGCGCCCTCCTCGGTGATGCGGATCTCGACCTGGCCATAGCCGGTGCCGACCGAGCCCAACTGATCCTTGGGCGCGGCCGAGACATCCAGGAACGTGCTGCGCGACGCCTCGGTCAGGCCGTAATGCTGGATGATCCGGGCGCGCGGGAACAGGGTGCGCATGGCCTCCTTATCCTCGGCGGACATAAACTGGCTGCCGATCTCAATCCAGCGCACCTTGCCGCCCGCCGCGCCGATCACTTGGGGGTTTGCCAGGATCAGGCGCCACAGGCTGGGAACGGCAGAGATCGCGTTGATCTCATCGCGCTCCAGCATCTCGCGGATCTGGGTGGGATCAAACCGTTCGGGCAGAAAGAAGGCGCCGCCCGCCGCGGCCACCGCACGCGCCCGGCCCAAGCCAAAGGAATAGGTGACTGGCACGCCGATATATTCGCGGATCTCTTCGGTGACTTGCATCGCGTCGTTCAGCCGCGCGACCACGTCCGCGAGGTTGCGATGGCTGATCACGATGGCCTTGGGACGCCCTTCGGTCCCCGAGCTGAAGGTGATCTGTGCCGGCCTGTCCGACAGGTCGGGCCGATGGCTCATCCGCGCCCAGCCCAGCTTGGCGGGCCCTTCGGGCAATTTGGCGGGCTGGACGTTGAGGCCCCGCCCCTCCAGCGCCTGCGGGTCGCGCATGATCGCAAAGACCCGGCCCTCGGCCCAGCAGGCGAAGACGTGGTCCAGAAAAGTCAGGCTATTCTCTGCGGACAGAGCCAGAATGGGGGATGTGATGGAGGGCATGGGGTCTCTGCTGTGAATGCGCAGCCGCACTGTGCCCCGGCAAGGCGATGGGCTTCAATACCGCAATGTCGTCCTGCCCGCAGTTGGGGCTCAGGTCACCAGTGAAACCATGGCCTTGACCAGGTCGCGTGCGCTGTTGAACATCGTGGCCATCTGCATCAGCATCAGGAAGATCAGCGGATAGGCATATTGGGGATAGTTCTCGATGATCCAGTCCGCCTGCGCGCGGCGCAAGAGGGCCGCCAGGCCCGGCAGCAGGATCAGGCTGATCCCCCCGCCCACGAGGGCGCCGGCAAGGATGTCGGTCGGGTAATGGAAAAGCATATAGACCCGCGCAAAGCCGATCACGATCAGCGCGTGCAGCGCCATCAGCATCCCGACCGAGCGGTTGATCATCCAGAAGCCGACGACCAGGCTGGCGTAAAAGACCGCATGATCGCTTGGAAAAGAGGACCAACCGTCCAGCGCGGCGCGCGTGACCGAGATCGGCAACTGAAGGTCCAGACCCTCGGCGTGCAGCGGCCGGAGCCGATAGGGAAGCAGTATCGCCAAAACGCGACCCGCAAATATCGAGATGACCGAGACGACCATCAGCGCCAGAAGCCTAGACCGGCTAAAGGACCTGTCCTGACCCGGCAGGAACCATAGATAGAAAAAGGCCATCGCGAGGGGGGCGCCCTTGATGACCGCATTGCCCTGCACCAGGGCCATGAACCAATCGAACACCGAGGATTTCGCGGCGAAGGAATTCGTCCAGGCCATGACGGTGGCATCAAATTGATTCATGACGCTGTCCCGAATTGATTGCGGGATACTGCTATGTCACATTCCCGTTACAATCAAGGCGGTATGCCACGTCAGGGTTGCGGCGGACGATGCATTGCGGCCTGCCGCGCCTCGATTTCAGCGACGGCGCGGGATTTGCCAACCTTCAGAGCGCGGCGCTGATAATCGCGGATGAAGCGGCGTAGCTCGGCATCTTCATGCTGCTTATCGCCGCGCAACAGCGCTCCCAGATATCCTTGAATGGTCGCAAGACCGCCCAGGATATAGGGCGGATGCGCCATACGATAGAGCCCGGTCGCGATGAAATAGGCCGGGTCCGACCCCATGTAATATTGTCCGAAACCATGCCTGCGCCGGCCGGTGAAGACACTTTTCTGGCTAGAGCCCATCGGCCGCAGATGTTCGAACCGCAATTCCTCATCATTCCAGCTGACCACGACCCAGCCCATCTGGCGCGCCTTGTGGCAATCGATCGCATCCCACATGACCTCACGCACGAAGCCGCCGATCTGTTCGAAGCAGGTGCGGCGATAGAATTTGGTCATGCCGACGGACATCTCGTCGCCGCATTTCTCCGAGATCCAGCTTCCCGAGGCAGAGCGGAACCAAGGCTTGCCCGAACAGCTGCCGATGCGAGGATTGTCCTCCATTCGCTCCATCAAGATCTCGAAATAGCGGGGCGGCAGATCCAGATCCAAGTCCAGCTTGCACAGATAGGGATAGTCGGCCAACTCGACCTGATCCAATCCATGGTAAAATGCCTCAATAACGCCGGGACCAACGGCCCGGTGGCCCCGGTCAGGTTTGGATACGACCTGGATGATCGGATAGCGGGCAGCGTAATCGGCCAGGATTTGCGACGTCCCGTCGGTCGAGCCGTCGTCGACGATCACCCATCGGGCGGGCGGTACGCTTTGGCCCAGGACGCTGTCCAGCGTCCGGCGCATGTAGTCCGCCTCGTTCCTGCAAGGAGAGACAAGAAGATAATCGCGAGACGCGGAAGGCTCAGAGGACATGGAGACCGTTTCATACAGGGAGGGTTGAGATTGGACATTGCGCCCTGACGCTCCGAATCGCAAGGCAGGGCGATACGCTTCCTTTTTCCGGTCTCATTTGCGCCCAAAGACAGAGGGCGGAGGGGGTGCGGACTTAGTTCAGTCACTAGAAAAGTGCAGCCCTCTATATAAAACAATTATAGGTTGAATTCATTAACCATTTATTCCGGAAATTTCATCGATTTGGGTTAACTTTTTTTAAAATATCGCTTTTACGCCTTGTTGCGGCATAGGCAAAAAGCTAAAATTTTATTGGAATTCGGCGTGGGCCGATTACGAGTAAAAGGTGTAACATGACTGCTTTGAAGACCCTCCTTGCCAGTGCCGCCTTGGTTGCCTCCGCCGCGGGCGCCAACGCAGCAACCTATTTTGCCGACACGATTGAAGATGTCAGCTACGGCGAATGCACATCAACGGTTCGCGCCTGCACCGATGAAGACCGCCAGAACTCGGCCAATGCTGTCGACGGCGATAGCAGCACGTTCTATGCTCTAGGTCTGGGCGGCTCTCTGCTGGTCAGCTTCTCGCAGATCGTGGGCGACATCATGCCGGGCGCCATCTCGGTCTTCGAGGTCACTTTCAACCGTATGGTCGGCCATGACGAGGCCGCTGATGTTTTCGCGGTCGATGGTGACGGCAACGAAAGCCTGCTGGGCCGCATCACCAACGCCGTTGGCGGCAATTCGGTGGTGGCCAACATGCCTTTCCGGCAGCTGCGTCTGGTCGACGTAACCAAGTCCGAGTTCCCGAACACCACCTCGTTCGACGGCTATGATGTCGCGCAGATCTCGGTTGCTCCGGTTCCGCTGCCGGCCGCAGGCCTGATGCTTCTGGGTGGTCTGGGTGGTCTGGCTGCTCTGCGCCGCCGCAAGAAAGTCGCCTGAGACGGTTGACATTGCAAGACGGGGCCCGCCGCTTGGCGGGCCTTCTTTTTTGCCGATGCCCTGCCGCGGCACATGTCTTGAACAGCAAAAATTGAAACAGATTCCTGCATCTGCGGTCAACAAGACCGTTAAAATGCGTTATGGGGTTCTGAAAAGAACGGCCCATTCTCAGGGTCAGTGCAAAGGGTGATCGGGCCATGGCCTCCAGCGAAGACAGTTCCTTCTTTCGGGATCAGGCCTCGATCAACGGGTTCGGCCTGTTCTGGCTGGCGGTCGCGACGATCACGGCGGGATGGTTCTTCATTGATGGGCTGGATGCGCTGCTTCTGGCTTGGCAAACCCCGGAATACAGTCACGGTCCCCTGATCCCGGTCCTGTCGGCCATCATGTTCCTGCGCGAGATGAAGCAGTATCCGCCGCAGCATGGCGTGGTGCCAAACCGCTGGCCCGGACTGGTCGTCATCGGCACGGCCTTCCTGATCGGCGCCCTGGGCAAGCTGGCGCGGATCGACGACATCGTGGCCTATGCCACGATCATCTGGGTCGCGGGCATGGTCCTGGTGTCCTTCGGCTGGTCGCGGGGACGCAAGTTCTGGCCCTCAGTCCTGCATCTGGTCTACATGCTGCCGCTGCCCGCGACGATCTACTACAAGGTGTCGATTTGGCTGCAGATGGTGTCCTCCGAAATCGGAGTCGGCATCCTCAAGATCCTGTCGGTCCCGGTCTTCCTGGAAGGAAACATCATCGATCTGGGCGTGATGCGCCTGCATGTGGCCGAAGCCTGTTCGGGCCTGCGCTACCTTTTCCCGATCATGTCCTTCTCCTATGTCTTCGCGGTGCTCTATCGCGGGCCGAACTGGCACAAGGCAGTCCTGCTGCTGGCCGCGGTTCCCATCACGGTGCTGATGAACTCGGTCCGTATCGCGGTCGCGGGGATCATCGCCAACATCTATGGAGTGGAGTGGTTGGAGGGCTTCACCCATTTCTTCGAGGGCTGGGTGGTCTTCATCATCTGTATCCTAATGCTGTTCGGCTTGGCGCGGCTGATGCTGCTGCTGCATCCGGACCGGCCGGGGCTGGCCGATGCGCTGGATCTGGACATGTCGGGCATGATGACCCAGTTGAATGGGCTGCGCGCGGTGCAGGCCACGCGGGCGTTGGTTGTGGCAGCGTTGATGGGCGTGGCGGCCCTAGGCGTCTGGCAGATTGCCCATCCCGAACAGGGCGGCCCTGTGGCGCGAACCAGCTTTGCTCTCTTTCCACGGGAATTCGGGGCATGGCAGCAATACGGCCCGGAGGAACGGCTGACCGTCGATGTGGAACGCACGCTTGGTGCCGACGACTATCGCCAAGCGACTTTTGTTCGCAATAACGACACGCCGGCCGTCGGGTTCTTCAGCGCCTTCTATCATGACCAGACCCGGGGCGGCGTTCACTCCCCTGAAATCTGCCTGCCCTCCGCAGGCTGGGAAATCGCCAAGCTGGACCGCATTGACATCGCCAAGAATCTGGGAGTCGAGGGGACGTTCCCACTGAACCGCGCCATCATCCAGCGCGGCGAGTCCCGGATGATGGTCTATTACTGGTTCCAGCAAGGCGAGCGTCGGGTGGCGTGGGACATCGCGGCCAAATTCAATCTGCTGCTGGACGGCATCCGCCGCGGTCAGACCGATGGCGGCATCGTCCGCCTGACCACGCCCATGGCGCGCGGTGAATCCGAAGAGCAGGCCGAGGCCCGCCTGATGGAGATGACGCGCAACGTCGTGGGCGTCCTGCCCCGCTTCATCCCCGAAAGCTGAGCCCCGCCGAGACCGCCTTAGGCGGTCTCGCGTGCCGCCCGGCGGTCCAGAACGTCGCGATAAAGCGCCACAATCCGCGCCGCCTTGGCGTCCCAAGTAAAGTCCGACAGGGCCTCTTCGCGCGCCAGCCGTGCCTTGCCCGGCAGGGCCGACGGATCGGTCGCAAGCGCAGTCAGCGCCGCCCGGAACCCGTCCACGATCTGCGCCCGCCGACCTAGGGGAATGGCATATCCGTTAGCCTCCGACACCAGCTCTCCGGGGCCCGCGTAATCGACGACCATCGGCACCACGCCCAGGGCCATCGCCTCCAGCACTACCCCGCCCCCGAATTCACGGATAGAGGGGAAGGTCAGCAGGTTCGCTCGCGCCATGACCTCTTGCACCTGCTGATGCGGCAGGTTGCCGTGGAACGTCACGCCTTGGGCTATCTTCAACTCATCCGCCTGTTCCCGCAGGGCACCCATCATCGGCCCGTCGCCCACGATGTCCAAGACCAGCTGTCCCGCAGCGATCAGCGGCGCCGCCGCCTCCAGTAGCATGTCCGGTCCCTTGTAGGGTACCAGGCGTCCTACGAAACAGCCCCGCAGCGGCAGGGACAGGTCCTGCTCGGCAACCAGATTGAAGCGTGTAGGATCGATAGCGTTCTCAGGCAGCCAGACGACGCGGTCCTGATGGGCAGCCGGAATCTCAGAGGCAGTATGGCGCGACCCGGCCAGGATCAGCGCGGTCGCCTTAAGGGACCGGCCCCGTAGCGGGTTCAGCTTATAGGCGCCGCGCACATAGGACAGCCATTCGCGTTCCCGCCGCCGCTCGGCATCGAAGCCCTTTGGCCAGGGCACGCCCCCGTTCAGTGGCCCCAGCACAAAGGGTACTCCGGCCGCCGCCACCTTGGCCGCAATGGGCGAGGCGACGGTGGGCGACAAGGGCGTCACGCGATGCACCAGGTCGAACCGCCCCGCCCGGATATCGGCGCCGAAGCGCTGCCAGATCAGCCGTTCGAAATAGGGATAGCTGAGCGCGGCGATGGCCGTGCTCATCGTCCAGCCCTTGCCCTTGCCCATACGCAGGATCCCAGCCAAGCGATACATGGGGGCCGCGACCTTCTCGCTGTCGATAGCGGTGAAGTCCTGCCCCTCGACCAGGCCGGCGCGTAGGAACGCCTCGCGGTTGCGCTGCTGGGTGACGATATGGATATCGGCATGGCGCCGCAGGGCCGAGGCCAGCGACCAGCCCACCAGCGGCACCGAGACCCATTCGGGATTGGCGGCCTCGGCGATGACCAAGACGCGGGGGCGGCGAGAGGGATCGGTCATCATGGCTCCTTGAGCATTTGTGTCAGCGCGTCGGCACTGCGCCTGGCGCTGAAATCGTTCAGGACGCGCTGGCGCGCGGCCTCGCCCATCCGTCGGCACGACGCAGGGTCCTGCATCAGCCGGGCCATGGCATCGGCCAAGGCCTGCGGTTCGTCGGGGGCCACCAGAAGCCCGTCCTGCCCCTCCGTCACCAATTCGCGCACGCCGCCGGCATCGGTCCTGATCACTGGCAATTCGCAGGCCATTGCCTCCATATAGGCCACGCCCAAGGGTTCATGCCGGCTGACCAAGATAATGCCGTCCGCTGCCTGCAGCTCGGCCCGGATGCCCTTCTGCGTAACGGGGCCCAGCAGTTCCACCAACGCTACGGGATCTTGCTGGGCAATCAGGCGGTCCAGATCGCGGTGATAGCCGGAACTGCGCTGCTCGTCCTCGCCCGCGATGCGGACGCGGAAGGCCAGATCGGGCCGGTCGCGACGCAGGATCATCGCCGCCTGGATCAGGATATTATGACCCTCCACCTGGTTCAGCCGCGCGCAGCAAAACCAAGTGAAGGGACCGGTTCCGGTGATGCGCGGTGTGTCGGGCGGCGCGAAATGGTCAATGTTCACCCCCATGGGCACGACGCGAACCCTGTCCATCATCTGCGGCATGATTTTCGCCACCTGCGCGAGCAGGGTTTCGGTGATGATGAAGACGAAATCGGCACCTTGCCATTTGACCGGCTGGTCGGGGCCGCAATCGACCAGCGGACCATGCAGGACAAGACTGTAGGGAATGCCCGCGATGCGGTGGCACATCGCAGCGCCAATGCGGCCAAGCGGGCGGGATGCAGCTGGATCCTAGCGCCCTCGGCGACCCAGTCATGCGGGACTGATCGCGGTGCTAAGCGCATCGAGATGATATGCGCGCCGCTGCCATGACGCTGCCGTAGCGCTTGAAACCCGCGCCGGAAAACCGAGTGGGTTTGTTCCCAAAACTCAGGGATCAGGACCGCGATCTTGGACGGCCTGCTCATGGTGCGACCCGGGCTTGGCGGAATGCGGTGGCTAGGGTCGCGGCCTCGGTCCGGATGTCGAATTCGGCCTGCACCTTGGCACGGCCCCGGGCGCCCATCTGGGCCGCGCGGCCCGGATCGGAGAGGACCGTGCAGACCGCATCGGCCAACCCATCACCGTCTCCGGGCTGCACGATCACACCTGAGACGCCATCCTCGACCAGCTCGGGAATGCCCGCGATGCGCGTGGCCACCACGGCGCGGCGCGCGGCCATCGCCTCCATCAGCACAACGGGCACCCCTTCAGCAAAGGAGGGCAGCACGAAAAGCGCCGCCTCGCGCAGCGCCTCGGCCACCTCGTCTTGGCTGCGATAGCCCAAAAAGCGAACTGCATCCTGCAGACCGGCGCGGCGCACATGCTCCTCCAGCCGGGCGCGGTCGGGACCGTCGCCGATCAGGGTCAGATGGGCGTCGGGGCAACGCGTACGGATCCGCGCCATCGCCTCGATCAGCACCGGCACCCCCTTGGCCGCGGCCAGGCGACCGACGAACAGCATCCCCTGCCCCTGTGCGGGTCCCGCGTCATAGCGTTCGGGTTCGACCCCGCAATGCACAATACGCAGCCGGGACCAGTGATCCTGCGGGCTGACCAGCATCGCCTGCGACCGACAGTAATGCGAAATGCAGGCGACGAACCGCGCGGCTGCGATCTTATCGGCCAGCCGCCACAGCTTGGGGTCAGTAAAATCGGCCGGGCCATGCAGGGTAAAACTAAAGGGTACATTCGCCAGCCGTGCCGCTAGCAGCGCCACCGAACAGCTGGCTTGGGCAAAGTGGTTGTGCAGATGCGTCACCTGCCGGTCCTGCAGGTGACGGGACAGCACTGTCGCCTCGAGGAAATAGAACAACTGATAGAGGCCCGCGCGCAGCCCTGGCCCGCGCATCCGCCAAGCTTGGCGCAGGACCGACAGATAAAGGCCGGGATGACGCAAGGCGCGAAACTGTGCCGCCAGCAGCCTGCCCGGGCGCTTGGCCGCATCCAGCACGTTGAAGGTCGCGGCGGCCTCGGCCTTTTCAGCCGGCCCGCGATGATGTTGGGAACCGGTGCGGCGGATCGAGCAGGTTAGGATATCCAAACCCTGAGCCCGCAGCGCCGCGATCTCGCGCAGGATGAAGGTATGCGAGACAGCCGGGTATTCGCCGACAAGATAGGCTATGCGCAACAGGATCACCGATCAAAACAGGGTTGCCGCATCTAACCGCAAATTTCTTTGAATGACCATGCCGACCATCACTATCGGCCCATAATCGGACAAATTTGACTTTCATCTGTGCATTGTCGAGGCTCTGCTGAACAAATCGCGTGAAGGTCAGAGTGCCTCTGTTTCCGGACCGCCTTTTTCTACAGCCCCCAAGCGTGGTGAAGCCGCTGAGTACGGTGACAAAGACTTGGCATTCTCCATCCTGACGATCGTCGTCCCGCACTAACGGGTGTTAGCCCGCAAAATGACACAGTGCTTTGCAGTTTCAACGTGGCTCCAGGGTTAATGATCGCTGCATTTTCAATGAGATAATAACCGCATGGGTGCGTTGGCGCCATGCATCGAAGGGAAATGCTCCAGCCCAAGGCATTCGCCAACCGCTGGAAACCTTGAAGCGATTACGATGGCTTCGCCCGGATCATGGTGGGCATGGCCGCTGCGGGTGCCGGTCCGAAGACGATCATGATCGATGTGAGCGGGCGGACGCCATGCGTTCGCGTAAACCTGCGCAAGAATCTGAATGCGCATCGCACAGCTTTCGCCCTGCAGAGTAAAAGGGGGCGTGGTCGTCGGATCGACCAAGGAAAGGCGGCCTGAATACAAAGTTGCACGCCATGACTGACGCCACAGGCAAACCTATCCATTTTTCCATGTCAGCAGGGCAGATCAGTGATAACTCGGGGGCGGTACCTTGGGACAACAAGCCGCAGGCTGATTGGCTCCTGGCGAATTGTGGCTATGATGCTGATTGGCTGAAAAATTTCTTGGCAAGGAAATGAATGTCCCCAACCTTGGCCGGAAGTCCCGCAAGAATAATTTGGATTACGACAAGCGCCGCTACAAAAGGCGTAACTGCATCAAACCATGTTCAGTCGCCTGAAGGACTGGCATCGCGCGGCAATCCGCTACGGCAGATGCCCGAAGACCTATTTCCCCACAATCTCAGTGGCCGAAACCATCAGGTTCTGACTGTAAAGCAGAACGAGATCTGAGCTTGCACAAAACATTACGTTCCAGTCAGCCAATTGTCCGCATACAACGAAGTGGAACTGCTGCGCTGCACGTATGGAAGCGCATTCTCAACCGGAGCGTGACGTGAATATTGATGTAATCGTTCCTGCCTACGAGGCCGAAGCGACGATCGGGGCCTGTCTGGACGGATTGTTTGCAGCCGGGTTTACGGTGGGGGACATCAAGGTGGTCGATGACGGCTCGCGGGACCGCACGGCCCAGATCGTCCGCAGCCGGGGCATCCAGCCGATCTGCCAGCCCAATCAGGGCGCAGCCCGGGCCCGCAATGCCGGGGCGCAGGCCAGCCGGGGCGAGATCCTGTTCTTCGTGGATTCCGATGTCGTGGTCCATGCGGATGCCCGCATCCGGCTGGAGCGGTTCTTTTCGAACCATCCCGACCATGCGGGGCTCTTTGGCAGCTATGATGACGCGCCGCCCGCCCCCCCGCGCGTCAGCCGGTTGCGCAATCTGCTGCATCACCATGTCCATCAGCGCGCTGCGGGGCCGGCCTCGACATTCTGGACGGGGTGCGGTGCGCTGCGCAGGCATGATTTGGTCAAGGCCGGCGGCTTTCGCACTGAAGAGCAGATGATCGAGGATGTCGGGCTGGGCCTGCGTCTGGCCCGGCTTGGCCGTCCGGTCATGCTGGTTCCCGAACTGCGCTGCACCCATTTGAAGTCTTGGGGCTGGCGGGATTTTGCGGCAACGGATTATCGGCACCGCGCCCAGCCCTGGACCCGGATGATGCGCGATCCTGCGAACGGTGATCTGGCTCATGCGCTGAACGCAGGGGCCCGAGGAAAGGCATCAGTGATCGCGGTGGGGGTCAGCCTTCTGTCCCTGCCACTGGCCTTGATCGCGCCCTTGGCCGGCGCGGCCATGGGCTTTTTGGCTTTGGCCGGACTGATCGGGCTGGAATGGCGGTTCCTGGGCCTGGTGCGTCGCAGGCTGAACTGGGTGGACGTGGTGCTGGCCGTGATGATGCTGTGGGTTCATTATCTGGCTGCAGGGGCGGGATATGCGCGGGTCCGACTGTTCGGATGATCCTGGGCACACCCATCAACTTGAACCGGGGCCCATGCTGATGGCCAGCGCGGCCGCAAAATTAAGCCTGTTGAAAGCGACAGTTCTCAAGGGGCATGACGTGTTCTATAAAAGGCGCGAAAACGACGAAGGAACCCTCGAGTGTCATCAGTAAATATTGCCGTTGCCGGGATCGGCTATGTCGGCCTCTCCAATGCCGTCATCCTGTCGACCCATAACCGGGTCCGAGCTCTGGATGTCGATGAGACGCGCGTCGCGATGCTGAATGATCGCAAATGCCCTATCATCGACGATGAAATGGAGCGCTATCTGGTCGAGCGCGACTTGGACCTGACCGCGACGACCGATCCCGCGACGGCCTATGAGGACGCCGACTTCGTGATTGTGGCGACGCCCACAAACTATGATCCGGTCTCGAACTACTTCGACACGTCCAGCGTCGAGGCGGTGATCCGCGATGTCATGCGCCTGGCACCAAAGGCCGTCATTGTCGTGAAATCGACCGTACCGGTCGGCTTCACCAAGGACGTCTCCGAACGGCTTGGCACGGACCAGGTGATCTTCAGCCCGGAATTCCTGCGCGAAGGTCGCGCGCTGCATGACAACCTGCATCCGTCGCGCATCGTGGTCGGAGAGGACAGCCCCCGTGGCCGCGCCTTTGCAGATCTTCTGGCCGGGGCTGCACTGGACAAGGATGTCCAAGTCCTGCTGACCGGATCGACTGAGGCCGAGGCGATCAAGCTGTTCGCCAACACCTATCTGGCGCTGCGGGTGGCCTATTTCAACGAGTTGGACAGCTATGCGTTGACCCATGGCCTGAACAGCCGCCAGATCATCGAGGGCGTGGCGCTGGATCCGCGGATCGGGGCGCATTACAACAACCCATCCTTCGGTTATGGCGGCTATTGCCTGCCCAAGGATAGCAAGCAGCTGCTGGCCAATTATCACAATGTGCCCCAGAACCTGATTGCCGCCGTGGTCGATGCCAACCGCACCCGCAAGGACGTGATCGCCGAGGATATCCTGCGCCGCAAGCCGCAGGTGGTGGGCATCCACCGCCTTGTGATGAAGGCGGGGTCAGACAATTTCCGCCAATCCGCCGTGCAGGGCATCATGAAGCGCCTGAAGGCCAAGGGCATCGAGATCATCATCTATGAGCCCGCCTTGTCCGAGGACAGCTTCTTCGGCTCTGAGGTGATCCGCGATCTGGACGCGTTCAAGACCCGGTCCGAAGTCGTCATCGCCAATCGTATGACGGACGACATCCAGGACATTGCCGACCGGGTCTATACCCGCGATTTGTTCGGCGACAACTGACGCGCAGGCGCGTCAGTTCTCTTCCCCGTTACACGGCCCCGACCTTGTTCGGGGCCGTTCCTGTCAGGGGGAAAAAGACCTTCAAGCGGTCGAAATGCCGCTCGACGCCATACCATGACAGGGTCGCCACGATCACCGTCAGCGCAGTCATGACAAAGAACGCTTGCGCCCCCGGACGATAGAGATCGTGGAAAACGCTACCGGCAAGCCACCACAAGAAGAAATGGTAGACATAGATCCCATAGCTGATCTTGGAGAGAAACCGGATGCTGGCGTTGGTGAATAGGGTTCGGGCCACACCACCAAACCCGACATATGCGCGCAAGACGATGGAAGCCAGGGCATAGACCGTTACCATCCGATAGGCGATCGTGCTGCCGAAGCCCTCGAGGAACAAGATAGGTGACAAAACGAACAGGCCGCCGACGACAAGATTGGCGTGATTGGTTAACAGGGACCTGACGACCTTGTTGTCCTTAACCATGGCCAGAAGGCATCCGGCCGCGATTGGATCGAACGTGACAAGAATGGTGTGCCAATTATTGATCCCGCTGTTCAGGATGATCAAACGCAAAATAATGGATGTCAGCATCACGGCGGCAAAGAACCCCATCAGCCTGCGCCTTGTCAGGGCAAAGACGGCCAGAGGGCAGATCACATAGAACTGCTCGACAATATTGAGGCTCCACAAATGCGCGGCAACCCAGGGCGACCAGTCTTCTTGCAGCACGAAATGAGCATTCGACAATTGCGCCAAATGCCACAAAATGCTGGCCCGGATACCGGCCATGTCAAAAAGACAGGCCACGAACAGGGCCATGAAGAGGGCCGGAAACAGCCGCAACGCCCGACGGATATAGAAATTTCGGATATTCACATGCCCCGGGCCATCCTTGGCCTTCAGCAAGGTCATCGTGATGATGAAGCCGCTGACCACGAAGAAAAGGGACACCCGAAGATGTTCCATACCATGGTTCTTGTTCCAGAAATGGACATAGAGCACGCCGATCATGGCCACGACGCGCAGCCCGTCGATTTCCAGACGGCGCGTCTCGGGGTTCGCTTGTAAAACGCTGTCTTGCATGGGGCTGCCTCAATAAAATCGTACTGGCAACGAACAGGGACAGGGCCGGGGGGTCATTCCGGCGGAGAGACGGCCTCCAGCGCCCCGGATTGGGACAGGTTCCGGGCCACGTCGCGAACTCCGTCGACGAGGACATGCCGGGCCTGCCAGCCCAGCACCTGTCGGGCGCGCTTGGTGCTGCCCTGATAGCCCGAAACATCGAAGGCACGTGCCGGCACCATCTGCAACGGTGCCTGCGACTGCGTGACGGACAGCACGATTTCGGCCAAGGACTGCAGGCTGGTTGCCACACCGGTTGCCAGGTTCAGCGGCGGCAGGCCTGGATCTCCCGCGGCCAGCCTGTCGATCGCGGCCAGGATGCCGTCCACAGTGTCCTCGACATGGACGAAATCGAAGAAGGTCTCTGCTCCGGTGATGACCAGTTGTTCGCCCTGCAGCGCGCGCCATGTCAGCGCGGGGATGACGCGGTCGGGATGATCCTGGCGCCCTCCATAGACGCTGGACAGCCTGAGGATCGCAGTCCGCATCCCAGTCTCTGCCGCTTCGTCCACCAGATGCTCGGATTGCAGCTTGGACCGGCCATAGCGGTTGACGGGATGTTTCGGGGCGTCCTCGGTCACCGGAGACTGGGGCGCATCACCATAGATCTCGCGCGAGCTGGCATGCACGACCCAGCAATCCGGCCCGGCTGCCCGCGCAGCGTCCAGAACCTGCCGGGTGCCGTCCACATTGATGGAGTCGCACAGATCGGGATGGGTCTCGCCCCAAGCCACGCGAGAGATAGCGGCCAGATGCACCACCCCGTCGGCCCCCGCACAGGCGCGCGTCAGCGAAGCGCCGTCCCGGATGTCCACCGGCGCATCCGGATCGCGCATGTCCACAGGCACGGCATCGTCCCCCCGCTGCCGCAGCCGTTCCATCAAAACGGCCCCGACCAGACCGGAACTTCCCGTCACAACGATACGCATGCTTTTCCCGCCTGTTGGATTTCCGGGCAGCCCCGGAGCGTTCACCAATAAAACCAACTTCTTCTTGATCGCGCAGTCCGCCGCGCGTAGTCCTATCTGACGATGTCGCGGTCGCTTAGACAAGGTGTATTTGAGGTCACGGTGTTGCACGACGGCGCTTTCGACGTAATGCGGCGGGTTCTCGGCCTCGCCAAGGATGAGCGCCGACGCGTTGCGGTGATCGTCCTGCTGGGCTTGGTCTCGGCCGTGTTCGAGGGATTCGGCCTGTCGTTGATCATCCCCATCGCGCAGATCGCCATGTCCAGCGGACAGGTGCAGGATCTTCCTTATGTCGGCAATCTCATCGCGACTTTGTTCGGTAGCGGGGCTTCGGCTGGACAGCTGATGCTGGCGGCCGGGGTGATTTTTCTGGCAGGGTTGGCCACAGGGGTCGTCAACCTGGTGCTGTCCACGCGGCTGTCGCTGATATTCGCCGAACGGCTGCGCGCCCAGATCTTCGAGAGCCTGATGCATCAGGACATCGTGCTGCTGGAGGGCAAGTCCTCGGGCAAGCTGCTGAACATCATGGCCACGGAAAGCTGGCGTACCTGCGACGCACTGTTCGTGGTGATCTCGCTGATCGTACAGGTCATCGCCATCGTCGTGCTGTCGGCGTTTCTGGTGGCGATCTCGCCCGTGCATTCGGTTATTCTGGCCCTGCTGACAGGGTTGATGGCTTTGGCCATCATGCGTCTGACGCGGCGGATGCGCAGCATCGGCGCGCGGGCGACGGCCGCGAATGAGGGTCTGACCTCCTATCTGTTCAGCCTGCTGAACGGATTGCGGGTGGTCCGCGGCTTTGGCCGCGAGATCTATGAACGCCGCCGCTTTCAGCGCCGGTCGTCGCAGATCAGCCGGGTGTTCATGCGCCTGACCATCCTGTCGGGGCTGATCAGCCCACTGGTTCAGCTGATGACCTTAGGCATCGTCGGGGTGCTGATCATGATTTCCCTGGCCCGCGGGGATGAGGCGGCGGTTCTGATCGGCTTTCTGGCGATTGCCTATCGGGTCCAGTTCCGCGTGGCCAGTGTGCTGGGGGCCCGCGCCGGCCTGCTAGGGTTCGACTCCCCCGTCACCGAAGTCGAGACCGTCATCGCCGAGATCGGGACCATTGACAGGCAGAACGGGGTCATGACGGCCTTGGCCCGTGAAATCCGGCTGGAGAACGTCACGGTCCGTTACCCGAAGTCCGATGTCCCGGCCATCACCGACATCTCGTGCAGCTTCCGCGTCGGCGAAGTGACCGCCGTGGCCGGACGATCCGGAGCGGGAAAGTCTACCCTGATGGCCTTGCTGCTGCGCTTTACCTCGCCCGAAGAGGGGAGAATCCTGATCGACGACGTGCCGCTGTCGCAGATTTCGCCGCAGGCCTGGCATGAGCGGATCGCCTTCGTCGAACAGAATGCTTTTCTGTTCAGCGGATCGATCCGCGCCAACATCGCCTATGGCCGCCTTGGCGCCAGCGCCGAGGACGTGCGCGCCGCCGCCCAGGCCGCGCAGGCGGATGAGTTCATCGCTGCGCTGGACCAAGGCTATGACACCCTGATCGGAGAGCGTGGCGCCCGGCTGTCGCAGGGCCAACGTCAGCGGATCGCCTTGGCCCGCGCGCTGCTGCGCGATCCGGACGTGCTGATCCTGGACGAGGCCACGAACGCGCTGGACCTGATCACCGAACGCGCCATCAGGCGGATCCTGGAACAGAAAAGCCGGCCCCGGGTGATCATCGTCATCGCCCATCGGCGGGAAACCATCGACTTTGCCGACCGCGTCCTGGTGCTGCGGTCCGGCCGCCTGATCCAAGAAGGGCGGCCTGCCGAACTGGCCGCCCAACCTGGACTTTACGCCGATCTGTACGGAGACGAGGCATGAGACGAACCTGGACCGCGGCGGATCTGCGCGCGCCTTGGGCGATCGTGGAGCAGGAGATGACCCAACCCCTGGAACCGTTGTCCATGGGCGAGGCGCAGGGGGTCTATCTGCTGCTGCGTCACAAGGGCCGTCCGGCGGGGCGGCTGCTGATCGGTCGGTCCGCCTTTGGCGCAGAGGTGCCTCCGGCCGGCCTTAAGGCGCTGGTCCAGGACACGGGCGGGCCGATGGCCACGGCCTATGGCCTCTATGACCACCTGACGGCCGGGCTGGCGCCGCCCGCGCTGCCGCCCCTGACCATCGCCGTCTGCACGCGCAACCGCGCCGTCCTGCTGCGCCGCACGCTGGAGGCCTTGGTGCGGCTGCGTGACGGTCGGACCGGCGATGCGGTTCCGTTCGAGATCATGGTTGTCGACAATGCCCCGCCCGACAACTCCACCCGCGACGCCGTGGCCGAATTCGCGGGGGTCCGCTATGCGATGGAGCCGGTTCCGGGCCTGGATTTCGGCCGCAACAGGGCGCTTCGCGAGACGGACCGCCCCTATCTGGGCTTCATCGACGACGATGCCGTGCCCGATCACGGTTGGCTGGACGGCTTTGCCGAAAGCCTGCGCGACCAGCCCGCTGCCGGGGCCTTCACCGGACCGGTCCTGCCGATGATCCTGGAGACCGAGGCCCAGGTCCGCTTCGAGGCCGCAGGCGGGTTCGGCGAGGGGATCGACTGGCGCAGCTATCGCCGCCGGCGCTGGAACGACCCCTTCTATCCGGCCAATACCGGTAGGCTGGGGACCGGGACGAACATGATCTTCCGGACCGCGACCCTGCGCGATCTGGACGGGTTCGACGAGGCGCTGGACACTGGCCCCCCGCTGCCGGGGGGCGGCGATCTGGACATCTTCTACCGCGTGGTGCGGTCCGGCGCGCCGCTGGCCTATTCCCCCCGGCAGGCCGTCAGGCACGAACACCGCCAGGACATGCCCGGACTGCGCCGCCAGTTCCGGTCCTGGGGCCTCTCCATGGGCGCGCTGATACAAAAGAACGCGCGTCATGACCCCGAGACGCGGGCTGCCCATCGTCGCGTCCTGAGCTGGCTTCTGGTGCAGCATTACGGGCGCATGCTGGCAGGCTATCCCTTGGGCCGCGCCGCGCTGCCGCCCGGCTTCGTGCTGTCCGAAATCAGCGGCCTGGTGCAGGGCCTGTTCGGCGAATACGACCGCTCACTGGCCCGTGTTGCGCAACGGCGAAAGGATCACGCCGCATGAGACCCTCCGCCCCCTGGACCATCCTCCATGTCGATCTGGATGCGCTGCCAACCCGCCTGGAGATCCCCGCCGAGGCGCGCGGGGTCCTGCTCTATTTCCGCATGCAGGGCATGGTGCTGGGCCTGACCCATGAGATGCCCGAGGCCTTTCCCATGGAGGCGGGCGATCTGGCGCGCCGCGCAGCGCAGGCCATCGGTGGCACCGTCACCCTGCTGCTGGCCTGCGGGCTGGACCCGGTGCGCCCGCACGAGTTGCCCGATCTGTGGGCGGATCGGGGCGTGCCTGCGGCCGAGGATCTGGACCGCCTCTCGGACCTGATCCGGGCCCGGCGCGACGCTGCCCCCGCCCTGACGGCCAGCATCGTCATCTGCACCCGGCGCCGGCCCCGGGATCTGGCCAATTGCCTGGACAGCCTGTCGACCGAAATCGCCGGCGACCGCGACATCGTCGTGGTGGACAATGGCCCCGACCCCGAAACCCGCGCCGTGGTCGAGGCGCATCCGGGCGTGCGCTATGTGACCGAGCCCACGCCCGGGCTCAGCCGGGCGCGCAATGCGGGCGTGCTGGCCGCGCGGGGCGATGTCGTGGTCTTCGTCGATGACGACGTGCGCCCCGAACCCGGCTGGATAGAGCCGCTGCTGGGCGCCTTTGCCCCTGGCGTGGACGTGGTCTGCGGCCTGGTCCTGCCCGAGACGCTGGCGGCCGAGGCCCAGATCGCCTTCCAATACGATCTGGGCTTCGGCGGCATGGGCCAGGTCCCGCTGCTGTACGACCGGGTGTTTCTGGACCGCTCGCCTGCCAGTCCCCCGGTCTGGGATATCGGCGCGGGCGCGAACATGGCGGTGCGCCGCCGACGGGTTCTGGAACTGGGCGGATTCGACGAACGCATCGGCCCCGGCGCGGCCGGCGGCTGCGGCGATGACAGCGAATACTGGAGCCGCGTGCTGCATGCCGGGGGCGCGATCGTTTATGAACCCCTCTCGGTGGTGCGACACCGCCACCGTGACAGCTGGGACGACCTCAAGCGGCAGGCCTATGGCTATGGCTTTGGCCATATCGTAGCGCTTCTGGCGCAATACGGGCGCAACCGCGACCGGCGCGACCTGCGCCGCGCGCTGTGGACCATGCCCGTCTGGCTGGCCAGGCGGGGGCTGAAGGCGCCCTTGCAGAGGCTGCTGCGCAAGCCTGACCGGCTGACGGGACCATGGCTGCGGGGCTATGCCGGATCGCTGGCCTATCTGCCCATGGCGTTCCGGCCTCCGGCGACATCCTTCCTGCCACCCCAACCCCGGTCGGACGATGAGTGAGCCCGCCTATGACGCGGCCTTCTATGCCGGACTTCGCGATGGCGTGCGCCGCTCGGCGGCCGCGGTCCTGCCCTCGGTCTTCGAGCGGATCAAGCCGCAGACTGTGGTCGATTTCGGATGCGGATCAGGAGGATGGCTGGCCGAGGCGCAAGGCTTGGGGGCCGATGTCTTCGGACTGGACGGGCCCTGGGTACCCCAAGACGCCCTGGAAATCGCACCGGAGCGGTTTCAGGTCGCGGACCTGACCCGCCCCTTGCACCTTGAGCGCCGCTTTGACCTAGCCCTCTGCCTGGAGGTCGCAGAGCATCTGCCGGCCGAGGCGGCGGAGACCCTGGTGCAGACCCTGACCGCCCATGCCCCGGCGGTGCTATTCTCGGCCGCCATTCCGGGGCAAGGCGGCACCGATCACGTGAACGAGGCCTGGCCCGACTATTGGCACGGCCATTTCGCCCGGGCCGGGTTCGCCTGCGAGGATGTCCTGCGCCATGCGCTGTGGACGGATGCGCGGATCGAACCCTGGTATCGGCAGAACCTGCTGCTGTTTTTACGCCGCGACCTGACCGATGCGGATGCGGAGGCCCCCCCCCATGCGCTGATCCATCCCGGGATGTGGTCCCTGCGGCAAGCGGACATGCATGAGACTACCGAAAGGCGGCACATGGCCGAAGCGGAAGTCGCCCGCCTTGGCCATGCCTGGCAGAAGATGGCCGAAGACAACGCGCGTCTGCAGGCGACCCTTCGCGCGCGGGAGGCCGAACTGGAGAAAAACCGGACGGTCATGATCCAGATCCTGCATTCGCGCAGCTGGCGTCTGACTGCGCCCCTCAGGTGGCTGGACGGACTCCTGCGCGGGCGCCGGCCATGATGGCGGAAACGCCTGCGGACCAGCCGCTCATCTCGGTGATCATCCCGGCCTATAACGCGGCGGGGACGATCGCGGCGACGCTCGCCTCGGTACGGGAGCAGCGCTATCCCCATTTCGAGATCATCGCAGTCGATGACGGATCGACCGATCGGACGCACGACATCCTGCGAGCCATCGCCCGGGAGGAGCCGCGCCTGCGGATCATCACCCAAGCCAATGGCGGCGTGGCGCGGGCCCGGAACGCCGCCATCGCCGAGGCGCAGGGCACGTGGATCGCCACGATCGACGCCGATGACATCTGGCATCCCGACAAGCTGGCGCGGCAGATGCATGTGGCCACCACATCGCCCCTTGCCCCGGTGATGGTCTATTCTTGGTGCCGGCGTATCGACGCGCAGGATCGCGTGATCTCGGACCAGGGCCGCCCCCTGCATGAGGGAATGGCGCTGGATCAGATTCTGGGCTTCAATTTCCTGAACAATGCCAGCAATGTAATGTTTCGCGCCGATGCGGCGCGCGCCGCAGGGGGGTTTGAGGAAGCCTTTCAAGCTTTCCGCGCCTATGGCACCGAGGATATCGACTTCTACCTTGCCTTGGCGCAGCGCGGGCCCATCGCCCCCGCCCCGGGCTTTCTCGTGGGCTATCGCATCACCGGGGGGGGCATGTCCGCATCGCCCCGCCGGATGCGAATGGCGATCGAGATGACCCTGTTCCGGCTGGAACAGGCGCGCCCCGACATCGCCCCGGCGCTGTTCACGCTGTCGCGCACCTTCTACGACCTCTATGCGGCGGCCTTGGCGCTGCAATCGGGTCGAGGCGGCATGTTCTTGGGCTTTTTGACACAGGCCTTCATCCGTCGACCGGATGTGACAGCGCTGTTTTTGGGATGCGTTCCGTTCTGGCGCGGGGCCGAAGCGCGAGCGACACGGCAGGGCAGACCGTATTTTGCCGATCTGGACCCCGACCTGTCCAGCCATGCGCAGCCCTTGGCCGAACGCTTCGACCGGTTCCGCACCGCCCGCATCCGCAAAGCTGCCTGCCGGTCCGCCCAAGAAAGCCCTTAACCGGGCAAGTGTCTTGGGAACAGCAGAGACTTGCCCGTCCCAAGGCCCGATTACTTAACCATTTAGACAGGTTCTTAGTTTACGCATGTAGAACTGATTGCAGGAATCTGCATCGCAAGCGATTGTCCCTCCATAGCTGCCTGCCGTTGCTTCAGCTTTTGTTCATTTTTTTAAATGCGGCCGATTTTCGCGGTCAGGAGGTTTCGTGACTCAAACCGCAACCAGAGGGAAAACCGTTCTGGTCACAGGTGGAGCAGGCTTTATCGGTTCCCACCTGTGCGAACGGATGTTAGCCGAAGGTCATCGCGTGATCTGTCTGGACAATTTCCAGACCGGACGCCGCCGCACCATAGCAAAGCTGGTCGATACGCCGAATTTCACGCTGATCGAGGCCGACATCATCCGGCTTCCGGCGATTTCGGGACCGGTCGACCGGATCTACAACATGGCTTGTGCAGCCTCTCCGCCTCTCTATCAGGCCGATCCGGTCCATACGCTGATGACGAATATCGTCGGGGTCAACAACCTGCTGATGCTGGCAGCCGAGAAGGGAGCCCGTTTTCTGCAGGCATCGACCAGCGAGGTCTATGGCGATCCGCTGGTCCATCCCCAATCCGAGGATTATTGGGGCAACGTCAACTGCACAGGTCCCCGTGCCTGCTATGACGAGGGCAAGCGTTCGGCCGAAACCCTGTGCTTTGAATATCTGCGGGCCAGAAGGGTGGACACGCGCGTCGCGCGCCTGTTCAACACCTATGGTGCCCATATGCGGCCCGATGACGGGCGCATCGTGTCGAACCTGATCTGTCAGGCCCTGATGAACGAACCGCTGACGATCTATGGGAGCGGTCAGCAAACGCGCAGCTTCTGCTATGTATCGGACCTGGTTGATGGGCTGGTGGCCCTGATGGAATATCAGGTCAATCCGGAAACGCCGATCAACCTGGGCAATCCTGGAGAGTTCACGATTATCGAACTGGCCGATATGGTTCGGGAGATGGTCCCCGGGACACCCGAGCTGACCTTCATGCCGCTGCCCGTGGACGATCCGCAGCGGCGCAGGCCCGATATTCGGCGGGCCAAGGAACTGCTGGGATGGTCCCCTCGCATCCAACTGCGGGCGGGGCTGGAAAAGACGATGGAATGGTTCCGGGCCGAGCTTCCTGCCGTAGCCTCCCAAACTACCGCAAGGATCTCAAGCAGCCGGCCCTGACAGGGCCGGCAGGCTTGCGGAAGGGGACTCTCAGACGGTTTTTGCCTGTGACGAGGGCGTCGGGTCCTTCTTGATCTCGAACTCCTCGTGATAGGCGCGGTCGACATTGACCGACCAGACGTCGTTCTCCTCTCCCAGAATGTTTCGGGCGGCCAGCATGGCGGACAGCATCGAATGATCCTGGTTGTTGTAGCGGTGCAGACCGTTGCGGCCGACGGTCTGAAAATTCTCCAGCTGCCGGATCCAGGATGACACGACCTCCAGTGCCTCCTGATATTCGCCGTCATAGACAGGATAGGCCTTGGGCTGGCGAATGATCGCAGCGTCGATCACGTCCGAGGCTAGGCCCAGGCCCAGCTGCTCCAGCTCGGTAGCGGCCAGGTTGCGCAGTTCCGCATCGCTCATGGTCCAGAGGCCATCGCCCAACTGGCAGAAATACTCCATCCCGATCGAGGCCGTGTCGGGATCGGCCAGCATCTCGGGAGACCAGGCGCGGAAGTTCTGGATCCGCCCCACCTTCACCTTGGGAGAATGGACATAGATCCAGTTGTCCGGAAAGGGATCGGCCTTGTTCAAAACCAGGGTTACGATCAGGAAGTCCCGGTATTTTAGGCGATCCGCAGCCTCGATCACCTCCTCCGGCGGGGGCGGGTCGAAGGCATGGATCAGGTCGCGCAGGGCCATCGTGTTGACGAAGTGATCGCCCCGGACATGAGTGGTGACGGGCGTGTGCTCGGGCGCCCCGTCCCAGCTGCGAACATCCACGCCGGTGATCCGCATCCCATCCCGATAGACCCGCGTCACCGCAGATTGCAACTGCACCTCGCCACCCGCCTCCTGCACCCGTGCCGCGGTCTTTTCCCACATCATGCCGGGCCCAAGGCGGGGATACTGAAATTCCTCGATCAGGCTGGCCGTATCGTTGGCCCCGGTCAGGGCGTTCCAGACCGCCTTGGGCAGGGACAGGTTCTTGATCCGTTGCGCCGCCCAATCGGCTTGGATGTTTCGCGGATTCAGCCCCCAGACCTTTTCCGTATAGGACCGGAAGAAATGCATGTAGAGACGCCCGCCAAAGCGGTTGATGACCCATTCTTCGAAATTGTCCTCGCGCTTGGACGGGCGGATCTTCCACTTGATATAGCTCAGCATGATCCGGCTGGCCTCGTAGGGGCCGATATTTCCAAGCGCATTGAAGATCTTCAGCGGGTAGGCATAGAACTTGTCGCGGTAGTAGATCCGACTGAGGCGCGGGCGGGTGATAAAGTCATCACCCAAAACCTCGTGCCACATCGCCTCGACCTCGGGCACCTTGGTGAAGAAGCGGTGCCCGCCGATATCGAAGCGATAGCCGTTATGGCTTTCGGTGCGCGAGATGCCGCCCACGATCCGACCGGCTTCGAAGATGACGGGCCGGATGGAATCGCTTTGCTTCTGAAGCTCATAGGCTGCGGTCAATCCAGCTGGGCCGCCCCCGATGATGATCGCAGTCTGAAAACCGTCGTTCACTCACGTGCCTTTCACTTGGTTGCGTCCCTAGACACCTCTGCACGGAATATTATGGCTTTTCGGACGATTCTGGGGAGTTATCTTTTTATAGCGTTAACAAAGCATGCCGACCCCTGCACGGATATCACTTTATCGCAACGTCGGCAGTCCTTGACCGCATGCGCGCTAGCACGATGACGGCAAAGGCTGGAAACAGCCAGGCGATCCGCGATTGATACCGGTCAACCGGCGCCGAAAGCCCGCCAAAAATCAACGCGTTCAACAGGTGGCCCAGCACCAAAACGGCCAGCACCTCACGCTCGGTCCGGGTCAAGCGACCTGCCAGCAGCAGCAGGACCAGAAGCACCCCGGCCGCCCCGGTGGCATAGAGAACGATGGTGTCGAACCGTTCCAGGACGGTCCGAGCGTAAGGGTCGGTGGACGGCTCCCATCCATTCTCGCGGCTCCACGAGGCCACTTCGATCTGCTCGGTCCCGATCTTGACGGTCTGCAGGGCGGCATTGCGAAAAAGCGAGACCGTCTGCTGAACCGGATAGGCGCGGAAAGCCAGGGCCAGGACACGGAATTCCTCGGCCCTGATCTGGGCCATCAATTCCGGCGAAAGAGAATCGATGCCATTTTCGTCCCACAGGAACTGAGGAATATTCGTCGGCACATCGTCTCCGAAAGCCTCGCAGAAGGCCAGCGGTGCCTCCGGACAGACCTCCTGCAGATACCAGCGTGCCGGACCGTCCTGAATCGACCGGGCCAAAAGAATCGGCAGGCGCAGCGGCGCGACCGAGGGCGTGTCCAGCGCCACCGAGCTGGCCCCCAGATTGGCCAGGGGTGCGAACATCACCGGCACGATCCCCGCCACCAGCACCGCCCAAGTCAGGCGCCGGGCGATCAGCCGCCACAGCAGGACCAGACCGAAAAGCCCCAGGGCCAAGGGACCGTGCCCGTAATGGGCCGCTACCGCCAAGCAGGCAATCGCCCCAAGGGCAAAGCGCTGCCAAGGCCGCAGATCATCGAAACGCCGCATCAGGATCGCGCCATAGATCAGCACGATGGCGGCCATCAGATCGGGCATCAGATAGACGGTGAACCAAGGTAGGGTCGTCAAGGCCGCGACTGCTAAAAACCCGGCCCCCAGCACCCATGGACGCGACGCGGCCGCCGGACCGATCAGCGCAAACAACGTCCACAGCGTCATCGCCGCCTGCAGAATCGCAAAGCCCGCAGGCCAGACGGAGGCCCCGGTGACCAAGGTATAAAGGGAATAGATGAACGACCGGACGACATAAGCCTCGCCCCGTTCATTGCGCATGTCTTCGGCTGGCGGAGCGGGGGTTCCGGCATCCGGAACAGCACTGGCATCCATGCCCCCCGTCGGCCAGAAGCTGATCGAATCCAGCATGTCCAACACCATGCGACCAATGATGTCGCCCCCGCGGATATAGCTGGGCGTATCCGCAAAGATCAGGTAGCTGCCGGTGGCCAGCATGGGCCAAGCCAACAGCATGGCCGCCACCAGGGCGATAAGCATGCCGCGCGGCGTCAGCAAGGGTGCGGTGGTCATGATCTCTCCTGGATTTGCACGGGGTGCGGGGCGGGCGGCTCATCCTGCCCTGCTTTATGTGCCTCGCCAAGGGACAAGCACGTTAGAGTTTTCTGCATTCGTTCCCTCTCTCTTGTACCAAGACGCAAAAGCGCGTTAGCAACAAATGGTCGCCGATCCCCGGCCGGAGCCCATCAGGAAAGTCGCGCCGATGAAAACAGCCGTGGTGGTGCCGACCCATGACAGGCCCGAACGGTTGCGAGACTGTTTGGGCGCGCTGATGCGCCTGGACCCGGCCCCCGATACGATCATCGTCGTGGACGATGCCGGCGCTCGCCCCGCGGCTCCCGTTTGTGCCACATTCGGCGAGCGGGTCCGCTGTCTGGCGCTGAAACGCAATGGCGGCCCCGCAAAGGCACGCAATCACGGCGTGAGGGCGACCGATGCGCGGCTGATCGCCCTGACCGATGACGACTGCATGCCTCGGCCAGATTGGCTGGGGATGCTGGCGGCGGCCCAGGGCGGCGTGGCCGGGCGCATGGTGGGGGGCCATGTCCGCAATGCCCTGCCCGGCAATGTCTATGCCGCGGCCAGCCAGTCGCTATGCGATTACCTCTATGCCGCGGGCGGGAACGATGGCGGCGATACGGCCTTCTTCACCACGAACAACCTGGCCTTCGACCGGGATCTCTTCGACCGCATCGGTGGGTTCGACGAAAGCTTTCCCCGGGCCGCAGGCGAGGATCGGGATCTGGGCCAGCGCTGGCGGGACGCGGGCGGAGCGCTGGCCCACGCCCCGCAGGCCGTCGTCGATCATGCCCATCACATGGACTTCCGGGGCTTCTGGCGCCAGCAGAGCAATTACGGGCGCGGTGCGCGTCACCTGCAGGCCCGAATGGATGCCAGACAGGCTGCGGAGCCACGTTTCTCGTCCCCCGGCTTCTATGCACGGCTGGTGACCCATCCGCTGCGGGACGGTCAACCCCGGCCCGTGTCCCGCAGCGCGCTGCTGGGTCTGGCGCAACTGGCTACGGCATGGGGATACGGGCTGGAGCGCCTGAGGGAACGTGCCTCACCGGGTTCCGATCAGGGCTAACCCTTCGGGCGCGGGGGCCAGATGTCCGGCATCGTCACCCTTTTGTCTCACAAGCGTCATCGCAGCATTGTTAACCTTGTTTAACGACGCGAAGGTTGATTGCATGACCTGCAGAACGGCTCCTGATCTGCTTCACCGTCTTGACTGTTTGCGCCCCCCCCGGAGAACTCCGCCCATGATGCATACGACCTTGACTGCAACCCTTTTCGCGGTTCTGGCGGCGACGCCGCTGGCCGCGCAGAACCGCATCGACGGGCAATCCCCCGATGCGCCGGCCTTGGCCGCCTATGGCGACTATGCCGTCGGCGTGCGTCAGTTCAACCTGGTCAACCCGAACCAGATCGACTTCAAGGCGATCAGCGCCAGCGCCCCCAAGCCCGAGACGCTGCCCGTCTATGACCGCCCCCTGAAGGTCGAGATGTGGTATCCCGCCCAGACCGGATCGATCGGCGCGACCGCCTTCAACACCTATCTGCGCGACGGCATCACCGAGATCACGCTAGAGGGTCGCGCCGTCCGCGACGCCCTGCCGCCGCCCGTTACAAATCCCTTTCCGCTGGTCATGCTGAGCCACGGCTATCCCGGCAACCGCTTCCTGATGTCGCATCTGGCCGAGAACTTGGCCTCCAAGGGCTATGTCGTGGCCTCTGTCGATCATACGGATTCGACCTATAACGATCAGGGAGCCTTTGCCTCGACCCTGGTCAACCGGTCGCTGGACCAGATGTTCGTGCTGGACGAGATGGCGCGCATCAACGGCGATGCGGATCTGGGCCTGACCGGGCTGATCGACACCGACAACGCCGCGGTCATCGGCTATTCGATGGGCGGTTACGGTGCCGTCGTGACGGCGGGCGGCGGTCTCAGCGACACTGCGCTGCGCTTTGCCCCCCATGATACGCTGGCCATCCACAAGGAGGGCAGCCCGACCCACGACGCCCTGCCCGACCCGCGCATCAAGACCGCGGTGGCGATCGGCCCCTGGGGGATGAACAATAACTTCTGGGATGCCGAAGGTCTGGCCGGGATCGAGATTCCGATGCTGTTCATGGCCGGGTCCAACGACACCGTCTCGGGCTATGAGAACGGAATCCGAAAGATCTGGGAAGGCGCGACCGGCGTCGACCGGACGCTGGTTACCTTCGACGGCGGCGGCCACAACACCGTGGCCCCGATACCGGCCCCGCAGGAGAGTTTTGCCGCCGGCGTGTCCGGGCATTACACCGATCCGGTCTGGGATACGGTTTTCATGAACAATGTCGGCCAGCACTTCATCACCGCTTGGCTGGACAAGGAACTGAAGGGCAGCTCGGTCGTGGACAAGTATCTGGAACTGACCGCGAAGGGCAGCGACGGCGTCTGGTCGGTCGATGAGAACGGTGACTTCACCAGCGATCACACCTATTGGGCGGGCTTCAAGGAGGGAACCGCCGACGGCATCCGCTTCGAGACGCTGACAGCCCCGGCCCCGGTGCCCCTGCCGGCCACCGCATGGATGCTTGTGGCGGGCTTTGGAGGCCTGGGCCTGATGCGCCGCCGTCAGGCCCGCCGTGCCTGAGGAATTAGAACCGACCGATTCGGCGCCACCCGGCCGGGCGGGTTGGTTTTGGGGTTGAAAGGCCAGCGGATGCGGCATGGGGCGACGCATGGATGGTCGTCCCCGGCAACAGGCGCGACGAACGATGCGCGCCATGGCCGTTACATCAGCTTGCACTCCTGAGGAAGGAGGGGCGCAGTTGATTAGCAACCTTGTTCTGCGGCATTCGTCTCGATCATACACCTATCTGCCTTCCGGTGTGATCAAGTCGGTTGGCTGACTGAACGGCCATGTTCAGTCCCGGCATTTAGTGGATCGGTCTAGGTCTTAAATCCAGCTTTTGTAGATATATTCGTAGGGCGTCGAACCGTTAAAGGTCTTTAGCCCGCGTGCAAGATTGTATGCGTCAACAAATTCGGCCAAGTGCGTGCGTAGCTAATCGTTGGCATTGTAATCGTATCATTTCACGGTCGCGTCTTTGATTGTTCGGTCGTTCGCTCCACTTGATCATTCGTCCACGGACGGTTTGGCTTGGTAAGGCGGTGCTCTATCCCGCTCGCCATGGTCCTCGGACCATGTATGGATGGCCCCTTGGCAAGAGCTTTGTTTGATCTGGCAACTGGTCGGTCGCGGCCATGTA